>NZ_BSCM01000003.1:0-554180 GCF_027924865.1 Enterobacter sp. 200527-13
TTACCCCACCTACTAGCTAATCCCATCTGGGCACATCTGATGGCAAGAGGCCCGAAGGTCCCCCTCTTTGGTCTTGCGACGTTATGCGGTATTAGCTACCGTTTCCAGTAGTTATCCCCCTCCATCAGGCAGTTTCCCAGACATTACTCACCCGTCCGCCACTCGTCACCCGAGAGCAAGCTCTCTGTGCTACCGTTCGACTTGCATGTGTTAGGCCTGCCGCCAGCGTTCAATCTGAGCCATGATCAAACTCTTCAATTTAAGTTTGATGCTCGTGAATTAAACTTCGTAATGAATTACGTATGTTCACTCAGAGACTTTGGTATTCATTTAGTGTCCGAAGACATTAAGAATCCATGTCACTTTGAGTGCCCACACAGATTGTCTGATAAATTGTTAAAGAGCAGTTGCGACGCGGCTTACAGCTCACCGTCGCGAGGTGGCGTATATTACGCTTTCCTCTTTCAGAGTCAACCCTGATGTTCAGGATTTTTTCTCTTCAACCGACCGGGTTATCTGTGAAGTGATTCACATCTGCCGTGTCGATGGAGGCGCATTATAGGGTGCCGCCGAGGAATGACAAGCGGAAATATGCATTTTTATTTTGACCGCTCACCTTTTCACCAAAAAGGCTATTTTTGGTGCTTTTTAATCTCTTTTGGCAGCTCTGCCAGGCTATTAATCACCCAATCCGCGGCACTCTCTGCTTCAGGGATCACAGGTTTGCCGGTGCGCACAAGTATTTTAGTCCCCACACCTGCGGCGGTTGCTGCCTGCATATCTTCCAGTTTATCGCCCACCATATAAGAAGCAGCCATATCGATATGCAGGAATTCCTGCGCAGAGATAAACATTCCCGGATGCGGCTTGCGGCAATCACACGTCTGGCGAAACTCTTCTACAGTTCCCTGCGGGTGGTGCGGGCAATAGTAAATGCCATCAAGTTCAACACCGCGGTCAGCCAGCGACCAGTCCATCCATTCCGTCAGCGTCTCGAATTGCGCCTCGGTGAATTTTCCACGTGCGATACCGGACTGATTGGTCACGACCACCAGCGCATAGCCCATCTCTTTCAGCTGGCGCATGGCATCGATAACGCCCTCGATAAACTCGAACTCATCAATCTCGTGGACATAACCGTGATCCACATTAATAGTGCCATCACGATCGAGAAAAATTGCGGGTACTGATTTTGCCACCGGTTTGCTCCTGAAAAAGGCATGTACAGCTAGTATCTCATGAATCGCAGCGCAATAAAGTGCTCATCGTACAGAGTTGGATTGATTTAGACGTCTGGATGCCTTAACATCCGTTTTGTTTACGGTCATCACCCGTATCTGGCAGAAGAAAATGCCACGGCTAACTTACATACGATAAAAATAATCTAATGATTAAACTTTCCAATATCACCAAAGTGTTCCAGCAGGGGAACCGAACCATTCAGGCGCTGAACAATGTCAGCCTGCATGTTCCTGCTGGTCAAATTTATGGCGTCATTGGCGCATCGGGTGCAGGTAAAAGTACGCTGATCCGTTGTGTTAACCTGCTTGAGCGCCCAACCCAGGGTCGTGTAGAAGTAGGCGGGCAGGAACTGACCGCACTTTCAGAGAAAGAACTGACGAAAGCACGCCGCCAGATTGGCATGATCTTCCAGCACTTTAACCTGCTGGCCTCCCGTACGGTGTTTGGCAACGTTGCCTTGCCGCTGGAACTGGACAACACGCCAAAAGAAGAAGTTAAGCGTCGCGTAACCGAACTGCTGGATCTCGTCGGTCTGGGTGATAAACACGATAGCTACCCGGCAAACCTGTCCGGTGGACAAAAACAGCGTGTGGCCATTGCCCGCGCGCTGGCAAGTAACCCGAAAGTGCTGCTGTGCGATGAAGCCACCAGCGCATTAGATCCCGCCACTACGCGTTCCATTCTGGAGCTGCTGAAGGACATCAACCGTCGCCTCGGCCTGACCATTCTCCTTATTACACATGAAATGGACGTGGTGAAACGCATCTGTGATTGCGTCGCGGTAATCAGCAACGGTGAGTTGATTGAGCAAGACACGGTCAGCGAAGTGTTTTCCCATCCGAAAACCCCACTGGCACAACAGTTTATTCAGTCCACGCTGCACCTGGATATTCCGGAAGATTATCTGGAGCGTTTAAAAACAGAATCGACCGCTGACAGCGTCCCGATGCTGCGTATGGAGTTCACTGGCCAGTCCGTCGATGCACCGCTGCTGTCCGAAACCGCGCGCCGCTTTAATGTGAATAACAACATCATCAGCGCGCAAATGGATTACGCCGGTGGCGTGAAGTTCGGCATCATGCTGACGGAAATGCACGGCACACAAGCAGAAACCCAGGCGGCAATTGCCTGGCTGCAAGAACATCACGTAAAAGTAGAGGTACTGGGTTATGTCTGAGCCGATGATGTGGCTGCTGGTTCGCGGCGTTTGGGAAACGCTGGCAATGACCTTTGTATCAGGCTTCTTTGGTTTTGTGATTGGTCTGCCGGTCGGCGTGCTGTTGTATGTGACGCGCCCGGGACAAATCATTGAGAACGCGAAGCTGTATCGCACCCTGTCTGCACTGGTGAATATCTTCCGTTCTATCCCGTTCATTATTCTGCTGGTGTGGATGATTCCATTTACCCGTGTGATCGTGGGAACGTCTATCGGTTTGCAGGCAGCCATCGTTCCGCTGACCGTAGGAGCTGCGCCGTTTATCGCCCGTATGGTGGAAAACGCCCTGCTGGAAATTCCGACCGGTTTGATCGAGGCTTCCCGCGCGATGGGGGCAACGCCAATGCAGATCGTGCGTAAAGTCCTGCTACCTGAAGCGCTGCCAGGGCTGGTGAATGCGGCAACCATTACGTTGATTACTCTGGTGGGTTATTCCGCGATGGGCGGTGCCGTTGGCGCCGGCGGTTTAGGCCAGATTGGCTACCAGTACGGCTATATTGGTTATAACGCTACCGTAATGAATACCGTTCTGGTATTGCTGGTTGTGCTGGTTTACTTAATCCAGTTCTCTGGCGATCGCATCGTCCGGACTGTTACTCACAAATAACGTTACACACAACACAAACTCGACGAGTTAAGGATATAACATGGCGTTTAAATTAAAGACCTTTGCAGCGGTAGGCGCGCTGATCGGCTCTCTGGCACTGGTGGGTTGCGGTCAGGACGAAAAAGATCCAAACCACATCAAAGTGGGCGTTATCGTGGGTGCAGAACAGCAGGTTGCTGAAGTCGCGCAGAAAGTCGCGAAAGAGAAGTATGGTCTGGACGTTGAGCTGGTGACCTTTAACGATTACGTTCTGCCGAACGAAGCGCTGAGCAAAGGCGATATCGACGCCAATGCCTTCCAGCACAAACCTTACCTGGATCAGCAGATCAAGGACCGCGGCTATAAACTGGTGGGTGTGGGTAACACCTTTGTTTACCCTATTGCCGGTTACTCCAAGAAAATTAAATCTCTGGACGAACTGCAGCCAGGCTCTCAGGTTGCCGTTCCTAACGACCCAACCAACCTTGGCCGTTCCCTGCTGCTGCTGCAGAAAGTGGGCCTGATTAAGCTGAAAGACGGTGTTGGCCTGCTGCCAACCGTTCTGGATGTCACCGAGAATCCGAAAAATCTGAAAATTGTTGAGCTGGAAGCCCCACAGCTGCCACGTTCTCTCGACGACGCGCAGATTGCCCTGGCCGTTATCAACACCACGTACGCCAGCCAGATTGGCCTGACGCCAGCGAAAGACGGTATCTTCGTTGAAGACAAAGACTCCCCGTATGTAAACCTGATCGTGACTCGCGAAGACAACAAAGATGCGGAAAACGTGAAGAAGTTCGTACAGGCTTATCAGTCTGACGAAGTTTACCAGGAAGCCAACAAAGTGTTTAACGGCGGCGCTGTTAAGGGCTGGTAATCTCACCTCAGTGTAATATCATCAAGACGGGCTTATGCCCGTCTTGTCATTTGTGCAGTCAACTGATTCAATATCTGACGTTTTGATTATCCATTGAGGAATTATTATGCGTGCTTTACCGATCTGTCTTTTAGCACTCATGCTGAGCGGCTGTTCTATGCTAAGCAGATCTCCTGTTGAACCTGTCCAAAGCACGGCAACCCCGCCAAAAGCAGAACCCGTAAAACCGAAAGCGCCTCGCCCTGCGCCGGTTCGCATTATTACCAAAGCTGACGAACTCGTGGGTAAACCTTTCCGTGAACTGGGTGAAGTAAGCGGCGAATCCTGTCAGGCTACCAATCAGGACTCTCCACCGAATATCCCAACAGCGCGTAAACGCATGCAGATCAACGCGGCAAAAATGAAAGCCAACGCGGTTCTGCTGCATAGCTGCGAAGTGACCAGTGGAACACCGGGTTGCTACCGTCAGGCGGTTTGCATCGGCTCGGCGCTGAACATTACGGCGAAATGAGTTCATTTCAGTTCGAACAGATAGGCGTTATTCGCTCTCCCTATAAAGAGAAGTTCGCCGTGCCACGCCAGCCAGGTCTGGTCACCAGCGGTGGCGAGCTTCACTTGATCGCGCCCTACAATCAGGCTGATGCCGTACGCGGGCTCGAAGCATTCAGCCACTTATGGGTTGTGTTTGTGTTTCACCAGACGATGGAAGGTGGCTGGCGTCCGACCGTACGCCCTCCTCGCCTGGGAGGCAACGCCAGGATGGGCGTGTTTGCGACGCGCTCAACCTTCCGTCCAAACCCTGTCGGGATGTCGCTGGTCGAACTGAAAGGTATACGCTGTCAGAAGGATCAGGTCATACTGGAGTTAGGCAGCCTTGACCTGGTTGATGGCACGCCGGTTATCGATATCAAGCCGTATCTCCCCTTTGCCGAAGCGTTACCCGACGCCCGCGCAAGCTATGCTCAGGAAGCACCGCAGGCAGATATGCCTGTTCACTTCACGGCTGAGATAACCACGCAGCTTCAGCAGCTGGAAACACGCTATCCCCGCCTTCGTGACTTTATCACCGAAGTGCTGGCACAGGACCCCCGTCCGGCCTATCGTAAAGAAGAGGACGCCGGGAAAACCTACGCCGTCTGGCTGCTGGATTTTAACGTTCGCTGGCGCGTGACCGGGGCAGGTTTTGAAGTGTTTGCCCTTGAACCCAGGTAATTTTGTCCTCCTCTCTTTTGGCATCTTTGCCACACTGGTAAACTAAACCACTTTTTTTGTCTCAGGCTGGTGTTTCAGCCTGTTCCAATCGTCGAAATGGAACCGTAACAACATGCGTACTAGCCAATATCTGCTCTCCACTCTGAAGGAGACGCCTGCCGACGCCGAAGTGATCAGCCATCAGCTGATGCTGCGCGCCGGGATGATCCGCAAGCTGGCCTCCGGGTTATATACCTGGCTGCCGACCGGCGTGCGCGTCCTGAAAAAAGTCGAAAACATCGTGCGTGAAGAGATGAACAACGCCGGTGCTATCGAGGTGTCCATGCCTGTGGTTCAGCCCGCTGACCTGTGGCAGGAGAGCGGCCGTTGGGAGCAATATGGCCCTGAGCTGCTGCGTTTCGTTGATCGTGGCGAGCGTCCATTCGTCCTCGGCCCTACGCATGAAGAAGTCATTACCGACCTGATTCGTAATGAGCTGAGCTCTTACAAACAGCTGCCGCTAAACTTCTTCCAGATCCAGACCAAGTTCCGTGATGAAGTTCGCCCACGTTTCGGCGTCATGCGCTCACGCGAATTCCTGATGAAAGATGCTTACTCTTTCCATACGTCTCAGGAATCGCTGCAAGAGACCTACGACAAAATGTACGAGGCTTACAGCAAAATCTTCTCCCGTATGGGTCTGGATTTCCGTGCTGTGCAGGCTGATACCGGTTCTATCGGCGGAAGCGCGTCTCATGAGTTCCAGGTTCTGGCTCAGAGCGGTGAAGACGATGTGATCTTCTCTGACTCTTCTGATTACGCTGCGAACATCGAGTTTGCAGAAGCGCTGGCCCCTAAAGCGCCACGTGCTGCTGCAACGGAAGAGATGACGCTGGTTGATACACCTCACGCAAAAACCATTGCCGAGCTGGTTGAGCAGTTCAACCTGCCCGTCGAAAAAACGGTAAAAACCCTGCTGGTGAAATCCACCGAAGGTAGCGCGTACCCGCTGGTTGCCCTGCTGGTGCGTGGCGATCACGAACTGAACGAAGTGAAAGCTGAGAAGCTGCCTCAGGTTGCCAGCCCGCTGACGTTCGCAACGGAAGCGGAAATCCGTGCCGTCGTGAACGCAGGTCCTGGCTCTCTGGGCCCGGTGAATATGCCGGTTCCGGTGGTTATTGACCGTACGGTAGCCGCAATGAGCGACTTCGCCGCTGGCGCTAACATCGACGGTAAACATTACTTCGGTATCAACTGGGATCGCGATGTCGCGACGCCGGAAGTGGCTGATATCCGTAACGTGGTGGCAGGCGATCCAAGCCCGGACGGCCAGGGCACCCTGATGATCAAACGCGGTATCGAAGTGGGCCACATCTTCCAGCTGGGGGATAAATATTCCCGCGCGCTGAATGCCGCCGTTCAGGGGGAAGATGGCCGCAACCAGATCCTGACCATGGGTTGCTACGGTATCGGTGTGACGCGTGTGGTTGCAGCAGCCATTGAACAGAACTACGACGAACGTGGCATCGTCTGGCCAGACAATATCGCCCCGTTCCAGGTGGCTATTCTGCCAATGAACATGCACAAGTCTTACCGCGTGCAGGAGCTGGCCGAAAAACTTTACTCCGAGCTGCGCGCTCAGGGTATCGAAGTGCTGATGGATGACCGTAAAGAGCGTCCAGGCGTGATGTTTGCCGATATGGAACTGATCGGTATCCCGCACACCGTAGTCATCGGCGACCGTAACCTCGACAGCGACGACATTGAATACAAATACCGTCGCAGTGGTGAAAAGCAGATGATCAAGACTGGCGACATTCTTGATTACCTGGTGAAAGCCATTAAAGGTTAACGTTCAACAAAAAACCCCGCTCAGGCGGGGTTTTTTAATGGGTCGATATCGGCTTATTTGCTGTTACAGTCTTTGCCCGCAACAAACTTCGCGTCTTTATCTGCCACCAGCGTTTTCACCAGCTCTCCGCTGTCCGGGTTCGGCTCCAGCGTAAAGTGACCATCTACCGTCAGCAGGACAGGCTTGCTGTCATTGCCGCGCGCAACAGCGTAATCACGCTCCAGCTGCGCATTGTTCGCCACGCTGATTTTCTTGCCGGTGGCGCAGTCGGTAAAGATCGCCGCATCCGCCATATAGAAATACATCCCACGCATTGGCATTGGCGTTGCAGGCAGGGCCGCTTTCACCGGGGCCAGCGTATAGTTGAACTGGGACTCAATCGGATTGCCTTCGCGGTCGAGCATCTCCATCCCTTCACCTTTGGCGCGGAAATAGGTTTTCTCACCGGTGGTATCCGTCAGTACCAGCTTCTCAGCCGTACGCGCCCATGTCCCGTAGGACGCAAAGGAAGATGGTTCTTTCGCCCCCTGATAACGCTGGTTCATAACCCAGGTACCGTCTTTCTGCAGGAACAGTGACGTTTCAATGCCCTCGCAGTCGGCACACGGTAAAACGCCGCGCCAGCTCTGCTGCATTGGTTTTAACTCTTCATTCTGCGCAGGCTGCACGACCTGCGTTTCAGAACGGTTGTTACACCCGAAAAGCGCAAACAGCGTACTCACTGCCAGCGCTGACAATAATGCTTTTTTCACAATGAATTCCTTATGAAATTGTGTTCCTTTTCGTCACTCCGTAGGGCGACGAACTTTACCGCGTAGTGCTTTCACTGTGGATTTTTGGGCCTTCGACGATAGCCGACGCTCTTTCGATGCGCGGGTCGGTCGCGTTGCCCGACGGCTTTTTTGCACTGCCGTTAATTCTTTAATCATCGACACCAGTCTGGCAATCGCCGCTTCGCGGTTCAACTCCTGGCTGCGGTACTCCTGCGCTTTAATCACAATCACGCCGTCACTGGTGATCAGGTGATGGCTGGCAGCGAGCAGGCTTTCTTTGTAATACTCTGGCAGGCTGGAGGCCCGAATGTCAAAGCGCAAATGGATAGCCGTTGAAGCCTTGTTAACGTGCTGTCCACCCGCCCCCTGAGCACGGATGGCGGTGATCTCCAGCTCATTGTCAGGGATACTAACGTTTCGGGACAAGACAATCATGGCGCTGGCTGCCACGCCGTCAAATGAATTTCCAGATTATTCTGAGAATCAGAAAGCCAGATAGCACCGTCCTGAATTGTGGCCTGCAGGACCATCGTCCGGCTGGCAAACTCGCTCAGCTTCGCCAGTTGCTCATCGTCCAGATACCAGACGGTAAGGTTGGCAAACTGCCCGCACTTGCTCTTGCTTTGCTGCCACCAGATTTCCGCAGCACGTTGATTATACGCGAATAACGCCACGTTAGCGGACTGCGTGCAGGCCTTTTTAATGCGGCGCTCATCCGGCAGACCGAGTTCAATCCATAAATCGATACCCAGATGATCGTTGTGCAGCCAGGCCTCTGGCTCGTCCTCAGCGCTTAAGCCACGGCTAAATTGCAGACGCTCGTCAGCATACTTTATCCACGCCAGCAGGCGCAGCATCATGCGCTCCTGGGTTTCAGAGGGGTGGCGTGCCAGAGTGAGTGACGCATCCAGGAACTGGTTGCGGTCAAGATCTGCCACATTGACCACAGCTTTATAAATTGTCGCTTTCAGCGCCATGAGAGAACTCCTTTCGAATCAGGCGCACATTGTAGCGAAAAAGGAATAAAAAGGCTGTTCCCGGATGAACATTCACCGGCTATCAAGGCGCTGATATTGCTTAAATGAGTATGGTATAGTCACCTTGCTAAACCGAGTTTATCTTCGTAGGCTTAATGATATCTCACAGTAAGTCAGTGCGCTGGCGGGAGGGGATGTGAATAATTATTGTGAGTTAATTCGCAAACGGTATGCGGAAATCGCCAGCGGAGATCTGGGGTATGTCCCGGACGCGTTGGGCTGTGTATTGAAAGTGCTTAATGAAGTGGCCTCTGATGAGGGCCTTTCAGAATCGGTCAGGGAAAAAGCAGCGTATGCTGCGGCGAATTTACTGGTGAGCGATTATGTCAATGAATGAAACTTATCAACCCATCAATTGTGATGACTATGACAACCTCGAACTCGCCTGCCAGCATCATTTAATACTGACGTTGGAGCTAAAAGATGGCGAAGTGTTGAAGGCAAAAGCCAGCGACCTGGTTTCGCGAAAGAATGTGGAATATCTGATAGTGGAAGATGCCGGGGCGACGCGTGAGCTACGTCTGGACAAAATTGCCAGCTTCAGCCACCCGCAAATCGGCACCATTGTGGTGAGCGAATCCTGATGACACTAACGGGCAGCCCGGCTGCCCGTTACGCTTTCCACTCAAACTGCACGCCCGTTTCTGCCCACCCCTCTTGCGTAATGAATACCCCCGCAGCAGCAATCAGCGTTTCACCGTAGAAAAGTAGCGGCGTGGTATCGCGTCGCCAGGGCGGCACATTGCTCTCCTGCCAGATTTTCTTCAGCTTCCGCCCTCCGTTGCGCCCGACAATATGCAGCAGACCGCCCGCCTTAAAGCGCACGGTTACTGGCTCCCCGGGTTCAGGCAGACGCACATGGCCGGTTGGCACCAGAGACACACGACCGGCATCACAGGGCAACAGCAGCGGTTCCGCAAGCGACGGCCAGTCAAGCACCCTGTCGGCGAGCGAGGGGGATGATTTAACCCACCAGAGCGCCCCTTTATAGCGTCTGACATCGAAACCGTTCAGGTGCACACACGGCGTAGCATCTTCCCGCGCCAGGGCGACTTCATCCCAGAGACGAGCCAGCATTGCCCGCGACGGCATAGCGGCACCGTGAGAGGCCAGCCAGCGTCGTAACAATGCGGCCCGACGCGCCGGGCTCATCGCTTCCAGCGGTGCGATGGTAAGCGATCCCTGCGCGGTAATCAGTCCCGCCAGCTCTTCGCTCAGCAGCTCGTCCAGCAGACTCTCCTGTTCAGCGCACAGCATGGCGCTGCGTGCTGCCGCTTCTGCAAAGTGCGGCCAGCGCTCGCTCAGAAGCGGTACGACACGCAGACGCAGGAAGTTACGGTCATAGCGGTCATCCTGGTTGCTTTCATCTTCAATCCAGCTCAGCCCGTGTTCCCGTGCCCACGTTTCCAGCGAGGCTCGCGTCTCGCCAAGCAGTGGGCGAAGGAGGTGCGATCCGGCGAAATCAGCCCGTTCTGGCATCGCGGATAGTCCCGCCGGGCCGCTTCCTCGTTTGAGGGCCAGTAATAACGTCTCGCACTGGTCATCGAGATGCTGCGCCGTGACCAGCGCTTCGTCAGGCTGTAATTCAGCGGCAAAAGCGGCATAGCGAGCTTTACGCGCCTGCGCCTCAATGCCCTGCCCCTCATCATGGAGATGTACACGTTCAACAGTCAGCGGGATCGCCCATGCTGCACACACCGCCTCGCAGTGTGCCACCCACGCATCCGCGTGCGGGCTTAACCCGTGATGAATGTGCATCGCCCGAAGCTGAATATCAGGCTCGTTGTCACGCCAGAGTTTGAGACGGTGGAGCAGAACGGTGGAATCCAGGCCACCGCTAAACCCCACCAGCAGCTGGCGGTACGGTGAAACGGCTTGAGCAATCGCGGGTAGGGTCATATAAAATCACACATAAAAATGCCCGAACTGAGCGGGCATTATCACACAGGGTGGAAATTACTGCTGGTAAAGCTCCAGCGGAAGGCCATCCGGATCGTTGAAAAAGGTAAAACGCTTGTCGGTGAACGGATCGATACGAATCGCTTCGCACTTCACGCCGTGGGTCTCCAGATGTTTTACGGCGCGATCAATGTCGTCGACGCTAAAGGCAAGGTGGCGCAGGCCGCAGGCTTCCGGGCGGGACGGACGTGCTGGCGGAAAAGGAAAAGAGAACAGCTCAATCACATATTGCCCGTTTAAAGCGAGATCGCCTTTCCAGGAGTCACGCTCCTCACGGTAAGCCTCGCTTAATAACGTAAAGCCCAGAATATCGCAGTAGAAGGCCTTACTTTTTGCGTAATCGGTGGCAATGATCGCAATATGATGAACCTGTTTTAAACCCAGCATAGCTTCTCCTTTTTATGATGCCTGAACGTTACAACCGACAACCCGGGCCTGGCAAGCTGTCGCCCTTATTTTAGGACTCGCACCCAGTAAACCCCTTGCTCATCGCGCTTCGCCCCGTGAATATCAGTCTCAAAGCCCGGATAGTGGCGCCCCACTGAGCAGAGCATCAGCAGAAAATCGAGTACCGCCCGACTCTCTTCGGTGATCATCTCCCCCGGCATCAACAACGGTACGCCCGGCGGATAAGGCAGGATCATGTTAGCCGACACGCGCCCGACCAGATTTTCCAGCTCGACGGTTTCAACCTCCCCTTTCACCTGACGTTGCCAGGCCTTGTGTGGGGTCAACTTCATCTCCGGCAGCACGTCAAACGCCTGCAGCATCAGGCGCGGCAGATCGTGCTGACGGATCAGCCGATGGATCCCCTGGGCCAGATCCTGAATGCGCATATTGCGGTAGAAGTCAGGATCTTCAGCATAAAGATCCGGCAGCATATTTTTCACCCGCAGGTTGAGATCGTAAGCGCGCTTAAACTCCATCAGTCCGCGCAATAAGCCCATCGCACGGGTTTTATCAATCCCAATACTGAACAGGAACAAGAGGTTATACGGGCCGGTTTTCTCCACCACCACGCCACGTTCATCAAGGAATTTTGCCACCAGAGCAGCAGGAATGCCTTCGTCACTCATCGTGCCCTGTTCGTCCATTCCCGGCGTCAGGATCGTCACCTTCACCGGGTCGAGGAACATATGGTCGGCGTCGGCATCGCGAAAACCGTGCCAGCTCTCGCCGGGTGAGACAGGCCAGCACTCGGCCTCATCAATCTCTTCGGGTTGCCAGATATCGAAGAACCAGCCGTCCGCTTCATCTTTCAGCCGCTGAACTTCTTTACGGAAATGCAGCGCCCGCTCTACAGACCGATTGATCAGACGCTTGCCCGGATTCCCGCGCAGCATTGCCGCCGCCGTTTCAATAGAGGCCACCAGCGGATAGCTTGGCGAGGTGGTGGTGTGCATCATAAAGGCTTCGTTAAACGTCTCTTCGTCGTACTCGCCTTTGATGTGAATAAGCGAGGCCTGAGAAAACGCGGCCAGCATTTTGTGCGTCGACTGTGTTTCGAAAAACACTTTGCCCGGCACGCGCTCACCGCTCATGCCGCTTTTTCCCGCGTAAATCGGATGAAAGTTGGTGTATGGCACCCACGCGGAGTCAAAGTGGATCGACGGCACATCCAGCGTCTGCTTAATCCAGTTGGTGTTATAGAGCAGACCGTCATAGGTGGAGTTAGTGATGACCGCATGGATCGGCCAGCTTGCCCCCGGGATCGCCGCGACCTTATGTTCAATCGCGGCGTGGCTAAATTCACGACGCGGGATCCCGCCGAGGATCCCAAGCGCGTTTCGCGTCGGGGAGAGCCATAACGGCACGACATCGCTCATCATCAGCAGATGAGCCAGCGACTTGTGGCAGTTACGGTCAATCAGCAAGGTGCTACCGGCGGGTGCGGCGTACATTCCGACGATTTTATTTGATGTCGAGGTGCCGTTGGTCACCATATAACTCTGCTCGGCCCCAAAAGTCCGGGCAATGTATTCTTCAGCTTCCAGGTGCGGTCCGGTGTGATCGAGCAGCGATCCGAGTTCAGTGACGGAAATCGACACGTCCGCTTTGAGCGTGTTGCCCCCGAAGAAATCATAGAACAAACAACCCACCGGGCTTTTTTGATAGGCCGTCCCTGCCATATGGCCAGGCGTGCAGAAGGTGTATTTGCCTTCTTTGACGTAAGTGAACAGCGCGCGGGTAAACGGTGGCGTGATGTTATCGAGATATTCACCGGTGTACTGTTGAATACGGGTCGCAATATCTTCCGCGACACCGAGTGAGTATTCAAAGAACCACAGCGCCATTCGCATATCATGAGCGCTCACGTCCATTGTCGAGTGGGTATTAATAAAAGCGTACAGCGGGAGATATTCGTTCAGCTTATTGATATCGCTGCACAACTCCATGTCGTACTCGTCCCAGTCGAAGATCACGCCACAGATGCGAGGGTTGTGCTCGATAAATTTCAGCAGGTCGGCGCTATTGTGCGGCCAAATCAGCTGGTACCCGCGGGACTGAAGGGCGTGCTCCAGCTCCTTAATGGGCTCGTCTTTATAAAAGACGCCGTGCGGCCCCATAATGGCGATGATGTTCACGGTTTACCTCCTTGAAAAACATTAGCTAAGCATAGTTAAGGTAAACGGCAGGCATAAAAAAAGCCGCAACAATGTGCGGCTTTTAGGATAATTGTGAAGCTTACGCGTAACCGTAGGTCATCAGACGCTGGTAACGACGGTTGAGCAGATCTTCTGTGCTCAGGACATCCAGGTCCGCCAGGTCTGCCAGCAGCTGCGCTTTCAGGGAAGCCGCCATCACTTCCGGCTTACGATGCGCGCCGCCCAGAGGTTCAGGGATCACGGAGTCGATCAGCTTCAGCTCTTTCAGACGTGGGGCAATGATGCCCATCGCTTCTGCAGCCAGAGGCGCTTTATCGGCGCTCTTCCACAGAATAGAGGCACAACCTTCCGGGGAGATAACGGAATAGGTGCTGTACTGCAGCATATTCACTTTATCGCCCACGCCAATCGCCAGCGCACCACCGGACCCCCCTTCACCGATAACGGTACAGATGACCGGCACCTTCAGGCGAGACATCTCGCGAAGGTTACGCGCGATGGCTTCTGACTGGCCACGCTCTTCCGCGCCCACGCCAGGATACGCACCCGGGGTGTCGATGAAGGTGATGATGGGCATCTTGAAACGCTCAGCCATCTCCATCAGACGCAGGGCTTTACGATAGCCTTCTGGTGCCGGCATACCAAAGTTACGACGAATTTTCTCTTTGGTTTCACGGCCTTTCTGATGACCAATGATCATCACCGGGCGCCCGTCCAGACGTGCGATGCCGCCGACGATAGCTTTGTCGTCAGCGTAAGCGCGATCGCCTGCCAGTTCGTCAAATTCGTCAAACGCCAGGCGGACATAATCCAGGGTGTACGGACGCTGTGGATGACGCGCCAGCTGGGCGATCTGCCATGCGCCGAGATCGGCAAAGATTTTGCGCGTCAGTTCTACGCTTTTCTCACGCAGACGATGCACTTCTTCATCGATGTTAATATCCAGTTTTTCATCCTGACGGCTTACCGCTGTCAGAGAATCGATTTTCGCTTCCAGCTCAGCAATCGGCTGTTCGAAATCAAGGAAATTCAGACTCATAGTATTCCTGTATTAGTCAAACTCCAGTTCCACCTGCTCCGAACCAATGAGGCCACGGAGATCGTTAAGTAAACGATCGCTCGGAGAGACACGCCACGTTGCACCAAAGCGCAACCGCGCACGTGCATCCGCCCTCTGATAGTAGAGATGTACTGGAATTGTCCCCGAGCGGTGGGGTTCCAGAGACTGACGGAGTCGGTTTAAAAGCTGGTCATCAATTTGCCTGTCCGTCAGCGAGATAGCAAGCCCGCGAGCATATTTTTCCCGGGCTTCGTCAATGTCCATCACTTCGCGGGCGGTCATTTTAAGCCCCCCACTGAAGTCATCAAAGCTGACCTGTCCGCTGACGATAAGTATGCGGTCTTTTTCCAGCAAATGCTGGTATTTATCCAGCGCGTCGGTGAACAACATCACCTCCAGACGCCCGGAACGGTCATCCAACGTACAGATGCCGATACGATTGCCGCGCTTGGTGACCATAACCCTTGCAGCAATCACGAGCCCCGCAGCCGTGGTGATTTTACCACGTTCTGTCGGATGCATGTCTTTCAGCCTGTAGCCTCCGACATAGCGCTCAATTTCTTTGATGTACTGGGTGATGGGGTGCCCCGTCAGGTATAAACCTAACGTTTCACGCTCTCCATCCAGCATCACCTGTTCTGGCCACGGCTGGCAGCTGGCATAAGACTGCTCTATCTGCTCTGGCTCTTCCGCCAGTACGCCAAACATATCCGCCTGACCGATCGCTTCCGCTTTGGCGTGCTGATCCGCCGCTTTCAGCGCATCGCCGAGAGAGTTCATCAGCGCGGCACGATGCGGCCCCAGCCTGTCGAACGCGCCGGACATGATCAGTTTTTCAAGCACGCGGCGGTTCAGTTTTTTGGTGTCCGTACGGGCGCAAAGATCGAACAACTCGCGGAAATAACCGCCGTTGTTACGCGCTTCGAGGATTGCCTCAATAGGGCCTTCACCCACGCCTTTTATCGCGCCAATCCCGTAAACAATTTCCCCGTGCTCGTTGACGTGGAAATGATAGAGACCGGAGTTGATATCCGGCGGCAGGATCTTAAGCCCCATGCGCCAGCACTCATCCACCAGGCCAACCACCTTCTCGGTGTTGTCCATATCGGCAGTCATAACCGCCGCCATAAATTCAGCAGGATAGTGCGCTTTCAGCCACAGCGTCTGGTAAGAGACCAAAGCATAGGCAGCAGAGTGGGATTTGTTAAATCCGTACCCGGCGAATTTCTCTACCAGGTCAAAGATTTTGATCGCCAGCTCGCCATCAATACCGTTTTTTCTTGCGCCTTCTTCGAAAGTGCCGCGCTGCTTGGCCATCTCTTCCGGCTTTTTCTTACCCATCGCACGACGCAGCATGTCCGCGCCGCCAAGAGTGTAGCCAGAGAGCACCTGGGCAATCTGCATAACCTGTTCCTGGTACAGGATAATGCCGTAGGTTGGCTCCAGAACGGGCTTCAGGCACTCGTGCTGCCACTGCACATCCGGATAGGAAATCTCTTCACGCCCGTGCTTACGGTCGATAAAGTTATCTACCATCCCTGACTGTAGCGGGCCCGGACGGAACAGGGCCACCAGTGCGATCATATCTTCGAAGCAGTCAGGCTGCAGGCGCTTAATCAAATCTTTCATGCCGCGGGATTCAAGCTGGAAGACGGCGGTGGTCTCCGAGCGCTGCAGCATGTCGAAACTTTTCTTATCATCAAGCGGAATGGCCGCGATATCCAGCGGCGGCTCGCCGTTCTTCTCGCGACGGGCGTTGATCATCTCCAGCGCCCAGTTGATGATGGTGAGCGTACGCAGACCGAGGAAGTCAAACTTCACCAGCCCGGCGTATTCGACGTCGTTCTTGTCAAACTGGGTGACCGGATGCTGGCCCGCTTCATCGCAGTATAGCGGCGCAAAATCGGTGATTTTGGTCGGCGCGATAACTACCCCACCCGCATGCTTACCGGCGTTACGCGTGACGCCTTCCAGCTTGCGGGCCATGTCGATCAGCGCTTTAACTTCTTCATCGGCTTCGTAGATTTCTGGCAGCTGTGGTTCAGCTTCAAACGCTTTTGCCAGCGTCATACCTGGGTCAGGTGGCACCAGTTTAGAGATACGATCGACAAAACCGTACGGATGCCCCAGTACACGGCCAACGTCGCGAATAACCGCTTTCGCTGCCATCGTACCGAAGGTAATAATCTGCGATACCGCGTCGCGGCCGTACATGTCCGCCACGTGTTCAATAACCTGGTCGCGTTTCTCCATGCAGAAGTCGACGTCAAAGTCGGGCATCGAGACACGTTCCGGGTTAAGGAAACGTTCGAACAGCAGGTCAAATTCCAGCGGGTCGAGGTCGGTAATTTTGAGTGCATAGGCTACCAGCGAGCCCGCACCGGAGCCACGCCCCGGTCCAACCGGTACGCCGTTATCCTTCGACCACTGGATAAACTCCATAACGATCAGGAAGTAGCCCGGGAAACCCATCTGGTTGATCACCTGGAGTTCGATATCCAGGCGCTCGTCATATTCTGGTCGACGTTTTTTACGCTCTTCTTCATCCGGGAAGAGGAATTCCAGACGCTCTTCGAGTCCTTCTTTTGACTTCATGACCAGGAAGTCTTCCGTGGTCATGTCCCCGGTCGGGAACTGCGGCAGGAAGTATTCGCCAAGGCGCACGGTGACGTTACAGCGTTTGGCTATCTCAACGCTGTTCTCCAGCGCTTCCGGGATATCGGAGAAGAGTTCGCACATCTCCTCTTCATTGCGCATGTACTGCTGCGTCGAGTAGTTACGCGGACGTTTCGGATCGTCAAGCGTGAAGCCATCATGGATCGCGACGCGAATCTCATGCGCGTCAAAATCGCCAGGCTCAAGGAAACGCACGTCATTGGTTGCCACCACGGGCAGGCCGCGTTCTTCAGCCAGCGCAACCGCGGCGTGCAGGTAACTCTCTTCGTCCTGCCGACCGGTGCGGATCAGCTCAAGGTAGTAACGATCCGGGAAATGTTCTTCATAGAACGACACGCACTGATCCACCAGCGCACTGTTGCCACGCAGCAGACATTTTCCGACATCACCCATACGGCCGCCGGAGATCAGTAGCAGCCCGTCGTTCAGCTCAGCCAGCCAGTCCCGGTCGATCCACGGCCCCAGTGCGCCATAGCCGCGCTGATAGGCTTTGGAGATAAGCAGAGTCAGGTTTTGATACCCTACGTTATTCATCGCTAACACGGAGATTTGCGTCAATTCATCGCCGATAAGATCGCTTTGGACGTGAAAATCCGCGCCAACGATGGGTTTCATCCCCGCGCCATGCGCCGCTCCGTAGAACTTCACCAGGCCACACAGGTTGGTAAAATCGGTGATCGCCAGCGCAGGCATGCCAAGCGAGGCCGCCTTTTTTACCAGCGGCCCGGTCTTCGCCAGCCCATCGATCATGGAGTAGTCGCTATGCACCCGCAGGTGTACGAAACGTGGTTCAGCCATCTTCAGATTCCGCGTTACTTAATTGCTTGCGTATTGATTCAGGACACCAGTCCCAGCGCGCGTTTCACCGGGCCAAAGCTGCGTCGGTGATGTTCAGTTGCGCCATGTTCAGCCAGCCTTTCCAGATGAAAGGCCGTTGGATACCCCTTATGCTGGGCGAAGCCATACTGAGGGTAAGTGAGGTCCAGCGCGGCCATTTCGGCATCACGCGTCACTTTGGCAATGATAGAAGCCGCACTGATTTCTGCGACCCGGCTATCGCCTTTCACCACCGCCATTGACGGCATCGGCAACGCAGGGCAGCGGTTTCCGTCAATCAGGACATACTCCGGGGCAATTTTCAGACCCGCCACTGCACGCTGCATCGCCAGCATAGTGGCATGCAAAATATTGAGTTCGTCGATCTCATGCGGCTCTGCACGCCCCAGGCTCCAGGCCAGCGCCTTTTCCTGAATCTCACTAAACAGCGCCAGACGGCGCTTTTCAGACAATTTTTTAGAGTCGTTTAACCCGATAATCGGGCGAGCAGGATCGAGGATCACCGCAGCGGTCACCACTGCACCCACTAACGGGCCACGACCGACTTCGTCCACACCCGCCACGAGGTGGGTATGAGGATAAATAAATTCCATCATTTTGCTAACTCCAGCACCGCTTCAGCCGCTTGTTCATCGGCATTACAGCGGATCTGCTGATGCAGTTCACGAAACGTATCATGCATCTGGTGGCTGGTTTTGCCATCGGCCAGTAGCGGTAACAACGCATCGGCTAGCGCCTGCGGCTCGCACTCATCCTGCAGAAGCTCTTTCACCAGCTCGCGCCCGGCAAGCAGGTTTGGCAGAGAGACATAGTCCGTTTTCACCAGACGTTTCGCCAGCCAGAAGGTGAACGGCTTCATGCGATAGCCTACCACCATCGGGCATTTCGCCAGCATACACTCCAGCGCAGCGGTGCCGGAGGCCAGCAGTGCGGCGTCGCTTGCGACCATCGCCTCACGGCCCTTCCCGTCCAGCAGATGAACATGGAGATCCGGAGCAACCTCCGCCTTGATGCGCTCAAACTGCTCGCGACGTTTTGCATTCACCAGCGGCACAACCACTTCGAGGTCAGGATAGGTCTTGCGAAGGATTTGCGCCGTTTTCAGGAAGTCCGCGCTGAGCATCTCGACTTCTGCACCACGGCTACCGGGCAGCAGTGCCAGACAGTGCGCATCATGAGGAATACCCAGCACATCGCGCGCCGCGTTTTTATCCGGATCCAGCGGCATTGCATCCGCCATGGTATGACCGATAAAACGGCACGGGACATTAAATTTGTCGTAAAACGCTTTTTCGAAAGGCAGAAAAGCCAGTACCAGGTTGGTTGACCGTCCGATTTTGAAAACGCGTTTCTGTCGCCACGCCCAGACGGACGGACTGACATAATGAATGGTTTTGATGCCCTTCTGCTTCAGATTCCCTTCGAGGGTAATGTTGAAATCCGGTGCATCGATACCGACAAACACATCGGGTTTGAGTTCGGTAAAGCGACGGGTGAGATCGGCACGAATGTGCAGCAGACGGCGCAGGCGACCCAGCACCTCAACGATACCCATCACAGCCAGCTCTTCCATTTCATACCAGGCTTCACAGCCTTCGGCCTGCATCAACGGGCCAGCAACGCCTACAAAGCGCGCATTGGGTACCCGGGCCTTGAGCGCACGGATAAGACCTGCACCAAGAATATCGCCGGAGGTTTCTCCGGCGACCAGGGCTATCGTAAGCGGACGACTGTCGACCATTAACGAATCAGACCCCTTGTGGAACGGTCAAAGAACGTCATGAACTCGTTCACTTCAGGGTGCTTCTCCGCCAGCTCGGCAATTTTCGGCTTCGCCTCTTCCAGCGTTTTACCGCTACGGTACAACAGTTTGTACGCGTTGCGGATTGCAGTAATCGCTTCGCGACTAAAGCCACGACGCTTGAGGCCTTCGATGTTCACGCCAAACGGCGTGGCATGGTTACCCTGCGCAATGACGAACGGTGGGACATCCTGCGCCACACCGGAGCATCCGCCGACCATCACGTGTGCACCAATGATGCAGAACTGATGGACTGCGGTCATGCCGCCAATAATTGCGAAATCATCTACCGATACGTGTCCTGCCAGCGTTGCGTTGTTGGCAAGAATACAGCGGTTACCTACCGTACAGTCGTGCGCGATATGCGCATTAACCATAAACAGGTTGTCGCTGCCCACCTTCGTCAATCCACCACCCTGTACTGTTCCACGATGAATGGTGACGCTTTCGCGAATGCGGTTACGATCGCCGATTTCCAGACGGGTCGACTCACCAGCATATTTAAGATCCTGGTTTACTTCGCCGATGGAAGCGAACTGATAGATCTCGTTATTGCAGCCAATAGTCGTATGACCATTCACGACAACGTGAGATTTCAGTACTGTACCCTCACCAATTTCGACATGGGGTCCAACAATACAAAATGGGCCAATATGGACGTTAGCACCAATAATGGCACCGACTTCCACAATGGCGGTAGGATGAATAAAGGCGGATTTATCAATCACGTATCAAGACTCCCGGCTACGAGCACACATCATAGTCGCTTCGCAAACAACTTTGCCGTCAACCAGAGCTACGCCTTTGAAGCGAGTCAGGCCGCGACGCGTTTTTTCAAAAGTGACTTCCATGATCATCTGATCACCAGGCACGACAGGACGCTTGAAGCGCGCTTCATCGATACCCGCGAAGTAGTACAGCTCACCCGGCTCCAGTTTGCCCACGCTTTTAAACGCAAGAATACCGGTAGCCTGTGCCATCGCTTCCAGAATCAACACACCCGGGAAGATAGGTTTACCCGGGAAGTGTCCCTGGAAGAACGGCTCGTTCACGGAAACATTTTTCACTGCGCGCAGAAAACGACCTTCTTCAAAATCCAGCACACGGTCTACCAGCAAAAACGGGTAGCGGTGCGGCAGAAGTTCTAAAATCTCTTCAATATGCAGAGTATGAGTGTCAGTAGTCAAAATACTCTTCCTGTCAAAATGTACTGATAAAAATAATAACACGGCCTGCCGGTTTATAAGAAAGCCGACAGGCCGGGGAATATAGCATTAAACGGATGAACGCTTAGTCTTGTTGATCGATTTTGCGCTCAAGAGACTTGAGTCGCTTGCTCATATCATCAATATTCATCACCAGAGCAGCTGTTTTACGCCATACCTTGTTGGGTTGCAGCGGGATGCCAGAGGAATAGACGCCAGGTTCGGTGATAGGACGCATTACCATGCCCATTCCTGTCACGGTCACCTTGTCGCATATTTCCATATGGCCATTAATCACGCTCGCACCGCCGATCATGCAGTAACGGCCAATTTTCAGGCTGCCCGCCATGATAACGCCACCCGCAACCGCGGTATTGTCGCCAATCACAACGTTATGCGCAATCTGGCACTGATTATCGATGATAACACCATTGCCAATAATCGTATCGTCAAGTGCACCACGGTCAATGGTGGTACAAGCACCGATCTCAACACGATCGCCGATAATCACGCGACCAAGCTGTGGGATCTTAACCCAATTACCACGATCGTTAGCGTAGCCAAAGCCATCAGAACCAATCACTGTGCTGGACTGAATGAGGCAATTTTCGCCAATTTCTACTTCATGGTAAACAGACACGTTGGCCCATAAACGGGTCCCGGCGCCGATTTTCGTATTTTTCCCAACGAAGCAACCTGGGCCAATGACAACGTTATCGCCCAGCACCACGCCAGATTCGATAACGGCATTTGCGCCAACTGCCACGTTGTGACCAAGCTGAGCCGTCGGATCAATCGCTGCACTGGCAGCAATGTCCTGCGCCGGCTGCGGCGTGGAATCAAGAATTTGTGCCATGCGTGCATACGTCAGGTAGGGATTTTTCACTACCAACGCGCTTCCAGTGGCAAACGGAAGATCGTCCTGCGTCAGAACAACAGCTGACGCCTGGCATTGAGCCAGTTGCTCACGGTACTTAGGGCTTACCATGAAGGTAATAGTGCCGGCTTTAGCAGATTGCATGGACGCAACAGCGGTGATGACGAGATCGCCATCACCGTGTAATTCTGCATCCAACTGCTGAGCTAAATCAGCCAGTCGAATTGAAGGCATTACTTATTTAACCTGTTTCAGAACATCAGCGGTGATGTCTTTAACATCGCTGCTGTTGAAAGCAACGGCATTCGCATCAACAACCAGATCGATGCTCTGATCGGCAGCAACTGCTTTAACAGCAGTCTGAATGCGAGTCACCAGCTTGCCACGCTCTTCGTTAGAACGACGCTGACGATCCTGCTCGAAAGCCTGCGCTTTCTGGGAGAACGTCTGACGCTGAGCCATTACGTCTTTTTCCAGCTTGCTACGGTCGCTCGCTTTCATGGTAGAACCATCACGCTGCAGACGCTGCATTTTGGACTGAAGATCGTTTTCCATACCCTGCAGTTCGCTTGCACGGCCTTTGAATTCGTTTTCCAGCGTCGCAGAAACACCTGTTTTCTGTGCAACCTGCTGGAACAAATTACCCATGTTGACGATTGCAATTTTGTCTGCTGCCTGAGCAGAGGTTGCCATCGCTAAACCGAGACCTGCAGCTAATAACCACTTTTTCACAATTAACTCCTTACCATCCCATTGGCACCAGAAGGTACCGTTCTTTGCGTGGCAAGGCGATCGTGTTACCGATCGCCAGTTGTCAGCGCTACACTGCCAACGCATTCCATTGCAGCGGATTATTACCAGGTTTTACCAATGTTAAACTGGAATTGCTCCGCTTTGTCTCCATCGTATTTCTTAAACGGCTGGGCGTAAGAGAAGACCAACGGCCCCAGCGGTGACATCCATTGTAATGCGATACCTGCAGACATGCGAATATTGCTCGGATCGCTGTAGTCTGGTACGCCTGCCGCACGCATCTGGGCAGTATTCTCCCAGTTGGTATCCCATACAGTACCGGCATCCCAGAAGATGGATGTACGGACTGAGTTTGCGTATTTATCACTGATGAACGGCGTTGGTGTGATGAACTCCAGGCTGGCAACGGCCATGGCGTTACCGCCCACCGCATCATCAGAGCTACAGACTTCAGAAGACGACGATTTATTACAGTTATCGGTGTCGTTACCGCCGTAATAGACCGCTTTCGGACCAATGTTGTTGGACTGGAAGCCACGGACGGTGCTGGAACCACCGGCGTAGAAGTTCTCATAGAATGGCAGTTCTTTGCCACCTAAACCATCGCCATAGCCCCAACGGGTACGACCCAGGACTACCCACTTGTGGTCGTCATCAATTGGGAAGTAGGACGCGGTGTCCAGCGTTACCTTGTAGAACTCGTTATCAGAACCCGGAACGGTCACTTTACCGTTCAGGTTGACACGAGAACCTTCCGTCGGGAAGTAACCACGGTCGAGACGGTTATAGGTCCAGCCATAGTTGAAGGTGAAGTCATCAGCAGCAAAGCCGTTGTTGTCCCCATTTTTACTGGTTGACTGGCCAATAGAGTCCAGATAACGCCACATCGCCACCTGCGGTTGCATGTTGGACAGGTCGTTATGCACATAACCTAAACCAGCGCGCAGCGAGTTGTATTCGTTAACCGGGAAGCCGAGCGTGCCATCTACACCGTAGCTCTTGTTGGTGTAAGAAGACAGATCCGCGTCATCTGCTTTAAAGTCGTTATAGAAGATACGACCGCCCAGGCTCACACCATCTACGGTGAAGTATGGGTTGGTAACAGAGAACTCAGAGTAGGTCTGGTAGTCGTTTTTGGTACCGTTGATACCTACGGAGTAACCCGTACCCAGCCAGTTATCCTGCTGTACGCCGACCTGGAAGCTGACGCCACTTTCAGTACCGTAGCCCACACCGAAGTTAAAGCTACCGGTGTTACGCTCTTTGACTTTATAAACGACATCAACCTGATCCGGGCTGCCCGGAACACGCTGGGTATCGGTATCAACCGTTTCGAAATAGCCCAGACGGTTCAGACGCTCTTTACCCTGGTCAACAAGGTCGCTACCTAACCATGCGCCTTCCATCTGACGCATCTCGCGACGCAGGACGGAATCTTTAGAGGTGTCGTTACCTTCGAAGCGGATCTTACGCACGTAGAAACGGTTACCCGCATCAACATTAACGTGAAGCTTCACAGTTTTATCCGCGTCGTTGATTTCAGGCTGAGTTTGTACACGCGGATAAGCATAACCATAGCGGCCGAGCAGCTTCTTAATGCTGTCTTCCATTTTGGTCACTTTAGACCCGCTATACAGCTCGCCCGGCTGAATTTTGGTCAGCGATTCGATCTCAGCAGAATGGCCTGCCAGGTTGCCACTCACGTCAACACCAGAAAGCTTGTACTGATCGCCTTCTGTGATGTTAATCGTAATGTAGATGCCTTTCTTGTCTGGCGTCAGACTGACCTGAGTCGAGTCGATGTTGAAACGGGCATAACCGCGATCCAGATAGTAGCTGCGCAGGGTTTCAAGGTCGCCCGCCAGTTTCTGCTTCTGGTATTTACGATCGCCCACCACGTTCCACCATGGCACTTCGTCGCGCAGCTGGAACGTAGAGATCAGTTCATCGGTGCTGAACGCGTGGTTACCCACGATGTTGATCTGCTGGATCTTCGCAGAAACACCTTCCTGGAAGACCAGTTTCAGGTCAACACGGTTACGTGGCAACGGCGTCACAACCGCTTTCACGCTGGCACTGTATTTACCCACGCTGTAATAGAAGTCTTCCAGACCTTTTTCTATGTCTGAAAGGGTTGTGCGGTCCAGGGATTCCCCCACACGTACGCCAGATGCTTCAAGGTTCTGCTTGAGCATGTCATCTTTCACCGACTTGTTACCGGAGAAGGTGATACTGGCGATCGTCGGACGTTCTTTTACCTGAACCAGAAGCGTATCACCATCGCGCAGGACGCGGACATCCTCGAAGTTGCCAGTGGCAAACAGAGCACGGATGGTGTTACTGATGTCATCATCATTAACCGTATCGCCGGGGCGCACAGGCATACTGAGGAGGGCCGCACCAACGGCGACACGCTGAAGGCCTTCGAAATGAATGTCTTTCACTACGAACCCGTCAGCACCGTATACGGTGGCGCTGCTAAACAGCAGCGACGCTATGAGCAACTTTTTCATCGCCATCGTTATTATGCGTTCTTCCTAACTAACTCTCTTACAACCGAGAGAAATCATTGAAAAGTGCAAGCCCCATTAACAGCACCAGCAAAATCGAGCCAATGCGATAACTAAAGTCTTGAACTCGCTCGGATACCGGCCCGCCTTTTAGCTTTTCAATCGCCAAAAACAGCAGATGACCCCCGTCTAAAACGGGAAGCGGGAACAGGTTGATTATCCCAAGGTTCACGCTAATGAGCGCAAGAAACATGAGATAGTAAATCACCCCGAACTCCGCTGACATCCCAGCCCCCTGAGCTATTGAAATTGGCCCACTGAGGTTGTTCAGTTTCACATCACCGGTTATCAATTTCCCCAACATGTTTACCGTCAGCTTCATCAGTTGCCATGTTTTATCCGTGGCTTCAAGGATGGCGCTGAACGGCCCATACTGGCGTATTGTCTTGTACTCATCTGGCAGCGGGATGACTTTCGGCACAACGCCTGCAAACCCTTCTGCCTTTTTGCCGACCGACTTCGTATCCGGAGTCAGCGTCAGCGAAAGCGGACTGCCCTGCCTTTCAACTTCCAGCGCGAGCGACGTGCCCGGATTATCGCGCACCAGAGTAACAAAGGTCATCCACTCTGTTAATGGTTGACCATCGACTTTAACGATCCTGTCGCCCGCTTGCAAACCTGCTTTGCTGGCAGCCGAGTTTGCCTGTACTTCGGCTAATACCGGCTCAATCTGCGCACCGCGTGGACGAATGCCCAGCGCAGAGACGGGATCTTCTTTGTCTGGCTCGAAACGCCAGTGACGTAAATCGAGCACTTTGTCCTGCCGCTGGTCAGAACCAAACGGCGACACGCTGAATGTTGTCTGCCGATCGCCAATTTTGGCTACCAGCTGCAGACGCACGGCATCCCAATCAGGGGTTTCGATGCCATCAATCGCTTTAAGTTCCATCCCCGGCGTAATTTGCGCACTCGCCGCGATGGAATCAGGCGCAATTTCACCCACAACCGGACGCACGCCAGGCACGCCGATGATAAACACCAGCCAGTAGGCGAAAACAGCAAAGATGAAGTTGGCTACCGGCCCGGCAGCGATGATGGCGGCGCGTTGTCCAACGGTTTTGTTGTTGAATGCGCTGTGTCGTAGCTCAGGGGCGACAGGCTCAACGCGTTCGTCGAGCATCTTAACGTAGCCGCCAAGCGGGATAAGAGCGATGACAAATTCTGTGCCGTGGCGGTCAGTGCGCGTCCAGAGTGATTTACCAAAACCGATGGAAAACCGCTCTACCCGCACACCGCAACGGCGAGCAACCCAGAAATGGCCAAATTCATGCACGGTAATCAGTACACCCAGTGCAACAATGAACGCCGCCAGATTCCAGAGAATGCTCAGCATAAAACCTTCCGTTAAATCGTCCCGAATACCAGTAAAAGCAAGCACGCAAACACTGGAACAGCCGCTGTCAGGCTATCAATGCGATCCAGTATACCGCCATGTCCTGGAATCAGTTGTCCGCTGTCCTTAATCCCTGCTTCACGCTTAAACATACTTTCGGTTAAATCACCGAGTACCGAGGCCAGCGCAGCAAAAATAGAGCACACCAGCAGTATTGACGGTGCCACTTCCAGATTCGCCCAGACGCCATAGCCCCAGGAAATGATTGCTGCCGTAAACAGGCCGCCGATGAATCCTTGCCAGGTTTTGCCGGGAGACACTTTTGGCGCCAGTTTATGTTTGCCAAACAGTTTACCAAACATATAGGCCCCAGAGTCAGCCCCCCAGACGAGAATCATCACATAAAGCAGCCAGATCGCGCCGCTGTAGTGGTTTTCGTCATAGTGCCAGGCGCGCAGTGCGACCATACCCCAGAAAAAAGGAACAATTGTGAGCAGGCCAAAAATAAGACGCAACACCTTTGAATTACGCCAGAATGCCGCGGAACCTGGGTAAAAAAGCACCAGCAGCAGCGCGGCAACCCACCAGCCCAGCGATACCCAAAGGGAACCGGCAACCAGCGGTTGGTGAATATCATGGTGATATTCAGGCAAGGTAAACAGCATCAGGGCCAGGATAAAGCCACAGAGTACCGCCAGCCATACCCGCTGAGTGCGTGAGGTAAAGCCGCTAAACTGACCCCATTCCCACGCGGCGAGCATGCAGACCACCAGCGTCAAAATAGCGAATCCCACCGGGGGCAGTAAAAACAGCGCCGCAATGACAATGGGTATTAATACAAAAGCGGAAATCAGGCGATACTTCAGCAAAAGCTACCCCCATCAGGCTTTGTCGCCACCTGGCTCGGTGCCGCCGAAACGACGCTCTCGATTGGCAAAGGCATGCAGCGCACCTTCAAAGTCTTGTTCATCAAAATCGGGCCAAAGAACATCAGTAAAGTAAAGTTCGGCGTAGGCAATTTGCCACAGCAAAAAGTTACTGATGCGATGTTCTCCCCCTGTCCTAATTACCAAATCCACAGGTGCCAGTTCATTCATGCAGATTTGCTTACTCAGCGCCTCTTCATCAATTTGGTCGGGTCTCAACAGCCCTTCCTGAACCTGTTCGGCCAGATGCCGAACGCCCTGGATAATATCCCAGCGTCCACCGTAATTCGCCGCGATATTGAGCGTCAGACCGGTATTATTTTCAGTCAGCGCTTCTGCTTTACGAATCCGTTCCTGCAAACGTGAGTTAAAACGACTGGTTTCGCCGATAATACACAGACGGACGTTGTGGCGGTGCAGGCTTTTTACTTCGCTATCGAGCGCCCACACAAACAATTCCATCAACGCGGTCACTTCCTGCGGCGGTCGATTCCAGTTTTCACTGCTAAAAGCATAGAGCGTTAACGCATCAATGCCGTTATTGGCGGCAAAAGAAACGGCGCGGCGAACAGATTTCGCCCCAGCTTTATGCCCAAAGGCTCGTATCTTCCCTTGTCTTTTCGCCCAGCGGCCGTTGCCATCCATAATGATTGCTACATGACGGCAGCCATGAGCTGGCAAGTTTTCGCTTATTGGTTGATTCGCAGACAACATAACGCGTTTTTGGTCCCTGAAAAGGATTTAACGGTACTCAGGAATACTGAAGCCTATACATAAAAAAGCCGTGTCAAACCACGGCTTACCTGACCACGTAAAGTCAAATACCTGCGATCAGGTGGCGCAGACTATATCACTGAAGCCCAACGCTAACAAATAGCACAACCACTAGTGCTTGCTTTATCACCAGCTTGCGAGGCGTGTCACCTGCTTACGTGCAATAACGCGAGCCTGTGCATCCACCGCCAGCACCTCTTCCACGCTTTGTGGTTCGCGCAAATCCATCATTTCCAGTACCGATAAATTCAACGTCGCAATATCGGTAAATCGGATCTGCTGATTCAGAAATGCCTCAACGGTAATTTCATTAGCTGCATTAAGTGCCGTCGTCGCCGCCTGCCCCTGGTCAAAGGCTTTCATCGCAAGCTTCAGACACGGATAACGATCGTAGTCCGGTTCGCTAAAGGTCAGTGAACTCAGCTTGCAAAAATCGAGCGGTTTCGCCCCGGACTTCACCCGATTCGGCCACGCCATGGCATGCGCGATAGGCGTGCGCATGTCCGGTTCGCCCAGTTGCGCAAGGACGCTGCCATCCTGATAGCGCACCATCGAGTGAATCACCGATTGCGGGTGGATCAGCACTTCCATCTGTTTCGCCGACGCATTGAACAGCCAGCGCGCTTCAATGTATTCCAGACCTTTGTTCATCATGGTGGCGGAGTCAACGGAGATTTTACGCCCCATTGACCAGTTCGGATGACGGCACGCCTGCTCAGGCGTCATTGCGCTCAGTTCAGACAGTGGCGTTTCACGGAACGGGCCACCTGACCCGGTAAGCAAAATCGATACAACGCCATTCTGCTCCAGGTCAGCGTACCCCAGGTTCTGTTGAAAAGGTTGCGGTAAACTCTGAAAAATCGCGTTGTGCTCGCTATCGACCGGTAAAAGACGCGCCCCGCGCTGCTTCACCGCCTCCATAAAGAGACGTCCGCAGGTCACCAGCGACTCTTTGTTAGCCAGCAGAACCTCTTTACCGGCATCAATAGCGGCAAGCGTCGGTAGCAGCCCTGCAGCCCCGACGATTGCCGCCATGACCTGATCAACCTCATCCAGCGCAGCCATGTCGCAGGCCGCCTGCTGGCCACTCAGGACCTCAGTACGACAGCCTTTCTCACGCAACTGCGCGGTGAGCAGGCGGGCGCTCTCTTCGTCATCCATAACCGCATAGCGAGGCGTAAACTCCAGGCACTGTTCGATCATACGCTGCACATTCTTACCGGCCACCAGCGCGGTCACGGTGTAATGTTCAGGATTATGGCGAACAACGTCGAGAGTGCTGCAACCGATAGAGCCGGTTGAGCCAAGGAGTGTTAAATGCTTCATGAGATGCCCGAAAAAAGTTAGACCAGATAAAAGCAAAACGCCGCCAGCAAGACCCGAAGTCCTTCTGAACGGCGTTTATCAGTGTACGACAGAAATCAGAACTGCATCAGTTCCGCTTCTTTATCTGCCAGCGCCGCATCAATTTTCTTGATCGCAGCATCCGTCATCTTCTGAATGTCGTCCTGAGAACGACGATCGTCATCTTCACTGATCTCTTTTTCTTTCAGCAGCGCTTTGAGTTTATCGTTCGCATCACGACGTACGTTACGCACGGATACGCGACCCTGCTCAGCTTCACCACGAACAACTTTGATCAGGTCTTTACGACGTTCTTCAGTCAGTGGAGGCAGTGGAACGCGAATGTCAGCGCCCGCAGAGCTTGGGTTCAGACCCAGGTCAGACGCCATGATCGCTTTCTCAACCGCTGGGCTCATAGAACGATCGAAGACGTTGATTTTCAGCGTACGGGTATCTTCAACGGTAACACTCGCCAGCTGACGCAGTGGCGTTGGCGTGCCGTAGTATTCTACGATGATGCCATCCAGCAGGCTTGGGGAAGCACGGCCAGTACGGATTTTGCTGATTTGGGTTTTGAACGCTTCTACGCATTTTTCCATGCGTACTTCAGCATCTTTTCTGATTTCGTTAATCACGTTACGAATCCTTGAAAACTTGTCTCAGGCAGACTATCCGCCAGCACAGCGCTACAGGTGTGCTAAGTATAGTCGCGTTTAATTCTGACAACGCCAAAGGCGCGCCCAGGTAAGATACCACTACAAAATAAAGCGGAATCTTACCTGTATTTATCGCCGACGGAAATTATTCCGTGATCAAAGTGCCTTCTTTTTCACCCATGACCACGCGACGCAGTGCGCCAGGTTTGTTCATGTTGAAGACACGGATCGGCAGTTTGTGGTCACGAGCCAGCGTAAAGGCGGCAAGATCCATCACTTTCAGCTCTTTTTCCAGCACTTCGCTGTAGCTCAGCTGATCGTACATGGTGGCAGACGGATCTTTTGCCGGGTCGGCAGTAAACACGCCATCCACTTTGGTCGCTTTCAGAACCACATCGGCTTCGATCTCGATACCGCGCAGGCAGGCAGCGGAATCGGTAGTAAAGAACGGGTTACCCGTACCGGCGGAGAGGATCACCACGCGGTTGTTGCGCAGCAGGCTAATCGCCTCTGCCCAGCTGTAGTTATCGCAGACGCCATTCAATGGGATTGCGGACATCAGGCGGGCGTTCACATAGGCGCGATGAAGCGCATCACGCATTGCCAGGCCATTCATCACGGTTGCCAGCATACCCATGTGGTCGCCCACAACGCGGTTCATCCCCGCTTTCGCCAGACCAGCACCACGGAAAAGGTTGCCACCGCCAATGACCACGCCAACCTGAATACCCAGTTCGACCAGTTCTTTGATTTCCTGTGCCATGCGGTCAAGGATGCTTGCGTCAATACCGAAGCCTTCCGATCCCTGCAGCGCTTCGCCACTCAGCTTAAGCAGAATGCGTTTGTACACGGGTTTTGCATTGGTAGCCATGTTTCTTTCCTGAGACTGTCAACGATTAAGATGGGGGTTAATTCTGGCGACATGATATGTCGCATATCAGCACAGGGATACTGGAGCCTGTCTGATTTCGTGTGACGGGTGACAAAAAGAAGCCGCCCTCAGGCGGCTCCTTTTCAATCATTAAGACTGCTTGGACATTGCAGCAACTTCTGCTGCGAAGTCAGTCTCAACTTTCTCGATGCCTTCGCCCACTTCGAAGCGGATGAAGCCAGTCACGTCAGCGTTGTGCTCTTTCAGCAGCTGAGCAACAGACTTGCTTGGATCCATAACGAATGGCTGGCCAGTCAGAGAAACTTCGCCGGTGAATTTCTTCATGCGGCCTTCAACCATTTTCTCTGCGATTTCTTTTGGCTTACCAGACTGCATCGCGATGTCCAGCTGAACCTGGTACTCTTTTTCTACCACTTCAGCAGACACGTCTTCTGGCTTAACGAATTCTGGTTTGCTTGCAGCGATGTGCATAGCCAGCTGTTTAACCAGCTCTTCATCAGCGCCTTTAGCCGCAACCAGAACACCGATACGTGCACCGTGCTGGTATGAACCCAGAACGTCGCCTTCCAGAGAAGCAACACGACGGATGTTGATGTTCTCACCGATTTTAGCAACCAGAGCAACACGTTCTTCTTCGAACTGTGCTTTCAGAACTTCAACGTCAGTGATTTTGCCCGCAACAGCTGCGTCCAGAACTTTGTTAGCAAATGCCTGGAAACCACCATCTTTAGCAACGAAGTCAGTCTGGCAGTTAACTTCCAGGATGATGCCGTAGTTGCCGTCGATCTTAGTGATGATCACGCCGTCAGCAGCAACGTTGCCTGCTTTTTTAGCTGCTTTGATCGCACCGGATTTACGCATGTTTTCGATTGCCAGCTCGATGTCGCCGTTCGCTTCAGTCAGCGCTTTTTTGCAATCCATCATGCCTGCGCCAGTACGCTCGCGCAGCTCTTTTACCAGGGATGCGGTAATTTCAGCCATTCTTAAATCCTCGGGAGATGTGAACTGCCCGGCCTGAGGCCAAACAGTGTAAATTGAAAAAAGGGGCCGATAATTGGCCCCTATTCATACACGGTACTAATAAGGGGTGAAACCTTATTATTCAGCTTCTACGAAGCTTTCTTCCGCCTGAGAAGCCAGATCCTGGGAACGGCCTTCACGAACGGTAGCAGCTACAGCGCTCAGGTACAGGCTAACAGCACGGATTGCGTCGTCGTTACCCGGGATAACGAAGTCAACACCGTCCGGATCGGAGTTAGTATCAACGATAGCGAATACCGGGATACCCAGGTTGTTAGCTTCTTTGATTGCGATGTGCTCGTGGTCTGCATCGATTACGAACAGCGCGTCTGGCAGGCCGCCCATATCTTTGATACCGCCCAGGCTGTTTTCCAGCTTGTCCAGTTCACGAGTGCGCATCAGCGCTTCTTTCTTAGTCAGCTTGTCGAAAGTACCGTCCTGAGACTGGGTTTCCAGATCTTTCAGGCGCTTGATGGACTGACGAACGGTTTTCCAGTTAGTCAGCATGCCGCCCAACCAGCGATGGTTCACGAAGAACTGATCGCAGCTGTTAGCAGCATCTTTCACAGCTTCGCTTGCAGCGCGCTTAGTACCAACGAACAGAATCTTACCTTTACGGGAAGAGATCTTGTTCAGCTCAGCCAGGGCTTCGTTGAACATTGGTACAGTTTTCTCAAGGTTGATGATGTGAACTTTGTTACGTGCGCCGAAGATGAAAGGCTTCATTTTCGGGTTCCAGTAACGGGTCTGGTGACCGAAGTGAACACCAGCCTTGAGCATGTCGCGCATGGAAACAGTTGCCATGTTTAAAACCTCTATATTAAAAGTTGGGGTTATGCCTCCACGTATCCCATATTACCGACCCCGAAGGGCACCCCGGAATATGTGCCGATACGTGTGTGTTGTTACACAAAGTGAGATTTGTCGCTTCCGTCCAGCCTGTGTATCTGAAATGGATCGGAAGTCCGGCGCGCTTTATACCACAAAACACGATCAGAAACCAACAGTTGTTGGCCGAGTGTGCTGTTAATGATTCTCAATTTGGCACGGGGTGCGCCTGACTGATACCATTAACGACACTTAGACTAGTATTGTCGAAAAAATCGACACTGATGGGCAGATTACATGGCTATCTCTATTAAGACACCTGAAGAAATTGAAAAGATGCGCGTCGCCGGTCGTCTGGCCGCAGACGTGCTGGAAATGATCGAGCCGTACGTGAAGCCGGGCGTGAGCACGGGTGAACTGGACCGCATTTGTAACGACTATATCGTCAATGAGCAGCACGCGGTCTCCGCCTGCCTTGGCTACCATGGTTTCCCGAAATCCGTCTGCATTTCGATTAACGAAGTGATTTGTCACGGTATTCCGGACAACGAAAAACTGCTCAAAGATGGCGACATCGTCAACATCGACGTGACGGTCATTAAAGATGACTACCACGGTGACACCTCTAAGATGTTCATCGTGGGCAAGCCGACGATTCTGGGCGAGCGTCTGTGCAAAGTGACGCAAGAAAGCCTCTACCTGGCGCTGAAAATGGTTAAACCCGGCATTCGCCTGCGCACCATCGGGGCCGCTATCCAGAAATTCGTTGAAGCGGAAGGTTTCTCCGTTGTGCGTGAATACTGCGGCCACGGCATTGGCCGTGTCTTCCACGAAGAGCCACAGGTTCTGCACTATGATGCGGATGACGGCGGCGTGGTACTGCAAAAAGGCATGACCTTCACCATCGAGCCGATGGTCAATGCCGGTGATTACCGCATCCGCACCATGAAAGATGGCTGGACGGTGAAAACCAAAGACAGAAGCTTGTCTGCGCAGTACGAGCATACTATTGTGGTAACAGACAACGGCTGCGAAATTATGACGTTGCGCAAGGATGACACCATCCCGGCGATACTCACGCACGATGAATGATAAAAAAGCCGGCAGATGCCGGCTTTTTTAATGGCTATAGCTTTTTCTTATGGGTGGCGCACGATGAGTAATCTTTTACCCGAACAGTATGCTAACACAGCACTTCCCACCCTACCCGACCAGCCCGATAACCCGGGCGTCTGGCCCCAGCAGGATCTGACCTGCGCCGGTATCAAGGCGCATATGGATGTTTTCCAGCGCTGGCTCGGAAGCGCATTTGATGCCGGTATCTCCGCGGAGCAGCTCATTGAAGCACGCACCGAGTTTATCGACCAGCTCCTGCAGCGTCTGTGGATTGATTACGGGTTTGGGCAGATCAGTGACGTGGCACTGGTCGCCGTCGGGGGCTATGGCCGCGGTGAGCTTCATCCGCTTTCCGATATCGACTTACTGATTTTAAGTCGCAAAAAGCTGCCGGATGAACAGGCGCAGAAAATTGGCGAACTGCTGACGCTGCTGTGGGATGTGAAGCTTGAAGTGGGCCACAGCGTGCGCACGCTGGAAGAGTGCCTGCTTGAAGGATTATCTGACCTGACCGTCGCCACCAACCTGATTGAAACCCGCCTGTTGATTGGCGACGTTGCGTTGTTCCTGGAGCTGCAAAAACACATTTTCAGCGACGGCTTCTGGCCTTCAGAAAAATTCTTCGCCGCGAAGGTCGAGGAGCAGAATCAGCGTCACCAGCGCTACCATGGCACCAGCTATAACCTGGAGCCGGATATTAAAAGCAGTCCGGGCGGACTGCGCGACATTCACACGCTGCAGTGGGTGGCCCGCCGCCACTTTGGCGCCACCTCAATGGACGAGATGGTTGGCTTCGGCTTTTTAACCGAGGCTGAGCGAAACGAGCTGAATGAGTGTCTGCACCTGCTCTGGCGGATCCGTTTTGCCCTACATCTCGAGCTTAGCCGCTACGATAACCGTCTGCTGTTTGACCGTCAGCTCAGCGTGGCGCAGCGCCTCAACTACCGCGGTGAAGGTAACGAGCCGGTTGAGCACATGATGAAGGATTTCTTCCGCGTTACCCGTCGCGTCACTGAACTGAACCAGATGCTGCTGCAGCTGTTCGACGAAGCGATCCTGGCCCTGACGGCGGACGAAAAACCGCGGCCGATCGATGATGAATTCCAGCTGCGCGGCACGCTTATCGATCTGCGCGACGAAACGCTGTTTATCCGTGAGCCGGAAGCGATCCTGCGGATGTTCTACACCATGGTTCGCAATAGCACGATCACCGGGATCTACTCCACAACGCTGCGTCATCTGCGCCATGCGCGCCGTCATCTGACGCAACCACTGTGCTATATCCCGGAAGCCCGATCCCTTTTTCTCAGTATGTTGCGCCATCCGGGGGCGGTCAGCCGTGGGCTTCTGCCGATGCATCGCCACAGCGTGCTGTGGGCCTATATGCCACAGTGGTCACATATCGTCGGGCAGATGCAGTTCGATCTGTTCCACGCCTATACGGTGGATGAACACACGATCCGCGTCATGCTCAAGCTGGAGAGCTTTGCCAGAGAAGAGACACGCTCACGTCACCCACTGTGCGTCGAACTGTGGCCACGTCTTACCCACCCGGAACTGATCCTGATTGCCGCCCTGTTCCACGACATCGCCAAAGGTCGCGGCGGTGACCACTCGGTGCTCGGCGCGCAGGACGTGCTGAAATTTGCCGAACTGCATGGACTGAACTCTCGCGAGACGCAGCTGGTTGCCTGGCTGGTACGCCATCACCTGCTGATGTCCGTCACCGCGCAGCGTCGTGACATTCAGGATCCGGAGGTCATCAAGCAGTTTGCAGAAGAGGTTCAGACGGAAAACCGCCTGCGCTATCTGGTCTGCCTGACGGTAGCCGATATTTGTGCCACCAACGAAACGCTGTGGAACAGCTGGAAGCAAAGCCTGTTGCGCGAGTTGTACTTTGCCACCGAAAAACAGCTGCGCCGCGGGATGCAAAACACCCCGGACATGCGCGAGCGTGTACGCCATCATCAGCTGCAGGCGCTGGCGCTGTTGCGGATGGATAACATTGATGAAGAGGCGCTGCATCAGATTTGGGCGCGCTGTCGTGCCAACTATTTTGTCCGCCACAGCCCAAACCAGCTTGCCTGGCATGCGCGACATCTGCTTCTGCATGATTTATCGCAGCCGATGATCCTCCTCAGTCCGCAGGCCACGCGCGGCGGTACCGAGATCTTTATCTGGAGTCCGGATCGGCCTTATCTGTTTGCTGCGGTTTGTGCCGAACTGGACAGGCGTAACCTGAGCGTTCACGACGCGCAGATTTTCACCACCCGGGACGGCATGGCGATGGACACCTTTATTGTGCTGGAGCCAGACGGAAGCCCGCTGTCGTCGGACCGCCATGAAGGGATACGTTTTGGCCTGGAACAGGCGATCACCCAGCGCAGCTGGCAGCCACCGCAGCCGCGTCGTCAGCCGTCGAAATTACGCCACTTTACCGTCGATACCGAGGTCAATTTCCTGCCGACCCACACCGATCGTAAATCGTTCCTGGAGCTGATCGCGCTCGACCAGCCAGGGCTGCTCGCCCGCGTCGGCCAGGTTTTTGCCGATCTGGGAATTTCGCTTCACGGGGCCAGAATTACAACCATTGGCGAACGAGTAGAAGATTTATTTATAATCGCCACCGCCGACCGGCGTGCCCTTAATAATGACCTGCAACTTGAAGTGCAACAACGGTTGACAGCAGCCCTCAATCCAAACGATAAAGGGTGACGTGTTTTTTAGTGAAATGGAAAGAGTAAACAATGCAGCAGTTACAGAACGTTATTGAGTCCGCTTTTGAGCGTCGCGCCGAGATTACTCCGGCAAATGTGGATACCGTTACCCGTGAAGCGGTTAATCAGGTTATTTCTCTGCTGGATTCCGGCGCGCTACGTGTAGCAGAAAAAATCGACGGTCAGTGGGTAACTCATCAATGGCTGAAGAAAGCCGTGCTGCTCTCTTTCCGTATCAATGATAACCAGGTTATCGACGGAGCAGAAAGCCGCTACTTCGATAAAGTCCCTATGAAATTCGCTGACTACGACGAAGCTCGCTTCCAGAAAGAAGGCTTCCGCGTAGTACCGCCAGCGGCCGTGCGTCAGGGTGCGTTCATCGCGCGTAACACCGTGCTGATGCCCTCCTACGTTAACATCGGTGCTTACGTAGACGAAGGCTCCATGGTGGATACCTGGGCAACCGTCGGCTCCTGCGCGCAGATCGGTAAAAACGTTCACCTGTCCGGCGGCGTGGGTATCGGTGGTGTACTGGAGCCACTGCAGGCTAATCCAACCATCATCGAAGATAACTGCTTCATCGGCGCGCGCTCTGAAGTGGTGGAAGGCGTGATCGTTGAGGAAGGCTCCGTTATCTCGATGGGCGTTTACATCGGTCAGAGCACCCGTATTTACGATCGTGAGACCGGTGAAATTCACTACGGTCGCGTGCCGGCCGGTTCCGTTGTGGTCTCCGGCAACCTGCCGTCAAAAGATGGCAAGTACAGCCTGTACTGTGCGGTTATCGTGAAGAAAGTTGATGCGAAAACCCGCGGTAAGGTGGGCATCAATGAGTTGCTGCGCACCATCGATTAATCGGATATAACAAAAAGCGGGGGCCACCCCGCTTTTTTCATATCTGAGGGTGGCGAAAATAGATTTTTTCGTTAATTATTCAAAGGTTATGTTGAGATCAAGGGTACCGCTATGTACGATAATCTGAAAAGTCTGGGCATTACCAATCCTGATGAAATTGATCGTTACAGCCTTCGCCAGGAAGCTAATAACGACATTCTGAAAATCTATTTTCACAAGGACAAAGGAGAGTTTTTCGCCAAGAGCGTGAAGTTTAAATATCCACGCCAGCGTAAGACCGTCGTCGCTGACGGTGTAGGACAGGGATACAAAGAAGTTCAGGAAATCAGCCCTAATCTGCGCTATGTGATCGATGAACTCGATCAGCTCTGTCAGCGCGACCGCACTGAAGTCGATCTCAAACGTAAGATCCTCGACGATCTGCGTCACCTTGAAAGCGTTGTCACCAACAAGATTAGCGAAATCGAAGCGGATCTTGAAAAGCTTACCCGGAAATAAACGCAAAACGGCAATCTTTGATTGCCGTTTTAGTGTTTGCGCCCTCTCCCGTGGAAAGGGATGGAGTAAGGGCATCAGGCCGTATTCCACTCATCTCTGCTCATCGAGCTGTAACGCCACATAAAGCAGCAGCCTGTCGTCAAAGCTCCCCAGATCCAGCCCTGTCAGCTCCGAAATCCGGTTCAGTCGATATTCCAGCGTATTGCGATGTATAAACAGCGCTTTCGACGTAGCCAGCGGCTGTACGTTATGACGGAACCACGCCTGCAGCGTCCGACGCAGCAGACCGTTGTTGTCCATCGCCTTGAGGCGCGCTAACGGACGTGCCAGCTCATTGGCCTGCCAGCCACCGCGCAGGCTGTCGAGCAGCACCGGCAGCATCAGATCCTGGTAGAAATAACTGCGGCTTTCCGGCATCCGCTGCTTACCCACCATCATGGTGGTGCGGGCAGTACGCCAGGAGCGGGCAATACTGCCCGGACCGGTGAAGTAATTGCCCAGCGCGACGCGAAAACGAAGCTGACCATTCTCCTTCATGCGGGCAATCAACTGCTCCACGCGACGACGATGATCTTCTGCATCCCAGCGCCCGAACGCGTTCAGCGCGGGCTTGAGCACCACCATTTCCGTCAGAGAGACAATCGCCACCAGGTTATCGCGTTCCGGTGTCGCCAGCGCATTTTGCAGCTGCTGCAGCTCAGCCATCGCACTGTCAACGCCAAGCTGGCCGCTGTCCACCTCAATTACCGCCACGACGCGCGGCTGATTCAGATCGATTCCCAGGCGCTGCGCCCATTCATTGAGTGCAGGGGTATGCTCATCCGCCTGAATCAGATTCATCACCAGCTCTTCACGCAGACGGCTGTCCTGGGCGAGCAGATGCATCAGGCGCGACTGCTCAAGCATCATCTCCGCCGTCATACAGACCAGTTCGCCATATTTTCGCAGCGACTCCGGCTCGCCGGTCAGGCCGATAACGCCAACAATTTCCCCCTCAAGACGCAGCGGTAAATTGATGCCCTGACGGACACCGTGCAGGTGTTTCGCCACCGCATCGTCGATGTCCACCACCCGCCCCTGGGAGAGCACCAGCAGCGCCCCTTCGTGCAATTCCCCAATACGCTCACGATCGCCACTGCCAATAATGCGCCCACGGGCATCCATTACGTTGATATTGGTATCAATGATGCGCATGGTGCGTGCCACAATATCCTGCGCCATTTTGGTATCGAGATGCCAGCCAGCCATGTAACCCTCCTGTGAGCAGAGCTCAAGCATAGGGAAGTTCAGCTACCGCTGCATTGTGCGAATGCACAAAGTGAAAGGGAGAAGTATGGAGTTGTGGAAAAGGTCACAGAAAGGTGAAAAGCCCCTGCTCATCTGAAACAGGGGCCTGAGAGGATTACTGCATCAGCAGGTAAATTGAGGTATCACCACGCTGAATATTCAACGCCAGCACGGAAGGTTTGCTGTCCAGAATTTTGCGCAGTTCAGCGATGTTTTTCACTGGCTGCTGGTTCGCACCCATGATCACATCGCCTTTTTTCAGGCCAATGCGCGCAGCCGGGCTGTTCGCTTTAACGTTGTTCACCACAACGCCTTTGTCCTGACCTTTATTGCTCATCTCGGCGCCTTCAATGCCGCTGAAGATGGTGCTGGAATCAACCTGATTCTGGCTGCTTTGCTGCAGTTCCAGGCTCACGTTAACCGGTTTACCGTCACGCAGCAGGCCGAGGGTGACTTTGCTGCCAATCGGCATGGAGCCCACTTCAGCACGCAGCGCGGCAAAGCTGCTGATCGGTTTCCCGTTCAGGGAGGTGATGACATCACCCGCTTTAATGCCCGCTTTCGCCGCGGAGGAGTTCGGCATCACCTGGCTGACAAATGCGCCGCGCTGGGCGTCAACTTTCATCGCCTTAGCCAGTTCGGAATTCAGTTCGGTACCCAGAATCCCCAGTTCACCGCGTTTCACCTGGCCATACTGCACCATCTGCGCGGTCAGGTTTTTCACCATGTTACTTGGGATAGCAAAGCCGATCCCGATATTGCCACCGTCTGGTGCAAGGATCGCGGTGTTGATACCAATCAGCTCACCGTTCAGGTTCACCAGCGCACCGCCGGAGTTACCCCGGTTGATGGCGGCATCCGTCTGGATGAAGTTTTCATAGTTTTCGGCGTTGAGGCCGCTACGACCCAGCGCGGAAACAATCCCCGAGGTTACGGTTTCACCCAGACCGAACGGGTTACCGATAGCGACGGTATAATCACCGACACGCAGCGCATCGGAGTCGGCAATTTTAATCGCCGTCAGGTTTTTCGGATCCTGAATCTGGATCAGCGCAATATCGGAGCGCGGGTCTTTCCCGACCACTTTGGCATCAAATTTACGCCCGTCGCTCAGCTGAACCTTAATGCTGTTGGCGTTATCAACAACGTGGTTGTTGGTCACGACGTAGCCTTTCGCCGCATCGATAATCACACCCGAGCCAAGCGCCATGAATTTCTGCTGCTGGCCACCCCCCTGGGTGTCATCCCCTGCACCACCGCCCTGACAGAACGGGGAGCTCTGGAATGGCGAACCGTCCTGGCAGAAAGGTGAGTTATCACCAAAGAACTGCTGGAAGTTACGCGGCATACGCGGCGTATTGACGGTTGTGCTGCCCTCAACGTTAATACTCACCACCGATGGCATCACTTTTTCGAGCATCGGTGCCAGGCTTGGCATCTGCTGCGCGGTCGCTGCCGACGATGCGGTCTCAGCTGCAGTAGCAGTCAGAGGAGACAGCGCTAAACCTAAACTCAGAGCCAGTGCACTCATTGCTAATGTGGTTTTTTTCATGTGTCTTAATCTCGATTTACAGATAACGCAAAATTGCTGTGTAACTCAGATTCATTTTATACCGCTTAGTTCCGGCCATAAGTTTATGGAAAAGGTAAAAATTTATTGGCCGTCTTTACAAAACTCTGTGCTTATTCCACCGCCATGAGCTTGCGGTATTCATCCCAGGCATACAAATCTGTCATCCCGCTGATATAGTCCTGGATAAGACGGCAGCGATAATAATATTCCAGCACCGGCCACTGGGGCGACTGACGATCCAGCTTGCCGATGGCTTCGACATAAGCCAGACGGTGGCGGGTTGAAAGTTTCTGATAAAGCCGGGATTCGATCGGTATTCGCCGCACGCGCTCTTTTTCCACCAGCTCGCTGAACTCGTCGACGGATAATTGCAGCAGAGGCCGATAGATTTCGAGTAACCCACTGATAACCCTGTATCCCTGCAGCTCAAGTTGTTCGACATCCGGATGGCTGAAAACATGACGCACGGCCACATTTTTATAGAGCTCAAGAAGCTGGCTAAAGCTGCTGTCATCTTCCAGCAACGCATGGTTGAATTCGCCGCTATAAATTAACGGCAGGTTGTCTATAAAGCGCGAGGCGGCATAAGGCACCAGTTTATTTAATGTATTGACCCGTAAATACATAAAGAACTGATCTTCCGTGCTGCGGCTTAATGTATTTGAACGCGATTTCTCCCAGGCATTTTCGACAACCTGAGCAAACAGCGAGCCTTTTTCATGCGTTCCCCAGGCCTCATAAAGATGCTGATAAAGTTCTTCGACGCTGAATATTCTTTTCTCAACGGCGTCTTCCAGGTCGGCAACACAATATGAAATGTCGTCGGCAGCTTCCATAATCCAGGTTAAGGGGAAGCGGCCGTTTGGTGTCAGAGAAAGTTCTTTACGCAGGCGCTCAATATAGGCTTCTTCGGAAAGATAATAGCCCGGCTTTTTCATCAAATAACTGTGCGACGCGGGCGTCTCGCCCATCCACCAGGCCGGTCGCGTATATTTCAGGATACACCCCACCTGTGCCCAGGTCAGGTTCATACGCATCAGGGAGTGTACCAGCCGGATCCCCTGCGCATTCCCTTCGAAGTGACAGAGGTCGTGACGGACTTTACGCCGCAGGTCGTTCAGCGCGTCTTCACCTTCGCGCAGGCGTAAATCCCGCACCAGGCAACGGTCATCGCTCAGAGGCTGGCTTACCGCATCAGCAGGATAAAGCCGCTGTTTAAACCAGTCATTTATGGCGGCTTCACCAAAATGACCAAAGGGCGGATTACCGATGTCATGCATCAGGCAGGCCATCTCAACGATGCTCTCAAACGGCCCGGTCAGCTCATTCAGCCCATAGGTTTCGAGGAGCTGCTGCTCTTTGAGACGGCTTAAGATCTCTTTGGCAATGTAGCGGCCAACCTGCTGAACTTCCATAGAATGCGTTAAGCGCGTGCGCACCGCAGCGTTACGTTCAAGCGGAAACACCTGGGTTTTTTGCTGTAACCGACGGATTGCCGGCGAGTTTATGATCCGCCCACGATCGCTTTCGAAGATACGCAGGATCTCATGCTCGCTCTTGTCGCCCTGCGGCGAACGGAAACGTCGGTGCCAGTTAATTTTGGTGCGAAAATCGATTGGTGACATGTGCTCCCCCGCGTGAGAATGCGTTTCCTCTTAACCGCATGATAGACTATGCATCTTAACAAGGCACATCGCGAGTAAATCTATGAAAATCGGCATTATTGGTGCAATGGAAGAAGAAGTTACGCTGCTGCGTGACAAAATTGAGAACCGTCAGACTCTCTCCCTCGGTGGCTGTGAGATCTATACCGGCCAGTTGAATGGCGTTGACGTCGCTCTGCTGAAATCAGGCATCGGTAAGGTTGCTGCTGCGCTGGGCGCGACCCTGCTGCTCGAACGCTGCAAGCCGGACGTTATCATTAACACCGGTTCTGCAGGCGGCCTGGCGTCGACGCTGAAAGTCGGTGATATCGTTGTTTCCGATGAAGCGCGTTACCACGATGCAGACGTTACCGCATTCGGCTACGAATACGGCCAGCTTCCGGGTTGCCCGGCCGGGTTTAAAGCCGATGACAAACTGATTGCGGCGGCTGAAAGCTGCATCGCTGAGCTGAACCTCAACGCGGTGCGCGGCCTGATCGTCAGCGGTGATGCGTTCATCAATGGCTCCGTCGGCCTGGCGAAAATTCGTCATAACTTCCCTCAGGCCGTTGCGGTTGAGATGGAAGCGACCGCCATTGCTCACGTTTGCCATAACTTCAACGTTCCGTTCGTGGTGGTTCGCGCCATCTCCGACGTGGCTGACCAGCAGTCTCATATCAGCTTCGACGAGTTCCTGACCGTTGCGGCAAAACAGTCCACCGTGATGGTGGAGCGCCTGGTGCAGAAACTGGCTCGTGGGTAACCCATACATCAGGGCGCTGGTCGCCCTGCTTTTTCTCGCACCGGCATGGCTATTTGCCGCGCCGCGTGTGATTACGCTCTCTCCGGCAAACACCGAACTGGCCTTTGCCGCCGGGATCACGCCTGTCGGCGTGAGCAGCTTTTCGGATTACCCTCCGCAAGCGGCCCATATTGAACAGGTGGCAACCTGGCAAGGGATGAACATTGAGCGCATCGTGGCGCTTAAACCCGATCTCGTGCTTGCCTGGCGCGGCGGTAACGCCGAGCGGCAGGTCAACCAGCTCTCCTCGCTTGGGATCAAGGTGATGTGGATTGATGCGGTGAGCATTGAGCAGGTCGCTCAGGCGCTGCGTTCTCTGGCCCCCTACAGCCCTACTCCAGCAAAAGCCGAGAATGCCGCGAAACAGATGCTCAGCGACTATGCCGCGCTGAAATCCCGCTACGATACCCCCGTCAAAAAACGCATCTTCCTGCAGTTTGGCAGCCAGCCGCTGTTCACCACCGGGAAAGGATCCATTCAGAATCAGGTGCTGGAAATCTGCGGCGGTGAAAACATCTTTGCAGCCAGCCGGGTGCCGTGGCCTCAGGTCAGCCGGGAACAGGTGCTCGCACGTCAGCCACAGGCCATCGTGGTGGTCGGAAATGCGAGCGAGATTCCTAAAATTGAACAATTCTGGCAACGTCAGCTAAAAATACCGGTGATCCCCCTCACCAGTGACTGGTTTGAACGCGCCAGCCCGCGTATTATCCTCGCCGCAAAACAGCTCTGTGCCGCGCTGGCAGAGAGTCACTAACAACATACCCCGCTCGAGGATTTAACGATGCTCGTTTATTGGCTGGATATTCTTGGCACAGCCGTTTTTGCTATCTCCGGCGTTTTACTCGCCGGAAAACTGCGCATGGATCCGTTTGGCGTACTGGTGCTGGGCGTGGTCACCGCCGTGGGTGGCGGGACAATCCGTGATATGGCCCTGGCGAATGGCCCGGTATTTTGGGTAAAAGATCCAACCGATCTGGTGGTGGCGATGGTCACCTGTCTGTTGACCATCGTATTGGTTCGCCAACCCCGCCGGTTACCGAAATGGATACTCCCGGTGCTGGATGCCGTCGGTCTGGCCGTCTTTGTGGGCATCGGGGTCAATAAAGCCTTCAATGCGGGAACGGGCCCGATGGTGGCCATCTGCATGGGCGTGTTAACCGGGGTCGGCGGCGGGATTATTCGCGACATTCTGGCGCGTGAAGTTCCCATGATCCTGCGTACCGAAATCTATGCCACGGCGTGTATTATTGGTGGGATTGTTCACGCGACGGCGTATTACACCTTTGCGATGCCGCTAGAAAATGCAGCCATGCTGGGTATGGTGGTCACGCTGGGGATACGGTTAGCGGCGATACGCTGGCATCTGAAGCTGCCGACGTTTGCGCTGGATGATAATGCACGATAAGCGTTGTTTATAAGCCCGGTGGCGCTACGCTTACCGGGCTTACGACTGCATCCCTGTCAGATGCTGAACGAAGAGCCACATCCACAGGTACTTGTCGCGTTCGGGTTAGTCACAACGAAGCGCGAACCTTCCAGGCCTTCAGTGTAATCCACCGAACCACCCACCAGGTACTGCAGGCTCATCGGGTCAACCACCAGCGCAACGCCCTGCTTCTCGATAGTCATATCGCCGTCGTTGACCTGATCGTCAAAGGTAAAACCATACTGGAAGCCGCTGCAGCCGCCACCGGTAATATAGACACGCAGTTTCAGATCCGGATTGTCCTCGTCGGCAATCAGGGTTTTCACTTTGTTGGCTGCTGCTTCGGTAAATTCCAGCGGCAACGCTACGTCATCACTCATCTTATGCTCCCATGAATACTGCTACTGCTATTGGGTAAAATTCACCCAATTCTTTATGTCATTATCTAATACCCTGGTAATTCATTCAAGTATTCTGCGTCGGGGCCCGCTCGGCCTCTTGTTTTGCCAGGGTACGAGCAAGAATGGTGGAGTATAGCGGTTTTCCACCCAGGAATTGGGCTAATAGTGTCGCGCCGAGACAGGTAATGATCATTGGCAAAATGAGCTGGTAATTATCCGTCATCTCCAGAACCAGCACGATGCCGGTCAACGGCGCACGCAGGGACGCCGCCAGCAGCGCGCCCATTCCGGCAATAGCAAAGGTCCCGGCGTCCAGATGATAGGCCGGGAATCCGGCAGCAGCGACCATGCCAAACGCGGTTCCCAGAAGCGTACCCAGCGCCAGCATCGGGGCAAAAATACCGCCAGGCGCACCGGAGGAGAAGCACAATACGGTGGTAATCACCCGCGAAATAAACATGAACAGCAACAGACCAATGCTGAAATTACCCGCCGCGGCAATCGGTATCAGCCCGAAGCCACCGCCTGCGGCATTGGGCTCAATGAAGCCGAGCACGCCGCAGCCGCCGCCCAGCAGTCCGCCGATCAATACCCAGCGGGTGGTATTCCCACCGTGAATGCGCTGGAACATATCCTGAGCGCGTAAGATAAGCGTGTTAAACAGCGGGCCGACCACGCCAAAAATCATGCCGAGGATCAGGTACAGCCACAGCGTATTCACTGGCGCATTGGTCAGTTTCCCCACCTCAATCACCGCCCCTTCGCCATTAAAAATGCGAAAGACAATGCTCGACATAATGACGCCGGTGAATACCGCTTTTATCGAGATAAGGTTGTAGCGAAACTGTGCCCGCATCTCTTCAATAATGAACAGGATCCCCGCCAGCGGTGCGTTGAACGCCGCCGAAAGGCCGGCCGCCGCCCCCGTTGCCAGCAGCGTATGTCGCGCCTCCGCGCTGCGCATGCGAAACAGATCGCCGACCATGCGCCCAACGTTTCCGCCCAGCTGCACCGTTGGCCCTTCGCGCCCGAGCACCATGCCTGCACCGAGCGTTCCCATGCCACCGATAAATTTTACCGGGATGACGCGCCACCAGCGAACCGGCCTCAGCTCTTCCAGCGCGCCTTCTATTTCAGGGATCCCGGAACCGCCCGCTTCCGGCGCAAATTTACGAACCAGGAAATAGCCCACCATGGCGAACAGCGCTGATAAGCCAAAGGCCCACACCCATACCCATCCACCGCTATAGGCAAAACCCGCCACGGTTCCAATTCGCCAGTTCATTATCGCGTTAACCGCTTTTTCGAAGGCGATACCCACCAGCCCGGCAACTGCGCCGACCACGGCAGCAGCCAGCAGGATAGCCAGCGGCGTTTTATCACGATTAAGCAAGCGCCGGATGCTGATACGGTGCTGCGCACGTCTGAACTGCTGTTCAGTATAAGAATGAGTGTCTGCTTTCATTACCGTTTCTTTTCGTCATACAAATAACCGCAGGGATTTTACCAGAGTGCGTAATATCATCCCGTGAAAAATACTTAACAATTGTTTAGGCATGAAAGGGGGCAAAAATTTCATTACCTTCCGAGGATCACTTAGAATAGTGTGCTTAATCATTTTATACGAACCAGGAACGACGCCATGAGCAAGTCTGAAAACCTCTACAGTGCAGCCCGCGAGCTTATCCCAGGTGGCGTGAATTCGCCTGTTCGCGCCTTTACCGGCGTAGGCGGTACGCCGCTGTTTATCGAACGTGCTGACGGCGCGTATCTGTATGATGTCGATGGCAAAGCCTATATCGATTATGTCGGCTCCTGGGGTCCGATGGTGCTGGGTCACAACCATCCTGCTATCCGCAATGCGGTGATCGAAGCCGCCCAGCGCGGCCTGAGCTTCGGCGCGCCAACCGAGATGGAAGTGAAAATGGCGGAACTGGTCACCGAACTGGTCCCGACAATGGACATGGTGCGTATGGTGAACTCCGGTACCGAGGCCACCATGAGCGCGATCCGCCTGGCACGTGGTTTTACCGGCCGTGACAAGATCATCAAATTTGAAGGCTGCTACCACGGTCATGCGGACTGCCTGCTGGTAAAAGCCGGCTCCGGCGCGCTGACCCTCGGTCAGCCGAACTCACCGGGCGTACCGGCTGACTTTGCGAAGCATACCCTGACCTGCACCTATAACGATCTGAACACCGTTCGGGCAGCCTTCGAGCAGTATCCGCAGGAGATTGCCTGTATCATCGTTGAACCTGTCGCAGGCAACATGAACTGCATTCCACCGCAGCCGGAGTTCCTGCCGGGTCTGCGCGCCCTGTGCGATGAGTTTGGCGCTCTGCTGATCATCGACGAAGTGATGACCGGCTTCCGCGTCGCGCTGGCGGGTGCACAGTCTTACTACGACGTAGAGCCGGACCTGACGTGCCTTGGCAAAATCATCGGCGGCGGCATGCCTGTCGGTGCATTCGGGGGACGTAAAGAGGTGATGGAAGCGCTGGCGCCGACTGGCCCGGTCTACCAGGCGGGAACCCTTTCCGGCAACCCGATTGCGATGGCCGCAGGTTTCGCCTGTCTGACCGAAGTCGCGCAGCCGGGTATTCACGAAACCCTGACCGACCTGACAACTCAACTGGCCAACGGCCTGCTGGAGGCCGCGCAAGAAACCGGTATTCCTCTGGTGGTAAACCACGTTGGTGGGATGTTCGGGATTTTCTTCACCGATGCGAAAACCGTGACCTGCTATCAGGATGTGGTGAAGTGTGACGTTGAACGCTTCAAGCGCTTCTTCCATCTGATGCTGGAAGAAGGCGTCTACCTGGCACCATCCGCGTTTGAAGCAGGCTTTATGTCCGTCGCGCACAGCGAAGACGATATCAATAAGACTATCGATGCTGCGCGCCGGGTCTTTGCGAAGTTGTAAGACAGAAACGAACTGCTGCCCTCTCCATCGGGAGAGGGCAATACCCCACCGCCCTTCTACCTGCTTTGCTTTCTCAACAAATAGATAAAGTACGGCGCCCCGATAAACGTCGACAGCAACCCGGCAGGTATCTGGTACGGGAACAACACCATCCGCCCCAGCCAGTCAGCCACCACCAGTATTACGCCCCCCGTCAGCGCCGACATCACAATGTGCGGCATCGTGCGACGAAAGCCCATCATTCTGGCAATGTGCGGCGCCATTAAGCCGACAAAGCTCAGCGGGCCGATGGTCATGGTGGCCGTTGCCGTGAGGCATGCGGCCAGCAGCAGTAACCCGATACGGGACGGCGTCAGGGCCATCCCCACCGCACGCGCGGTCTCGCCGCCCAGCGGCAGAATGGTCATCCAGCGACGACACAGCGGCACCATCGCCAGCAATACGATCATTGCAATCCCGGAATGCACGACCTGGCTGCCGGTGGCGCTGTACGTTGAACCGGAGATCCAGGTCAGGATCTTGGCCATACGCGGATCGCCACTCGCCTGCAGCATCATCAGCAGCATGGTAAATGCCGTGCTGAGCGCCATCCCGGCAAGCAGCATCCGGTGAGGGGAAAACCCACCACGCCCGGAGGCAATGAGGATGATCAGCAGCGTCACCGCCGCGCCAACGCTCCCGGCAGGCATCAACCAGCCGAAGGCATTTCCCGGCACCAGGAACAGCATCAGGACCACGCCAAAGGCGGCACCAGAACTGATACCCAGAACCTCCGGGCTGGCCATCGGATTACCGGTCAGACGCTGGATAATACAGCCCGCCACCGCCAGCATGACCCCGGCGATTAACGCCGAAAGAATGCGCGGCCAGCGCCACTGCATGAGTTCGTTGAGCAGATCCCCAGACGCCCAGTGCCAGCCCACCGCATCGCGTCCGAAAGCGAGCGCGGCAAATGAGATAACAATCAGCACTGCCAGCCCGGCAAGGCTGAACCCCAGCACTGACTGGCGCTCAGCATAGACCTTATCGCCAGCATCCATCGCTGGCGCGCTGATACTGCGCAGACGCGGCAGCAGCCACAGCAGCAGCGGTGCACCGATAAGCGCCGTCATCGAACCGGTAGACACTTCCATCCAGACGCGTGCCAGCCAGAGAATGATTTGATCGGAAAGCCAGAGGATCAACGCGCCAATCAGCGGGGCTAACATCAGGCGCGCCAGCAGGCGGCGCGCACCGAGCATTTTTGCCAGCAGCGGCGCAAACAGTCCGATAAACCCGATGATGCCTACCGCATTAACCAGCAGGGCACTGAGCACAATTGCCAGCGTCAGCGCCCCCAGACGGGCCAGCGACAGCGCCAGCCCCAGATTACGCGCCACGCCATCGTCAAGACCCATCAACGTCAGCGGGCGCAAGAGCAGCAGCGTCAACACGACGCCACCGACGAGCTGCGGCCACAGACGCTGCACGACGCTCCAGTCGGTCTGGGTGAGCGTACCGGTGCTCCAGAGGAACATGCTCTGCAGCTGATCGTGATGGAACAGCACCAGCAGCTGATTAATCGCGCCGCAGTACAGGCTTACCACCAGCCCCGCAAGAATAAGCGTGACGGGGGAGAGACGTTTGCCCCAGGCGACGCCGAATACCAGCGCGCCCACCACACACGCACCGGCGAGGGCAGCAAACTGCGAGGTCAATGCCCCAGGCAACGCCCAGAGTGTGGTAATCGTGATCCCAAGCTGTGCCCCGGTCGCCACGCCAAGCGTCGTCGGCTCGGCCAGAGGGTTACGCAGTACCTGCTGGAATAAAACGCCCACCAGCCCTAATCCCGCACCGACCAGCAGCGAAATCGAAAGGCGCGGCAACAGACTGTAGTGGAACAGCATTTGCTGAATATTATCGATATCTGGCGTCACCAGCGCCGCACGCCACTGGTCGCGCGGTAAGGCCGTCGACAGATTGAACCAGGTCAATGCCAGCGCGCACAGGAAAATGAGGCAAAGTAACAGTGCCGGGAAACGGGCAATACGCTTACTCATGCCTGGCCTCCCAGCGCGTTGTCCAGCACGCGGGCAAAGTGCATGGCAGAAAGCGTCGCGCCGTAGAACCATACCGCAGGTGCGCGCAGGAACCGTTTTTCACGCACAAACGGCATCGCCTGCCAGAGCGGCGTCGCCATCAGGGTTTGCATCTCCCGCTCGTTGCCGTGGTCAAAGCACAACACATCGACATCGCGAAATGCCGCAAGACGGTCAATCCCCACGGCGGTGCTGCCCCAGAAGGTCATCTCCCCTTCCCAGGCATTACGAATACCAAAACTGTCGAGCACGTCCTGGAACAGGCAGTTTTTCCCAAAGACCAGCATATGGCGGGCATCCAGCAGCGTCACCATCAGCAGCGGGCGATCGCCCCGGTGAGCAAAACGCGGCTTCAGGGCGTTAATCAGGGCATCAAAATCGTCGAGATGTTTTTTGGCCTCAACCTCACGGTTAAGGAACAGTGCCATCTCGTGGAGGGAGTTTTTCGCCATCGCCAGCGGATTTTTACCGTCGCTGAAGGAGAAACCACGGCCGGGCGCAATCCGTGCCATTGTCTCTTCTGACGGGCCGTAACCTGCAGACCAGAACAGGAATGACGGCTTCATCTGGGTGAGCAGTTCGAGGTTTGGCTCGGTGCGCAGGCCGATGTCGATTACCGAGTCCGGTAGCCTCGGCTCATTCACCCACAGCCTGTAGTTGGGAATATCCGCCACACCATAGGGCGTAACGCCCAGCGCCATCATCAGCTCTACCGGCAACCATTCCAGCGCCACAATGCGGTGTGGATCGACCGCAGCCGCACGCGCGGTATTCATTTTTAACAGCAGCGGTGAAAGCGCCATTGCCGTCAGCAGACGACGGCGACTCATCAACATAGAATCCAGCATCAGTACACAAAGCTCACCGGTGCAGCCCCGGCAGGGTGAGGCAAAATCCCCATTGGAATACCGTAAATGTGTTCCAGCGTTTCACTGCGCATCAGTTCAGACGGCGTCCCCTGGGCGATCATTTCACCACCGCGCAGGGCAACGAGGTAATCGCAGTAACGCGCGGCCATGTTGATATCATGCAGGACCGCGATAACCGTCAGACCGCGCTGCTGGCTTAAACGATGCACCAGCGCAAGCACGTCGACCTGATGGGCAATGTCCAGCGCAGAGGTCGGTTCGTCGAGCAGCAGGCAGCGGCTGTCCTGGGCCACCAGCATTGCTATCCACGCGCGCTGACGCTCCCCTCCTGACAGGCTGTCTACCAGACGGTGGGCCAGCGGTTTTAGCCCCACCAGCGCAATCGCCTCTTCCACTTTCTCTCTGTCGGCCACGCCGAAACGGCCAAGCGCGCCGTGCCACGGATAACGTCCAATCGCCACCAGTTCACGCACGGTCATCCCCTCCGCCTGCGGCAACTGCTGCGGCAGATACGCCACTTTGCGGGCAAAGGCTTTACTGCTCCAGCTCTCCAGCGGCTGACCGTCCAGCAGGATATCGCCTTCTGACGGCGGCTGATGGCGGCCAAGCATTTTGAGCAGCGTTGATTTACCAGAGCCGTTGTGACCAATCAGGCCTGTCACTTTACCTGCAGGGAAGGTCAAAGAGAGCGGATGCAGCAGGGTGCGTCCGGGCACGCGAAAGGAGAGATTATTGAGCGTGAAGGTGGTGTCGGATTGCGTTTGATTATCCTGCATATCGGCCAACTTAAATAAAAAGGGCACGGCGAACCGTGCCCGAAGAGAGATTAGAAGCGGAAGGTCGCGGTGGCGACAACCTGACGTTCAGCACCCCAGTAGCATGCATAATCCTTGTAGCAGCTGGAGACATATTCCCGATCGAACAGGTTATTCACGTTCACCGCCACAGATGACCCCGGCAGACCCAGACGGGCCAGATCGTATTTCACCATCGCATCGGCAAGGGTGTAGCTCGCGACGTTAAACGGCTGATCTTTTTTGTCGCCGCTTGAGTAGTAGCTCACCGTGTTACCGATGTAACGGGTACCGGCACCAATCGTCAGGCCGCTTAAGGCCGTGTCGGTGAAGGTGTAATCTGCCCACAATGACGCCTGATTACGCGGCACTTCCGCCGGACGTTTACCTTCAAAGGTGCTGTCATGGGTGTACTCAGCATCAATAAAGCTGTACGCCGCGGTCACGTTGATATTGGCGTTAACCGCTGCTTTCGCTTCCAGTTCGAAACCGCGAGAACGGATCTCACCGGTCTGGATACTGTGAGTATTCGTTGGATCATTCGGATCCGCCGTCAGGTTTTTATCCTTCGTCAGCTGGAACAGCGACGCGGTGACCACAACCGGCAGGTCTTTCGGCGCGTATTTCACACCCGTTTCATACTGCTTACCGCGGGAAGGGTCGAACGGTGTGCCGTTACGATCGGCGCCCGATACCGGCTCAAACGACTCGCTGTAGCTGAAGTAAGGTGAAATACCGTTATCAAAGAGATAGTTAATTCCCCCGCGCCAGGTGAAAGCCTGGTCGTGGTTTTCAGCCAGCGAATCGGCCGTACCGCGCGTCAGCGTTGAGGCCATCACGTAGTCGTAGCGTCCGCCCAGCGTCAGCACCCACTTATCCCACTCCGCCTGATCCTGAGCATAGAGCCCGGTCTGTTCATTACGGTTAACGACGGAATAGTTAGACCATGGCAGGTTGGTGTTGATGTTCGCGTTGCCGTAATCCGGGTTCTGGATATCAATCGGGTCGGCGGAACCGTACAGCGCATTGATATCATTACGCATACGCGAGTAATCAACGCCCGTCAGCAGCGTGTGGTCTACGGCGCCCGTCGCGAATGTCGACTGCAGCTGAGTATCCACGGTAAACATATTCAGATCTTCATCTGAACGCACATAAGCGCGGTTAATCTTGCCAGGCTCAGCGTAGCCATTGCCGTAAACAGAGCGGTAGAGCGTATGCACTTTTGCGTAACGCAGATTCTGACGCACGGTGAACGTGTCATCAAACTGATGCGAGAAGCTGTAACCAATCAACTGCTGGCGACGAGCCATCTTATTATCCGCTTCACCTTCGTTGAAATCGGTTGGGATCTTATGCTCATTGCCGTTTGCGTCACGGTATGGCACCACGGTCCCTTCCCGTGGCAACCAGCCGTAGTAGCCCGCTTCCGGATCGTTCTGGAAATTGCTCAGGAAGGTGAAATCGGTTTTGTCATCCGGACGCCAGCTAAAGGAGGGCGCAATCGCGTAGCGGGTTGATTTTGACATCTCCTGCTGTGCGTTCTGACTACTGCCAAGACCGGTCAGGCGGTACGACCACACGCCATCTTCATCGATTGCATCACTGAAATCGAAGCCCGTTTGCCACAGGTTATTGGTCCCCATTTTAAACTGGACTTCTTTCAGCGGCTCGGTCAGTGGGCGTTTGCTCACCATACTGACGATACCGCCGGGATTGCTGTTGCCGTAGAGCACAGACGTAGGTCCGCGCATCACTTCTACGCGCTCAAGGAAGTACGGATCCATGGAAGCTTCGGAGTAGTTATTCCCCATCAGCTTCATGCCATCGAGATACTGGTTGGTGTTTACCGTCGAAGGCGCGGTAAAACCACGAATTGAGACCACATCATAGGTGGTGGAGCTGCCGCGGGTCGCAAACACGCTCGGCGTATAGCCCAGCGCCTCTTTTACGGTCGCTGGCTGGCGGCGTTCCATTTCATCACGCGTTACCACGGAAATAGACTGCGGGGTCTTTTCAATCGCGGTATCGGTTTTGGTCGCCGTTGCCGTGCGTTTTGCTGCGATCGTTGGCGCAGGCCCCCACGGACTTTCCTGGGCGGCAGGCGCGGCAGTGACGGTGATGGTTTCTTCTTTTTTCTGGGTTTCAGCCGCATGTGCATACGTAGACATGCCGGCAACCGCTGTGGCTACGACGACCGCGATTTTTCGCAGCGACGTGTGAATTGGCTGAGCAGTATTGGAAAGCGCCATGTTTATCTCTGATGGAAAAGTGAATGATAACGTAAACGAGAATTATTATTATGACCGCAGAATAATATGCGAAACGCTGGCTGCATAGCAAGCAGTAAGCGGCCCTACGAGAATTAAGGGTTTAAGAAATAAACAAGAGAAAACGAAGGGTTAATCAGAATGAAAACGAGGGTTAAGGAAATGGAATGTACAGGTAAAAAAATCCCCCCTTTCGGGGGGATGTGAGGCGTTAGTTACCGCCGAACATATCTTTAATCCAGCCCGCGACACCGTCGCTGTCTTTTTTCTCATTCTGCTGCTGCGGCTGTTGTTGCGGCTGCTGCTGAGGCTGAGAAGACTGCTCGAACGGGTTACCCGTCGGTTGCTCTGGCTGGCTTTGCTGGCACAGCGAATCCGGGTTGGTGGTCCAGACAGGCAAGGTACGCATACCGCCGCCACAGACAAAGTTACCGGAACCGTCCACGCCCATATCGACGATATCTTCCGGCGCCACCAGATTCAGCGGTACCGGAGACTGATTCGCCAGATAGCGTTGGTAAATCGACATCGCCCCGCTTGCACCGTACAGTTTGGTTGGCTGGTTGTTATCGCGGCCTACCCAGGTGATCACCACTTCACGGCCATCGATACCGGCGAACCAGGTATCCACATTGTTGTTGGTGGTCCCGGTTTTACCTGCCAGATGCAGGCCCGGATACTTCGCACCCAGTTGACGTCCGGTCCCCCGCTGCACAACCTGCTGCATCGTCCACAACGTCATATAGGCCGCCTGCGCTGGCACGGCACGTTCCGCTTGCGGGAAGCTCTGATACAGCACGGATCCATCCTCGGCAATCACCGAACGCAGAGCAGAGAGCGGTGCACGATTACCCCCGCTGGCAATGGTCTGGAAGGCCTGAGCCACTTCGATCGGCGTCAGGTTAAGTGCCCCCAGGATCATCGCCGGAACAGGATGGAGCTGATCTTTCGGCACACCCAGTTTCTGCCAGGTGTCGACAATCGCCGGCAGACCGAGCGCCATACCCAGGTTCACCGTTGGCACGTTCATCGAGCGGGTCAACGCATCCACCAGCATGACCTGGCCGCTGAACTGTTTATCGTCGTTCTGCGGAGACCATACCTGGCCGTTAGGCTGGCGCAGGGAAATCGGCGCATCGGCAATCCAGGTATTCAGGCGATACTGGTTAGGCTGACTCAGGGCGGTAAGATAGGTTGCCGGTTTTGCCAGTGAACCAATCGAACGTCGCGCCTGCATTGCACGGTTGTAGCCTGCGAACTGCGGCTCAGCACCGCCCACCATGGCGCGAACTTCACCGGTGTTACGGTCAACCACCACCATCGCGGTTTCAAGATCGCTCAGCTTACGCTGTTTCTTCAGCGCCGGGATGCCTTCCACCGCGGCTTTTTCAGCGGCTTCCTGCGCCACGGAATCGAAGGTGGTAAAGATCTTCACGCCGGAGAGATCTTTCACCTTATCACCGAGCTTGCTTTGCAGCTCCTGACGCACCAGCTGCATAAACGCAGGCTGAGGCGAGATCACGCCACCGCGCGGCTGAACGCCGAGTGGTCGTGCGCTCAGCATGTCGTACAGCTCCTGGTCAATCACCTGCTGTTGTTGCAGCAGACGCAGCACCAGGTTACGACGTTCCAGCGCCAGTTTCGGGTTACGCCACGGGTTATAAATGGACGCCCCTTTCACCATGCCCACCAGCAGCGCCTGCTGGTCAAGGCTCAGCTCTTCCACCGGACGACCAAAGTAGTACAGACTTGCCAGCGGGAAGCCGCGGATTTCGTTATCCCCGCTCTGACCGAGGTACACCTCGTTCATGTACAGCTCAAGGATACGATCCTTGCTGTAACGCGCATCCATCAGTACGGCCATGTACGCTTCGTTGGCTTTACGCCAGTAAGAGCGTTCACTGGAGAGGAACAGGTTCTTCACCAGCTGCTGGGTCAGCGTACTCGCCCCCTGCACTGTCCGTCCGGCGGTCAGGTTAGCCAGCACCGCACGGCCAATTGAGTAAAGGCTGATGCCATCATGCTCATAGAAGTGACGGTCTTCGGTTGCCAGCAGGGTATCAACCAGCAGGTCCGGGAAGCCGTTACGGGCAACGAACAGACGTTGTTCGCCGTTCGCCGACGAGAGCATGGTGATCAGACGCGGATCGAGACGGAAGAAACCGAACTGACGGTTGTTATCCATGTTCTCGATGGTGTCCAGACGATCGCCGTCAAAGGTCAGACGCGCACGCACCTGACCCTCTTTGCTGTCCGGGAAATCAAACGGACGGCGAATCATCTCAATGCTTTTCGCCTGCACGGTAAATTCGCCAGGACGCGTCATTTTCGACACCTGACGATACTGGGTGGCTTCCAGCAGTTTCACCATCTCGTTCTTGCTGATGGACATATCTGGCTCAAGGTTCACCATGCGGCCATACACCGCCGCAGGCAGTTGCCAGACTTTTCCGTCGATACGGCTACGGATCTTCTGATCCAGATAGACGCCGTAAATCGCCATCAGCACAACAAATACAATGAACAGCTTCAGCAGCAGCCAGAACCAGCCGCGCTTGCCCCGAGGCTTACGCCCTTTGCCTTTCCCTTTACGCGGCATCGGTTCTTCATCCTCATAATCGTCTTCATAGTCATCGTCATAGTCCTCATCTCTGAGGCGACGACGGCTTACCTTTTCTTTCGCCGGACGCGTTGGTTTTCCCTTACGTCCTATTGGCTCGCGGTCATTCCCCGCCATGCTTTTTCTCCGCAACTTTCAGGCGCAAGGGCCCGATTCTCTTTTCTTCCACTGGCCTGTGAAAGAAGAAATCTCTCAAAGTAAACAGCAAGACCTTCCAGACAGGAACGTCTTTAGTATTTTCTCCCGCACCCTGCGGGTGAGGGCATCAAGCCGCACGTTCCCAGCCACGCCCGTCACGAATACTTCTTCGTCCGTCGTGTCGGTGCCGTATTTGCCGGATCGTCCGGCCAGACATGTTTGGGATACCGCCCCTTCATCTCTTTTTGCACGTCACGGTAGCTCCCCGCCCAGAATGCCCCCAGGTCGCGGGTAATCTGTAACGGGCGATGGGCTGGCGACAACAGCTCCAGCACCAGAGAGACGCGCCCTTGCGCCACAGAAGGCGTGGTGGCCTCTCCAAACATTTCCTGCATACGTACCGCCAGCGCCGGAGGATTATCCTCGTGATAACGAATGGCAATCCGGCTTCCGGTCGGCACAGTGTAATGCCCTGGCAGTTCACTATCCAGACGTTGACGTAATGACCAGTCCAGTAAATTCTGTAACGCGACCTTAACATCAAGCGCTTTTAGCGCACGCAGCGAGTGTACACCGTGCATTTGCGGCAGCAGCCAGCGTTCAAGCGAGGCCAGCAATGTCTCATCATCGACCGCGGGCCAGTCATACTCCGGTAGCCAGCGTGCGGCACAGTGAAGACGAATACGGTACTGTTCCGCCTCTGGCGTCCAGTTCAACACCCCTAACCCTTTGTCCCGGATGCCGTTCAGCATGGCCAGATGCAGCACCTCTTCCGACGGTTTTGCCAGCGGCGTGGTGCCGAGGATCAGTTTACCTGTCTGGCTGCGACGAAACGCCTTCAGCGTGCCCTGAGCCTCATCCCATTCCACGGTATCGGATTGCTGGACCAACTGCGGACAGGCACGCGTCAGGGCGTCAATATCCACCGCGATAGCCTGTAAAATACGCGCGTCCGGGGAGTGGCTACCCTGTAACAGTAACGGCGCAATCAGCCATTCGTGACGCGTCATGGCGTCATCGCTGTCCAGCATCGCACCCATGCCATTGGCCAGTTGATATCGCCCGTCCAGACCGCGACGACGTGCGATCCTGTCGGGAAACGCCTGCGCTAACAGAGGCGCGATAGCCGCGCTGTCTGGCGACCCGGCTTTGCCGTTAAGTCGCCGGCAAAGCTGCTGCGCCCGCTGCTGCCAGTTCCCCTGATTGCGGGAAAAGGCCTGCGCCAGATCGCTGCTGCCACCGCGCGGTGGCTCCTCAAGAATAGCCGCCAGTTTCGCCGCCGTAGCAATTTCATCCTCCCCCTGCGCGGCCACCAGCATCGCCGCCAGGCGAGGGTCATTGCCCAGCGCGGCCATTTTTTGCCCGCGGGATGACAATCGCTCACCATCAAGCGCCCCCAGGCGGTTCAGTAAGGTCCGGGCAGCAGCAAGGTTCGCGGCGGGTGGAGGATTAAGCCAGGTCAGCTGTGCCGGATCCGGGCATCCCCACTGCAGAAGATCCATCACCAGCCCCGCCAGATCGCTGTGTAAAATTTCCGGCGTGCTTTGCTGTGCAGCGCGTTCAGCCTGCTCCGCGCTGGTCAAATGCAGGCAGATACCGGGCTCAAGACGTCCCGCACGGCCTGCTCGCTGAACCATCGACGCCTGGCTTATGCGCTGCGTCAGCAGTTTAGTCAGCCCGGTGCGCGCGTCAAAGCTCGCCACCCTCTCCTGCGCACTGTCCACCACCAGGCGAATGCCTTCTATGGTTAAACTGGTTTCGGCAATATTGGTTGCCAGCACCACTTTACGCTGCCCCGCGGGAGCGGGCAGGATTGCTTTACGCTGATCCGCCAGCGACAGCGCGCCGTAGAGCGGGCAAAGCAGCACCTCACTTCCCACCCGGGAAGCCAGTTGGTCCTGCACGCGCTGGATCTCGCCTACGCCTGGCAAAAACAGCAATAGCGATCCCGATTCCTGGCGGAGCAATTCGGCGGTTGCGATGGCTACCGCGTCGTCAAAACGCTGATGGGCAGGCAATGGTTGATAGCGACGCTCAACGGGAAATGCTCTGCCTTCGGAGGCGATAACCGGCGCGTCGGGCAACGTCTGCTGCAGTCGCTCGTTATCCAGCGTAGCGGACATGATAAGCAACCGGAGGTCGTCGCGTAGCCCTTGCTGAACATCAAGTAACAGCGCCAGTGCCAGATCTGCCTGCAGGCTACGCTCGTGGAATTCATCCAGAATCACCAGTCCGACGCCGTTTAACTCCGGATCGTTTTGTAGCATGCGGGTCAGGATCCCTTCGGTCACCACCTCAAGGCGCGTGGACGGGCCAACGCAGGTTTCGGCGCGCATACGGTAACCCACCGTCTCGCCCGGCTTTTCACCAAGCAGTTCCGCCAGGCGCTGCGCCACGTTCCGTGCGGCCAGCCTGCGCGGCTCCAGCAGGATAATTTTCCCGCGGACAGTGCCCTCTTTGAGGATCTGCAGCGGCAGCCAGGTGGATTTACCTGCGCCCGTCGGGGCGTTAAGTAAAACCTGCGGGGCATGGTGTAAGGCAGCAAGAAGCTCAGGAAGGACGACGGCGACCGGCAATGAGGACACTAACAGCTCCAGAGGGTTAACATTAGTCGGCGTACATTGTAGCATCGGCGCATACCATTACCGAGTCCCCTGTATGTCTGAGTCGAAACGGCTGTTTTTTGCCATAGAATTGCCCTCCACGCTGCAGCGAAAAATCGTTCGCTGGCGAGCCAGCCATTTTCCCCAGGACGCAGGCCGTCCGATCGCGGCGGCAAACCTGCACCTGACGCTGGCCTTTCTGGGCGATGTCAGCGCCGAAAAACAGCGCGCGCTGGCAGCAATGGCTGGCCGCATTTCTCAGCCGGCGTTTACGCTGCACCTCGACGACGCGGGCCAGTGGCTGCGCTCACGCGTGGTCTGGCTGGGTACGCGCCAGCCGCCCCGCGGGCTTTTACAGCTTGCCAGCATGTTGCGCGCCCAGGCGGCTCGCAGCGGATGTTACCAGAGTCCGCAGCCGTTTCATCCGCATATCACCCTGCTGCGCGATGCCGGTCAGGCCGTTGCCATTCCGCCACCCGGCTTTCACTGGGACGTTGAGGTCAATACCTTCGCGCTTTACGAATCGGTCTTTACCCAAGGACGCACCCGTTATACGCCGCTACAGCGCTGGTCGCTGGGCGATACCCTAAGGAATTCTGATGAAGTTTAGTCCTGCCCTGCAGCACGCCACGCTGGTTCAACGCTACAAACGCTTTCTCGCTGATGTGATCACCCCCGAAGGTGAACAGCTCACGCTGCACTGCCCGAACACCGGTGCCATGACCGGCTGTGCAACGCCGGGTGACACGGTCTGGTATTCCACTTCAGAAAATACTAAACGCAAATACGCCCATACCTGGGAAATGACCGAGACGCAAAACGGGGCATTTATTTGCGTGAATACCCTGCGCGCCAATCAATTAGTTAAGGAAGCATTGACCCTTGGCACCCTGCCCGAACTGGTGGGATATGGCACGCATAAAAGTGAAGTTAAATATGGCGATGAAAGCAGCAGAATTGACTTCATGTTACAGGCGGAAGACCGGCCCGAGTGCTATATTGAAGTAAAATCAGTGACGTTAGCGGAACAGGAAAACGGCTACTTCCCGGATGCGGTCACGCTACGGGGGCAGAAGCATCTGCGAGAGCTGATGAGTGTTGCGGCGGCGGGCAAACGCGCCGTATTGCTGTTTGCGGTTTTACATTCAGCCATTGAACGATTTTCTCCAGCCCGCCATATTGATCTCAAATACGCGCAATTGTTGAATGAGGCACAAAAGCAGGGGGTGGAGGTTTTGGCTTATAAAGCGGAACTTTCTGCCGATAATATGACTCTGAGATCCTCTCTTCCCATTGTCTTATAAGGGATTAGACGATTGACTATTAAGTGTTCTGGCCGCGTGCGCAAATACGCTTTTCCTCACAGGCTTGTCAAGTGTTACGTTTAGATAATTGCCATACGGAAAAGCATCTGCTATTTATAGCGACCTGATTTTTCCCCCAACACGGGGATCGATAGTGCGTGTTAAGGAGAAGCAACATGCAAGAAGGGCAAAACCGTAAAACATCGTCCCTGAGTATTCTCGCCATCGCTGGGGTGGAGCCGTATCAAGAGAAGCCGGGCGAAGAGTATATGAACGAAGCCCAGCTGTCGCACTTCAAGCGTATTCTTGAAGCATGGCGTAATCAACTCAGGGATGAAGTCGATCGCACCGTTACTCATATGCAGGATGAAGCTGCTAACTTCCCGGACCCGGTAGACCGTGCCGCTCAGGAAGAAGAGTTCAGCCTCGAACTGCGTAACCGTGACCGCGAACGCAAACTGATCAAAAAGATCGAAAAAACGCTGAAAAAAGTCGAAGACGAAGATTTTGGCTACTGCGAATCCTGCGGTGTTGAAATCGGAATTCGTCGCCTGGAAGCGCGTCCAACCGCCGATCTGTGCATCGACTGTAAAACGCTGGCAGAAATCCGCGAAAAACAGATGGCCGGTTAATACCAGCGCTGTTTACACACTCTAAAGGCGGGAGTTTCTCCCGCCTTGTTACTGTTGATATGTCTGAATCACACTATATTGGGCGCTTCGCGCCATCCCCTTCTGGTGAATTACACTTCGGCTCATTAATTGCCGCCCTCGGCAGCTACCTGCAGGCTCGCGCCCGTCACGGTAAATGGCTGGTCCGCATTGAAGATATTGATCCTCCGCGTGAAGTTCCCGGTGCAGCAGATACCATTCTGCGTCAGCTGGAACATTACGGTCTTCACTGGGACGGCGACGTCCTCTGGCAGTCAAGGCGACATGATGCCTACCGGGAACGCCTGGCGTGGCTCCACGCACAAGGGCTCTCCTACTACTGCACCTGCACCCGCGCGCGTATTCAGAGCGTGGGTGGCGTCTATGACGGCCACTGCCGCACGCGCAATAACGGCCCAGAACTGGCCGCCGTGCGCATAAAGCAGCATGCCCCGGTGACGCACTTTACTGATTTACTCTCCGGCGAGATCCATGCGGATGAACGTCTTGCACGCGAAGATTTTATTATCCACCGCCGTGACGGCCTGTTCGCCTATAACCTGGCGGTTGTGGTTGATGACCATTTCCAGGGCGTGACGGAAATTGTGCGCGGGGCTGACCTGGTGGAACCTACCGTGCGACAAATATCGCTCTATCACCAGTTTGGCTGGAACGCGCCGGATTACATTCATCTGCCGCTGGCGGTCAATGAACAGGGCTTTAAACTGTCAAAACAAAATCATGCGCCCGCCCTGCCAGACGGCGATCCGCGCCCTGTTTTGATCGACGCGCTGCGATTTCTCAACCAGAATGTAACCAACGAATGGCAGGATTTGCGAATTGACGAACTGCTGAAAATGGCGATCGCCAACTGGACGCTGACGACCGTGCCAAAAATCCAGCATTCTCAAATGCGTTGCGCTGAGCTATGATTAGCCGCTTTTTTCATAACAAAACACACTACGAGGTGTACTATTTTTACCCGAGTCGCTAATTTTTGCCGTAAAGTGCTAAGCCGCGAAGAGAGCATGGCGAACGACGCTATTGCGCAAAACCGCATGTCGGTTATTCCACGTGAGCAGCACAATATTTCCCGCAAAGATATCAGTGAAAATGCCCTCAAGGTGCTCTATCGTCTGAATAAAGCAGGCTACGAGGCCTATCTCGTTGGCGGTGGGGTGCGTGATTTACTGCTGGGCAAAAAACCAAAAGATTTCGACGTGACGACCAGCGCCACGCCAGAGCAGGTGCGCAAATTATTCCGTAACTGTCGCCTTGTTGGCCGTCGTTTTCGTCTTGCTCACGTCATGTTTGGGCCGGAAATTATTGAAGTGGCGACCTTCCGCGGTCACCACGAAGCGGGCGAATCCGATCGCACCACCTCCCAGCGCGGCCAGAACGGCATGCTGCTGCGGGACAATATCTTCGGCTCTATCGAAGAAGATGCCCAGCGTCGCGATTTCACGATCAACAGCCTTTACTACAGCGTGGCAGATTTCACCGTCCGTGATTACGTCGGCGGCATGCAGGACCTGAAAGACGGTCTGATTCGCCTGATCGGCACGCCGGAAACGCGTTATCGTGAAGACCCGGTGCGTATGCTGCGCGCCGTACGTTTCGCCGCCAAACTCTCAATGCGCATCAGCCCGGAAACCGCAGAGCCGATACCGCGTCTGGCGACGCTGATTAACGACGTGCCGCCAGCCCGTCTGTTTGAAGAGGCGCTGAAGCTGCTGCAGGCCGGTTACGGCTACGAAACCTACAAGCTGCTACGCGAATACAGCCTTTTCCAGCCCCTGTTCCCGACCATTACGCGCTGCTTTACCGAAAACGGTGACAGCCCAATGGAACGCATGATTGCGCAGGTGCTGAAGAATACCGATACCCGCATTCACAACGATATGCGTGTGAACCCGGCGTTCCTGTTTGCTGCGATGTTCTGGTATCCGCTGCTGGAAGCGGCGCAGAGAATTGCGCAGGAAAGCGGTCTGGCCTACTACGATGCGTTTGCGCTGGCCGCAAATGACGTGCTGGATGAAGCCTGCCGCACGCTCGCCATTCCAAAACGTATTACGACGCTGGTGCGTGATATCTGGCAGCTTCAGCTGCGCATGTCTCGTCGTCAGGGTAAACGCGCCTGGAAGCTGATGGAGCATCCTAAATTCCGCGCTGCGTTCGATTTACTGTCGCTGCGTGCTGAAATTGAACGGAACCAGGAACTGCAGCGTCTGGCGCAGTGGTGGGGCGAATTCCAGGTTTCAGCACCGCCAGAGCAGAAAGATATGCTCGTCGACCTCGATGACGAACCGACGCCGCGTCGTCGCCACCGTCGTCCGCGCAAACGTGCGCCGCGCCGTGAAGGTACGGCATGACCCTGGCGTACATTGCCATCGGCAGCAATCTGGCCTCTCCGCTGGAGCAGGTTAATGCTGCCGTTCAGGCGCTGGGTGAAATCCCACAAAGCCGTATTGTGGCGGTCTCTTCTTTCTACCGGACACCGCCGCTGGGGCCACAGGATCAGCCTGATTACCTGAATGCCGCGGTGGTGCTGGACACTGCGCTGGATGCCGACACGCTGCTGGATAATACTCAGCGAATCGAACTGCAGCAGGGCCGCGTACGCAAAGCCGAACGCTGGGGGCCGCGCACCCTCGATCTCGACATTATGCTGTTTGGCCATGAGGTGATTAACACCCCCCGTCTCACCGTTCCGCACTACGATATGAAAAATCGCGGCTTTATGCTCTGGCCGCTGTTCGACGTTGCCCCTGACCTCACCTTCCCTGACGGCCTCTCGCTGAAGGCAGTGCTGGATAGCCTCGACGCAGAAAAACCAGCCCGCTGGTGATCCGCGTTTTTACCGGTTAACCCTCACGGAACTGTGGTTAATCGGTTGCCTAAAATCATTGTTCCCTCAAATGTTACTGTTAGAATGCGCAAAGATTCGCTTTTGGGCTATCAGGAAACAGTATGAAACCAACCACCATCTCCTTACTGCAGAAATGCAAACAGGAAAAGAGACGCTTCGCCACCATTACTGCGTATGACTACAGCTTCGCTAAGCTTTTTGCCGAAGAGGGTATCACTGTCATGCTGGTCGGAGATTCGTTAGGGATGACGGTACAAGGCCATGATTCCACCCTGCCGGTGACGGTCGAAGATATTGCCTACCATACCCGTGCCGTGCGCCGCGGAGCACCTGCCTGTCTGCTGCTTTCCGATCTGCCTTTTATGGCCTACGCGACCCCAGAGCAAGCGTTCGAGAATGCGGCAACCGTCATGCGTGCCGGGGCCAATATGGTCAAAATCGAAGGCGGAGCCTGGCTTGCAGAGACCGTGAAAATGCTCACCGAACGTGCCGTGCCGGTCTGCGGCCACCTGGGTCTGACGCCGCAATCCGTCAATATTTTTGGCGGCTATAAGGTGCAGGGCCGCGGTGATGCAGCACAGACACTGTTTGAGGATGCCCTGGCGCTGGAAGCCGCTGGCGCACAGCTGCTGGTGCTGGAGTGTGTGCCGGTTGAACTGGCAAAACGCATCACCGAGGCGCTGTCGATTCCAGTGATTGGCATTGGCGCAGGCAACGTTACCGACGGTCAGATTTTAGTGATGCACGACGCTTTTGGTATTACCGGCGGCCATATCCCTAAATTCGCCAAAAATTTCCTGGCAGAAGCAGGCGACATGCGTGCTGCTGTGCGGCAGTATATTGCCGACGTTGAATCCGGTGTTTACCCGGGTGAAGAACACAGTTTCCATTAAGGAGTCTTGTTGTGCTAATCATTGAAACCCTGCCGCTGCTTCGCCAGCATATCCGTCGTGCACGTCAGGAAGGTAAACGTATCGCACTGGTTCCCACGATGGGTAACCTGCATGACGGCCATATGAAGCTTGTTGATGAAGCCAGAGCGCGTGCAGATATCGTGGTGGTCAGTATCTTCGTGAACCCCATGCAGTTTGACCGTGCCGACGACCTGGCGCGCTATCCGCGTACTCTGCAGGAAGATTGCGAAAAACTCAAAAAACGCCACGCCGACATTGTCTTCTCTCCGGCACCTGCAGACGTCTACCCGCAGGGGACCGAGGACGCGACCTACGTGGACGTGCCGGGCATTTCAACCATGCTGGAAGGCGCCAGCCGTCCGGGCCACTTCCGCGGCGTTTCAACCATCGTCAGCAAGCTGTTTAACCTGGTGCAGCCCGACGTTGCCTGCTTCGGTGAGAAGGACTTCCAGCAGCTGGCGTTGATCCGTAAGATGGTCGCCGACATGGGTTATGATATCGAGATCGTGGGCGTGCCGATTGTGCGCGCCAAAGACGGTCTGGCGCTCAGTTCCCGTAACGGGTACCTTACCGCGGATGAGCGTAAAATCGCGCCGGGATTGAGCAAGGTCATGAATACCATGGCGGAACAGCTTGTGGCTAAAGAGCTGAGCGCAGAAGAGATCGTTGCCCTCGCCGAACAGGCGCTGAACGACAAAGGCTTCCGCGCTGACGATATCCAAATCCGTGATGCCGATACGCTGCTTGAGCTGACCGATACCAGCAAGCGCGCGGTGCTTCTGGTGGCTGCATGGCTCGGTCAGGCACGCCTTATCGACAATAAAGTGGTTGAGCTGGCATAACTCTCTACCTCCCCTCGTTCGCGGGGGGTTAACGCATGATGATTAAAGGTAAACGTAATGATTCGCAAAATGCTGCAAGGTAAGCTTCACCGTGTGAAAGTCACTCAGGCCGACCTGCACTATGAAGGCTCCTGCGCCATTGATCAGGATTTTCTTGATGCAGCGGGCATCCTTGAAAACGAAGCCATTGATATCTGGAACGTGAATAACGGTAAGCGCTTCTCTACCTATGCGATCGCGGCGGAACGCGGCTCCAGAATTATCTCCGTGAATGGCGCTGCCGCTCACTGTGCCGACGTCGGTGATATCGTTATCATCGCCAGCTTCGTGATGATGTCTGACGAAGAAGCCCGTCGCTGGCAGCCAAAAGTGGCGTACTTCGAAGGCGACAACGAAATGAAACGCACCGCGAAAGCCATTCCGGTCCAGGTTGCCTGATATCCTGAAGGCTGTGAACCGTTCACAGCCTTCTCTCATCTCATCCCTGCGGCTGATTACTGATAAGCCGCGACATCGTCTCCAGCGAATCCGTCCTTAGAATATACAGTCGCTTAAGCAGGAACGGATTGTCCCCGGGTTTCACTTTGCCTTTTACCGTTGTCACCGCCAGGTGGAACCCTGCGTCATTCGCCGCTTTTACCGCTTTGTCGTCATAGGCGCCAAACGGATAAGAGAGATAGAGCACGTGCGGGTTAAATTGCGCCAGCGCCCGGCGTGAACGCGCGAAATCGAACAAAATCACGTGATGGCTACGGCTCAGTAAGATCGGGTGTTTATTGCCGTCCACCCGATGCAAGAAGTGAGTATGGGACTGGATATCAAACACATCCTGGATCTGCTCAAGCTCAGAGACACTCATAAACTGCAGGTATTTCGGCGCCCACTTCTGCGGATGACGTTTTATACGCGACGAGATGATAAACGCCGTCGCCTTGAATCCATACGCTTTGAGGACGGGATACGCATAGCGGCTCACCGACTTCAGGCCGTCATCAAAGGTGATCACCACAGACTTCGCCGGCAGGTTCATTTTGTTACGCACATACCCTTCAAGCTGAGCCATCGTCAGCGTGGTATAGCCCTGATCGCGAAGCCAGGTCATCTGGTTGCTGAACGCACGCACGCTGGTGGTCGTGGAGGTATGTCGGAAACGGGTGTTCTCTTCATCACGCAGGATATGGTGATAGGTCAGGACCGGGATGCCGTTATCTTCCTGCGCATCCAGGCTGCTGATCCACGCCAGACGATTGCCGATGCGGATCTGATACCAGGTCTGGTTCAGACGGTCTTTAAGTTTATTCAGAATCGGGTAGCGAAGGTTAGCGCTCATCGTGCCGAAAGGGGCGCTTCCGCTGCTGGGGGCGTTAAAGACAGGCGTGTCTTTCCAGGTTATCAGGTTCTGGTTACTCAGCGGTTTATTCAAATCGCCAAGACTGTCTTCCACGCGCTGTTTGCCCTGCACGTCTTCCAGGTGCTCTTTATCAATAAAGCCCGTGCCGAAGCCAAAACGAAACTCGTAGTAATCAGCGGATGTGGGGACGACGGCCAGGATCTGCCCGGCACGGATATTGCCGACATTGACCACATTGTTACCTACTTGCGCCCAGATAGCCGCATCTTCGGTGGTTTGCATATATCGGGCGGGAAGCCCTTGCTGAGCGATCAGGCTGGCAGATGCGCCGCCGGAAACCAGCAGCAACAGAAGGAACACAACGCGCATGAACATGGAATATTAATCGACACGAAAAATCAGCCACCATTGTAACAAAAGCAGCATCAATACCAATGTTTAATTCTTATACAAATCATGGAGCAAGACAAAGGGAGGATTTTTTTGCTGCTGATGCCACAGGCTGCTGACGCCGGCCACTTTTTTGTCGACGATCGCATGACGGAATTCAGCGCTGCTTAAGGTTTCCCGGAAGGGATACATGGATTCCAGCAGCAAAGAGTTAATGCCTGATATCACTTCACAGTTGTCGTGCTTGTGGCTCAACAATGCCGCAGAGCGATAAGGTGCCGCGCCGGATTTATCGGTCAGGAAGATGACGCCGTCACCGGTGTCGGTTTCATGCAGGGCATCGCACATCATGCGGCTGAGCATGTTGGTGCTCAATCCACGCCAGTAGTTAACCGCACGGCATTGCGCCAGCGGACCAAATCTGGCCTCCAGTTTATCCAGCATATCCTGCGCCTGTTCATCATGGCAGGCGATCACCCATCCCAGCATCACTCTCTCCTTAGCAGGCAAGTAGTTTAGCGGAGTGAAGGTTAGCGTACGGTGATAACAATCAAAGAAAAGCGCCCGGCAAACAGAATGTCGCCGGGCGGGAGATTAGCTGCGCAGACCGCGTCCACGCTGAATCAGAGACCAGCACAGCAGGTAGAAGGCGATAATAAACACCACCAGCACCGCAACCGTGGTAATCAGTGGCACATCCGTAATGCCGAGGAAACCAAAGCGGAAGCCGCTGATCATATAAACAATCGGGTTCAGGTGTGACAGCGCCTGCCAGAACGGTGGCAGCAGCGTCAGGGAGTAGAACACCCCGCCAAGATAGGTCAGTGGCGTCAGCACAAAGGTTGGGATCAGGCTGATATCATCGAACGTTTTAGCAAACACCGCGTTCAGCAGACCGGCCAGCGAGAACAAGATGGCCGTCAACAGTAACGTGAGCGCCACGAACAGCCATGAATGCACCTGGAACGGCACAAAGAACAGGGAGATCGCCGTCACCAGAATCCCCACGCAGAGACCGCGCGCCACGCCGCCGCCCACATAACCCGCAATGATCACATGCGTTGGTACCGGCGCGACCAGCAACTCTTCAATGTTACGCTGGAACTTGGCGCTAAAGAATGATGATGCCACGTTAGCATAGGCGTTGGTGATCACCGCCATCATGATCAGGCCCGGCACAATAAACTGCATATAGGTAAAGCCGTGCATTTCACCAATGCGGGAACCGATGAGGTTACCGAAGATGATGAAGTAGAGCGTCATGGTGATCACCGGCGGTACCAGGGTTTGCACCCAGATACGCATAAAGCGGTTAATCTCTTTCGCCCAGATGCTTTTCAGCGCGACCCAGTAAAGATGCGTCATGCCTTGTCTCCTTGTTTATCCTGCACCAGAGAGACAAACAGCTCTTCCAGTCGGTTCGCTTTGTTACGCATACTTAATACCTGAACACCCTGCGCGCTCAGCTGTGAGAACACGCTGTTGATGCCCTGCTCGCGCAGCACTTCCACTTCCAGCGTTGAGGTATCCACCAGACGATAGTTATAGCCTTCCAGCGTCGGCAGCGGGCTTTTCGCCGCCAGGTCGAGAATGAAGGTTTCGGATTTCAGCTTGGCGAGCAGGCTCTTCATTGAGGTGTTTTCCACCAGCTCACCGTTCTGAATGATGCCGATATTGCGACACAGCATCTCCGCCTCTTCAAGGTAGTGCGTGGTCAAAATAATGGTCGTGCCTTTGTCGTTGAGGTCCTTCAGGAAGCCCCACATTGAACGACGCAGTTCGATATCCACGCCCGCGGTGGGCTCATCAAGGATCAGCAGCTTTGGCTCATGCATCAGCGCACGGGCAATCATCAGACGGCGCTTCATTCCGCCAGACAACATGCGCGCACGTTCATTGCGTTTTTCCCACAGATCGAGCTGTTTGAGGTACTTTTCGCTGCGCTCAACCGCTTCTTTGCGCTCAACACCGTAGTAACCCGCCTGATTAACCACGATTTGCTGCACTGTCTCGAACGGGTTGAAGTTGAACTCCTGCGGTACCAGTCCGAGCTGGCGCTTGGCATTCACCACATCTTTTTGCAGGTCGTAACCAAACACGCTAACCCGGCCGGACGTTTTGTTGACCAGCGAACTGATAATGCCAATGGTGGTGGATTTCCCCGCCCCATTCGGCCCCAGAAGCGCGTAGAAATCCCCCGCTTCCACTTTGAGATCTATCCCACGCAGCGCCTGAACGCCGCCTGGATAGGTTTTTTTGAGCTGCTCAAGCTCCAGTGCAATCGCCATGAATTAAACTTACCTTAGGTTCTGACACACGTTGTGTGGTTTCATTAAAAGTCGAGTTACCCTATATTAGCGCAACGCAATCACTCGGTTACAGGTCGCTAACCTCCATGAACGACATAGATACACTCATCAGCAACAATGCACTATGGTCAAAAATGCTGGTGGAGGAAGACCCCGGATTTTTTGGAAAGCTCGCGCAGGCGCAAAACCCACGCTTTCTCTGGATTGGATGTTCCGACAGCCGCGTTCCGGCAGAGCGCCTGACAGGTCTCGAGCCTGGCGAACTGTTTGTGCACCGTAATGTTGCCAACCTGGTGATCCATACCGACCTCAACTGCCTTTCGGTTGTTCAGTACGCCGTTGACGTTCTGGAGGTCGAGCACATCATTATTTGTGGCCACTATGGCTGCGGCGGTGTGCAGGCCGCGATTGAAAATACCGAACTCGGGTTAATCGATAACTGGCTGCTGCATATCCGCGATATCTGGTTCAAACATAGCTCACTGTTGGGTGAAATGCCGCAGGAGCGTCGTCTCGATACCCTTTGCGAGCTGAACGTGATGGAGCAGGTTTATAACCTTGGCCATTCCACCATCATGCAATCGGCGTGGAAACGCGGGCAAAAAGTCTCGATCCACGGCTGGGCCTACGGTATTCACGATGGTCTGCTTCGTAACCTGGAAGTGACCGCCACCAACCGTGAAACGCTGGAGCAGCGTTATCGTTCCGGGATAGCTAACCTGAAGCTTAAGCACGTCAACCATAAATAGCAGCCTGTAAGCGGTTCAGATAAAAACAAAACGGCAACCCGGGTTGCCGTTTTTACTGTGTATCCCCTCGTCAGAGGGCAACAGACCGCACGTCACAAACCTTACTCGTCGAGCAGGATCACTTTACCCACATACGGCAGATGACGGTAACGCTGCGCGTAGTCAATGCCATAGCCCACGACGAACTCGTCAGGGATAGAGAAGCCGACAAACTCTACCGGCACCTGCACTTCACGGCGGCTGGGTTTATCCAGCAGGGTGCAGATCGCCAGGGATTTTGGCTCACGCAGGCTCAGGATCTCGCGCACTTTAGAGAGCGTGTTGCCGGAGTCGATGATGTCCTCAACGATCAACACATCTTTGCCACGAATATCTTCATCCAGATCTTTCAGGATTTTCACATCACGGGTTGTGGACATGCCGCTGCCGTAGCTGGAGGCGGTCATAAAATCGACCTCATGGGACACCTGCACTTCACGGCACAGGTCTGCCATGAACATGAAAGAGCCACGTAAAAGACCGACCAGCACCATTTCGCTGCCGCTGTCCTTGTAATGTTCGGTGATTTGACGACCCAGTTCGGCGATACGCGCTTTGATCTCGGCTTCCGGGATCATCACTTCAACAGTATGTTTCATATTACTAACCATATGATTTTAATGAAAATCTCTCAATGCGGATGAATGTTACTCCGGCATCGATACGCAAGCCAGCCATTATATCAGTAAATGGATACACCTGGCGCATGAGTTATAAAAAGCAAATATTGTGATTCCGATCACACTTGTTAATACCTATAATTAGTTGCTAGCAAATAATTAACAAAACTGACGAGTACACTTTCTATGGCTGAAATAAAAACTCAACAGCCACGTCTACTGGTGACATTAACAGCGCTATTCGCCGCCTTCTGCGGCCTGTATCTGTTAATCGGTGGCGTCTGGCTGGCCGCAATTGGCGGCTCCTGGTACTACCCTATTGCGGGTCTGGTTATGCTTGGCGTAACCGTCCTGTTGTGGCGTAGAAAACAATCCGCGCTATGGCTTTATGCTGCTTTACTCCTCGCAACCATGATCTGGGGCGTCTGGGAAGTCGGTTTCGACTTCTGGGCACTGACGCCGCGCAGTGACATCCTGGTCTTCTTTGGTATCTGGCTGATCCTGCCGTTCGTGTGGCGTCGCCTGATTGTTCCTTCAAGCGGTGCCGTTGCGGCGCTGGTGGTTGCCCTGCTGATCAGCGGCGGCATTCTCACCTGGGCCGGTTTTAACGATCCGCAGGAGATTAACGGTACGCTGAATGCCGAATCCACCCCAGCTGCGGCTATCTCGCAGGTCGCGGATGGCGACTGGCCAGCTTATGGCCGTAATCAGGAAGGTCAGCGCTACTCCCCGCTCAAGCAGATCAACGCGGACAACGTTAAGAACCTGAAGGAAGCCTGGGTATTCCGTACCGGCGACCTGAAGATGCCAAACGATCCGGGTGAACTGACCAACGAAGTGACGCCGATTAAAGTCGGTAACATGCTTTATCTGTGCACCGCTCACCAGCGTCTGTTCGCGCTTGACGCGGCCACCGGTAAAGAGAAATGGCACTTCGATCCACAGCTGAACTCCAACCCGTCGTTCCAGCACATCACCTGCCGTGGCGTCTCTTACCACGAAGCGCGTGCTGATAATGCGAGCCCTGAAGTCATTGCCGACTGTCCTCGCCGCATCATGCTGCCGGTAAACGATGGCCGCCTGTTCGCGATCAATGCCGAAACCGGTAAGCTGTGTGAGACCTTTGCCAACAAAGGTATCCTGAATCTGCAGACCAACATGCCGGACACCACGCCGGGTCTGTATGAGCCAACCTCACCGCCGATCATCACCGATAAAACTATCGTGATTGCCGGCTCGGTAACCGATAACTTCTCCACCCGCGAAACCTCTGGCGTTATCCGTGGTTTTGACGTGAACACCGGTAAACTGCTGTGGGCCTTCGACCCGGGCGCGAAAGATCCAAATGCGATCCCATCGGACGAACACACCTTTACCTTTAACTCACCTAACTCCTGGGCACCGGCGGCGTATGACGCGAAGCTGGACCTGGTCTACCTGCCGATGGGCGTCACCACGCCAGATATCTGGGGGGGTAACCGTACGCCTGAGCAAGAGCGTTATGCCAGCTCTATCGTGGCGCTGAACGCGACCACCGGTAAACTGGCCTGGAGCTACCAGACTGTTCACCACGATCTGTGGGATATGGACATGCCGTCCCAGCCGACGCTGGCGGACATTACCGTTAACGGCAAAACCGTTCCGGTGATTTATGCACCGGCGAAAACGGGCAACATCTTTGTGCTGGATCGCAGCAACGGTAAGCTGGTTGTCCCGGCACCCGAAAAACCCGTTCCGCAGGGCGCTGCCAAAGGCGACTATGTCACCAAAACACAGCCGTTCTCTGACCTGAGCTTCCGTCCGAAGAAAGATCTCAGCGGTGCAGACATGTGGGGTGCCACAATGTTTGACCAGCTGGTGTGCCGCGTGATGTTCCATCAGCTGCGCTATGAAGGTATCTTCACGCCACCTTCTGAGCAGGGCACGCTGGTCTTCCCGGGTAACCTGGGCATGTTCGAATGGGGTGGGATCTCCGTTGACCCGAACCGTCAGGTGGCGATTGCCAACCCGATGGCCCTGCCGTTTGTTTCTAAGCTTATTCCACGCGGTCCAGGCAACCCAATGGAGCAGCCTAAAGATGCTAAAGGCAGCGGTACTGAAGCGGGTATTCAGCCGCAGTATGGCGTGCCATACGGCGTCACGCTGAACCCGTTCCTGTCGCCGTTTGGTCTGCCGTGTAAACAGCCTGCCTGGGGTTATATCTCCGGCCTGGATCTGAAAACTAACCAGATCGTCTGGAAAAAACGTATTGGTACGCCTCAGGACAGCATGCCGTTCCCGATGCCGGTTCCTGTCCCGTTCAATATGGGTATGCCAATGCTGGGTGGTCCAATTTCTACCGCCGGTAACGTGCTGTTCATCGCGGCAACCGCCGATAACTACCTGCGCGCGTACAACATGACCAACGGTGAAAAACTGTGGCAAGGCCGTCTGCCAGCAGGTGGACAGGCAACGCCGATGACCTATGAAGTGAATGGCAAGCAGTACGTTGTCATCTCTGCGGGTGGTCATGGTTCGTTTGGTACGAAGATGGGCGACTACATTGTGGCTTATGCTTTACCCGACGACGCTAAATAATTAACACCGCCAACGGTAAAAAAAACGGCAACTTCGGTTGCCGTTTTTATTGCTTATCCCCTGTGGACCGGGGTCTGGGCATCAGGCCACACGATATTAAACCGTGAACCCCAGCATCATGCCCGTATCTTCATGCTCCAGCAGATGGCAGTGCGCCATATAGGCAAACGCCTTCGGTGCCTCGTGGTCAAATTTCACCAGCACCTCACTGACGCCACCTTCAACCCTGACGGTGTCTTTCCATCCCGCGCGATGCGCCTGTGGCGCGTTACCGTTTTCAGAAAGGATGCGGAACTGGGTGCCGTGAATATGGAATGGGTGCAGCATCATGTCGCCTTCGCCTGAAATCACCCAGCGTTCAAACTGCCCTTTTGTGGCAGCAAACATTGGCGTGTTCATGTCGAACGCTTTGCCATTGATCATGTTGGCATTATGGAAATCGAAATCATGGCCACCGTGCCCCATGCCGCCCATTTTATCGTGGTCCATATTCATATGGCCCATCATCTCTCCGTGGTGCATACCCGCCATCGCCTGATTGCCATATTTCGCCATCAGTGCCTGCATGCCCATCATGTCGAGCATCGGGTTCATGGACAGTTGCAGCTTGCGTTGGGTCAGGCCCTCGAGAGAAGGTAGCGCCGGGAACGTGGTCAGGGTATCCGGCAACATGCCCGAGGCCGTGACCTGCAGCGGCTGGATCTGCAGCACCGGGTGTGGCTTGTCAAAGGGTGCAACCGCCATTCCCATCTGACTGACCGGAAGCGTGACCAGGTCAAACGGTTTGCCGTCGCTGATATCCACCAGCACCTCAAAACGCTCCCCCATCAGCATCGGTAGCGTATCCACCTTCACCGGTTCAGGCAGCAGCCCCCCGTCGCTTGCGACCACGTACAGAGGGCGTTTATCGCTGGTGGCGAAATTCAGTGAGCGGGCGTTACAGCCGTTGAGCAGGCGTAAGCGCAGCCAGCCTTTCGGTGCCGCATGCTGCGGGTAAATGGCACCGTTGGTCAGCAGGGTGTCGCCAAACCAGCCTACCGCCGCGCTCATGACGTCCAGCTGGTAATCAATTTGCCCGTCAGCGGTGAATTTTTTGTCCTGCACAATGACCGGCACATCGTCGATGCCCCACTGTTTGGGCAGGCGCAGCAAACGGCTTTCGTCATCTTCGATCAGCACCAGCCCCGCCAGCCCCATCGCCACCTGATGGCCCGTTTTGCCATGCTGATGGGGGTGGAACCAGCAGGTCGCGGCGCGCTGGTCCGGGGTAAAGGTCACGCTTCGCTTACCGCCCGGTTTTATGATGCCCTGCGGCCCCCCATCCACCTCGCCCGGCACTTCCAGTCCGTGCCAGTGCAACGTGGTCTCCTCTGCCAGCGTGTTATGGATATCCACCGTTACCGCTTTCCCTTTACGTAACTGAAGTGCCGGGCCGAGAAGATTGCCGTTATAACCCCACGTTGTCGCACTGTGTGCGCCAAAGGACGTTTTACCGGACTGGACAACAAGCTGGATGCGGCTACGGGCATCCGCGGTGAGTAAATCAGGGATCGGTAAGGCAGGTCTGTCGGCCGCAAAAGCCGCGCGGCTCCACAGCGGTAAAGCGCTGGCTACGCCAAGCGCAACGGAATATTTTAAAAAATCACGGCGTTGCATGTTCATTTCCTTATTTCCAGCAGGCGATCTTTTGAGCATAAACCCTCCCCTTACCGGAAGGTCAAGTAAAGCGGCAATAATAAAGATCGTCGGCCTGGCATCAAGTATGCTAACGTTAATTTTCCGTGATGCAGTGGTAGAAGCAATGAAGACGTTTTTCAGAACAATTTTGTTCGGTAGCCTGATGGCGATGTGTGCGAACAGTTACGCGCTGAGTGAAAATGAAGCGGAAGATATGGCCGATCTGACGGCAGTTTTTGTCTTTCTGAAAAACGATTGTGGTTACCAGAATTTGCCCAACGGGCAGATTCGTCGCGCACTGGTCTTTTTTGCCCAGCAAAACCAATGGGATCTCAGCAACTACGATAGCTTCGACATGAAGGCGCTCGGCGAAGACAGCTACCGCGATTTAAGCGGTATTGGTATCCCTACCGCCAAAAAATGCAAAGCGCTGGCTCGCGATTCACTCAGCCTGCTCGCCTACGTGAAATAACCTTCCCGACGCCCCCTTGTTGAGCCTATAGCCGTGCAACCACGGTTATAGTTAGCTATCATGTTTCGCTCATTTTTTGTGAGCGTAACGGATGTTAACAAAGGAGGAGTCCGCGTATGGCCGACCACACGTTGTGGCATGAAACACTGCATGACCAGTTTGGTCAGTACTTTGCCGTTGATAACGTGCTCTATCATGAGAAAACCGATCACCAGGATCTGATCATCTTCGAGAATGCCGCCTTTGGCCGCGTGATGGCGCTGGACGGTGTCGTGCAAACGACCGAGCGTGACGAGTTTATCTATCATGAGATGATGACCCACGTTCCGCTGCTGGCACACGGGCATGCGAAGCATGTTCTGATTATCGGTGGTGGTGATGGCGCAATGCTGCGTGAAGTCTCCCGCCATCAATCCATCGAAACCATTACGATGGTGGAAATTGATGCCGGCGTGGTCTCTTTCTGTCGTCAGTACCTGCCGAACCATAACGCCGGTAGCTATGACGATCCGCGCTTCAGTCTGGTCATTGATGATGGGGTTAACTTCGTTAATCAGACGACCCAGACCTTCGACGTTATTATCTCCGACTGTACCGACCCGATCGGTCCCGGCGCGTCGCTGTTTACCTCCGATTTCTACGAAGGCTGCAAGCGCTGCCTGAAGCCGGGCGGGATTTTCGTGGCACAAAACGGCGTCTGCTTCCTGCAGCAGGATGAAGCCCTCGACAGCCATCGCAAGCTGAGCACCTATTTTGGCGATGTCAGCTTCTATCAGGCCGCTATTCCGACGTACTACGGCGGGATCATGACCTTTGCCTGGGCGACAGATAACGACGTACTGCGCCATCTTTCCACCGAAATTATTCAGGCCCGCTTCCACCAGGCCGGTCTTACGTGCCGTTACTACAATCCGGCAGTTCATACCGCAGCGTTTGCCTTACCGCAGTACCTGCAAGACGCATTATCCACTAAGGGGGTGAGCTAATTGAAAAAGCTTAAACTGCATGGCTTTAACAACCTGACCAAAAGCCTGAGTTTTTGTATTTACGATATCTGCTATGCCAAAACAGCGGAAGAACGCGATGGTTACATCGCCTATATCGATGAACTCTACAATGCCAACCGTCTGACCGAGATCCTGTCAGAAACCTGTTCGATTATCGGCGCGAATATCCTGAATATCGCCCGTCAGGATTATGAACCTCAGGGTGCCAGCGTCACGATTCTGGTCAGCGAAGAGCCGGTCGACCCTCAACTTATCGATAAAACAGAACATCCGGGCCCGCTGCCGGAAGTGGTCGTCGCCCATCTCGATAAAAGCCACATTTGCGTGCACACCTACCCGGAAAGCCATCCTGAAGGCGGTCTGTGTACCTTCCGTGCCGATATCGAAGTGTCGACCTGCGGCGTGATCTCCCCGCTGAACGCGCTGAACTATTTAATCCACCAGCTGGAATCCGATATCGTGACGATTGATTATCGCGTGCGAGGCTTTACCCGTGACATTAACGGCATGAAGCACTTTATCGATCACGAGATCAATTCCATTCAGAACTTTATGTCCGACGACATGAAGTCGCTGTATGACATGATGGATGTGAACGTGTATCAGGAAAATATCTTCCATACCAAGATGTTACTTAAGGAGTTCGACCTTAAGCACTACATGTTCCATACCCGACCAGAAGATTTAAGCGAAGAAGAGCGCAAGGCCATTACTGACCTGCTCTGGAAAGAGATGCGCGAAATCTACTACGGCCGCAATATTCCGACCGTGTAAACCGCGCTGGGAGCAAGGACGCTCCGGTGTGCTATTTCTGTTTCATGAACGCCCGGTACGCCGTTACGACTTGTAAAAAGTCTTCTACGCCGCACAGCGACAGACTCTCTTCATCGTAGTAGCTCATCCCCTCTTCCATCTCATCACCGGAGAATTCAAGCTGGTTGGCACGCACCATCACCTCTTCGCCATCCATCCACAGCGTGTATTCGTGCCCGGCACGTTGCCAGGAGCGTTCACTGCCTTTCACCGTATTTGCCGCCTGTTCAACTTCGTCCAGAAGGGCGAGATTCTCTTTCACCTCTTCGTTGAACCAGTGTCCAACAGCTTCGTGGCCCATCGACATACGCACTTTCACCACTCCGGTGATGTCGCGCAGAAATTCGTAATCCATAGTATTTTCCTCTGCAAAGCCATTACGCTAATTATCGCAGCAGAGAGGAAGAAAAAAAGCGTGGGAGGCAGGAGGAATGAAAATAAAAAGGTGAGAGCAAGACCTTGCGGTCTGATGCCCTCACCCTGTCCCTCTCCAGGGGAGAGGGTGCAAACACAAAACCGCCTCCGTGAAGACGGTTTAGCTGTTTATACTGCCGTCTGGAAGATAACCCCGTCAGCCTTCTCGGTGTACTGAGAGAGCTGGTCGAAGTTCAGATAGCGATAGGTATCTACCGCCGTCTTATCCACCTGAGCCACAAAGGTCTGGTACTCTTCCGGCGTTGGCAGTTTACCAATCAGTGCCGCAACCGCCGCCAGCTCCGCAGAGGCCAGGTAGACGTTAGCACCGGTACCTAAACGGTTCGGGAAGTTACGGGTAGAGGTGGAAACCACCGTCGCACCGTCAGCCACGCGCGCCTGGTTACCCATACACAGGGAACAGCCAGGAATTTCGATACGCGCACCGCTCTTACCGAACACGCTGTAGTAGCCCTCTTCGGTCAGCTGAGCCGCATCCATACGGGTTGGCGGAGCCACCCACAAACGCGTTGGCAGCTGGCCTTTGTGGGTATCCAGCAGCTTACCGGCAGCACGGAAGTGGCCGATGTTGGTCATACAGGATCCGATGAACACTTCGTCGATCTTGTCGCCCTGAACGTCGGAAAGCAGACGCGCGTCGTCCGGATCGTTCGGTGCACACAGGATTGGCTCTTTGATATCCGCCAGATCGATGTCGATCACTGCCGCGTATTCTGCGTCAGCATCGGCTTCCAGCAGCTGTGGATCCGCCAGCCATTTTTCCATGCCCTGGATACGGCGCTCCAGCGTACGACGGTCGCCGTAGCCTTCTGCAATCATCCACTTCAGCAGCACGATGTTAGAGGTCAGATACTCAATAATCGGCTCTTTGTTCAGCTTGATGGTACAGCCAGCAGCAGAACGCTCCGCGGACGCATCGGTCAGTTCGAACGCCTGCTCGACTTTCAGATCCGGCAGACCTTCAATTTCCAGAATACGGCCAGAGAAGATGTTTTTCTTCCCTTTCTTCTCAACGGTCAGCAGACCCTGTTTGATGGCATACAGAGGGATAGCATGCACGAGGTCACGCAGGGTGATACCCGGCTGCATTTTGCCCTTGAAGCGCACCAGAACCGATTCTGGCATATCCAGCGGCATCACGCCGGTCGCAGCAGCAAACGCCACCAGCCCCGAGCCCGCCGGGAAGGAGATACCGATTGGGAAACGGGTATGGGAATCACCACCGGTACCGACGGTATCAGGCAGCAGCATACGGTTCAGCCAGGAGTGAATAACACCGTCACCCGGACGCAGCGACACACCGCCACGGTTCATGATGAAGTCAGGCAGCGTGTGGTGCGTGGTCACGTCAACCGGCTTCGGATACGCGGCAGTGTGACAGAAGCTCTGCATCACCAGGTCAGAAGAGAAGCCCAGGCACGCCAGGTCTTTCAGTTCATCACGGGTCATTGGGCCAGTGGTGTCCTGAGACCCCACGGAGGTCATCTTCGGTTCGCAGTACGCGCCAGGACGGACACCGGCGACGCCGCAGGCGCGACCCACCATTTTCTGCGCCAGGGAGTAACCACGATTGCTTTCCGCCACATCTTTCGCATGACGGAACACGTCGCTGTGCGGCAGACCCAGCGCTTCACGCGCTTTGGTCGTCAGGCCACGACCGATGATCAGCGGAATACGGCCACCGGCACGCACTTCGTCAATCAGCACGTCGGTTTTCAGCTCAAAACTCGCCAGCAGTTCGTTGGTTTCGTGGTTGCGCACTTCACCTTTGAACGGGTAAACGTCAATCACGTCGCCCATATTCAGGTTAGAGACATCCACTTCGATCGGCAGTGCGCCCGCATCTTCCATGGTGTTGAAGAAGATTGGCGCAATTTTGCCGCCCAGCACCAGGCCGCCGCCACGTTTGTTAGGCACATGAGGAATGTCATCGCCCATGAACCACAGTACGGAGTTGGTCGCGGACTTACGGGACGAACCGGTACCCACTACGTCACCGACGTATGCCAGCGGGAAACCTTTTTCCTGCAGGGCTTCGATCTGTTTGATCGGGCCAACGCTGCCCGGCTGATCCGGCTCAATACCTTCACGGGCGTTTTTCAGCATCGCCAGTGCGTGCAGAGGAATATCAGGACGAGACCACGCATCCGGTGCCGGAGAGAGGTCATCGGTGTTAGTTTCACCGGTCACTTTGAAGACGGTAACGGTGATTTTTTCAGCCAGTGCAGGACGGTTCAGGAACCATTCGGCATCGGCCCAGGATTGCATAACCTGTTTCGCGTAGGCGTTGCCGGCTTTGGCTTTTTCTTCCACATCGTAGAAGTTATCGAACATCAACAGCGTTGAGGAGAGCGCTTTGGCGGCAATCGGTGCCAGCGTGTCGTTATCCAGTGCGTCAATCAGCGGATGAATGTTGTAGCCACCCTGCATGGTACCGAGCAGTTCAATAGCTTTTTCAGGAGTAACCAGTGGGGAGGTTGCTTCGCCTTTGGCGACGGCGGCAAGGAATCCGGCTTTTACGTAGGCAGCTTCATCTACGCCAGGCGGTACACGGTTGATCAACAGATCTAACAGGAATTCTTCTTCGCCCTTAGGCGGGTTCTTCAGCAGCTCGACGAGCGCGGCCATTTGGGTTGCATCTAAAGGTTTGGGTACAATTCCCTCGGCGGCACGTTCTGCTACGTGCTTACGGTATTCTTCTAGCACGACGGTTCTCCTCGCTCTCATTGTCATATGCGGCGGGCGTTCTCTTCACGCTCCTGTGAGACAGCAGTTTGTAGGGTAAATGCCCGATACCGCGTCGGGCAGCATAGCAGGATTTCTGCACAGTGTTAATCCGTTTACAAAAAAGCAACATTAAAAAATTTGCTGAATCGTTAAGCATGGTGTAGCGGGCAGGTGCAACGAATTCTGACTGCAAAAACCGTGAGTGCCACCTTCTGAATATTCCGGCGGCATTTCAGCCATCCGATATAATTGTGTAATAAATACTCACACTCTTTATCCGGACGTACCGGATGATTCCCCACAAAAGTCAAAACAGTAAAAGACGGGTGATTGATACTCACGCCAACCGTAACGCCTCACGGCACAGCGCTTGTCTCGTTGGAGTCATTTTATGAAGTTGCCCTTTAAGCCACAACTGCTTGTCCTTCTGTGCAGTGCCGGGCTGTTTGCCGCCTCAGGCGTCATGTTCGTTAAAAGCCGCGCAACGGAGCCTGTGGCTCCTGCCCCCGTCGCACAACAACCGGCTGCGCCGCCTGCCGCCCCTGCCGCTCAGCCAGCACCGGTCGTCGCGCCAGCCTACACGGCCGCGCAAATTGATCAGTGGGTCGCCCCCATCGCGCTCTACCCGGATGCCCTGCTATCGCAAATTTTGATGGCTTCGACTTACCCGGCCAACGTCATCCAGGCAGCACAGTGGTCAAAAGACAACCCTAAACTGCAGGGCGATGCCGCCATTCAGGCCGTGGCGAATCAACCCTGGGATCCGAGCGTGAAATCACTGGTGGCGTTTCCTCAGTTGATGTCCCTGATGGGCGAAAATCCACCCTGGGTGCAGAGCCTGGGCGACGCGTTTCTCGCGCAGCCAAAAGATGTGATGGATTCCGTGCAACGTCTGCGTTTGCTGGCGCAGCAAACCGGTGCATTGCAATCAACACCGCAGCAGACGGTCACCACCGAGACAAAACCGGCCCCGGCGAAAACGGCCACCGGCCAGACAACAAGCACCGCCACGACGTCAGCCCCGACGGTCATTAAAATTGAGTCCGCCGACCCGCAGGTGGTTTACGTTCCCACCTACAACCCGAATACCGTGTATGGCACCTGGCCGAACACCGCTTATCCGCCCGTCTATTTACCGCCCTCCCCGGGAGAGCAGTTTACGGACAGCCTGGTCAAAGGCTTAGGGTTCAGCCTGGGCGTGGCGACCACCTACGCTATTTTCAGCAACATCGACTGGGATGATGACGATGACTGGGATCACCACCATGATGACGACTGGGATCACCACGGCGGCTATAACCGCAACGGTGATAACAACATCAATATCAACGTTGAGAACTTTAATAAAATCAGTGGCCAGCGCCTGACAGACGCCAACCGCACCTGGCAGCATAACCCGGCCTATCGTGAAGGAGTGCCCTATCCCACCAACACGCTCAACAATCGCTTCCACTCAACGAACACGGCAACGGGGCTAAGCGCGACGCAGCAAAAACCGGTCAACCGGGACAGCCAACGGCAGGCTGCGCTGAGCCAGATGGAGAAATCAACGGGAAAAACCTTCCCGCAGACCGCGCGTCCGGGCACCAAAGATGCACAGCGTCAGGCGTCAACCGCCCAGCTGAAGCAAATTTCCCAGCGCAACAACTACCGGGGCTACGACACCAAACCGCAAACGGCACAGCGGACAGCCGCTAAGACGCGAGACAGCCGCCCGACCACCCCCCAAAGGCAAGAGAAACGGGTTTCGCAGCCTGCGCGGAGTAGCCAGCCGCGCGCCAATGCGCTCAGCGGTAACGACAGTCGTTCCGCCAACTGGCAAGCCCAGCAGCAGCGAGGTGCCCAGAGCCGGCAACAGGCTGCCCGCCATCAGCAACCGCGCCAGACGTCTACCGGGCGTGCTGAACACCGTGAATTCCGTCACCGTTAAGGAAGCCGACATGAAAAGCAAATTACTCAGTGGGATCGCGTTATTCATGCTGTCGGCCGCCGCAATGGCGCAGCAATCTTTCAGCACGCCAGACCAGGCAACCGATGCGCTGGCCAGCGCCATCAGTGAGCAAAATGAAAGTGCGATGAACACCCTGCTCGGTGAGAACTGGCGTGATTTCCTGCCGCCGGAAGGGGTGGATCCAGATGCCGTGGATCGCTTCCTGCGCGACTGGAAAGTTCGGCACAATACGGTCGTTGACGGGGATAAGGCACATCTTGTGGTCGGTGACAGCGACTGGCAGCTACCGATTCCGGTGATCAAAACCGCCTCTGGCTGGCAATTTGATATCAAAGAAGGGGCTGAAGAGATCCTGACCCGCGAGATTGGCCGCAACGAACTCGCCGCCATCGAGGCGCTGCACGCGTATGTGGATGCACAGCAAAGCTATTTTGCGCTGAACCAGAAATATGCGCAGAATATTGTCAGCTCAGCCGGCAAAAAAGACGGCTTATACTGGCCGGCTTCGCCCGGCGAAGCCCCCAGCCCACTCGGTCCGGCCTTCAGCCCGAAAGAACCCGGCACTGGCTATCACGGCTACCGTTTTCGCATCCTGCCGGATAAAAACGGTTTTGCCATGGTGGCCTGGCCAGTCAGCTACGGTCAGACGGGCGTGATGAGCTTTGTAATAAACCAGACCGACAAGGTGTACCAGTCGGACCTCGGCAGCGAGTCAGAGAAGAAAGCGCAGGCGTTACCTGCTTACCACCTGGATCACACCTGGCAACCAGTCGCCCCATAACGCAGGCAAAAAAAAACGCCTCCGGAGGAGGCGTTTCGCAATCATGAAGAAACTTATTTCTTCTTCGCTTTCGCGTTAGGCAGGTCGGTGATGCTACCTTCGAACACTTCTGCCGCCAGGCCAACAGACTCGTGCAGAGTCGGGTGAGCGTGGATAGTCAGCGCGATGTCTTCAGCGTCACAACCCATTTCGATAGCCAGACCGATTTCACCCAGCAGCTCGCCGCCGTTGGTACCGACAATCGCACCACCGATCACACGGTGAGTCTCTTTGTCGAAGATCAGTTTGGTCATACCGTCTGCGCAGTCGGAAGCGATAGCACGGCCAGAAGCAGCCCACGGGAAGGTGGCGGTTTCGTAGCTGATGCCTTTCTCTTTCGCTTCTTTCTCAGTCAGACCCACCCATGCCACTTCTGGCTCGGTGTAAGCGATAGATGGGATCACTTTCGGATCGAAGTAGTGTTTCATGCCGGCGATAACTTCAGCGGCAACGTGACCTTCGTGAACACCTTTGTGCGCCAGCATTGGCTGACCGACGATATCGCCGATAGCAAAGATGTGCGGCACGTTGGTGCGCAGCTGTTTGTCAACGCGGATGAAGCCACGGTCGTCCACTTCCACGCCAGCTTTGCCCGCGTCGAGGTTTTTACCGTTCGGCACACGGCCGATAGCCACCAGCACGGCGTCGTAACGCTGTGGTTCGGCAGGGGCTTTTTTGCCTTCCATGGAAACGTAAATACCGTCTTCTTTTGCTTCAACGGCAGTCACTTTAGTTTCCAGCATCAGGTTGAATTTCTTGCTGATACGTTTGGTGAAGACTTTAACGATGTCTTTATCGGCCGCCGGGATTACCTGGTCGAACATTTCAACCACGTCGATCTCTGAACCCAGCGCATGGTACACGGTACCCATTTCCAGACCGATGATACCGCCACCCATAACCAGCATACGCTTAGGTACGGATTTCAGCTCCAGCGCATCGGTGGAATCCCACACGCGTGGATCTTCATGTGGAATGAATGGCAGCTGAATTGGACGGGAACCCGCAGCGATGATCGCATTGTCGAAGTTGATAACGGTTTTGCCGTTTTCGCCTTCCACTTCCAGGGTGTTCGCGCCGGTGAATTTACCCAGACCGTTTACCACTTTCACTTTACGGCCTTTGGCCATACCTGCCAGACCACCGGTCAGCTGAGTGATAACTTTCTCTTTCCAGGTACGAATCTTGTCGATATCGGTTTTCGGCTCGCCGAAGACGATACCGTGTTCAGCCAGTGCTTTGGCTTCTTCGATAACTTTCGCAACGTGCAGCAGAGCTTTAGAAGGGATACAGCCTACGTTCAGGCAAACACCACCGAGGGTGTTGTAGCGTTCTACGATTACGGTTTCCAGACCTAAATCAGCGCAACGGAAGGCAGCAGAGTAACCCGCCGGGCCTGCCCCAAGTACCACGACCTGAGTTTTGATTTCAGTACTCATCATGACCTCTTATTGATTTCCGGCGGTCCAGGTACTTGTCGCCCTTCATCCACCGGGACGTTCTATCCGCCCGCAGTTTACAAAATTGTTAACAATTTTGAAACAACAAACGGCTCACGAATTGTCGCTTTTCGCCAATAACCTCACAGACCACATGAGATTAACAGAAAAAAGCCGGCCGACTGGCCGGCTTTTCGATTACATCACCAGGCGGCGAATGTCGCTCAGGGTGTTGTTGATGATGGTGATGAAACGCGCACCATCAGCACCGTCGATCACGCGGTGGTCGAAGGACAGAGAGATTGGCATCATCAGACGCGGCACGAACTCTTTGCCATTCCATACCGGTTCCATCGCGGACTTGGACACACCGAGGATAGCCACTTCCGGCGCGTTAACAATCGGTGCGAAGTGGGTAGTACCCAGGCCGCCGATGCTGGAGATAGTAAAGCAGCCGCCCTGCATTTCGCCGGCAGTCAGCTTACCATCACGCGCTTTTTTGGAGATGGTGGTCAGTTCACGGGACAGCTCAGTGATGCTCTTCTTGTTCACGTCTTTAAAGACCGGAACAACCAGACCATTTGGCGTATCAACCGCAACACCGATATTGATGTATTTCTTCAGCGTCAGCTTCTGGCCATCTTCGGACAGGGAGCTGTTGAAGCGTGGCATCTGCTCAAGCGCCGCAGCAACGGCTTTCATGATGAAGACGACTGGGGTGAATTTCACGTCCAGTTTACGCTTCTCAGCTTCGGCATTCTGCTGTTTACGGAACGCTTCCAGATCGGTGATATCCGTTTTGTCGAAGTGCGTAACGTGCGGGATCATCACCCAGTTACGGCTCAGGTTGGCACCCGAGATTTTCTGGATACGACCCAGTTCCACTTCTTCGATTTCACCGAACTTGCTGAAGTCCACTTTCGGCCATGGCAGCATGCCCGGGATACCGCCGCCAGCGGCAGCAGCAGGGGCAGCTTCAGCGCGTTTCACCGCGTCTTTCACATAGGCCTGAACGTCTTCGCGCAGGATCCGACCTTTACGGCCAGTCCCTTTCACTTTCGCCAGGTTTACACCGAATTCGCGCGCCAGGCGACGAATCAGTGGCGTAGCGTGAACGTAAGCGTCGTTCTCAGCGAACTCAGATTTACCTTCTGCTTTTGCAGCAGGGGCAGCAGCAGGTTTAGCCGCCTGAGCCGGTGCAGCGGCAGGTGCTGGTGCAGCAGCGGCAGCCGGAGCAGCAGCTGGCGCAGCGCCTTCCACTTCGAAGACCATGATCAGAGAGCCCGTAGACACTTTGTCGCCGGTGCTGATTTTGATCTCTTTAACGGTACCCGCGAATGGCGCGGGTACTTCCATAGACGCTTTGTCGCCTTCAACGGTGATCAGTGACTGTTCAGCAGCAACTTTGTCGCCCACTTTCACCATCACTTCGGTGACTTCAACTTCGTCACCGCCGATGTCAGGTACGTTGACATCTTTCGCACCGCCAGCAGCAGGTGCAGCGGCCGGCGCTGGCGCAGCAGCCTGAGCAGGCGCGGCAGCAGGTGCAGCACCTGCCACTTCGAAGATCATGATCAGAGAGCCGGTAGAAACTTTGTCACCGGTGTTGATCTTGATCTCTTTAACCGTACCCGCGAATGGCGCCGGCACTTCCATAGAGGCTTTGTCGCCTTCTACGGTGATCAGGGACTGCTCAGCCGTAACGCTATCGCCCACTTTCACCAGGATTTCAGTGACTTCAACTTCGTCACCGCCGATGTCAGGCACGTTGACTTCTTTTGCCGCAGCAGCTGCTGGTGCAGCAGCCGCAGGAGCAGCTTCTTTCTTCTCTTCCTGCGCAGGTGCAGCAGCAGCTGCACCGTCGGCGGAATCGAAAATCATGATCAGTTTGCCAGTCTCGGTTTTATCGCCAACAGAGACTTTGATCTCTTTAACGATGCCAGCCTGAGGAGACGGAACTTCCATAGAGGCTTTATCGCCTTCTACAGTGATCAGCGACTGTTCAGCTTCAACTTTGTCGCCCACTTTGACCAGGATCTCGGTGATTTCAACTTCATCAGCCCCGATGTCCGGTACTTTGATTTCGATAGCCATTCTTCTTTTACCTCTTACGCCAGACGCGGGTTAACTTTATCTGCATCGATGTTGAATTTGGTGATTGCGTCCGCAACCACTTTCTTATCGATTTCGCCACGTTTAGCCAGTTCGCCCAGTGCTGCTACAACCACGTAAGATGCATCCACTTCGAAGTGGTGACGCAGGTTTTCGCGGCTGTCAGAACGACCGAAGCCGTCAGTACCCAGTACGCGGTAATCATCAGCCGGTACGTAAGTACGAACCTGCTCAGCGAACAGTTTCATATAGTCAGTAGACGCAACCGCAGGCGCGTCGTTCATCACCTGAGCGATGTATGGAACGCGTGGCGTTTCCATTGGGTGCAGCATGTTCCAGCGCTCACAATCCTGGCCATCACGCGCCAGTTCAGTGAAGGACGTTACGCTGTACACGTCAGAGCCAACGCCGTAGTCGTTCGCCAGGATCTGTGCCGCTTCACGTACGTGACGCAGGATAGAACCGGAGCCCAGCAGCTGAACTTTACCTTTACTACCTGCAACGGTTTCGAGTTTGTAGATACCTTTACGGATACCTTCCTCGGCACCTGCTGGCATGGCCGGCATGTGGTAGTTTTCGTTCAGCGTGGTGATGTAGTAGTAAATGTTCTCTTGCGCTTCACCGTACATGCGCTGCAGACCGTCATGCATGATGACTGCCACTTCGTACGCGTAAGACGGGTCGTAAGAAATACAGTTAGGGATAGTCAGAGACTGAATATGGCTGTGACCATCTTCGTGCTGCAGACCTTCACCATTCAGGGTCGTACGACCAGAAGTACCACCGATCAGGAAGCCGCGAGCCTGCTGGTCGCCTGCCTGCCAGCACAGGTCACCGATACGCTGGAACCCGAACATGGAGTAGTAAATGTAGAACGGGATCATCGGCAGGTTGTTGGTGCTGTAAGAGGTCGCAGCAGCCAGCCAGGATGCGCCTGCGCCCAGCTCGTTGATACCTTCCTGCAGGATCTGACCTTTCTCGTCTTCTTTGTAGTAAGCAACCTGTTCACGGTCCTGCGGGGTGTACTGCTGGCCGTTCGGGCTGTAAATACCGATCTGACGGAACAGACCTTCCATACCGAAAGTACGCGCTTCGTCGGCAATGATTGGAACCAGACGATCTTTGATCGACTTGTTCTTCAGCATCACGTTCAGGGCACGAACGAAAGCGATAGTGGTAGAGATCTCTTTGTTCTGCTCTTCCAGCAACTGAGAGAAATCTTCCAGCGCTGGCAGTTCCAGCTTCTCGGTGAAGTTAGGCTGACGAGCTGGCAGGTAGCCTTTCAGCGCCTGACGACGTTCGTGCAGGTACTTATGCTCTTCAGAACCTTCAGGGAAGGTGATGTAAGACAGGTTTTCTACCTGCTCATCGGTCACTGGAACGTTGAAACGGTCGCGGATATAACGCACGCCGTCCATGTTCATTTTCTTAACCTGGTGAGCGATGTTTTTACCTTCTGCGGTATCACCCATGCCGTAACCTTTGATGGTATGGGCCAGGATTACAGTCGCTTTACCTTTGGTTTCACGCGCTTTTTTCAGTGCAGCGTAAATTTTCTTCGGATCGTGGCCGCCACGGTTCAGAGCCCAGATCTGTTCGTCAGTCCAGTCTGCAACCAGTGCTGCGGTTTCAGGATATTTACCGAAGAAGTGCTCACGAACGTAGGCACCGTCTTTGGATTTGAAGGTCTGGTAGTCACCGTCAACGGTTTCGTTCATCAGCTGGATCAGTTTACCGCTGGTGTCTTTACGCAGCAGTTCGTCCCAACGGGAACCCCACATCACTTTGATCACGTTCCAGCCAGCACCGGCGAAGATGCCTTCCAGTTCGTTGATGATCTTGCCGTTACCGGTTACCGGACCATCCAGACGCTGCAGGTTACAGTTGATGATGAAGCACAGGTTGTCCAGTTTCTCACGGGTCGCAATGGTGATTGCGCCTTTCGATTCTGGCTCATCCATCTCGCCATCGCCCAGGAAGGCGTAGACGGTCTGTTCAGAGGTGTCTTTCAGACCACGGTGTTCCAGATATTTCAGGAATTTAGCCTGATAGATAGCACCGATTGGGCCCAGACCCATGGATACTGTCGGGAACTGCCAGAATTCTGGCATCAGTTTAGGGTGTGGGTAAGAAGACAGACCTTTACCGTGAACTTCCTGACGGAAGTTGTTCATCTGCTCTTCAGTCAGACGACCTTCCAGGAATGCACGTGCATAGATGCCCGGAGAGATGTGGCCCTGGAAGTACACCAGATCGCCGCCGTCTTTCTCGTTAGCTGCACGGAAGAAGTGGTTGAAACACACTTCGTAAACGGTCGCAGAAGACTGGAAGGACGCCATGTGGCCACCCAGCTCCAGGTCTTTCTTGGACGCGCGCAGAACGGTCATGATGGCGTTCCAGCGGATTGCAGAACGGATACGGCGTTCCAGATCCAGATTGCCCGGGTATTCCGGTTCGTCTTCAACGGCAATCGTGTTTACGTAGTTGCTAGCCCCTGCACCTGAAGCAACCTTCACACCGCCTTTGCGGGCTTCAGAAAGCAGCTGATCAATCAGATACTGAGCACGCTCAACACCTTCTTCACGGATGACCGATTCGATCGCCTGTAGCCAGTCGCGAGTTTCGATCGGATCCACGTCATTTTGGAGACGTTCTGACATGGGGGTATTCCTTATCTATCTAATACGTTGATTTGTCTGGAACCTGTCCCATTGTGCTCTTGGGCAAGAACACAATAAGACAGGTTCTGCGTTTAGTTGCCGCGCTCTAAAAAACCCTGGCGCTTAATCCTTTCGTTGCTGTATGCGGCGTAATGAACGTTCGCGACGCGATTGTTCACGGCTGCGGTCCAGCAAGATTTCCTCAATGAAAGCCAGATGTCGGTGCGACGCTTCGCGCGCCTGCTCCGGTTCCCCGGCCATTATCGCCTCGAATACTCGGGTGCGATGGTTGCTTACCAATGGGAGCATGTCCCGACGGGCATACAACAATTCAAAATTCTGACGAACGTTCTGGGCCAGCATCGGCTCCATGCAGCGTAGCAGATGGAGGAGCACAACATTGTGTGCAGCTTCGGTGACGGCGATTTGATACTGGACAACGGCATTGGACTCGGCGTCTAAATCGCCGGATTGCTGTGCCCGTTCAATGGCCTGATGAAGTTCGCGGATACGCACGCGATCTTCATCAGTGCTACGAAGTGCGGCGTAATAGGCCGCGATACCTTCTAGCGCGTGACGGGTCTCAAGCAGATCAAACTGGGATTCTGGGTGGTCAGAGAGAAGTTCTACCAGCGGATCGCTGAAGCTCTGCCACAGGCTGTTTTGCACAAAGGTTCCGCCGCCCTGGCGACGAAGCAGCAAGCCCTTTGCTTCGAGACGTTGAATCGCCTCACGCAGAGAGGGACGTGAAACGTCGAACTGTTTTGCCAGCTCGCGTTCTGGCGGAAGTTTCTCACCCGGGCGCAGTGTCCCTTCGAGGATTAAAAACTCCAGCTGCTGCTCAATCACATCAGATAGTTTTGGTTGGCGAATTTTGCTGTAGGCCATATTCCCTGTCTTACGCCTTTTTGCCCGGAGTCAATTGGTCTTACCAATTTCAAGTTCGTATCGCTAAAGTAACAAAGTATTCACCTTCTGTCCATATTGGTTTTGATTGAAATCAGTAAACCCTGCACATTTTAACAACCTTACAGAAATAACGTTTCAGAAATGTAACTTCGCACAAATGAGTTAGTTACTCCCTTAGTGGGAGTTTTAACCTTAATGAACCGAGGGTTTTTGCAATCTGAAGCGATTCAACAACGCAAAATATGAAATTTTGCCCACTTACGGAGCATTTCTATTCTATAGGTTGGGGTATGAAGGGTTAGCGGGGTGATTTACAAATGCTTTCTTTTTATTCAACTCGTCATCGCCCCGTCATAAAGCAGGTGCAATCGCTGGCGCTTACCACTATTCTGGCGCTTACGGAAGACATCTCCGCTTTTTTCGGTCTCATTGACTGTAAAGAAATAAATACAGAAAACGGATATTCATAATTACACACGCGTCGCGTGAACATAACAACCACACACGAGGTTTCAAATGGAAGCTCAACAGCACGGCGATCAGCTAAAGCGCGGTCTGAAGAACCGCCATATACAGCTAATCGCACTGGGCGGTGCTATTGGCACTGGACTGTTTCTGGGAAGTGCATCCGTTATCCAGTCTGCCGGTCCCGGCATTATTTTGGGTTACGCCATTGCCGGTTTTATCGCTTTTCTGATTATGCGCCAGTTAGGTGAAATGGTCGTTGAAGAGCCGGTTGCGGGCTCTTTCAGCCACTTTGCCTATAAGTACTGGGGCAGTTTCGCCGGTTTCGCGTCAGGCTGGAACTACTGGGTGTTGTACGTTCTGGTTGCCATGGCTGAACTGACCGCCGTCGGGAAATACATTCAGTTCTGGTACCCGGAGATCCCCACCTGGGCTTCTGCTGCGGCCTTCTTCGTCATCATTAACGCCATCAACCTCACCAACGTTAAAGTCTTCGGTGAGATGGAGTTCTGGTTTGCCATCATCAAAGTGGTTGCCGTCGTGGCGATGATCATCTTTGGCGGCTGGCTGCTGTTTAGCGGCAACGGTGGCCCGCAGGCCACGGTACGCAACCTCTGGGAACAGGGCGGCTTCCTGCCTCACGGCATGACGGGCCTCGTGATGATGATGGCAATCATTATGTTCTCCTTTGGTGGTCTGGAGCTGGTCGGCATCACCGCAGCTGAAGCCGACAACCCGGAACAGAGCATCCCGAAAGCGACCAACCAGGTTATCTACCGTATTCTGATTTTCTATGTGGGCTCACTGGCCGTTCTGCTCTCTCTGCTGCCGTGGACGCGCGTTACTGCAGACACCAGCCCGTTTGTCCTGATTTTCCACGAGCTGGGCGATACCGTCGTGGCGAATGCGCTCAACATCGTGGTGCTGACAGCGGCGCTGTCGGTCTATAACAGCTGCGTATACTGCAACAGCCGTATGCTGTTCGGCCTGGCCCAGCAGGGTAACGCGCCGAAGATGCTGCTCAACGTCGATAAGCGTGGCGTTCCGGTGAACACCATCATCGTTTCGGCGATCGTAACGGCGCTGTGTGTCCTGATTAACTATCTGGCACCGGAATCGGCGTTTGGCCTGCTAATGGCGCTGGTGGTCTCTGCCCTGGTTATCAACTGGGCGATGATCAGCCTGGCACACATCAAGTTCCGCCGTGCCAAGCATCAGCAGGGTGTGAAGACTCGCTTCCCTGCCCTGCTCTATCCGCTGGGCAACTGGATCTGTCTGCTGTTTATGGCGGGAGTGCTGGTCATCATGCTGCTGACCCCGGGTATGGCAATCTCGGTGTACCTGATCCCAGTCTGGGTTGCCGTTCTTGGTATCGGCTATCTGTTTAGCCAGAAAAGCCGCAACGCCCTGAAAGCTCACTAAGTCTCCCCCGCGGTATCTGCGTTTTGCAGGTACCGCGTGTTGTTACCTCCCTCACAGTTTCACGCCAACAGCGCATTTATCCATACCACCGCCCTGATACTGCAACGCATATATTCGTTTGCCAGCAAATAATTCTCTCCATACCGTAACCCGGAGAGCAGTCTATGGATAACGCTAAACTGTCAGTAAAAGAAAAGATCGGCTATGGGATGGGCGATGCAGGTTGCAACATCATCTTTGGCGCCATCATGTTGTTTGTTAATTATTTTTATACCGATATTTTTGGCCTGGCGCCTGCACTGGTTGGCGTACTGCTGCTGTCTGTCCGCGTAATTGATGCCGTAACGGATCCGATTATGGGGGCCATCGCCGACCGTACCCGCAGTAAATATGGCCGGTTTCGTCCATGGCTGCTGTGGATTGCCTTTCCCTATGCGCTGTTCAGCATCCTGATGTTCACCACACCAGAGTGGAGCTACAACAGCAAAGTTATCTATGCCTTCGTCACCTATTTCCTGCTCTCTTTAACCTATACGGCAATCAACATTCCTTACTGCTCGTTAGGCGGCGTGATTACCAACGATCCGCAGGAACGTGTTGCCTGCCAGTCCTATCGCTTTGTGCTGGTAGGTATCGCCACGCTGCTGCTGTCGCTGACGCTGTTACCGATGGCCGACTGGTTTGGTGGTGACAACAAAGCCAAAGGCTACCAGATGGCAATGACCGTGCTGGCGCTGATTGGTACCGGTATGTTTCTGTTCTGTTTCTATACCGTTCGCGAGCGTGTACGCCCGGCGGTACAGACTCATGACGAGCTGAAAAACGACCTGAAAGACGTGTGGAAGAACGACCAGTGGGTGCGCATTCTGCTGCTGACCCTGTGCAACGTGTGCCCGGGCTTTATCCGCATGGCGGCCACGATGTACTACGTGACCTGGGTTATGGGCCAGAGTACCCATTTCGCCACGCTGTTTATCAGCCTGGGCGTGGTTGGCATGATGCTCGGCAGTATGCTGGCGAAAGTCCTCACCGACCGCTGGTGTAAGTTGAAAGTGTTCTTCTGGACCAACATCGTGCTGGCGATTTTCTCCTGCGCCTTCTATTTCTTCGATCCGAAAGCCACGGTCACCATTGTGGTGCTCTACTTCCTGCTGAACATCCTGCACCAGATCCCGTCTCCGCTGCACTGGTCGCTGATGGCCGACGTCGATGACTACGGTGAGTGGAAAACCGGTAAGCGCATCACCGGGATCAGCTTCTCCGGTAACATCTTCTTCCTCAAACTGGGGCTGGCGATTGCCGGTGCGATGGTTGGTTTCCTGCTCTCCTGGTACGGTTATGACGCGGGGGCGAAAGCGCAAAGTCCGGATGCCATCAACGGCATTGTATTGCTGTTTACCGTGATTCCGGGCGTCGGGTATCTCATTACCGCAGGCGTGGTACGTCTGCTGAAGGTTGACCGCGAAACGATGAAGCAGATCCAGGAAGACCTCGAGAAGCGTCGCAACAATTATCGCGAGCTGAATAATTATCAGGAACTCAAAGCCGCTGAGACGAAATAAGGAAAGCCGAATGCACACCTGGCCAAACCCGTTTATTGAACAACGTGCCGACCCCTATATTCTGCACCACGAGGGGCTGTACTACTTTATCGCCTCCGTGCCGCAGTACGACAGGCTCGAGATCCGTCGCGCCGACTCGCTGGAAGGACTACGCGATGCCGAAGAGGTCGTGGTCTGGCGTAAACCGGAGACCGGGCCGATGAGCCAGCTGATCTGGGCACCGGAACTGCACCACATTGACGGTAAGTGGTATATCTATTTTGCCGCCACCCATACCCAGTCGCTGGATAGCCTCGGTATGTTCCAGCACCGTATGTTTGCGCTGGAGTGTGCGGACCACGATCCCCTCACCGGGACGTGGATCGAGAAAGGCCAGATTACCACCCCGTTCGACACCTTCGCACTGGACGCCACCACGTTCGTTCATCAGGGAAAACGCTGGTATTTGTGGGCACAAAAAGCCCCGGATATCGCCGGAAACTCCAACCTCTATCTGTGCGAAATGGCGAATCCGTGGACGCTCAAAGGCGAGCCGGTGATGCTCAGTAAACCGGAGTATGACTGGGAGTGCCGCGGATTTTGGGTCAACGAAGGTCCGGCAGTGCTGTTTCACGAAGATAAGTTGTTTATCAGCTACTCCGCCAGCGCTACGGATGAGAACTATTGCATGGGGTTACTGTGGATAGACATGAACGCCGATCCGCAAAATCCGGCGAACTGGCATAAAGCGTCGCGTCCGGTTTTCCGAACCAGCGTCGAGAATCGTCAGTTTGGGCCCGGGCATAACAGCTTTACGCAAACGCCGGAGGGAGAGGACGTGCTGGTCTACCACGCGCGAAACTACACCGAGATTGAAGGCGACCCGCTCTATGACCCGAATCGTCACACGCGTCTGAAACACGTGCGCTGGGACGAAAACGGGATGCCTGACTTTGGCATCCCGCCTGCTGATACGCTCTGACCGGTACGGCGCGCTGGCTTAGACCAGCGTGCCGTAAATGGTCAGCAACGCCACGACCACGACCACCACAAATGACGTTTTCTTCGCCATGGAGACGGCCGCTTTCGGCGTTTCAATCTTGTCGGTATGCGGCTCACGCGCCAGCGAGAACTGCGCCAGACGTGTTAACACCTGATACTGAGACGTGTGGCGGTCGGCAAGCGAAGCAAACCATGCCGGCAGCGCTTTTTCACCGTGGCCAATTAACGCATAAACGACGCCCACCAGACGTACCGGGAGCCAGTCCAGCACATGCAGAATGGCATCGATTCCCGACAATAAACGTTCATGCGGGGTAAGGTAACGGGCAAGCCAGGTCTGCCAGGCGCGCAGAAACGCATAGCCCATCAGCAGTACCGGCCCCCACGGACCGCCCACTACAAACCAGAACAGCGGTGCCAGGTAGTAACGGAAGTTGATCCACAGCAGCGCATTTTGCAGTTCGCGCAAAAATTCACGCTCATCGCAATCCGGCGGCACGCCGTGGATCATCGTCAGCTCACTCGCCATGGCGCCCCGCGCATGGGCATCGTCACGGGATGCGGCTTTCAGATAGGCGTGGTAGTGCATACGCACCTTGCCCGCGCCAATACAGAGCACGCCAAGCAGGATCCACACCACCAGCAGCGGCACGTTGAAAAAGAGGCCGTAAAGCGAACGCAGCAGTAAAAACGTTATAACCATCACGCCAGCGGTCATCAGCAGCGTGCGCAGCATGGAAAAATGTTTAATCCGGCGGAAAAGCACCTCCAGCCGGTGATCCAGATGCCAGTGCTCACCGAGTTTGAACAGGCGTTCAGCGATGATAACCAGCAGCATGGTAAACAACGTCATGTTATCTCCTTATTCTGACGACGCGGTAAGCATGGCGCGAAACCGGGGCCAGTCAAAAGCCGGGCCGGGATCGGTTTTTCTCGCCGGGGCAATATCGCTGTGTCCCGTAATATTCCCGGCTATCGCGGGATAGAGCTCGATCAGCGTTTGGGTTACAGCCACCAACTGTTGATACTGTGAATCGGTGTAGGGGGTGGTGTCAGTGCCTTCCAGCTCAATCCCGATGGAAAAATCATTGCAGCGTTCGCGTCCCTGGTACATCGACACGCCGGCATGCCAGGCGCGCTTATCAAAAGGGACGTACTGAACCACTTCGCCGTCGCGACGGATCAGACAGTGAGCCGACACGCGCAGATGCGCAATCTCAGCAAAGAAAGGATGGGCATCAGGATCCAGGGTCCCCGTGAATAACGCGTCGATCCACGGGCCGCCAAACTCACCCGGCGGGAGACTGATATTATGAACAACCAGCAGTGTGGGCTTTTCATCCTCCGGGCGGCAGTCGTGGTGCGGCGAGGGCACATGCCGCGCATCCACCAGCCATCCGTTTTCTAACAACATGCTGGAACTCCTTATGTATGGTGCTGTTACTCGGTTCAGAGTAGCATGTTTCAATATTATGATTCGTTACCAATTTGGAGTTTTATCATGCCGCCTCGCCGTTACAACCCCGACAACCGACGTGAAGCGCTTCTGGAACGTATTAGTATGGATATTCCGGCAAGTGTTGCCCATGCCCTGAAAGAAGATCTGGGCGGTGACGTCAGCGCCGACAGGGATATTACCGCACAATTATTGCCAAAAGAGACTCGCTCACATGCGGTCATTATTACGCGCGAAGAGGGTATTTTTTGCGGTAAGCGTTGGGTTGAAGAGGTCTTTACCCAACTGGCAGGCGATGAGGTGCAGATCACCTGGCATGTCGACGACGGTGATGCGATTACGGCAAATCAGCCGCTGTTCGAACTTGATGGACCTTCCCGCGTACTGCTGACCGGCGAACGAACCGCGCTGAACTTTGTGCAAACGTTGTCCGGCGTGGCAAGCGAAGTGCGTCGCTACGTTGACCTGCTGGCGGGTACCCGCACGCAGTTGCTGGATACCCGCAAAACGCTACCGGGTCTGCGCACTGCGTTGAAATACGCTGTGCTCTGTGGCGGCGGTGCAAACCATCGTCTGGGGTTGTCTGACGCGTTCCTGATTAAAGAGAACCATATCATTGCCTCGGGATCCGTGCGTCAGGCGGTCGAAAAAGCCTTCTGGCTGCATCCGGATGTGCCCGTCGAAGTGGAAGTCGAAAACCTGGAGGAGCTGGAGCAGGCTATCAAGGCCGGCGCCGATATCATCATGCTTGATAACTTCGAAACCGAGCAGATGCGCGAGGCGGTAAAACTGACTAACGGCAAGGCCCAGCTTGAAGTATCCGGCAACGTGACGTTTGATACGATCCGTGAATTCGCCGAGACCGGCGTTGATTTTATCTCCGTTGGGGCGCTGACCAAGCACGTTCGCGCCCTCGACCTCTCGATGCGCTTCAAATAATGACCCTCCCCTCTCGTTGCGGAGAGGGGAAATTCACTCCCGCTCGCAAAACCATTGCCCTACCCTGCAACACGTCACGAATTCCCTGAAAGCCCCTTCACGTTCCTTTTTTTGCCCCTCGTTTCTGCGCTGTCTCACTGCCAGAGTAGCCCTACTTAACGTAAGGAGCAGACATGGACAGACAACAAGGATTCACACTCATTGAGCTGATGGTGGTGATCGGCATTATTGCCATTCTGAGCGCCATCGGCGTTCCCGCGTACCAGAACTACCTGCGAAAAGCAGCGTTGACCGATATGCTGCAAACCTTCATTCCCTACCGCACCGCCATTGAGCTTTGCGCCCTGGATCACGGCGGCGTGGAGAGCTGTGACGGAGGCAGTAATGGTATCCCGTCCCCCACCACTACCCGCTACGTTTCAGGCATGAACGTGGCGAAAGGCGTCGTGACCTTAACCGGCCAGGAGAGCCTTAACGGGCTGGAGGTGGTCATGACGCCACAATGGAATGATGGCAACGGCATGACGGGGTGGACGCGTGACTGCAACATCGGTACCGACAGCGCGCTCAAGCAGGCCTGTGAAGACGTTTTCCGCTTCGACACCCACTGAGGAGCGGATGATGAATACCGATCAGCTTGTCGCACTTTGTCTGCGTCATCATGCCCTTCTGCTGAGCAGCGATAGCGACATGATTAGCATTGCCGTCGTGGGAAACCCCGGCCCTGAACTGATGGAAGCCCTGCGTTTCGCTACCCAGAAACGGATTGATATCGAGTGCTGGAGCGCCGAGCGCATGGAAAAGCACCGGCAGTTAACCACACAAACGCATCTGCCCGTCGTTACGCCGACACACTCAGCGGTGGATATTCTCAACCACACGCTTCAGCAGGCGATAAACCAACGCGCTTCTGATATTCATATTGAACCGATGGAGCTGACTTGCCAGATTCGCCTGCGCATCGACGGCGTGCTTTGCCCGCAGCCCCCACTTTCAGCCGCGCTGGCCACCATGCTCAGCGCCCGGTTAAAAGTGCTGGGTAACCTCGATATTGCGGAGCGCCGCTTACCGCAGGACGGTCAGTTTACGATTGAGCTGGCAAACGAGCCGGTCTCATTTCGCATCGCCACACTTCCCTGCAGCGGGGGTGAAAAAATTGTACTGCGCCTGCTGCATCAGGTTCAGCAATCTCTTGAGCCAGAAACGTTGGGGATGAATGCTAAACAGCTGGCCGGCTTTAGCGAAGTGCTCCACCAGCCGCAGGGGCTGATTCTGGTTACCGGCCCCACCGGCAGCGGTAAAACCGTGACGCTGTACAGCGCGCTGCAGGCTCGAAACACGCCGGATGTGAACATCTGCAGCGTGGAAGACCCGATAGAGATCCCGCTTGCAGGATTAAACCAGACGCAGATAAACCCGCGTGCGGGCCTCACCTTCCAGACGGTGCTGAGAGCGCTGCTACGTCAGGATCCTGACATCATTATGGTCGGCGAAATTCGTGATGGCGAAACGGCAGAGATTGCCATTAATGCCGCACAAACGGGGCATCTGGTGTTGTCAACGCTACACACCAACTCGACGGCGGAAACCCTGATCCGCCTGCAGCAGATGGGGGTGGCGCGATGGATGATCTCTTCCGCCCTCTCGCTGGTCATCGCCCAGCGGCTGGTGCGCCGTTTATGCCCCCATTGCCGCCAGGAAACCGACAAGCGGGCAGAACTGCCTCGCTCCGTTTGGCCCCGGCCGCTACCGCGCTGGCAACCCACCGGCTGTGAGCGCTGTTATCATGGTTTTTACGGTCGCGTCGCCATTTTTGAAGTGCTCGTCATTGACCAGACACTCCGGCAGGCCATTGCCAGCGGAGCGGGGTCAGAGGTGATAGAGGCCAGCGCCCGTCAGGCAGGAATGACATCCCTTTTCGAACATGGCTGTATGGCTGTTGAACAGGGACTGACCACGCTCGAAGAGTTGCTGCGTATCCTGGGAATGCCCGATGGCTGCTAATCACCTCTGGCGCTGGCGTGCGCTATCCGTTGAAGGAGAGCCCCGAAGCGGGGCTCTGTGGGCAACTGACCGCAATGCGGCTTTCGACAGGCTGATGCGCAAAGCGCTGCATCCTCTGACAATCACCCGCTGCACGCAGAGGTATCGCTGGCGACCACATCACCGCTACGAGGTATTTCGCCAGCTCGCCACGCTTTTGCAGGCGGGCCTGACACTGTCTGACAGCCTGCAGATGCTGGCGGACCAGCATCCGATAACGCCCTGGCAGGCACTCCTGCAAAGCCTTGCCGATGAGCTGAGTGAAGGATGCCCTTTTTCTGAGGCGCTGAAGCGCTGGCCCGCGGTATTTAGCCCACTGTATGTGTCGATGGTGAAGACCGGTGAACTAACCGGGAAGCTGGAGACGTGCTGCCGTGAGCTTGCCCAGCAACAAGAATCACAGCAGCAACTCAGTGCGAAAGTGAAAAAGGCACTGCGTTACCCGATGGTAATCCTGGCTCTGGCGGTACTCGTGGTGCTGGCCATGGTCACTCTGGTCTTGCCCGAATTCGCCGCCATCTACAAAACGTTTAATACCCCGCTCCCGATGCTGACACAAATAGTCATGGGAATGGCAACGTTTATACAGTCCTATGCCCTCGCGCTGTTCGCGGGGCTACTCCTTCCCATGATCATCGCCTGGGGTTTGCGGCAGGATCCGCGCTGGCAACACGTACTGCTGCATATCCCCGTCATGGGCGCGCTGGCTAAAGGACAAAAGCTGGGGCAAATTTTTACCGTGCTGTCGCTCACGCAGCAGGCGGGCATCGCTTTTTTAAAGGGTCTGGAGAGTGCAGAAGAGACGGTTGAGAGCAGGTACTGGCAGGGGATACTCCGCGCCATCCGGGAAGACATTGAAAAGGGTTACCCCCTTTGGGCATCCTTTCAAAAGGCGGCGGTTTTTACTCCACTGTGTATTCAGCTATTGCGAACCGGCGAAACGTCAGGTGCGCTCGATATCATGCTGGTAAACCTGGCGCGTCACCACACGGAGCAAACCTTTCAGTCAGCAGATAACCTGGCTGCCGTGCTGGAGCCTGTGCTGCTGATCGTGACGGGTGTGATTATCGGCACGCTGGTGGTGGCAATGTATCTGCCTATCTTCCATCTCGGGGATGCGATGAGTGCGGGATAACGCTGGCACACGGATGCGCGCCAGCTTACGCGATTACAGGCTATTGAAAACGCGGTTTTCCTGTTCCTGAACGCGGATAAAGGTCGTGCGTTTCGTCAACTCTTTCAGGCGGGATGCCCCCACATAGGTGCAGGCCGAACGCAGGCCACCAAGAATGTCACGTGCGGTATTCTCAACCGGGCCGCGCAGCGGCAGCTTCACGGTTTTGCCTTCTGCCGCACGGTATTTTGCAACGCCACCCACGTGACGGGTCATCGCCGATTCAGAGCTCATACCGTAGAACAGCATAAATTTCTCGCCGTTCTCTTCCACCACGGTACCGCCACTCTCTTCATGACCTGCCAGCATACCGCCAAGCATCACGAAGTCTGCGCCGCCGCCGAAAGCTTTCGCGACATCACCCGGGGTAGTACAACCACCGTCACTGATGATCTGGCCGCCCAGGCCGTGCGCAGCATCGGCACATTCAATAACCGCCGAAAGCTGCGGATAACCGACACCGGTTTTCACACGCGTGGTGCACACGGAACCCGGGCCAATGCCCACTTTGACGATATCTGCGCCAGAGAGGATCAGCTCCTCACACATCTCGCCGGTCACTACGTTACCCGCAATGATGGTTTTGTTCGGCCAGGCTTCACGCGCCTTGCTCACGAACTGCACGAAGTGTTCGGAATAACCATTCGCTACATCAATACAGACGAAGTTCAGCGCGGGGTTACTCTTGAGGATTTGTTTGGTCTTTTCGAAATCGGCATCTGAGGTTCCGGTAGAGACCATCACATGCTTCACGACCTCAGCAGAAGCGGATGCCACAAAGGCGTTCCACTCTTCAGGGCTGTAGTGTTTATGCACTGCCGTGAGGATGTCGAACTGTGCCAGCGCGGTTGCCATCTCGAAGGTTCCCACGGTATCCATATTGGCAGCGATGATCGGCACGCCAGACCAGGTCTGACCGGAATGTTTAAAGGTGAATTGACGTTCGAGTTCAACGTCTGAGCGACTTTTCAGTGTAGAGCGTTTAGGGCGGATAAGAACGTCTTTGAAACCTAACTTCAGATCTTCTTCGATACGCATGTGCGGATTCCTGGGGTTAGAGGCAAATATGTTAAAAGCACAACTCCAGTGACGTTATCATACGCACTAATACCTGCTCCGCAAGACTGCGAAATTCTCTTTTTTTACGCTACAATCCTATAAATTTACCTGGTAAAAAGCCGGTAAAGAGAGCTAAACATTGGCTGGCACACGTTTGAATTTCAACCACCTGATTTTAATAATGAATAATTCCCAGGATTTGATTTAATGGGGTATACCGTCGCATTAACCGGCGGCATCGGTAGTGGCAAAAGTACCGTTGCGGACGCTTTCGCTCGCCTGGGTATCGCGATTATCGATGCCGATATCATTGCCCGTCAGGTGGTAGAACCGAATACACCCGCGTTAAAGGCCATTGAAGAACATTTTGGTCCGGCCATCATCAATGCAGACGGCACGCTAAATCGCCGGCAGCTTCGCGAATGCATTTTTTCCGATTCTGCGGAAAAGGTCTGGCTTAATGCTCTGCTCCACCCCATTATCCACCAGGAAACTCAGCGTCAGATTGCCGCCGCCCGCTCACCGTATGTGCTGTGGGTAGTTCCGTTGCTGGTAGAAAATCAGCTGCAGAAGAAAGCCGATCGGGTTCTGGTCATTGATGTCCTTCCCGAAACGCAAATCCAGCGAACCATGACGCGCGATCGCGTCTCGCGCGAACATGCCGAACAAATTCTTGCCGCTCAGGCCACGCGCGATCAGCGCCTGGCCGTTGCGGATGATGTTATTGATAATAACGGCGCACCAGATGCCATTGCATCGGATGTTGCCCGTCTGCACGCGCAGTATTTGACCTTCGCCGCGCAGGCCGTTGCACAGGAAAAACCATAATGTCGACTCACATCCTTTTTGAGCATCCGCTTAACGAAAAAATGCGTACCTGGCTGCGTATCGAATTTCTTATTCAACAACTCTCGCAACATCTGCCTGTCAACGATCACGCCACTGCGTTGCACTTCTTCCGTAATGTGGGCGACCTGCTGGATGTGATTGAGCGTGGAGATGTTCGCACCGAATTACTGAAAGAACTTGAGCGTCAGCAGCGTAAACTGCAGGCATGGGCGGAAGTCCCGGGTGTTGATCAAAGCCGTATCGATTCCCTGCGTCAGCAGTTAAAAAGCAGTAGCAGCACGTTAATGGCTGCCCCTCGCGTTGGCCAGTTTTTGCGTGAAGATCGCTTGATTGCCCTGGTACGCCAGCGCCTGAGTATTCCCGGTGGATGCTGCAGCTTTGACCTGCCGACGCTTCATATGTGGCTGCACATGCCGCAAACGCAGCGTGATGCGCAGGTGAATATCTGGCTGGAAAGCCTGGAACCGATGCACCGGACGTTATCGCTGATCCTCGATCTTATCCGTAACTCTGCGCCGTTCCGCAAGCAGACCAGCCTGAACGGTTTTTACCAGGATAACGGGGACGATGCCGATCTGCTGCGACTGAACCTTTCGCTCGACGTGCAGCTTTACCCGCAAATTTCCGGGCATAAGAGCCGTTTTGCGATTCGCTTTATGCCGCTGGACAGTGAAAATGGCACCGTGCCGGAACGCCTCGATTTTGAACTGGCCTGTTGTTAAGGAGTGCCAATGTCTGACGTAACCATCGTAAACTGCCCAACCTGTGGCAAAAGTGTTGTCTGGGGCGAAGTGAGCCCATACCGCCCATTCTGCTGTAAACGCTGTCAGTTAATTGACCTGGGCGAATGGGCGGCGGAAGAGAAACGCATTCCGAGTGAAGGCACTCTTTCGGACAGCGATGACTGGAGTGAAGAACAGCAGTAAATTAAACGCCCTGCACTAACCGGGTAATCACAGGCTCATTTGCCGGCGGGAATTTGTCGGCATCGCTTGCCTGCAGTTCAACCCAGTTACCCGGTTGCCCCTCTTTGCCCCAGGGATCCCCCTCCCAGTTTTCCACCAGCCAGAACCAAAGCGTAATGTGACGATCGGGAAACTGGTATTCGAGCTTGTCAAACAGCGTTGCGCCAAGCGGGGTGATCCCCACTTCTTCCTGAAGCTCACGGATCAGCGCCTGTTCCGGCGTTTCGCCTGACTCGATTTTCCCGCCCGGAAACTCCCATTTGTTCGCCATATGGGCGTCGGCGGCGCGCTGGGTGATAAAGAACTGGTTTTGCGGGTTGCGAATAATCCCGACGGCAATTTGCAGTATTTTCATATTGTCACTTCCATAAAAAAGGCGCAGATTTCTGCGCCTTTTTGTTTTGTTATGAATTTAGCTCAGACGACCGTGGCACGCCTTGTATTTTTTACCGGAACCACACGGGCACGGATCGTTGCGGCCAACTTTACGATCGCCAGTCTGGGCCGCGATCGCTGCCGCAGCTTCGCTCTCGTCAGTCTGGTGGCTCAGCTGTTGCATCTGTGCCAGACGCTCAGCTTCTTCACGGCGCTGTTGCTCCATTGCTTCCACTTCTTCCGGCATGCGTACCTGAACTTTGCTCAGGGTGCTGATCACTTCATACTTCAGTGACTCCAGCATGGACGCAAACATGGCGAAGGATTCACGCTTGTACTCCTGCTTCGGATCTTTCTGCGCGTAACCACGCAGGTGGATACCCTGACGCAGGTAGTCCATCGCCGCCAGGTGCTCTTTCCACAGGGAGTCCAGCGTTTGCAGCATCACGCCTTTTTCGAAGTGACGCATCATCTCAGCGCCAACGACTTCTTCCTTACGCTTGTATACGTCCAGCGCGGTTTCGAAAATACGTTCACGCAGGGTCTCTTCGTGCAGCTCAGGCTCTTTGTCCAGCCACTCTTTGATTGGCAGTTCGAGGTCGAAGTCGTTTTTCAGGCGTTCCTGCAGACCTTCGATATCCCACATTTCTTCCAGAGACTGCGGTGGAATATGCGCGTCGATAGTCGCTTTGAATACGTCTTCGCGAATGCTGTTGATGGTGTCGCTCACGTCGGACACGTCCAGCAGTTCGTTACGCTGGGTATAGATGGCACGACGCTGGTCGTTGGCCACATCATCATATTCCAGCAGCTGCTTACGAATATCGAAGTTGCGGCTTTCCACTTTACGCTGGGCGTTAGCAATCGCTTTGGTGACCCACGGGTGTTCAATGGCTTCGCCAGGTTTCATACCCAGTTTACGCATCATGCCGGAAACACGGTCGGAGGCGAAAATACGCATCAGCGCATCTTCCATAGACAGGTAGAAGCGGGAAGAACCGGCATCGCCCTGACGACCCGCACGGCCGCGCAGCTGGTTATCGATACGACGAGATTCGTGACGTTCGGTACCAATGATATGCAAACCACCGGATGCCAGCACCGCGTCATGGCGTACCTGCCAGTCCGCTTTAATCTGAGCAATCTGCTCCGGCGTTGGGTTTTCCAGCTCGGCAATCTCTGCCTGCCAGCTACCACCCAGCATAATGTCGGTACCACGACCCGCCATGTTGGTGGCGATTGTTACCGCTGCCGGGTAACCCGCCTGCGCAACGATATCCGCCTCTTTGGCGTGGAATTTGGCGTTCAGAACGTTGTGTTTGATGCCCGCTTTGGTCAACTCATTGGAAACCACTTCGGATTTCTCGATGGAGATTGTCCCCACCAGCACCGGCTGGCCATTAGCGGTACGATCGCGAATATCTTCAATGATCGCCTGAATTTTTTCCGCTTCGGTCATGTACACCAGGTCCGGCATATCCTTACGGATCATTGGACGGTTGGTGGGTACGACCACGGTATCCAGTTTGTAGATGGAGCTGAATTCAAATGCTTCGGTATCTGCAGTACCGGTCATCCCCGCCAGCTTCTCGTACAAACGGAAGTAGTTCTGGAAGGTAATAGAGGCCAGCGTCTGGTTTTCATTTTGAATATCAACGCCTTCTTTGGCCTCAACGGCCTGGTGCAGACCGTCAGACCAGCGACGTCCCTGCATGGTACGGCCAGTGTGCTCATCAACGATGATAACTTCACCGTCTTTCACGATGTAGTCGACATCGCGGGTGAACAGCGCGTGGGCACGCAGCGCGGCAGTGACGTGGTGCATCAGCATAATGTTCGTCGGAGAGTACAGAGACTCGCCCTCTTCCATGATGCCTTCAGCCACCAGCAGCTCTTCAATTTTCACCAGACCGCGTTCGGTCAGGTTCACCTGCCGCGCTTTTTCATCGACAGAGAAGTGACCTTCACCCTGGAAGGTGTCGGAATCTTCTTTCTCCTGACGCAGCAGGTGCGGAATGATTTTATCGACTTTACGGTACATCTCGGAGCTGTCTTCGGCCGGGCCGGAGATGATCAGCGGGGTACGCGCTTCATCGATCAGGATGGAGTCCACCTCATCCACCAGCGCATAGTGCAGTTTACGCTGCACGCGCTCTTCAGGGCTAAACGCCATGTTGTCACGCAGGTAGTCGAAGCCGTATTCGTTGTTGGTACCGTAGGTGATATCCGCGTTATAGGCTTCACGTTTGGCGGGTGCCGGCAGACCGGACATGTTGATGCCAACGGTCATGCCCAGGAATTCGAACAGGGGACGGTTGTTTTCGGCATCACGCTGTGCCAGATAGTCGTTGACGGTAACGACGTGAACGCCTTTACCGGTCAGTGCGTTCAGGTAGGCGGGCAGCGTTGCGGTCAGGGTTTTACCTTCACCGGTACGCATTTCCGCGATGCAGCGCTCGTTAAGCACCATACCACCCAGCAGCTGAACGTCGAAGTGACGCATGCCAAACACACGTTTACTGGCCTCACGCACAACGGCGAAGGCTTCAGGGATCAGGCTTTCCAGCGTTTCGCCTTTTTCAAGACGCGCGCGGAATTCTACGGTTTTCGCTTTCAGCTCGTCATCAGAGAGCTTCTCCATCGCCGGCTCCATGCCATTGATGACGGTAACAGCTTTGCGCATACGGCGCAGGGTACGATCGTTACGACTACCAAAAACTTTTGTTAACAATTTGATTAGCATAATAAATTCTCAAACGCCCCAGGTTGGGCAGATAAATTAAGGTATTGAAAAAAGGTTAATTTAGCTGAGGCGTTGAGGCCCGGCGCGGATGCCGTGAACCTGGCTAATCCATGTCGAAACGGAGAAGCTCGCAGGAGGAACGTGCGCGATTTGTGTGGTCTGACGCACCATGACGGGTGGCTGACTGTCCTGCGTAAGCAGCGCGTTAAGCGTGTCCAGCAGAGCAAGATGCTGCGCCTGTACCGGCAGCGTCTCTTCAGCAACAGGCAGTGCCTGCGGAGCCATCGCAAATGACAGATGGCGAATAACGGTACGGATCGCATGCTGGTGCCAGTAATCCACCGAGAAATTCGGGCGGCGATTGGCTTCAAGCCATGCCAGGTTAGTAAAATTAACCCGCGTGTTGAGATCGTGTTTGGTTGTGGAGGTCTTCGTCGGCGTCGCCGCTTCCGCACTGTTGCTGAGCGCAGGCAAGCCGAAACTCGCCGCGACCATCCCTAATAAGAGATGCGGCCAGAAGTAACGTCTGCCAAATTGTCGCCAGCGCGTCAGTATTCCGCTCACTTGCTCCACCACATTAAGCCAGCCTTCAACAGGCTGAATTCAATTATTCTTTTAAGCGCCCAGATATTACCACTAAAGCCAATACACAGCAGCAGGAATGACGTATTGCTGCGGGGAAAAACGGTCAAGAATGCAGCTAACGCACAGATTTTCTGCACCGGGCAAACGAGAAGTGACGCTGGGGCAAATAAATGAAGAGGGGTAAAAATAAAAACGACTGGTCTCCCTGGTCGGAGAGAGTACCAGGTTAACCAGTCGATTTTTTACGAAACGGCTTTAACCGTTACGCCAGTACCGTGTTTGGTGCTTTGAAGGCCAGCGGCAGCTCAGCTTCGTCTTCAAAGGTCACATATTCCCAGGCTTCCTGTTTTGCCAGGACTGCCTGCAACAGTTTGTTGTTCAGTGCATGACCGGATTTAAACGCGGTAAATGCACCAATGATGTTGTGACCACACATAAACAGGTCGCCGATAGCATCCAGCATTTTGTGACGAACGAATTCATCTTCAAAACGCAGACCGTCTTCGTTCAGTACGCGATAATCGTCAACAACGATGGCACAATCGAAGCTGCCGCCCAGGCACAGGCCGCGGGACTGCAGATATTCGATATCACGCATGAAGCCAAACGTACGGGCACGGCTGATCTGGCGCATAAACGCATCAGCAGAGAAGTTCATCGCATAGCGTTGGGTGCTGGCATCAATCGCCGGATGGTTAAAATCGATGGTAAAGTCCAACGAGAAACCATTGTACGGTTTGAATTCAGCCCATTTGTCGCCATCTTCGACGCGAACGGTCTCTTTGATACGAACAAATTTTTTCGCGCAGTTCAGTTCTTCGATGCCGGCATCCAGCAACAGATAGACGAACGGAGCAGCACTACCATCCATGATCGGGATTTCTGGCGCATCGACTTCAACCATAATGTTGTCGATACCCAGACCCGCCAGGGCGGCGTTCAGGTGCTCTACGGTAGAAATCCGCACGTCATGCTCGTTCACCAGACAAGTACAGAGCATAGTATCACGCACAGATTTGGCATCGGCCGGAAAGTCTACCGGTGGATTCAAGTCGGTGCGACGATAGATGACCCCGGTATTGGCCGGCGCAGGGCGTAACGTCAGTGTGACTTTCTTGCCGGTATGTAAACCGACACCAGTCGCCTGAACGATACGTTTAAGTGTCCTTTGTTTGATCATCGTATAATCTCGCCAAATTAACTATCCAACCGAAAGTGTATATCACTGACGGTGGGCCAGTTTAGCACAAAGAGCGAAAATCCCCAAATTCCAGCCAATTCTTAGTCAGCTTGCTTGCGCAGGAACGCCGGGATATCCAGATAATCTGGCTCTTTCGCCGTTTGCGGAGTGGGGTCGTTAACCACTTTCGCGGCCGGTTTCTGCTCCTGAGTCAGAGGAGACATACCGTGCTGCTGGTAACGATCCATAACCGGCTGCTGAGTCTGTTTGTTGGTCACCAGGGTGATCTCAGGACGCTTGTCCATACCGATACCGGTAGCAACAACAGTAACACGCAGCTCGTCGTTCATTTCCGGGTCAAGGGAAGTACCGATTACCACGGTAGCGTTGTCAGAGGCGAACGCACGGATAGTGTTACCCACGGTTTCAAACTCATCCAGACGCAGGTCGAAGCCAGCGGTAATGTTGACCAGCACGCCGCGCGCACCAGACAGGTCGATATCTTCCAGCAGTGGAGAAGAGATAGCCATTTCAGCCGCTTCTTCTGCACGGTCTTCACCGCTTGCCACGCCAGAGCCCATCATCGCGTAGCCCATTTCGGACATCACGGTACGAACGTCTGCAAAGTCAACGTTCATCAGACCCGGACGGGTAATCAGTTCAGCGATACCCTGCACCGCGCCTTTCAGCACGTCGTTGGCTGCGCCAAAAGCGTCCAGCAGAGAGATACCGCGACCCAGAACTTTCAACAGTTTGTCGTTCGGGATGGTAATCAACGAGTCCACGTGCTTGGACAGTTCAGTGATACCCTGCTCCGCGAAAGCCATACGCTTCTTGCCTTCAAAGTTGAAAGGCTTGGTCACAACAGCAACGGTCAGGATACCTAAATCTTTCGCTACTTCAGCCACAACAGGTGCTGCGCCGGTACCCGTACCGCCACCCATACCCGCTGCGATAAAGACCATGTCCGCACCTTCCAGTGCAGCGCGCAGGGCCTCACGATCTTCTTCAGCCGCATTACGACCGACTTCCGGGTTAGCCCCAGCGCCCAGCCCTTTGGTGATGCCACCGCCGATCTGGATAGTCTGGCCTACAGCCGTCTTACGCAGTGCCTGTGCATCGGTGTTAACTGCAAAGAACTCAACACCTTCAATGCGTTCACGCACCATATGCTCTACGGCGTTACCGCCGCCGCCACCGACGCCGATGACTTTAATCACCGCGTCGTTGGTCAGTTCCATAGGTTCAAACATAATTTCTCTCTCCGTTGTGCCTGTCGCCCGAGACCGCTAATTCTCTCCGGTCTCTTAAAAAAATTAAAACTCTTTTCGCAACCAGTTGTTCAGTCGTTTGACCCACGACCCAACTGAGACGCGTTTTTCCACTTCTGCTTCACCACTGAGATGAGATTCTTTCCCGTAGTGGAGCAGGCCCACGGCCGTTGAATAGTACGGCTCCTGAGCATAATCCGTTAAACCGGTGATATTCAGCGGAGCACCGATACGCACTTGCGTATGGAACACGCGCTGAGCGCAGGCCGCAAGACCTTCAATTTGCGCTGCCCCGCCGGTTAATACAATCCCCGCTGCAAGATGATGTTTCACGCCCTGCTGGCGAAGCTGTTCCTGTAACTGCAAAATCTCTTCGTTGACCAGGTTAAGCAGCTCGGTATAACGCGGCTCAATGACCTCTGCCAACGTCTGGCGCTGCAGGCTGCGCGGTGGACGTCCGCCCACGCTCGGCACTTCAACGCTCTCATCTTTGCCAACGATAGACCCCAGCGCACAGCCGTGGCGTACTTTAATCGCTTCTGCATCACTCGGTGGCGTACCAAAAGCGTAAGCAATATCGCTGGTCACAACGTTCCCGGCATAGGGGATCACTTTGGTGTGGCGCAGCGCACCGCCGGTATACACGGCCATGTCCATTGTACCACCACCAATATCGACCACACAGACACCCAGTTCACGTTCATCTTCGGTCAGCACGGAATAGCTCGCTGCAAGACCGGCGAAAATGAGTTGGTCAACTTTCAGGCCACAACGTTCAACGGCTTTTACAATGTTCTTCGCCATATCGTTGTGACATGTGATCAAGTGCACTTTTGCCTGCATACGTACGCCGGAAAGACCGACCGGGTTTTTGATCCCTTCCTGGTAGTCAATCGCATACTCCTGCGGGATCACGTGCAGCACGCGATGCTCATCGCGAACGCGCACGGATTTCGCCGTATGCACAACGTTTTCAACGTCTTCCTGCGTCACTTCTTCTTCGGAAATCGGCACCATGCCGATTTCGTTCTGGCAGCTAATGTGCTTACCCGAAAGCGCCAGATAAACAGAGGAAATCTGGCAATCTGCCATCAATTCAGCCTGATCGATGGCGCGCTGTACGCACTTCACCACCGACTCAAGATCGTTAACCCCACCTTTATCCATACCACGGGACGGGCAACTGCCCACGCCAATGATATTGACCATACCGTCGGGCAGAACTTCCCCTACTAAAGCGGCAACCTTCGCGGTGCCAATCTCCAGTCCAACTACCAGTTTTCTGTCCGTCGCCTTGATCATTGTTGTTCTGCCTGTACCTGTGCCTGATTCTGTTGCTGATTAGGTTCCTCGACCGGAGCCGGTTCCCAACCGACTGCTGCACCTGAGTCATAGCGCAAATCAACGTAGCTTATCCGTTTGCCGTCAGTCTGTGCCTGCTGCTGTAAAACCGGGTAAAGTTCTACAAATCGCGCCAGACGTTTCATTGTGTCCCCGCGACCCAGGTTGAGCTTAATGCCATTCGTTAACGTCAGTTGCCAGGAGCGGCGCGCCGTCATTGCAGCATCTTTTAGCGTAAACCTGTCCTTCGCCAGCACCTGCCCCATTTCACGAAAACCTTGTAACACTTCATTTTCGCTACCTTCCGGGCCATACAACATCGGTAAATTTTGCTTGTTGACACGATCGGCCGGGACGCTGAAGGAATTTCCGTCTACGTCAACCATGTGCTGATCATTCCAACGTGCAATGGGCACATATTCAACCAGATGAATCTTCAATTCATCAGGCCATTGCTTTCTGACACTCGCCTGTTTTATCCATGGCAGACGTTCAATCTGACTCTGGATAATATTGACGTCCTGCGTCATAAAGGTGCCAGGCGATCCCAGCGCCAGAATTGTCTGGCGAATGTCATCGTTACGGGTGTAATGACGCTCACCGGTGACCACCAGCTTCGAAAGCGGCAACCGTTGCGCATCTTCCATCCAGCCCAGAACCATCCAGCCGCTGATAAACACGGTGCACAGCACCCCGAGCAGGAAAATAATACCTGCAAGACGCGTTCCATTACTCCGGCGTGAAGAAGAGTATTCTTCTTCGTCATCGCGGTTGCGCGTGTTCAATGCAGCCTGAGACATATCAGCCCGCCTGGTCCAGAATACGTACGACTAATTGCGAGAAGCTCATCCCCGCCTGACGCGCTGCCATCGGCACAAGGCTGTGGCTGGTCATTCCCGGAGAAGTATTTGCTTCCAGCAGATAAAATTGTCCATCACTGTCGAGCATCACGTCGATGCGGCCCCATCCACGGCAACCCAGAACATGCCAGGCTTTAACCACCAGGGACTGTAAATCGGTTTCACGCTCAGCTTCAAGACCACTTGGGCAGAAATATTGCGTCTCATCAGAGAGATACTTCGCCTCATAATCATAGAAGGTTCCGGCCGGTTGGATACGAATTGACGGTAAAATTTCTTCGCCAAGCATCGCGACGGTAAATTCCGGCCCGCTGAGCCATTTTTCAATCAGAACTTCTTCATCATGTTGAAATGCCAGGGCTAAAGCGGAAGATAAATCCTCAGCTTTCTCAACTTTGGACATGCCAACGCTCGACCCTTCGCGGCTGGGCTTTACAATAACCGGTAAGCCCAGCTCAGCAATGCGTGCATTAACGCTATCGGAGAGGCCCATTTCAAATTCGCGACGCGTCAGGGCAACCCAGGGGGCAACGGGTAAACCCGCGCCCTGCCACAGCAGTTTGCTGCGCAGTTTATCCATAGAAATGGCGGAGGCCATCACACCGCTGCCGGTGTACGGCATGCCGGTGAGTTCCAGCAGCCCCTGAAGGGTGCCGTCTTCGCCACCACGGCCATGTAACGCGATAAAGACTTTATCGAAGCCCATCGCCTTTAACTGGGTTACGTCAGTCTCTTTCGGATCGACCAGGTGCGCATCCACACCACCTTCACGCAGGCCCGCCAGTACAGCGGCACCTGAATTCAGGGAAACCTCGCGCTCGGCGGATGTGCCGCCAGACAGGACAGCAATCTTATCAGCCATGATGCTCATCCTCCTGAGTTTGCGGCTTCAGTTTGATTTCAGCTAAGGTACGGGCGATTTTGCCGATATTTCCCGCGCCCTGAATCAGTATTAAATCGTTGCCGGTCAGCACCGGGGCCAGAATTTCAGCCACCTGGGCAGGATCGGAAACCAAAATAGGGTCTACTTTACCGCGTCCGCGGATGGTACGACATAAAGAACGGCTGTCTGCACCAGGAATAGGAGTTTCGCCCGCTGCATAAACATCCAGCATCAGGAGCGTATCCACCTGTGACAGGACGCTGGCGAAATCGTCATACAGGTCACGGGTACGCGTGAAACGGTGCGGCTGGAAGATCATGACCAGATTTTTTTCTGGCCAGCCCGCACGCGCAGCTTTGATCGTCGCGTCCACTTCCGTCGGGTGGTGACCGTAGTCATCAACCAGCATGGCAGTACCGGGTTTACCGTTCACCGCCTCCAGCGGGTATTCACCGAGGAAGTCGAAGCGACGCCCGGTTCCCTGGAAGCTTTCCAGTGCACGAAGAATGGCTTCGTCATCAATGCCTTCTTCTGTCGCCACGGCCACTGCCGCTGCGGCATTCAGGGCGTTGTGACGCCCTGGTGCATTCAGGGTGACATGCAGCAGTTCTTTGTCCTGACGCGCCAGGGTGAAATGCCCCTGCGCACCCAGCTGTTTGTAATCTTCCACGCGGACATCAGCGTCTTCGCTGAAGCCGTAAGTCGTGATTTGACGTCCGACGCGCGGCAACAGCTCGCGAATCACCGGATCGTCTACACACATTACCGCGCGTCCATAGAACGGCAGGTTGTGCAGGAAATTAATAAAGGTCTGCTTTAAGTTCTCGAAGTCGCCCTGGTAAGTATCCATATGGTCGGCTTCGATATTGGTGACGATGGCGACCATCGGCTGCAGATGCAGGAACGACGCATCGCTCTCATCCGCTTCGGCAATTAAATAACGGCTGTGTCCGAGACGCGCATGTACGCCTGCCGCTTTTACCAGACCACCATTGACGAACGTCGGGTCGAGGCCCGCTTCCGCATAAATGCTGGAGACCATCGCCGTGGTGGTGGTTTTGCCGTGGGTTCCGGCAATCGCAATGCCATGTCGAAAACGCATCAACTCCGCCAGCATTTCCGCACGGCGGATCACCGGAATACGTGCTTCGTGCGCGGCCACGATTTCCGGGTTATCAGAGGAGATGGCGCTCGACACGACCACCACGCTCGCATCGCGCACGTTTTCCGGGCGATGATTGAAATAGATAGTCGCCCCAAGCGACGCCAGCTGCTGCGTAACAGGGTTTGGCGCCAGGTCAGACCCGCTGATCTGATAGCCTTCGTTAGCTAACACTTCGGCAATACCGCCCATGCCAGCACCACCGATGCCAACAAAGTGAATGTGCCGGACGCGACGCATCTCGGGCACGATAGAACGCAGTTTTGCCAGTTGTTGTGTATTCATTCTCTAAACGCCATCGACTACTTAAAAAATTCGTGCAGCGCAACACGCGCTGCGAGGGTTAAGCCTGGGCTGCCAGGCTCACTTCTTTTGCCACCCGTTCCGTTGCATCAGGAATAGCGGTCGCGCGTGCGCGTTGCGCCATCTCCAGTAATGCCTCTCTGTTCCAGCCCGCCAGGGTGGTGGCGACCGCATCGGCGGTAAATTGTGGCTGTTCAAATATTTTCGCGGCGCCGGCTTTCTCAAGCGGCAGCGCATTCCAGTACTGCTGTCTGTCTTTGTGCTGGAACGGCACAAACAGAGCCGGCAACCCGGCGGCGGCAATTTCGCTCACCGTCAATGCGCCAGAGCGGCAGACCACGACATCGGCCCAGGCATACGCTGCGGCCATGTCGTCGATAAATTCCGTCACTTTATGCTGCGGCTGGCCTTCATCGGCGTAAGCCTGCTCAACCATCTGCTGAGCACCTTTTCCGCTTTGGTGCCAGATTGTCACCGCATCACCCAGCTTTGCTGCAACCTGCGGCATCGTCTGGTTTAAAATGCGTGCGCCCTGAGAACCGCCAACGACCAGCACACGGACCGGCCCTTCACGACCAGGCAGGCGCGCATCCGGTAATGGCAGCGCCAGCACGTCTACGCGCACCGGGTTACCCACCACGTCCGCCTTCGGGAAGGCTCCCGGGAAAGCCTGCATCACTTTGGTGGCAATTTTCGCCAGCCATTTATTGGTCAGACCGGCAATGCCGTTCTGCTCATGCAGCACCACGGGGATGCCCAATGACCAGGCCGCCAGCCCACCCGGGCCAGAAACATAGCCGCCCATCCCCAGCACCACATCAGGCTTAAAACGCTTCATGATGGCGCGCGCCTGACGCCAGGCGTTGAAAATACGCACCGGTGCCAGAAGCTGGGCCGTAAGGCCTTTTCCGCGTAAGCCGGAAATGCGAATAAAGTCGATCTCGATACCATGCTTCGGTACCAGGTCGGCTTCCATGCGGTCCGCGGTTCCCAGCCAGCGTACCTGCCAGCCCTGTTCCATTAAATGGTGCGCAACTGCGAGCCCCGGGAACACATGTCCACCGGTACCGCCTGCCATCACCATTAACCGCTTCGGTTGATTCATCGTGAACCTCGTGTAAACGCCTGGGCTTTTTCCAGACGCGTTTCATAATCTATGCGTAACAACATCATGATGGCCGTCGACATAATCAGCAGACTGGAACCACCATAACTGATCAACGGCAACGTCAGGCCTTTGGTCGGCAGCATACCCGCTGCGGCCCCGACGTTAACCAATGCCTGGAAACTAAACCAGATACCTATTGAGCAGGCTAAGAAACCTGAAAAGCGGTGATCGATCTCCAGCGCTTTCCGCCCAATCGACATGGCGCGGAAAGCGACGAAGAATACCATTAATAGCGCTAATACCACACCGATATAACCCAGTTCTTCCCCAATAATGGAGAAGATGAAGTCAGTGTGCGCTTCGGGTAAATACTCCAGTTTCTGTACCGAGTTGCCCAGGCCCTGACCCCAGACTTCACCGCGACCAAAAGCCATCAGCGACTGCGTCAGCTGATAACCGCTGCCAAACGGGTCTTCCCACGGGTTCCAGAATGAGGTCACACGGCGGATACGGTAAGGCTCGGCGAGGATCAGCAGCACAACCGCTGAGATACCCATTCCGATGATGGCGATGAACTGCCACAGCTTCGCCCCGGCCAGGAACAGCATTGCCAGCGTGGTGACAAACAGCACGACCACGGTACCAAGGTCAGGCTGCGCCAGCAGTAAGACCGCCAGCACCAGAATAACGCCCATGGGTTTTAAGAAGCCGCGCAGGTTATTACGCACTTCATCCACTTTACGTACCAGGTAGTTAGCCAGGTAGCAGAACAGGGAGAGCTTGGTAAATTCCGCGGGCTGAATACGCAGTGGGCCAAAGGCAATCCAGCGCGATGCCCCGTTTACGGAGCTCCCCACCACCAGTACGATCAGCAGCATAATGATGGAGGCGATCAGCATCGCGGTACTGTGCCGCTGCCAGAACTCCATCGGCAGACGTAATGTCACCAGCGCCAGACAGAATGCCAGGATGATGTACAGGCCATCACGTTTCGCAAACAGGAACGGATCGTTCGCCAGTCGCTGCCCGACAGGCATGGACGCCGAGGTCACCATGATAAAACCAACCGCCGCCAGCCCCAGCGTGAGCCAGAAGAGCGTACGGTCGTACATGACCAGGCTGTCGTTATCTTTTTGACGAGAGCCCATCACCCAGCCTTTGAGTGCCGCAAACACCCACGCCAGAACGCCAAATCCTGGCAGGCGCGGCATTTTCAGGCGAGGGAGAGATAAACGCATCAGCCTAACTCCTTCGCCAGACGGGTAAAGAGATCGCCACGCTGTTCGAAATTCTTGAATTGATCGAGGCTGGCGCAGGCCGGAGAGAGCAGCACCATATCACCCGGCTTCACGCGAGGGGCAATCAGCCGCATCGCCTGCTCCATGGTCTCGGTTTGCTCGGCAATGTCAGGACGCAGCTCAGCCAGCTCACTGCCGTCGCGACCAAAGCAGTACAAGCGGATATTATTCCCGGCGAGATACGGTTTCAGCGTGGAGAAATCCGCCGATTTACCGTCGCCGCCCAGCAGTAAATGCAGGGTCCCTTCAACGTGCAGGCCGTTCAGGGCGGCCTCGGTACTGCCGACGTTGGTGGCTTTTGAGTCGTTAATCCAGCGCACACCGTTGTGCTCCAGCGCCAGCTGGAAACGGTGCGCCAGGCCGGTAAAGGTGGTCAATGCTTGCAGGCTGGACGAACGCGGCAGCCCTACGGCATCCGCCAGCGCCAGCGCCGCCAGAGCATTGGTGTAGTTATGCTGGCCGGTAAGCTTCATCTCTTTCACGTTCAGCACTTTCTCACCCTTCACGCGCAGCCAGGTTTCGCCCAACTGACGGTTAAGATGATAGTCACCCATGGTGATGCCAAAGCTAATGCAGCGATCGTCCGCCCCGCGCACCGGCATGGTCAGGGCATCATCCGCGTTGACGACGCAGACCTTCGCATTTTCATAAATGCGCAGTTTGGCGGCGCGGTACTGCTGCAGACCAAACGGATAGCGATCCATATGATCTTCAGTAACGTTAAGGATCGTCGCCGCGGCCGCACGAAGGCTGGAGGTCGTTTCCAGCTGGAAGCTGGAAAGCTCGAGGACGTACAATTCACAGCCTTTATCCAGCAGCATTAGCGCTGGCAGGCCAATATTGCCTCCCACGCCCACGTTCATGCCCGCCGCTTTCGCCATCTCACCCACAAGGGTGGTGACGGTGCTTTTACCGTTAGAGCCGGTAATCGCGATAACGGGTGCCTGCGCTTCACGGCAGAACAACTCAATATCACCGACAATCTCAACGCCCGCATCGGCCGCGGCGCTGAGTGAAGGATGTGCCAGCGCCATACCGGGGCTGGCGACAATCAGATCGGCTGCCAGCAGCCAGTCATCATTCAGACCACCAAGGTGGCGTTCAACCTGTTCCGGCAGTTTATCCAGACCCGGCGGAGAAACACGCGTATCCATTACGCGAGGCGTCACGCCGCGCGCGAGGAAAAAGTCCACGCAGGAGAGGCCTGTCAGCCCCAACCCGATGATAACGACTTTTTTGCCCTGGTAATCTGCCATGATTAACGTACCTTCAGCGTTGCCAGGCCAATCAGCACCAGCATCAGCGAAATAATCCAGAAGCGCACAATCACGCGCGGTTCCGGCCAGCCTTTCAGTTCATAGTGATGGTGAATCGGTGCCATACGGAAGATGCGCTGACCGCGCAGCTTGAAGGACCCGACCTGCAAAATCACTGAAAGGGTTTCAACCACAAATACCCCACCCATAATCACCAGCAGGAACTCCTGGCGCAGCAGTACGGCAATAATGCCCAGCGCGCCGCCCAGAGCCAGTGAACCGACGTCCCCCATAAAGACCTGCGCCGGGTAGGTGTTGAACCACAGGAAGCCCAGTCCCGCCCCGACAATCGCCGTACAGACGATAACCAGTTCGCCTGCGTGTCGCAGGTATGGAATGTGCAGATAGTTAGCAAAGTTCATATTACCGGTGGCCCACGCCACCAGCGCAAAACCGGCGGCGACGAAGACGGTTGGCATAATCGCCAGGCCATCCAGACCGTCGGTCAGGTTTACGGCGTTACCGGTGCCCACGATGACGAAGTAGGCCAGCAGAATGTAGAACAGCCCCAGTTGCGGCATCACATCTTTAAAGAACGGCACCACCAGCTCGGTGGCGGGGGTGTCTTTTCCTGCCAGATACAGCGCGAAGGCCACGCCCAGCGCAATCACCGACATCCAGAAGTATTTCCAGCGGGCGATCAGGCCCTTGGTGTCTTTACGCACGACCTTGCGGTAATCATCAACAAACCCAATGATGCCGTAGCCCACCAGCACGGTAAGTACGCACCAGACGTACGGGTTAGAGGGATAAGCCCACAGCAGTACGGAAACAACGATCGCGGTCAGGATCATGATCCCGCCCATGGTCGGCGTACCTCGCTTGCTGAAGTGCGACTCCGGACCGTCGTTACGCACAACCTGACCGAAGGAGAGTTTTTGCAGACGGGCAATCATGCGCGGGCCCATCCACAAAGAGATGAACAGCGCAGTCAGCAGGCTGACAATGGCGCGAAACGTCAGATAGGAAAAGACGTTAAAGCCTGAATAATATTTGACCAAATGTTCGGCCAGCCAAACTAACATGTCCCGTTCTCCTGTAATGCGTGCACAACCTCTTCCATGGCGGCACTACGTGAACCTTTCACTAACACAGTCACAATTTGTTTTTCTGTCATCAATGCCTTAAGGCGTTCAATCAGCGCGGCTTTATCGGCAAAGTGCTCGCCAACACCGCTGGCATGGCTAATCGCCTGGCTCAGTTTTCCGGCGCTCAGCACGCAATCAATACCTGCCGCTTTCGCCGCGTCCCCCACCTGGACATGGCAGGCTTCGCTTTCATCACCCAGCTCAGCCATATCGCCCACCACCAGCACGCGATAACCTGGCATCTCAGACAACACCTGCACCGCCGCGGTCATTGAGCCGACGTTCGCGTTATAGGAGTCATCCAGAAGCAGTTTGTTTTCCGCAAGCTGGATCGGGAACAGACGCCCCGGCACGGCTTTTAAATTTGCCAGACCGGTTTTAATCGCCTGATGCGACGCACCAACCGCCATCGACAGCGCCGCTGCCGCGAGCGCATTGGCGATATTATGACGACCCGGCAATGGCAGAAGCACCTCAATGCTCCCGGTTGGGGTATTAAGGGTGAATTCCGTGCCATGCGAAGTCACATGAATATTGGTCGCGGTAAAATCACTGTTGGCCGCGTTCGGCGAGAAGCGCCAGGTCTTGCGGGTACCAATGATCTGTTGCCAGTTCAGCCAGTCATTGTTGTCGGCATTCATAATGGCGATACCGTCTTCCGGCAGGCCGGTATAGATCTCGCCTTTAGCTTTCGCCACGCCTTCCAGCGAACCAAAACCTTCCAGATGTGCAGCGGCCAGGTTATTCACCAGCGCTGCTTCCGGGCGCGTCAGGCTCACGGTCCAGGCGATTTCGCCCTGGTGGTTTGCCCCTAACTCGATCACGGCAAATTCATGCTCTTTGGTCAGGCGAAGTAATGTCATCGGCACGCCGATATCATTGTTAAGGTTGCCTGCCGTATAAAGCGTATTTCCGCACTGGCTCAGAATGGCTGCAGTCATCTCTTTCACAGAGGTTTTGCCTGATGAACCGGTCAGCGCGACGACGCGCGTCGGTACCTGCTGACGAACCCAGGCCGCCAGCTCGCCGAATGCCAGACGGGTATCTTTCACCACGATCTGCGGCAGATCGACCGCAAGTTTACGGCTGACCAGCAGCGCCCCTGCACCATTCTCCCTGGCCTGTTGTGCAAAATCATGCGCGTCAAAACGTTCGCCCTTCAGCGCCACAAACAGACAACCCGGGGTCACTTTGCGGGTATCGGTCGTCACGGCCTCGATGGTCAGATCGTGACCCAGCAGCTCGCCCTGCAGTACCGCAGCGGCCTGACTTAAGGTGAGGCTAATCATGCCACGACCCCCAGCAGACGCGCGGCCGTGACGCGGTCCGAATAATCGAGACGACGGTTGCCAACAATCTGATAATCCTCATGGCCTTTCCCGGCCAGCAGCACAACGTCGTTTTCCTGAGCCTGCATGATGGCGTTGGTCACGGCTTCCGCACGGCCTTCCACCACGCGGGCGCGGCCTGCATCCAGCATGCCCGACAGAATGTCGTTAATAATGGCGCGCGGCTCTTCAGTACGCGGGTTGTCATTGGTTACGACCGGAATATCCGCGAACTGTTCAGCAATGGCACCCATCAGTGGACGTTTGCCCTTATCACGGTCGCCACCGCAGCCAAACACACACCAGAGCTTACCGGTACAGTGCAGACGCGCCGCTTCCAGCGCTTTTTCCAGTGCGTCCGGCGTGTGGGCATAATCGACCACCACGGTCGGTTTGCCCGGTGCGCTGAACACTTCCATACGGCCACATACCGGCTGCAAACGCTCAGCCGTTTCCAGCAGCGCGTTCATCGGATAACCCAGCGCCAGCAGCGTCGCCAGCGCCAGCAGCAGGTTGCTGACGTTAAACGCGCCCATCAGACGGCTTTCAATTTCACCGTCACCCCATGAGGAGGTAAAACGAATGGTGGCGCCACTGTCGTGATAATCCACCGCAACCGCCTTCAGCCAGCGGCCGTGGCAGTTCGGGTTGATATGGTCTTCCATCGACACCGCAACCGCATCCGGCAGCTTCGCCAGCCAGCGGCGACCGACTTCGTCGTCAGCGTTGATGATGGCCTGTCCGCTATGGTGGGTGGAGTAGAGCAGCCATTTCGCCGCTTCGTAATGCTCCATATCACCATGATAATCAAGGTGATCGCGGCTCAGGTTAGTGAATACTGAGGCGGCAAACTTCAGCGCCGCCACGCGGTGCTGCACCAGACCGTGGGAAGAGACTTCCATCGCGGCAAAGGTTGCCCCCTGCCCTGCCAGGCCGGCCAGCACATGCTGTACGTCGACTGCGGAGCCGGTGGTGTTTTCGGTCGGGCTCACTTTGCCCAACAGACCGTTACCGACAGTTCCCATGACCGCACCGGTTTCACCCAGCAACTGCGCCCACTGCGCCATGAGCTGCGTGGTTGTGGTTTTGCCGTTTGTACCTGTCACGCCCACCAGACGCAGCCGATCGGACGGTTCGTGATAGAAACGTCCGGCCAGCGCAGAAAGACGCTCGTTTAACTGGCTGAGATAGATGACCGGCACCCCGTGCATTTCACGGATTTCACCGTCGGTTGCCTCATCTTTGGCCTCAGCAATAATGGCAGCAACACCTTGCGCAATCGCCTGCGGGATATAACGACGCCCGTCCGCCTGATGACCGACCACCGCCACAAAAAGATCGCCAGAAGCAGCCGCACGGCTGTCCAGTACCATCTCTCGCAGTGCTCGCTCCGGTGCATTAGGCACCCACGGAGCGAGAAGGTCGCGCAAATTACGATCTGCCACCTGTACCCTCGCCTTGATTAATTACAAATTCACTTTTCTCGCCCGTTGCCAGCGCATCCGGTTCGATGTTCATGGTGCGCAACACGCCGCCCATGATGGCCCCGAACACAGGCGCGGAAACGGCACCGCCGTAGTATTTACCCGCCTGTGGATCGTTAATGACGACCACCAGCGCAAAACGCGGATTACTGGCAGGCGCAACGCCTGCGGTATAGGCAATGTATTTGTTGATGTAACGGCCGTCTGGCCCCACTTTTTTCGCGGTACCGGTTTTGATGGCGATGCGATAGCCTTTGATCGCCGCCTTCACGCCGCCGCCGCCAGGCAGCGCCACGCTTTCCATCATATGAACGACGGTACGAACGATGGATTCCGGGAAGATACGCTCACCTGGAACCGGTGGATCAACTTTGGTAATGGACAGCGGACGATAGACGCCATAGCTGCCAATCGTTGCGTAGACTCGCGCTAACTGTAACGGCGTTACCATTAGCCCGTAGCCGAAAGAGAAGGTGGCCCTCTCTATGTCAGACCACCGTTGTTTTTGAGGATATAAGCCACTGCGTTCTCCGACCAACCCCAAATTGGTCGCCTTTCCAAGCCCAAAACGTGAGTAAGTCTCTACTAACGCTGAGGACGGCATCGCTAACGCCAGCTTTGAAACGCCAACGTTACTCGACTTCTGTAAAACCCCGGTCAGGGTCAATTCGCTGTAGCGCGCCACGTCTTTAATCTCGTGGCCGTTAATACGGTAAGGGATCGTGTTCAGAACCGTGTTTTCATTGACGATGCCACGCTGGAGCGCCGTCATGACCACCATCGGTTTCACCGTGGAGCCCGGTTCGAACACGTCGGTAATCGCCCGGTTACGCATCGCATCTTTTGCGGTGCCGGTAAAGTTGTTCGGGTTATAGGACGGGCTGTTGGCCATCGCCAGCACTTCGCCCGTACTGACGTCCACCAGCACGGCGCTGCCGGATTCCGCCTTGTTGAAGGCGACGGCGTTGTTCAGCTCGCGGTAGACCAATGCCTGCAGACGCTCATCAATACTCAGCGCCAGGTTGTGTGCCGCCTGACTGTCCGTGGAAGAGATATCTTCGATAACGCGGCCGTAGCGGTCTTTACGAACAATTCGCTCGCCAGGCTGGCCGGTGAGCCATTTATCGAAGCTTTTTTCAACGCCCTCAATCCCCTGGCTATCAACGTTGGTAAAGCCAATGAGGTGAGCGGTTACTTCGCCGGAAGGATAGTAGCGGCGGGATTCTTCACGAAGGTGAATACCCGGCAGCTTCAGCTTACGAATGTAGTCCGCCATGTCAGGATTGACCTGACGCGCCAGATAGATAAAACGCCCTTTTGGATTGGCGTTGACGCGGGAAGCGAGCTGATCCAGCGGCATTTTCAGGGCATCCGAGAGCGCCTTCCAGCGGTTATCAAGCGTAATGCCACCCGCATCGTGCAGCTCTTTCGGATCGGCCCAGATGGCTTTAACCGGTACGCTCACGGCCAGTGGACGGCCTGAGCGGTCGGTGATCATCCCGCGGGACGTCGACACTTCCTGAACGCGAAGGGAACGCATGTCGCCCTGTCGAACCAGCATGTCAGGGGCGATGATTTGCAACCACGCCACGCGTCCCAGCAGGAAACCCAGCGCCAGTAAAATGCAGCCGCAAAGCAACGCAAAACGCCAACTGATAAAGTTGGCCTGTTCTTCCTGACGTTTTGGTTTAAGCGTTTTTGCCGCTGCTCTCATGCGTCGCGTTTTCCCTTATTTTTGTACTACAATATTTTCCTGAGAAGGATCAACATGCTGCAATTGCAGCTTTTCCGTTGCGATCCGTTCAACCCGGCTGTGATCGCCGAGCGCATTTTCTTCAAGGATCAGGTTTCGCCATTCAATATCCAGCGCATCGCGTTCCAGTACCATCTGCTCGCGTTGCGCAGTTAATAAGCGTGTGTGGTGGGCAGTCGTGACCACCGTGACGGCCGTGACAATGATGCAAATGAACAGACAGAGTGGCAGTTTCCCAAACCGCAAAAGATCGTCGCCGATCACGCCAGGCAAGGCATGGCGCTCGTTGCTTCCTAACGAATCCTTAACTTTGCTTAGGGTCTCTGTCACTCTGCCGATCATGCGTTCGTCCTCTCTGCAACACGCAGCACTGAACTACGGGCGCGTGGATTCTGTGCCACTTCTTCTTCGCCCGGCATCAACTTGCCTAATGCTCGCAACTGACGGCCACCCAGCTTCCTGAGTTGTTCTTCCGTCATCGGCAGCCCCGCTGGAACCTGTGGACCGCGGCTTTGTTCACGCATAAAGCGCTTCACAATGCGGTCTTCCAGCGAATGGAAGCTGATGATGGATAACCGCCCACCCGGGGCCAGCACGTCGAGCGAGCTTTTTAGCGCCAGCTCTATTTCCTCCAGTTCACTGTTTACCCAGATGCGAACCGCCTGGAAGGTACGGGTCGCGGGATGTTTGTGCTTATCCTTCACCGGCGTCGCCGCCGCGATCACCTCGGCCAGCTCTTTCGTGCGGGTCATCGGCTCAATGCGATTACGCTCAACGATGGCGCGCGCGATACGCTTGCCAAAACGCTCCTCGCCGAAGGTTTTGATCACCCAGGCAATATCCGCTTCGTCCGCGGTCTGTAACCACTCGGCGGCAGACTGACCGCGAGTAGGATCCATGCGCATGTCCAGTGGACCATCGCGCATAAAGGAGAAGCCGCGTTCAGCATCATCAAGCTGGGGTGAAGAGACGCCAAGATCGAGAAGGATTCCGTCGATCTTGCCCGTCAGGCCGCGCTCGGCAACATAATCAGCGAGCGCAGAGAAAGGTCCATGCACGATGGAAAAGCGTGGGTCATCGATGGTTTGCGCAACGGCAATCGCCTGCGGATCGCGATCGATTGCCAGCAGACGCCCTTCCGCTCCAAGCTGGGAGAGGATTAAGCGCGAGTGGCCACCGCGACCAAAAGTGCCATCAATGTAGATGCCGTCCGGACGAATATTCAGGCCGTTAACGGCCTCATCCAGCAGCACCGTTTTATGTTTGTAATTTTCCATCATATTTATAGAGACAAGTCCTGCAGCCGTTCCGATAATGTCGCGGAATCAGACTGCTCAGCGTCGATATCTTCCTTGACCTGTTGATACCAGGTCGTTTCATCCCACAGTTCAAACTTGTTGAACTGCCCGACCAGCATCACTTCTTTGGTCAGACCGGCATGTTGCCGTAACACAGGGGCAATCAGTAACCGGCCTGCGCTATCCATCTGACATTCACTGGCATGTCCCAATAACAACCGCTGCACGCGGCGTTCCTGCGGGTTCATGCTCGACAGTCGCGACAGCTTTTGCTCAATAATTTCCCATTCAGGTAAGGGGTAAAGCAGCAGGCAGGGGGAGTTGATGTCAATGGTGCAAACCATTTGACCCGTAGCGTTCTCAATCAGCTGGTCGCGGTATCGGGTTGGTACCGATAAACGCCCTTTGCTGTCGAGATTGACTAACGTAGCTCCACGGAACATGCCAGTCTCACCCCTCCTCACCACTTTAACCCACAAATTCCCACCTAAAGGAGTTTACGGAGCGAGGGAAAAGCTTGTCAAGCCAGGACTCTCCCTATACAGGCCCGAAAGGCCTCTATTTACAGAGATAAACAGTCCTGGTTAATAACTGCACAACTGGCGAGGCAAAATTAACGTTATGAATATTTGTAAGAAAAAAACCGAATATGCACACTAGCGTTAAGGCTCACTCAATATCATCGCAGATAAATATAAAGTGTCAGTTTGCGACGCGGGCAGCATTTTATGACAGATTCTCAGGGGATAACAGCGCCAGATTCACCCCAGGGCTCGCGAAACGCGGCGGTTGCCGTGCAAGCTGGCACAGGAGAAGGAAAAACGTCTGAATATTCATCGCCGGAAGAGGGTTTGTAACAAAATAATACAAAGACAGGCATTTAAAATCGTTTAAACGTCCTTTAAAGGAACCATTAAACGCCAAAATGAATTAAGAAAAATAGCAGAAGGTAAATTCGCAAGAATTATCCTAATTTCTCTACGGGAATTATCCCGGCGAATTATTTCGTCAAAAGGGGGCAGATTTCTCCGCCCCGTCATTTCATTTATGGCGGCTCAAAATTCCGCGATGGTAAAGATTACGTTTAATACGCGTCAGACCCGGCTTCGGTTTACGCGGCTCGTCCAGACTTGCCAGCACAATTTCCAGCACGCGTTCAGCCACATCACGATGGCGTTGAGCCACCGCCAGAACCGGGCACTGGAGGAAGTCGAGCAGCTCGTTATCACCGAAGGTCGCGATGGCCAGGTCGGAAGGCAGTTTACCCTCACGGCGTAAGGTCACATCCATCACCCCCTGCAGCAGAGCAAATGAGGTGGTGAATAGCGCCTGCGGCATCGGGTGCGTTTCCAGCCATTTCTCGAAAAGCTGTGCGGCCGCTTCACGTTCATAGCTGTTGGCATAGAGGTAGTGCACCTCACGGGGATCGTCTTTCCAGGCGGTTCTGAACCCCTGTTCACGCAGGAAGCTGACTGACAGTTCAGGCAGCGCCCCCAGATACAGCACCGTTTCAGCCGGGAAGGTTCTCAGCTCTGCCGCCAGCATCTCGGCATCATCCTGATCGGCACCGACGACGCTCGTGAAATGCTCCCTGTCGAGCGCACGATCCAGCGCCACAATCGGGAATGGGTCGTTCGCCCAGCGCTGATAAAACGGGTGTTCAGGCGGTAAAGAGGTGGAGACGATGATGGCATCGACCTGACGCTGGAGCAGATGCTCAATACAGCGCATCTCGTTGTCGGGCTGGTCTTCCGAGCAGGCAATCAGCAACTGATAGCCACGCTGGCGCGCCTGACGTTCAAGATAGTTGGCGATACGGGTATAGCTGGTGTTTTCCAGATCCGGGATCACCAGGCCAATAGAGCGGGTGCGTCCGGCACGCAGGCCAGCTGCGACAGCATTCGGATGGTAGTTATGTTCACGAACCACCGCCATAACTTTTTCAACGGTCTTATCGCTGACACGGTACTGCTTTGCTTTACCGTTAATCACATAGCTGGCCGTTGTTCGTGACACGCCGGCTAGCCGGGCGATTTCATCCAGTTTCACAATTGCCCCTTAAAAAATGAAAAGAGTCCATGGCCTTGGCAAGGTTATGGTTAAATCTTTTAACATCTAAACGCAGAATAGCCTTCGCGGCAACCGCTTTTATCTCTGTTGTCGGCTGATTACACAAAAAAAAGCCCGGCTTTGGTGACCGGGCAGAAAGAGGCGAACCTTTTAGACAACTAACGCATGATCTTATCGCCGCGTGACAGGCCAACAACGCCCGATCTCGCAACCTCAACAATTTTTGCCACATCCCGCACAGATGCCAGGAAGGCATCCAGCTTGTCACTCGTTCCGGCCAGCTGAACCGTATATATAGAAGGCGTGACGTCTATAATCTGCCCACGGAAGATATCCGTGTTACGTTTCACTTCCTCGCGCCCGTAACCGCTGGCCTGGATTTTCACCAGCATGACCTCTCGCTCAACGTAGGCACCCTGCCCCAGCTCGCTGACACGCAGAACATCGACCAGCTTATGCAGCTGTTTCTCGATCTGCTCAAGCACTTTGGCATCGCCGACGGTCTGGATGGTCATGCGCGACAGCGTCGGATCGTCAGTCGGCGCAACGGTGAGGCTTTCAATGTTATAGCCGCGCTGTGCAAAAAGGCCAATGACGCGCGACAGTGCGCCAGACTCGTTTTCCAGTAAAACAGATAATATCCGGCGCATATCAGGTTCTCTCCGTTTTGCTTAACCACATTTCATCCATACCACCACCGCGAATATGCATCGGGTATACGTGCTCAGTGCCATCAACAATGACATCCATAAAAACGAGGCGGTTATTTTTAACGTGCTCAAGCGCTTCACCGAGCTTCGTTTCGAGCTCTGCCGGATCGGTCACTCGCATCCCAATATGGCCGTAGGCTTCAGCCAGACGAACAAAGTCAGGCAGTGACGTCATGTAGGACTGAGAGTGACGACCAGAGTAGATCATGTCCTGCCACTGCTTCACCATCCCGAGATAACCGTTATTCAGGTTCAGCACCAGTACCGGCAGCTCATACTGAAGGGCCGTCGACAGCTCCTGGATGTTCATCTGAATACTGCCGTCTCCCGTCACGCAGACGACGGTTTCGTCAGGCAGAGCCAGCTTGACGCCCAGTGCGGCAGGCAAGCCAAAGCCCATCGTTCCTAACCCTCCGGAGTTAATCCAGTGGCGCGGTTTATCAAACGGATAATAAAGGGCGGCAAACATCTGATGCTGACCCACGTCAGACGTCACGTATGCCTCGCCTTTCGTCAGCCGCCAGATAGTTTCGATCACCGCCTGCGGCTTAATGCTGTCGCTTTGCGTGTCATACTTCAGGCACTGACGCGCACGCCATTGTTCGATCTGCTGCCACCAGTCACGGATCTCATCCAGCGGCTGGGAAGGCGGCTCCTGTGCCAGCAGATCCAGCATTTGCTCCAGCATCTGGCGGGCATCACCGACGATCGGCACATCCGCAGACACCGTTTTCGAAATAGAGGTGGGATCGATATCAATATGAAGCACGGTGGCGTTCGGGCAGTATTTCGCCAGATTGTTGGTGGTGCGATCGTCAAAGCGCACGCCGACGGCAAAGATCACATCGGAATGGTGCATCGTCATGTTGGCTTCATAGGTACCGTGCATACCCAGCATCCCCAGAGCCTGACGGTGAGTTGCCGGGAAAGCGCCCAGCCCCATCAGCGACGACGCAACGGGAAGATTGAGTTTCTCGATAAGCTCCCGAAGCTGCCCTTCACAGGCAGAATTGATTGCCCCGCCACCAACATAGACTACCGGTTTTTTGGCGGCCAGCAGCGTTTGCAAGGCACGTTTGATCTGCCCCTTGTGGCCCTGCGTCGTTGGGTTGTATGAGCGCATGCTCACCGACTCCGGCCAGACATAAGGAAGCTTGTTCGCCGGGTTCAAGATATCTTTCGGCAGATCGACCACCACCGGGCCGGGACGCCCGCTTGCTGCCAGCCAGAAGGCTTTTTTCAATATCCCCGGGATGTCTTCAGTTTGCTTAACCAGGAAGCTGTGCTTCACAACGGGACGCGAAATCCCCACCATGTCGCACTCCTGGAACGCGTCGTAGCCGATCAGTGACGTCGCCACCTGGCCGGAAAGAATAACCAGCGGGATAGAGTCCATATACGCCGTGGCAATGCCGGTGATGGCGTTTGTCGCGCCGGGACCGGACGTCACTAATACCACGCCTACTTCACCTGTCGCGCGGGCCAGCCCGTCAGCCATATGTACCGCCGCCTGCTCGTGGCGTACTAAAACATGGTCAATGCCGCCTACCGTATGAAGCGCATCATAAATATCCAGGACTGCGCCTCCGGGATAACCGAACACTTGCTTCACGCCCTGATCGATTAACGATCGGACGACCATTTCCGCGCCAGACAACATCTCCATGCTTTGCCTCCAGGCATTTTGTTATAGACGAGCTGCAGAATTCATTTCCGCACCGTCTTACGACTGGGTTAAACCAATCTTATATTTTGCAGAGTGATCGTTACCTTAACCGCTCGTTATGAGGCAGGCAATTAGCAGACCGGGTGAGCTAAACGGTTCGCAAAGCAGAAAAAACAGGTATTAAGGAAGGATATGGTCAATTCATCTGGTATTAGAGGATGAGATGATTAATCATCGCTGAAAAGCGCGTCGATTCAGGAAATCATCTATTTTTGCGAGCCAGAGAGCAGTAAGAAAAAATTCACAACAGAATAAAATAACAATAACAGAGAAAAAACCAGGATAAATCACACGCGAAAATGCAATTTATCCTGATGCGCTTATCGACGGCAAATACTGATCAGCAACTCTTCCATCCACTGGTGCCCTTTATCCCGACCGGCGGCTTCATGCCAGGAGAGATAGCAGGTACGGCTATTCAGCTTGAGCGGCAACGGCAACATTTGCAGTTGTAGTTGACCGGAAAACTCCTCAGCCAGCCAGCGTGGTGCAATAGCCACCAGATGTGTCTGCGAGACCACGTTCAATACGCTGACCATTGCCATTCCCTGATAAGCAACGCTTGCCTGTTTATCCGCCGTGTCATACCACGGCAGGCTAAAGGAAGCATATCTGTCGAGCGCAACAACAGCATGCTGCTCGCTATAAACGTCACTTTCCCGAAGCGGAGAATTGAGTCGGGGGTGTTTTTTACTGGCGACCAACACCATTTCATCTTTAAACAGCGGAACGCAAGAAAATTCAGGACGTCGAAATTCTTCATATCCCAGAACGAACTCGGTCTCCTGGTAGCGTAACTGATGCTCTGTGTTTTGATTTAAGGATGATTTAAAAACCAGATGGATATTGGGAGCGATCTCTTCAACTTTATTATAAATAATCGACGTCAAATAATTATCTAACGGACTGCAAACACAAAGATTGAATACACGCTCACTGCTTAAAGGTTCAAAGCCTGACCCTGGCAGCTCGTTCTGAACCAGCTGCAACGCCTGACGGATAGAGCCGAATAACTGGAATGCCCGTGCGGTAGGCTGTATTCCTCTCCCGTAACGAACGAATAACTCGTCGTTAAACATAACCTTAAGTCTGGCGACAGCATTACTGACCGCGGGCTGAGACATCCCCAACGTATGGGCCACCCGGGTGATATTCTGCTCCTGCATGACAGCATCAAATACCGTGAGCAGATTAAGGTCCACTGTACGTAACTGCGGTTTAATCCCATCAGTAGTTTGAGGTTGTTTAATATTAATTTCTGGCACTTCTGACTCCACTGTCACGCTACACTCCCTTTGCCAACGTACTGTAATAATTCCGAAGAATATGATTTACCATGCATATACGATCAGCGAAAGAGAATTATTTTAAATTCGGAAAATATAAAGAACAGTTTAGCGAAAATGACTTTTCGCCACTGACAAACGATAAAATAAACACCACTGCAAATGATATGATTCACTTTAGGATTTGAATGAAACCATAAACTAGACCAATATACAATCGTCAGCGGGTTAATGATGTCTTAAGTATTATTAAACTGTTATTGCAACCCCGATTAAATAAGTTAACAATCTGTAATAACCATAAGACATCCGAAGTGATAAAAAACATTCACCGCATTTATAACTTAATGATATCAAACCCATTTGCGCCCCACACAATTGAGTAGCGAACTTTTAAGTTATTCATCACAATTATATTCAATTATTTCTGCAACCTTTTTCTCAGTCCAAAATTAGACAATTTGTAGGGTCGAAAAAGCAAAACCCAGCACAATTAGCTAAAGCACATATCCTGTCAACCTGGCCAGCCGGGTGCGTTTTTGCCTGCAGGGGTTGACATGCACAGTCGTATCCAGTACCACTAAAAGCATATTGAATTTAACGGAGCACGATTCATGATTCGCACCATTCGTTTCACCGGTCTACTACTACTAAACGCATCCACTGTGCGCGGTAGACTGGCGGGCGAAATTCAGCGTTGAATCGTCACCAGTAAGACTAAAAACCCGCGCCACTGCGCGGGTTTTTTTATGCTCGTAGCAAGGCGCCCTAAGACTGACAAGGACCTAACCCATGAGCCAGCAAGTCATTATTTTCGATACAACTTTACGTGACGGTGAACAGGCATTACAGGCAAGCCTGAGTGTGAAAGAGAAACTGCAGATCGCGCTGGCTCTCGAACGTATGGGTGTCGACGTGATGGAGGTCGGTTTCCCTGTCTCTTCTCCGGGTGACTTCGAATCCGTGCAGACCATTGCGCGTACCATTAAGAACAGCCGCGTCTGTGGCCTGGCACGCTGTGTGGAAAAAGATATCGATGTTGCAGCCGAGTCGTTGAAGGTTGCCGAAGCATTCCGTATTCATACCTTTATTGCTACCTCTCCTATGCACATTGCCACCAAGCTGCGCAGCACGCTGGATGAGGTCATTGAGCGCGCGGTCTACATGGTCAAACGTGCCCGTAACTACACGGATGACGTTGAATTCTCCTGTGAAGATGCTGGCCGTACGCCGATTGAAGATTTGGCGCGCGTGGTGGAAGCTGCCATCAATGCGGGCGCTAAAACCATCAACATCCCGGACACTGTCGGCTACACCATGCCGTTTGAGTTCTCCAACATCATTACCGGTCTGTATGAACGCGTACCAAACATTGATCAAGCGATTATCTCCGTACATACCCACGATGACCTGGGGCTGGCCGTTGGCAACGCCATCGCTGCGGTGCACGCCGGTGCACGTCAGGTAGAAGGCGCGATGAACGGCATCGGTGAACGTGCAGGTAACTGTTCACTGGAAGAAGTGATCATGGCGATCAAAGTGCGCAAAGACATCATGAATGTGCATACCCGCATCAATCACAACGAAATCTGGCGTACCAGCCAGACCGTCAGCCAGATCTGCAACATGCCCATCCCGGCTAACAAGGCGATTGTGGGTACCGGCGCCTTTGCGCACTCCTCCGGTATTCATCAGGATGGCGTGCTGAAAAACCGTGAAAACTACGAAATCATGACCCCGGAATCCATCGGCCTGAACCAGGTTCAGTTGAACCTGACCTCCCGTTCCGGTCGTGCGGCGGTGAAACACCGTATGGAAGAGATGGGTTATAAGGACAGCGATTACAACATGGATCAGCTGTACGACGCCTTCCTGAAGCTGGCCGATAAAAAAGGTCAGGTATTCGACTATGACCTGGAAGCGCTGGCCTTCATCAATAAACAGCAGGAAGAGCCTGAGCACTTCCGCCTCGATTACTTCAGCGTGCAGTCAGGCTCCAGCGACATTGCGACTGCCTCGGTCAAACTGGCCTGTGGCGAAGACATTAAGGCCGAAGCGGCAAACGGCAATGGCCCGGTTGATGCCATTTACCGCGCAATTAACCGCGTCACCGAGTACGACGTAGAGCTGGTGAAATATGACCTGACGGCCAAGGGCCACGGTGAGAATGCCCTGGGTCAGGTTGATATCGTGGTCACCCACAATGGCCGTCGTTTCCACGGTGTGGGCCTGGCGACGGATATTGTTGAATCCTCCGCGAAGGCGATGGTCCACGTGCTGAACAACATCTGGCGCGCCGCTGAAGTTGAAAAAGAGTTGCAACGCAAAGCTCAGAATAAAGAGAACAACAAGGAAACCGTGTAATGTCGAAGAATTACCATATTGCTGTGTTACCGGGTGACGGTATTGGCCCGGAAGTGATGGCACAGGCGCTGAAAGTACTGGAAGCCGTTCGTTCGCGTTTTGCGATGAAAATCTCCACCAGCCACTATGATGTGGGCGGTATCGCCATCGATAATCACGGTACTCCGCTGCCAGAAGCGACCGTTGAAGGGTGTGAAAATGCGGATGCAGTGCTGTTTGGCTCCGTGGGTGGCCCTAAATGGGAACACCTGCCACCCGCCGAGCAGCCTGAGCGCGGCGCGCTGCTGCCACTGCGTAAACATTTTAAATTGTTCAGCAACCTGCGTCCGGCGAAGCTGTACCAGGGGCTGGAAACGTTCTGTCCGCTGCGTGCAGATATCGCGGCTAACGGCTTTGACATCCTGTGCGTGCGTGAACTGACCGGCGGGATCTACTTCGGGCAGCCTAAAGGGCGCGAAGGCAGCGGTCAGCATGAAAAAGCCTTTGATACTGAGGTCTATCACCGTTTTGAAATTGAACGTATCGCCCATATCGCCTTTGAGTCGGCGCGCAAACGTCGTCATAAAGTGACGTCTATCGATAAAGCGAATGTTCTGCAGTCTTCTATTTTGTGGCGTGAAATCGTCAGTGAAGTCGCGAAACAGTATCCGGATGTCGAACTGTCCCATATGTACATCGACAACGCGACCATGCAGCTGATTAAAGATCCGTCGCAGTTTGACGTTCTGCTGTGTTCCAACCTGTTCGGCGATATTCTCTCGGACGAGTGCGCAATGATCACAGGCTCTATGGGGATGTTGCCATCAGCCAGCCTCAATGAAGAGGGATTTGGCCTGTACGAACCTGCAGGCGGCTCCGCGCCCGATATCGCCGGCAAAAACATTGCCAACCCGATTGCGCAGATCCTCTCCCTGGCCTTGCTGTTGCGCTACAGCCTTGATGCCGGTGATGCAGCAACCGCAATTGAAAACGCCATTAACCGTGCGTTAGAAGAAGGTGTCCGTACCGGTGATTTAGCACGCGGCACGGCGGCAGTCAGTACCGATGAAATGGGCGACATTATTGCCCGCTATGTCGCTGAAGGGGTGTAATCATGGCGAAAACGTTATATGAAAAATTGTTTGATGCGCACGTAGTCTACGAGGCACCAAACGAAACCCCACTGTTGTATATCGATCGCCATCTGGTGCACGAGGTTACCTCCCCTCAGGCATTCGACGGACTGCGTGCGCATAAGCGCCCGGTGCGCCAGCCAGGTAAAACCTTCGCGACAATGGATCACAACGTCTCCACGCAAACCAAAGATATCAATGCGTCGGGTGAAATGGCGCGTATCCAGATGCAGGAGCTGATCAAAAACTGCAACGAATTTGGCGTCGAGCTCTACGATCTGAACCACCCGTATCAGGGTATCGTCCATGTGATGGGGCCAGAACAGGGCATCACCCTGCCAGGCATGACCATTGTCTGCGGTGACTCCCACACGGCCACCCACGGCGCGTTTGGGGCCCTGGCGTTCGGTATTGGTACCTCTGAAGTTGAACATGTTCTGGCGACGCAGACCCTGAAACAGGGCCGCGCCAAAACCATGAAGATTGAAGTGAAAGGCAAAGCGGCCCCGGGCATTACCGCCAAAGACATCGTGCTGGCCATCATCGGTAAAACCGGCAGCGCAGGCGGCACCGGTCACGTGGTTGAATTCTGCGGTGAAGCCATCCAGGCACTGAGCATGGAGGGCCGAATGACGCTCTGCAACATGGCCATTGAGATGGGGGCAAAAGCGGGCCTGGTTGCACCAGACGAAACAACCTTCAGCTATGTGAAGGGCCGTCTGCACGCGCCGAAAGACCAGGATTTTATTGAAGCAGTCGCGTACTGGAAAACCCTGAAAACCGACGATGGTGCGACGTTTGATACCGTGGTTACGCTGCAGGCGGAAGACATTGCGCCACAGGTGACCTGGGGAACCAACCCGGGCCAGGTGATTTCCGTTAACGATAACATTCCTGACCCGGCCTCTTTCAGCGATCCGGTCGAGCGCGCCAGTGCGGAAAAAGCGCTGGCCTATATGGGTCTGAAGCCAGGCATTCCATTGACTGACGTGACCATTGATAAAGTGTTTATCGGCTCCTGCACCAACTCCCGTATCGAAGATTTGCGCGCGGCGGCCGAGATTGCCAAAGGCCGTAAAGTGGCACCGGGCGTTCAGGCGCTGGTCGTGCCGGGTTCCGGCCCGGTGAAAGCCCAGGCGGAAGCTGAAGGCCTGGATAAGATCTTTATCGAAGCGGGCTTCGAATGGCGCCTGCCTGGCTGCTCCATGTGCCTGGCCATGAACAATGACCGCCTGAATCCTGGCGAGCGTTGTGCCTCCACCAGTAACCGTAACTTTGAAGGCCGTCAGGGCCGCGGTGGGCGTACTCACCTGGTCAGCCCGGCAATGGCCGCCGCTGCGGCAGTGACCGGTCATTTCGCCGATATTCGCAGCCTGAAATAAGGAGACAATCATGGCAGAGAAATTTACCCAACATACGGGCCGGGTTGTCCCACTGGACGCCGCTAACGTCGACACTGACGCCATCATTCCAAAGCAGTTTTTGCAGAAGGTGACCCGTACCGGGTTTGGCGCGCATCTGTTTAACGACTGGCGCTTCCTGGACGACAAAGGCGAAGTGCCCAATCCCGAGTTCGTGCTGAACTTCCCGGAATTTAAAGGCGCATCGATTCTGCTGGCGCGTGAAAACTTTGGCTGCGGCTCTTCCCGTGAACATGCACCCTGGGCGCTCACCGACTACGGGTTTAAAGTGGTTATCGCCCCAAGCTTTGCCGATATCTTCTACGGCAACAGCTTCAATAACCAGCTGCTGCCGGTGACGCTGAGTGATGCGCAGGTGGACGAATTGTTCGCCCTGGTGAAGGCAAATCCTGGGATTTCGTTTGAAGTGGATCTGGAAGCGGAAGTGGTGAAAGCGGGTGATAAATCATACAGCTTCAGCATTGACGCCTTTCGTCGTCACTGCATGCTGAATGGCCTGGACAGTATTGGCCTGACGCTGCAGCACGAAGATGCCATCTCCGCCTATGAGCAAAAACAGCCTGCGTTTATGGGGTAGGCTGCGTACCATCCCGGTGAAGATCAACATCGTCCAACAAAATGGTGCAGTACACCATCAGTGTTAATTGATGTGGGCCTCATCACTGTTTGCCTCTTGCGTCAGCCTGAGGCAAACAGCCTCGGCTGACGCCACGCGCGCTATGCGCCTTCTCAGACCCTGTCAGAAAATCGTTTTATTGCGTGAAGCCGCCTTTCAGAATCACACATCTTTTACCCGGCAGGTTAGCACCAGCGTCACCACGGAAATGGCCGCAATCATCCAGTACACTGACGCGTGGCCGTAGGTTTGCGACAACGCCCCCTGAATCACCCCTGCCAGAATAACGCCCGTTGAAATGCTGTTGGTAAAGAGCGTAGTGGCAGAGCCTGCCCGTCCCGGCATTAAGTCCTGGAACCAGAGCATCCCAATCCCGGCCACGATGCCAATAAACACGGCATTAAACAGCTGCAGCGCAAGCAGTGCTTCGCGCGAATGGAAGACGATCAGCCCCAGATAAAAAAGCACTCCTGCCGCCACGGCGACGATCATCATGCGGCGCTTTCCAAAACGCTTAACGTAATAACCCGCCAGGATCATCGCCGGAATTTCCAGGCCGGCAGCCGTCCCCATCAGGATCCCCGCAAGCTTGTCCGGCAACCCCAGATCGCTGCTGATCCACAGCGGCATATCAATGATGTACATGGTGTTGCAGGTCCACATCAGCATGGACGCGATAAACAGCATGCGGACGTTTTTATCCTGCCAGCCGCTCACCTGGGTGATGGGTTTATCCGTCGTCAGCTCCACTCGCGCCACTGAGGGTAGCGCAAAGGCAATCAGTATCAGGCTGATGACAAAAATGCCGGCAGCGATGGAAAACATGGTGGTAAAGCCATAGTTCAGCGCCAGCATAAACGCCAGCGGCGGGCCGATCACCCAGGCCAGAGAGAGCTGCGCACGCATGACCGAGCTGAACATCACCACTTCCCGCGCCGAGTTATCCGCGTATTCACGGGCCAGCGCGAACAGCTGCGGCATGGCGGTATTGGCGAGCGAGGCCAGAAGCACGCCGCAGGTAATCAGCGTCAGGTAATGGCGATTGAAGGCAAACAGCAGCGCGTTACCCACGGCCATGGCGCAGCAAAAGAGGATCAGTTTGCGACGATCGCCCCGATTGTCCGATCGTTTTGCCAGTGCCAGACTGACCAGGATCCCGGCGATGGCGTTCACGGTATAAAACAGCCCCACCCAAAACGGCTGCGCCCCCACCTCACGGCTGAGAAACAGACTCAGCGTCGGAGCCTGCAATGCCCCCGCCACGCCCATCATAAAGGCCACCAGCATAAAAGCGGCATACACGCCGTTCAGGCGTCGCCCCATCGTCATCAACCAGAGCATGCGCAAGTCCTTGTGAAAGCGAATCGAAAGTGGGTGAATAGTAAACGAAAAAAGCCAGCAAAAACATTTTGCTGGCGGGTGAGAAGCACCAATACTCAGTCACACATGATCGAGGCGAGTTAGCAAGAAGAGGTCGGTTTCGTAACGTCCCACTGCATCAGATCTTCCAGGATTTTCAACCGTTGCTCTGCACACTGGCGGGCCAGCCAGGACGCTCCCTGCGTCGCTGAAAAATAACGCTGATAAAACTGACGTGCGGTAGACCTCTTCATAATTTACCTCCTCACTTCATCGGGAAGAATTATTGGCCTAATATAGGGATTAATAAATTGCTGATTTTTTGTCAGGAGTTCCCCTTTTATGCCCTCTGGTCGTCTGCAACAACAATTTATCCGCCTCTGGCAATGCTGCGAGGGGCGATCGCAGGAGACCACGCTGAACGAGCTGGCGGACCTGCTCAGCTGTTCGCGCCGGCACATGCGCACGCTGCTTAATACCATGCAGCAGCAGGGCTGGCTCAACTGGGAGGCCGAGGCGGGTCGCGGAAAACGCTCGCGCCTGACCTTCCTGTATACCGGGCTGGCGTTGCAGCAGCAGCGGGCGGAAGACCTGCTGGAACAGGACCGCATCGACCAGCTGGTGCAGCTGGTGGGGGACAAAGCGGCAGTACGCCAGATGCTGGTGTCGCATCTCGGGCGCAGCTTTCGTCAGGGTCGCCACATTCTGCGGGTGCTCTACTATCGACCAATGAAAAACCTGTTACCCGGCACGGCGTTACGCCGCTCTGAAACCCATATGGCCCGACAAATATTCAGCGGCCTGACGCGCATAAATGAGGAAAATGGGGAACTGGAAGCGGATATTGCGCACCACTGGCAGCAACTTTCTCCTCTTCACTGGCGCTTCTTTCTACGTCCTGGTATTCATTTCCACCACGGCCGCGAGCTGGAGATGGTCGATGTGATTGCCTCTTTAGAGCGCGCCTGCACGCTCCCGCTCTATTCCCATATTTCACGCGTTCACTCCCCTACGGCATGGACACTGGATGTTGAACTGTCTCAGCCGGACAAATGGCTTCCGTGGCTGCTGGGCTATGTACCGTCGATGATTTTGCCCGGTGAATGGGAATCGATGAATAATTTTGCCAGCCTGCCGATTGGCACCGGCCCCTACTCTGTATCGCGCAATAACAACAACCAGCTGAAAATCCGCGCTTTTGATGACTATTTTGGCTACCGGGCGCTGATCGATGAAGTGAACGTGTGGGTATTACCGGATCTCAATGAAGAGCTGAGCGCCGGGCTGACGCTGGAAGGGCCCACCACGGGCGAAAAGGCCGTGGAGAGCCGGCTCGAAGAAGGGTGCTACTACCTGCTGTTCGACAGCCGTACCCATCGCGGGGCAAACCATGAGGTGCGCAAATGGATAAGCCACGTGTTGTCGCCCTCCAGCCTGATTTATCATGCGGAGGAGCAGTACCAAACCTACTGGTTCCCGGCGTATGGTCTGCTTCCTCGCTGGCATCACGCCCGTCCGACATACTGCGACAAGCCCGCCGGGCTGGAGTCCATCACCCTGACCTACTATCGCGAGCACGTTGAACACCGCTTTATCGCCAGAATCATGACCCGACTGCTGGCCGCCGTTGGGGTGAGACTGGATGTCAAAGAGGTGGATTACGATGAATGGCATCAGGGGGAGATCGTCAGCGACATCTGGCTCAACAGCGCCAACTTTACCCTGCCGCTTGATTTCTCGCTCTTCTCTCACCTGTATGAGGTCCCGCTTATCCAGCACTGCATAGACCGGGACTGGCAGCAGGACGCGGCCCTCTGGCGCGCCGGCGACATGAATCTGGCCTCATGGTGCCAGCAGTTGCTGGCTGAACAAGCGATCGTGCCGTTGATCCATCACTGGCTGATGATCCAGGGGCAGCGTAGTATGCGCGGTGTCAGAATGAATACGCTGGGCTGGTTTGATTTTAAATCCGCCTGGTTTTCCCCGCCGGAGCCATAACACTTTCGTAATATTTGCCAAATCATTACAATAGCGCCGTTCTCAACGGGGTGCTGCATCACTGATGTGCGCTGAGATAATACCCGTCGAACCTGATCCGGATAACGCCGGCGAAGGGATTTGAGGCTGTCACTCAAAATCCTTTGCCACTCAACCTTGAGGTGCAAAGTGTTAAAAAAAGTTCTCCCCCTTCTGGCGCTGTTTGCGCTGCCTGCCGTCGCGAAGCCCGTCCTGACGGTCTACACCTACGACTCCTTCTCAGCCGACTGGGGTCCGGGTCCGGTGGTGAAAAAAGCCTTTGAAGCTGACTGTCAGTGCGAACTGAAGTTCGTGGCGCTAGAAGATGGCGTCTCTCTGCTTAACCGCCTGCGCATGGAAGGCAAAAACAGTAAAGCCGATGTGGTGCTTGGGCTGGATAACAACCTGCTGGAGGCCGCCTCGAAAACCAAACTGTTTGCCAAAAGCGGCGTCGCCACCGATGCCGTCAGCGTCCCGGGCGGCTGGCAGAACGACACCTTTGTGCCGTTCGATTACGGTTACTTCGCGTTTGTTTACGACAAAAACAAGCTTAAAAACCCGCCGAAAAGCCTGAAGGAACTGGTCGAAAGCGAGCAGAAATGGCGCGTTATTTATGAAGATCCTCGCACCAGTACGCCAGGCCTGGGGCTGCTGCTGTGGATGCAGAAAGTCTACGGCGATGACGCTCCGCAAGCGTGGCAGAAGCTGGCCGCCAAAACCGTCACCGTGACAAAAGGCTGGAGCGAAGCCTACGGTCTGTTCCTGAAAGGGGAAAGTGATCTGGTTCTGAGCTACACCACCTCCCCGGCTTACCACATCATCGCCGAGAAGAAAGACAATTACGCCGCCGCCAGTTTTGCTGAAGGGCACTATCTGCAGGTCGAAGTGGCAGCCCGCACGGCATCCAGCAAACAGCCCGAACTGGCCGAGAAGTTCCTGAAATTTATGGTCTCCCCGGCATTCCAGAACGCCATTCCAGCGGGTAACTGGATGTACCCCGTGACCAGCGTGACGTTGCCAGCGGGCTTTGAGAAACTGACCAAACCGCAAACCTCGCTGGAGTTTACGCCTCAGCAGGTTGCCGCGCAGCGAGCAGCATGGGTAAGTGAATGGCAACGCGCCGTCAGCCGTTAATTCCCGGCTGGTTAATTCCTGGGCTGCTCGCCGCCGTATTGATGGTGGCGGTCAGTCTGGGCGCATTCCTTGCCTTGTGGTTTAACGCGCCAGAGAGCGACCTGTTCGCGCTCTGGCACGACAGTTATCTCTGGCACGTTATCCGTTTCTCTTTCTGGCAGGCCTTTCTCTCTGCGCTGCTGTCGGTTATCCCCGCCATTTTCCTGGCACGCGCGCTTTATCGCCGCCGTTTTCCCGGCAGGCAGGCCCTGCTGCGCCTGTGCGCCATGACGCTGATCCTGCCGGTCCTGGTGGCCGTGTTTGGCATCCTGAGCGTCTATGGCCGTCAGGGGTGGCTGGCTTCACTTTTCAGCCTGATGGGTCTGGAGTGGCGCTTCTCGCCCTACGGACTGAAGGGCATTCTGCTGGCGCACATCTTTTTCAATATGCCGATGGCGACCAGACTCTTTTTACAGGCACTGGAAAACATCCCCGGTGAACAGCGCCAGCTTGCCGCCCAGTTGGGCATGCGCGGTATGTCCTTCTTCCGCCTGGTCGAATGGCCGTGGCTGCGTCGTCAGATCCCGCCGGTTGCGGCTCTGATCTTTATGCTCTGTTTCGCCAGTTTTGCCACCGTGCTTTCACTCGGCGGCGGCCCGCAGGCCACCACCATCGAACTGGCAATTTACCAGGCGCTCAGTTACGACTATGACCCCGGCCGCGCTGCGCTGCTGGCGATGGTGCAGATGGTTTGCTGCCTGTGCCTTGTGCTGCTGAGCCAGCGTCTGAGCAAAGCCATCCCGCCGGGCAGTAATCAGATAACCGGCTGGCGCGACCCGCAGGACAGCATGCATAGCCGGATCGCTGATCTGCTGCTTATCACGCTGGCGCTGCTGCTTCTGCTTCCGCCGCTGATGGCCGTCATCGTCGATGGCCTGAACCTGAATCTCGTTACCGTGATGCAGCAGCCCGTTCTCTGGCAGGCAACGTGGACCTCGTTACGGATCGCGCTCGCCGCCGGGCTGCTGTGTGTCATGCTGACCATGATGCTTTTATGGAGCAGCCGCGAGCTTTACGCGCGTCAGGCCCGTAAAGCCGGGCACGCCCTGGAGCTGACAGGCATGCTGATCCTGGCGATGCCCGGCATTGTACTGGCGACGGGGTTCTTTTTACTGTTCAACAGCACTATTGGCCTGCCGGAAAACGCCGACGGCATCGTGATTTTCACCAATGCCCTGATGGCGATCCCCTACGCGCTGAAGGTGCTGGAAAATCCGATGCGAGACATCAACAGCCGCTACGCGCTGCTGTGCCATTCGCTCGGTCTGCAGGGCTGGCAGCGGCTAAAGATTATCGAACTGCGTGCGCTGAAACGCCCGCTGGCCCAGGCTCTGGCCTTCGCCTGTGTGCTCTCAATTGGTGATTTTGGTGTCGTGGCGCTCTTCGGTAATGAAGATTTCCGCACCCTGCCGTACTGGCTGTACCAGCAAATTGGCTCCTATCGTAGCCAGGAGGGAGCCGTCACGGCGCTGCTGTTACTGGTGCTCTGCTTTGCCTTATTTACCGTTATCGAAAAACTTCCGGGGCGTAATGTTAAAACTGACTGATGTAACCTGGCTCTACCAGCATCTGCCAATGCGCTTCTCCCTTTCGGTTCGTCAGGGAGAGATGATTGCGGTTCTGGGTCCGAGCGGGGCCGGAAAGAGTACTTTGCTCAATCTGATTGCCGGTTTTCTGCAACCGGCGAGCGGGTCGATAGTGATTGAAAACCGCGACCATACGCGCACGCCACCCGCCCGACGTCCGGTGTCGATGCTGTTCCAGGAAAACAATCTGTTCATGCATCTGACGGTGCGGCAAAACATCGCCCTGGGTATGGATCCTGGCCTGAAACTCAACGACGGTCAGCGCCAGAAGCTGGAGCTGATTGCCGCTCAGATGGGCATTACCGCGTTTATTGACCGCCTCCCCGAAGCCCTCTCCGGCGGGCAGCGTCAGCGGGTGGCGCTGGCGCGCTGCCTGGTGCGCGAGCAGCCCATACTGCTTCTGGATGAGCCCTTCTCTGCACTCGATCCTGCCTTGCGCCAGGAGATGCTTACCCTGGTGCAGGACGTGTGCCAGCGTCAGCAACTGACAATGCTGATGGTTTCGCACAGCATCGAGGATGCCGCGCGGATTGCGCCACGATCGGTGGTCATTGCAGAAGGGCGAATTGCCTGGGATGGCGGTACAGAGGAACTGCTCAGTGGTCACGCAGGGGCGTCTTCATTGTTGGGCATCAGTGCGGGCTGACCCTCTCCCACGGGAGAGGGAAACAGATTAACGGCTCACCACCTTCAAGAGGATTTCACCGTACACCGGCATCAGCGGGTGGCGAATCAGGGCGACCAGCGCCACCACGGCAACCCCCAGCATTAACGGCGCGAGCCACAACAGGCGCGAGCGTGGCAGATAACGCGTCAGGCGATCAACATTCGCTTTCGCGCTGCGCCACAGTCGCCAGCACAGCCAGGCAGCGATCCACAACAGCAGGGCCGTAGCCAGCAACAACCACTTAAACTCGCCACTTTGCATTCCGTCAGGAATATCAACGGTGGCCCCTGCCAGGATCCCCGGCAGAAAGTAGAACGGCGGCCAGAAAACACAGCCGATGATGTTCGGCACCACGAATTTCGCAACAGGCAGATCCAGCATCCCCGCGACCATCGGCACCAGCGGACGCGTTGGTCCAACAAAGCGACCCACGAGGATCGTGAACATGCTGTGCTGATGCAGCGCGTGTTCGGTTTTATCCAGCAAGGCTTTGTTCTTTTTCATGAACGACCAGCGGTGCAGCGGTTTCTTAAAGCGCCAGCCCAGCCAGAAGGAGATCCAGTCGCCAAGTAAACAGCCAATAATCCCCGCCATCCACGCCTGCCAGAAATTCACTTCACCGCTGCCAATCAACGCGCCCAGCCCCGCCATCATCACCGTGCCGGGGAGGATCAACCCAACAAGTGCAAGCGATTCCAGAAACGCCACCAGCGCAACGGCGATAAGCGAATACATAACGGACTGGGTGATAAAATGTTCCAGCAATGCCTGCATAACTATTCCGGTCAGAAAACGAATCAGGGATTCTGCTTAGCGCCCTGCACCGCGTCAAGACAACAATTGTCTGAATAGTTTACAGGTTGCTTCCACAGTTCACCTGCTTGTTTATCTTTTTTTACCGTTTATTCACATCCTGCCCGGAATTCACTGGGGCTGGCACCGGTGCATTTTTTAAATACCCGGGAGAAATAGAGCTGATCTTCAAAGCCCACATTGCGCCCCACGGTGGCAATGGGCATGCGGGTGGTGCTGAGCAGGAGCTTCGCCTGGCTGATACGCTGGTCCTCACGCCAGCTCAGAACGCTAACGCCCAGCTGCTGACGGAACAGATGTGACAGCCGCGACGGTGAGAGACACACATGCTGGGCGACGCTGGCGATATCGAACTGACTGTCGGCCAGATGGTCGCTGATGTACTGGCAGGCGTCGCGCACGCGGTTGTCCAGCGGAGGATTAAGTGACGCGTTTATCGCCTCCATCCGGCGCAACAGCACCTGTTCAAGCAGGTTAATCGCCAGCAGTTCGGCATACCGGCCACCCGCCTGCCCCGCTTCAATAATTTGGGCAAAGAGTTCGCGGAACTGAGCCAGATGAACCTCGTCCGGGCGATAAAAACCGGTGTGCGCAAAAATAGCCGGCCACGAGAGCCACTCCTGCCAGTAGGCGCGCGGACGGAAGTAGACCCACTGGTGATACCACTCTTTGGCCTCCGGGTGACGACCGTAGTGGTGGATCTCTCCCGGCGGAAACAGCAGCATATCGCCCGGACGGCAGACAAACTGCTGATCGTTATTTTTGATAATCCCTTCCCCACGCACCGTCAGGTTCAGAATATACCCTTTCATCCCGAGCGGTCGGTCGACGTAAAAATCGAGATATCCCTCAGCCTCGATAGGGGTCAGCCCCGCCACCAGGTGAGCATTAAACGAGTAGCCCGGTAATAAGGGATCGTTTTGCGTTTCGGCCATAGATTCAGTTCTCCCAAGGGTCCTGAAGGAAACCAATTGTCCATATCGATAAAAGCAGTATAAAAATGGCCCGCGAAAAGATCCAAAAAGCATCACGCCTCTTTTACGTCCGCCATGTTTCAGCCTTTCCCCCTGATTTATCCGCCCACGGGGGCAGATCAGCAGTAACAAAAGTGTCTATAAGTGCGGCAGAAATGTCCACATTGATTATTTGCACGGCGTCACACTTTCTATTGCAACAGCAATTTAGTCCATAAGATTAGCGGATCCTGCCTGACGATTTTCGCCTCCAGTCTCTAATGTTCTCTCATACCTGTTTTTTGATGGAGCAACACCATGGCAATTGCGATTGGCCTCGATTTTGGCAGCGACTCGGTTCGCGCTCTGGCAGTGGACTGTACAAGCGGCCAGGAAATAGCAACCAGCGTTGAGTGGTACCCGCGCTGGCAAGAGGGGCGCTACTGCGATGCGCCAAATAACCAGTTCCGTCACCATCCACGTGACTACATTGAGTCGATGGAAGCGGCAATCAAAACCGTACTGACTGAACTGACCGACGCCCAGCGGGCAGAGATCGTCGGGATTGGCGTCGACAGTACCGGCTCAACGCCTGCCCCTGTGGATGCCGAAGGCCATGTTCTGGCGCTGCGTCCGGAGTTTGCTGATAACCCGAACGCCATGTTCGTGCTGTGGAAAGATCACACCGCCGTTGAAGAGGCCGAGGCCATTACCCGCTTGTGTCACCAGCCCGGTAAAACGGACTACTCGCGCTACATCGGCGGTATTTACTCCAGTGAATGGTTCTGGGCAAAGATCCTTCACGTAACCCGCGCGGACGCATCCGTTGCGCAGGCCGCGGTATCCTGGATTGAACTGTGCGACTGGGTACCAGCCCTGCTCTCCGGTACCACGCGTCCGCAGGATATCCGCCGCGGACGCTGCAGCGCCGGACACAAGTCCCTGTGGCATGAAAGCTGGGGTGGCCTGCCACCGGCGGCATTCTTCGATGAACTCGATCCCGTCATCAACACGAGTCTGCAATACCCGCTGTTCACCGACACCTTCACCGCCGATATTCCGGTGGGTACGCTTTGTGAAGAGTGGGCGACGCGCCTGGGTCTGCCGCAAAACGTGGCCATCTCCGGCGGGGCGTTTGACTGCCACATGGGCGCGGTGGGCGCCGGTGCCCAGCCAAACACGCTGGTGAAGGTTATCGGCACCTCCACCTGCGACATTCTCACCGCGGATAAAGCCAGCGTAGGCGATCGGGCGGTAAAAGGCATCTGCGGCCAGGTTGACGGCAGCGTCGTACCGGAGTTTATCGGTCTGGAAGCGGGTCAGTCCGCCTTTGGCGATATCTACGCCTGGTTTGGCCGCGTGCTGGGCTGGCCGCTGGATCAGCTGGCGGCGGCACATCCTGAGCTGAAGACCCAGATTGCCGAAAGTAAAAAGCAGCTTTTGCCGCAGCTCACCGCCGCGTGGGCAAAGAATCCTTCTCTCGATCACCTGCCGGTGGTGCTCGACTGGTTCAACGGTCGCCGTACGCCATTTGCCAACCAGCGCCTGAAAGGGGTGATCACCGATCTTAACCTCGCCACCGACGCACCAGCGCTGTTTGGCGGCCTGATTGCCGCAACTGCCTTTGGGGCGCGCGCCATTATGGAGTGCTTCACCGAGCAGGGCATCGACGTCAACAACGTGATGGCACTGGGCGGCATCGCCCGTAAAAACCCGGTAATCATGCAGGCCTGTTGTGACGTGCTGAACCGTCCGCTGCAGATTGTCGCCTCCGATCAGTGTTGTGCCCTCGGTGCAGCGATCTTCGCGGCCGTTGCGGCAGGCGTTCATGCCGATATCCCGACCGCGCAGCAGCACATGGCGAGCGCTGTCGAAAATACCCTCCAGCCGCGTGCTCAGCAGGCGCAGCGTTTTGAACAGCTTTATCAGCGCTATCAGCAATGGGCAAAAAGCGCCGAACTTCACTATCTCCCTGTCGCCGCCCCGGCCAAACACACCGCGGACACTACGGCAACCCTGACACATTAAGGACACAATAATGACCATTTTTAATAATTATGAAGTGTGGTTTGTCATTGGCAGCCAACATCTGTACGGGCCGGAAGCGCTGCAACAGGTGACGAAACATGCTGAGCACGTGGTCAACGCGCTCAATGCAGAGGCTAAACTGCCGTGCAAACTGGTGCTCAAACCGCTCGGCACGACCCCGGATGAGATCACGAACATCTGCCGCGACGCGAACTACGACGATAAATGCGCCGGCATGGTAGTGTGGCTGCACACCTTCTCACCGGCCAAAATGTGGATCAACGGTCTGGCCATCCTCAATAAACCACTGATGCAGTTCCATACCCAGTTCAACGCGTCCCTGCCGTGGGACAGCATTGATATGGACTTTATGAACCTGAACCAGACCGCGCACGGCGGCCGCGAGTTCGGCTTTATCGGCGCACGTATGCGCCAGCAGCATGCGGTCGTCACCGGCCACTGGCAGGATCAGCATGCGCAAAAACGTATCGGCTCCTGGATGCGCCAGGCGGTGTCCCGACAAGATACTCGTCACCTGAAAGTAGTGCGTTTCGGCGACAACATGCGTGAAGTGGCGGTCACCGACGGCGATAAAGTTGCCGCACAGATTAAATTTGGATTCTCGGTGAATACCTGGGCCGTGGGCGACCTGGTGCAGGTGGTGAATGAAATCAGCGATGGCGATGTAAGCGCGCTGGTCGACGAATACGAAAGCAGCTACCGTCTGACCCCTGCGGCACAAATTCACGGTGACAAACGCCAGAACGTGCTGGATGCAGCACGTATCGAACTGGGCATGAAACGCTTCCTGGAACAGGGTGGCTTCCATGCCTTTACCACCACCTTTGAAGACCTCCACGGTCTGAAACAACTGCCCGGCCTGGCGGTACAACGTCTGATGCAGCAGGGCTACGGCTTTGCCGGCGAAGGCGACTGGAAAACTGCCGCTCTGCTTCGCATTATGAAAGTGATGTCAACCGGTCTGCAGGGCGGCACCTCCTTTATGGAGGACTACACCTACCACTTCGAAAACGGCAACGACCTGGTACTGGGCTCGCATATGCTGGAAGTGTGTCCTTCCATTGCCGTTGAAGAGAAACCGATCCTCGACGTGCAGTACCTTGGCATTGGCGGAAAAGCCGACCCGGCACGTCTGATCTTCAACACCCGTACCGGTCCTGCCATCAACGCCAGCCTGATTGACCTGGGCGACCGTTTCCGCCTGCTGGTGAACTGTGTGGATGCGGTTGAAACCCCGCATTCTCTGCCAAAACTGCCGGTCGCCAACGCCCTGTGGAAAGCGCAGCCTGACCTGCCAACCGCCTCGGAAGCCTGGATCCTGGCCGGTGGCGCGCACCACACCGTCTTCAGCCATGCGCTGGATCTGAATGACATGCGTCAGTTCGCCGAACTGCACGACATCGAACTGACCGTCATTGATAACGATACCCGCCTGCCCGCGTTCAAAGACGCGCTGCGCTGGAATGAAGTCTATTACGGTTCAAAACGTTAACAGGGGAACCTTTGGCCTGCCGCAGGGCGGGCCTCTTTTCCTGGAGGATTGCATGTTAGAAGATCTCAAACGTCAGGTACTGGAAGCCAACCTGGCGCTGCCCAAACACAATCTGGTGACGCTGACCTGGGGCAACGTCAGCGCCGTTGACCGCGAGCACGGCGTCTTCGTGATAAAGCCGTCAGGAGTGGATTACACGGTAATGACCGCAGAAGATATGGTTGTCGTCAGCATCGCCACGGGCGAAGTGGTGGAAGGAAAGAAAAAACCCTCCTCCGACACGCCAACGCATCGCCTGCTCTACCAGGCCTTCCCGACCATTGGCGGTATTGTGCATACCCATTCGCGTCATGCGACCATCTGGGCGCAGGCCGGCCAGTCCATTCCGGCGACCGGAACCACGCACGCAGACTACTTTTACGGCACCATTCCCTGCACCCGTTTGATGACTGATGAAGAGATCAACGGCGAGTATGAGTGGGAAACCGGCAACGTTATCGTCGAAACGTTTGAAAAACAGGGTATCGACGCTGCGCAAATGCCCGGCGTGCTGGTGCACTCCCATGGACCTTTTGCCTGGGGTAAAAACGCCGAAGATGCGGTACATAACGCGATTGTGCTGGAAGAGGTCGCGTATATGGGCATCTTCTGCCGCCAGCTGGCTCCGCAGCTTCCGGATATGCAGCCAACCCTGCTGGATAAACACTACCTGCGTAAACATGGCGCAAAAGCCTATTACGGGCAGTAAACTGTATATATACCCAGCATAAAATATTCAACCAGGCTATAATCAAGCCTGGTTTTGTTTTATGGGATAGCGGCGTGGCGCAGGCGCAAGAAGGTTTTTTACTTACCCGACACTGGCGGGATACTCCTCAGGGCACCGAGGTGGCATTCTGGCTGGCGACGGACAACGGCCCGCTGCACGTGGCCCTGCCGCCGCAGGAGTCCGTGGCTTTTATCCCGAACGATCACGTTGAGAAAGTAAAGCAACTGCTGCGCGGTGAAAACGGCTGGCGCCTGACGCCGCTTGAACTGAAAGATTTCCACCGTCAGCCCGTACATGGCCTTTACTGCCGCGCCCATCGCCAGCTGATGCGTTATGAAAAACTGCTGCGCGACGCTGGCGTGACGCTGTACGAAGCCGATATCCGCCCGCCAGAACGTTTTTTGATGGAGCGGTTTATTACTGCCCCCGTCTGGGTCGACGGCACCGCGCAAAACGGCAGCCTTATTAACGCCCGTCTCAAACCCAACCCTACCTACCGGCCGCCGTTGAAATGGGTCTCGCTGGATATCGAAACCACTCGCCACGGTGAGCTGTACTGTATCGGCCTGGAAGGCTGCGGGGATCGGGTTGTTTATATGCTTGGCCCCCCGAATGGCAAGGCGTCCGCGCTGGATTTCCGGCTGGAGTATGTCAACAGCCGGCCACAGCTTCTGGAAAAGCTTAACCAGTGGTTTGCCGATCGCGATCCCGATGTGTTGATCGGCTGGAACGTGGTGCAGTTCGATCTGCGCGTGCTGCAAAAACATGCTGAACGTTACCGCATCCCCCTGATGCTGGGGCGCGGAAACAGCGAGCTGGAATGGCGCGAGCACGGTTTTAAAAACGGTGTGTTTTTCGCGCAGGCCAATGGCCGCCTGATTATTGACGGCATTGAGGCGCTCAAATCTGCCTTCTGGAATTTTTCCTCTTTCTCTCTGGAAGCGGTGGCGCAGGAGCTGCTCGGCGAAGGGAAATCCATCGACAACCCGTGGGACAGAATGGATGAAATCGACCGGCGCTTTAACGAAGACAAACCGGCGCTCGCCACCTACAACCTGAAAGATTGTGAACTGGTGACGCAGATTTTCCACAAAACGGAGATCATGCCCTTCCTGCTCGAGCGCGCGACGGTGAACGGCCTCGCCGCTGACCGGCACGGTGGCTCCGTGGCCGCCTTTAGCCACCTCTATTTCCCGCGTATGCACCGGGCGGGCTATGTCGCCCCCAACCTCGGTGATGTGCCGCCGCAGGCAAGCCCGGGCGGTTACGTGATGGATTCCCGGCCCGGGTTGTATGACTCCGTGCTGGTGCTGGACTACAAAAGCCTCTATCCGTCCATTATTCGCACCTTCCTGATCGATCCCGTCGGGCTGGTGGAAGGGATGGCGCAGCCTGACGATTTGCACAGCACAGAAGGTTTTCTCGGGGCCCGCTTCTCACGGGAAAAGCACTGTCTGCCGGAAATCGTGGGAAACATCTGGCACGGTCGCGACGAGGCTAAGCGTCATGGCAACAAGCCCCTTTCTCAGGCGCTGAAAATTATCATGAACGCGTTTTACGGGGTTCTGGGGACCAGCGCCTGCCGCTTCTTCGACCCACGACTGGCGTCATCTATCACCATGCGCGGGCACGACATCATGCGCCAGACCAAAGCGTTGATTGAATCCCAGGGTTATGACGTTATTTATGGCGATACGGATTCCACCTTTGTCTGGCTTAAGGGCGCACATTCAGAAGAGGATGCCGCGCGAATCGGCAAATCACTGGTGGCTTTTGTGAACGCCTGGTGGCAGGAAAGTTTGCAAAAAGAGCGGTTAAGCAGCGCGTTAGAACTGGAGTTTGAAACCCATTTCAGCCGCTTTTTAATGCCCACCATTCGCGGTACCGACCAGGGCAGTAAGAAGCGCTACGCCGGTCTTATTCAGGAAGGTGACAAGCAGCGAATGGTCTTTAAAGGGCTGGAAACCGTACGCACCGACTGGACGCCGCTGGCACAGCAGTTTCAGCAAACGCTTTATCTGCGTATCTTTCGCAACGAGCCTTATCAGGACTACGTGCGTGAAACAATTGCCAGCCTGATGGCCGGTGAACTCGACGCCCAGTTGGTGTACCGCAAGCGCCTGCGCCGCCCACTGGCGGAATACCAGCGCAACGTTCCGCCGCACGTCCGCGCTGCGCGCCTGGCAGATGAGGAGAACGTGCGCCGGGGGCGTGCCCCGCAGTATCAGAACCGGGGAACCATCAAATACCTCTGGACCACCAGCGGCCCGGAACCCGTGGATTACCAGCACTCGCCTCTGGATTACGAGCACTATCTTACGCGTCAGCTTCAGCCGGTCGCGGACGGAATTTTGCCCTTCATCGACGACGACTTTGCTACACTAGTGACAGGGCAACTTGGCCTATTTTGACACGTGACGAAATGGCTGCCATCCAGTACCATAGCGCCCTTTCCATTCCCGGACCCATTTTTCAATGACTGTCTTTTTTGACGGTGGTTGAACTATTGCCTGCAATTTACGATTAGAGCCGAACAAATATGCCTTTTACACTTGGTCAACGCTGGATCAGCGATACAGAAAGCGAACTTGGATTAGGAACCGTGGTTGCCGTGGATGCACGAATGGTTACCCTCCTTTTCCCTGCTACCGGTGAAAACCGCCTGTACGCCCGCAATGATTCCCCTGTGACCCGCGTGATGTTCAACCCGGGTGACACCGTGACCAGCCACGACGGCTGGCAGCTAAAGGTCGAAGACGTAAAAGAAGAGAATGGACTGCTCGCCTACATCGGGACTCGCCTGGACACCGACGAGGCCAATGTCATCCTGCGTGAGGTGCTGCTCGACAGCAAACTGGTATTCAGTAAGCCGCAGGATCGCCTGTTTGCCGGGCAAATCGACCGTATGGATCGCTTCTCCCTGCGCTATCGTGCGCGCAAGTTCCAGAGTGAACAGTACCGTATGCCGTGGAGCGGCCTGCGCGGTCAGCGTACCAGCCTTATTCCCCACCAGCTGAACATCGCCCATGACGTGGGCCGCCGTCACGCACCTCGCGTTCTGCTGGCAGATGAAGTGGGCCTGGGGAAAACCATTGAAGCGGGCATGATCCTGCATCAACAGCTGCTTTCCGGCGCAGCCGAGCGCGTGCTGATTGTGGTACCGGAAACCCTGCAGCATCAATGGCTGGTCGAGATGCTGCGCCGCTTTAACCTGCGTTTCGCTCTGTTTGATGACGAGCGCTATGCAGAAGCCCAGCACGATGCGGACAACCCGTTTGAAACGGAACAGCTGGTGATCTGCTCTCTGGATTTCGTACGCCGCAGCAAGCAACGTCTTGAGCATCTGTGCGACGCCGAATGGGACCTGATGGTGGTCGATGAAGCGCACCATCTGGTCTGGAGCGAAGATGCACCAAGCCGGGAATACATGGCTATCGAACAGCTTGCCGAGCGCGTACCAGGCGTCCTGCTGCTGACCGCAACGCCGGAGCAGTTAGGTCTGGAGAGCCACTTCGCCCGTTTGCGCCTGCTCGATCCAAACCGCTTCCATGACTTTGAGCAGTTCGTTGAAGAGCAGAATAACTACCGTCCGGTCGCCGATGCCGTTGCCCTGCTGCTGGCGGGTAAACATCTCTCGAATGACGAGCTCAACACCCTGAGCGATCTGATTGGCGAGCAGGATATTGAGCCTCTGCTGCAGGCGGCCAACAGCGACAGTGACAACGCGGATTCCGCGCGTAAAGAACTGATCGATATGCTGATGGATCGCCACGGCACCAGCCGCGTCCTGTTCCGTAACACCCGTAACGGGGTGAAAGGTTTCCCGAAACGCGAACTGCATACCATCAAATTGCCACTGCCGACGCAGTACCAGACAGCCATTAAAGTTTCCGGCATTATGGGCGCGCGCAAAACTGCAGAAGAGCGTGCACGCGACATGCTCTACCCGGAACAGATTTACCAGGAATTTGAAGGCGATACCGGCACCTGGTGGAACTTCGACCCGCGTGTTGAGTGGCTGATGGGCTATTTGACCGCGCACCGTTCTCAGAAAGTGCTGGTGATCTGCGCCAAAGCAGCCACCGCACTGCAGCTGGAGCAGGTCCTGCGCGAACGCGAAGGTATTCGCGCCGCCGTGTTCCACGAAGGGATGTCCATCGTCGAGCGTGACCGTGCCGCGGCATGGTTTGCAGAAGAGGACAGCGGTGCCCAGGTTCTGCTGTGCTCTGAAATCGGGTCTGAAGGCCGTAACTTCCAGTTTGCCAGCAACCTGGTGATGTTCGATTTGCCGTTCAACCCGGATCTGCTGGAACAGCGTATCGGCCGTCTGGATCGTATTGGCCAGGCGCATGATATTCAGATCCACGTTCCTTACCTGGAAAAAACCGCCCAGTCCGTTCTGGTGCGTTGGTTCCACGAAGGTCTGGATGCGTTTGAGCATACCTGCCCGACCGGCCGCCCGATTTACGATCAGGTGCATGCCGATCTGATCGGCTATCTGGCCGCGCCAGAGAACACCGACGGGTTTGATGAACTGATCAAAGCCTGCCGTGATAAGCATGAAGCGCTGAAATCTCAGCTGGAACAGGGTCGTGACCGCCTGCTGGAGATCCACTCCAACGGCGGTGAAAAAGCCCAGGCGCTCGCTGAAAGCATTGAAGAGCAGGATGATGACACCAGCCTGATCAGCTTCTCCATGAACCTGTTCGACATCGTTGGCATAAACCAGGACGATCGTGGCGAGAATTTGATTGTCCTGACCCCGTCCGACCATATGCTGGTCCCGGATTTCCCTGGCCTGCCGGAAGATGGATGCACCATCACCTTTGAACGTGATGTGGCGCTGTCGCGCGAAGATGCGCAGTTCATCACCTGGGAGCACCCGCTGATCCGCAACGGTCTGGATTTGATCCTCTCAGGCGATACCGGCAGCAGTACCATCTCGTTGTTGAAAAACAAAGCGCTGCCAGTGGGTACTCTGTTGCTGGAACTGATTTACGTTGTCGAAGCGCAGGCGCCGAAACAGCTGCAGCTCAACCGCTTCCTGCCGTCAACGCCTGTGCGTCTGCTGCTGGACAAAAACGGCACGAACCTCGCCGCTCAGGTTGAATTCGAGAGCTTTAACCGCCAGCTGAGCGCCGTGAACCGCCATACCGGCAGTAAGCTGGTCAACGCGGTACAGCAGGATGTGCACGCTATTCTGCAGCTGGGTGAAACGCAGATCGAAAAAGCGGCCCGGGCGCTGATTGATGCCGCACGTCAAGAAGCCGACGACAAACTGTCCGCGGAACTCTCCCGTCTGGAAGCGTTGAAAGCGGTAAACCCAAACATCCGCGATGACGAGCTGGCAGCGATCGAGAGCAACCGTCAGCAGGTGCTGGAAAGCCTTAATCAGGCTGGCTGGCGTCTGGATGCCCTGCGTCTTATCGTTGTGACGCATCAGTAAACGGAGCGCAAGATGGTGATGGAGCCTTACAATCCACCTCAGGATCCCTGGCTGGTGGTGCTTTATCAGGATGAGCACATTATGGTGGTCAACAAGCCCAGCGGCTTGTTGTCCGTGCCAGGGCGTCTGGATGAGCACAAAGACAGTGTGATGACGCGTATTCAGCGCGATTATCCTCAGGCGGAGTCCGTCCATCGTCTGGACATGGCCACCAGCGGTGTGATTGTAGTGGCGCTGAATAAAGCGGCGGAACGCGAGCTGAAACGCCAGTTCCGCGATCGCGAGCCGAAAAAGCAGTATGTCGCACGTGTCTGGGGGCATCCTCAGCCGGCGGAAGGGCTGGTGGATTTACCGCTGATCTGCGACTGGCCGAACCGACCAAAACAAAAGGTCTGTTACGAAACCGGCAAAGCAGCGCAAACCGAGTATGAAGTGCTGGAGTACGCGCCAGATAACACTGCGCGCGTGCTGCTTAAACCGATTACCGGGCGCTCGCACCAGCTGCGCGTCCATATGCTTGCGCTGGGGCACCCGATTCTGGGGGACAGATTTTACGCGCCGCCCGATGCACTGGCACTGGCGCCACGCCTGCAGCTGCATGCGCAGACGCTCACCATCACCCATCCGGTTTTTGGCAATGCAATGACGTTTAAAGCCCCGGTCGACTTCTGAAAAAAAGGCCCGACAGTGTCGGGCCTTTTTTATTTGAAACTTTTCTTCTCTTTAATCAACTCGTACGCTTTCTGAATTTCCTGCGCTTTTTGCTTCGCCATCTCCATCATCTCCGGCGGTAAACCTTTCGCGACCAGTTTGTCCGGGTGGTGCTCACTCATCAGCTTACGATAGGCACGCTTGATAGTGGTCACATCGTCCGATGGCTTCACCCCCAGCACGTTACAGGCATCCTCAAGCGTCGGACCCCGCTGCGCCTGCTGCCAGGCACCGCCAGAGGACTGCTGGTGATAGCCGCCGCCAAACTGCGCACCGCCCTGCATCATGCGCAGGAACTGGTCGAACTGCATACGGGAGATGCCCAGTTCTTCCGCAATAACATATAAAACATCGCGTTCATTAGGATGAAGTGAACCATCGGCAAACGCTGCCTGGATTTGGATCTCCAGAAACATCCGAATTAAATCAAAACGGCCGAAGCAGATGCTGCGGAACTGACGCATTTTATCGCGCAGCGGATAGTTATCCGCTTTGCCGATGCGAAACGCATTTTGTGCCGCGAGACGGGAGTCACCATGCAGATTCATGCGGTCCATAAAGACGCTGGCTATCTGAATATCGGCTTCCGTCACACGCCCTTTTGATTTGGTTAAGTGCCCCATTACCTCAAACGTGGTGGAGAAAAAGAGGGACTGACGCTCACGCTGATTGGCAAACCAGGCCATTTTGCGGCTGCGAGCCTTATCAAACATATGGCCGATAATAAGCCCCAGTACGATCCCCCAGAACCCGGCACCCATGATGATGGCGAACGCAACGCCGATTATTTTACCCCAATACTGCATATACTCCCCGGTTAGTCATGTTCCTGGCCGACGCAACGTCATCATCACAGTGTTCAAGCCACGGTCAATTGAAGGACATCGCCTATAATTTGCTTTATCATACTCGTCATTCGATAGCGAGCCTAACACTCTGGCGCGCAAACGGGCAGGATTAACGCTGGTACTGCGCTGATGAGTAAGATAGTCTCTGAGCGTTTGTAAGCCGTAGCCACTGATGACGGAACAATAAAATACAACGTATGAAAAAACGTATCCCCACCCTCCTGGCCACAATGATTGGCACCGCCCTGTACAGCCAACAGGGACTGGCGGCCGATCTCGCCTCGCAGTGTATGCTTGGCGTCCCAAGTTATAATCGTCCACTGGTAAAGGGCGATACGAATAGCTTGCCGGTAACCATTACTGCCGATAGCTCTAAAGGCACATATCCTGACAATGCGACATTTACTGGCAATGTGGATATTAACCAGGGCAACAGCCGTCTGCAGGCAGATGAAGTGCAATTACACCAGAAGCAGCCGGAAGGTGCGGCCGAGCCGGTACGAACGGTGGATGCGCTGGGTAATGTGCACTATGACGACAATCAGGTCATCCTGAAAGGTCCGAAAGCCTGGTCAAACCTGAATACCAAAGACACTAACGTCTGGGAAGGTGATTACCAGATGGTAGGTCGCCAGGGGCGCGGTGATGCGGACCTGATGAAACAGCGCGGTGAAAACCGCTATACGATTCTGGAAAACGGCTCCTTCACGTCCTGTCTGCCCGGGTCTAATACCTGGAGCGTGGTCGGAAGTGAAGTCATCCATGACCGTGAAGAGCAGGTTGCCGAGATCTGGAACGCCCGCTTCAAGCTCGGTCCGGTACCCGTTTTCTACAGCCCTTACCTGCAGCTTCCTGTGGGTGACAAACGCCGCTCAGGTTTCCTGATCCCGAATGCCAAATACAGCACCACGAACTACTTTGAGTTCTATCTGCCGTATTACTGGAACATCGCGCCCAACATGGACGCCACGATCACGCCGCACTATATCCATAAGCGCGGCAACGTTATGTGGGAAAACGAGTTCCGCTACCTGACGCAGGCGGGTACTGGCCTGATGGAACTGGATTATCTGCCGTCGGATAAAGTCTTCCAGGATGAGCATCCAACAGAAGGTGATAAACACCGCTGGTTGTTCTACTGGAAACATGCCGGGGTGATGGACCAGGTCTGGCGGTTTAACGTCGACTACACCAAAGTCAGCGACCCTTACTATTTCAACGACTTTGACTCCAAATACGGGTCCAGTACCGATGGCTACGCCACGCAGAAATTCAGCGTGGGATACGCTATTGAGAACTTCAACGCCACGGTCTCTACCAAGCAATTCCAGGTCTTTGATACCCAGACGAGAAGCACTTATGGTGCAGAACCGCAGCTGGACGTTAACTGGTACCAGAACGATGTTGGCCCGTTTGACACCCACGTGTACGCCCAGGCCGTGCACTTCGTTAACACCAACTCGGATATGCCGGAATCCACGCGTGTTCACCTCGAGCCAACCATCAATTTGCCGGTGTCAAATGACTGGTCGAGCCTGAATACCGAGGCCAAACTGATGGCCACCCATTACCAGCAGAAGAATCTCGACTGGTATAACAACCGTTACGGCACCGATCTCGAAGAATCCGTGAACCGCGTCCTGCCGCAGTTCAAAATGGACGGCAAACTGATCTTCGAACGCGATATGGGTCTTCTGGCGGAGGGTTATACCCAGACGCTTGAGCCACGTATGCAGTATCTGTACGTCCCGTATCGCGATCAGAGCAACATTCAGAACTATGACTCCTCATTCCTGCAGTCTGACTACAGCGGTCTGTTCCGCGACCGTACCTACGGTGGCCTCGACCGTATTGCGTCAGCAAACCAGTTAACGACCGGCGTCACAACGCGCGTTTATGATGATGCCGCCGTTGAACGTTTTAACGTTTCTGTTGGTCAAATCTACTATTTCACCGAGTCCCGGACCGGTGATGACGACATTAACTGGGAAAAAGACAACAAAACGGGTTCTCTGGTGTGGGCGGGTGATACCTACTGGCGTATGACCGATCGCTGGGGTTTACGCGGGGGTGTGCAGTACGATACGCGTCTCAACAACGTTGCGACAAGCAGTGCGGCGATTGAATACCGTCGTGATGAAGACCGTATGCTGCAGTTGACCTATCGTTACGCCAGCCCGGAATATATTCAGGCCACGTTGCCAAACTATGCGAATACGGATCAGTACAAAGACGGCATCTCGCAGGTGGGTGGCGCAGCGAGCTGGCCAATCGCCGATCGCTGGTCAATCGTCGGTGCTTACTACTTTGACACCAACACCAGTAAACCTGCTGACCAGATGGTTGGTCTGCAATATAACTCCTGCTGCTACGCGCTGCGTGTCGGTTACGAACGTAAGCTTAACGGCTGGGATACCAAGAATGAACAGGGCAAATACGATAACGTGATTGGCTTTAATGTCGAACTGCGCGGCCTGAGCTCCAACTACGGCCTGGGCACGCAGCAGATGCTGCGCTCGAACATTCTGCCGTACCGCAGTTCCTTGTAATGTGCTTAATTTGCAACGTAATCCGCTTTGCGGTTAATTGAAATGGAAAAAGTATGAAGAACTGGAAAACGCTGCTGCTCGGTGTCGCTATGGTTGCGAATACCAGCTTCGCGGCCCCCCAGGTTGTTGATAAGGTCGCCGCTGTGGTTAACAACGGCGTCGTGCTCGAAAGCGACGTTGACGGTTTGATGAAATCTGTGAAGCTCAATTCGGGTGAAGCAGGTCAGCAACTCCCGGATGACGCTACCCTGCGCCATCAGATCCTGGAACGTCTGATCATGGATCAGATTGTCCTGCAAATGGGTCAGAAAATGGGTGTGAAGGTCACTGACGAGCAGCTCGATCAGGCCATTGCTAACATCGCGAAGCAGAACAACATGAGCCTGGACCAGATGCGCAGCCGTCTGGCCTATGATGGCATCAGCTATGCAACGTACCGTAATCAGATCCGTAAAGAGATGCTGATTTCGGAAGTGCGCAACAATGAAGTCCGTCGTCGCGTCACGATCCTGCCTCAGGAAGTGGACGCGCTGGCAAAACAGGTGGGTAACCAGAACGACGCCAGCACCGAACTGAACCTGAGCCACATTCTGATCCCGCTGCCAGAGAACCCAACCTCCGACCAGGCTGCGGAAGCTGAAAGCCAGGCGCGTTCGATTGTCGAGCAGGCACGTAACGGCGGTGACTTTGGCAAACTGGCCATCACCTACTCCGCTGACCAACAGGCGCTGAAAGGCGGCCAGATGGGCTGGGGACGTATCCAGGAGCTGCCTTCCATCTTTGCCCAGGCGCTGAGCACGGCGAAGAAAGGTGACATCGTGGGTCCCATCCGTTCAGGCGTGGGCTTCCACATCCTGAAAGTGAACGATCTGCGCGGTCAGAGTCAGAACATTTCGGTTACCGAAGTTCACGCTCGCCATATTCTCCTCAAGCCGTCACCTATCATGACTGACGATCAGGCGCGCGTGAAACTGCAACAGATTGCTGCAGACATCAAGAGCGGAAAAACCTCGTTTGCGAATGCCGCGAAAGAGTTCTCTCAGGATCCCGGCTCTGCTAATCAGGGCGGCGATCTGGGCTGGGCGGCCGCAGATATCTACGATCCTGCGTTCCGTGACGCACTGATGAAGCTGAACAAAGGCCAGATGAGCGCCCCGGTGCACTCCTCCTTCGGCTGGCATCTGATCGAACTGTTGGATACCCGCAATGTTGATAAAACGGACGCGGCGCAGAAAGACAGAGCCTACCGCATGCTGTTTAACCGTAAGTTCTCTGAAGAAGCAGCAACCTGGATGCAGGAACAACGCGCCAGCGCTTATGTGAAAGTACTGAGCAACTAATGAAACAGCATCGTGTTGTGATCACTCCCGGCGAACCTGCCGGGATTGGGCCTGACCTCGTTGTCCAGCTCGCCCAGCGCAGCTGGCCGGTGGAACTGGTTGTCTGCGCTGATGCAACACTGTTACAAGACCGGGCAACGCTGCTCGGTCTGCCTTTAACGCTCATCCCCTACGTTGAAGGCCAGCAGCCTGCACCACAGCAAGCCGGCACGCTTACGCTTCTTCCTGTTCCACTTCGTACTCCCGTCATCCCGGGTCAGATCAGTACCGAAAACGGCCACTATGTTGTAGAGACGCTGGCGCGTGCCTGCGACGGTTGCCTGAAGGGCGAATTTGCCGCCCTGATCACCGGTCCCGTGCACAAAGGCGTTATCAACGAGGCGGGGATACCGTTTACCGGGCACACGGAGTTCTTTGAAGAGCGCTCGCACAGCCCGAAAGTGGTTATGATGCTGGCGACAGAAGCAATGCGCGTTGCCCTCGTGACGACCCATTTGCCCATCAGGGCCATTCCGGATGCCATTACTCCGTCTCTTTTACGGGAGATCATCGGGATCCTGCATCACGACCTGCAAACCAAATTCGGCATCAAACAGCCGCATGTGCTGGTCTGCGGGCTGAACCCGCACGCCGGTGAAGGCGGACATATGGGTACCGAAGAGATTGACACCATTATTCCGGTGCTTGAAGAAATGCGGGCAAAAGGGATGAACTTAAGCGGGCCGTTGCCTGCCGATACCCTTTTCCAGCCAAAATACCTGGATAATGCGGACGCCGTGCTCGCGATGTACCACGATCAAGGCCTGCCCGTGCTAAAATACCAGGGCTTTGGCCGCGGGGTGAATATCACCCTCGGTTTACCTTTTATTCGAACGTCCGTTGACCACGGTACTGCGCTGGATCTGGCAGGCCAGGGGAAAGCGGATGTCGGCAGTTTTATTACGGCGCTTAATCTCGCCATCAAAATGATTGTTAATACTCAATGACTAATCGAGTCCATCAGGGCCACTTAGCCCGAAAACGCTTCGGGCAAAACTTCCTCAACGATCAGTTCGTGATCGACAGTATCGTGTCTGCCATTAATCCGCAGAAAGGTCAGGCTATGGTCGAAATCGGCCCGGGTCTTGCCGCTCTGACTGAACCCGTAGGCGAACGCCTGGACGAACTGACCGTTATCGAACTCGATCGCGATCTCGCCGCACGCCTGCAAACTCATCCGTTCCTGGGGCCAAAGCTGACGATTTATCAGCAGGATGCCATGACCATGAACTTTGGTGAGCTGTCGGAAAAAATGGGCCAACCGCTGCGCGTGTTCGGTAACCTGCCGTACAACATTTCCACACCGCTAATGTTCCACCTGTTTAGCTATACTGATGCCATTGCCGACATGCACTTCATGTTGCAAAAAGAGGTGGTTAACCGTCTGGTTGCAGGGCCGAACAGTAAAGCGTATGGTCGTTTGAGCGTGATGGCGCAATATTTCTGCAACGTGATCCCGGTGCTCGAAGTACCGCCAACCGCCTTTACGCCGCCACCAAAAGTGGACTCTGCGGTAGTGCGTCTTGTACCGCATAAAATAATGCCGTACCCGGTGAAAGACCTGCGCGTGCTAAGCCGCATTACTACGGAAGCCTTTAACCAGCGCCGTAAAACGATCCGTAACAGCCTGGGCAATCTGTTTACCGTTGAAGTGCTGACTGAGTTGGGTATTGACCCGGCAATGCGTGCAGAAAATATTTCCGTAGAACAGTACTGCAAGCTGGCTAATTACATCAGCGAAAATGCGCCGCCGAAGGAGAGTTAAGCCATGATTGATTCGCCCCGCGTATGTGTCCATGTACAAAGCGTTTATGTTGAATCCCAGTCCTCACCGGATGAAGAACGTTTTGTCTTCGCTTACACCGTGACCATTCGCAATCTGGGGCGGATGCCTGTGCAACTGCTTGGGCGCTACTGGCTTATCACCAATGGCAACGGTCGCGAAATCGAAGTTCAGGGTGAAGGTGTGGTTGGTGAACAGCCCCACATCGACCCTGGCGAAGAGTATCAATATACCAGCGGTGCCGTGATCGAAACGCCGCTGGGCACCATGCAGGGCCATTACGAAATGGTCGACGTCGATGGCAATGTGTTCCGCGTTGCTATTCCTGTGTTCCGTCTCGCCGTTACAACACTCATTCATTAATCTAATGTCTACATATCTGATTGGCGACGTTCACGGTTGCTACGATGAACTGATCGCATTGTTAAAACAGGTCGACTTTACGCCTGGACAAGATACGCTCTGGCTGACGGGCGATTTAGTGGCGCGTGGCCCTGGCTCGCTGGACGTTCTACGCTTCGTCAAATCACTGGGCGACAGCGTGCGCATGGTACTGGGCAACCACGATCTGCATTTGCTGGCCGTCTTTGCCGGGATCAGTCGCAACAAACCCAAAGATCGTCTCTCGCCTTTGCTGGATGCCCCGGACGCGGATGTTCTCATCAACTGGCTACGCCGCCAGCCGCTGCTGCAGATCGATGAAGAGAAAAAACTGGTCATGGCGCATGCCGGGATCACCCCTCAGTGGGATCTTGAGACGGCGAAAACCTGTGCGCGTGACGTTGAAGCGGTGCTGGCAAGCGACTCGTATCCTTTCTTCCTCGACGCGATGTACGGCGATATGCCGAATCACTGGAGCGAAGATCTTAGCGGTCTGGCCCGCCTGCGCTTTATTACGAACGCTTTCACCCGCATGCGTTTTTGCTTCCCGAACGGGCAGCTAGATATGTATTGCAAAGAGACACCGGAAAGCGCCCCTGCGCCTCTTAAACCGTGGTTTGCCATTCCCGGTCCGGTGACCAACGCCTATAACGTGGTGTTTGGCCACTGGGCGTCGCTTGAAGGAAAAGGCACACCGGAGGGGATCTACGGTCTCGATACCGGCTGCTGCTGGGGTGGAGAGTTAACCTGCTTGCGCTGGGAAGATAAAACGTACTTTGTTCAGCCATCCAACCGACAGCTGGACTTAGGGGAAGACGAGGCCGTTGCCTCCTGATGAGGATTTCCCTCCCCCAGACGGGAGAGGGACATTCACTTAGCGACGTTCCAGAATTTCGAAGCAGTAGCTGTGGGAGTTCTGCGCATCCGCGTCGTGGAATTCACTGAAGACAGATTCCCACTCATCAGGATCGTAGTCCGGGAAATGCGTATCCCCTTCCACTTCAGCATCAATGTGGGTCAGATACAGCTTCTGTGCTTTAGGCAGGAACTGTTCGTACACACGCCCACCGCCAATCACCATGATCTCCTCGGCATTACCGCATGCGGCAATGGCCTCGTCTACGGACTTCACCCATTCGACGCGATCGTCAGTGCCAGGCTGGCTACTGATAACGATATTTTTACGGCCCGGTAATGGACGACCAATCGACTCCCAGGTCAGGCGGCCCATCACTACCGGCTTGTTTAACGTAGTACGTTTAAACCATGCGAGATCGGCAGGCAGGTTCCACGGCATGGCATTTTCCATACCGATAACACGGTCCACCGCCAGCGCTGCAATCAGACTGATCATTGAAAATTTCCCGGATGCAAAAAATTGCCGCCACTATACGGAAAGCTTAATCTTTCGTCGACTGGCGGCTGAGTAAAGATAGAGAAATTTTTTAATATTGCTGGCAACTCCACTTCACGCGGAAGGTTTACTCTCCGGTTCGTCCGCCGGATCGCCGGTATGCTTGCCCTCTTCCGTGCCCTGCCAGCCGTGACGCTGGATAAGCGACAGGTGATTGCGGTCCTCGTTAATGATTTCCGTCAGCATCGCGCTGGTGCGTTTAAACACCGCTGCACGCTCGGTGGCTGTGCTGCCCGCCATCGCCACCATCTCTTCCACCATCTCGGTGTTAAAGCGGCGGAACAGGTCCGCACGTTCACGTGCTTCATAGGCCCCTAGCCCCAGATTTTCCAGCGCCATCCGGCCAGACTTGAGCGCACCTTCGAACGTTTCACGCTCTGGCGCCTCCACCCCTGCCTGACGCAGCCGGATGTAGTGATCCACATCGCGGGCGCGAGAGATAATGGTCAGCTCGGGGAAGTGTTCCTTGACCAGCTCCACCATCTGCATGCTGGTCTCCGGATCGTCGATTGCGTTAATCAACACTTCGGCTTTCGCCGCCCCGGCGGACTCCAGAAGATCGACACGCGTTGCATCCCCGTAAAACACTTTCATGTCGAATTTCCGCAGGGTCTCAATATGGTCGGGATCGTGGTCGAGGATCACCATTTTGACCCCGCTCGACAACAGCAAACGGCCCACGATCTGCCCGAAGCGACCAAACCCGGCGATGATCACCCGTGGCTGCTCCTCGTCGATCTCGTCGGCTTCGCGTTCTTGCTCGCTCCCCGTTTTTTCCAGACGCGCCAGCACCACCAGCAGAACAGGCGTTGCGGCCATCGACAGTGCGACGGCAAGCGTCAGCGCTTTCGCCCACTCAGCATCCAGTACGTTGGCCATCTGCGCCGCGCCAAAGACCACGAATGCAAACTCACTCCCCTGCCCCAGCAGTACGGCAAACCAACGACGCTGCTTGTTGGGCACCGTTAATGGACGCGCTATCAGCCACAGCATGCCCATCTTAATGACCAGGAAACCGACCAGCAGGATGAGGATCCGCAGCGGATGCGTTACCAGCGTGCCAAAGTCGATAGACATCCCAACGCCGATGAAAAACAGCCCCAGCAATAATCCCTTAAACGGCTCGATATCACTTTCCAGCGCATGGCGATATTCAGAGCTGGCCAGCAGCACCCCTGCCAGGAACGCCCCCATAGCCATCGATAGGCCGGCTTCCTCGAGCAGCAAACCAAAGCCAAACACCAGGAACAGCGCAACGGCACTGAAAACTTCACGCAGGCCGGAGCGAGCGACAAAGCGCAGCAGTGGTCGGGTCACGTAGCGGCCAAGCAGAATAACCAGCGCCAGGGCACCAACCACTTTCAGCGCAGAAAGCGCAAAAGCCCCCATGGTCGTTGAAGCACCGCTTGCGGCCAGCAGCGGGATCATCGCCACCAGCGGGATGGCGGCAATATCCTGGAACAGCAGCACCGAAAACGCGCTGCGCCCCATCTGAGAGACCGTCAGGTTACGCTCGTTCATTGCCTGCATGGCAATGGCCGTTGAGGAGAGTGCCAGCGTCAGGCCGATGAGTGTCGCAACTTTCCAGTCCATGCCCAGCAGGATACAGAACCCACCCAGCAGCAGACCACAGGCCACCATCTGCAACGCTCCCCCACCAAATACCGAAGCGCGCAGTTTCCATAACCGCCGGGGATCCAGCTCCAGGCCAATTACAAACAGCATCAGCACGACGCCGATCTCAGCAAAATGGAGAATCGCCTCGGCATCGGTCACCAGACGGAAGCCCCACGGTCCAATGACACAGCCGGCAATCAGGTAACCCAGCACCGAACCCAGCCCCAGACGTACCGCCACGGGCACAATCAGCGCAGCCGCGCCGAGGTAAATCAGCGCCTGTATCAGCGTATGGCTATCCATTGTTCGCCTCCTGCCACTCAAGTAACCGTTGTTTATAATGGCGTGCCTGCGCCTGCAACGTCTCATCATCGCAAACGAACGTACAGTGCATCGCAAAAGGAGGGAGCCAGTTCAGCCCACAATAGAGCGCCGTCGCCTGCAGCGGCTGTGACAGCACCTCAAAGCCCGGGAAAGCACCAATATCGAAGTGGCTTTCTCCCCCGCCGGTGGTCACGGCCCACATCAGGCTTTTGCCTTTAAGCGCGTGACCGTTGTGGCCATACGCCCAGCCGTGGGAAAAGACTTTATCGATCCACAGTTTGAGGAGCGGAGGGGTGCTGTACCATTGCATCGGATGCTGCCAGATAATTAAATCGGCACGAGAGAGCGCCTCCTGTTCGGCGGCGATATCGATATTAAAATCGGGATAAAGTTGATAGAGGGAACGTATCTCTACGTTATCAAGCGTCCTTACCTGCTCAAGCATCCGTTTATTTGCATGCGAGTGATGCGGATACGGATGTGCGTAAATTATCAGAATCATTAATTAGCCTGTTGTTTTACTGCCTTCTTTTACCAAAAGAGTGTAGTCAGTAATTCAACAGGCTAATAGTGAATATTATTGACGGGCTAACGTCAGAAATCTGAACTAGTTATCCAGTTCGCCCATGGATTTCACCTGGTCACGGTTGATCTGTTCAGTTTGACCCGTTTCGGCGTTTTTATAGGAAACCAGACCGGTGTCATCATCGACCTGCGGCTTACCGTCAGTCACTATCGTACGGCCATCCGTGGTTTTTACTGCCTGATTAGATGAACAGCCCGCAACGGTAAACATGGCGGTGGCAGCCAGAACGGACGCGATCAGAAGTTTATTTTGCATGGTGTTTTCCCCTGCTCTCAGTTGAATTTCGTTATCGACCTAACCATTTTAGGCTAACTGACTGAATGCGGTTGGAAAACCAGAAGGTTCTGAAGGTGGGAATAATACCCGGCAGCGAATACTGCCGGGTATGTTGGCTTACTTGTTAATCTGGGCGTGCATTTCCTGAACGGAAATCACCTTCTCGGTGGCATCAGCGTTAAGTGCCATCGCGGTGGCGAAACCACCGTTCAGGGTGGTGTCGTAATGCACTTTGTACTGCAGCGCGCTGCGGCGAATCAGCTTGGAGTCTTCAATCGCCTGACGACCTGCGGTGGTGTTAATGATGTAGGTGTATTCGCCATTCTTGATGCGATCCTGAATGTGCGGACGACCTTCATGCACCTTGTTCACCAGACGCGGATTAATGCCCGCTTCACCCAGCACAATGGCCGTGCCGTGGGTTGCATCCAGCTCGAAGCCCTGTTTCAGCAGCTTAGCCGCCAGGTCAACCACGCGCTCTTTATCGCCTTCGCGAACAGAGAGCAGCGCACGGCCAGATTTTTTCATGGTGGAGTTACTGCCTAACTGCGCCTTCGCGAACGCTTCTGCGAAGGTGCGGCCCACGCCCATCACTTCCCCGGTAGAACGCATTTCTGGCCCTAACAGCGGGTCGACGCCCGGGAATTTGTTGAACGGTAGCACCACTTCTTTCACCGAGTAGTACGGTGGGATAATTTCTTTCGTCACGCCCTGCTGTGCCAGCGTCTGGCCCGCCATCACGCGCGCCGCCACTTTCGCCAGCGGAACACCGGTAGCTTTGGAGACGAACGGTACGGTACGTGCTGCGCGCGGGTTCACTTCAATCAGGTAGACTTCGTTGTCTTTGACAGCGAACTGGACGTTCATCAGACCGCGAACCTGCAGTTCGAAGGCCAGCTTCTGCACCTGCTGGCGCATCACGTCCTGAATTTCCTGGCTCAGGGTGTACGCTGGCAGGGAACATGCGGAGTCACCGGAGTGAACGCCTGCCTGTTCGATGTGCTCCATGATACCGCCAATCAGCACCATTTCGCCGTCACAGATGGCATCCACATCCACTTCGACGGCATCGTCGAGGAAGCGGTCAAGCAGAACCGGCGCATCGTTGGACACGCTCACTGCCGTCTGGAAGTAGCGACGCAGGTCAGCTTCGTCGTAGACGATTTCCATCGCGCGGCCACCCAGCACGTACGAAGGGCGTACCACCAGCGGGTAGCCAATCTCTTTCGCCTTCTCAACAGCCATCTCGATAGCGGTGACGGTGGCATTGGCCGGCTGTTTCAGCTTCAGACGGTCAACCGCCTGCTGGAAACGTTCACGGTCTTCTGCACGGTCGATTGCATCCGGGCTGGTACCGATAACCGGCACACCAGCGGCTTCCAGCGCGCGCGCCAGTTTCAGTGGGGTCTGGCCACCGTATTGCACGATAACGCCTTTAGGCTTCTCGATACGCACGATTTCCAGCACATCTTCCAGCGTTACCGGCTCAAAGTAGAGGCGGTCGGAGGTATCGTAGTCGGTCGACACGGTTTCCGGGTTACAGTTGACCATGATGGTCTCGTAACCGTCTTCGCGCAGTGCCAGGGAGGCGTGAACGCAGCAGTAGTCAAACTCGATGCCCTGGCCGATACGGTTAGGACCGCCGCCCAGCACCATAATCTTGTCGCGGTCGACGGACGGATTCGCTTCACACTCATCTTCATACGTGGAGTACATGTAAGCCGTGTCGGTCGCGAACTCCGCTGCACAGGTATCCACGCGTTTGTAGACCGGGTGCAGGTCATACTGGTCACGCAGCTTGCGGATTTCCGCTTCACGTACGCCCGCCAGTTTGGCCAGACGCGCATCGGCGAAGCCTTTACGCTTCAGTACGCGCAGGAAGTCAGCGTCCAGGCCATTGATGCCCAGGTCCGCGACTCTTTCTTCCAGACGTACCAGCTCTTCAATCTGCACCAGGAACCAGCGGTCGATGTTGGTCAGGTTGAACACGCCATCAACAGAGAGGCCCGCACGGAACGCATCGGCGATGTACCAGATACGCTCTGCGCCTGCGTCTTTCAGCTCGCGGCGAATTTTGGTCAGCGCTTCAGGGTCTTCCAGACTCACTTTCGGGTCAAAACCCGTGGCCCCCACTTCCAGGCCGCGCAGCGCTTTCTGCAGGGATTCCTGCTGAGTACGCCCAATCGCCATCACTTCGCCAACAGATTTCATCTGCGTGGTCAGACGGTCGTTTGCGCCGGCGAACTTCTCGAAGTTAAAGCGAGGGATCTTGGTCACAACGTAGTCGATGGACGGCTCGAAGGACGCTGGAGTGCGGCCACCGGTGATGTCGTTCATCAGCTCATCGAGGGTATATCCCACCGCCAGTTTCGCGGCCACTTTCGCAATCGGGAAGCCGGTGGCTTTCGAGGCCAGCGCGGAGGAGCGAGAAACACGCGGGTTCATTTCGATAACAATCAGGCGACCGTTTTTCGGGTTCACGGCAAACTGAACGTTAGAACCACCCGTTTCTACGCCGATTTCACGCAGTACCGCCATCGAGGCGTTACGCATGATTTGATACTCTTTGTCGGTCAGCGTCTGGGCTGGCGCTACGGTGATGGAGTCGCCGGTGTGGATACCCATCGCATCGAAGTTTTCGATGGAGCAGACGATGATGCAGTTGTCGTTTTTATCACGCACCACTTCCATCTCGTACTCTTTCCAGCCAATCAGCGATTCATCAATCAGCAGCTCTTTGGTGGGGGAGAGATCCAGACCGCGTTCACAAATCTCTTCGAACTCTTCGCGGTTGTAGGCGATACCGCCGCCGGTGCCACCCATGGTGAAGGATGGACGGATGATGCACGGATAACCAACGTCAGCCGCCACGGCCAGCGCTTCTTCCATGGTATGTGCGATACCGGAACGCGCGGTGTCGAGGCCGATTTTCTTCATCGCCACGTCGAAGCGACGACGGTCTTCAGCTTTATCAATGGCATCGGCTGTCGCACCAATCATGGTCACGCCGAACTCTTCCAGCACGCCCTGACGCTCCAGCTCCAGCGCACAGTTCAGCGCCGTCTGGCCGCCCATGGTAGGCAGAACCGCGTCCGGACGCTCTTTTTCGATGATTTTGCGTACCACTTCCCAGTGAATCGGCTCGATGTAGGTTGCATCAGCCATTTCCGGGTCGGTCATGATGGTGGCCGGGTTAGAGTTCACCAGGATAACGCGGTAACCCTCTTCGCGCAGGGCTTTACACGCCTGGGCACCGGAGTAGTCGAATTCGCAGGCCTGGCCGATCACAATCGGGCCAGCGCCAAGGATCAGGATGCTTTTTATGTCTGTACGTTTTGGCATGGTCTTCTCGGCTCCTGATTATTTAGCGGTCTTACGGTATTGCTCAATAAGTTCGATGAAGTGATCGAACAGCGGCGCGGCATCGTGCGGGCCCGGGCTGGCTTCAGGGTGACCCTGGAAGCTGAACGCTGGCTTATCGGTACGATGAATCCCCTGCAGGGTGCCATCGAACAGAGACTTGTGGGTCACGCGCAGGTTAGCCGGCATTGATGCCTCATCCACTGCGAAGCCATGGTTCTGTGCCGTAATCATTACCGTGTTGTTATCGATATCTTTCACCGGGTGGTTCCCACCGTGGTGACCGAACTTCATCTTCACGGTGTTAGCACCGCTCGCCAGCGCCAGCAGCTGATGACCCAGACAGATGCCGAATACCGGGATATCGGTTTCCAGGAAGGATTTGATGGCGTCGATAGCGTAATCGCACGGTGCCGGGTCGCCAGGACCGTTGGACAGGAAGATACCGTCCGGATTCATCTTCAGTACCTCTTCAGCAGAGGTTTTCGCCGGGACAACCGTCAGGCGGCAGCCGCGGTCGACCAGCATACGCAGGATGTTGCGCTTGGCACCAAAATCGTACGCCACCACGTGGAATGGCAGGTCGCTCTCTTTTTTCGCTTCCGGCAGGTCTCCCGCCAGCGTCCAGCTTCCCTGCGTCCAGCTGTAGGCTTCTGCTGTGGTCACTTCTTTCGCCAGGTCCATGCCGTTCAGACCCGGGAAAGCTTTCGCTTTTTCCAGCGCCAGGGCTGCATCGAGGTTATCTCCTGCGATGATACAACCGTTTTGTGCACCCTTCTCGCGCAGCAGACGCGTCAGCTTACGGGTATCGATATCAGCAATCGCCACGATGTTATGGCGCTTCAGGTAGGAAGAGAGGTCCTCGGTGTTGCGGTAGTTGCTGGCAATCAGCGGCAGGTCGCGAATGACCAGGCCTTGCGCATGTACCTGAGAGGATTCTTCGTCAGCAGCATTGGTGCCGACATTGCCGATATGAGGATAAGTAAGAGTAACGATTTGGCGAGAATAGGAAGGATCAGTGAGGATTTCTTGATAACCGGTCATTGAAGTATTGAAAACGACTTCCCCAACCGCCGAACCCGTTGCCCCTATGGCCCGACCGATAAACTGGGTTCCGTCTTCCAGAACCAATAGCGCTGACTTAATCAAAACACCCTCCAGAGAATATTCACTCACTTTATTTGCATATTAATTCATAACCGCGTCATGAATCAATGCAAATGTGTTGCCAGCGGATTTTTGGCAAACGGCGGCATTCTGGGGATTTGGTGGCTAAAAGTCAACTTAAAACGGAGATTTGTCATATTCTTTTGCGAGCCTGAGAGAGCCAGGAGAGCTTAAGCGGCAAAAAGATCAGGTAAATCACTGCGGGAAACGCTTGCGCGGCAAGTTTAATGGGAAAGGCCGCTTCGTGGCATCAAAAAGTGGACCAGACGGTCAAAATTTACATTCAGATAACACAAAACACGTAGAAGAGATGAACTTTAGTGTGCAAATTAATAAAATTGCTATGAAACACATAAAATAAAAGGGCAATAAAATATTGCCCTATGCAATCAAAGCATTACGACTGCAATAACCACATCACGATGGGTAATAACGGTTACAAATTGTTGAGATCGAGCACATCTCGCATATCAAAAAGACCATTTCCCTTGCCTTTTAACCACAAGGCGGAGCGTACAGCGCCATTTGCAAACGTCATCCGGCTGGATGCCTTATGCGTAATCTCGACGCGTTCCCCAATATCGGCGAACATCGCCGTATGTTCGCCGACGATATCGCCCGCACGGACGGTAGCAAAACCAATCGTGCCGGGAACACGTTCACCGGTGTGCCCTTCGCGGGCGTAGACCGCGCAGTCTTTCAAATCTTTATCCAGTGCATGAGCAATCGCTTCCCCCATCGCCAGCGCCGTACCGGATGGCGCGTCGACTTTATAACGATGGTGCGCTTCAACAATCTCAATGTCGGTATAACTGCCCATGACCTTCGCTGCCTTCTCCAGCAGCTTCAGCATGACGTTCACCCCCACGCTAAAGTTTGCGGCGAAGACAATCGCAATCTCGTGTGAGGCATCCTGAATGGCCTGCTTCCCGGCATCATCAAAACCGGTGGTGCCGATCACCATTCCTTTACCGTGCTGACGGCAAAATGCCAGATGCGTGAGCGTGCCTTCCGGACGGGTAAAATCGATGAACACATCAAAGTCATCTTTTACCGCCTCCAGGCTGCTCTGCACGGTAACGCCTGTCTTACCCGCGCCCACCAGCTCACCCGCGTCAGCGCCAAGCAACGATGAGCCGTCACGCTCCAGCGCCGCGCCCAGTGCCACGCCATCCATCTGTAGTGCCGCCTGAATCAGCTGGCGACCCATACGTCCACCCGCGCCCGCAATGGCGACACGGATCTGTGCATCATGCATAGTTATTCTCTTACGTTAAAATGATGTAAACCGTTTTCAGATTAACCAGCCTTTGCAGATGCTGCCAACTGAAAACGACGATAATTAGAATTTAATGATAAACAGGAAGAAATATCAGCAAAAGGCATAATCTTCAGCGAAAACCGCACGATTCGCGGACCACCAGCGCGGGCGGTAAAATAATGCGTTTCGCCGGCTCCCGGTTCCCCTGTATCCGGCTGAAAAGCAGTTCGCCAGCCTTACGTCCTATCTCCTTCGCGGCAACGGAGACGGTAGTCAGTGCAGGCTGTACCAGCCCGGCCTCGGTAATATCGTCAAAGCCCACCAGGGCAAAATGGCGTCCCGGCTCGCGTCCCATTTTGCGTAAACACTGCATAACGCCAAGGGCAACAATGTCCTGGTAACACACTGCAGCGGTAATCTGAGGATGGTTCATCAACAACGCTTCCGCCACGCGTGCGCCATCACTCTGGCTTGCCTGTGAGGTGACGATCCATTCGGGATTCGGCGTCACACCATACTCCAGTAATTTACTGGTAAATCCGCCGATACGCTGAGCGCGAGACCCCGAATTCAGGCTACCGCCGATAAAGGCAATCTGACGATGCCCCATCCTCAGTAGATGCTCTGTCGCCATTTGGGTGCCAAGGAAGTTATCGGTTCCCACAAAATCAAAGTCCGGATCGTTTAGCGGTCGCACGACCATAATTGCCGGAATATTGCGTCGCTTAAGACCATCGAAAAAGGCCTGCGGGGTTTCTCGCGCGGCACACAGCACCATGCCACAGACGTTGTTACGCATCAGCGAATCCACAAACTTTTGCTGTCGCTCGGACGACTCTTCGCTGTTTGCCAGAAACAGCAGAAGGTCGTGGCGTTCCATCTCATGGCTTAGACCTGCCGTCATTTCGCCATAAAAAGGGTTCGTGATGTCATGCAACAGGAGCCCCACCTGATTACTGCTGCGGTTTCGCAGGTTGGCTGCCGTCTGATTGTAAACATAGCCCGATTCATCCAGCGCCTGAAGTACGCGCTCCCGGGTCCGTTGCGAGATCCGCCCTTTATTACACAGCACCATTGATACGGTGGCGGTTGAAACCCCGGCGCGTTTTGCCACATCAGCCAGCGTGATACCCGTCATGATCGCTCCTTGTCGTTCACATCAGATTAATCGAATAACCTTAATTTTGCACTTTTGCGCGTGAGCCTCTTCACATAATGGCCGCCTTTTCGCCACTTATCGCCAGAACTGGCGGGTTAATCGCGTTAATCACCCTTCCCAAACAAGGTTAATCGAATAACCTTAAGCAACGAAGACGGAGAGAAAAGATGGCAACTTACGATAAATTCCCGGAAGTCGCAGTAGAGGGGTATGACGATTGTGCCTGGCAGGGCTGGGACGCGATTGTGCGCGAGCTTACCCACAGAGCGGGTCAATATACACGCACCGTGCTGGTCATTGACTGCTACCCCGGCGTCAGGCTGGAGGAACTGGAGACAAAACTGCTGCCAGCATTGGGGGCCACGCTGACGCTCAATGCCGAACAGATGCGTCTCGACGAATCCGCTTTAAGCCGGTTGCTGGCCCGACATCTCACTGACGACCGCGTCTTCGGCGTGCTCTCCTGCCACCAGCTCGACGAATTCATTGACCCGGTGAAACGCGAGGCGTTGCAGGCGCAGGTCGAACGGTGCCGCGAAGGGATAATCGTTATTTACGGGCCGGGTGCCGCGCTGGTTAATGCAGGTGATATTCTGGTCTACGCCGATTTACCGCGCTGGGAGATCCAGCAGCGCATGCGCAGCGGTGAACTGGCTAACTGGGGCGCAGCGAACCAACACGAGGATATTCTGCGTCGCTACAAACGCGCCTTTTTCATTGAATGGCGCGTATTCGATCGTCACAAAACCCCGCTGCTACGGCGTACTGATTATCTCCTGGATACCACCCAGGCGGATAATCCGGCGATGGTCGGCGGCGATGCGCTGCGCGCCGGGTTGCAACACACCACCCAACGTCCTTTTCGTGTAGTGCCCTTTTTCGACCCCGGCGTCTGGGGCGGACAATGGATGAAACAGAAATTCGATCTCGATCCCTCTGCGCCTAACTACGCATGGTGTTTTGACTGCGTGCCCGAGGAAAACAGCCTGTTGCTTCGTTACGGCGCGGTGCGGATCGAGATCCCCTCTCAGGATTTGGTGCTGCTGCACCCCCGGGCGCTGCTGGGTGAAAAAGTGCATGCCCGTTTTGGCGCGGAATTTCCCATCCGCTTTGACCTGCTAGATACCCTCGGCGGGCAGAACCTGAGTTTTCAGGTGCATCCGACCACGGAGTACATACAGCAGCATTTTGGTATGCATTACACCCAGGATGAGAGCTATTACATCCTTGAGGCAGAACCAGGGGCTCAGGTGTATCTGGGTACCCGAACGGGTACCCGGCCCGAAGCGATGATGGACGACCTCAGACGGGCCAGCCGCGGTGAAAAGCCGTTCGACGATGCCCGCTTCGTCAATCATCTTGCGGCGAACAAGCACGATCATTTTTTGATCCCCGCCGGTACGGTTCACTGTTCTGGAGCAGGAACCGTGGTACTTGAGATCAGCGCCACGCCTTACATTTTCACCTTCAAGCTCTGGGACTGGGGACGACTGGGAATGGATGGGCAGCCCCGCCCGGTTCATCTGGCGCATGGCGAAAAGGTGATCGACTGGCAACGCGATACGCAGTGGGTCGAACAGCATCTTGTAAATCAGTGTGAACCCCTCGGCGAAGACACCGGCTGGCGCGAAGAGCGGACCGGGCTTCACGAACGTGAATTCATCGAAACGCGTCGCCACTGGTTCAGTGAACCGGTAACGCACTCCCCCCACGGAGGTGTGAATGTCCTTAATCTTGTTGAAGGTGAAGAGGCGACGGTAGACAGCCCCGGCGGCGCATTCGCCCCGTTCGTCGTGCACTACGCAGAAACGTTTATCGTCCCCGCTGACGCAGGCGAATACCGTATTTCTCCGTCAGGGCCGAGCTGCGGTAAATCCATTGCCACCATTAAAGCCTGGGTAAGAGGTTAACCATGATTCACATTATTGTGGCGACACACGGCCCGCTGGCCACTGCCCTGCTGGAAAGCGGAAAAATGGTGTATGGCGATCTTCCTCATCGACAGGCGGTATGTCTGAACGCACAGGCTGGCATAGCGGGGTTTCGCCGTGACTTCGCTGCGGCATACCACCGCGCAGGTGCGGGCGCAGACGGCATCGTCGTCCTGTGCGATATGCAGAGTGGAACACCGTGGAATGTGGCCTGCGAATACGCGTTTAATCCCCAGACGCATCCGCCGGTCGCCGTGGTGGCAGGAGTCAACTTCCCCATGCTCTTGCTCACCGACGACATTCTGATGGCCCGGGATGTCCATGCCGCCGCCGCGCAGCTCATCGAATTAACGCAGCCCACCCTGGTTCAGGCAAAACGGGTGGAATCCGCCCAGAACGACGATTTCTAAGGAGCTTATATGAGCATTTCGTTTGTACGTATTGACGACCGGGTGATCCACGGGCAGCTCGTCACGCGCTGGGCCAAAGAGCTGCCCTGTGATGGCATCGTGGCAATTGACGATGCCGTCGCGGCCGATCCGCTGCTCTCGTCGGTAATGAAAGGCGCGGTGTCAGATACCAGAGTGTGGCTGTTCGATACCCTGACCGCCATCGAAAAGCTGCCGAAAGTGATTGCCAGCGATAAGCGCTACTTCGTGATTGGCAAATCGCCTGTCACCCTGCAACGTCTTGAACAGGCAGGCATAAGCCTGAAGAGCGGCAATGGCAAAATTAACGTCGGGCCAATGAGTGCCCGCGCCAACACCATCACCATTGGCCCTAATCAGTCCGTAACGCCAGAGGAGGCAGCAGCCTTTGACTGGCTGACTGAACAGGGGCATGCCATCGAGTTTCGTCTGGTGCCCGATGCCAGTTTTTACAGCTGGCAGGACGCCCGGCAAAAACTGAAATAAGGAGCGCATGATGATTTTCGAAGCTTCTCTCATCGGTCTGCTTTGCTATCTCGGTGCACTCAGTAGTCCCTGGCTGTTTGGCCTGACGGGCGGCTGGTATCTCATCTCCCGCCCGCTGGTTTCGGGGATGCTGGTGGGCCTGATTCTGGGCGACGTTAAAACCGGGATCATGATTGGTGTGGCGGTGCAGGCCGTTTATATCGCGATGGTCACCCCCGGCGGTTCAATGCCTGCCGATCTCAATTTTGTCGCTTATCCTGCTATCGCGCTGGGGATTCTGTCGGGCAAAGGGCCAGAGGTGGCCGTGGCGCTGGCGGCGACCATTGGCATTGCCGGAACGATACTGTTTAACGCCATGATGGTATTGAACTCGTTCTGGAACCACCGCGCCGACGTGGCGCTTGAGCGCGGGGATGAGCGCGGAATTTATCTTAACAGCGCGGTCTGGCCGCAGGTGATGAACTTTGTTCTGCGCTTTGTGCCGACGTTTATCGCCGTCTATTTTGGCGCACAGTACATCAGCGGGTTTATGGACAGTCTGCCCGGCATCGTGCTTTCGACCATGAACGTGCTGGGGGGCATCTTACCGGCCGTTGGGATCGCCATCCTGCTTAAGCAGATCATCAAAAGCTACAGCATGCTGATCTACTTCCTGGTGGGCTTCATATGCATTGTGTTCCTGAAGCTCAACATGGTGGCGCTGGTGATTGTGGGCGCCCTGCTGGCGTTAATTCATTACAACTACAAGCCGGAAGCGCCGCAGGCTGTCACGCCGGGTAGGCCCGCCGACGATGAGGATGAATTCTGATGGAAGACCGTAAACTGACCCGAAAAGATCTGCGCCGCTGCTGGCGAGCGTGGATGATGCATAACCTCTCTTCGATGAGCTTCGAGCGTCTGGAATCGTTCGGCTTCTGTCTGAGCATGTTACCGGTCGCCAAAAAACTCTACCCGGATGCCGCCCAGCGCACCGAGATGCTGCGCCGCCACGCCTCGTTTTACAACACGGAGCCGCAGATCGGTGCCATCGTAAACGGTATGGCGCTTGGGCTGGAAGAGAAAAAAGCCAACGGCGAGCCCATTGATGGCGAAACGATCAATACCCTGAAGGTGGGGCTGATGGGACCAATCGCGGGGATTGGTGACTCAATGATCCCCGGCATGCTGATCCCCATTTTGCTGAGCATCGGTATGGCACTTGCCGCCGGAGGAAATGTTCTTGGCCCGTTGTTCTACACCGTCGCCTGGCTGGCCATCATTATCCCGGGATCCTGGTTTCTGTTTCTGAAAGGCTACCAGATGGGCTCAGGATCGGTCGAGATGCTGGTGAGCAGCAAGTCAACGCGACTGCGCGAAGCTTTGTCTCTGCTGGGTGTATTTGTGATGGGCGGCGTGGCGGCAAGCTACGTTAAGCTGGGCACCGGGCTGGAATTTATCACCCGTGACGGGGTTAACATCCATGTTCAGCAGATGCTTGACGGTATCTTCCCGCAGCTATTACCGCTTCTGGTGGTGCTGGGCACCTGGTATCTGATGGCGAAACGTGGCGTCTCCCCGGTCAGGGCCATGATTGTGTTGCTTGCGCTGGCGGCGCTGGGCGTCGCGTCAGGTCTGTTTGCCGGATAAGACAGCCGGGGCAATGCCCCGGTTTTTTTATGGGTGGAAGTTATGCCACAGTTCGGCCACTTTATCCGGGCGAGAGATAAACTGAAAGCGAGCAGGATCGGCAATAAATTGCGTATAGACAGGCTCATCCGTCAGGCCGAATTCGCTGTAGCGACGCGGTGTGATCATCTGTAGCCGCCCCGGCAGATAATGCGTGTTGTGCTGCCAGATGATATGGCTCCCCTGCAGCAGCGGATACCAGGCCAGTCCTTTACGCGCCCGCACGGCATCATATTCAAAACCATATTCCCTGTCGCACCACGCACCGAAGGTCAGCGGTTCATCCGGCGAGGCAGAGATAGTGGCATGCCCCCAGCCAGGCGGAACCAGCACCTTTTCGCCCGGCCCGGCCAGTACGGCGAAACAGCGCCCGGGATCGTCCGCAACATACTCCTGCATATAGATAATGGCGCGCCCCTGCCAGATTTCATACAGCTCGGGCGGAGACCAGCCGCTGTGACGGCTTTTACGGTGTACATGCCCCTGGCTGCGGATCGGCTCTTCACCCAGCGTTCCCGTCGCGTAGGTCACGACCCCAAACAGCAGCATGCGTTTTTTCAGCTCCTGCCGGTCTGCCAGACGGGCGACATCCATCGCGATAGCATAAACGTCTTCCGGCCCTGAGCAGTCAGGATCCCGTAACGACGCGCGGATCTCATCAAGCGTACGGATCTCTGGCATCGGGCCAGTGACGTCCTCACCGTAGCTGAACCCCAGCGGGTGCCGGGTGATGGTCATGTCCAGCCCAAAGTTATCCATTCTGAACCTCCCAGCCACCGTCAGTGGTCAATACCCGCACGGCAAAACCATCGGGTAACGCGGCATAGTCGTGTCCGGCGACGGCGGGCCAGACCGCGAGTGAAGAGAGCGTGGTCTCACCGGTATTGATTAAACGGTGGGCGGTAAAAGGCGCAATAATATGGACGGATCCCGGCATCACGCACTCCAGACGGGTTTCGCCGGATGTCGTCTGGAGTAAAAGCAGGCCACTTCCCCGCAGTCCAAAATAGACTTCGCCCTGTTCACGACGTTGATGAAAATGGCCACGGGTCATAAAGAATTCCCGGCCAATTTTACCTGCATGTAAATGGGTTACGCCGACAAACAAGGCCCCTTCCTGTGCAGGCGATTCCAGCATTTCGACGTCATACACCGTCTGATGCGGATCGCATTGTGCCCAGGCGTCTCGATCGGCAAACAAACCATTGAGATCGGCAAGGCGTGTGGATTTAAGAATAAGTGCGCCGCGGGCAAGTGTACCACTGGCCCAGGCCACCAGAGGCGGCAGGATAATATCTGAAGTCATCGTCTTCTCCGGCCCGAGGAGAACAACCCGCCCAGCATAACAATTTAAACGATTAACCTGCGCATCAAAGGCGCAATGTGTCAGGTGAATCACAGTTAATCAGCAATAAAAATGCCGGCCACTGACGTGGCCGGCATTCGGGTCATGCGCGAGGAAACTTACTCGACTTCGCGTGCGTCGATACGCAGCTCTTTCGGGACCTCGAAAACAATATTCTCTTCGCGTCCTTCCAGCGGGACCGCTTCGCCGCCGCCCAGTTCCTGCAGACGGGAAATCACGTTCTGCACCAGGATATCCGGAGCCGAGGCGCCGGCGGTTACCCCGACACAGGACACGTTTTTCACCCATGCTTCCTGGATATCGCTGGAATCATCAATCAGATAGGCCGCTTTCCCCATTCGCTGCGCAAGTTCAGCCAGACGGTTGGAGTTAGAAGAGTTTTTCGAACCGACAACCAGCACCACGTCCGCCTGTTCAGCCAGAGCACGCACCGCTTCCTGGCGATTGGTGGTGGCGTAGCAAATGTCGTCCTTACGCGGGCCGACGATTTTCGGGAAGCGCTGGCGCAGGGCGTCAATCACGTCCGACGTATCGTCAACGGAGAGCGTCGTCTGGGTCATAAACGAGAGACGCGTTTCATTTTTGACGTTCAGCGTAAACACATCTTCCGGCGACTCCACCAGGTACATCCCCCCTTCCGGGTTGCTGTACTGGCCCATGGTACCTTCGACTTCCGGGTGGCCGGCATGGCCAATCAGGATCGACTCTTCACCACGACGGCTGGCGCGCGCCACTTCCATATGCACTTTGGTCACTAATGGGCAGGTGGCGTCGAACACGGTCAGATCGCGGCTTTTCGCTTCGTTACGCACCGCCTGAGAAACCCCGTGCGCGGAGAAAATCAGGATCGCGCCGTCAGGCACTTCGCTGATCTGCTCAATGAAGATCGCGCCACGCTCGCGCAGGCTGTCGACGACATAACGGTTATGCACCACTTCGTGACGCACATAAATCGGCGCGCCGTAAATCTCGAGCGCGTTTTCAACAATGCTGATAGCGCGGTCTACACCGGCGCAAAAGCCGCGCGGGTTAGCCAACAGGATCTGCATTTCAGGCCTCCAGTACCGGATCGATCTCCAGCACTTCAATATCAAAATGGACGGTGCGCCCGGCAAGCGGATGGTTGAAGTCAACGGTGATGGAGTCACCATTGATTTCGCGGATCACGCCAGGCATTTCGCTGCCATCCATAGCGGTAAAGAGCATGATCGCCCCGATTTCCGGCTCACCTGCATCCATAAACTCGCGGCGCGAGAAGTACTGAACAAGGTCCGGGCTTGGCACGCCAAACGCGGCATCCGGCTCCAGCGAAAATGCCTTTTTCTCGCCTTCTTTCAGGCCAAGCAGCTGTTGCTCAAGACCTTCAGACAGGGAGGTGTCGCCGAGACGAAACAGGGCGGGTTTGCCGTTATTGCGGGTGGATTCAGCCGTGGAGCCATCATCCAGTTTCAGCGTGAAATGAACGAGAACCGCGCTGTTGCTCTGTACGGATTTAGACATGCAAATTGCTCGCTTGTTTTGACCCACCGGTGAGAGACGGGAGGCCAGACATTCTGTAGGCCGGGGGCGCATGCGCCACCCGGCATTTACATTTAAGCCTGTTTCTTCGCGGCCGCGTTCGGCAAGAAGCCTTCCAGCACGATTAACGCCGCGCCGATGCAAATTGCGCTGTCGGCGAGGTTAAAGGTCGCGAAGTGCCAGTCGCCGACATAGAAGTCGATCATATCGACCACAAAGCCGTGCCACAGGCGATCAAACAGGTTGCCCAGCGCGCCACCGATAATCAGCGCATAGGCGATGTTATTTAGCTTTTGTGTTGCCTTCGAACGGTACATCAGCAGCGATAGCACCACACAGATACCGATAGCGATACCTGCAAAGAACCAGCGCTGCCAGCCACCGCTGTCAGCAAGGAAACTAAACGCCGCACCGTAGTTACGTGCGTAATGCAGGTTAAGCGACGGGAACAGCGACACCGTCTCCCCCAGAGCAAAATTCTGGAGGATCAGGAACTTGCTGCCCAGATCGATAATCAGCACTACCACCACCAGCCACAGCCAGCGCAGTCCTGTTGAACAGAGAGTTTTACTCATCAGGCAAACTTACGTTTCTCGCCGTCACCGGCGACGTTGCTGACACAGCGTCCGCAGATATCTGCGTGTTCCGCCACCTGGCCGACATCAGTGGTGTAATGCCAGCAACGCGGGCATTTATCACCTTCGGCTTTGCTCAGTGCGACTTTCAGTCCTTTGAGCAGTTCGCTCTGCTGTGCATCAGCAGACGCCTGGGCATAATCCGCAACTTTCGCACCGGAGGTCAACAGGACAAATCGTAATTCATCGCCCAGCGCCGTCAGTTTCGCCGCCAGCTCTGGCTCGGCGTACAGGGTAACTGCCGCTTCCAGCGAGCCGCCGACTTTCTTGTCTGCACGCGCCTGCTCGATAACCTTGTTCACTTCGCCACGCACTTTCAGCAGCTCGTCCCAGAAGGCATCGTTCATCGCTTCGGTGCTGGAGAGATCGAACAGACCTTCATACCACTCGCCGGTGAAGACATACTTCTCACGGTCGCCTGGCAGGTAACCCCAGATTTCATCTGCGGTGAAGGACATGATCGGTGCCATCCAGCGAACCAGCGCTTCTGCGATGTGGAACAGCGCAGTCTGGCAGCTACGACGCGCCACGCTGTCCGCTTTCGCGGTGTACTGGCGGTCTTTGATGATGTCGAGGTAGAACGAGCCCATCTCGATGGAGCAGAAGCGCATCAGGCGCTGCACCACTTCGTGGAAATCATAAGATTCGTAAGCCTTCAGGATATCTTCCTGTGCCGCTTTCGCGCAGCCTACCGCCCAGCGATCCAGAACCACCATCTCTTCCGGTTTCACCATATCTTTTACCGGATCGAACCCGTTCAGGTTCGCCAGCAGGAAGCGCGCGGTATTACGGATACGACGATAGCTGTCGGCAGCACGTTTCAGGATCTCGTCCGACACCGCCATTTCGCCGGTATAGTCGGTAGAAGCAACCCACAGACGCAGAATGTCCGCGCCCAGTTTGTTCATCACGTCCTGCGGAGAGACGGTGTTACCGATCGATTTAGACATCTTACGGCCCTGACCATCCACGGTGAAACCGTGGGTCAGCACCTGGCGATACGGTGCTTTACCTTTCATGGCGGTGGAAATCATCAGCGATGACATGAACCAGCCGCGGTGTTGGTCAGAACCTTCCAGATACATATCTGCCGCGTGGCCGGCAAATTCCGGACGCACGTCAACAACAGACGCGTGCGTTGAACCGGAGTCAAACCACACGTCCAGGGTATCAGGCACTTTCTCGTAGTTGTCTGCATCAGCGCCCAGGATGTCGCGGGAATCGAGATCCCACCATGCCTGAATGCCGTCAACTTCAACACGCTTCGCGACTTCTTCCATCAGCGCCAGGGTGTTCGGGTGCAGTTCCTGTGTCTCTTTGTGCACGAACAGAGACATTGGCACGCCCCAGGTACGCTGACGGGAGATACACCAGTCAGGACGGTTAGCGACCATGGATTCGATACGCGCCTGACCCCAGTCCGGGATCCACTGCACGCCTTTGATCTCTTTCAGGGACTGCTCGCGCAGGCCTTTCTGATCCATGCTGATGAACCACTGTGGGGTCGCACGGAAGATGATCGGAGATTTGTGACGCCAGCAGCACGGATAGCTGTGCTGCATTTTCTCAACGTGCAGCAGCGCGCCGCTGGTGCGCAGCATGTCAACGATGATGTCGTTTGCTTTGAAGACGTTGATACCGTCCAGCGCCGGGTAGGTGCCTGGCAGGTAAGAACCGTCAGGGCCAACCGGGTTCGCGATTTCAAGACCGTATTTCAGGCTGATGCTGTAGTCGTCAGGACCGTGGCCACCGGCGGTATGTACCGCACCGGTACCCGCATCCAGCGTCACGTGATCGCCCAGAATCGCCGGCACATCGAAGTCCAGGAACGGGTGTTTGAAGCGCATCAGCTCCAGCGCGTCACCTTTCACGGTGCCCAGCACGGTATAGTCGGCGATGTTCGCGCGTTTCAGCACGCTTTCGACCAGATCTTTCGCCAGGATCAGCGCCTGACCGTCAACCTGCACCAGCGCGTACTCGAACTCACCGGACAGGGAGATCGCGCGGTTTGCTGGCAGCGTCCACGGGGTGGTGGTCCAGATAACCAGCGAGATGGGGCCGTTGACAGAGGTCACGCCAAATTTGGCTTTCACCGCCTCCTGATCGACCGCGTGAAAGGCCACGTCGATAGACGGAGAGGTTTTGTCGTAATATTCCACTTCCGCTTCTGCCAGCGCAGAACGGCAGTCCACGCACCAGTGCACCGGCTTCGCGCCTTTGTGCAGATGGCCGTTACCGATGATTTTACCCAGCGCACGGATGATGTTGGCTTCGGTTTTGAAGTCCATGGTCAGGTACGGACGTGACCAGTCACCCAGCACGCCCAGGCGGATAAAGTCCTGACGCTGACCGTGAACCTGCGTGGCCGCGTATTCGCGACATTTTGCGCGGAATTCTGCCGCGGTGAACTTCTCACCCGGCTTACCAAACTCTTGCTCAACTTTCAGTTCGATTGGCAGACCATGGCAGTCCCAGCCCGGAACGTAAGGCGAGTCATATCCCGCGAGGCCTTTGGACTTCACGATAATGTCTTTCAGAATCTTGTTTACAGAGTGACCAATATGAATGCTGCCATTCGCATATGGAGGGCCATCATGCAGAATGAAGGTTTTTTTGCCTTTTTTGGCTGCACGGATGATGCCGTACAGGTCATCATCGGTCCAACGCGCCAGCATTCCCGGTTCGCGCTTGGCGAGATCGCCGCGCATCGGGAACCCTGTTTCCGGCAAATTCAGGGTTGATTTATAGTCACTCATCAGATTCTCGGTTCCGTATTTTTCACGTAGGCATTTAAGCCGGGTTTACTCGCCCAAAAAACTCGCGGGCCGTTAATTCATCTCGCGCGATTTGCGCCTTTAGTTCATCCAGCGAAGCAAATCGCTGCTCATTGCGTATTTTTTTACGCAGTATCACATCTATATGGCGACCATAAAGGTCCATTACAACGTCCAGCAGGTGCACTTCTAATTGTTGACGGACACCGGCGACTGTAGGACGCGTGCCAATATTGGCGACACCGAAATACGGTTTATCGCCCAGACCAGCCACTTCCACCGCATATACCCCTTTAACCGGGGAGACCTGACGACGTAGCGGTATATTCGCCGTCGGGAAACCTATGGTGCGGCCCAGCGCATCGCCATGGACCACACGGCCTGAAATGCTAAACGGATGCCCCAGCAGCGTTTCCGCCGTATCCAGTTCATCGTTGGCCAGCGCCTGACGCACCGCAGTGCTGCTAACCCGGACGCCGCCTTCGCAAAAGGTCATTGCGCTGGTGACATCAAAGCCGTACTCGAGGCCAGCCTTCTGTAATAGCAAGAAATCGCCCTGACGACCAGCGCCAAAGCGGAAATCATCACCCACGGCCAGAAACTGCACGCCAAGGCGCCTGACCAGCAGGTCACTGACGAAATTTTGTGCTGTGAGCGCGGCAAAGCGGCGATCGAAACGCACGCACAATACGTAGTCCACCCCGGACTCTGCCAGGTAGCGCAACTTCTCGCGCAGGCGAGTGAGGCGAGCCGGTGATTTATCGCCGGCAAACAGCTCCAGCGGCTGCGGCTCAAAAATCATCACTACAACGGGCAGGCCACGCGCCTCCCCTTCTTTACGCAATCCCTGCAGCAGCGCCTGATGACCACGATGCACGCCGTCGAAATTACCAATGGTCAGCACGCACCCGTGCGGTGCTCTGCTGAGATTATGTATGCCGCGTATCAGCTTCATGTCTGGCTCAAAACAGTGAAAATCGCCAAAGTATACCTTGTACAGCGGTTAAGGTTAACCGGCGATTGTTCGCGCAAAACAGAAAGCCGTAATGATTTCATCAGGCTGACCTTTCACAGCAAAAAAATCTGCCCGTGAACTGCGTTTTTTGTGCCGAAAAGCTGTATTCACGAGCGACAAGCTGGTAGAATCCTGCGCCATCACTACGTAACGTAGCGTCGCCAATCAACGGCGCTTATTTGCACAAATCCATTGACAAAAGAAGGTATAGAGGGCATATTCCTCGGCCTTTGAATTGTCCACATAGATCATATTTGGGAGTTGGACCTTGGCTAATATCAAATCAGCTAAGAAACGTGCTATCCAGTCTGAAAAGGCTCGTAAGCACAATGCAAGCCGTCGCTCTATGATGCGTACTTTCATCAAGAAAGTATACGCAGCTATCGAAGCTGGCGACAAAGCTGCTGCGCAGAACGCATTTAATGAAATGCAACCAATCGTGGATCGTCAGGCTGCTAAAGGTCTGATCCACAAAAACAAAGCAGCGCGTCATAAAGCAAACCTGACCGCGCAGATCAACAAACTGGCTTAATCGCCACTTGTTGTTGCTTGTTTTAAAAGAACCCGCTTAACGCGGGTTTTTTTATATCTTCAGATTGCCGGTGGCGTAAACAGCGCCGAGTAGTCGCGGTTACAGATGCGCTGTACCGCTGGGTGTTGAATCATCCTTTCTGCAAATATCGCGTGATACTCCTCCATCACGTTATCGACCCGGCCAATCTCCGTAATCTTGTTATCTGAATAGAGATCGTGAACGTACAGCGTCGGTGCAACGAAGATGGCGTTATGCGCCTCACCAAAGGCTTTCATTAGCGCAGCATCGTCAAACTCGCCGAGGATCTCCACCTTCAGTCCCTGAGAGTTAAACCAGTTCAGCAGTTTGCGCCCAAGCATGGAGCGCCGGCCTGGCACCAGCAAACGACGCTCCTCCAGACAGGCAGGAAACGGTTTTTCCGGCGGCGGGTTAATGCACCAGAAGCTGACCCCGCATTCGCCAATCTTCACCGAGAACAGCCCTTCCTGCTGCGTAGAGTCGATCGGGCAGTCCGAGATAATCATATCCAGCTTATGCTGGCTCAGCTGCTCCAGCAGCATCTCGTGCGTGGACTCAAAACAGCGCAGATGGATTTGCTCATCTTCGACCACCGCCGCATCCAGCACGCCGCTGACCAGCCGTTTTGACAACGCATCCGCCACGCCGACGTCAAAGAGCAGGTTTGACTCTTTGCGGTAGTTAACGATATCCAGCATCTCCTGACTTAAGGTAAACATCTTATCCGCGTAGCGGAAAACCAGTTCGCCCAGCTCACTTGGCTCAATCCCACGGCCCTTGCGCTTAAAGAGCTTGCCCTGCAGCCGCTCTTCCAGCGCCTTGATTTGCCCGGTGATGGTCTGCGGCGTCAGGTAGAGCGCCTCTGCCGCCCCCACGACCGAGCCCTGCTTATAGACGTGCCAGAAGTAGTAAAGGTGGTTGTAATTCAAATGAGACATCGTGTCTTCGCTCCCTGATCGTGTAGCGGGAGAAGGTGTTCTTCTCCCGGTTTCCTGTTATGCCTGAACGACCGGTCCGGACAGTTTGACCTTCAATAAGGTATAGCCAGTGACTGCGGCCAGTAACGATCCGATAAGGATACCCAGCTTCGCCCAGACGATGAGCTCAGGCGCATGGGCACCAAAAGCCAGCGTTGAGATAAAGATCGACATGGTAAACCCAATGCCACACAGCACGCCTACCGCCATGATCTGCTTAAACGTGGTACCGTGCGGCAGTGACGCCAGCTTCAGCTTCAGCGCCAGCCAGCAGAACAGGCTAATACCCAGCGGCTTACCAATAAACAGTCCAGCAATAATGCCCAGCGGCAGCATTGAGGTCAGTCCCTCAAGGGTTACCCCTTCCAGCGAAACGCCTGCATTAGCGAAAGCAAACAGCGGCAGGATCATAAAGGCGACCCACGGGTGCAGTACATGCTCCAGCTGTTTGGCAGGCGATTTCCCCTCCTGCGGCTTAAGCGGAACGAAGAAGCCGACGATGACCCCGGCGAGCGTAGCGTGCACGCCTGATTTCAGTACCGCGGTCCACAGCACCATCCCCACCAGCACGTAGATCCCGATGCGGCGCACGTTGCAAATGTTCAACAGCGCCAGTACCGCAATCGCTCCTGCGGCAACGCTCAACGACAGGATCGACAGGTCGCTGGTGTAGAACAGCGCAATAATGACAATCGCGCCCAGGTCATCAATGATCGCCAGCGCCATCAGGAAGATTTTCAGTGCCACCGGCACGCGGCTTCCCAGCAAGGCCAGCACACCCAGGGCAAACGCGATATCCGTTGCCGCCGGAATGGCCCAGCCATGACGCGATACCGGATCCTGCCAGGTGAACGCCAGGAAGAGCAACGCCGGAATGACCATCCCCCCGAATGCGGCAATCACCGGGAACGCGGCACGCTGACGGCTGGCAAGCGAGCCCAGGACCAGCTCACGCTTAACCTCCAGCCCTACCAGCAGGAAAAACACGGCCATCAGTGCATCGTTGATCCACAGCAGCATGTTCTTGTTAATTTCCAGCGCCCCGACTTTCAGCTCGACGGGAGTTTCCAGAAACGCGTGGTAAAAGTCGCGTGTGAAACCCATATTGGCCAGCGCCATCGCGGCCGCAGCGGCAATAATCAGGATGATGCCGCCTGATGCTTCACTGCTAAAAAAACGGTGTATTAATTTCACGTAGGCTCTCTCTTACAGCAATACTTCGGTAAAACCATAATACCAGGCCAAACAGCTCGGCAAAAGCAGATTAATGTTGAGTATATATTCAGTTTTACCGAATGATAGCCATGAGGACAGCTACAAAAAGAAAAAGCCCGAAATCGCTTCCGGGCTTTTGAGATGAACACCAGCTAACGGATCAGCGGGTCAAATCGTCGAAGAATTTTTTGACGCCATCGAAGAAGCTTTTGGAGCGCGGGCTGTTTTTCTCACCCGTCGGGCCGCCAAAACTTTCCTGCAGCTCTTTCAGCAGCTGTTTCTGCTTGTCGTTCAGGCCAACCGGGGTTTCAACCACCACGCGGCACAGCAGGTCGCCCTGCGCACCACCGCGAACGGATTTAACACCTTTACCACGCATGCGGAACAGCTTGCCGGTCTGGGTTTCGCCTGGAACCTTCAGATTGACGCGACCATCAAGCGTTGGCACTTCAATTTCGCCACCGAGTGCCGCCATGGCGAAGTTGATGGGCACTTCACAGTACAGATTGTTGCCTTCACGCTCAAAGATGGCGTGCTGCTTGACCTGAACCTGAACGTACAAATCGCCTGCCGGTGCGCCGTGCTCGCCGGCCTCACCTTCACCTGCCAGACGGATACGGTCGCCCGTGTCCACGCCTGCCGGGATTTTAACGGACAGCGTCTTGGTTTTCTCAACGCGACCATGACCGTGGCATTTTGTGCAGGGGTCTTTAATCAGCGTACCGCGACCATGACAGTGCGGACACGCCTGCTGCACGGCGAAGAAGCCCTGACGCATCTGCACCTGACCGGAACCGTGACAGGTTGGACAGGTTTGCGGCTGGGTGCCTGCTTTCGCGCCGCTGCCGTGGCAAACGTCACACTCTTCCAGCGTCGGAATACGGATCTCTTTGGTGACGCCGCGTACGGCCTCTTCCAGCGTCAGATCCATGTTGTAGCGCAGGTCGGCGCCGCGCGCCGCGCGCTGACGGCCACGACCGCCGCCAAAAATGTCGCCGAAAACATCGCCAAAGATATCGCTGAAGTCAGCGCCGCCGCCAAAGCCGCCGCCACCGAATCCACCGCCGCCCATGCCGCCTTGTTCGAAGGCTGCGTGGCCGTACTGGTCATAGGCCGCACGTTTCTGTGCATCGGTCAGGACTTCGTAGGCTTCTTTGATCTCTTTAAATTTGGCTTCAGCCTCTTTGTCACCCTGGTTGCGATCCGGGTGGAATTTCATGGCCAGGCGCTTATACGCCTTTTTGATTTCACGCTCTTCCGCAGTTTTCGGAACGCCTAAAATCTCGTAATAGTCTTGCTTTGCCATTGGTTTTTTTAAGCCCCTTAACATGCGAGCACGGGCGTGGAGAGTTCTCCTACGCCCGTGCCGATTAATTACCCTGCATCAGGGCGATTATTTTTTGTCTTTCACTTCTTCGAACTCAGCGTCGACAACGTCGTCGTCTTTCGCGTTGTTCTGAGAAGCATCAGCGCCAGCCTGCTGTTGGGCGTGCTGCTGCTGAGCGATTTCCATCAGCTTCTGAGAAGCCTGTGCCAGCTCCTGCATCTTCGCTTCGATATCCGCTTTGTCTTCGCCTTTCAGAGACGTTTCCAGCGCGCTCAGTGCAGCTTCGATAGCCGTTTTGTCTTCAGCTGGCAGTTTATCGCCGGCTTCTTCAACCTGCTTACGGGTGCTGTGCAGCAGATGGTCGCCCTGGTTGCGGGTCTGAACCAGCTCTTCGAACTTACGGTCAGATTCCGCGTTCGCTTCTGCTTCACGAACCATTTTCTGGATCTCTTCTTCGTTCAGACCGGAAGAGGCCTTAATGGTGATCTTCTGCTCTTTACCGCTGTTTTTGTCTTTCGCGGAAACGTGCAGGATACCGTCAGCATCGATATCGAAGGTTACTTCGATCTGCGGCATACCGCGTGGCGCCGGGTTGATGCCATCCAGGTTGAACTGACCCAGTGACTTGTTATCCGCCGCACGCTTACGCTCACCCTGCAGCACATGGATGGTTACTGCAGACTGGTTGTCTTCAGCAGTAGAGAACACCTGGCTGTGCTTAGTAGGGATAGTGGTGTTTTTGGTGATAAGCGCCGTCATCACACCGCCCATGGTTTCGATACCCAGAGACAGCGGGGTAACGTCCAGCAGCAGAACGTCTTTCACATCACCCGTCAACACACCACCCTGAACGGCAGCACCGATAGCCACTGCTTCGTCCGGGTTAACGTCTTTACGTGGCTCTTTACCAAAGAATTCAGCCACTTTCTTCTGAACCATTGGCATACGGGTCTGGCCACCGACGAGGATAACGTCGTTGATATCAGACACGGACAGGCCAGCATCCTGCAGAGCGACTTTCAGTGGCTCGATGGAACGGTTCACCAGGTCTTCTACCAGGCTTTCCAGTTTCGCACGGGTCACTTTAATGTTCATGTGTTTAGGACCGGTCGCGTCTGCAGTGATATACGGCAGGTTCACGTCGGTCTGCTGAGCGGAAGACAGTTCGATCTTCGCTTTCTCAGCGGCTTCTTTCAGGCGCTGCATTGCCAACGGGTCGTTACGCAGGTCAATGCCCTGATCTTTCTTAAACTCGTCAACGAGGTAGTTGATCAGACGGGTATCGAAGTCTTCACCACCCAGGTGGGTATCACCGTTGGTTGCCAGAACTTCGAAGGTTTTTTCGCCATCAACTTCGTCGATTTCGATAATAGAGATATCGAAAGTACCACCACCCAGGTCGTAAACCGCGATAGTACGGTTGCCAACTTCTTTATCCAGACCGTAAGCCAGTGCCGCTGCGGTTGGTTCGTTGATGATACGTTTTACTTCCAGACCTGCGATACGGCCAGCATCTTTCGTTGCCTGACGCTGAGCATCGTTGAAGTAAGCAGGAACGGTGATAACAGCTTCAGTTACCGGTTCACCCAGGTAATCTTCTGCGGTTTTCTTCATTTTTTTCAGCACTTCAGCAGAGATCTGCGGTGGTGCCGTTTTGGTGCCTTTCACATCAAGCCATGCATCGCCGTTATCTGCTGCGATGATTTTGTAAGGCATGATAGAAACGTCACGCTGAACTTCTTCGTCCTGGAAGCGGCGGCCAATCAGGCGTTTAATCGCAAACAGGGTATTTTGCGGGTTTGTCACTGCCTGACGTTTAGCCGGCTGACCAACCAGAGTTTCACCATCCTGGGTATAAGCAATGATAGAAGGCGTGGTGCGATCGCCCTCGGCGTTCTCCAGCACGCGTGCGGTAGTGCCATCCATAATCGCTACACAAGAGTTGGTAGTACCCAGGTCGATACCAATAATTTTACCCATCTAAACGTCTCCACTTAAAATTCAGTCAACATGTGGTTGTGTACCTGTAATAAGGGCAGAACGTGCTTTTTCAACTGCCCACAATTGATTTTTTTCAGGTCCACACACTGCGGTTGACTACAAGATGGGGTCGCGCCAGCGTCCATCAAGGGGGAACGGTAAAAAAAATTTTTAATTTCACCCTGATGAGATCATAGACGGCATTGATTGCGCCCATTATGATGCCGCGCCCCGTCAGGGAGAACTGACGCGGGTTTAACCATTTCACCATATTAATGATGATTTTTTTTGAGGACTTATGGGCAACACTAAGTTGGCTAATCCGGCTCCGCTGGGCCTGATGGGTTTTGGCATGACCACTATCCTGCTGAACCTGCACAACATCGGGATGTTCCCGATGGATGGCATTATCCTGGCGATGGGCATTTTTTACGGCGGTATCGCGCAAATCTTCGCGGGCCTGCTGGAATATAAGAAAGGCAACACCTTCGGCTTAACCGCATTTACCTCTTATGGTTCTTTCTGGCTGACCCTGGTCGCGATCCTGCTGATGCCTAAAATGGGCCTGGCAGATGCGGCAAACGCACATTTCCTGGGCGTTTACCTTGGTCTGTGGGGCATCTTCACGCTGTTTATGTTCTTCGGCACCCTGAAAGGCAACCGCGCACTGCAGTTTGTTTTCCTGAGCCTGACCGTGCTGTTCGCCCTGCTGGCGATCGGCCACCTCGTGGATAACGAAAGCATCGTGCATATTGCCGGCTGGATTGGTCTGGTGTGCGGCGCAAGCGCTATCTACCTGGCAATGGGTGAAGTGCTGAACGAGCAGTTTGACCGCACCATCCTACCGATTGGTGAAAAACACTGATCCATCTGTCGTGTCCGCCTCGCGGGCACGACATCCCTGTTTCTGCCGAAGCCAAATGCCTAACACCAGCCCCATCACCGACAGCGCGAGCACATACCAGGCGGGAGCCATCGGGGATACTCCCATCAACACCGTGACCGCAATCGGCGTCAGCCCGCCAAAGATGGCGTAAGAGACGTTATAGGAAAAAGAGATCCCGGTGAAGCGGACCTCTGGCGGAAAAGCTCGCACCATCACATACGGCACTGCACCGACAACCCCCACGCACAGCCCGACCGTACCGTAGAGCAGGAACAGCTGTTCAGGATGGCTGCCTGCCAGGTGGTAAAACGCCCAGCTCGACGCAGCCAGCAGCAGGCTGCCGATGATGAAAGTCAGGCCGGCACCGATACGATCAACGGCCAGCCCCGCGGCCAGACAGCCAAAGCAGAGCATAATGGTGGCGATACTGTTTGCCTGCAACGTTACCGCCGGCGCAAAACCGTACTGCTTTTGCAGCCATACCGGAGACATTAAGATAACGACCACGATGCCCGCCGACAGCAGCCAGGTGAGCAGCATCGACACCACAACCGCGCTTCGGTGGCGCACCACCACGGCTTTTACCGGCAACTCCTGCGCCAGCGCCTTGCGCTGCTGCATCTCAAGGAAAATGGGTGTCTCCTGCAGCCAGCGGCGAAGATACATCGCCACCAGGCCAAACGCCCCGCCGAGCAGGAACGGTACGCGCCATCCCCAGTCGTGAACCGCCTGTTGCGTCATGCTGGTATTCACGATAGTGGCCACCACTGAACCGAGGAGGATACCGACAGTCAGCCCCGCCGTTAAGGTTCCACAGGCGATGCCGATGCGGCGCGCCGGCACATGCTCCGCCACAAATACCCAGGCCCCCGGCACTTCGCCGCCAATTGCCGCCCCCTGAAGAATGCGCATCAGCAACAGCAGCAGCGGAGCAACAATGCCCATTGAGGCGTAAGTAGGCAGCAGACCAATGGCCAGCGTCGGCACGGCCATCAGTAAAATGCTGAGCGTGAACATCTTCTTACGCCCGACCAGGTCACCAAAGTGGGCCATCACAATGCCACCCAGCGGTCGTGCCAGATACCCGGCGGCAAAAATGCCGAAGGTTTGCACCTGGCGCAACCACTCCGGGATATCTGCCGGGAAGAAAAGCTCCCCCACCACGGCGGCGAAGAAGACGAAGATGATAAAGTCGTAAAACTCCAGCGCACCGCCTAAGGCCGCGAGCGTGAGGGTTTTGTAGTCCTGTCGATTCAGAGGTCGGGTGTTATGTGACATAGCGAACCATTTGGCTTGTGTTGTGGATTTATTTTTACAGCAAACGTAAAGAAAATATTACTATACCGTAAAACCCTTACCACGCTACCGTCGCTTCAGCTAATGTCACATATTGATTAATTTCAGGAGATTGTCTCGCGACGGGCGTTTTTCGGACGAAAAGCTGCTACCACTTTCTCATCGGTCTCCACATACGGGCCGTCAAGTAACTGTATACAATACGGTACACTTGCAAAAATCCCGTGCACGATCACGCTGCCATCTTCCGCTTTCAGTCCTTCAAGCGTCTCTTTGATGGACTTCGGCTGGCCCGGCAAATTCAGAATCAATGCCTGCTTGCGGATCACCCCGACCTGACGGGAGAGGATCGCCGTCGGGACAAAGTGTAGACTGATCTGGCGCATCTGCTCACCGAAGCCAGGCATCTCACGATCGGCAACCGCCAGCGTGGCATCCGGAGTGACGTCCCGGCGCGCAGGTCCGGTGCCTCCCGTGGTCAATACCAGGTGGCAGCTCATCTCATCCACCAGCTCACAGAGTGTCTGTTCGATAATTGGCTGCTCGTCAGGGATCAGGCGGGTCTGGATCTCAAAGGGGGTTGTCAACGCACTGCCCAGCCATTCTTCCAGCGCGGGGATGCCTTTATCCTGATAAACACCGCTGGAGGCGCGGTCAGAAATCGACACTAAGCCGATGCGTAAGGTATTCATATCCATTCCATTCAAAAAAGTACTGATTAAAGGGAATGATACACGCAGAGGGGAAATTCAGACAGAGTACGAAAGAAGTAGCGTGACCGGGGACCCGGTCACGCAGAATGATTACAGCAGGTCGCCGATCATTTTTTCCAGTTTTTCCTGGTCGATAGCAAACTTACGGATACCGTCCGCCAGTTTATCTACAGCCATTGGATCCTGGTTATGCTGCCACAGGAACTCAGATTCAGTGATGCGCTCCGGACGCGCTTTCACTTCACCGGTGTAGGACAGTTTACGCTCGATAGCACCTTCGCTTTCAGCCAGCTCTTTCAGCAGTGCCGGGGCGATGGTCAGGCGGTCACAGCCAGCCAGTTCGATGATTTCACCTACGTTACGGAAGCTTGCGCCCATCACCACAGTCTCATAACCGTGCTGTTTGTAGTATTCGTAGATTTCGGTCACGGAAACGACGCCTGGATCTTCAGATGCCGCGTACTCTTTCTTATCCGTGTTGGCTTTGTACCAGTCCAGAATACGGCCAACGAATGGAGAAATCAGGTATACGCCGGCTTCCGCACATGCACGCGCCTGTGCGAAGGAGAACAGCAGCGTCAGGTTACAGTTGATACCGTCTTTTTCCAGCTGTTCAGCTGCACGAATACCCTGCCAGGTTGACGCCAGTTTGATCAGGATGCGGTCATTGCTGATGCCGGCATCGTTGTACATTTTGATCAGACGTTTTGCTTTGGCGATAGACGCTTCGGTGTCGTAGGAGAGACGTGCGTCAACTTCGGTAGAGATGCGGCCAGGAACCAGTTTCAGAATTTCCAGACCAATGTTCACGGCCAGTTTATCAGTGGCATCAACAACCTGCTGCGCGCGGTCGTTGCTCTGTGCTTTCGCCCAGGTCACTGCGTCGTCAATCAGTTTGCGATACTCAGGGATCTGTGCGGCGTTAAGGATCAGAGAAGGGTTGGTGGTGGCATCCTGCGGCTGGTACAGCTTCATTGCCGCGATATCTCCGGTGTCAGCTACGACAGTGGTGAACTGACGAAGGGAGGTCAATTTATCCGTCATGATAGTGTTTCTCTTTTAACGTGCCCTGGATAATTCACGCTACCGACAGCATGCCTGCAGCGGAAAAATGACAGGTTTACTTGTTAGGGGGATGTAACCGGTCTGCCCTGATGATAACACGACGGAGGGGTAGCGCAACCGCAGACAGTGCGCTTAGACAGAGTATGATAAACTCAGAATATTAACAGGCTGCTAAGTAACAGCATGTCCAATCAGTGGTAGCGCTTACATATTCATTTTGGCATCAACAAGAGGGACGTTAATGCCTGATTTCCTTTTCTTTATTAATGAAGTCCTTTGGGGTTCGATAATGATATACCTGCTACTGGGTGCAGGTATTTGGTTTACGCTACGCAGCGGGTTTATCCAGTTTCGTTATATTCGCAAATTTGGCAGAAGTCTGAAAAACAGCGTCACTCCCCAGCCGGGCGGATTAACCTCTTTCCAGGCCCTCTGCACCAGCATTGCCGCACGCCTCGGCAGCGGTAATATGGCAGGGGTGGCACTGGCCATCAGCGCCGGTGGCCCGGGCGCCGTTTTCTGGATGTGGGTCACGGCGCTTATCGGGATGGCCACCTCCTTTGCCGAAAGCGCCCTCGCCCAACTCTACAAAGAAAAAGATAAAAACGGACAGTTTCGCGGCGGCCCGGCCTGGTACATGGCGCGTGGCTTAGGAATGCGCTGGATGGGCGTGCTGTTTTCGCTGTTTTTACTGCTCGCGTACGGTCTGATTTTTAATACCGTTCAGGCGAATTCTGTCGCCCATGCCTTGCGCTATGCCTTTGCGTGTCCGGAGTGGATCACCGGGCTTGTTTTAGCCCTCTGTATCCTGCTGACCATTTCGACCGGCCTAAAAGGTGTCGCCCGCCTGATGCAGTGGCTGGTGCCGGTCATGGCGCTGCTGTGGGTTGCCGCCAGCCTGTTCGTCGCCGCACGGCATATCGAGCAGGTGCCGGAAGTGATTGCAACCATCTTCAAAAGCGCATTTGGCTGGCGCGAGGCGGCATCGGGCGCACTGGGCTATACGTTCAGCCAGGCGCTGATGTCGGGCTTTCAGCGCGGAATGTTCTCCAATGAAGCCGGTATGGGGTCAACCCCCAATGCCGCAGCCGCCGCCGCGTCCTGGCCGCCTCACCCGGCGGCACAAGGCATTGTTCAGATGATTGGCGTTTTTACGGACACCATTATTATCTGTTCCGCCAGCGCCATGATCCTGCTGCTGGCCGGCCCGGTACCTCACTCATCGGAAACAGCCGGCATACAACTGCTTCAGCAGGCACTCGTGAATCTGACGGGCGGCTGGGGAGCCGGGTTTGTCTCGCTCATCCTGCTGTTATTCGCCTTCAGCTCGATTGTTGTGAATTACCTCTACGCCGAAAATAACCTTATTTTCCTGAAAGTGGACTCCCGCCGTATGATCACGCTGCTGCGCCTCGGGGTGATACTGATGGTGTTAGCAGGTTCGCTGCTCAGCATGCCGCTGGTCTGGCAACTGGCGGATGTATTTATGGCGCTCATGGCCATCACTAACCTGACGGCGATCCTGCTGCTCTCACCCGTGGTTACGCTTATCGCACGGGACTATCTTCGTCAGCGCAAACTGGGCGTACCGCCGGTCTTTGATGCCTCGCGTTATCCCGACATCCAGGCGCAAATTGCGCCCGGCACCTGGGATGATTTGCCACGGCAATAACAGCTATCGATCAATTGAGGGCGATTTTTTGCTAAAGTCGCTCTAAATTTCCTGCAAGGACTGGATATGCTGATTCTGATTTCACCTGCTAAAACGCTCGATTACCAGAGCCCGCTCGCCACCGAGCGCTATACCCAGCCTGAACTGCTGGACTATTCGCAACAGCTGATTCACGTCGCGCGTAAGCTCTCTGCGCCACAAATTGCCTCGCTGATGAGCATCAGCGACAAACTGGCGGATCTTAACGCGACCCGTTTCCACGAGTGGCACCCGGACTTCACGCCGAACAACGCCCGCCAGGCGCTTCTGGCGTTTAAAGGTGATGTGTATACCGGCCTGCAGGCGGAAGATTTTAGCGAAGCAGATTTCGACTTCGCCCAGCAGCATCTGCGCATGTTGTCAGGTCTGTACGGAGTGCTGCGCCCGTTGGACCTGATGCAGCCGTATCGTCTGGAGATGGGTATCCGCCTGGAAAACCCTAAAGGCAAAGATCTGTACCATTTCTGGGGCGATATCATCACCGACAAACTGAACGCTGCGCTGCGTGCTCAGGGCGATAATGTGGTGATCAATCTGGCCTCCGATGAATACTACAAATCGGTGAAGCCGAAAAAGCTGGATGCGGAAATTATCAAGCCCGTTTTCCTCGATGAGAAAAACGGCAAGTTCAAGGTCATCAGCTTCTACGCCAAAAAAGCGCGTGGGCTGATGAGCCGCTACATCATTCAGAACCGCCTGACGAAGCCGGAGCAACTGACCGGCTTCAACAGCGAAGGCTACTTCTTCGATGAAGAAGCGTCAGGAAAAGGCGAACTGGTGTTTAAGCGCCACGAGCAGTAAAACAAACCCCGCCAGATGGCGGGGTTTTGCATTAATGGTGTTTCCAGTCCGGGCCAGGACGCGGGTCGTCGTGACGATCGTGATGGTGGTCATCATGATGACGATCGTGATGCTCGTCATGTGGGCGCCAGTGATTATCGCGCCAGTCATAGTGAGCCTTCCACCAGTCATGGTCGCGCCAGCGGCCACCATCCCAGTAGTGACCACGATTATCCTGATCGCCAATCTGCAGTTTTACCGCAGGGACGAGGGTGATTTCAGAGGCCTGAACCGCCATCGGAGCGACCAGCATCATTGAAAGCACCAGCAGAGCAGGTTTCAGTTTAGACATAGGTGACTCCTTATTCATTTACCCGATGTGGGCCGATGTAAGGAGAATACGTGAGGAGGACGGGGGATGTTATTATCTGCAATCCTAATCGCTAAGTGACCGCATTTATTGGGAATTTCTGCTTTTTTACTGCTATTTTTCTCCTTAATTTCTCCATAAAAAAAGCCGGGTAAGTTTCACCTTACCCGGCCTGCATAGGAGGACAGAACCGTTATCCGCGCGTCATCATCAACTTACGCAGCGCGGCGAAATCAGCGGGCAGTTCATGCGAAAGCAGCGGCAGATCCGCACGCTCGGCCAGCTCTTTTGGCAGCGGCAGCGTTTCACCCAGAATCACTTCCACGCTCTCTTTGAACTTCGCCGGATGAGCCGTTCCCAGGAACAGGCCATACTCCCCCGGATTCAGCTGATCGCGCAGCGCACGGTAAGCGATCGCCGCATGCGGTTCAGAGGTGTACCCCACCGCTTTCAGCTCACGCAGGGTGGCTTTGGTGGTCTCATCCGTCACCGCGGCATAACCCAGATCGCCCAGACGCCAGACCTTACGGCGGAACAGCTCTTCCACACGCGGCCAGTTGTTCGGCTGGCTTACGTCCATCGCATTCGAAAGCGTCGCCTGCGTGGCGTTCGGCGCCCATTTACCGTCTTTCAGGAAGCGCGGCACGGTGTCGTTGGCGTTGGTGGCGGCGATAAAGCGTTTTACCGGCAGGCCGAGCGATTTCGCCAGCAGGCCCGCCGTCAGGTCACCAAAGTTGCCGCTTGGTACAGAAACGACCAGCTGATTGCGCGCCTCCTGTGGCAGTTGTGCAACCGCTTCGAAGTAGTAGCAGATCTGCGCCAGCAGACGGCTGATGTTAATGGAGTTCGCCGAGTTCAGACCCAGCGCCACTTTCAGCTCTTCATCATCGAAGGCCTGCTTGACCAGCGCCTGGCAGGCATCGAAATCGCCGTCAATCGCCACGGTTTCAATGTTGCCCCCGAGCGTACAGAACAGTTTTTCCTGCAGCGGACTGATTTTGCCTTTCGGGTAGAGGATCACCACGCGAACGTTCTTCAGACCATAGAACGCATGGGCAACGGCCGCACCGGTATCGCCAGAGGTCGCCGTCAGAATCGTTACCGGTTTGTCGCCGCTGATGTGGGTCAGCATCTGCGCCATAAAGCGGCCACCGAAGTCTTTAAACGCCAGGGTTGGACCGTGGAACAGCTCAAGGCAGCCGACATCCGGCTCGACCTGCTTAACCGGTGCCGGGAAAGCGAACGCTGCACGCACGCGCTCTTCCAGCAGCTCCTGCGGGATTTCATCGCCGATAAAGGCAGAGAGAATTTTAGTGCTGCGGGTGACAAAGTCCTGCTTCAGCAGTTCATCAATGTCGGTCAGCTGAAATTCCGGCAGGTCATGGGGGAAGAACAGCCCCTGATTTTTGCCCAGTCCCTGAGTCACCGCCTGCGCGAAGCTGACCTGCTCGTTATGATCTTTAAGGTTGTAGAGTTTCATTCGTTATCCCAGTACTCGTGCGCCAGCCGTGTCCAGACGGCAAATATGAACAAAGCCTTCCTGATTTTGCAGGTAGTGTTTAGAGAGCCAGTCCGCCACGCGCTGCGCCGTGTCTGGCTTATCGCACAGGGCGAACAGCGTCGGGCCGGAGCCGGAGATACCGCACGCCAGTGCGCCGGTATCCATTGACGCCTGTCGCGCCTCGTTAAAGCCAGGCAACAGCTTAGTGCGGTACGGCTCGGCGATAACGTCTTTCATTAATTTTGCTGCCAGCTGCGGCTGACGGGTGTAGCAGGCGTGAATAAAGCCGGCCAGATGACGTCCGTGAGCGATACAGTCCTGACGACGATACTGCGCAGGCAGGATCGCACGCGCTTCAGCGGTGGATACCTTAATGCCGGGATAGGCCAGCACCCACAGCCACTCATCAAACCCTGGCACCTGCTGGCTGATGATGCCATTTTCTTCAATCATCAGCTGCATACCGCCGAGGAAGCAGGGGGCGACGTTGTCATAATGAATGCTGCCGGAGATGCGCCCTTCCAGCTCGCCCATTAACCCGAGCAGACGGTTATTATTCAGTGGCTTGCCGCAGTGCTCATTCATGGCCACCAGTCCGGCGACCACGGAGCAGGCGCTGGAACCCAGACCAGAGCCAATCGGCATACTTTTTTCCAGCGTCATGGCGACCGGCACATTTTTGCCGATCTCCTGACAGAACCGCTCCCAGCACTGATAAACGATATTCTCGCGCGGGTCTGTCGGCAGTTTGCTGGCGAAGCGGCCCACGTTATTCAGGCTAAAGCTCTCTGCCGCTTCAACCGTTACCGTATCGCCCAGCAGCGAACCATCCACCGGCGTCACCGCCGCACCCAGCACATCAAATCCGACGCTCATATTGGCGCTGGAAGCCGGGGCATAAACTTTCACCATGTTAAACTCCTAACTTCCATGACAGGGTACGCAGCAAATCGGCAAATACACCCGCCGCGGTAACATCATTCCCTGCGCCATAGCCGCGAAGCACCAGCGGCAGTGGCTGATAATAGTGGCTGTAAAACGCGAGGGCGTTTTCGCCGTTTTTTACTTTGAACAGCGGGTCGTTGCCATCGACTTCAGCAATCTTCACGCGGCACATACCATCGTCTTCAATATTGCCAACATAGCGCAATACCTTACCTTCATCACGGGCTTTCGCAACGCGTGCGGCAAAGGCGTCGTCTAGCTGCGCTAAATTGGCCATAAAGGTGTTCACGTCACCACTGTCGTCAAACCCGGCAGGCAGAACAGGCTCAATCACGATATCGGAAAGCTCCAGCTCACGGCCCGTTTCACGCACCAGTATGAGCAACTTACGCGCCACATCCATACCGGAGAGATCGTCTCGCGGATCCGGCTCGGTGTACCCCAGTTCACGCGCGGCACGGGTCGCTTCCGACAGGCTCATGCCCTCATCCAGCTTGCCGAAGATAAACGACAGCGAGCCGGAAAGAATGCCGGAGAAACGCTGCAGTTCATCCCCCGCGTTCAGCAGGTTTTGCAGGTTCTCGATCACCGGCAGGCCCGCGCCCACGTTGGTGTCGTAGAGGAACTTACGCCGTGACTTGCTCGCCGCCAGACGCAGCTGGTGATAGTAATCCATCGACGAGGTGTTGGCCTTTTTGTTTGGCGTCACCACGTGGAAACCTTCGCGCAGGAAATCGGCGTACTGATCGGCCACCGCCTGGTTCGAGGTACAGTCGACAATGACCGGGTTAAGCAGGTGATACTCTTTCACCAGACGGATTAACCGGCCCAGATTAAAGGGCTCTTTGGCATCATTCAGCTCAGTCTGCCAGTTTTCCAGGTTCAGACCATGAACGTTGGTCAGCAGCGCTTTTGAGTTCGCGATACCGCACACGCGCAGATCAATGTGCTTTTTCTTCAACCACTCCTGCTGACGCTTCACCTGCTCCAGCAGCGCGCCACCCACACCGCCCACGCCAATCAGGAACAGCTCAATCACCTGATCGGTGTTGAACAGCATCTGATGAACCACGCGAACGCCGGTTGTCGCATCGTCGTTGTCAACGACCACCGAGATTGAACGCTCAGATGACCCCTGGGCAATGGCCACAATGTTGATGTTGGCCCTGGCCAGCGCGGCAAAGAATTTGGCCGAGATACCGCGCAGCGTACGCATACCGTCACCCACCACCGAGATGACCGCCAGGCGTTCCTGAATAGAAAGCGGCTCCAGCAGCTCTTCTTTCAGCTCAAGGTAAAACTCTTCTTCCAGCGCACGACGGGCGCGCAGACAATCCCCCTGCGGTACGCAGAAGCTGATGCTGTATTCAGAAGAGGACTGAGTGATCAGTACAACCGAGATACCGTTGCGGGACATGGCCGCGAAAACGCGGGCCGCCATACCGACCATGCCTTTCATTCCCGGGCCGGAAACGCTGAACATGGCCATATTGTTCAGGTTAGAAATGCCTTTCACCGGCAGGCCGTCTTCATCGGTACTGGCGCCAATCAGCGTGCCTGGCGCTTGCGGGTTACCGGTGTTTTTAATCAGGCAAGGGATCTGGAACTGGGCAATGGGAGAGATGGTGCGAGGGTGAAGAACTTTAGCGCCGAAGTAGGAAAGCTCCATCGCTTCCTGGTATGACATCGACTTCAGCAGCCTGGCGTCCGGCACCTGGCGCGGATCGCAGGTGTATACACCGTCGACGTCAGTCCAGATCTCACAACAGTCGGCGCGCAAACAGGCTGCCAGCACGGCAGCAGAGTAGTCGGAGCCGTTACGGCCCAGTACGACAAGTTCACCCTTCTCGTTTCCGGCGGTGAAGCCCGCCATCAGGATCATATGGTCAGACGGAATTTTGCTCGCGGCAATGCGACGGGTTGATTCGGCTATATCAACGGTAGACTCGAGGTAGTGACCCACTGCCAGCAGTTTTTCAATGGGATCGATAACCGACACATTGTGGCCACGCGCTTCCAGCAGGCCCGCCATGATGGCAATCGACAATTTTTCACCACGGCAGATTAACGCCGCGTTGATGCTGTCCGGGCACTGACCTAAAAGGCTGATACCGTGCAGCACGTGTTTGATTTGGGCGAACTCTTGCTCAACAAAGGATTTCAGCTGTGCGAGCGGGAAACCCGGCTGCGCCTCCGCCAGTCCCTGCAGCAGCTCAGCGAAGATACGCTCGGCGTCGCTCAAGTTCGGGAGTGCATCCTGGCCACCGATGGTCTTTTCAATCATCGCCACCAGGTGGTTGGTGATTTTTGCCGGGGCAGAGAGCACGGTCGCGACCTGCCCCTGCCTGGCGTTGCTCTCCAGGATATCGGCAACACGCAGAAAACGTTCTGCATTTGCCACTGATGTACCGCCGAACTTCAACACTCGCATGGTTCTACCTCGTTTCCTTTAGCCGAAAAAAAAGCCCGCACTGTTTGGGTGCGGGCTTTTTTCTGTTTTTCCTGTACGCGTCAGCCCGCATCATTTCCTGTGGTAATGATGATGGTTGTTGTAATGGTGGTGATGCTGATGCGTTTCATGGATGTTGTGTACTCTGTCATTATTATCTGTCTGTGCTGTATTCTTTTAGGGTTAAAGGATTGGGCACCTTAAGTCAATGAATTTTTAATTTGATCACAATTCGGGACGCTCTCACGTCCCGCTGCTTGCAGATTTATTTTCATCCGATTCTCCCAGACGCAACCCATCCGCACAGACGGATACGCCATAGTAAAAACTTATGACAGCATTTTACTCGGCCAATTTTTTTTCAATATCATGCAGCAAACGGTGCAACATTGCCGTGTCTCGCTGCTCAAGACGCCCAAGTCGCTGATGCAACCAGTCCGCCATTTTTTGATCTTCCGCGACACTGAGTTGTAATAACAGATGGTCAACGCGAGCGCGCAGCGCGGCCAGCTGGTTTTCATCTGCCCCTTCAGCCTGGGGTTGAGGAATTTGTATTAGGGAGGCTAATTGATAGCAATACACCATTACCGCCTGGCCTAAATTCAGCGACGGATAATCCGCCACCATCGGCGCACCGGTCAGGACGTCCGCCAACGCCAGCTCCTCATTCGTCAGACCGGAATCTTCCCGCCCAAAGACCAGCGCGGCCTTCGTCAGCCACTGGCTTTTCTCCGTTAACATCGGCACCAGTTCCGCCGGCGTGGCGTAATAGTGGAACTTTGCCCGGCTGCGTGCCGTGGTCGCCACGGTAAAAGAAATGTCGTGCAGCGCAGCGGCAAGCGTGTCGTAAGTGGTTATATTATCGAGAATATCCCCTGAACCGTGCGCCACCCAACGGGCCGCGGGCTCGAGGTGCGCCTGGCTGTCCACGATGCGAAGATCGGTAAACCCCATGGTCTTCATGGCACGCGCCGCAGCGCCTATATTTTCGGCTCTGGCTGGGGCGACCAGTACAATCGACAGATGCATTTATGCTCTCTTTTTAATCAGTTAGCGGGTAAAAATGTGATGCACTTCAACATATTACGCGGCGCGAATTTACAAAAATGCAACACAAATCACCGAAATAGCGTTTCAGAACAAATTAAAAACGCTAAACTATTTTGTGGCTGAACAATCAGTTAGAATGTTAACAGAAGGCTATTATCCTTATGTTTTATAATGGTAATGACCTCATGAATACTCTTTTCTGATTGGATTCGTATCGTTTATAAATCAAGGTACGCAACTAGTTGGTTTATTGAAAAATTGTGACAAAGGCTAGCATTCGGCTACGATGATTTCATCAAACTGTTAACGTGCTACAATTGAACTTGATATATGTCAACGAAGCGTAGTTTTATCGGGTGTCTGGTGTCACTTAGCCTGTTATGTTGCTGTTAAAATGGTTAGGATGACAGCCGTTTTTGACACTGTCGGGTCCAAAGGGAAAGTACCCACGACCAAGCTAATGATGTTGTTGACGTTGATGGAAAGTGCATCAAGAACGCAATTACGTACTTTAGTCACGTTAGGCCGGTCATGTTAATTTGCGACATGCATCAGGCAGGTCAGGGACTTTTGTACTTCCTGTTTCGATTTAGTTGGCAATTTAGGTAGCAAACATGCAGACCCCGCACATTCTTATCGTTGAAGACGAATTGGTAACACGCAACACGTTAAAGAGCATTTTCGAAGCAGAAGGCTACGATGTCTTTGAAGCGACCGATGGCGCAGAGATGCATCAGATCCTTTCTGAAAATGATATCAACCTGGTGATCATGGATATCAACCTGCCGGGCAAAAACGGCCTTCTTCTGGCGCGCGAACTGCGTGAACAGGCGAACGTCGCGTTAATGTTCCTGACAGGCCGTGATAACGAAGTTGATAAAATCCTTGGCCTGGAAATCGGTGCGGATGACTACATCACTAAACCGTTTAATCCACGCGAGTTAACCATTCGTGCACGCAACCTGCTGTCCCGCACCATGAACCTGGGCACGGTCAGCGAAGAGCGTCGTAGCGTAGACAGCTACAAGTTCAACGGCTGGGAACTTGATATCAATAGCCGTTCACTGATTAGCCCGAACGGTGAGCAGTATAAACTGCCGCGCAGTGAATTCCGCGCGATGCTGCACTTCTGTGAAAATCCGGGCAAAATTCAGTCCCGTGCAGAACTGCTGAAGAAAATGACCGGCCGTGAGCTGAAGCCGCACGACCGTACCGTAGACGTGACCATCCGTCGTATCCGTAAACATTTCGAATCTACGCCTGATACGCCGGAAATTATCGCCACTATTCACGGTGAAGGTTATCGTTTCTGCGGCGACCTGCAGGAGTAATCCGGCAACTGAAGTAAAAAAACGGCGCTTTCGCGCCGTTTTTTATTTCCAGACTCGCATCGTATCCGCATCAGGTTCAACGGGGGGGACGGGACGCTTCGGCTGAGAGAGCGAATACCAGTCAAGGTGACGCGTCAGGTACATGACCGCAAACAGTGCCATCGCCAGTACGGCAGCTCCCAGCAGCAACGCGCTGTCCTCAGAACGCAGCAGGAACCACATCACGACATCCAGCCCCAGCAGCGCCAGAATAAACACCCCGCTTCGCCTCCAGCTTTTCAGTACCGCCTGCAGGTACACACCATTCATCATCGCGCCGACAAGGCTTGCAATAATCCAGGCCGGCGTAAACCCGACATGCTCAGACAGGGCAAGTAAGACGAGATAGAACAGGACCAGCGACAACCCCACCAGCAGATACTGCATTGGGTGCAGACGCAATCCGGTGAGAGTTTCGAACACGAAGAAGGCCATAAACGTCAGGGCAATCAGTAGAATAGCGTACTTGATCGCGCGGTCTGTCAGCTGGTACTGATCCGCTGGCGTGGCAACCGTCACGCTAAAGGCCGGGATAGAACTCCACTCCGGTGACTCGCCCTCGGCGAACCAGCTTTGCATGTTGTTAGCAAACCAGCTGCTCTGCCAGTTTGCCTGGAAACCAGACTCGCTAATCTGATGCTTAACAGGCAAGTAGTATCCCATAAATCCCGGGTGCGGCCAGTTACTGCTCAGCGTCATTTCGCTGTTACGCCCGACAGGCACCACCGCAAAACTGCCCGTCCCCGCCAGGTTAAACGACATATCAAGGGCGAGCGTTTTCGGCTCAAGGGCTTTATCACTCAGCGGAATATGAATACCGGCAAGTGTGCCATACACGCCGGTTCCCGGTTCTACGCTGAGCGCCTCACCGTTGATTTTTGCGACCTTCACCGTACCAATGCCCCGGGCATCACCCACGCCAATCACCAGGAATGGCTGCCCCAGCGTCATGGTTTCGCCCTTCAGCTGCGCCATTTTCTCCGTCGAAAACTGCGCTTTTATTTTGAGATCGGTGTTCCAGATTTGCCCGTCATAAATACCGATGCTTCTGGACTCCACGTGCTGATTTCCCTCAACGAGCAGAGATTCCGGCAGGATAAAGTGCAGGTAGCTTTTTTTGTATTCGACCTTTTTCTCATCCTCAAGTTTGTAAAAAACCTCGGTGACAGGAATAGCAATCAGCGGTCCTACCAGCTTTTGCGGCCCGCTGGTGCTTTGGCGAAGCGAGTGTTCAACATCGTTACGGTAGCTCTCACGCTCCGAAATCAGGTTACTGACCATAAAGAGCGGGACTAACAACAGCAGAATGCACCCCAGCAGGGTGCTTACTTTCCAGAACAGGGGGGATTTCATCATTACGTCTCCTTTGTGATGTGGAGAGCGTACCGGGGCTATGTGGGGCCAGTTTGAAGTTATGTGAAGTGACGGTGAAGTGTCAGCGTGGCTTTCACGCCGCCTTCTGGTTGGTTATGCAGAGCAATGTCCCCCTGATGCAGACGCGCCACCTCCTGCACGAATGCCAGACCCAGCCCGCTGCTTTTCAACCCGTTCTCGCGGGGGAGCGAGTAAAAACGTTCAAAAATACGCGCCATGGCATAGTCCGGTATCCCGCTTCCGCTGTCGCTTACGGTAAGCCGGATCTCGGTTGGCGTCTCCTCGGCAGCCAGCTGAAGCGTCCCGCCCTGCGGGGTAAAATCGATGGCGTTATCCAGCAAATTGCCCAGCGCCTGTTCAAGCAGCTCGGGGTCGCCCTGCACCTGCAGCGAAGTGGGCTGGCAGGTCAGGATGATATTTTTCGCCGTGATAACGGCGGAGCGTGAATCCGCAAGCCGTGAAAACAGCGTGCTGATACTCACGCTCACCGGCTCTATCTCTACCCGGTTTTCAAGACGCGCCTGAGAGAGCAGTTTTTCCACCAGCGACTGCATACGCGCGTTTTGCACCAGAATATTATCGATAAACCGCGCGGCCACCGCCGGCGGCGGCTGCTCATTAAGGATCTCTGCCGCGCCGCGGATTGCCGCCAGCGGGCTTTTGAGTTCGTGAGTAAGCGCATGCACATAATGCTCGATGTAATTCTTACCCTCGAGGCGAATGCGCATATTTTCCAGCGCCTGCGCCAGCTTTCGTAGCTCACTGCTGCCGGGGTTAGGCAGCGGGAGAGGCGTGTCCGTGGTCACCGCATCGGCGTAGCGCGACAATCTGCCAATGGAACGATTGATCCATCCCGCCACCAGCAGACCAATCAGCAGGGCAATGCCGAGCAGCGCCCCACCCGCCCACAGGATCCGCCGCTCGCTACGGTGAATAACCGGCGCCATGGCGCTGTTAGGTTTTCCGACCGACAGCACGCCGATAATGTTGCCCCTGTCCATTACCGGTGCGGCAACATACATCACCGTACTTTCCGGATCGTCAGGGTTGCTCTGGGTGCTGCGCGCGCCATATTCCCCGCGAAGCGTCAGCCAGACGTCATTCCAGCGGGAGTAGTCTTTTCCTACCGCCAGGCCCGCCGAATCAAACACCACCTTGCCCGTGGCATCGGTCATGTAGACGTGGTACTCGTTGCGGACTTTATGAATGCCACCAATGTTGGCGCGAAACGGCCGCTGATGGAGCCGTGAAAAGGCCTGAGCCAGCTGGCCCTGCTGCGGATTGCCTGCGAGCAGGTCGTCTCGCCCCACTTCCGCCAGCAGGGTCGCGGTGTCAATCAGCGTGCCTTCGGTGGCTCTGCGCACGCCGGGCTTGACCTCCTGCACGAAGATAGACAGCACAAACCACGCGGCGATTGCGACAATCAGGAAATAGCCCAGCAGCAGACGCATGCCAATACGCATTAATAAAGCCCCAGACTGTAACCCATCCCGCGATGGGTACTGATGGGCGAAAGCCCGTCATTGACCGCGCGCAGCTTGGCGCGCAAGGTTTTGATATGCGTATCCACGGTACGATCGAAGCTATCGCCGTCTTCGCCCCACACTTTGTCCATAAGCTGCTGGCGAGAAAAGACCCTGCCCGGCGCCTGCAGCAATGTTTTGAGCAGCAGGAATTCGTAGCGCGTGAGCGGTAAAGGCTCCCCATACCAGCTGATTCTGGCGGCGGGTTCGTTCAGTTCAAACTGCCCGATACGAACGATCTCGGCAGGGGCGGTGGATTTTTGTAACCGCCGTAGAATAGTCCTCACCCGGGCACAGACTTCACGCGGGGAGAAGGGTTTAGCGACATAATCATCCGCGCCCATCTCCAGCCCGAGCAGCTTATCCACTTCGTCACTTCGCGCCGTCAGGAACAGGATCGGCAGTGATGGATGCTGCGCCAGAAGCTGACGGCAGAGTTCAAAGCCGCTGATGTCAGGCAACCCGACATCCAGAATCGCCAGCGCGGGGACCTGCCGCCGCGCCTCTTCCAGTACCGGTAACCCACGCCCGAAAGCCTTCACCGCAAACCCCTCCTGCTGAAGCATGTAGAGAAGCGTGTCGGCGATACTGATTTCGTCCTCAACCAGCCAGACCAGAGGTTGCTGCATGATTCATCCCTGAATTAGTGCCATGGCATGATCGGCACGGCGCTGATGGCGTTTTTCGGTGAGCCTTCAACCACTTTGTCGGAATAGGCCAGATAGGCGAGCGTGTTGCGTTTGGCGTCATAAAAACGCACCACCTGCAGCTTTTTAAACACCAGCGAGGTCCGTTTCTGGAACACAACGTCGCCCTGCGCTTTGCCGTTTTTGATTTTGTCACTCAGCTCCACAGGACCGACCTGCTGGCAGGAGATTGCCGCATCGGAGGTATCTTCCGCCAGCCCAAGCCCGCCTTTAATGCCCCCGGTTTTCGCCCGACTAACGTAGCAGGTGACGTTTTTCACGTCCGGATCGTCAAACGCCTCCACCACAATCTTGTGGTCCGGGCCGAACACTTTGAAAACGGTATCGACAGAACCAATCTGTTCCGCCTGCGCGGCGTGCCCCACCGTCAACATCAGGGCAGTGAAGATCAAAGTCTTGTATTTCATATTGTTACCATTTTTAAGAATTACGCTGAGCGATTATTCAACACTGTAGACAAAAATGTAGCAAGATCACAGGATTAGAATATATTCACCCAAAACGAGGAACAAAAGGCATTAATGAGCAAAAAAAACACTGAATGCTAAAACATCAAAAAATGCTATTATCCGCTAACCTGTTATCAGGCACCTGCTGTTTTAAGGATGAGGATAGTATATGGATCAGGCTGGAATTATTCGCGACCTGCTCACCTGGCTGGAAGGTCACCTCGACCAGCCTTTGTCACTGGATAATGTGGCGGCTAAAGCAGGCTATTCCAAGTGGCATCTGCAAAGGATGTTCAAGGATGTCACCGGTCATGCTATCGGGGCCTATATCCGCGCACGTCGTCTGTCAAAATCAGCGGTGGCATTACGCCTGACCGCGCGGCCGATTCTGGATATTGCACTGCAATATCGTTTCGACTCGCAGCAAACCTTTACCCGCGCCTTTAAAAAACAGTTCTCGTTAACGCCAGCGCTCTATCGCCGCTCGCCTGACTGGAGCTCGTTTGGCATGCGTCCGCCGCTGCGTCTGGGCGAGTTTGCAATGCCGAAATATGAATTTATCACCCTGCCAGAAACGCACCTGATTGGTACGACGCAAAGCTACTCCTGTTCGCTGGAGCAGATTTCCGAATTCCGTCATCAGATGCGCGTTCAGTTCTGGCGCGACTTCCTGAGCCATGCACCGGCGATCCCGCCCATCCTGTATGGTCTCAACGAAACGCACCCAAGCCAGGAAAAAGACGACGAGCAGGAGGTGTTCTACACCACCGCGTTAACGCCAGAGCTGGCGAATGGCTATATTCAGGGTTCAAAGCCCGTGGTGCTGGAAGGCGGCGAATACGTGATGTTCGCTTATGAAGGGCTGGGAACGGGTGTACAGGAATTTATCCTGACCGTTTACGGAACCTGCATGCCAATGCTGAACCTGAATCGCCGTAAAGGTCAGGATATTGAGCGCTACTATCCGGCAAGCGATGCTAAACCGGAAGAAGGCCCAATCAATCTGCGTATGGAATTCTTAATTCCGATACGTCGTTAACGCTGAAGTTCGTCAAGTGCAGGGGCATCAAGATGCGAAATGTCCCCTGCCATCTCTACGACCCAACCTGACGCCAGCCACGCGCTTTCCTGATAGTCGATACGGGAAATAGAGCAGTTGCGCAGACGCAAACGGCGTTCTGCATACGCAGGTAACCCCAGAATCGTGCTCACCAGGCAGCCCAACGCAATACCGTGACTCACCAGCAGCGGACGGCTCCCGGCCGGAAGCTTCAGGCATTCCGCCAGCGCGGCATGCATGCGCACGCTCAGCTCCTGCATGGATTCGCCTTCCGGAATACGGCCATCTTCGGTGCCGTTGACCAGCGTGCGACGCCAGCCCTCTTCCGTTTCCGTCAGCGTATCGATATGCCGTTTTTCCAGCACGCCCATATCCAGCTCGCGCAGACGCGGCTCGATCATGACATCACAACCACAGGCATCGGCAATGATGCGCGCCGTCTGCTGTGTGCGACCTAAGTCGCTGGTGATAACATGCGTAATGCCCAGCGTTCTGGCGCGTTCTGCCACCTGCCACGCCTGCTGCACACCCTTTTCAGTAAGAGGACTGTCTGACTGGCCTTGAATACGTCGCTCGGCGTTCCACTGCGTCTCACCGTGGCGAACAAGGTATACCTGTAACATGCTTTTTTTCCGTTATACTGCGATGAGTTTTTTTTGAATCGAGCTTAATTATGCACCATGTTGTCTCTGCTACCACCAATCCTGCCAAAATTCAGGCAATTCTAAGGGCATTCGAAGAGATTTTCGGCGAAGGATCCTGCCATATTGATGCCATCGGCGTCGAGAGCGGCGTGCCTGAACAGCCGTTTGGCAGCGAGGAAACGCGCGCTGGCGCACGAAATCGCGTGGCAAACGCCAGGGCTGCCGCACCGGATGCTGACTTCTGGGTGGCAATTGAAGCGGGTATCGACGAAGGCGCGACGTTCAGCTGGGTGGTCATCGAGAACCGTGAACAGCGTGGAGAAGCGCGTTCAGCAACCCTGCCGCTGCCAAAAATCATTCTGGAAAAAGTGTCCGCGGGTGAAGCGCTCGGGCCGGTGATGTCTCAGTACACCGGCATCGATGAAATTGGCCGCAAAGAAGGCGCGATTGGCGTCTTTACCGCTGGCGCGCTGACGCGTTCAGGCGTTTACCACCAGGCGGTGATTCTGGCCCTGAGTCCGTTCCATAACGCGATTTATCGCTGAGCGCCCAGCAGCACAGACTCCAGCCACTGACGCAGTTCCACCGGCGCGGATTTCAGGCTGTTCGATCCGCGGGTGATCGTCGCGATACCCGCGCCCAGCTCATTTTTAAGCTCACGCTGGCTCATCTCACCGCGCAACAGCTCTTCGATGATCCGCACGCGTGTGCCCAGAGCTTCACGCTCATCCGGCGTCAGCATCAGCTGCAATAAAGGCAAATGCAGATCCTGGTCGTAAGACTGGCGGAGCAACTCCACAAAACGAAGCCACTCCTGATGACGTTGTTCGGCCATTGCCGAGGAATACGGGGAATGCTGGGTCATGTTATGCCGCCTGTTGTACTCATTAACGAGTACAGCATAACACAACCCGCCCCATCAGTAACGTCTCTGCCACTCAGCATCGCTCATCAGGGTATCTTTTTGTCCCATGAAATAGCGATAGTAGGCGTCATAAGCCAATACGTTCTTCACATAGCCGCGGGTTTCCGAGAACGGAATACTTTCCACAAACGCGACGGCGTCAATGCGCCCGGCGCTGTTGCCAAGCCAGGTGCGCACGCGGCCCGGGCCTGCGTTATACGCCGCCGAGGAGAAGATGCGGTTATTGCCGAACTGCTGATAAACATACTGCAGGTAGCTGGTACCGATATTGATGTTGGTCTCCGGATCCAGCAGCTGTGACGGGCTGCTGTATCCCGGGATGTTAAACATCTTCACCGTGTGCGTCGCGGTTCCCGGCATCACCTGCATCAGGCCGCTGGCCCCGACCGGGGAACGGACTTTCGGGTTCCACGCACTCTCCTGGCGGGCAATGGCCATGGCGTAGCTTTGCGGAATGTCTTTACCGCTGGTGTAGCGCTCGAACAGGTCTTTATAGGCCAGTGGGAAACGCTCTTCGAGATGATCCCACAGCTTGCCAGCGATCGTTGCCTGCACGCTCAGATCCCACCAATGGTTATCAAAGGCATAGCGGGCAAGCTGTGCCTTCTCATCGGTCGTACGGCTGGTCACCAGATTCGCCCATTCGCTACGGGCGGTATTGTCCATGTTCCAGTACATCAGCTCGCGAACACGCGCCATTTCTGGTCCCTGAGTCAACGCCGGGTTGGCGTTAGCAGGGGCTTTATCAATGCGGAACGTGTACTCCTCACCCAGACGCTGCGCGGCCGCCATCGGATAGAACCCACGCTGCTGCATCAGCGCATGAAGGATCTCTTTGGCTTCATCGTCACGCCCGCGCTCCATCAGCAGATCCGCCTGCCAGTAACGCCATTCGTCTTTCTCTTTGGCATCCATTGGCAGACGCGCAAGCCAGGTATTCAGCCCCCGGCGATCGCCCGTCCCCAGCGCCATACGCACGCGGCGCTCCACCAGCGACGTGGAGTTCGAACGCATAATCGCATCGTCTCGCCAGCGCGCCTGCTCGTCGGTTACATCGGTGCTCATCAGTCGCCACGCCACAATGTCGCGCAGCTCCTGAGTTTGATCTTCATTGAGCTGCTGCGCCTGCACCAGCTGCGGGATCATCAGCCGCGCATTTTCCACGTCGTCACGCGCCACGCTGGCAAAAGCCACCGCGGCCATCTGGCGGGTAAAGTCGGTCGCGCCGGTGTTGCGGGCAAAGGTCAGTACGCTGTTCGGATCGTTCGCCAGGGCGATGACGGCGGTTGAGATCGTCTGATAATCAGACGGCATTTGTCCCGCAAGCGTGGTAACCAGCCGCGTGTTTCCGGCTTTCATCGCCAGGCGAATACGTTCAAGGTACGCCAGCGGATCCTGCTTACCTGACGCACGCCATGCGCCAAAGAGGGAATCACAGGCATTTGGCTGGCTTTTTCCGGTCAACCACAGATCTTTCGCGCCCGCCCAGGCCTCTTCCTGCTGTCCAGTAACCCACTTCGCATAGTAATAGTTACACTGGGCTTCGGTGGTGTTCGGTTTTTCCGGGCTAAACGCCAGCAGCCCACGCCAGTCTTCACGACGTGCCAGCTCGTTCACAAAACGAGACTGCAGCGTCCGCGCGGGCGGCAGCGTCGGGTTCGCCTGAATAAAGTTATTCACGGTGACCGTGGGTTGATTCATGAGATCGTCAGTGATCTGCCGATACTCCAGATACGGATAGAGAGGATACGCTTTTAAGGTCGGCATCAGCGCCTGCACGGTATCCATCTGCTTATTGTCCCACGCCTGTTTAATCTGGGCGTAGCGATTACGTTGTTCATCCAGTGAATCGGCATGCACCGCCTGGCTTGCCGCCATCACGCATACGCTGGCAGCCAGCAGACGCCAGACCACCTGTTTGGCTTTTCCCACAAGCTCTTCCTCATTGTTTTTTCGTCAATTGCAGCGTCTTGCCACGTCAAAGTCTAATTAACTTATGCTAACCAGGCATCCTGCAACGCGCCACGTCGCGGACACTTTTTTACCTTTCTTGCGCGTTTTAACACTCCCGACGTTCCTGGCTGGGATTAGGACGGGAAAAAGGCTACACTTCGAGGCTGATATTCTTTCTCATCACGATAAAAGAGGCGAAGTCCAACGTGGCTCAATTCGTTTATACCATGCATCGTGTCGGCAAAGTTGTCCCGCCGAAACGTCATATTCTTAAAAATATCTCGCTGAGCTTCTTCCCGGGCGCAAAAATCGGTGTTCTGGGTCTCAACGGTGCCGGTAAGTCCACCCTGCTGCGCATCATGGCCGGCATCGATACAGACATCGAAGGTGAAGCCCGTCCGCAGCCTGGCATCAAAATTGGCTACCTGCCGCAGGAGCCTCAGCTCAACCCGGAACACACCGTTCGTGAATCCGTTGAAGAGGCGGTTTCTGACGTCGTTAACGCACTGAAAGGTCTGGATGAAGTGTATGCCAAATACGCTGAACCGGATGCGGACTTCGATAAACTGGCCGCTCAGCAAGGCAAGTTTGAAGAGATTATCCAGGCGCATGACGGCCACAACCTGAACGTGCAGCTCGAGCGCGCCGCTGACGCCCTGCGTCTGCCAGACTGGGATGCGAAAATCGCGAACCTCTCCGGGGGTGAACGCCGCCGCGTGGCGCTGTGCCGTCTGCTGCTGGAAAAGCCAGACATGCTGCTGCTCGACGAACCGACCAACCACCTGGATGCGGAATCCGTGGCATGGCTGGAGCGTTTCCTGCACGACTTCGAAGGTACCGTTGTGGCGATCACCCACGACCGTTACTTCCTCGACAACGTTGCAGGCTGGATCCTGGAGCTTGACCGCGGTGAAGGTATTCCATGGGAAGGCAACTACTCCTCCTGGCTGGAGCAGAAAGACCAGCGTCTGGCGCAGGAAGCCTCTCAGGAAGCCGCGCGTCGTAAGTCTATCGAGAAAGAGCTGGAGTGGGTTCGTCAGGGCGCTAAAGGCCGTCAGTCTAAGGGTAAAGCCCGTCTGGCACGCTTTGAAGAGCTGAACAACACCGAATACCAGAAACGTAACGAGACCAACGAACTGTTTATTCCGCCTGGCGCACGTCTGGGGGATAAAGTGGTTGAAGTCACCAATCTGCGTAAGTCTTATGGCGATCGCCTGCTGATTGACGACCTGACCTTCTCCGTACCGAAAGGTGCCATCGTGGGGATCATCGGTCCGAACGGCGCGGGTAAATCCACCCTGTTCCGCATGATGTCCGGTCAGGAACAGCCAGACAGTGGTTCAATCACTCTGGGTGAAACCGTGAAACTGGCTTCCGTTGACCAGTTCCGTGACGCCATGGATAACAGCAAAACCGTGTGGGAAGAAGTCTCCGGCGGCCTGGATATCATGCGTATCGGTAACACCGAAATGCCAAGCCGCGCTTACGTTGGCCGCTTTAACTTCAAAGGCACCGACCAGGGTAAACGCGTGGGCGAGCTCTCCGGTGGTGAACGTGGTCGTCTGCACCTGGCCAAACTGCTGCAGGTTGGCGGTAACGTGCTGCTGCTCGATGAACCGACCAACGACCTGGACATTGAAACCCTGCGCGCACTGGAAAACGCCCTGCTGGAGTTCCCGGGCTGTGCAATGGTTATCTCGCACGACCGTTGGTTCCTTGACCGTATCGCAACCCACATCCTGGACTACCAGGACGAAGGGAAAGTGGAGTTCTTCGAAGGTAACTTCACCGAATACGAAGAGTACAAGAAACGTACGCTGGGCGCAGATGCGCTGGAGCCGAAACGTATTAAGTACAAACGTATCGCGAAATAAATGTAAAACGGCAACGTCAGTTGCCGTTTTTTTTGTTTGTTCCTACACCCTGTGAGTGACGCACCGTTCACCCACCCACGTAAAACCGCTTCACCTCATCACACTGCATCGCAAAGTCGATATACCGCATCAGCGCCGGCGAGTTCAGCTTGCGGCTCGGGTAAGCCAGCCACAAATCGTTCCCCTCGACGTTCCACTCCGGCAGCACCTTCACCAGCGCGCCCTTTTCAACCTTATCCTCAAGCAAAAAAGCGGGAAGCAGCGTGATCCCGGCGCCGGCGATGGCACATTCGCGCGCATACACCAGATTATCCGTCAGATGGGCGTTATCCGGCAGATAACGGTAATCCTCACTTTCGCTTTGCAGCAGCCACTCAGACCACGCCTTGTGGGTAATACAGCGGTGTTCCACCAGCTGCCGGGGATGCGTCAGCGGCTCCCGGCGCGCCAGGTAAGTCGGTGAGGCCAGCATATAACGCGGGCAATGACCGATCATACGGCCAATCAGGGAGGAGTCCTGCGGCTTACCGGTACGCAGCGCCACGTCAAAACCTGACTCGACCAGGTCGAGCACGTCGTCAGAAATGGATACGTCAAGCGAAACGTCCGGATAGCGGAGCTGGAACTCCGCATTCAAATGCGCCAGCAGCGTCGCGCCGATCCCGGCCGGGCAGGTGATGCGCAGCCGACCGCTGGGGTTTTCACGCAGCCGCTGAATGGCGTACTCCGCCCGTTCACTTGCCGCCAGCATCTCGCGGCAGTGAACCAGATAGTGCTCGCCGGCGAACGTCAGGTTCAGCCTGCGCGTAGTACGATTGAGCAAGCGGATCCCCACCTGCTGTTCAAGCTGGCTGATTCGCTGGCTGACGCTGGATTTCGGCAGCTCAGCTTTCTGCGCCGCCGCGGTAAAGCTGCCCAACTCTGCCACCAGCGCAAACAGCGCCATATCCTGAAGTTGTTTAAACATGATTGTTCATCCTGTACGAACACTTCGTTCTTAATTGTCCATCTTATCACGCGACTGAGCACTTAATAGACTAGTCTCAACAACACGCTTTCCCTAAAGGAGCTCACCATGTCAGTTAAAGCCATTGCCGTTAATCCAGACAGTCCTGCTGATTTCATTGAAATTACCCAACCGATGCCGCAACCCGGCGAGCATGATCTGCTGGTTGAGGTAAAAGCCGTTTCCATCAACCCGGTCGATACCAAAGTTCACGCGGGCATCGTCAGAAGCGGCCTGACAGAACCACGCGTTCTCGGCTGGGACGCCAGCGGCATTGTGAAAGCCGTGGGTGCAGGCGTTAGCGGTTTTAAACCGGGGGATGAAGTGTGGTACGCGGGCGATATTACCCGCCCGGGCAGCAATACCACCCATCAGCTGATCGATGCGCGCATTGTCGGGCATAAGCCGGTAAGCCTCGGCTGGGCTGCCGCAGCCGCCTTGCCGTTAACCGCCCTCACCGCCTGGGAAGGATTGTTTGAACGGCTGAATATCCAGGATGCCGGCCCGGACAAAACGCTGCTCATTATTGGCGGCGCGGGCGGCGTAGGATCGCTGGCGATCCCGTTTGCGAAACATCGCAGCAATGTGAAGATCGTCGCGACCGCCTCGCGGGAAGATTCTGCTCAGTGGTGTCGCGATCGCGGTGCCGATCACGTGGTGAATTACCGTGACCTGAAAGGTGAACTGGCTAAACAGGGCCTGACGTTTGTGGATTACATTTTCATTCTCAATGATACCGACGGCCACTGGGATGCCGTCAGTGAACTGATCGCACCGCAGGGGCATATCTGCTCCATCGTTGAGAACGCACATCCGCTGAACCAGGATAAGCTGAAATCCAAATCCGCCGCGCTGCACTGGGAGTTTATGTACACCCGCAGCATGTACCAGACCGCCGACATGGCGCGTCAGGGCGAGATCTTAAACGAGGTTGCGAAGCTGGTGGATAACGGCGTGGTGGAAAGCTCACTGAGCGAAACGCTGCACGGGCTGAGCGTCGAAAGCATCACCGAAGCGCACCGTAAAGTGCTGGACGGGCATATGCGTGGCAAAGTGGTGGTTGAGTATTGAGGGGGGTGTTCCCCCTCACACCGGCCCTCTCCCTCAGGAGAGGGTTAGGATGAGGGAATTACCCCTGCTCCCCCATCATCTCTTTCACCAGCTCTACGCAGCGCAGGAAACGGCTGTCGTAATCTGACTCCTCCACATGCACAAACTCCACGTTATTTTCGTGCAGCATGTCGATGAGCATGCTCTGGAACTCTTTTCTGTCGACGGAACTGCCGAGGCTGCGGATCCCGTCGGCAACCCACGGGGTGTTGTTTTCGAGCAAAATCACCAGGTCAAAGCGGTATTCGTCTATCAGCGCCTGCACAAACGGATGCTCGCGTCCCTCGTATTTTTTGCAAAACGCCTGGGTGGTGACGAAATCGGTATCAATGAAGGCCACTTTATTGGCGTATTTCACCGCGAAATCAATGTACTGCGCATGACCGAGCGCGATTTTATCGTAGTCGGAGTACTGCAACGCCATCTCGTCACCGCCCAGATGTGAGAAGACGTAATCACGCCCGTACTCCCACGCACTGGTGGTGTTAAAGATGTTGGCCAGCTTGTTGACCAGCGTCGATTTCCCGCTCGACTCGCCGCCCAGAATCGCAACGGTGCGCACAAAGAACGGTTTTACCTCGGTTGGGATGTAATCCCAGTAGCGGAACGGGTTTTCGCGGATCAGCGCCCCGCTGATGTTCATAAAGGTACGCTTTGGATCGATCAGCACGGTTTCAATGCCCAGATGCTCGCGGAACTGCGGCGCATCGGACTCTTCAGAGGTGTAGATCCAGTTCGGGGTGATCCCCTTTTCGTCCATGAACGCTTTGACGCCATTGCTCCACACATCCCAGCCGTGCGGATACGGCTCCATGCCCTCTTCATTAAAAGCATGAATACGAATGTTTTTCTGGTACTTAAAGGTCTGCAGCAGCCAGCGCAGGCGATCCGGCACGGTTGGCTGCTGCGACATGGCGCTGTCCTCGAACAGCTGACGGTCGCGGGTTTCATCGTAACCCATGATGATATGCAGCTCGTCCACCTGGCTACAGGCACGCTGGATAAGATAGATGTGCCCGGTATGCAGCGGGTAAAACTTGCCAAATACCACGCCGACGTTCTTTTGCATACGCGGGAATTCAAGCCCCAGAAAGCGGTGCAACGCTTCCAGCTTTTGTGCGCTGGGGCTTTTGATTTTGGCGTTCAGCAGTTGGCTCAGGTAGCCTTTGGTCATGCCGCTGGCATCCGCCACCTGCTGCAGCGTGCAGCCTTTCTGGCGGATTGCGGTCTTGATGTAGTCAAATGATGACATAAATTACGGTGCCTCCTGCAAAATCGAATACGTAATTATAAGTCGTCAAAGACATTTAACGCATCTGCGAGTTTCTTCACGCCAAAGACCTGCATCCCTTCCGGGATTTTTTTCGGCACGTTGGCGGCGGGCACAATGGCGCGGCGAAAGCCGTGCTTCGCCGCCTCGGAGATGCGCTCCTGGCCGCTTGGCACCGGGCGTATCTCCCCGGCCAGACCCACTTCACCAAACACCACCAGGTCCTGCGGCAGCGGTCTGTCACGCAGGCTGGAGACCATTGCCAGCAGCAGCGCCAGATCCGCACTGGTCTCAGTGACTTTGACCCCGCCGACCACGTTGACGAACACGTCCTGATCCGCCATCTGCAGGCCGCCGTGGCGGTGCAGTACGGCCAACAGGATCGCCAGGCGGTTTTGTTCCAGGCCAACGGCCACACGCCGTGGGTTACCCATCATTGAGTGATCCACCAGCGCCTGAATTTCCACGAGCAGCGGACGCGTCCCTTCCCAGAGCACCATCACCGAGCTACCGGAGGTCACTTCATCGCCCCGGCTGAGGAAGATGGCAGACGGGTTGCTGACTTCACGCAGCCCCTGCTCGGTCATGGCAAACACGCCCAACTCGTTCACCGCACCAAAACGGTTTTTGTGGCTGCGCAACGTACGGAAACGGGAATCGGCATCGCCGTCGAGCATGACGGAGCAGTCGATACAGTGCTCCAGCACTTTCGGCCCCGCCAGCGAACCATCTTTCGTGACGTGGCCGACCATCACAATCGCCACACCGCGCGTTTTGGCAAAGCGCGTGAGATAGGCGGCGGTTTCACGCACCTGCGCCACGCTCCCCGGTGAAGACTGGATATCCGCCATGTGCATCACCTGAATGGAGTCGATAACCATCAGCTTCGGCTGCTCTTCTTCGGCAATCATGCAGATTTGCTCGATGCTGGTTTCCGAAAGCATGTTGAGGTTGCCGGTTGGCAGGCCAAGACGGTGCGCACGCATCGCCACCTGCTGCAGGGACTCTTCACCGGTGACGTACAGGGTTTTCATCTGTTCGGCGAGGTTGCAGAGCGTTTGCAACAGCAGTGTTGATTTACCCGCTCCCGGGTTACCGCCGATCAGGATCGCACTGCCCGGCACCACTCCCCCGCCGAGCACACGGTCAAACTCTTTGAAGCCGGTCGAGAAACGCGGCAGCTCTTCGAGGCTGATATCCGAGAGCTTTTGCACTTTCGCGACACCGGCGTTGCCGGCATAACCGCTCAGGCGTTCATTGCGGGCCACGCTCGGCGAAGCCGCCACACCACGCACTTCGGTGATGGTGTTCCAGGCATGACAGGCGCTACATTGCCCCTGCCAGCGCGGATAATCCGCACCACATTCATTACAGACAAATGCGCGTTTTGGAGCTTTCGCCACGGTTTACCTCGTTATTTCTGATTCACGCTGCCGGAGAGAATGCAGAACACCCCCATCAGGTCAGCATGACGGATGGTGACTTCCGTCTTTTCATTCACTTTAGGCTTGGCATGGTAGGCAATGCCAAGGCCTGCCGCTTTGATCATCGGCAGGTCGTTCGCGCCATCACCGATGGCAACGGTCTGGACGACAGGAATTTCATATTTTTCCGCCAGACGGGTCAGGGTATTGGCTTTGTACTGGGCATCCACGATATCGCCGATCACCTGGCCGGTCAGCTTGCCGTCCATGATTTCCAGCTCATTCGCCACCACGGTGGTGAGGCGCAACGTGTCGCGAAGGTAGTCGGCGAAGAAGGTGAACCCGCCCGAGGCGATAGCCACTTTCCAGCCCAGCGTTTCTAACTTCAGCACCAGCTGCGTCAGCCCCGGCATTAACGGCAGCTCATCACGCACCTGGCGCAGAATGTTCGCGTCGGCCCCTTTCAGGGTCGCCACGCGCTGCCTCAGACTGGCGGTGAAATCCAGCTCGCCGCGCATCGCGCGTTCGGTCACATCGGCCACCAGCTCGCCGCTGCCGGCAAGCCTGGCGATCTCGTCGATGCACTCGATCTGGATGGCGGTGGAATCCATGTCCATCACCAGCAGACCCGGCGTTTTCAGGTGTGGAATTTTGCCGAGAGGCGCCACGTCCAGGCCGGCATCATGCGCCAGACGGGTCGCGCGCTGCGTCAGGGAACCTGCCAGGCGGATGACCTGATAATCCTCTACGCACCAGGCCGCCACGATGACCATCGCTGCACCCAGTTTGGTTTGATATTGGGTCAGGCGTTGTTTGTCCAGGCCGCGTCCGTACAGCAGCCAGCCGCTACGGCCAGCGTGGTAATCCAGAGGCATCACCTCATCACCACTTAAAGAGAGCGGCAATCCTGGCCATAAAGAGACATCCGTAGGCAGGTCGCACCAGGTAATGTTCGGCATTGAAGCTCCTGTGAATTCGTTCGCGCCGGAAGGTTCCAGAGGGAAAATAACGCATGAGGCTACCTTGTAACCATCACTTCTGGCAACATTAAGCCGTAAATTTTCAGCAGGTGGAATATGGCTCGCGCAAAACTGAAATTCCGACTTCATCGTGCCGTGATTGTCCTGATATGTCTCGCACTCTTGGTCGCGCTGATGCAAGGAGCATCGTGGTTCAGCCAGAATCACCAGCGGCAACGTAACCCGCAGTTTGAGGAACTGGCGCGTACTCTGGCGCGTCAGGTCACGCTCAACATCGCCCCGGCGATGCGCACCGAAACGCCGGACGAGAAGCGCATAGGTCAGATATTACGCCAGTTAACCGAAAACAGCCGCATTCTTGATGCTGGTGTCTACGACGAACAGGGCGACTTGATCGCCCGTGCCGGTGAGCACGTTGACGTTCGTGACAGGCTGGCGCTGGACGGCAAAAAAGCCGGCGGCTATTTCAATCAGCAGATCGTCGAACCCGTGCAGGGGAAAAATGGTCCGCTCGGGTATTTGCGGCTGACGCTCGACACCCACACCCTGCCCACCGAAGCAAAACAGGTGGACAACACCACCAATATTTTGCGCCTGATGCTGCTGCTCTCGTTGGCCATCGGTGTGGTGCTGGCACGCACGCTGCTGCAGGGTAAACGCACCCGCTGGCAGCAATCGCCTTTCCTCCTGACCGCCAGTAAATCGGTGCCCGAAGAGGACGAGGGCGATAAGAAAGAATAGTGATAAAGTAGGCTTACGATTCGGAAAAGGAACTTTGCCATGACGACGTTACGCCTGCTTATCTCTGACTCTCACGATCCCTGGTTCAATCTCGCGGTAGAAGAGTGCATCTTCCGTCAGATGCCAGCCACTCAACGGGTGTTATTTTTATGGCGCAACGCCGATACGGTGGTGATTGGCCGTGCGCAGAATCCCTGGAAAGAGTGTAATACCCGGCGTATGGAAGAGGATAACGTCCGCCTGGCGCGACGCAGCAGCGGCGGCGGCGCGGTATTTCACGACCTCGGCAATACCTGCTTTACCTTTATGGCGGGCAAACCTGAATACGATAAAACCATTTCCACCGCGATTGTGCTTAACGCCCTGACATCGCTGGGCGTGACTGCCGAAGCGTCAGGCCGCAACGATCTGGTCGTCAAAACCCCCGACGGGGATCGCAAAGTCTCCGGCTCCGCCTACCGTGAAACCCTGGACCGGGGGTTCCATCACGGTACATTGTTGCTGAATGCCGACCTCAGCCGTCTTGCGAATTACCTTAATCCCGATAAGAAAAAACTGCAGGCCAAAGGTATCACCTCCGTGCGTGGCCGCGTCGCCAACCTGATCGAATTACTGCCGGGCATTACCCACGAACAGATCTGCGATGCCATCCGCGAAGCGTTTTTCGATCACTACGGCGAGCGGGTCGAAGCCGAAGTGATCTCCCCGGATAACACCCCTGATCTGCCAAACTTTGCGGAAACCTTTGCCCGTCAGAGCAGCTGGGAGTGGAACTTCGGTCAGGCGCCGGCCTTCTCGCACCTGCTGGACGAGCGCTTCACCTGGGGCGGCGTGGAGCTTCATTTTGACGTGGAAAAAGGCCACATTACCCGGGCGCAGGTCTTTACGGACAGCCTGAACCCTGCGCCGCTGGAGGCGCTGGCCAGCCGCTTACAGGGCTGCCTGTATCGGGCCGACACGGTGCAGCTGGCATGTGAGGCGTTACGTGGCGAGTTCCCCGATCAGGCAATCGAGCTGGGCGAGCTTTCTGCCTGGCTTTCGCAGGGCGTACGCTAAACCATGTTGCCCGGCGTGCTTCGCCGGGCGAGTAATGTGACCTGTTTACGCGATAACCTCTTATTCTTATTTTTTAAGCAGGCTTCAGGGATCCAGCCTGCCCCATCTCATTAAAAAATATTATATTATCGTCGGGAAGGGCATTGAATGCTTCCCGGCCTTACGAAAACCGCTAATAACTTTCAATAATAAATTGAACAATAAAAGCGGAAATATGCCCGTAAAATGCGTGAAAATATTCACACCATCTATGCTTTTATATTTTCATTACTGCCCGTTTAGAAATTCTAAATACACCATTTAGAGCAGCCACAATATACTACTGCCCGTGGTTACACCCATATATAAAACCTATTGATTACATTACTAGTCGACAGCTCTATAATTTCTCTTCGTTAAGGAACAACAATGAAAAAAATTCTTCTTGTCGCGGCCATCGCTGCGGCAACGTCCATGACCGCAGCCCATGCGGCTAACACCGCCGTCATGAAAGTGCAAGGCAAACTGACCAACGCGTCATGTACTCCTACAATGAGCAACGGCGGTGCAGTAGATTATGGCAAAATATCAATGGGCTCACTGAGCGCGACTGAGGATAACCAGCTCGGCCAGCGTGATATCACCATGACAATTACCTGTAATTCTGCGACCAAAGTCGGCTGGACAATGTACGACAACCGCAAAGACAGTCTGGCTGATGGCCATTATATTGAAGTCGATGATTCTGCCGTTGATGGCAGCTCGACATTCAGCCCTCAGTACACAAGCGGTTTAGGTTTTACCAAAGAGGGCCAGAAGATTGGCGGATGGGCAGTGTATACCAACCTGCCATATGTCACGGTAGACGGCGCACCTGCTGATGCGATTACCGCGGGAGGCACTAATCTGACTAAATGGAATAAAAATACGACGGGTCGTCTTGTTCTGGATGACTACGAAACCATGTCCGTCGCCAAACCGGGTGAACTCGTGCCGATGGCCTTTACCGAAGCCGTATTCCCAATGAAAGTCTCCATGGCAATCAGGAATACCAACAGACTGAGCATTACCGAAGATACCGAACTGGATGGTCAGGCGACCATTACGCTGAAATACCTCTAATTAAATTATCGCTCAGGCGATAACGTATCTCTGACGGCGAATTTAATTCGCCGTTTTTTATTCCTTTATTCATACTGCATCCATCATATTATTCGCAAGACGTAAATACATACATGATTGTATTTACAGCCCTTAATTAAACTCACAACCGAGAGTAGAATTTCTCATTTCACAAATAACTCTGACCATTAATAGAATTCCCGCGCTTGTGAATCAATACGTTAATTACACGCACACAAGAAAATGTCCACTTTTTGGTTAAGGAATAACAGTGAAAAAACTTCTTCTCGCCACTCTGATTGCCGTGGCTTCTCACGCTGCGCTCGCCGACTCTACCGTTGTGATGAAGGTGAAAGGCAAAATGAATAATGCGTCCTGTACGCCTGAATTAAGCAATGGCGGTTCAATCGATTTTGGCACCATCGCCCTGGATCAACTTTCTCCTACCCAGACGAATCAGATGGGTCAAAAGGACATGTCGTTAACCATTACCTGCCCTTCAGCGACCAAAGTGGCCTGGAGCATCGCGGACAATAAAGAAGATACCAATGCGGCAAATGACCTGACGTCCAGCCAGTTCTACATCCGCGATGCGACGGATAACGGAGGTGATGCCTGGGGCGCTGGCACCACCTATGGCGTTGGCACCACGGCGGCGGGCGAAAAGATTGGGGCGTATGCCATCGCAACGCGCGTGAATGAAGTTACCGCCAATGGTCTTCCGGCTCAGGCCATTTATGCCCCGGCGTACGTCAACAGCAATGGCGAATACATGTGGCGTAACCTGAGTACCGGTATTATTGCCAACGGTAACGCAGAAATTATGACGGCGACCACCCCAGGCAAATCTTCTCCGCTGGCGATTACCAACGTCGTCTTCCCGTTTAAAGTCTCGATGGCCATTGTGAATACCGATCGCCTGACCACGACTGATGAAGCTCAACTGAGCGGCGAAACCACCATTACGCTGGTTTATCTCTGATACGTTAAGGTCATGTTTTCTTTTCTCCGGCGGAGATATTCCGCCCTTTTAAAGCAGAATATAAATCCATTCATATCTGATTGTAATGACTTAATAAAATCTCAATGTGCTCGTTAGAAAATCTAATTATTGCATTCTGTGAATCATTAATAGAATCAGCGGCGCTTGTTATTTAACACGTGTATTCATGCAAGCACTTTGCGGACTAAAAATATCTTTTTTAGTCACTCTCTTTCAGGTTAAGGAATAACAATGAAAAAGCTTCTTCTTGCCACCGTGCTATCCATGGCGGCAACAGCCGTTTGCGCAGAACCGACCGCCATGCTCAAAGTACAGGGCTCACTGACCAGCGCAGGCTGCGTGCCGGAAATCAGCAACGGGGGTCTGGCCAACTTCGGTGAAATCGGTCTGGACTCCCTCTCCTCCAGCGTGCCATATCAGGCAGGTCATAAAGATGTCACCCTGACCATCAAGTGCCAGTCCGCCACACGCGTGGGCTGGACGCTTCACGACGATCGCGCGGACTCCAACGCCGGTGCCAGCCTGCCAGCCAACCAGTTCCACGTGGATAACGCTACCGCAAACGGTGGCCAGGCATCTGGCTCCAGCCAACTGAACGGCGTAGGTAAAACCAGCGCCGGCGAGAACATCGGTGCGTATGCCATTTCTACCTACCTGACCTCCGTTACCGCAGACGGCGCGGCGGTACAGCCTATCGCGGCTACCCTCTATACCGGCGGCACGATCAGCAGCAGAAGCTGGATGAACATGTGGACCAGCGGCATCCTCTCCAACGATGGCACCGACGTCATGACCGTTTCCAAAAGCGGCCAGCGTGCACCTTTAGCCTTCATGAGCGCGGCATTCCCGCTGAAGATTGCGCTGGCCGTAGCCCCAAGCGACAAGCTGACCCTGACCGACAAAACCGAGCTTGAAGGCCAGTCAACGATCACCCTGGTTTACCTCTAATCCAGCCCCCTGACGCAAAACTCTCCAGTTACATGGGGAGTTTTTTTCCTGACCAGCGAATGAAACCCACTATGTCTACGATCCACACATCAACACGTTTGATCTGCTCACTGTGCCTCGCCCTTCCGGCTTCGCTTTTTGCCGCCGGAATGGTGCCTGAAACCACCCTGCTGCTGATTGACGAAGCGAACCACGGCGGCGTCATGAGCGTGAAAAACACCGACAGCATTCCCACCCTGCTTTATACCTCCATCCGGGATATCGGGGGCGACCAGGGGGTAAAACTCAACGTCACCCAGCCGGTGGTGCGCCTCGAGCCAGGCCAGGAGCAACAGGTTCGCTTTATTCTTGAAACCGACAAACCGCTTAGCGTTGAACAGTACAAACGCGTGGTGTTCGAAGGTATTCCGCCCAAGAGCACGGATAAAAACGTGAAGGTCGGGATCAACCTGCGTCAGGATTTACCGGTCCTGATCCATCCCAAAGATCTGCCGGTGGTCACCGACGCCTGGAAATTACTGACCTGGTCAGTCACCGGGAAAGAGGTCAAGGTGCAGAATCCGTCCGCCTACGTGGTCCGTTTCTCCACCTCTGTCACCTTACTGCCTTCGCATACGGAAGGTCTGGTCAACAAGACGTTTATCCTGCCGGGAGAGACCATGACGGTGCAGACCGACACCCCGGTTAACGGCACCGATAACGCCATTGAGTTCAATCCGGCCAGCCGCTACGGGATTGAAGTTGAGAGCTTTACCGCTTCCCTGACGCGCCAGTAAGACAGGGATGTTTTGGTGATTGAGTTCTCTTTGCGTAATCAGACGCTTCGCGCCGCCATACTGGGGGCTTTGACATTGCCCGCCCAGTCGGTATCGGCGGCCGGTATGGATTTTAATACCGATATTCTGGCGACCCGCGGTATCAGCACCAACCTCGCCCACTACTTCTCCCAGGCCCAGCGATACCTGCCGGGGCCGCATGCCGTGCAGGTAAAAATTAACGGCGTCGATAAAGGCACGCTTGCGATCCGCGTGGGAGAGGAAGGGCAACTGTGTCTGGATGATGACTTTACCCGTGCGGCAGGTCTTCTTCCGCTGAATATCGATGCAAAAGAGCCCTGCCATAATCTTCTGCAAGATTACCCGACGGCCACCGTCACGCTGCTGCCCAACGCGGAGTCGCTTGAGATTTATGTTCCCGCAGAGGCGATGGACAATGGTTTTTATGCCGCGAAATACTACGCGCACGGCGGTGCGGCGGGTCTTATCAATTACAGTGCGTTCAGCAACTACAACGAGTACGGCAGCGGCGGAAACAGTACCTTTTCCCAGGGCAATATTGGCGCCGGTCTCAACGTGGCGAACTGGACGCTGCGCAGCAACTTTATCCTGACCGACGATAACGGAACCCGCAGCACAGAGAATCTCTATACCTACGCGGAACACGTCTTCGAAGAACGGAAACTTCGCATTCAGGCGGGGCAGATTAACGTCAACTCGGCGCTGTTCAGTGGCGCACAAATTAATGGCGTACAGTTCATGCCGGAAACGGGCCTGCAACCGAATATTCCGGCGACGACCATTTCCGGCATCGCCCGCACCAACCAGGCGCGCGTTGACGTTCGTCAGTCCGGGCAGGTTATCTACTCTTCGCTGGTGAATGCCGGTCCGTTTACTCTGACCGATGTCCCGGTGGTGCGTGGCAACGTGGATTTGGACATCAGCGTGGTCGAAACCGACGGTTCCACCACGACGTTTACGGTTCCTTCCTCCTCACTGAACGTGAGCGGGATGACGCGCACCGAAGGGCTCAGCGTCTCGTTGGGTAAAGTTCGCGATACCGGGGATGAACAGGGGTCGCCCTGGGTATTTAATTTTTCTGACGGAACCCGGTTTACGCCCCAGCTCACCGGCGTCACGGCGGGCGTGCTGGCAGAGCAGTATCAGGCCCTCGGGGCGATGCTGGAATGGTCGCCAGCCGAGTACTGGCTGCTCTCTCCCAGCGTTCAGATGAGCCGCGCGCAGTTCTACGGTCAACAAAATGGCCGCAAAATAGAATTGCAAAGTCACCTTTCCCTGCCCGAGCAACTCACGCTTGGGGTCAGCGCATCAACCTACAGCACCGGCTACCGGGAGTTAAACGAGGCGATGGACGCTGAATCCCAGCGCTATCAAAGCGCCTGGAATACCAGCCTCAACTGGAACAACGCGTGGGTTGGCTCGCTTTCATTCCAGTACAGCGAGAATGCCGGGGATGAAGAGAGCAGTAGCTCCCGCTACCTGATGGTCTCCTGGGGCAAGAGTCTGGGGCACACGTCGCTCTCAGTGAACTGGCAGCACGCCCTCAGCAGCAGTGAGACGGAGCAGGGCGGCACAAGTGATGGCGACCTGCTCTATCTTAATCTGGTCATTCCGTTTGGTACTGAGCGCATCAGTACCTATATGCGCAGCCAGGGTGAAAAACAAAACCTCGGTATTCAGGACAGCGGATCGTGGGGTCAGAACACCAATTACAACCTCTCGGTCGATCGCGATAATCAGGACAAGACCCAGTCGTTTAACGGCAATGTCAGCACCAACCTGCACTACGCACCGCTGGGCATGGCCGCAGGGCTGAATGACGGGAACCAGCATAATTACAGCACCTCCCTCAGCGGCGGCATCGCCCTGCATGGTCATGGCATTACGTTTGCACCCTACCCGATTAAAGACACCTTTGGCATTGCGCGATTAAGCGAGCCGGAAAGCGGTATTCAAATCACCACGCCCGATGGAACCGTCTGGACCGATGCGTGGGGACAAGCCGTGGTGCCGGGTCTGCGCGAGTGGCAAACCTCTCAGATTGTCATTGATGCCAGCTCCCTGCCACAGGGAATGGATTTATCGAACGGGATACAGACCGTTTCTGCAGCTTACGGCTCATTCGCGCAGGTGGATTTCCACGTGCTGAACACGCGTCGTCTAATGCTGAGCGTGAAACGCCCTGACGGGTCATGGCTCGCCAGAGGGCTTAGCGTGGTGGATAAAGACAGCCGTTATATCGTGAGCGTAATGGATAACGGCAGCGTGTTTATTCCCGACGCCACGGATGCGCCCGCCCTGTATGTGGTGGACGACAACATGGCAAAAATTTGCCACATCACGTATTCGCTCAGCGAAGACAAAAATACCGAGTCCTATTACGAAAAAGCAGAAGGAATGTGCCAGTGAAAACCTGTTATTCCCTTTTATTCGCGGCGTTTGCCAGCATGATTTTGCTCTTCTCCGCACGCGCGTCCAGTGAAGAGTGTCAGGTTACGTTTTCGCAGCCTGTTGTCTCGTTTGGAAAACTCAAACCGTCGGATATCGCCGCCTCGCAGAAGAACTGGAACCGGATGCCGGCCAAAGAAATTACGGCCAACGTCTTCTGCCCGGAGCCGAGAGTGATGGCCTTGTTTCTGCAGTCCACTGCCGGCGTCAACGGGGGGGTTCTCTTTGGTCAGGACGGGCGACTGGCCATTATTGCCGACAATATGGTGGTTGACGGGCATGCCTGCACGCTGGCGAAAACGACGGACCGTATCGGTTTTACGCCCTCCTCCAGCCCGACGCAACGCGCGTTTATCAAAAATAATGAAGGTCTCGTTGCCCGGCAAAATGCCGTGCCGGTGCGGGGTAAACACATGAGCTTCACCCTTAAGATTGTTCCCGTCATTAATAACAGCCAGCTTCGTCATGTTGCTGACAATACCCTTCTTGAGAGCAATATGGCCTGGGAATTATTAACACAGGAATAACCCCATTCACGCGTCAGGTACCTGCCTGCGTGAAGCGTAGAAAAGCACTACCGTTACCAATACTGAGGGGTTAATACCCCGCAATGTCATGCTTTTTATTTATGTTAAGGATTAACAATGAAAAAATGTTTACTCGTTGTCGCGCTGGCCCTGGCGGCCACATCCGCACACGCGGGCGATACCGCCGTGCTGAAAGTCAAAGCCTCGCTTGCCGGTGCCTCGTGTGTACCGGAGCTGAGCAATAATGGCGTGATCGATTTTGGCAGGATTCATATTGGCGATTTGTCGCAAACCCAGGCTACGCAGCTGGGCGAAAAAGGGGTGATGCTGACGATCAACTGCCCAACGCCAACAAAGGTGGGCTGGAGCATTGCGGATAACCGTACCGATTCCAACGCCAGCACGGGCAGCAGTAACCTGAAGGTGAAAAACGCCAATGCTAACGGCGGTGAGCTTCGCGGTGCGATGAACACCTTTGGGCTGGGCAAAACGCACGATGGTAAAAACATCGGCGCGTACTCCATCTACACCACGCCAGGCGATGTGACGGCGAACGGCAATAACGCTGAGCCTATCCGTACGGCCGTGACCGCGGGAGCGGGCGTGAGCCGCTGGCAGAAAGCCAACGGTGGTACCATCGTCAATAAAGATTTGGGTCTGATGAGCGTTGCACCGGCGGGCAAAAACGACCCAATGGCGGTCACCAGCGTCTCTTTCCCGCTGAACGTGTCGCTGGCGGTCGAGAATCTGAAGAATCTGTCTTTAACGGAAGATACGGAGTTTGACGGTCAGGCGACCATCAGCGTGGTGTATTTGTAACCGGGAAGAGCATGCCGGGCAGCGGACGCCGCCCGGCAGTACAACATTACTCTTTGTCGCCCAGCAGAACGGATTCCAGCGCGATTTTGATCATGTCGTTGAAGGTGGTCTGACGCTCAGCAGCGGTCGTCTGCTCGTGCGTACGGATATGGTCAGACACGGTGCAGATGGTCAGTGCTTTCGCGCCAAACTCAGCCGCGACACCGTAGATCCCTGCCGCTTCCATTTCCACACCCAGGATGCCGTACTTTTCCATCACGTCGAACATCTCGCCGCCGTCTGGTGCATAGAACAGGTCAGCAGAGAACAGGTTACCCACGCGTGCGTCTACGCCCAGCGCTTTTGCGGCATCAACCGCGTTACGCACCATGCCGAAGTCAGCGATGGCGGCAAAGTCATGGTCTTTGAAACGCATACGGTTAACTTTAGAGTCCGTGCACGCGCCCATGCCGATAACCACATCACGCAGCTTAACGTCCATACGTACTGCACCGCAGGAGCCTACGCGAATGATTTTCTTCACGCCGAAATCGGTGATCAGCTCTTTGGTGTAGATGGAGCAGGATGGGATACCCATACCGTGACCCATCACGGAGATTTTGCGGCCTTTGTACGTACCGGTGAAGCCCAGCATGCCGCGAACGTTGTTCACTTCACGCACGTCTTCGAGGAAAGTTTCTGCAATGTGCTTCGCGCGCAGCGGGTCGCCCGGCATCAATACGACGTCAGCGAAATCACCCATTTCGGCATTAATGTGAGGAGTTGCCATCTTCAGTTCCTTTTATCGTGTTTTTGCCGGGTGGCGGCGGCGCCTGCCCGGCCTGCATGGTGTTCTCCCTCTCCCGGAGGGAGAGGGGATACGCCCGGATGTGTTTAGAACATGGCCTTGCCATATTCCATGTCGGACGTACCAAAGTATTTCGCAATAGTCTGACCGATATCGGCGAAGGTTTCACGGTGGCCCAGTGAGCCAGGTTTCACTTTTGGGCCGTACACCAGCACAGGAATGTGCTCGCGCGTGTGGTCGGTACCGGTCCAGGTTGGGTCGCAGCCGTGGTCGGCGGTCAGGATCAGAATGTCATCTTCACCCACCAGCTCCATCAGCTCCGGCAAACGGCGGTCAAACAGTTCCAGTCCCGCGGCATAACCGGCCACGTCACGACGGTGGCCCCAGGAGGAGTCGAAGTCCACGAAGTTGGTGAAGACGATAGTCTTGTCACCCGCTTCTTTCATCTCTTTGATGGTGGCGTCAAACAGCGCATCCAGACCGGTGGCTTTCACTTTTTTGGTGATACCGCAGTTGGCATAGATGTCTGCAATTTTCCCCACGGACACCACGTGGCCGTCTTTCTCGTCAACCAGCTTCTGCAGTACGGTCGGTGCCGGTGGCTCAACGGCCAGGTCATGACGGTTACCGGTACGCTGGAAGTTACCCGCTTTATCACCGATAAACGGACGAGCAATCACGCGACCGATGTTATAGCCGCCTTCGGTCAGCTCTTCACGTGCGATTTCGCACAGCTCGTAAAGCTTATCCAGGCCAAAGGTCTCTTCGTGGCAGGCAATCTGGAACACGGAGTCGGCAGAGGTGTAGAAAATCGGCTTGCCGGTTTTCATGTGCTCTTCACCGAGTTCGTCCAGAATCACGGTACCGGAAGAGTGGCAGTTACCGAGGTAGCCCGGCAGATTGGCACGCTTGACCAGCTTGTCCAGCAGCTCCTGCGGGAAGCTGTTCTCGTGATCGGAGAAGTAACCCCAGTCGAAGAGAACCGGCACGCCGGCGATTTCCCAGTGGCCAGACGGGGTATCTTTACCGGAAGAGAGCTCGTGCGCCCAGGCGTACGCGCCTACCACTTCCGCATTGCCGTCCATACCGGCTGCAATTTTACCGGTAGAACCTTCATGGGCTTTCACCAGACCCAGACGGGTCAGGTTTGGCAGAGTCAGAGGGCCTTTACGACCGTTGTCCGCTTCGCCTTTCGCACAGGCTTCAGCGATGTGACCCATGGTATCGGAACCCACGTCACCAAAACGTTCTGCATCTTCGGTTGCGCCGATGCCGAATGAGTCCAGCACCATAATAAATGCACGTTTCATAATTGTTCTCCGTACGTAGTGCTTCAAAAATTATTGATCAGATCAGTATACCGCTATTCGGTGATACGGCGATAGACAGTCGGTGTGCTTTGCGGTGCTTTATCATCAAGCGTAATGGCCGCTTTCACCGCCTTCGCCGCTTCCTGCCAGCTGGCTTCATCTTTCGCGTGGATCACGGCCAGCGGACGTTGACCATCGACGCTGTCACCCAGACGCGCCATATCGGTAAAGCCGACGCTGTAATCAATGGTGTCCGAGGCCTGACGACGACCGCCGCCCATCGACACGACCGCCATGCCGAGCGCGCGCGTATCCATCGCCGAGACAAAGCCTTCGGTATCGGCGTAGACCGCTTTGCTGAGCGTCGCCGTTGGCAGGTATTTCGCGTAGTGTTCCACGAAGTCGGTCGGGCCTTTCTGCGCTGCTACCATGCGGCCGAAGATCTCTGCCGCTTTGCCGTTATCCAGCACCGCCTGAAGTTTGGCGCGTGCGTCGGCATCATCGCTGGCGAGCTTGCCGGAGATCAGCATCTCCACGCACAGGGCCATGGTGACATCGAGCAGACGCGGGTTCCGGTATTCACCGGTGAGGAACTGCACGGCTTCACGCACTTCCACGGCGTTGCCTGCGCTGGACGCCAGCACCTGGTTCATGTCCGTCAGCAGGGCGGTAGTACGCACGCCCGCACCGTTGGAGACGCCCACAATGGCTTCTGCCAGCGCCGCGGAAAGCTCATAGGTCGGCATAAAGGCGCCGCTGCCCACTTTCACATCCATGACCAGCGCATCCAGGCCTTCCGCCAGTTTCTTGGCGAGGATAGAGGCGGTAATCAGGGGAATAGAGTCAACGGTCGCGGTGATATCGCGGGTCGCGTAGAAGCGCTTGTCGGCAGGAGCAAGAGAGCTGGTCTGGCCGATAATCGCCACACCAACGTCTTTAATAATGTCGCGGAAGCGATGGTCATCCGGGAAGATATCGAAGCCCGGGATGGCTTCCAGTTTGTCGAGCGTACCGCCGGTATGTCCCAGGCCACGCCCGGAGATCATGGGGATATAACCACCACAGGCCGCCACCATTGGGCCCAGCATCAATGACGTCACGTCACCAACACCGCCGGTTGAGTGTTTATCCACAATCGGGCCGTTGAGGTTCAGGCTTTTCCAGTCCAGAACGGTTCCTGAATCTCGCATCGCCATGGTCAGCGATACACGCTCAGGCATCGACATATCGTGGAAGAAAATGGTCATCGCCAGAGCAGCAATCTGCCCTTCAGAGATGGTGTTATCACGAATGCCATTGATAAAGAAGCGGATCTCTTCGTCGCTTAATGCATGACCATCACGTTTTTTACGAATAATTTCTTGTGCGAGAAACACGGTAACCCCCGAGAAAACAGGTTAAATGCGGCGGATGGCCCGCCGCAGGATAAAAATCAGTAGCTGCTTGCGCTCTTACCGTCGCCGTGACCCAGCGCTTTCAGCAGGCTCGCCAGCAGGCTGGATGCACCAAAGCGATAGTGACGGGAATCCGCCCACGCCGGGCCAAACAGTTCGTCGGCAATCGCCAGGAACTGCTGCGCATCTTCTGCCGTGCGCACGCCGCCCGCAGGTTTGAAGCCTACGGTTTTTTCCACGCCCATATCACGGATCACTTCCATCATGATGCGCGCGCTTTCCGGCGTTGCGTTCACCGGCACTTTACCGGTAGAGGTTTTGATGAAATCCGCACCCGCGTTGATGGAGATTTCAGACGCTTTACGGATCAGCGCTTCTTCTTTCAGCTCACCGGTTTCGATGATCACTTTCAGCAGCACGTTTGCCGCAGCACAAGCGTCTTTACACGCTTTCACCAGGTCAAAACCAACCTGCTCGTTACCGGCGATCAGCGCACGGTACGGGAATACCACGTCCACTTCGTCAGCACCGTACGCGATGGCCGCGCGAGTTTCAGCCAGCGCAATCTCGATGTCGTCATTGCCGTGCGGGAAGTTAGTCACGGTTGCAATGCGTACATCCGGCGTGCCCTGCTCTTTCAGCGTCTTACGGGCAATGGGGATAAAGCGCGGGTAGATACAGACGGCTGCAGTGTTCCCGACGGGCGTTTTCGCCTGATGGCACAGGGCGATGACTTTCTCATTGGTGTCGTCATCATTCAGAGTGGTCAGGTCCATCAGTTTCAACGCGCGCAGGCTGCTTGCAGTTAAATCGGTCATAACATTCTCCAACGGCATCGCCGTATAAATTTTACCTTGCGGTCTGTGACTATTCTAACATCCAGCCGCACTTACACTTCGACATTCATCACAGTTAATGAAAACTGCGTACAAATTTGCATTATTGTAATGAGATGAACTTCAAATTTTACTGCTGTCGCTGCTGATTAAAGCAGCGATACCCGGTGTGGGATCAAAAGTCCCTCCGGGATGACTTCCTACAATTCGGTCATCATCCGCAGAACCATAAAGGAAGCGAATATGTCCCACGCCAGCCCTCACGCACTGCAACAACGTTGCCTGAAAATTGTGACAAGCCCGGTATTGACCCCCGAGCAAAAACGTCATTTTCTGGCGCTGGAGGCGGAGAACAATCTTCCCTACCCCGCGCTGCCTCAGGCCGCTCGCACCGCGCTGGAAGAGGGATTTATCTGCGACATGTTCGAAGGCCATGCGCCTTATAAACCGCGCTATGTTCTGCCTGATTACGCCAGATTCCTCGCCAACGGCTCGGCATGGCTGGAACTGGAAGGGGCAAAGGATCTGGATGACGCGCTCTCACTGCTGACCATCCTGTACCACCATGTTCCTTCTGTCACATCGATGCCGGTCTTCCTCGGTCCTCTTGATGCATTACTGCAACCGTATGTTAGGATTCTAACACAAGAAGAAATCGATAGCCGAATAAAACGTTTCTGGCGCTATCTCGACAGAACGCTTCCGGATGCGTTTATGCATGCCAATATTGGCCCGGCGGACACGCCCGTTACCCGCGCGATTTTACGCGCTGATGCAGAGCTGAAGCAGGTCGCACCGAATCTGACCTTTATTTATGATCCCGATATCACGCCAGATTCGCTGCTGCTCAGGGTGGCCGAAAATCTCTGTGAATGCAGCAAACCCCATATTTCTAACGGCCCAGTGAATGATAAAATTTTCACAAAAGGCCGTTATGGCATCGTGAGTTGTTACAACTCCCTGCCGCTGGCAGGCGGCGGCAGCACGCTGGTGCGCCTGAACCTGAAGGCCATTGCCGAACATAGCGACTCGCCCGAAGACTTTTTTACCCGTACGTTGCCCCACTACTGCCAGCAGCAACTGGCCGTCATCAATGCCCGCTGCGAGTTCCTGTATCAAAAATCCGGCTTCTTTGAGAATAGCTTCCTCGTCAAAGAGGGGCTGATTGATCCCGACCGCTTTGTGCCGATGTTCGGCATGTACGGCCTGGCCGAAGCGGTGAACGTGCTGTGCGAGAAAGCGGGGTCACCGGGCCGTTACGGTAAAGACGAACAGGCCAACGCGCTGGGATATCGCATCAGCGAGCAGCTCGCGGCGTTTGTTGAAAGCACACCGGTGAAATACGGCTGGAAACAGCGTGCGATGCTGCATGCCCAGTCCGGAATAAGCTCTGATATCGGTACGACGCCGGGCGCGCGGTTGCCTTACGGGGAGGAGCCGGACCCGATTAGCCACCTGCTGAGCGTGGCGCCACACCACAAGCACTATCACGCCGGGATTAGCGACATCCTGACGCTGGACGAGACGGTCAAACGCAACCCGCAGGCTGTGGTGCAACTGTGTCTGGGTGCGTTCAACGCGGGAATGCGGGAGTTCACCGCCAACGTGGCCGGTAACGATCTGGTACGCGTGACCGGATATATGGTGCGGTTGTCCGACCTGGAGAAATACCGTGAAACAGGGTCACGCACTAACACCACCTGGCTTGGAGAAGAAGCCGCCCGACACACCCGCATCCTGGAGCGCCAGCCACGCGTGATAAGCCATGAACAGCAGATGCGCTTTAGTTAGTCAGGTGATCCCCTTCTCCTGCGTGGACGGGCCGGGCAGCCGCCTGGCTCTGTTTCTCCAGGGCTGCAACCTGCGCTGCAAAACCTGCCACAATCCGTGGACCATCGGACGATGCAACGACTGCGGCGACTGCGTACCCCACTGTCCGCACGATGCACTGAATATACAGGCCGGGCGGGTCTGGTGGCAGGAGAGTCAGTGTCAGCAGTGTGATACCTGCCTGCAGTTGTGCCAGCAGCAGGCAACGCCAATGGCGCACCGTTTTAGCGTCGACGAGATCCTCACTCAGCTCTCTAAATCCGCACCCTTTATTGAAGGCATTACCGTGAGCGGCGGTGAAGCGACAACGCAGCTACCGTTCCTGGTGGCGCTCTTCACGGCGATCAAAGCCGATCCCGCCCTGCAACACCTGACGTGCCTGGTGGACAGCAACGGTCTGTTAGGGGAAACCGGCTGGCAAAAACTGCTGCCGGTATTCGACGGGGCAATGGTGGATTTGAAGGCCTGGGGGAACGAACACCATCGCTTCCTGACCGGACGCGAAAATCCGCAGATTAAGCACAGTATCCGCTGGCTGGCACACCACCAGCGGCTGGCGGAACTGCGATTACTGGTGATCCCGGAGCAGTGTGATTATCTGGAGCATCTCAAAGCACTGACGGCGTTTATCCACGCGTTGGGCAATGTCCCGGTACGCATTAACGCCTTTCATGCTCACGGCGTTTACGGTGAAGCGGCGTCCTGGCGCAGCGCCACGCCCGAAGATATTGAGCCGCTGGCGCGGGCGCTGGAACAACAGCAAATCGTGGTGATCCGACCGGCGCTTTATCTATAACGTAATACCAAATACCGCGCGGGTATTCTCCAGCAGGGCATGCGCAATCACTTCTTCCGGCTCCTCGCGCAGCTCACAGAGCGTGTCAAAGACCCGAGCGGCCTGCTCCGGGCGATTTGGCTGCCCCTGAAAACCGTTGAGCGGCATATCCGGCGCGTCGGTTTCCAGTAATAATGCTTCGAGCGGCAGCTGCGCCATCACATCGCGGGTTTTACTGGCGCGTGGATAGGTGATGGTACCCCCGACGCCAATTTTATAGCCCAGCGCAATAAAGCGCTGCGCCTGCTGCAGGCTCCCTGAAAAGCCGTGCACAACGCCCCTTCGCGGAAGATCGATACGCTTCAGATGCATTGCCAGTTTGTCATGGGTTCGGCGGGAGTGAAGGATCACCGGCAGATCGTGGCGCTTCGCCAGCCGCAGCTGCGCATCAAGGATCGTCTGCTGGCGCGCAAACTGCGGATCGTCGCGATAGAGATCGAGGCCGATCTCACCGATGGCGACAAGTTTGTCGCCAGCCGTCTGCACAATGGCGTCCAGCGCGTCGATATGCTCATCAAGATGGTGTTCAATCACAATGGGATGCAGGCCGAGCGCGGCGTACAGCGCCTGGTGCCGCCTTGAGAGATCCAGTACCCGCTCAAAGTATGCCGCTTCAACCGCCGGCACAATTATCGCCTCTACGCCGGCTTGTGCAGCTCGCGTGATGCTTTGCTCTTCATCCCCCGTAAACGGTGGAAAATCAAAATGACAGTGGGTATCGATAAACCGGTACGTCACGCCAGATCCTCATTATCTAACAATGCGTCATTCGCCTGCGGAGCATCCACCAGCGGCATCGCCAGCGCATCATTCGCCACCACCGCCGGTGGGGTAATAATGGCTTTATGACGATGTATAGGCGGTTGTTCAGCCAGCAGTTTGCCTATTGTCGCCAGGAAGTAACGCCCGCACAGACGCCCCGTTTTATAATCGGTACGCAGCGCAGGAACGCGGCTGCCCAGCGCCATGCTGACCAGCGGTTTAGGCGGGTAAATTTCAAATATACGCAGCTTACCCGGCGGTTTTTCAATAAAGCGCTGCATAGCGCCGTAGGTCGTTTCATGCTGCTTCGCGATGTTGACCAGGTGTTGCAGGCTGCTGTCGCCTAACCAGCGCTCCATGCGTTTAAACCATTGCGGGGTATAGTACATTTGCGACGGTACGGTGCGGATCACCACAATGGTGTTTGCCCCGCGTCGCGCAGCTTCCTGTACCGGCACCGCGTCACTGATGCCGCCGTCCAGATAGCTGATGCCGTCCAGCAGCGCGCCGGAACGATAGAAACCGGGAATGGCGCTGGAGGCGCGAATGATATCCAGCCAGTTCTCTTTTTGAGGAGAGAAATAGCCCGGCGTGTAGTCATCACCACGGCTGGCGCACATCCAGAACTCTTTTCCGCTGTCGAACAGGCGCGCCGCCGTATCCATTGCCAGCGGCATCTGGCTTGAGGTCGAATCCAGTAGCCAGTCGAGGTCAATCAGGTTCCCGCCGCGCACAAAGCGCACCGGGTTGAAAAATTCTTTCGCCGTGGTGTAGCGCATGATCACTTTTCGCGCGTAGCCGGGCTGGTTACAGACATAAGCAGAGAGGTTTTGCGCCCCGGCAGAGGTCCCGAAGTACAGGTCAAACGGGTTGAATTGCGCGCGCATAAACTCGTCCAGCACACCGGCCGTAAAAATGCCGCGCTGTCCGCCACCTTCACACACCAGCGCAAGCGGGCCTGCGCGAAACGGCTTTAACGCCAGCGGCGCAATATTGCCGAGCGTAACGGGAATTCGTTGCCCCACCTCTGCTTTCCTGTTTTCATTTTTCTGTTATGACACAGTAGCGCACCCGACCAGCGACTGAAACAAGAAAAAGCCAGTCACGAGGACTGGCTTTTTTTGTTGAAGGAATATTGCGTTTGCTACGGACGTCGACGACCCGTAAACAGGCTGACCAGGAACAGAATAATACCCACGACGAAGACAATTTTTGCTGCCCATGCCGCTGTACCTGCCAGACCACCAAAGCCCAATGCGGCGGCAATTAACGCGATAACCAGAAATATAATGCCCCAACGAAACATAAGCTTCTCCTTTACCATAGTTAATGTCGGCCGCTAAATGTGAGCGCGCTCAGGTCACTCACCGGCGATTTTCCAGAGTCATTTTTATTTCGCCCGCTGACGTTAGCCAGACGGGCGAATGGTGCAGATTTACTTCGTTTTCAGATCGTTTTTAACGCTTTTAACACCATCGATCGCTTTCGCGATGGACTCGGCGCGCTCACTTTGCGCCTGAGAATCGACCGTACCGGAAAGCTGAACCACGCCATCGGTGGTTTCCACTTTCACTTTACGAGATGGCACGATGTCATCTGCTAAAAGTTTAGCTTTGATTTCGCTGGTGGTGGCTGCATCTCCGGCATACCCTTTCACCGACGCGTTTTTGCTGTCCCGAACGTGCAGTTTGTCGCTCACGGACGCTACACCTTCAACACCCTTCGCCACTTTTACCGCCTGTTCGGCCTGGGCCTGGCTTTCTACAAAACCACTCAGGGTGACAACTTTCTTGTCAGTTTTAACGGAAATATCGGTGCTCTTGATAGCTTCATCATCCACCAGTGCGGCTTTCACTTTTGCTGTGATTGAGCTGTCATCCATGAAATTACCGACTTTATTCATAGAGCTATCGATTTTTTGCCCTGCGGTATCGGCGGTGGACTGCGCTTTATCCATAGTGCTGGTTTCAGCCAGAGCAGAACCACTTACCAGGATGCTACCCAGTGTCACAGCCAGCAGAGTTTTAGAAATCTTCAGTCTTGTCATATTCATCGATGTATTCCTGTGTATACCCGTCATTCGGGCGACATACTTCCCTAATTGCTAGTTTTATATATTGCGAATGAACACACGGGCAAAATGGAGAACCCAAAGTCATGCATTGAACAGTTAATTCATCCACGCCCGGTGTTAAACACTGAGTTAAATATAGATCACTCTCACAGTGCCGCTTTCAGATTTGGGTAAAAAACGAACAAAAGACGCGAAATAATGTTGAATTAAGAACATTCCGCAAGAGATTAATAAGACAGGAAATAAAGAAGAGCACGGCGATTGCCGTGCTCTGAGAGGGGATCAGTGTTCGCGCGTTTTGCGGAACTGGACATCAGGATAACGTTCCTGAGTCAGGTTCAGGTTGACCATGGTTGGGGCGATATACGTCAGGTTATCACCGCCATCCAGCGCCAGCTGCACTTCGTTCTTACGTTTAAATTCTTCGAATTTCTTCACGTCAGAACACTCTACCCAGCGCGCGGTCGCCACGTTAACCGATTCATAGATCGCTTCCACGTTGTACTCGCTCTTCAGACGCGCAACGACCACGTCGAACTGCAGCACACCGACAGCGCCTACGATCAGATCGTTGTTAGCGATTGGGCGGAACACCTGGACAGCGCCCTCTTCGGAAAGCTGAACCAGCCCTTTCAGCAGCTGTTTCTGCTTCAGCGGATCGCGCAGGCGAATACGACGGAACAGTTCCGGTGCGAAGTTCGGAATACCGGTGAACTTCATCATTTCACCCTGGGTGAAGGTATCGCCGATCTGAATCGTACCGTGGTTGTGCAGACCGATGATGTCGCCCGGATAGGCCTCTTCAACGTGCGAACGGTCGCCCGCCATAAAGGTCAGGGCGTCGGAGATCACCACATCTTTACCGATACGTACCTGACGCAGCTTCATGCCCTTTTCATACTTACCGGACACCACGCGCATAAAGGCGACGCGGTCACGGTGTTTCGGGTCCATGTTGGCCTGAATTTTAAAGACGAAACCGGTGAACTTCTCTTCTTTCGCTTCCACTTCACGGGTGTCAGTTTTACGTGACATCGGTTGTGGCGCCCACTCCACCAGGCCATCAAGCATATGGTCAACGCCGAAGTTACCCAGCGCGGTACCAAAGAAGACCGGGGTGATTTCACCGCTCAGGAACAGCTCTCTGTCGAATTCGTGAGATGCGCCTTGAACCAGCTCCAGCTCGTCACGCAGCTGCGCGGCCAGCTCTTCACCCACAGCCGCATCCAGCTCCGGGTTATCCAGACCTTTTACGATACGGACTTCCTGAATGGTATGGCCTTTGCCGGTCTGGTAAAGATAGGTTTCGTCTTTATAAAGGTGATAGACACCCTTGAACAGCTTGCCGCAGCCAATGGGCCAGGTGATAGGCGCACAGGCAATTTTCAGCTCGTTTTCCACTTCATCCATCAGCTCCATCGGGTCGCGGATGTCACGGTCGAGTTTGTTCATAAAGGTGAGGATCGGTGTATCGCGCAGACGGGTAACTTCCATCAGCTTACGGGTACGATCTTCTACCCCTTTCGCGGCGTCGATGACCATCAGACAGCAGTCCACCGCCGTCAGCGTACGGTAGGTATCTTCCGAGAAGTCTTCGTGCCCTGGGGTATCCAGCAGGTTGACCAGGCAATCATGATACGGGAACTGCATCACGGAGGTGGTAATGGAAATACCACGCTGCTTTTCCATCTCCATCCAGTCAGATTTTGCATGCTGGTTGGAACCACGGCCTTTTACGGTACCCGCAGTCTGAATCGCCTGTCCGAACAGTAACACCTTCTCGGTGATGGTCGTTTTACCGGCATCCGGGTGAGAGATAATGGCAAAAGTACGGCGCCTGGCCACCTCTTGCAGATAAGGAGACAACGTCATAATGAAATCTTCTATATAAGCGCGGCGTCAGGCCGCGCATCATGGGATACGAAAAATGCGGCTATTTTACCCATCAATGGGGGGCAGGCAATCATTGTTTACACAGGAGCTGCTCCAGTTCGTTCAATGACGTGACGGTCCAGGTCGGCTGGATACCTTCTGGCAACGTGCGACCGTGTGCATTCAGCCAGACGGTCGACAGGCCGGCGTTCATCCCGCCACGAATATCCGACTCCGCGGTGTCCCCGACCATCAGCACACGTTCACGATCGGGATTGCCCGCTTGTTCCAGCGCATAATCAAAAATACGCGGATGCGGCTTAGGTACGCCCACCTCTTCAGAGATCACCAGCGCGTCAAAATGATCGCGCAGGCCCGTACGCTCAAGGCGGATCTGCTGCAGGGCGGTAAAACCGTTGGTAATAATGCCCAGCTTCGCCTTGCCCTTCAGGGCGTCCAGCAGGGAAACCGCGCCCGGCAACGGCGCACAGATATCCGCCATGGCATTAAGGAAGGCATCGTTAAGCGCACCCGGGCTAACGTTTAACCGCTCGGCCCAGACATCAAAGCGCTGGTGCTGCAGCTGTAACGCGGTGATGGCACCGTTCTGGTAATCCACCCACAGCGGTTTGTTTACCGCCTGATAGTCCTGAAAGTCTTCAGCGGTGAAGGTAACGCTATAATCGAGAAACATCCGCTGTAGGCCGCCAAACGAGTCAAACGTAAACAGCGTTTCGTCGGCATCAAAGAAAATCCAGTCCCATTTCATCGTTACAACCTTATTTTAGTTATCCAAGCGGCAGAGCCATTATGATGGCGTCTTCACGTCCCTCTGCGGTGGGGTAGTAGTTACGGCGGATAGTCGCCTCGTTAAAGCCTAAGCTTTCATAGAGTGCGATGGCGGCGACATTCGACGCGCGCACCTCCAGCCACAGGGTGAAAACGTCACGGGTTTCGAGCTCGCGAATGAGATGCTCAAGCAGTTCTCTTCCCAGCCCCCGGCGCTGATACGCGGGATCAACCGCGATATTAAACAGCGTCGCTTCGTCCAGAACGACCTGCGTGATGGCAAAAGCGGCCATCGTGCCGTCGACGTCCAGACGGTAATTCAGATACCGCTCGCCCTGATTGCTGGCGAGGGTTTTTTCGCTCCATGGAAAAGCATGGGCGCGCGTTTCAATCGCGTACGCCGCGGTCAGGTCAGGCGTCGTGAGGGAAGAAATCGTGTTCATATTCGCAGATTTGTTGCCATAGCGCGCTGCGCGCTTTTGGGTTGGCTTTCAGTTCGTCCAGCGCTGGCGAGCAGATCTGGCTCCCTTCCAGGGAGACCTCATCGATGTCTCCCATACGCCAGCTGTTGCAGCGGCTGTCGGATGGCAGCATGGTGACCCTGTCTGGCGTAAGCTGTAAAACCTGTTCAGTGGTCAGCTTCAGGCTACGAAGGACATCACCAATAAGGGGTTCATTCAGGGCAGGCAGTTCCTCCGCCACCATCACCAGCCGGACGTGCGCAGGGATGGAGATGGCGATTTCGCCCTGCAACGCCGTCGGGCGACGCAAGGCCCACTGGGTGATGCCCAGTTGCTGCAACTGCCAGTCTCGTCGGGATGTCATAGGGAAAACTCCTGTCTCTCAGGCGCGCAAATATAGCAAATGTGTCGAAACTGCGCCATCTACCTACTATAATCCCCGCCTGAGTTAATTGAGGAACAATTCATGTCTGCATTTACCCCGGCAAGTGAAGTCTTGCTGCGTCACAGTGATGATTTCGAAGAAAGCCGTATTCTGTTTGCCGGAGATATGCAGGATGACCTGCCCGCACGTTTCGACTGTGCTGAAAGCCGTGCCCACACCCAATACTACCACCACTGGCAGGTACTGAGCCGCCAGATGGACGACCGCGCGCGCTTTAGCCTGGTCGCTGAACAGAGCGACATCGCCGACTGCGACACGCTCATCTACTACTGGCCGAAGAACAAGCCAGAAGCCCAGTTCCAGCTGATGAACCTGCTTTCTCTGCTGCCCGTTGGCTGCGATATTTTCGTGGTCGGTGAGAACCGCAGTGGCGTTCGTAGCGCAGAACAGATGCTGGAAGGCTATGCGCAGCTGAATAAAATCGACAGCGCCCGTCGCTGTGGCCTGTATCACGGCCGTCTGGAAAAACAGGCGACCTTTGATGCTGAGAAATTCTGGGATGAGTATCAGCTTGACGGTCTGACCATTAAAACTCTGCCAGGCGTCTTCAGCCGCGACGGTCTGGACGTGGGCAGTCAGCTGCTGCTCTCCACCCTGACGCCGCATACGAAAGGCAAAGTGCTGGACGTCGGCTGTGGCGCGGGTGTACTGGCTACCGTACTGGCGAGCCATTCGCCAAAAGTGCGCTTAACCCTGTGCGATGTGAGCGCCCCGGCGGTTGAAGCAAGCCGCGCAACGCTTGCTGCAAACGGCCTGGAAGGCGACGTCTTTGCCAGCAACGTCTTCTCTGACGTGAATGGCCGTTTCGACATGATCATCTCCAACCCACCGTTCCACGATGGTATGGAAACCAGCCTTGAAGCGGCGCAAACGCTGATCCGTGGTGCAGTACGTCATCTGAACAGCGGGGGTGAACTGCGTATCGTGGCTAACGCCTTCTTGCCGTACCCGAAAGTGCTGGATGAAACCTTTGGCTTCCATGAAGTCATCGCCCAGACGGGTCGCTTTAAGGTTTACCGCACCGTGATGACGCGTCAGGCTAAGAAGTAATCCCCTTATCTGGCAGGCCGGATACGCGTAACCGCTATCCGGCAAAACCTGGCGCTACCATCGGCCATTTTTGCAGCAATCAAAACAGCGTGCGCATTTTTCTGTTGACGTAAAGCTGAAAACATCTAGAATGCGCCTCCGTGGTTACGATACTTTTACAGTGTCGATGGTATGCGAAGGTGGCGGAATTGGTAGACGCGCTAGCTTCAGGTGTTAGTGTCCTTACGGACGTGGGGGTTCAAGTCCCCCCCCTCGCACCATAAATCACGTTGATATTGCTCGCACTGGGCGAAGGTGGCGGAATTGGTAGACGCGCTAGCTTCAGGTGTTAGTGTTCTTACGGACGTGGGGGTTCAAGTCCCCCCCCTCGCACCAACGAGGCGATATCAAAAAAGTAAGATGACTGTGCGAAGGTGGCGGAATTGGTAGACGCGCTAGCTTCAGGTGTTAGTGTCCTTACGGACGTGGGGGTTCAAGTCCCCCCCCTCGCACCAATTATCTTACATCCTTTCTGACGTTCTTCTCACTTTCCGCTTATTTCAAACTCATCAGTATCACCAGAATTCCACTGACCAGTGCTACGCATGACGGCAGTAACACAAAGTGGCGCAGCTGTTTATGCCAGATCATCCCTGACGTCACTAACAGTCCTGACACAATGAGGGCTTTCCAGACATCAATGGAGAGATCGGCAAACATCAGACCGCCAAGAATCGCCCCCGGCAGTAACACTCCCCAACCACTTCCCAGCGCCCTGTTCAACATGGTTCGACCTTTCACATTGATAATGATAACCAATATCATATGATATCAATTATCATTTGTCAGCACGATTAATCAAAAACTCTCCCCCTTTACCTTTCCTGTAATGACAGGAAATGCCTAAGGTGATAAATTGCTCACCTGTTAACTAGACCTAAAGTTTTTCTGATAATTACTCTTTGAGTTTTTTGCATCTTTCATTGCGAAACAACACCTATTTACCTGTTTTAATTAAATATTAATAAAAACGCACTACTATGACATCACAATCCTGGCGGTCTTTGGTCCACAGTAAATATCAATTATCGTTACGTTTATTTTTATTTCTGAACGCGACCTCTGCTGTGTTCTCGGTAACAAACCCGCTCTATTCTATTCGCCTGTTATCGGTCCCTCTGATTTCTATTTTTGTTATCAGCATCGGGCTGCTCGTCTGGCACTGGAAAAAGAGAACCCGCAAGGTAAATATTCCTGCCGTTTCAGCGATCTTCGGTATTTTATGGGCGTGGCAGGTGGCCTCGAAATTTTCGTTAATTACCCACGATCAGGCGACCTATTTGATCATGGCATTATTAACGGTACTGTTTATTGGTACGCTGGCCTTCGCCAGTAATATCAAAGCATTTACGCTGCACTCCTTCCCCACCTTTATTGTCTGCCTGTGGTTAAGTAATCATGATATATGGCTGAGAATGACCTATTCTTTCGCACTTCCTGTGGTAGCAATTGCGATTCATAACATTTTGCAAAGACGTAACGATCGCTTCGCGCAGGAACTGCTCTCCCGTTTGCTGGAGGAGCGTGAGACCCTCACCGATCTGAGCATGATGGACCCGCTTACCGGCCTTTATAACCGTCGCGGACTGCAAAGCCGGCTGGAGAATCTTCCGGCAGTGGAGAACGGCGAGCACTTTGTCCTGCTGATGGATATCGACCACTTTAAAGCCTACAACGACCACTACGGCCATATGATGGGCGACCAGGCGCTGATCCGGGTCTCTGCTGCCATCCGTGATGCCGTGCGTTCACGTGATATTGTGGCGCGCTTCGGCGGGGAAGAATTTATGGTTCTGCTGACCAATATTTCTCTCGAGCATGCCCGCCAGACGGCAGAGCGGATCCGCCAGAAAGTCTACGATTTAAAAATCCCGCATATGTTCAATGAAAGCGTGGCGACAAACGTCACCATCAGCATTGGGATTGCCATTTTTGAGGATGAAGACGCCGAAGGCGCACTGGAGAAAGCGGACAAGGCCCTCTACGAAGCAAAGCATATGGGGCGCAATAACATCCTGCTGAGCGAAGAGCTTCAGACCGCGTAAGCGCGGCGTCATATAACGAGGACAAAAGTCTTGCCATCGGTATGAGCAATAGTTAGGATTGGCAATCATTATCATTTAGATTTGTATCTCTACTATGGCCACTCATACCGCACAAATCGTTGAACCCCTTCTCTGGAGAGCCCGCCTCCCCACCGGGAATGTTTCGCTTGCGGATGCCATCAGGGATAAGATCGCTAAAACCCGCGCCCACCTGCTGGACTTTATCAGGCTGGATGAAGCGCACCCGCACCACGCCATGACGCTGGAAGAGTGGCGACAGCCGTCGACACTGCAGTCGTTGCTGGCAACCTATTCCGACCATATCTATCGCAATCAACCGACCCTTACGCGGGAAAACAAACCCCTGCTCTCCCTCTGGGCGCAGTGGTATATCGGGCTGATGGTGCCCCCACTCATGCTGGCGCTGCTCACTCAAAAGGGCATGCTGGAACTCTCCCCGGAATATTTTCATGTCGAGTTCCACGAGACCGGCCGTGCGGCCTGTTTCTGGATTGATCTCCACGAAGACCAGAACGCGGAGCACCTCTCTGCTCAGGAACGTATGGAGCAGCTCATAACTCGCGCCCTGATCCCGGTAGTGGATGCGCTGGAAGAGACGGGGGAAATCAACGGGAAGCTTATCTGGAGCAATACCGGGTATTTAATCCACTGGTATTTGACGGAAATGAAACCTCTGCTCGGTGATGAGAAGGTCGAGGCCCTGCGCCAGTCCTGTTTCTTTGCAAAACAGCTTTCCGATGGCCGCGATAACCCGTTATTCCGCACCGTGGTCCTTCGTGACGGGCTTCTGGTTCGTCGCACCTGCTGCCAGCGTTATCGCCTGCCGGACGTTCAGCAGTGTGGAGATTGTACGCTCAAGTAAGGTCAGGTGTTGCCGGGCCGCATTAACGCTGACCCGGCATCCGTTTCTCACGCTACCTGCTGATTTTCCTCTTCCGCATTACGTTGCGCTTCTTCCGCTTCCTGCTCCAGCAGTTGCTTCTCGTACACTTTAAAGAACGGGAAGTAGATGATGGCCGATACGCACGCCAGGACCACCACCAGAATGGCTGCACGGAAATCCCAGCCCAGCGCCCATGCGGCACCTACCGGTGCAGGTGCCGTCCACGGCACAACGGAGATCACGCGGCCAATCAGATCGAACTTCATCGCCGACCAGGCCAGCACGGCGTTAACCATGGGTGCCAGCAGGAACGGAATAAAGAACACCGGGTTCATGACAATCGGCGTACCGAAAATAACGGGTTCGTTGATGTTAAAGAGGCTTGGCACCACGCTCAGGCGGCCGATAGAACGCAGATGAGCGGAGCGGCTGCGCAGGTAGCAGAACACCAGCCCCATCGTGGCACCTGACCCCCCGATGACGATAAAGAATGTCCAGAACGCTTCCATAAAAATATGCGGCAGCGGCTGGCTGGCGGCCAGCGCGGTCTGGTTAGCGCCCAGGTTGGTCAGCCAGAACATCTGCAACATCCCGGAGACAATCGCGGCGCCGTGGATCCCGGCGAACCACAGCAAATGCCCAATCAACACCGCCAGCAGGATTGCCGGCAGGGAGTCTGCGGCGGAAACCAGCGGTTTGAAGACAGACATAATCGCCTGCGGGATCAGCATGCCAAACTCAGACTGAATCACCAGACTCAGCGGGTAAAGCGTCAACACCACCACCAGCACCGGGATCAACAGGTCAAAGGAGTTTTTGATCATCGGCGGAACCTGGTCCGGCAGACGGATCCCGATGTTATGCGCTTTGAGAAAACGCATCATCTCAACGCAGTAGATAGCCACCAGAATCGCGGTAAAAATGCCAGTCCCGCCGAGGCTGTCGACCGGAAGCGTGCCTTTGGTTTTCGGCGCCGCGACCAGCAGAAACGCCATCAGCGACAGCATGGCGCACATAAACGGGTCTAACTGATGCGATTTGACATAGTGTTTGCCAAGGTTATAGGCAATGGCCGCGCAGATATACAGGGACATAACGCCCATGGTCATATCAAACGGCGTGAGGATCTGACCTTCAAATTGCTTCGCCATGTCCAGCCAGGCGCGCGCGAAACCCCAGGTGGTATCAGGCGAAAACGGTGGATACGCGAAGACGAGTAAAAATGAACCCACAATCATGAACGGCATCGCGGAGATAAAGCCATCACGAATAGCCATAACATGACGCTGGGAGGAGATCCGCCCGGCAATCGGGCTGACGTAATTTTCTACAAAACGAAATATCAGATTAAACGCAGCATGGTTGGCAGACATAGCTGATCTCCTTTCAGACGTTTATGACGGGCGCATTCACGCCATACGTTGGTCCATACATCACCTTCACAACCTTGCCGGCGCGTTTACCAGCGGTACTGCTCAGACGGAATGGTTTCATATTTAGCTCTTATTATTGGATACAGGGGACGTTACATAGTCAGTATTAATCTCTCACTCACGGTCTGCAACCGGTTACTGTAACCGGTTTCCGTGAATGTGAAGGCGATCCAGAAATCGACCGTGTGGGATATTTGTTACTGAAGAGATATTTACAGAGCATAAATTCTTATGACAGATTACGCGGGATATTTGTCAGGAGGAAACAATGAGTTTGCAGTCTGTACAGCAGTTTTTTGCCGACAACGCTCCGGATATAGAGGTTATTGAACTTAGCCAGAGTACCGCAACCGTTGCGTTGGCTGCTGCCGCCCATCGTGTTGAGCCGGGACAAATCGCCAAGACGCTGTCGTTGAAGGTTAAAAATGACGTCATTCTGGTGGTCGCGAAAGGGGATGCGCGTCTGGATAATAAAAAACTGAAAGACACGTTTGGCGCAAAAGCACGCATGCTCAGTTGTGATGAAGTGGTCACCATCACGGGTCATCCTGTTGGCGGCGTGTGCCCGTTTGGGCTGGAAAATCCGCTCGCGGTTTATTGCGATATTTCACTGAAGCAGTATGCTGAAGTGCTGCCGGCCGCGGGTGCAATTCACAGTGCCGTGCGTATTTCACCAGACAGAATGGCAGAACTGACGTCCGCAAAATGGGTGGATGTTTGCATCTGAATGAGGCGCCAGAGCCTGTCTGGCGCACAGATATCAGCTTATAAAAATGTCGGCTGGCTTAATACTGATGTTCGCGGATCCCGGGCCGGGAGATGAGTCAGAATATCTGCCGCATCAAGCAGTCCCACGTCGGAATTGACCCCAAGCTTCACCATCGCATTAAACTTGTGCGCCCGGATGGTCTTAATATTGCGCTCAAGCTGCGCGGCGATTTCAGGAATAGAAAACCCGCAGGACATATACCGCAAAATCGCCCGCTCCGTTGGGCTTAACATCCTGTTTTGACTCTTGTACCAGTGGTTGAGCATATTGTCATTGATGTGCAGCGTTTCACTCAGCAACACCAGCAACTCCTCCTGCAGGCGGTCGAGCGACACCGATTTACTGACGACACCGTGAAGGCGTGAAGGGGAAAGATGGCTGATTAACCGCGCTTCCATTTCATCTGCCGCCAGGATGATGCGCTGAATATGATTATGCGTAAACGCGAGATCCCGCAGGGATGCCAGGCAGTTTCGACGCTCTTCTCGCGCATCAGAAAGTGAATAGATCAGCGAGAAAAAAGAGACATGAGGAAGCGCCTTCTTAAAGCTGTCAAATTCACTGAACATGTGCAGTTGATAATGGCTGAGCGTGGGCAGTGCAAACAGGTGCTCCAGCCCGACGGCACTCATCGCGCAATTTTCGATGACGGCAATATGTCTTGTTGAACCGGTTTTATCCATTCCTCGAACTCTCCATAGGCTGACATTAAACTCAGCTCTCTCAATCCCTGAGTACTGTTGATCCAGGCGTACAGATCGGCATTACTCCGTAATGACAACCGTCGCATCGCACTGTTTTTCTGTGCACTGATCGTTTTATTGCTCTTCTTGAGCAAAGTGGCAATTTGGTTAATCCCCCAGCCCTTGCCTAACAGACGCAATACCTTGCGTTCAGAGTGAGTGAGCGCAATGACGCGGTCGTCTTCATCATCGTTACAGGCAGGCTCGGGCGTTAATAACGTCTGGCTTATCCGCTCTGCCCGTTCACTGCCTGCACGGATGGCGTTAATTACGCCTTCTATCGGCTCCATATCAGAAAGCAACGTGCTTTCCGGACGCATAAGCAGCTCAACGGCAATAGGGTAAAGCGGTCGGGAGACTAAAAAAATCCAGTGAATATCCCGATATTGATTTAATAAACCGTAATATTCTTCGAGCGTGCCCCGAGGATTCCTGTATTCACCTGAAATATCAGCGATAATGACGTCTGCACGCCGTAACTGCAGCAGGGTTAATTCCTGCAGCGAACGGCAAAACGTTAAATCAAAATCGGCAAAATGGCGTGTCATCACGCCCCCCAACCCGTTTTGCATTACGGGTATTCTGCTAATGACGACGCCATGTTTACCATTCAATGACGACATAGACCCTCCGTGTCCATTTTCATATGATGAGTAACGTTAAAACGCATCAAGGTATAAGTGTATTCGTCCCTGAGTGTAAAACTGATTAATACAAGCAGAAGATGAGATGTGTGCTTCATTTAAGAAATGCCTAAAACAGCGGTAATATCTCACAAAGCACAGATAAATTTAATTATAAAGGCCTTAAAATAATTAAAATATAAACTTAGTAAAACTAAATATAAATATCTTATATTTCTCAATTAATAATTCATCATATTTATGACCCAAAACCGCATCCCGCCGCCAGACAGCCCGCAACTGTTTGCATAAATCTTGATCTGACCCACAGCTAGAGGCACTGCAGTTTGTGCTAAAAGTAAGCATGACGGGCCATCAGGCAAGCTATTCACCTTCTCTTCAGGACATGACATGCAGGCAGATCGATCAACGCAGCGTGCCATCACGCGGCTCTGTATTCAGTGCGGTCTTTTTCTGCTCCAGCACGGGGCGGAAAGCGCGCTGGTCGAGGAACTCTCCACCCGGTTGGGGCTGGCGCTGGGTATGGATAGCGTTGAGAGCGCCATTTCATCCAATGCTATCGTGTTGACCACCATAAAAGACGGTCAGTGCCTGACCTCCACCCGCAAAAACCACGACCGCGGCATCAATATGCACGTTGTAACCGAGGTCCAGCATATTGTCATTCTTGCTGAGCATAAGCTTCTCGACCTGCACGACATTGAAAAACGGTTCAACCAGATTAAGCCCTTACGTTATCCCCGCTGGCTGGTGGTGTTAATGGTCGGGCTGTCCTGCGCCTGTTTTTGTAAGCTCAACAAAGGCGGCTGGGACGGCGCGGTCATCACCTTTTTCGCCAGCAGTATCGCCATGTACGTGCGCCAGCTCTTGACGCACCGCCAACTCCACCCGCAAATTAATTTCTGCATTACCGCTTTTGTCGCCACCACGGTGTCTGGCCTGCTGCTTCGTCTGCCGCAGTTTGCCAACACGCCGACGATTGCCATGGCGGCCAGCGTGCTTCTGCTGGTGCCCGGCTTCCCGTTGATTAACGCCGTAGCCGATATGTTTAAGGGGCACATCAATACCGGTCTGGCACGCTGGGCGATTGCCAGCCTGCTGACGCTTGCAACCTGCATTGGTGTGGTAATGGCCATGACACTCTGGGGGTTACGCGGATGGGCGTGATCGATTTTCTGCTGGCGCTGGCGCAGGATATGCTGCTGGCCGCGATCCCTGCCGTCGGTTTTGCGATGGTCTTTAACGTTCCGCAACGCGCGCTACCGTGGTGCGCGCTGTTGGGTGCTATTGGTCATGGCTCGCGAATGGTGATGATGACGGCGGGATTCAACATTGAATGGTCAACATTTATGGCCTCAATGCTGGTCGGTAGCATCGGAATTCAGTGGTCGCGCTGGTATCTGGCGCATCCCAAGGTGTTCACCGTCGCCGCCGTTATCCCGATGTTCCCCGGCATATCTGCCTATACGGCCATGATTTCCGCGGTGAAAATCAGCCATTTCGGCTACACCGAACCGCAAATGATCCTCCTTCTGAGCAACTTTCTTAAGGCTTCGTCCATTGTCGGTGCGCTCTCTATCGGACTGTCGATCCCCGGACTGTGGCTGTACCGCAAACGTCCACGGGTTTGAGATTTGTGTTATTACGCTGCCGTGAGGATAATCACTCCAATCCGTTTGGTGACGATAAGGAAAGGATGTGGCTAACCCAGGCAGCGAACTCCCCGAGCACAATGAAGAATCCAGCCTGAAAGAGAAAATCTTTCAGAGCGCTATCACGCTGTTTGCCGAATACGGGTTGAACGGTGCCCGCATGGAACAAATTGCGGAGAAAGCCGGCACCACCAAACGCATGGTTGTTTACCACTTCAAAAACAAAGAGAACCTGTATCTTCTCGTACTGGAGTATGTTTACACCCAGATCCGCGCCAGTGAACAGGCGCTCAGCCTGGCGGGAATGCCCCCTGTCGAAGCACTGGTTCATCTGGTTGAAGCCACCTTTGACTACCATGCCGACCACCCGGATTACATCCGCATTATCTGCATGGAAAACATGCAGCGTGGCCGTTTTATGCAGCAGTCCAGCTACCTCCGCCAGGTCAACCGCAGCGCGCTTGATCTGCTGGAAGCGATCCTCCGTCGCGGGAAAGAAAAGCAGTTATTCAATCAGACGGTTGAAGCCCGCGATCTGCATCGTTTGATCAGCAGTTTCAGCTTCCACTACGTTGCCAACAGCTACACCTTCACCCTGCTGTTTGAAGAGGGTGCGGACGAACAGGCACAGCGCCAGCACTACCGTAAAATGGCCGTTCAGGTGGCGCTCCGTTATACTTGCCCATAAAATAGCTTGCAATTAAATCGTACACTATCTATATTCATCTCATGAACGCGAAAACGAACGACACGACCGCTGCGCTCCTGCTGGATAACCAGCTCTGCTTTGCTCTCTATTCAGCAAATCTGTCGCTGAACAAGCTGTACCGGCAACTGCTGGCACCGCTGAACCTGACTTACCCGCAATACCTGGTGATGCTGGTGCTGTGGGAGCAGGATGACATTACGGTGTCGGACATCGGTGAACGATTGTTCCTTGACTCTGCCACGCTGACGCCGCTGTTGAAGCGTCTGGAAAGCGCGGGGCTGATAAACCGCCACCGCTCACGTAAAGACGAGCGTCAGGTCGCCGTCACCCTGAGCGATGCGGGACGTCATCTTCAGCAGCAGGCTTCCGGGATCCCCCATGCAGTGGGATGCGCCGCCCAGTGTGATACTGAGACCATGCTGTCACTTAAACAACAGCTGGAACGTTTGCGACAACAGATCCAACGCGCGTAAGGCTATACTTTACGCGTATTTATTTACCCATATATATCGCACGCTATTTAATAGCGCACATTAATGTAAGATGAGGAATCTGCCATGTCTTTAGAAAAAGTTGTCTACACTGCCAAAGCAAAAGCAACCGGAGGCCGTGATGGCCGTGCGACCTCTTCCGACGGCGTACTGGATGTTAAACTCGGCGTGCCAAAAGAGATGGGCGGCATGGGCGGTGACGTCACCAACCCTGAGCAGCTGTTTGCTGCCGGCTACTCTGCCTGCTTCCTGGGTGCCATGAAGTTTGTAGCCGCTCGCGACAAATTTACCCTGCCGAAAGAGGCCTTTATAGAAGGCGAAGTGGGGATTGGGCCGCTGCCAACCGGTTTTGGTATCGAAGCAAAACTGAACATCCACGTTGAAGGTATGGATCCTGCAGAAGCCAAAAAACTGGTCGATGCAGCACACATTGTGTGTCCGTACTCTAACGCGACCCGCGGTAACATCGACGTAACGCTGAACATTATCGCCTGATAACTGCCTGATGACGTTACGCTTATCAGACCAGCCGTTGTCGCCCCGGCAGGCATCGCGCCGCCGGGGAAAACCCCTCCTTCCCTTCCCGCTCTCTGTGCTACCATAAGCCCATATCACGCCCGTAGTTATCAGTAGAGTAAGCGTTATGTCCTCCAGAATTCTGACCACCAGCATTGCTGGTATTGATGCCTTTATGCGCGATCCCCGCGGTGTGCTGACCCACGCCGAAGGCGGCACGGTTGCGGTATTTGCTGACAACGCTCCGGCGTTTTATGCCATCACACCGGAACGTCTGGCACAGCTTCTGGAGATTGAAGCGCAGTTGTCCCGCCCGGCGAGCGACGTAACCCTCGATAACCAGTTCTTTGACGAGCCGGTTAACGTCCCCATGGCCGTTCCCATGGGAAAATTTGCCCTGTATGCGGGCTGGCAACCTGATGCTGATTTTCAACGGCAGGCGGCATTGTGGGGCATAGCGTTAACGCAACCGGCTACCCCCGAAGAACTGGCCGCGTTTACCGCCTGGTGGCAGGCGGAAGGCAAAGTATTCACTCATATTCAGTGGCAACAGAAGCTCGCGCGTCATCTGCAAATTAATCGCGCCAGCAATAACGGCCAGCCAAAACGTGATATCAACGCGTTTTCCGAACCGGATAAACAGATCCCTAATGGATTCCGAGGTGCGAAATGAAGAACGTCGGCGACCTGATGAAACGTCTGCAAAAGATGATGCCAGCCAACGTGAAGCCCGCCTTCACGACGGGTGAAGAACTCCTGGCGTGGCAAAAAGAACAGGGTAAGATCCGCGCCGCCGCGCTGGCCCGCGAAAACCGGGCGATGAAAATGCAGCGCACCTTTAACCGTTCCGGTATTCGCCCCCTGCACCAGAACTGCTCATTTGATAACTATAAAATTGAGACCAACGGGCAGATGAATGCACTCGCTGCCGCGCGTCAGTACGTGGATGAATTCGACGGTAATATCGCCAGCTTCATTTTTAGCGGCAAGCCTGGCACGGGGAAAAACCACCTGGCGGCCGCTATCTGTAACGAGCTGCTGCTGCGCGGGAAATCGGTGCTGATCATCACCGTGGCCGATATCATGTCCGCCATGAAAGACACCTTCAGCAACCGCGAAACCAGCGAAGAGCAACTGCTTAACGACCTGAGTAATGTCGATTTACTGGTTATTGATGAGATTGGCGTCCAGACCGAATCCCGCTATGAAAAAGTGATCATTAACCAGATTGTCGATCGCCGCTCTTCCTCCAAACGCCCCACCGGCATGCTGACTAACCACAACATCGACGAAATGACCCGCTTGCTGGGCGAACGCGTCATGGATCGCATGAAGCTCGGGAACAGTCTGTATGTCATCTTCGACTGGGAAAGTTACCGCAGCCGTGTCACCGGTAAAGAGTATTAAGATATTTCCAGGAAAGACCGGTGGCCCGGAGGTATATACTGACTCCACTTTCGCCCCAAAACGGACCTTTTTTGAGTAAGCCATTATGAAAAAACAGTTTCTTTTCAGCACCGTATTAGGCGCCCTGCTGGTTACCGGCGCGGCACAGGCCGCATCCTGGCAGGATTCGCTGTCCAGCGCAGCGAGCGAACTGACCAAAGAGAGCAGCAGCACCCAGGGCGGGCTGTCAGCCTCTTCCCTTACCGGCCTGCTGGGTAACAGCGCCCAGAGCCTGAGCGCAGGCACAATGAACAACGCCGCGGGGATTCTGGAATATTGCGCGAAGCAAAAACTGGCCTCCGTGACCGACGCGCAAAACGTGAAAAATCAGGTGCTGGGCAAACTCGGTCTGGATACACAGGAGCAGAAACAGGACACCAACTATATGGATGGTATTCAGGGCCTGCTGAATGCGCAAAACGGTCAACAGCTCAACCTGAGCACCATCGGCAACTCCTCGCTGGCGAAACAGGTGAAAACCAAAGCCTGCGATTTGGTGCTGAAACAAGGCGTTAATTTCATCTCCTGATCCCCGCCTGTATTGCCATTACACGCCGCGTTTAAGACGTTACTCTTTTAACGCGGCGTTAAAGCCGTCTTTTTCCTGCCTGCCACCGTCTGAGCGTCCGTATGTCAGGATGCGACCCCCTTCAAAAAAACGATTTTCTAAACCAAATCCTAACAACAGCACACTTTCGTGACACTAAAATTGCAGCTACACGACAACGCAATTACATTGTATAACCCAAAAAATAATCAGTTAGCCAGCTAAGCGCCTGGCGTCATGAGGATAGACTGTTGTCAGAGTTAATGTCCCTTGTCCTTTTTCTGGCCTCTGTCGGCGTTTACGCCTGCAAAGCGGGCCGTAACACCTGGTGGTTTATCGCCACGCTGGTGGTGCTCGGCATTTTTATTATTTTAAACATTACCTTATACGCCAGCGATTACTTTACCGGTGACGGCATTAACGATGCGGTGCTCTACACGCTGACGAATAGCCTGACGGGCGCGGGCGTGGGTAAATACATTCTTCCCGGGCTTGGGCTGATTGCGGCGCTGGTGATTATTTTTGGTGCCCTGGCCTGGGTGCTGCGCCGCCGTCGACATCTTCCGCATCATGGCGGCTACAGCCTGCTGGCACTCTGTCTGGCGCTGGCGTCCGTGGATGCCAGCCCGGCATTTCATCAGATAACCGAGCTGGTAAAGTCACAGTCGCGCGACGGCGACCCGGATTTCATGGCCTGGTATAAAGAGCCGTCCAAAAAAATAGCCAACCCGAAGCTTAACCTGGTATATATCTACGGCGAGAGTCTGGAACGCACCTGGTTTGATAACAATGCTTTCCCGAACCTGACGCCGGAGCTGGGCGCGGTGAAAAACGAAAGCCTTGATTTCAGCCATACCGCGCAGCTGCCCGGTACGGATTACACCATCGCCGGAATGGTTGCCTCGCAGTGCGGTATCCCGCTCTTCGCCCCCTTTGAGGGTAATGCCTCGGCCTCAATGTCGAGCTTCTTCCCGCAGAACGTTTGCCTCGGCGATATCCTGAAAAACTCCGGCTACGAAAACTACTTCGTACAGGGGGCCAACCTGCGCTTTGCCGGAAAAGACGTGTTCCTGAAATCCCACGGTTTTGACCATCTGTATGGCTCAGAAGAGTTAAAAACGACCGTTGCCGACCCGCATTACCGCAACGACTGGGGCTTTTACGACGACACGGTACTGGACGAAACTTGGAAAAAGTTCGAGGAACTGTCCCGCGCCGGCAAGCGTTTCTCCCTCTTTGCCCTGACGGTAGATACCCACCATCCGGACGGGTTTGTCTCGCGCACCTGTAAGCGCAAACGCTATGAGATTGACGGCAAAAACAACACGTCGTTCAGCGCGGTAACCTGCAGCCAGGAGCATATCGCCGCTCTGGTCGAGAAAATCAAAGCCTCGCCGTATTTTAAAAACACGGTCATCGTCGTCTCATCTGACCATCTGGCGATGAAAAACAGCGCCTGGGATCAGCTCAGCAAACAGGATCGCAGCAATCTGTTCTTCATTCTGCGCGGCGACCAGCCGCAACAGGATGTGATCGCCACCAAACGCAACTCCATGGATAACGGCGCAACCGTGCTGGACATTCTGGGCGGGGATAACTTTATTGGCCTTGGCCGCAGTACGCTCTCGGGGCAGTCACTGTCGGAAGTGTTCCTCAACATGAAGGAGAAAATCCTCGCGTGGAAGCCGGACATCATCCGCCTGTGGAACTTCCCGAAAGAGATGAAAGACTTCACCATCGATCAGGATAAAAACACGATTGCCTTCTCCGGCAGCCATTTCCGTCTGCCGCTGCTGCTGCGCGTGTCGGATACGCGCGTCGAACCGCTGCCGGAAAGCGAATACTCTGCGCCGCTGCGTTTCCAGCTGGCCGACTTCGCCCCTCGCGATAATTTTGTCTGGGTCGACAGGTGCTACAAAATGGGCCAGCTCTGGTCCCAGCCACTGGCTCTCTCAACCGACTGGTGCGTATCTCAGGGACAGCTTGGCGGGGAGCAAACCGTGCAGCATGTCGATAAAGCGCAATGGAAAGGCAAAACCGCATTCAACGATACGGTCATCGATACCGCGCGCTATCAGCGAAATGTCGACATGCTGAAAATCGTGGATAACGATATTCGCTATAAAGCAGACAGCTTTATCTTCAACGTGGCCGGGGCACCGGAAGAGGTCAAACAGTTCAGCGGCATCTCGCGTCCGGAATCCTGGGGGCGCTGGTCTAATGCGCAGCTGGGCAGTGAAGTGAAGATTGAGTACGCGCATCCTCTGCCGGAAAAATTCGACCTGGTGATCACCGCCCGGGCCTATGGTCCAAACGCGAACCGTCCCATCCCGGTGCGTGTGGGCGATAAAGAGCAAACGCTGACGCTGGGAAATGACGTCACCACCACCACGCTGCATTTTGATAATCCTTCCCGCAGCAATACGCTGGTGATTGTTCCGCCGGACCCGCAGCCGACGAATGAGGGAAATATTCTTGGCCATTCACCGCGCGAGCTCGGCATCGGGATGGTAGAGATTAAAATTGTCAGTAAAGAGAGCTGATCCCTTCTGCGCCCGGCGTTCTGTCGGGCGCTTTATGTAAATATATAATCCTATAAAACCATTAAAAATAAGATATAGACACCATATATCTCTCATTTCTATTTATAAATTCACCAGAAAGAAATCATATCTCAGAATATGTAACTCCTTACCCCCTGAGAGAGTTACCCACTTTTTATCATGCTAACCGGCAATACGTTCGAATCCACCCTGGCACAGCGCAGCGGAGTACGACCAGCGCTACCAGGGGAAAAAACCCTGATGCCGCAGACACTGAATGCCGACTATAAGGTCATCGTTTTAAGCGGCAATGCCTTCTTGTGGCTGGGCCTGAAGACGTTCATCTCGCAGAGTGTGGACCCCTGTCCTGAAATTTTCTGGATTAACGACGTGAGCCCTGAGGGCATCCTGCCCCTGCGGCAACTGATGTTGAATATCCGCGTCAAAAAAGGGTGGCTGGTATTCACCGATGCGTCCCGCGTCAACGATATTAAAATCATTCTGGGGGGTGAGCGTGTCCACGTGGTGGCGGGAAACCTGTCACTCGCGCAGCTCAGCCGCTGTTTTCAGAACACCCCGTTCGCAAGCGTAAAAAACGCCACGCTCACCTGCCAGGAGCTTCGGGTTTGCATGCTGTTCCGCAACGGGTTCAGCCCGGTTCGCATCGCGCAGATCCTGAATAAATCCCCGAAAACGATCTACACCCATAAGCGTAACGCGATGAACAAATTTCACTGCCAGAACCTGGCGGAATTCCATCGCAAACTCTTCCTGCTCGACTACCCGGCATCGTGTTTGTCACTGCACGGCTAATCACGTCGGGAAATAAGATCATGCGGCGTCATCTTCCCTGTCTCATTCTCTGGCTGTTGATGCTGGCGCTGCTGTCTCGCTATGCCCTTCCCGCCACGTTGGGATGACGTGGTAATCCGACTACACGAGTAAATTGCTTTAAATCTTGTCTGGATCAATGTTATCGGTAACAATGGTGCTAAAATAGCCAGCGTGTTATGTCCGACAAGGCACAGCCTTATCTTCTTTTTTGTTATTTTTTCTGTATTACAATAACTTATGAAATACCTGCTTGCTGACGCCATCGTCTATAACGACGAAGACGGTTCTGTTTCTCTTATCAATGCACCCGATCTGGACAGACAAATCCTCACCTGTACCGCCAACGCCATCATGAAGCTGCTGGTTCAGCATCACGGCAACGTCGTCGAACGTGACACCTTTCTGAGTGATGTCTGGGATCAACGTGGGCTCCAGGGGTCCAACAATTCGTTAAATCAATACATCAGTATTGTGCGCAAAATGCTGTCGAGCCTGCTGCCCGACACCCTGTTTATCGTCACCGTGCCGAAAACGGGCTTTATGCTCAGTGCTGATATCGCGGTAACGCCCCTGGAGGACGATTTTCCCGTCGAGGAGGCGGTCCCGGCCTCACGACGCATTCAGCCAGAATGGCTATTCTGCGGTGTACTTACGCTGATGGTCGTGGCGCTGTGCATCGGCGCCTGTTTGACGAAACAGGCGCACCAGTACAGTGACACTCATCTGCTCACCCACATTGGCACCTGTCCGGTCTACACCTTCTCCCCGCTGGCAGATGTGTTTCACACTAAGGCCATGGCGCTGGCGCAGACGCTTCAGCGCGAAGGTAATCTGCCCTGCCTGAAAAACTCTATTTTCTATATGCACATCCAGAGAACACTTTTCTATGGCCACGAAGGGCGGCTGGTCCTTTCCCAGTGTTCTCTCACGGACGGTAAAGCCAGCGCCTGCCGAACGCTTTACTTTTACGAGTGGTGATATGAAACAAAAAAAAGTGTGGCTTATTCTGGCGCTCAATCTGTTGCTGATTGGTGTGACGCTGGCGTGGTACGTCTACACGCCTCCGCTGTCCGGAACCTGTGCAGGAAACCTGACATTTTCAGCCCGACATGACGATCATGATTTTTCCTTTGAAGGGGAGGTTACGCTGCGCTTTCAGCCCGACAACACAGGGTACCTTACGCTTAACGGCGACGTGGTTAACGAGCCACATCACTGGGATGTTTCCCGCCAGGAGATGTTTACGTGGCGGCACGTTGAGGGTTCACTCTATGAAATATTCATACAAAGCGTGGCGCGCTTTAGCCATGACACCCTGCCACCGGGGGTCTTTGAAAAGTACGTCGCCGGCCTGACGCCGGGGAACAAAAGACTCCTGAAGATTGAACGCACGCCGGAAGACGCGCTGGTGATCAGCAATTTCTATGCGCCGGTCCTGATTTGTTCAGAATAGGTGCGGCTGGTCGGGGTATACTTTCCGCCATGAACATTCTCTTTCGACCGACGACGCCCAAAGATGTTGCAGCCCTGCCCGCCATCGAGCGCGCGGCAGGCGAGCGTTTTCGGGACGTCCCCGAACTGGCCTGGCTTGCTGACGGCGACGTCATTTGCGCGGAACATCATCTTGATTACGCGAAACGCGGGTTAAGCTGGCTGGCGCTGGCAAACGACCTGCCCGTCGGGTTTATCCTTGCAGAAGCCCATCCGTCATCGCTGTTTATTGTCGAACTCTCGGTTCATCGGGAGTGGCAGGGAAGAGGAATAGGTCGGCGACTTATCGCCTGCGCCGCAGACCATGCCCGCACGCTGGGGCTGACATCGCTGACGCTGACCACCTTTTGCGAGGTGCCGTGGAATGCGCCGTTTTATGCGCGACTCGGGTTTGAAACGGTGACGATGCTAACGCCTGAACTGCGTCAGAAAAGAGAGGAAGAAGCGGCGCACGGTTTCGCGTATGACTCCCGCTGTGCCATGCGCCTGCCTCTGTGATATCGGCCTGCAAAACGCCCCATTAAAGGCCGGGTCAGGCGTAGCCGCCCCCCGGCACTGTGGCAGGATTAAAACGTTTCCCAGTTTTCGCCCGCATCGGTGGTCGCGGCTTTACGCGCCATCATAGGGGCCGCAGCGGTTTTCGCTGAAGCCTGCTCGCGGGCTTTCATCTGCTCCTGCTGAATGCGGAACACGGCCACGGCCTGAGTCAGACGGCTCGCCTGCTCTTCCAGTGCCGCTGCCGCCGCGGCAGACTCTTCCACCAGCGAGGCGTTCTGCTGGGTCACGCGATCCATCTCAGCCACCGCCAGACCCACCTGATCGATACCGCGGCTCTGCTCATCAGACGCAGAGGCGATTTCGCCCATGATGTCCGTCACGCGGGTTACCGCATTAACGATTTCGCCCATGGTTTCGCCGGCGCTTTCTACCAGGGTAGACCCGACTTCCACGCGGCCAACAGAGTCTTCAATCAGGCTCTTGATCTCACGTGCTGCCTGGGCGCTGCGCTGTGCCAGGTTACGGACTTCACCCGCAACAACGGCAAATCCGCGGCCCTGCTCGCCCGCACGTGCCGCTTCTACCGCGGCGTTCAGTGCCAGGATGTTGGTCTGGAACGCGATGCCGTCGATCACGCTGATAATGTCGGCAATTTTCTGCGAACTGCCCGCGATGTCACGCATGGTTTGCACCACGTTATCCACCACTTTACCGCCCTTCTGCGCGGTTTCAGACGCGCTCAGCGCCAGGTTGCTCGCCTGACGGGCGTTCTCGGCGTTCTGCTTAACGGTCGCCGTCAGCTGCTCCATGCTGGCAGCGGTCTCTTCGAGGGATGCGGCCTGCTGTTCCGTACGGGAAGAGAGATCGTTGTTACCCATCGCGATTTCGCTCGCGCCGCTGTAGATGGCATTAGCACCGTTACGCACATCGCCAACGGTACGGACCAGCTCGCCCTGCATATGACGCAGCGAGTCGGCCAGTTCACCCATCTCGTTAGCGCCCTGCACCTCGATGCGCTTCACCAGATCGCCGCTGGCGATATGACGAATGTTGTCGATAAGACGGGTAAGTGGCGAAATCAGCGCCTGCTTGATACCCAGCCACACGGCCACGATCACCACCAGCACCGCAATCAGTACGCTAATCAGCACCCAGATTGCCTGGCTGTAGGAGCTATTGCTGTTTTCCACCGCCATCTGATACAGCTTGTCGTTCTGCTGCAGATAGTTCACGTACTGCTTCTCAAAACCATCCTGATAGCTCTGGGTAGGTTGATCGAAGAAGGCGTTGATTTTGCCCGCGCCCAGCAGCTGGATCAGCTCCGCCAGTGCACCGTGGTAGATATCGTAGTTACGTTTGATCTCCGTCGCGTCGGCGTCGTTTTGACGCGGATCGCGTGGCAGGGCTTCGTATTCAGCCCAGTTTTTTTCTGCCTGTTTCAGAGAAGCCGCCGCAATTTGCATCAGATCGTTCACGGTCGCGCCGCTGCCGATATTGCTCTGATCCATCATGTAGCGGATACCCGCACGGTTCAGGGTATTACGGGTTTGCAGCAGGGCAACCCAGCTGGCGTTCAGCGTGGACTGTTGCTGGCGAATGGTTTGCAGGACGGTGAAATTCTCTTTGTCATGCTTGAGGGCATTGAAGAAAAGACCACCGGATGTGAGTTGTAAAAGGCCAAATATCGCTAATACCAGCATTAAGCTGGTGACAATCTTGATACGGTTTAACATGTTTTCGCTTTCCATCAGACAGATAACAGGATTTTCGGCCTGGAAAGGGAAAACTTTACGAAAATCATCCTTAAATTTGTGGTTTTTACTCTTCTTCGCGCGCTGTGATATGCCGGTTCCCCAGTTCAATAAACTCTTCCAGCAGCGCTGTCAGCTGTTGCATCTTCGCCGGCGTATATTCGGCCTCGATTTGCTGATACGCCTCTTCCACCTGCGCCTGGGCACGCTCGTATAGCCTGTTCCCCTCTTTGGTCAGCGATACGTACAGCTTGCGCTGATCGTTTACGGGCTTAAGGCGCAGCACCAGACCGTCACGCTCCATGCGCGTCAGAATGCCCGTCAGGCTGGGACGCAAGATACAGGTGCGAAACGCCAGATCGTGAAAATCCATCGACGGATGTTCGGCCAGCACGCGCACGATGCGCCACTGCTGCTCGGTCAGGTTATGCCGGTTCACAATCGGGCGGAAGTAAGACATCGCCGCTTCCCGCGCCTGTAACAGGGCGATAGTTAATGAATCATGCATAGCCTCTCCCGGTAATCATTAACACATGAACAATTCAGTTCTGCTGGTTTTACACACAACGCGTTTTACGACAAAAAGTCTAACAGAAACAAGCCTGATTTATTAACGCAATGATAAATATAGCCTTTAATCTCTTTATGTAAATTTATTGTTATTCATATCACAAATTATTCACTTCTGGTTGCGAAATAAACAGCAAAGGCATACAACCAGATCATTAACATATTAATGAAATCACAGGCCGGACGTCCGGCCTGAGGAGTAAGTGAATGAAAGGTACTGTTTTTGCCGTAGCGCTGAACCACCAGAGCCAGCGCGATGCCTGGCGCGACGCGTTTGAAAAAGCCCCCTACAACACGCCGCCAAAAACCGCCGTGTGGTTTATCAAACCGCATAACACCGTGATCCGCACGGGCGACCCCATTCCCTTCCCGCAGGGAGAAACCGTGTTAAGCGGTGCCACGGTTGCGCTGGTTGTGGGCAAAACGGCGCGTAACGTTCCCGTGGACGAGGCGGCGGAGTACATCGCCGGTTACGCGCTTGCCAACGAGGTGAGCCTGCCGGAAGAGAGTTTTTATCGCCCTGCCATCAAGGCCAAATGCCGCGACGGCTTTTGTCCGCTGGGAGAGCTGGTCGCCGTCGACCACGTTGATAACCTGACCATCGTCACCGAAATTAACGGCCGGGAAGCGGACCACTGGAACACCGCTGACCTGCAGCGCAATGCCGCCGAACTGCTGAGCGCCCTGAGCGAGTTCGCCACCCTCAGTCCGGGCGATGCCATTCTGCTCGGCACCCCACACTCGCGCGTCCCGCTGCAGCCGGGCGATCGCGTACGCATTCTGGCGAAAGGCTTCCCGTCCCTGGAAAACCCGGTGGTTGATGAACGCGAGGTCGCCCATGCGCAAGGCCCACATCCGCACGCCACGCTGTTCGCGCTTGGTCTGAACTACGCCGATCACGCCAGTGAGCTGGCGTTTACGCCGCCAACGGAACCGCTGGTGTTTATCAAAGCCCCCAACACCGTGACCGGCGATAACCAGACCTCGGTCCGCCCGAACAACATTGAGTACATGCACTACGAGGCGGAGCTGGTGGTGGTCATCGGCAAAACGGCGCACAAGGTCAGTGAGCGCGAGGCGATGGACTATGTCGCGGGCTATACCGTCTGCAACGATTACGCCATCCGTGACTACCTGGAAAACTACTACCGCCCGAACCTGCGGGTGAAAAGCCGCGACGGGTTAACCCCCCTCAGCCCGCATATCGTGCCGAAAGAGGCCATTCCCGACCCGCATAACTTAACCCTGCGTACCTTCGTGAACGGAGAATTGCGCCAGCAAGGGACCACTGCCGATCTGATCTTCAGCATCCCGTTCCTGATTGCCTATCTCAGCGAGTTTATGACCCTGCAGCCCGGCGACATGATTGCCACCGGCACGCCAAAGGGTCTGTCTGACGTACAGCCAGGCGACGAAGTGGTCGTGGAAGTGGAGGGCGTGGGCCGCCTGGTGAACCGCATTGTCAGTGAGGAGACTGCAAAATGAAAAAAATAAACCATTGGATTAACGGTAAAAACGTCGCAGGAAGTGATTACTTCCACACCACTAACCCGGCCACCGGAGAGGTGCTGGCGGAGGTCGCGTCCGGCGGTGAGGCTGAAATTCATCAGGCCGTGGCGGCGGCCAAAGAGGCATTCCCGACGTGGGCTAACCTGCCGATGAAAGAGCGCGCACGCCTGATGCGTCGCCTCGGAGATCTTATCGATCAACACGTTCCGGAGATTGCGGCCCTCGAGACCGCCGACACCGGCCTGCCGATCCACCAGACCAAAAACGTGCTTATTCCACGCGCGTCGCACAACTTCGCGTTCTTCGCCGAAGTGTGCCAGCAGATGAACGGTAAAACCTACCCGGTCGACGACAAGATGCTCAACTACACCCTGGTGCAGCCGGTGGGGGTCTGCGCGCTGGTGTCGCCGTGGAACGTGCCGTTTATGACCGCCACCTGGAAGGTTGCGCCGTGCCTGGCGCTGGGCAACACTGCGGTGCTGAAGATGTCTGAGCTCTCCCCGCTGACCGCCGACCGTCTGGGCGAGCTGGCGCTGGAGGCCGGTATTCCGGCGGGCGTGCTGAACGTGGTGCAGGGCTATGGCGCAACGGCGGGCGATGCGCTGGTACGTCACCACGACGTGCGCGCCGTCTCCTTTACCGGCGGCACCGCCACCGGACGCAACATCATGAAAAACGCCGGACTGAAGAAATACTCCATGGAGCTGGGAGGGAAATCTCCGGTGCTGATTTTTGAAGATGCGGATATCGAACGCGCGCTGGACGCCGCCCTGTTCACCATCTTCTCCATCAACGGCGAGCGTTGCACTGCTGGCTCACGCATTTTCATTCAGCAGAGCATCTACCCGGAATTCGTCAGACGCTTTGCCGAGCGCGCGAACCGTCTGCGCGTGGGTGACCCGACCGATCCGAACACTCAGGTTGGCGCGCTGATCAGCCAGCAGCACTGGGAAAAAGTCTCCGGCTATATCCGTCTTGGCATTGAAGAAGGCGCGACCCTGCTGGCGGGCGGCCCTGACAAACCCACCGATCTCCCTGCTCACCTGAAAAACGGCAACTTCCTGCGCCCGACCGTGCTGGCAGACGTCGACAACCGGATGCGCGTGGCCCAGGAAGAGATCTTCGGGCCGGTTGCCTGCCTGCTGCCTTTTAAGGACGAAGCCGAAGGGTTGCGTCTGGCTAACGACGTGGAGTACGGCCTGGCGTCATACATCTGGACCCAGGACGTCAGCAAAGTGCTGCGCCTGGCGCGCAATATCGAAGCCGGAATGGTGTTTGTAAACACCCAGAACGTGCGCGATCTGCGTCAGCCGTTTGGCGGCGTGAAGGCTTCCGGTACCGGGCGCGAAGGGGGCGAATACAGCTTCGAGGTGTTCGCTGAAATGAAAAACGTCTGCATCTCCATGGGCGACCATCCGATTCCAAAATGGGGGATCTGAGTATGGGCAAGTTAGCGTTAGCGGCAAAAATTACCCACGTTCCTTCAATGTACCTCTCTGAGTTGCCGGGAAAAAACCACGGCTGCCGCCAGTCCGCCATCGACGGACATAAAGAAATCAGCAAGCGCTGTCGGGAGCTGGGCGTCGATACCATCATTGTGTTCGATACCCACTGGCTGGTGAACAGCGCCTACCACATCAACTGCGCGGATCATTTCTCCGGCATCTACACCAGCAACGAGCTGCCGCATTTTATCCGCGACATGACCTACGACTACGACGGTAACCCGGCACTCGGCCAGCTTATCGCCGACGAAGCGGTGAAACTCGGTGTACGTGCCAAAGCGCACAACATCCCGAGCCTCAAGCTGGAGTACGGCACGCTGGTACCGATGCGCTACATGAACAGCGATAAGCACTTCAAAGTGATCTCTATCGCCGCGTTCTGCACCGTCCATGACTTCGCCGACAGCCGCAGGCTGGGCGAGGCCATCGTCAGCGCGATTCAGAAATACGACGGCACCGTGGCGGTGCTCGCCAGCGGTTCGCTGTCGCACCGTTTTATCGACGACCAGCGCGCCGAAGAGGGAATGAACAGCTACACCCGCGAGTTCGACCGTCAGATGGACGAACGCGTGGTGAAGCTGTGGCGTGAAGGCAAGTTCAGGGAGTTCTGCAGCATGCTGCCGGAGTATGCCCACTACTGCTACGGCGAGGGCAACATGCACGACACGGTGATGCTGCTGGGGATGCTCGGCTGGGACACATACGACGGCAAGGTGGAGTTCCTCACCGAGCTGTTCCCCAGCTCCGGCACCGGCCAGGTTAACGCCGTTTTCCCCCTGCCCGCGTCCGCGTAAGGAGCCACCATGCCGCACTTTATTGCTGAATGCACTGACAACATCCGCGAGCAGGCTGACCTGCCTGGACTGTTCGCCAAAGTGAACGACGCGCTTGCCGCCACGGGAATCTTCCCACTCGGCGGTATCCGTAGCCGCGCGCACTGGCTGGACACCTGGCAGATGGCCGACGGTAAGCACGATTACGCCTTTGTGCATATGACGCTGAAGATTGGCGCCGGGCGCAGTCTGGAGAGCCGGGAAGCGGTGGGAAAGGCACTGTTTGAGCTGATTAAAACCCACTTCGCCGACCTGATGGCATCGCGCTATCTGGCGCTCTCTTTTGAAATAGACGAGCTGCACCCGACGCTCAATTACAAACAAAACAACGTGCACGCTTTGTTTAAGTAGCGCCCTTACCGGGCCGACAACGGCTTTGAACGCAAGCCGGGTGAGCAGCACGCCACCCGGCAACAACAGGAAATCGCCATGCTCGATAAACACACCCATACCCTGATCGCCCATCGTCTGCATCAGGCGGAGCAGTCCCGGGAGCAGATCCGCCAGATCTCGCTCGACTACCCGACGATCACCCTTGATGACGCCTACGCCGTACAGCGCGAATGGGTGAGCCTGAAAATCGCCGAAGGTCGCGTGCTGAAAGGCCACAAGATTGGCCTCACCTCCAAAGCGATGCAGGCCAGCTCGCAGATTAGCGAGCCGGACTACGGTGCTCTGCTCGACGACATGTTCTTCCACGACGGCAGTGATATCCCTGCCGACCGCTTTATCGTCCCGCGCATCGAAGTGGAGCTGGCCTTCGTGCTGGCAAAACCCCTGCGCGGCCCAAACTGCACCCTGTTCGACGTCTACAACGCCACGGATTACGTCATCCCCGCGCTGGAGCTGATCGACGCCCGCTGCCACAACATCGATCCCGAGACCCAGCGTCCACGCAAGGTGTTCGACACCATCTCCGATAACGCCGCCAACGCAGGTGTGATCCTTGGCGGTCGCCCGATTAAGCCCGACGAGCTGGATCTGCGCTGGATCTCCGCCCTGCTCTACCGCAACGGCGTCATTGAAGAGACCGGGGTCGCCGCGGGCGTGCTCAACCACCCGGCCAACGGTGTGGCATGGCTTGCCAATAAACTCGCGCCGTACGACGTTCAGCTGGAGCCTGGCCAAATCATCCTCGGCGGTTCATTTACCCGCCCGGTGCCGGCCAGCAAGGGCGATACCTTCCACGTGGACTACGGCAAGATGGGCTCCATCAGCTGCCGTTTTGTTTAGGAGACCACCATGGAAAACAGATTCAAAGCGGCGCTGAGCGCCGGAAAACCGCAAATCGGCCTGTGGCTGGGGCTGACCAGCAGTTACAGCGCCGAGCTGCTGGCCGGTGCGGGTTTCGACTGGCTGCTGATCGACGCAGAGCACGCGCCCAATAACGTGCAAACCGTCCTGACCCAGCTGCAGGCGATCGCGCCTTACGCCAGCCAGCCGGTGGTACGCCCGTCGTGGAACGACCCGGTCCAGATCAAACAGCTGCTGGACGTCGGGGCGCAAACCCTGCTGGTGCCGATGGTACAAAACGCCGATGAAGCCCGGCTGGCGGTGCGCGCCACGCGTTATCCACCGGCGGGGATCCGCGGCGTGGGCAGCGCGCTGGCTCGCGCCTCGCGCTGGAACCGCACTCCTGATTACCTGCAGCGCGCTAACGATGCCATGTGCGTGCTGGTGCAGATTGAAACGCGCGAGGCGCTGAAAAATCTGCCGCACATCCTCGACGTGGAAGGCGTGGACGGGGTGTTTATTGGCCCGGCGGATTTGAGCGCCGACATGGGCTTTGCCGGAAATCCGCAGCACCCGGAAGTCCAGGCCGCCATCGAGAAGGCCATTGCGCAGATCCGTGCGGCAGGCAAAGCGCCCGGCATCCTGATGGCTAACGAGCCGCTGGCAAAACGCTACCTCGAGCTTGGCGCGCTGTTTGTCGCCGTCGGGGTCGACACCACCCTGCTTGCACGCAGCGCCGAGGCGCTGGCGGCACGTTTTATCGATATCCCGGTTACGTCAGTAAATAACAATAAATCCGTCTACTAAACGTACGATGTGGAGCGCAACATGACGACCTCTACCCTGCAAACCCATGATAATAAAGCTGTAGAACACCGCGTTATTCAGAAGCTGTTTCGTCGTTTGATCGTGTTTCTCTTTATCCTGTTTGTCTTCTCGTTTCTTGACCGCATTAACATCGGCTTTGCCGGGCTGACGATGGGCAAAGATCTGGGCCTCACCTCGACCATGTTTGGCCTGGCCGCCACCCTGTTTTACGTCACCTACGTGATATGTGGGATCCCCAGCAACATCATGCTGGCGAAGGTCGGCGCCCGGCGCTGGATCGCCGGGATCATGGTGGTGTGGGGCATCGCTTCCACCTGCACCATGTTCGCCACCAGCCCGCACACGCTCTATGTGCTGCGCATGCTGGTGGGCATTGCCGAGGCCGGATTCCTGCCGGGGATCCTCGTCTATCTCACCTGGTGGTTCCCTGCCTACCACCGCGCCCGCGCCAATGCGTTGTTTATGATCGCCATGCCGGTGACCATGATGCTCGGCTCGATCCTCTCCGGTTATATTCTGGCCATGGACGGGCTGTGGAACCTGAAAGGCTGGCAATGGCTGTTCCTGCTGGAGGGGCTACCGTCCGTGGTGCTCGGCGTAGTGACGTGGTTCTACCTGAACGACACGCCGGATCAGGCCAGCTGGCTGGATGACGACGAAAAGCAGGCGCTTAAAACAATGATCGCCCGCGAGCAGGAGTCGGCCATCGCCCGCCCCGTCACGCCGCGTTCGACGCTGCGCGAAGTGTTTACTCCGGCCGTGCTGCTCTATACCCTGGCCTATTTCTGCCTCACGAACACCCTGAGCGCGATTAATATCTGGACGCCGCAGATCCTGCAGAGCTTTAACACCGGCAGCAGCAACATTGTGATTGGCCTGCTGGCGGCGATCCCGCAGTTTTGCACCATCATCGGGATGATCTGGTGGAGCCGCCGCTCCGACAGGCTGAAAGAGCGAAAAAAGCACACCATTCTGCCGTATCTCTTTGCGGCGGCAGGATGGTTACTGGCCTCGGCGACCCACCACAGCCTGATCCAGCTGCTTGGCATCATCATGGCCTCAACCGGATCGTTTACCGCCATGGCGATCTTCTGGACCACGCCGGATCGGGTTATTAGCCTGCAGTCGCGGGCGGTCGCACTGGCGGTGATCAATGCCATCGGTAACGTCGGATCCGCCGTCAGCCCGCTGTTGATCGGTATTCTGCGTGACAGCACCGGCAGCTTCAGCTCCGGGTTGTGGTTTGTTGCCGGCTTGCTGGTGGTCGGCGCGCTGGTGCTGACACGTATCCCGATGACGCAGCGGGAAAGCCTTGAGCACGAGCCGGGTATGGCGGCGCAGAAAATCCCGTAAGGAGCGGCTATGTGCCAGAACCCGATCGCGAATATCGACATCAGCAAAGAGTACGACGAAAGTCTGGGAACGGATGATGTTCACTATCAGTCGTTCGCCCGCATGGCGGCCTTTTTTGGCCGCGACATGCAGGCTCACCGTCACGACCAGTATTTTCAGATGCACTTTCTGGATACCGGACAGATCGAACTGCAGCTCGACGATCACCGCTACTCGGTGCAGGCTCCGCTGTTTGTGCTCACCCCCCCGTCGGTACCGCACGCGTTTATTACCGAATCCGACAGCGACGGGCACGTTCTGACGGTGCGCGAGGATCTGATCTGGCCGCTGCTGGAAGTGCTCTACCCCGGCACGCGGGAAGCCTTTGGCCTGCCGGGGATCTGCCTGTCGCTGGCCGATAAGCCGGACGAACTGGCGGCACTGAAGCACTACTGGCCGCTGATTGCCCGGGAATCTACGGAACAACTGCCCGGGCGCGAACACACGCTGGTTCTGTTAGCCCAGGCGGTGTTCACCCTGCTGCTGCGCAACGCGAAGCTCGACGATCACGCCGCCAGCGGCATGCGCGGCGAGCTGAAACTGTTCCAGCGCTTTACCCAGTTGATTGACGTCCATTTTCATGAGCACTGGACGGTGCCGGAATATGCCAGCGAACTGCACCTGACCGAATCGCGTCTGACCGATATCTGCCGGCGCTTCGCCAACCGCCCGCCGAAGCGGCTGATTTTTGACCGTCAGCTGCGTGAAGCGAGGCGGATGCTGCTCTTCTCCGACAGCGCGGTCAGCGAAATCGCCTGGCAGCTGGGGTTTAAAGACCCGGCCTATTTTGCCCGGTTTTTTAATCGGTTAGTGGGGTGTTCGCCGAGCGCGTATCGGGCACAAAAAGTACCGGTGTCGTCTGTCACCCCACCCCAGCCCTGACCCTCCCCCGGGTTCAGGGTGAGGGAAATCACACTCTGCGATCATATGCGAAAAGTACCAGCCGTTGTCCCAATCGTCCCTTCACGTTCACCCCCGCTCAGGCTTCAATTAAACAACAAAAACAAAACATAAATTTAACATCACTATTCCGATACGAGGTCCCTATGAAGCCTGAAGATTTCCGCGCTGATGCCAAACGTCCGTTAACCGGTGAAGAGTATTTAAAAAGCCTGCAGGATGGCCGCGAGATTTATATCTACGGCGAGCGCGTCAAAGACGTGACCACTCATCCGGCGTTTCGCAATGCGGCAGCCTCCATCGCGCAGATGTACGATGCGCTGCACAAGCCTGACATGCAGGACACGCTGTGCTGGGGCACCGATACCGGCAGCGGCGGCTACACCCATAAGTTTTTCCGCGTGGCAAAAAGTGCCGACGACCTGCGTCAGCAGCGTGACGCCATCGCCGAGTGGTCGCGCTTGAGTTACGGCTGGATGGGCCGCACCCCGGACTACAAGGCGGCGTTTGGCTGCGCGCTCGGTGCCAATCCGGCGTTCTACGGCCAGTTCGAACAGAACGCCCGCAACTGGTACACCCGTATTCAGGAAACCGGGCTTTACTTCAACCACGCCATCGTTAACCCCCCCATCGACCGTCACAAACCGGCGGACGAAGTAAAAGACGTCTACATCAAGCTGGAAAAAGAGACCGACGCCGGGATCATCGTTAGCGGCGCAAAAGTGGTGGCAACCAACTCGGCGCTGACTCACTACAACATGATCGGTTTTGGCTCCGCGCAGGTGATGGGCGAAAACCCGGACTTCGCGCTGATGTTCGTTGCGCCAATGGACGCCGAAGGCGTGAAGCTGATCTCTCGCGCCTCTTACGAAATGGTGGCAGGTGCGACCGGCTCTCCGTACGACTACCCGCTCTCCAGCCGTTTCGACGAAAACGACGCGATCCTGGTGATGGATCATGTGTTGATCCCCTGGGAAAACGTGCTGATCTACCGCGATTTCGATCGCTGCCGTCGCTGGACCATGGAAGGCGGTTTTGCCCGCATGTACCCGCTGCAGGCCTGCGTACGTCTGGCGGTGAAGCTCGATTTCATTACCGCGCTGCTGAAGAAATCGCTGGAGTGTACCGGCACCCTGGAGTTCCGCGGCGTGCAGGCGGATCTCGGGGAAGTGGTGGCCTGGCGCAACATGTTCTGGGCGCTGAGCGACTCCATGTGTTCTGAAGCCACACCGTGGGTGAATGGTGCGTATCTGCCGGATCACGCGGCGCTGCAGACCTACCGCGTCATGGCCCCGATGGCCTATGCGAAGATCAAGAACATCATCGAGCGTAACGTCACCAGCGGCCTGATCTATCTGCCGTCCAGCGCGCGAGACCTGAACAATCCGCAGATCGACCAGTATCTGGCGAAATACGTGCGCGGCTCCAACGGCATGGATCACGTGGAACGCATTAAGATTTTGAAACTGATGTGGGATGCCATCGGCAGCGAGTTTGGTGGTCGTCACGAGCTGTATGAGATCAACTACTCCGGCAGCCAGGACGAAATCCGTCTGCAGTGTCTGCGTCAGGCACAGAGCTCTGGCAACATGGACAAAATGATGGCAATGGTCGACCGCTGCATGTCCGAGTACGACCAGCATGGCTGGACAGTGCCGCACCTGCACAATAATTCCGATATCAACATGCTGGATAAGCTGCTGAAATAACGCAGCGGGAGGTTTCAATGCATACAGAACAACGCCTGCGTTTTCGCGATGCGATGGCCAGCCTGTCGGCGGCGGTTAATGTTGTCACCACCGAGGGCGATGCAGGACGCTGCGGCATTACCGCCACCGCCGTCTGTTCGGTCACGGACACCCCGCCATCGCTGATGGTCTGCATCAATGCCAACAGCGCCATGAACCCGGTTTTCCAGGGTAACGGTAAGCTGTGCGTCAACGTGCTGAACCATGAGCAGGAGATCATGGCCCGCCACTTCGCCGGGATGACCGGCATGGCAATGGACGATCGCTTTGCCCTCTCCTGCTGGCAGAAAGGTCCGCAGGGGCAACCGGTGCTGAAGGGCGCGCTGGCAAGCCTTGAAGGCGAGATTAGCCAGGTGCAAACCATCGGCACCCATCTGGTTTATCTCGTTGAAATTAAAAACATCATTCTGAGCGAAGCGGGACACGGCCTGATCTATTTTAAACGCCGTTTCCACCCCGTCATGATGGAGACTGAAGCCGCAGTGTGACCCCCTCCTGCGCTGGCCGTTTCCCGGCCAGCGCCAATTTCCACAAAAATTCCTAAGGTTTCCGCTTAATCACGCCGTTATATAGCCATAAGAGAAATTTTCTGTGTCTGAATACTGACAATACATGTCAGTGCGACCCGCATCATTCAGCGCATACCCTAATATACAGGAAGACCTTATGGCTAAATCGACGCGGAGCCGCTCGGCTGAACGTCTGGTCGATATTCTGGTTGAGTTACATTTAAATGGTGTGGTAAACCGCAGTGCGCTCATGGAAAAATTTAAAATTACCGAGCGCACCGTCTACCGGGATTTAAATGCGCTTTCACCTATTGTGGAACATACCGGTAACGGACTGTATCGTCTGATCCATTCCGCACAATCTCCCGGTGGACAAGGATTACATCACACGATTGCTAACTTCCTGAATGCCGATAGCTTTTTCCCGGAAAGAAATACGGAATTCTGGCAGAAACTTGAAACACGCGTTGACGAAAATCATATTCTTATTCTTGGCAACGAAGCAGAGCACACGGTAGAACGTGATATTCATCGCTATTTATCGAAAATCGAGAAATCGATTAAGAATCGTAATGTATGCCAGATCGTTTATAAGGGTAAAACCCGCCTGATTAATCCCTATAAACTCATTAACAATAAAAATATATGGTATTTACAAGCCACCGAGAATAGCCGGCTAAAATCCTTCTCGTTGAGTCAGATTAGCTGGTTTGATATTCAACAAAAAACCTTCACGCCGGAAGAAAATGCGCTCGGGCTGCTGGAAAAAAGCCTTGATCCGTGGGTGTCGGAAGACACTTTCGAAGTGAAAATATTCATTAAAGATACTATTTCACATTACTTTATGCGCCGCGACCTGCTGCCGGAACAAGAGCTTGTCGGTGAGCAGCACAACGGCGTCACGCTGCGCTGTCAGGCGGCACACGAGAACCAGATCCTGCCGCTGCTGTTCTACTGGCTGCCGAACATTCAAATCCTGGAGCCCAACTGGCTAAAAGAGAAGCTGCTTAAAACGCTGGAAAATTATCTGGCGGTAGAGCGCACAGCAGATAACCACGTGATCTCAATCACATAATTTCTCCCGGCGGCGGCGAGACGGAACCACTCGCCGCCCTCTTTGACCGCTCACCTGGCCCTTTCAACCGCTCATTCATTTACCTGTCTTTACACGCGCGTGGTTCTGGCACGATCGCTCCAGCATTAATCAATACCTCCTCATAACGAACCCTGACCCTTTTTCATTACATAAAAAACCAGGTCTTACTATGGATACGAAAAAACTACTGAAGCACGTGCCCTGGGCGTTACTCGGGATCCTCGGCGCTTTTTGTCTGGCGGTTGTCGCACTACGCCGGGGCGAACACGTAAGCGCCCTGTGGATCGTCGTTGCGTCTGTCTCCGTCTATCTTGTTGCTTATCGCTACTACAGCTTATACATCGCGCAGAAGGTCATGAAACTCGACCCGACGCGTGCCACTCCGGCGGTCATTAATAATGACGGTCTCAACTACGTGCCCACCAACCGCTACGTGTTGTTTGGTCACCACTTTGCCGCTATCGCCGGTGCGGGTCCGCTGGTCGGCCCGGTTCTGGCCGCGCAGATGGGCTACCTGCCTGGTACCCTGTGGCTGCTCGCGGGCGTAGTGCTGGCCGGGGCGGTGCAGGACTTTATGGTGCTGTTTATCTCTTCTCGCCGTAACGGCGCCTCTCTGGGTGAGATGGTCAAAGAGGAGATGGGCCGCGTGCCGGGGACCATCGCGCTGTTCGGCTGCTTCCTGATTATGATCATCATCCTCGCGGTGCTGGCGTTAATCGTGGTGAAAGCGCTGGCCGAAAGTCCGTGGGGGGTCTTCACCGTCTGCTCTACCGTGCCGATTGCGCTGTTCATGGGTATCTACATGCGCTTTATCCGCCCGGGTCGCGTGGGTGAAGTATCGGTGATTGGTATTGTGCTGCTGGTTGCATCCATCTACTTCGGTGGCGTGATTGCGCACGACCCATACTGGGGCCCGGCGCTGACCTTCAAGGACACCACCATCACCTTCGCGCTGATTGGGTATGCGTTTGTCTCCGCTCTGCTGCCGGTCTGGCTGATCCTGGCACCGCGTGACTACCTGGCGACCTTCCTGAAAATCGGCGTTATCGTCGGTCTGGCGATCGGCATCCTGGTAATTAACCCGGATCTGAAAATGCCGGCAGTGACCCAGTACATCGACGGTACCGGTCCTCTGTGGAAAGGTGCGCTGTTCCCGTTCCTGTTTATCACCATTGCCTGCGGTGCGGTCTCTGGCTTCCACGCCCTGATTGCTTCCGGTACCACACCGAAGCTGCTGGCTAACGAAAAAGACGCGCGTCTGATTGGCTACGGCGCAATGCTGATGGAGTCTTTCGTGGCGATCATGGCGCTGGTTGCCGCGTCCATCATCGAACCGGGCCTCTACTTCGCGATGAACACCCCTCCGGCAGGACTGGGCATTACCATGCCAAACCTGCATGAGATGGGCGGTGATAACGCGGCGCTGATCATGGCGCAGCTGAAAGATGCGAGCGCACATGCTGCCGCAACCGTCAGCTCCTGGGGCTTCGTGATTTCGCCTGAGCAGATCATGCAGACCGCGAAAGACATTGGCGAACCGTCAGTCCTGAACCGCGCCGGTGGCGCACCGACGCTGGCAGTGGGTATCGCACACGTGTTCCACAAAGTGCTGCCGTGGGCGGACATGGGCTTCTGGTACCACTTCGGTATTCTCTTTGAAGCGCTGTTCATCCTCACCGCGCTGGACGCCGGTACCCGTGCGGGACGCTTTATGCTGCAGGACCTGCTGGGTAACTTCGTGCCGTTCCTGAAAAAAACCGACTCTCTGGTGGCGGGTATTCTGGGAACCGCAGGCTGCGTGGGTCTGTGGGGTTACCTGCTGTATCAGGGCGTTGTCGACCCGCTGGGCGGCGTGAAGAGCCTGTGGCCGCTGTTCGGTATCTCTAACCAGATGCTGGCCGCTGTCGCCCTGGTTCTTGGCACCGTTGTACTGGTGAAGATGAAACGCACCAAATACATCTGGGTCACCGTGATCCCTGCGCTGTGGCTGCTGCTCTGCACCACCTGGGCGCTTGGTCTGAAACTGTTCAGCGCCAATCCGCAGCTGGAAGGCTTCTTCTTCATGGCTAACCAGTACAAAGAGAAAATTGCCGCAGGCGGCGCGGACCTCACTGCCCAGCAGATTGCCAACATGAACCATATCGTGGTGAACAACTACACCAACGCAGGTCTGAGCATTCTGTTCCTGGTGGTGGTGTACAGCATCATCTTCTACGGCATCAAAACCTGGCTGAACGTGCGTAACGCCGAGGGTCGTACGGATAAAGAAACCCCGTATGTCCCGGTACCGGAAGGCGGCGTGAAGACCTCTTCACACCACTAATCCGCCCTCGCATCCCTCTCCCTGCGGGAGAGGGTTAGGGTGAAGGGAAACAACGCCCGGCAGCCCCAGCCGGGCTTTTTCTATCTGGAAGGCACAATGTTTGGTAACTTAGGCGAAGCGAAAAAATACCTCGGTCAGGCGGCGAAAATGCTGATTGGCATTCCGGACTATGACAACTACGTTGAGCATATGAAGACCAACCATCCGGATAAACCGTACATGACCTATACCGAATTCTTCCGCGAGCGTCAGGAAGCGCGCTACGGCGGGAGTGGAGAAGGCGGCGTACGCTGCTGCTAAAGGAGAGACCATGACCCCGATTGCCGTCACCCTGCTGACCGGTTTCCTTGGCGCCGGTAAAACCACCCTGCTGCGCCACATTCTGAACGCGCAGCACGGCTTCAAAATCGCCGTGATCGAAAACGAATTCGGCGAAGTCTCGGTCGACGATCAGCTGATTGGCGATCGCGCCACGCAGATCAAAACCCTGACTAACGGCTGCATCTGCTGCACCCGCTCGAATGAATTAGAAGATGCCCTGCTGGATCTGCTCGACAGCCGCGATCGCGGTGAAATCGATTTTGATCGCCTGGTGATTGAATGCACCGGTATGGCCGACCCCGGCCCGATTATTCAGACCTTTTTCGCCCATGAGATCCTCTGCCAGCGCTACCTGCTGGACGGCGTCATTGCGCTGGTCGACGCGGTTCATGCCGACGAACAGATGAACCAGTTCACCCTCGCCCAGTCGCAGGTGGGCTACGCCGATCGCATCCTGCTGACCAAAACCGACGTGGCGGGCGACAGCGAAAAACTGCGCGAGCGCCTGACGCGTATCAACTCGCGGGCGCCGATTTACATCGCGACGCACGGTGATATCGATCTCTCGCAGCTGTTCAACACCAACGGCTTTATGCTGGAAGAGCATGTCACCTCGACGCCGCGCTTCCACTTTATGGCAGATAAGCAAAACGACGTCTCGTCGATTGTGGTCGAGCTGGATTACCCGGTGGATATCAGCGACGTCTCCCGCGTCATGGAAAACCTGCTGCTCTCTTTTGCCGACAGGCTGCTGCGCTACAAAGGGATGCTGTGGATTGATGGCGAACCGAACCGCCTGCTGTTCCAGGGCGTACAGCGGCTGTACAGCGCGGACTGGGACAGACCGTGGGGAGATGAAACGCCGCGAAGCGTCATGGTGTTTATTGGGCTACAGCTCCCGGAAGACGAGATCCGGACAGCGTTTGCAGCCCTGCGCAAATAACCGTACGAACGCAGCCCTCTCCGCAGTTGAGGAGAGGGCTGGGAGATTATTTCAGCGCCTCGGGTAGCGTCACAATCCACAGTTCGCTTTCTGACGCCGGCTTCGCCAGCGGCTTCACGGCGAGGGTGGTCGCAACCGGTTTATCATCAATCGTGAGCACACCTTGCGAATTCACCCGATAATCCTTGAGCTTCTTGCCCTCGACCGGATTTTCCATCGCCACCTTCACGCCAAAGTCGTTATCGTTCGCGACCGCCAGCGTTTTGTTGTCAATCAGCGCTAACCCTTCGGCCTTTTCCTGCTGCCAGCCAAGCGCGCGCAAATCCACGACCTGAGTTTTAGCCGCCAGCGAAATACCGCGCTGGGCCAGCGTGTTCTCGTCATCAAACTCCGGGTATTCGCCCGGCTTATCGAAGCGTGTCAGATCGCTCGCCTTGCTGAGGTCCACCTTGTAGATGAGGTTGCGCATGCCATCGTTTTTATCGCTGCCCTGCTCAATCAGCAGCAGGTGCTGGTTATCAAGCGCCACAATATCGCCAATTTTGGCGTCACTGTTTTTGCTGTAGGCCGCGCTGTCGATGGGATAACCGTACATCGCGGTTTTCCCGGTCGCCGGGTCGAAGCTCACCAGGCGGGTAAACAGCGCCTGTTTTTTGCTTTTGCCGTCGATATCCAGCGTGCTTTGCACCGCGGCAATGATACGCCCGTCCGGCATACGGGTCAGTCCTTCAAAGCCCCGGTTTGGTTGACGCCATTTAATAATATTCGGCAAGCCGCCCGCGATGGATTTCTCGCCTTCCGCCGCCTGCGGACCGTGAATCGCCAGGATCTTGCCTTTGCTGTCGACGTTAATCAGGAACGGACCGTACTCGTCGCACAGCCAGTAACCGCCTTTACCGTCCGGCGTGATACCTTCCGTATCCAGCCCGCGATTGTCGCCCTTCAGCACCTTTAACGTGTCACTGAACGCCACTTCATTGGTCGAGCCAATCACGCCGCTTTGCAGCGGCAGACCGTTGATCTCGCCTTTATCGTCATGCAGAGGGCGTGCATCGACGGCCTCCGCTTTGCCATTTTGTACGCGAATCGTCATCAGCAGCGGAGCGAAATCGGGCGTGACAAAGATTTTGGCTTCGTCTTTCCCCACTTTCGGCGAATCCGCATTCGGACCGCGATCGGTCACGGTCGCAAACGTCAGGGTATCGCCCTGTTTACCGGTAAACAGCAGGCCAGAGCCAATCCCGACCGGGAGTCCCTTCGGGAATGCACCGGCAAACGCGCCGCTGTAGCTCACGCGCGTGCCTTCGGGGAAGCTGACAACATAGTGCTCGGCCGTGGGCTGCGCCGCCAGGCCAGAGAAAGAGAGCGCACAACCGATAAGCACAGGAATAATTTTTCTTTTCATATTGTTAGTATCCAGAAAGTGAAGCCAACAACGTAAAGAACAAACGTGTCAGGAAAATGACACCGCAGAGATACGCGGGCAGGCAATTGCAGGCGCATGAACCGCCAGAAATGTAAAACTAAACCACAAAGTGTAAAATTTGAAATGTTTCTGGAAATTATTAGAAAGCCAATTAATTCATGTCAAACGGTTATCCTCTGTCTCGTTCAGTGTCTATTTAGTCAAAAAACTAAACCTGTCCTAAACGTCCAGGCAATACATATTGACCCGGCGATAACTAAACATGAAAGCAACATTTCAAAAGCCAGCCATTAACAAAAACAGCATAAAAACACGACCTTAATCACATTTGCAGTCATAAACATCGCTTGTTAAGGTGGCCTCAGATGAAATTAATGACGAGGCATAAAACATGAAAAAACTGAATGTTCTTCTTCTTTCTGCTCTGACCGTCCTGTCGGGTTCTGCACTGGCTATGGGCGGCACGATTGAGCAAGGTAAAAACTTTACTAACCTTAATCTGGAAATGGGTAAATCCTCATCCGGTGTGTACCTTGAAAGCAACTGGCTCAAAAACACCGACGACGGCACGCAAACAGGTGGCGTTGGCGCCGGTTACAACCTGGAAGTGGGCCCGGTGATGCTGAATGCCGGTGCCAAAGCAATCTACCTTGGCCCGAAAAAAGGCGATAACGGCGTGGCATTCCCCATCGGTGGCGGTATTAACGTTGCGCTGACCGACAGCATCCACGTGTTTGGCGAAGGGTATGCCGCACCAGAAGGTCTGAACAACAGCGTGAAAAACTACGTGGAAGCCAACGGCGGTGTGAGCTGGACGCCAATCACGCCTGTGACGCTGAAAGTGGGTTATCGTCACGTAAGCGTTGACGGCAAAGACGGTCGTCCTGGCCACACGCTGATCGACGGCGCATATGTAGGCGGTGGAGTCACCTTCTGATGAAACACCGCATTACCGCGCTTTGCGTTCTGAGCATCACGCTTCTGCTCACCGGTTGCGTCCAGTATAAATGGGTGAAACCGGGAGTCAGTGACGCTGAGATGAATAAAAAGCTCACGGAATGCGAAGCACAGGCCCTGATTGATCTGCCCCCGGACAATGTTGTGACCGGTTCGAGCTCGGAAAAAATGGACAAATCGAAAAAGAAAAAGGATATTTCCACGAGCTACACGGTTGAAGACGCGAATGAATATCGCCGGGATACCTTAGTCGACAGCTGCATGTTCAAAAGCGGCTGGGACAAGATTGAAGTGCAATAACCCCAAAAAAAACCTGCCGAATGGCAGGTTTTTTATTCGCGGAGTTACTTACGCACCACCACCAGCTTCTGGTTCACAAACTCTTTGATCCCCAGGTCCGACAGTTCGCGTCCGTAACCGGATCGCTTCACGCCGCCAAACGGCAGCTCTGGCGCGGTATCGGTGAGCCAGTTGATATACACCATGCCGGTCTCAATACGCGACGCCATTTTCTTCGCCCGCTCGATATCCTTGCTGAACACCGCGCCGCCCAGACCATAGTGGGAATCGTTCGCCAGTGCGACCGCTTCGTCATCATTTTTCACCACATAGATCTGCGCCACCGGGCCGAAGAACTCCTCAAAGTAGGCCGGGTTGTCGCGCGAGATATGCGTCAGGATCGTCGGCTCAAAGAAGCACCCGTCACGCTGCACCGGTTTGCCACCGTAATGCAGCGTCGCGCCGTTTTTCACCGCCTCGTTGACCTGTCTGGTCAACGTGTCCAGCGCATCCTGAGAGGACAGCGGCCCCAGGGTGGTGCTCTCGTCCAGCGGATCGCCAATCTTCACCTGCTTAAATGCCTCGGTGAATTTCGCGAGGAAGGCATCCGCAATCTTCTCATGCAGGATGAAACGCTTCGCCGCTGTACAGACCTGGCCGGCGTTATTGAGTCGGGCATTCACGCCCGTCTTCACGGCCTTCTCCAGATCGGCATCATCCAGCACCACAAAGACGTCGTTACCGCCCAGCTCCAGGGTCGATTTTTTGATGTGCTTCGCCGCCTGCGCCGCGACCACGCTACCCGCTTTTTCGGAACCGGTCAGCGCGGCACCCTGTACACGATCGTCGGCGATGATGTTCGCCACCTGATCCGACGAAATAAACAGGTTGGTCCACGCCCCTTCCGGTGCACCGGCCTCACGCACCAGATGTGCAAACGTCTCTGCACAGTGCGGCACGATGCTGGCGTGTTTGGCGATCACCGGGTTACCGGCCGCCAGGTTCGGGGCGAGGACACGCATCAGCTGGTAATAAGGGAAGTTCCACGGCTCAACGGCCATCAGCACGCCAATAGGGTGGTGCTCGACCCACGCTTCCCCGAGTTCGGAGTCGTACTTCACCGGGGCGAGGAACCGTTGGGCATTATCCGCGTAGTAGCGGGCGATTTGCGCGCACAGTTTCACTTCACCGCGACTCTGCTCAATGAGCTTCCCCATCTCCTTGCTGGCAATTTTGGCCAGATCCTCCGTACGTTCGTCGATGAGGTCCGCAAGTTTACGCAGTACCGGCAGGCGCTGGTTAATGTCGCCTTTTGCCCAGTCCGAATGGTAAAGCGCATCGGCCGCCTTCAGCGCCGCTTCAACATCCGCGTCGGTATGGGAGGGATATTCTTTGATGAGCTGGTTTGTGGCAGGATTTACTGTCTGGTAAGCCATGTCGAATCTCCTTGTTTTACCGCTTAGGGTATTAAGGGTAGACAATATGACTGGCGATGGACGTAAAGTTGGGTATATCCGGAAGGTTCTTAGCGTGGTACTGCAACATGTCGCGCGGGCATGGTATAAAAAACGTTCCTGACAGGAGTTCCCCATGACCGAGACCCGACACATCCGCCAGACCTTTCATCGCGCCTGCGGCCACGAGCTGCGCAGCACGTGGCAGAGCACCCAGGCGTATAAACGTCATTGTCACCCACAGCTCTCTATTGGCGCGATCCTGGAAGGCCAGACGTGCTGCACAGTCCATGACAGGGAGTATATCCTGACCCCTGGCGACATCATCGTCATTCCGGCGCATGCGCCCCACAGCTGCAACCCGGTGGCGGGGCAGCCACGCAGCTACCATATGCTGTATATCGACACTGACCTTTCGCTGGCACTGCAGGTCATTCGCGATCAAGCGCTGTTTAATCACTATCTTGACGTGGTTGAGAACATGACCGCGGCCTCCCTGAACGCACTGCTTTGCGCCCTTCCTCCCTCTACAGGCCGTACAGATAAGCCCCATTCATTGAGTCAGCAGGTGCAAGAGGCGTTTCTGTCGAACCTCACCGCTCCGCCTTCCCTTGACGACCTTGCCCGGCGATTTTCACTGCGGAAAGAGACGTTAATCCGCACCTTTAAACAGGACACCGGCCTGACGCCAGGACGCTTTCTCAGCATCTCTCGCGTGGAATACGCCAAAGCGCGACTGCGTGCGGGGGATGAGCTCGCCGATGTCGGTTACCAGAGCGGGTTTGCCGACCAGAGCCATTTCCATAAAACCTTCGTCAGCTACACGGCCGCCACGCCTCGCCAGTACGCGACGGGCCGATCAATATCAGACAATAATCAGGATACGTAACGCCGTAAGGTGATCTCCGTTTTTGCTCTGGAGGTCACGATGGAACTGTTCTTCCCTTCCGCTTTTCTCGCCCTGGCGCTGGCGCATTTTGTAGCCCTGTTAAGCCCCGGTCCGGATTTCTTTTTGCTGGTCGGTTACGCCGCACGCTACCGGCTGCGCGGCAGTGCCGGGTTGTGCCTCGGTATCGCCGCGGGTAACGCGCTCTATATTGTGCTGGTGATTATCGGCTGGAGCGCCCTGCGCACGTTTTCGTGGCTGTTTACCCTTATCGAATTATCCGGCGCGCTCTACCTGCTCTGGATTGGATCGCGGCTGGCGCGCAGCCGCCCACAGACGCTTGCGCTCAATGAGACTCATCAGCGGTGCCCCTCATTGCGTAAGCAAATCCTGCTGGGGCTCGGTTCGGCACTGTTAAACCCGAAGAATGCGCTTTTTTATCTGGCGCTCATGACGGCGCTGTTAGGGCCGGATGTCACGCTGCTTCAGCAGTCAACCTGCGGTGTCTGGATGGTAATGGTGGTGCTGGTCTGGGATTTAGCACTGGTGTCGCTGATGGGCTTGCCCGTGGTTCAGCGGACGCTCAGCCGTGCACTCTGGCTGATTGAGCGAACCGCTGGCGTGGTGCTGATGGCGTTTGGTGGGTGGGTCGTGTGGCGTTTTTTGCATTTTCTTCCCGCCTCCCTCTATTCTTAAGCCATGGAAAAAATAGCTGAACTTAAACGCGCCAAGCTGCTGGCGCTGTCGCTGCTGCTGATTGCCGCCGCGGCGTTTATCACCACCCTGTTCCTGCCGCAAACCTTCTGGGTGCGCGGCGTAAAGGCCATTGCCGAGGCGGCGATGGTCGGCGCACTGGCGGACTGGTTTGCCGTCGTCGCGCTGTTTCGCCGGGTGCCTATCCCGTTTATCTCACGCCATACGGCGATCATTCCGCGCAACAAAGACCGCATTGGCGACAATCTGGGTCAGTTCGTGCAGGAAAAGTTTCTCGATACCCAGTCGCTGGTGGCATTGATCCGCCGCTATGAACCGGCACAGATGATTGGCACCTGGTTCAGCCAGCCCGACAACGCCCGGCGCGTCGGGCTGCATCTGATTCAGGTAATGAGCGGTTTTCTTGAACTGACCGACGACGGACGCATTCAGCGGCTGCTCAAACGGGCGGTGCACAAGGCCATCGACAAGGTCGACTTCACCGAAACCAGCGCGGTGATGCTGGAGAGCATGACCCGGAACAATCGCCATCAGGTGCTGCTGGACGCCATCATCAACCGCCTGATCGCGCTTATCCAGCGTGACAGCACGCGGGACTTTATCGCCGACCAGATTGTGCACTGGCTGAAGACCGAGCATCCGCGCAAGGCCATGGTGCTGCCTACCGAGTGGCTCGGCGATCAGAGTGCGGAGATGGTGTCGAATGCGGTGAATACGCTGCTGGATGATATCAGCCACGACCGCACGCACCAGATCCGCCAGGCGTTTGACCGCGCCACGCTGAAGTTTATCGACAACCTGAAAAACGATCCGGAAATGGCCGCCAAAGCCGATAACATCAAGCACTATCTGAAGAACGACGAGGCGTTTAACCGTTATCTGGGCGAGATGTGGGCCGACCTGCGTCAGTGGCTGAAAGCGGATATGCAAAGCGAGGACTCGCGCGTCAGGCAGCGCATCGCCAACGCCGGACTGTGGTTTGGTGAAACGCTGTCGAACGATGCCAGCCTGCAGGCATCGCTGAACGAGCATCTGGAGCAGGCGGCGCACCGCGTAGCACCGGATTTTGCCGCGTTCCTCACGCGGCATATCAGCGACACGGTCAAGAGCTGGGATGCCAAAGACATGTCGCGCCAGATTGAGCTTAACATCGGCAAAGACCTGCAGTTCATCCGTGTGAACGGCACGCTGGTGGGCGGGACCATTGGCCTGATCCTGTTTTTACTCTCGCAATTGCCTGCCGTGCTCGCGCATTAATTCGCCTCAGGCGGCGCGATCACATAGCGCGTAGGGGCAAAGCGATTGAGGATCAAATGCACCAGGAAGACCATTGTCAGGGTCGCCACCAGCGCAAAGGTCACCGAGGTAATGCGATAGAGATCGCTGAACACCAGGTCGCTGTCCGGGTGCATGTTCTGCCCGAACATAATGCCGATGGTGGTGATGCTGGAAAACCCGACCCCGGCACCGACCTTCTCCATCACGTGCAGCCGCGCGCCAAATGCCAGCCCAAGGCCAATAAGCGGCATCATCAGCAGCATATGGCTGCTGTGATCGTAAAGGATAAGCTGGACGACCAGAATGTAGAGGCAGCCCAGCACCACGCCAACCACGCGCCAGAGGGAACTCATCACCGCGCCGCGATAGTGCATGGGAAACAGAATCAATACCCCGGCCATCAGCGCGGACAGTGAGTCGCTCAGGTCGCTTATCTGGAAGATGACGAAAATCAGGGTGGCAACGGTCCCGGAAAGCAGCGACTCGTGGCGCACACGGGCGTCATCTTTTTCAATCAGCGGCGGCGGCTTGCGCGGCTCCACGTCCGGCAGCAGGTAATTCATCAGCGCGCTCAGGCATACCGCCATAACGCTCGCTTCGATATTGGAAAACAGCAACGTATGCCAGTCGGTGGTGGGATAGCTCATAAAGTTGAGCATCACGCTCTGGCAGACCACGCCCATCGAACCAAACAGAAACAGCGGTCCCTTACTCATAAAGCGAAAACGCATGACGTACAGGGCGAACACGACTAACGTCATGATCACCGGCCATTGCGACAGATAGCCGATGATAATGACCATTTCAACGCAGTTAAGCGAGGCGCTAAAGATAAATTGCTTCGCCACGTGACGATTAAAGACCGGTACCAGCGACAGCAGCATGATGGGGTAGACCACGAAAAACACGCCGTAGTGAGTGTTGTAAAAACTCGAAATGCTCAGCGCAATCATGCCGGCAAAGACAATGCGCAGGGTCTGGCGAAAGTCGTTTGCCGTATAGACGATGTTGCCGTGCGGGGTAAACACCCGCGCCAGAGTGTTAATAGACATAGTGCAGCAGGCTCACCAGGTGGATCTGCATCCCGGAGAAGAAGCGCGCAAACGGCCCTTCGCTGTTATAGAGCTGCACGGTGGCACGCGCACCGGTCGGAAGTTGCTTCGGCAGCGCCTCGTCCAGCGCCACGTGGATTCGCATACGCTGGGCATCACGAACCCACCGGTTGGAGGTTTCTGGCTCGGACAGCTCGCCGTTCACCGCCTCCTGTCCGGCGAGGATCCCCGCATCGCTGCTGGTCACATGCGCACGGAAGACATGTCCCGGGAAGGCGTCAAACACCACGGCGGCATCGGTTCCCTGATGGGTATGGCGCAGGCTCTTCTCGCGGAAGTCGGCCACGATATCGGCCTGATTATTCACCAGCGCCAGCGCGGCCGAGCCGGAGGAGGCGTAATAGCCAGGGCTGAGCTGCAGGTTACTGACCGTGCCGTCCGCCTGGGCGTAAACCTTCGTCCAGCCAAGATTCAGTTCCGCTTCATCCAGCGCGTTGCGGTATTTCTGCAGGGTGACGTTGCGGTGTTCTTCCCGCTCACCGCGCTGAATGCGCAGGTTACGGATGTTCGCCTGCAGCGAACTGACGGACTGCTCGCTGCTCTGCCAGGTGGTCCGGACTTTATCCAGATCCGCCTGCGACACGTTCTGCAGCGTGCTGAGTTTCTGATAACGATCGTAGGTCACCTTGTCGTTACGCGCGGTCAGCACGGCGGTTTTCAGGCTGGCCTGTGCGGCCGCGATCTGCGCATCCAGCTGTTCGTTAGAAAGTCGCGCCTGCTCCAGCGCGATTTGCGCTGCTTCCACTTTATTGCGAAACGGCGTGTCATCCAGTTCAAACAGCAGGTCGCCTCGCTTCACCTGGCTGTTGTTGTGTACATGGACAGCCGCCACGTAGCCGGAAACGCGCGGAGAAACCGGTGTCACCACGCGCATGACGGTGGAGTCCGGCGTCAGCGGGATCCAGATGTCCGCGACGACAAAGTAGACAAACATCAGCAGGAAAGAGGCAATACTTACCCTTACCCAGCGGGCAAACTTTTGTTCAGGAGTCATTATTTTTCGGTCTTGTTATCTTCTTCGCGGATTTTCCGCAAATTGCAGGCGATTTGATTCAATGTGGCGCTGAAAATATCGAGATGTTCCGGCGCGATGTTTTGCGATACGCGCGCCTGAAATGTCTCGATCACCCGGGAGAGCGTCCTGAGTACGGCGTTCCCCTCCGGCGTCAGCGTGAGTAGCCGGATACGCTTGTCATAAGGCGATACGGTGCGTAACAGGTAACCCTGTTTTTCCAGCTGTGTCAGCGTGCGCATCAGCGGCGGCAGTTCAATACCCTGCACCTCCGCCAGTTCACTCACCGAGACGTTATCCCCAAGCTGTTGAAGCTGCATCATCACCGTCCAGCTCGACTGGGTTAACCCGGTCTCGAGAATGGCGTCGTCAATCACGGCGCGCCACTGACGCACGATCATGGCCATCCGCATCCCCATCGGTCTGCGGCTAAACAGTTCTTCTTCACGCATGGGATTTCCTCTCGTAACACGCGGTCAAGATAATAGTTACCAGGATAAGTATCAAGAAACGAGAGACAAAAGAGCAGGAATTGCGAAAGACGAATGCCCTCTCCCGGTGGGAAAGGGCATCAGACCGCGGAGACTTTAGCGGCTAAAACGTTTTTTAATGGCAACGCTTCCCGACGCGGTGACCACCACGTCCCGATATCCCGCCACCCGCTGGATCCAGCCGTTGCTGTCCAGATACGCGAGGAGCGCCGCGCCCGCCTCGCCCCCAAGGTGAAACCGCCGCTCGCTCCAGTCAAGACAGGCACAGCAGGCCTTACGGCGCGGATTGGCGCTTAATGAAATACCGAGCGTCAGGAACTGTTCGCGTCCATACACGGTCAGGGCTGACCCGTCCGTCTCCAGCCAGCCCTGCGCCTGCATAAAATCATAGATTTGAACGGCCACCGTCCCTGCCAGATGGTCGTAACAGGTGCGGGCTTCACGCAGGGCTTTCGGGGCGGTGGTTTCCGGCGGGGTGATGCGGCTCCACGACAGCCCCATCATCTGCTCGACCAGCTCCGCCACGTCGTGTCCTGCCAGGCGGTAATAGCGATGCCGCCCCTGTGACAGGCAGGTAATCAGCTTGCCGTCCAGCAGACGGGTCAGGTGCCCGCTGGCAGTGGAGGGGGCGACATCCGCCGCCGCGCTCAGCTCGGTGGCGGTCCATGCCCGGCCATCCATCAGCGCACAGAGCATTTTCACACGCGACGGATCCGCCATGGCGGCGGCCACTGCCGCCATGGCCTGCTCCAGCAGCGCGCTGTTGTCAGGGGGTAAACGGGTCTTAAGCATTGACTGCCCATGGTCTGGTGATCTCTGCCGCCAGCTTATCATTATCCGTCAGCAGAATGAGGTGATTCGCATGGTCGCTGTACTGGGTCAGTACAGACACACCGTGAGCCGCTAACGCCGCGGCAATCTCACCCAGCTCACCGGGACGCGCCTGCTGCAGTTTTCTGATCAGCGGTTTACGGACTGACCGGACGTTAAACCCGCCCTCAAGCAGCACGCGACGGGCTTTTTCGCCCTCTTCCACCAGGAAATGGGCTTCGGTACCAAACACGCCGCCGCCCTCCAGCCCCACACCATTGCGCCCCAGCAGCTGGCCAAATCGCGCCAGTTCCCCTGGCGTAGCGTCGAAAATCACATGAACGTCATACATCCGCATGCCCTCCGGTTTCTGAGGCGTATTCCCGCACCACCTGTGCCACCCGGATGCGGTAGTAGGTAAAGATGGCCTCCCGCCCCTCCCTCTGCGCCGCCTGATGAAAGACGTTCTGCTTCCAGTGGCGGACCGCTTCTTCGTCCCGCCACCAGGAGAGGGAGAGAATTTTGCCGTCGGTGGTCAGGCTCTGAAAACGCTCGATATCAATAAACCCGTCGATATCCGCCAGCAGGGGGTTGAGTTCGGCGGCGAGCTGCAGGTAACGCGCCTGGTGGGCAGGCGCGGCCTGGGCTTCGAAAAGGACTGCAATCATGGTTGTCTCTCCGTTGTGAGGGTGCGGAGAGCATGCAGGAAAGAAAATGCGGATGCTTCGGTGAAGGGCGAAGTATTGTCGCCCGCTTCCCGGGAGGGCGACAAACGGTTATCCCAGAATCGACTTCGGCTCCATAAACGCGCGGATCCCCCACTCGCCCATCTCACGCCCCACGCCGGAGTGCCTGAACCCGCCAAACGGCGCTTTAGGCTCATGGGCCAGCGTGTTCACCAGCACGCGGCCCGCGACAATCTGCTGCGCCACGCGACGCGCACGTTCGACATCCCTGCCCAGCACCATCGCACTCAGGCCATACTCGGTGTCGTTGGCAATGGCGACGGCTTCGGCCTCGTCCTGATAAGGGATCACACACAGTACCGGGCCGAAGATCTCTTCCCGGGCAATCGCCATCTGATTTGTGACGTCAGCAAACAGCGTCGGGCGCACAAACCAGCCGTCCTGCGTCCCTTCCGGACGCCCTTCGCCCCCCACCAGCAGGTTTGCCCCCTCGTCGAGACCTTTACGGATATAGCCCTGCACCCGCAGCCACTGTTTTTCACTGACCATCGGGCCAATTTCTGTCGCGTTATCCCGCGGATCGCCGGATTTCACGGCCGCGACGGCCTGCGCCAGCGCAGTTTCGATTTCCGCCTTACGCGACTGCGGTACCAGAATGCGCGTTCCGGCCACGCACGCCTGCCCGCTGTTCATAAACCCGGCCTGCACCACCAGCGGGATAGCCTGCGCCAAATCGACATCATCAAGCAGGATCGTCGGCGATTTACCGCCTAACTCCAGCGTCACTCGCTTAACACTCTCCGCCGCGTTGCGCAGTATCGCTTTGCCGGTAACGGTCGAACCGGTAAACGAAATTTTCGCCACGTCCGGATGGCGGCTGAGGGTCTCACCGACCGTATCGCCCCGTCCGGTGACAATGTTAAACACGCCCGGCGGTAACCCGGCATCGCGCAGCGCCTCGGTGACAATGCGGGTTTGCAGCGCGCTCATCTCGCTCGGTTTAATCACCGCCGTGCAGCCCGCCGCGAGCGCAGCCGCCAGTTTGCCGCAGATAAACCCCGCGTCGCTGTTCCACGGGGTAATAAGCCCGGCGACACCAAGCGGCGTCATCTGCACCGTTGCCGCCCCCGCCGTGGTCACAAACTCAAAGGCTTCCAGCGCTTCGATGGCCTGGGCAATGACATCTGCCGGGTAGCGGGCCATCCACGCCGAGCGCGAGGCTGGCGCGCCGTACTCTTCAATCACCGCGTCCAGCAGCGCGTCATGACGGGCGGCCACGGCGGCATGCATGCGTTTCAGCGCGGCAATACGTTCCTGTCGGGGGGTTTGCGACCACGCCGGAAATGCCGCTTTCGCGGCCGCGATGGCATGCTCAGCGTCTACCTCATCGGCCAGGCGAACCTGGCCAATCACCCGCGCCGTCGCCGGATTGTATAAATCAAAACGTTCAGTGCCGTGCGGGGTAACAAATTCGCCGTTGATAAAGATCTGTTCGATGTTGTGCATATAAACCTCCTCAGGCTGTATGGACACAGTCTGGCACGGCTTCTCCGTTGCGATAATCCACGCTATGCTGCAAGGGTTGTTTCGATTTTCAGGATAATCTATGCATCGTTCAGGTCTGACAGAGCTGGAAGTGGTCATGGCGGTGGTGCGGCGCGGCAGTTTTCGCGGTGCGGCACAGGAGCTGGGCATGTCCGCCACGGCGGTAAGTAACGCTATCGCCGGGCTGGAGAGCCGCCTGGAGACGCGCCTGTTTAACCGCACGACCCGCAGCGTGGCGCTTACCGACGCCGGGCAGCGCTACGTGGCGCGTATCGGCCCGGCACTGGAGGCGATACGCCAGGCCAGCGAAGAGATCCACAGTGATACCGGCGAACCTGCCGGCACCCTGCGCTTAAACGTACCGAACCATATCGGTGCGCTCTTTCTGGATCAATTGCTGATCGACTTTATGATCCGCTACCCGAAAATGCGCGTCGAGACGCTAAGCGAAGCACGAATGATCGACATCGTCGCGGAAGGTTACGACGCCGGGATCCGTCTTGAAGAATCCGTGCCGCAGGACATGATCGCCGTGCCGCTGACCGGTGAGATCCGCCAGCTTGTCACCGCCACGCCGGATTACTTTGCCCGCCACGGCACGCCGCACACGCCGGAGGATCTGCTCTTACATCAGGGGATCGGTATGCGCATGGCGCACGGTGGGATCTACCGCTGGGAGCTGGCGCGTCACGGGGAACACTACGCCCTGGCGGTACCGCCGCGCTTTGCCACATCCGATCTTTTCGCCTCGATCCGGGCCATGAAGGCGGGATTAGGGATAGGGTTTTTACCGGAACTGTATATCCGGGAAGAGCTTGAAAGCGGGGAACTGGTGAGCGTGTTAAACGACTGGACGCAGCCGTTTGCCGGGCTGCGTTTGTACTATCCGGGGCATCGCCACGTCCCGCCAGGGTTACGGGCGCTGGTGGCGATGATCCGTGAGCGCGGGGTTATTCGAGGTTAGCTTTATTCAGCCCGTAAGCCGCGTCCAGCGAGCCCGGCGCCATGCGGGACGTGATCCCCAGACGGTTCCAGGCGTTGATCGCCACAATGGCAAAGTTCAGCTCTGAAATCTCCACGTCCGAGAAGTGCTCCGCCACGCTGCGGTAGAGCGCATCGCTCACGCCATGCACGCTAATTTGCGTCAGCGCTTCGGCGAAGGCCAGCGCCGCTTTCTCACGGGCGCTGAACAGCGGGGACTCGCGCCATGCCGCGAGATGGTACAGACGCAGCTCGCGCTCTCCGGCGATTTTGGCCTCTTTCGAGTGCATATCCAGGCAGAAGGTACAGCCGTTCAGCTGTGAGACACGAATGTCGATCAGGTGCTTCAGCGCCGGGTCGAGAGAGGTTTTCGCCACTTCCATGCTCAGGTTGGACAGCGCGTTGGCGAGGGCAGGTGTAATCTTATGGTGGTTGACGCGAGTGCTCATTGTCTTTCCTCTTTTTTGTGCGGCATATGTCATGCGATGAGGACAATCTACGCGGATAATGACATAGTAAAAAGATACAAAAACCGTCAAACGAGGTAGGACATGAAGCCGGGCTATCACGCTATTTATACCCGCTATCGCGACAACATCACGCGTGGCGTGCTAAAGCCTGGCGACAAAGTCCCCGCCATTCGCGTGCTGGCGGAAGAGCTGAAGGTGGCGCGCAAAACCGTTGAAACCGCCTACGCCATCCTGACGGGCGAAGGGTATCTGGTAAGCCAGGGGGCACGCGGCACGCGGGTCAATCCGGACCTGTTACTGCCCGCGCAGCACGCCCCTGCGGAGCAGACCACCGGCACGCTTCCGGCCTCGCTGATCGGCCAGCGCGAACGGGCAGGTTTTCTGCGCCCCGGCATTCCCTCCCTCGACAGCTTTCCCTATAAAAAATGGCTGCTGCTTTCAGGCCAGGCGACGCGCGCCATGCGCCAGGAAGAGATGCTGAATCCGCCCGTGCTGGGCTGGTATCCGCTGCGCCAGGCGATTGCCAGCTACCTAAATATTTCACGCGGGCTCGCCTGCACTGCCGAGCAGGTGCTGATCACCAGCGGCTACAGCGGTAGCCTGCGCCTGATCCTCGATACGCTGGCCAGCCGCAGCGACAAGGTGGTGTTTGAAGATCCGGGCTACTTTATGGGCCAGCAGTTGCTCAAGCGGATCGTGCCGCGCCTGCACACCGTGCCGGTCGATCGCGCCGGGATCGATACGGAATACCTGCTGCGCCACCATCGCGATGCCCGCTTCGCCATTGTCACCCCGTCGCACCAGAGCCCGCTGGCGGTCACCCTCTCTCTGCCGCGTAAACAACAGCTTCTCGACTGGGCGAGTCAGAACGAGGCCTGGATTATTGAGGATGACTACGACGGGGAATTTCACTACACCCGCAAGGTGCTGCCGTCGCTAAAAAGCCTCGACCGGCACGACCGGGTCATTTTTATGGGCACCTTCAGCAAAACCATTATGCCGTCGCTGCGCATGGGCTACGTGGTGATGCCCGCCAGCACCCTCGGGGCCTTTACCGACTGCGCGGACATCGTCACCAGCGGCCAGCCGGTGCTGACGCAAAAGATCCTCACCGCCTTTCTCAACGAAGGCCATTTTTTCCGACATCTTAAGAAGATGCGGGCCCTGTATCAGACCCGGCGGGAGTGGATGATTAAGGCTTTACAGGAGGTGTATGGCGACCTGTTTTTCACCGAGCAAAACGACGGTGGGATGCACATCGTGGCATTCCTTTCGAAGGGGAGTTGTGACCGGGAAATCGCGCACTGCTGGCAAGCGCAGCAGCTACAGGTTAACGCGCTCTCGGAGTGGTATCGCGGCTCCGGCAAGCGTTACGGACTGGTGATGGGCTATAACAACGTGCGCACGTATCAGGAGGCGGTGGCACTACTTGAAAGGCCAAAACAAGAAACGCTGGAATTACTACTCTGAAATCAGATAGCTATCCACGCCATAAAAGAACGTGATAAAGATACAATCTTGAGCCTTTTTTATATTTCTAAGGAAAAGAAAATGAAAGCCATTCTGGGATTTGACTACTTATTAACGCCACGCGTGCTGGTCTTCTTCTACTGGATCGTCATGCTGGTGATTTTGATTGCCGGCGTGTATTCCATGTTTACCGATCATCTGATCACCGGATTTATCGGGATGATTTTCAGCCTGATCGGCTGTCGCGTGACGTTCGAACTGATCATGGTCGCATTTAAGAATAACGAATATCTGCGCCGCATCGCTGAAAACACCGCGGTGAAATCAGTCGAATAATCTCTCCGTTGCACCGGGTAGGGGTTTCTCCTTACCCGGCCAGCGCCGACCCTGCCTGCTTACACATCATAGCGCGACAACCCGACATCCTTAAGCTGCTCGTCACTCATCTTGCTCAGGATGCGACGTGTGCGGTGAATACGGTACCAATTGCGTAGCGTTTTGCCGATCCAGACAAAAACAATAAACGGACGTTTTGAACGGTTCTCGTAAAATTCCATGATGCTCTCCTCACTGTGCCAGTAGCGTTATCATCGTGGAATTCAGGTCGTACAATACAGATTCAAAAACATCTTTTGTTTAACATACAGATCCGCTAAAAGTGTATCTGCATGCCGTTTGTTGCGGCAATCTGTACTGGTTTTACAATCTGTATGGTGAAAACAAAGGATACAGCATGACGCGCTACCAACATCTCGCCAACCTTCTGGCGGAACGCATTCAACAAGGGCTGTATCGCAGCGGTGAACGCCTGCCGTCGGTGCGCGCGCTGAGCCAGGAGCATGGCGTTAGCATCAGCACCATACAGCAGGCCTACCAGATCCTCGAAAATCTGCAGCTGATCACGCCTCAGCCACGATCCGGCTATTTTGTCTCGCAACGTAAGGCCATGCCGCCCGTACCGGCAATGACGCGTCCGGTGCAGCGTCCGGTAGACGTCACCCAGTGGGATGAAGTGATGATGCTGCTGGATGCCCGTGCCGACAAAGAGATGATCTCCTTTGGCGGCGGCTCGCCGGACGTCAATCAACCGAGCCTGAAACCGCTGTGGCGTGAAATGAGCCGCATCGCGCAGCACAATCCGGGCGAGATGCTGAGCTATGACGTGCTCGACGGTCGGCTCGAGCTGCGCGAGCAGATCGCACGGCTAATGCTGGACGGCGGCTCTACCGTGGCCGCGAATGAGATTGTCATCACCAATGGCTGCCACGGCGCGCTGTCGATTGCCCTGCTCTCGATATGCAAACCAGGCGATATTGTGGCCGTGGAATCCCCGTCGTTTCACGGCACCATGCAGATGCTGCGCGGGTTCAACATCAAAGCCATCGAAATTCCCACCGATCCCGAAACCGGGATCAGCATTGAAGCGTTAGAGCTGGCGCTGGAGCAGTGGCCCATTAAAGCGGTGATCCTGGTGCCCAACTGCAATAACCCGCTGGGTTTTATCATGCCGGAAGCGCGGAAGAAGCAGGTGCTGGCTCTTGCCCAGCGGCACGATATCGTGATCGTGGAGGATGATATTTACGGCGAGCTGGCGGCGGAATACCCGCGCCCGCGCACCATTCACTCCATGGACATTGATGGCCGCGTGCTCCTGTGCAGCTCGTTTACCAAGACCGTGGCCCCGGGCCTGCGCGTCGGCTGGATTGTGCCGGGGCGCTATTACGACCGGGTGATGCACATGAAATACGCCGCAGGCGGCTTTAACGTGCCGGGAACGCAGATGGCGGTGGCGGCGTTTATTCGCGACGGCCATTATCATCGTCACGTTCGCCGTATGCGCCAGATTTATCAGCAGAATATGGAAACCTATACCTGCTGGGTGCGGCAGTACTTCCCGGCGGAGATCTGCGTGACGCGTCCGCAGGGCAGTTTTTTGCTGTGGGTGGAGTTACCGGAAAACGTCGACATGGTGTGCGTCAGCAAGCAGCTGTGCCGGCTGAAGATCCAGGCGGCAGCCGGGTCGCTGTTCTCTGCGTCCGGCAAGTACCGCAACTGCCTGCGGATCAACGTTGCGTTACCGCCAACGGAGAAGCATCGCGAGGCGCTGAAGAAGATGGGTGAGGCAATTGTGATTGCGATGGAGGAGTAGTGCGGCCTGATGCCCTCCTCCACCAGGCCGGGCAAGGCGTCACCGCCGCCCGGCACTGTCACCGACTCAAAACGTCCATGAAACGCTGCCAACGATACTGCGTTCCGCTCCGAAATAGCAGTAGGAGAGCGAGTTACACGCCGCCACATAGCGTTTATCGGTCAGATTATTGACGTTCAGCTGCGCGCTCATACCCGTGAGCCCCACCTTCGACAGGTCATACCCCACCACCATATCCACCAGCGTATACGACGGCAGCGTATGGGTGTTCTGGCGATCGCTGGTAATGCCGTTGACGTAACGAACGCCGGAGCCGACGGTCAGGCCGTCCAGCGGGCCCGTTTTCACGTCGTAGCTGAGCCAGGCACTGGCCATATTCCGCGGCGCATAGACGGCGCGCTTGCCCTCCTCTTCCGGGCTGCTCTTCTTGTAGCGAATGTCGGTATAGGTGTACGCCGCCTGCATGCGCAGGCTGTCGGTCAGTTGACCCACCGCTTCCAGCTCAACGCCCTCGGACTCGATCTCACCGATGGAACGGTACGGATCGGTCGGCTCCTCTTTGGTGGCGATATTCTTCTGGTTGATGCGGAACACCGAGGCGCTGAACTGGCTATTCATCCCCTCGGGTTCATACTTCACGCCCGCTTCCCACTGCTTGCCTTTCATCGGGTCCAGAATGTTGCCCTGCTCATCGGCGAAGCTGGTCGGCGTAAAGGCCGTGGAGTAGCTGACGTACGGCGCGACACCGTTATCAAACAGATACAGCAACGCCGCGCGGCTGCTGACGTTGTTCTTATCCAGGTCGCTGCGGGTATGGTTAACGTTATCAACGTTCGACACGCTTACCTGGTCATAGCGCCCGCCCAGCGTCAGGCGCCAGCGGTCAATGGACATCTGATCCTGCAGGTAGTATCCGGTCTGGCGCAGCTTATGTTTTTCCTTGCTGTACTGGGTGATGTAATCCGGTTTCGCACCGTAAACCGGGTGGAACGCGTCGATGGGCGGGAAACCGCCGTAGTAGCCGGTCACGTTATTGGTACGGTCCTGATAATCCAGGCCGATCAGCACGCGGTGGTTAACTGCCCCGGTATCGAAACTGCCGTCGACCTGGTTATCCAGCGTGATGGCATTCATCTTCTCGTCAGAACCGGAATAGCCGCGGTTGAGCTCGGTATCGTTCAGCCAGCCCGCGGCATATACCTGATTCAGCTCCACTTTAGTGTGCAGATAGCGCAGCTTCTGGCGCACCGTCCAGCCGCTGTCGAACATATGCTCAATGTTGTAGCCCACCATGTTTTCCCGACGATCGTACTTGTCGTAATCATCCTCACCTTCAAAGAAGGTGTTGGTGATTTTCTTACCGTTATGCGGCACCACGGTGCCGTCATAAGGCAGGCCGGAGTGGCTCCCCCCTTCCGGATCGCGGTGCAGATAGGCCATCAGATCCAGACGCGTGTTATCAGTGATGCGCCAGGTCAGGCTCGGCATCAGCGCGTAGCGCTCTTCCTTCAGCGGATCAAACTGGGAATCGGCATAGCGGGTCATCCCGCTGAGGCGCACCGCCACGCGGTCGTTATCATCGACCGGACCGGTAACGTCGAACATCGCCCCGCGCTGGTTATTGTTCCCGGCAAATAGCTTAATCTCCCCGCCCGGATCGAACGACGGCTTGCGGGAGGTCAGCGCCACGATACCGCCCGGCGATGAACGGCCGTACAGCACGGAGGCCGGGCCACGCACCACCTCGATATTGTCGAGGAACCAGGGATCCACCACCAGCGAGCTGTGAGAGTTGGTGTCTCCCATCATCTTCAGGCCGTCGAGGTAGACGTTATCCAGACTGCCGTCGGAGAAACCGCGCAGCACCATGTAGTCGAAGCGGTTTGACGCGCCAATCTGGTTGCTGTAAACCCCCGGCGTGTAACTCACCGCCTGGCGCACGCTGGTCGCGCCCTGCTCTTCAAACTGCTCGCGGGTAACGATAGAGACCGACTGCGGAGTCTCTATATCCGGCGTTTCAAGCTTAGTGGCAGCAGATTGCATCTGCGACGTGACCACAACGGTGTCCGTTTTTTGGGCATCCTGCGCCAGTAAAGGAAAAGCGACGCTACCGGTAACCCATCCCACCAGCAGTGCCAGACGTGACTTAGCAAACATAACCCTCTCCAAAGGTATTTCTTATTGTTAATAAGAATTATTACCTTTTTGAGAGAGCAAACAGCTATGCGCGCCGCCAGGATACGTATGCGCGGTGCTAAACCGCACGGGTTGCGTTCGCGCGAAGAGAGAAAGTAGGTTAGCGGCGTTTGCGCACGTCGCCCGGTGCAATACCGTAATGGCGACGAAACGCGGTAGCGAAATTGGTGGCGTGCTGATAGCCACACATCCACGCCGCCTGTTGCACGCTATAGCCTTCAAGCAGATAGCGACGCGCCAGCGCGAGCCGACATTCACGCAGGTAATCGAAAAGGGTGCAGCCGTAGCGTTGACGAAACTTGCTGCGCAGGCTGCTCGGGCTCATGGCGGCGAGGGCGGCCAGCTGCGCAAGAGTATGATCCTGCTCCGGAGACTGTTCCAGCCTGCTGCGCACGCGTTCAAGACGCGCATGTTCAGGCCGGCACGGGAAGGATTGCTGGCGCTGCGCCAAACCCTGTCCCAGAAGCTGATACATCAGCCCTTCCAGCAACAGCTGACGGGATAATGCGCTTAGACCCTGCTGCTGAGCATGCTGGATCCCCGCAAGGATAAACTCAGGAACGTGCCAGACCAGGGTGGGCGCATTCAGGCTTTGCCATTCCTGGAGCAGCGACTCAAGCAGGGCCTCACGCCTGGCATCGTGTGGGAACAGACCAAACGAGAGCGTTTTCAGCGTGCTGTCGGCATCGTGACGCGCGCACATTATCTGCTCTTCACTCAGGCGGGAGCTGAAGGCCATGCCGGATCGTACGACATATTCAACGCCATTGAGCGCGATCGTGACGCCCCCTTCCAGCACCACCAGCATATAGAGTGGGCTGCTATGGCGAGAGGTGGTTTCGTAAGGTTGTAAAACGCGAACGTTGGAGTGGGTCAGTGAAATGCCGGATGAAAGCGTCATCTCTTCCACATTCCCCTGCAGCACGGCGCGGTTGTTGACCTGCGCATCTTTTAACTGCGGGAACCGGTAGTCGATGCCGTAGCGCTCACCGAATATCTGAAAATCCTCAACAAAAAACAGGCGTTTCGCTGATCTATTTTCACGCTGGAGCATATGACGGTGCCTGCATCGGGGAAAGGACAAACGAAACAGTACCATTCATTGGTGGTGGCAGCAATCACTGGGCATAAAACGTATTACGCTCCGGTCTGAGCCGGAGCGAAGAAATATATTTCAGTTAAAGAGATATATTTATGCTTGCTGCCACTCAGCAAAAACCTCTTTATGGTTTTTGGTCAGGACAACTTTATTATCATCCACTTTGTCCACCCAGCCGAGCGGTATAAAGTGGTGCTTCCCACCGGATTCCGGATCGCTTTTCGCAAGCTTGATGCGCTCACCATCCAGATGGTCCACAACACCGACGTGTGTTCCGCAGCTGGCGACAACCTGAGCGTGATCCATAATTGCGTTTTTATCTACCATAATAATTCTCCCGTTTTGGTTATTTAGCCGTTGCACGGAATTAACTGTAGCGCATAAATTTGGCTTACGGGCGCTTATTAGCATTTTGAAACATCATTGACACAACAGGATATTATGGCTACCACGAGGCATAGCGAAGCATAATGAAAAAATAAGAATAAGATGAATTATTCTCGCAATTTATTTTTTATTTCATAATTACATTATCGCAACCAACGAGGAGGCATTAATGACGATTCGTAATATTCGTAATAATCGTACAGAAATTTCACTGGCTCTTGGTGAAGCGGTTTTAGACATTGTACAAAAAGGCCACGAGCTGTCGCGTGAAAATCTGGCGCAGGCGATGAAAACAAAAGCAGAGAAGGAGCGCGACGATGAGCGGCTCCTGAATTACTGGAAAGCCTGTAATATGCTGGTCTGAACGAGGCGGCGTTTAGCCTGGCTAAACGCCGCCAGCCGTTACTCGTCGAAGAACCAGTAGCCCTGGTTAATCAGTCCGGTCAGTTCGTCAATAAACGCCGGATTGTTCAGCGCCTCGCCCAGCTCAGCCTGGCCGAGTTCCGTGTAGCGACACAGCACGTCCGCGGCCTTCGCATCTACCGTTTCCAGCAGTTCGCTGTTGATGAAGACGCTGCCGTTGATATTCAACACGCGCAGACCACTCAGGCGAGACAGCGTTTCGCCGCCCTGCAATGCATCACGCACTTCTTCTGCCGTGTACGGCGGTTCCGCGGTGGCAATATCCAGCTCATGGCGCGGCGTCGAGACAAAGCTACCGAACCATTTCGTGAAATCATCAGGCTTGCTGATCATGTCGATCATCATCTGGCGAATACGATCCAGCTCGTACTGTTCCACGCGTCCAGGGTGTTCGCGGCAGGTCAGATCCGGATCGCTGTAGTGCTCGCCGCCCAGATCGTTTTCCAGCGCGTAATCGGCAAAGCTGCTGATCAGATCACGGCCGTTCGGCCCGCGGAAACCGACGGAGTAGTTGAGCGCCGTTTCGTGGGTAAAGCCGTCGTGCGGGAAGCCTGGTGGAATGTAAAGGATATCGCCCGGGGCCAGATCTTCGTCGATGATCGGCTCAAACGGATCAACGTGCAGCAGAGCCGGATGCGGGCAGAACTGGCGCATTGGCAGCTTGTCACCCACGCGCCAGCGGCGGCTTCCCATCCCCTGAATGATAAACACATCGTACTGATCGATATGCGGGCCCACGCCGCCGCCAGGGACAGAGAAGGAGATCATCAGGTCATCCAGACGCCAGTCTGGCAAGACGCGGAACGGGCGCACCAGCTCCGCTGCAGGCATGTGCCAGTGGTTTACCGCCTGCGCCAGCAGCGACCAGCCGGTTTCGCCCAGGCCATCGAAGTGCTCAAACGGACCATTGCTGGCCTGCCATTTACCGTTGGAATGGCTGACCAGACGGCTATCGACTTCAGGCTCCATCGCCAGCCCTGCCAGTTCGTCCGGGGTAATCGGGTCGACAAAATCAGGGAAGGCATTTTTCAGCACTACGGGTTGTTTCTGCCAGTATTTTTCAAGAAATTCCGGCCAGTTCAGGTTCAGTTGATACGCCATGGGTAGCACCAGTGAGAGGGTAAACAGGCGCGATTATAGGGGAGACGGTCAAGGGGGAACTTGTCATGGGTCAAACGAGAGGAGAAGGCCGGCGCAAACGTCCGGCCCTGAGGGATCAATCCAGCTTCAGATCGTCATAATGCGTAATCAGTTTACCCACAATGCCGTAGTCCAGCGCTTCTGCCGGAGACATCCAGAAGTTGCGGTCGGTGTCTTTTTTCACTTTTTCCAGCGGCTGGCCGGTGGCGTCAGCGATCAGCTTGTTCACGCGATCCAGCATGCGGATGATCTCGCGCGCTTCAATCTCAATATCCGTCGCCTGACCACGCACGCCACCCAGCGGCTGGTGGATCATAAAGCGGGTGTTGGGCAGAGAGTAGCGGTGCTCTTTTTTCGCCGCCAGGAAGATGGTGATCCCGGCGCTCGCCACCCAGCCGGTACCGATGATGTGTACGTCCGGACGGATGAACTTGATGAAGTCATGGATGGTATCACCCGCTTCCACGTGGCCACCCTGGCTGTTGATGTACAGCTTGATCGGATCGTTGCTCACGCTTTGCAGCAGGATCAGCTGGGTAATGACTTTTTGCGCCAGTTCCTGGTTGATCTCACCGGAGATAACAATCGAGCGGGACTCGAGCAGTTTTTGCTGCAGCGCGCCCGCGCCGTTTGACCCTTCCGCTTTATCCTTATCGCCTTCTTTCAGTGTGTAGTGCATTGTTATGTCCTCAGCATTTAGCGCTCAAAACCAGAGTGTAGCCTGTTTTACCGGTCAAAGTCCTCAGGCGCGCACAATGCGAACATCCTGCGCCGCAAACGCGTCGATAACGTCCTGTTTAATATTCGCGTCCACCACCAGCACATCAATGTCGCGGCTCTTTGCCACGACAAAGCGCGCCACGCCGGGAAGCTTGTCAGCAGTCAACGCCACGATGGTCTGGTTGCTCTGGGCGATCACCGCTTTTTTGAACGCACAATCGGCAAAATCAAAACCGGTCAGCCCCATCTCAGGATCCATCGCACAGCCACCGATAAAGGCCTGATCAAAGATGATCCCCTCAAGATGGCTTGCAGCCGTGGCACCCACCGTCGCGCCGGACGCCCGCTGGATCTGCCCGCCGGTGATGATCACCTCGCACAGCGGATGTTGCAGCAGCGCGGTCGCGATGGCCGGGGAGTTGGTCACCACCGTCACGCTGAGTTCGGCAGGAAGGGCTTTCGCCAGCGCCAGGTTGGTGGTGCCCGTATCCATAAAGATACAGCCACCTGCTTTGATCAGCGTTGCCGCTTTCTGCGCGATTGTGGCTTTTTGTGCACTGTTTTCCTGCTCGCGGCGGCTAAATGTCCCCGCATCCGGCAGCTGAAGTACCGCGCCACCGTAGACCTTTTTACAGAAGCCCTCTTTGCTAAGCTCATGTAAATCACGGCGAATGGTGTGCTCGGAGACCTTCATTTGTGTCGCCAGTTCGGTGCACACCACCCTTCCACTCTCCTGAAGGATCTGACGGATCAGCGCTTGTCGTTGCTCCGGAAAAGCAGCATAATCGAGCATTATAAGTCCTTTAAAATAACAAAACCGAGCATCAAAGCGCATAATGTTGCACTGCGCGTGCTCTGTCAATCAGCACTCACCGCGAGGATAACAATGAACATTGCCCATGTTGCACTCTGGACCCGACACCTTGATGCACAGGTACAGTTCTGGGAAACGGTTTTTGGCGGACGCCGTAATGAACGCTACCTCAGTAAAAATCGCCCGGGCTTTGCGTCACATTTTATTACCCTGGATGGCGGGCCAACCCTTGAACTGATGACGGTTCCGGACCTGCCCGACGCCCCGGCTCATCCGGAGTTTATTGGCTGGGCGCATATCGCCATTCACGTCGGCAGCCAGGCTGAGGTGGACCGTATGGCGGCGCAGGCGCAATCAAACGGCACCCTGCTCAGCGCCCCCCGCATGACCGGGGATGGGTTTTATGAAGCGGTGATTGCGGACCCGGACGGCAACCGGATTGAGCTCACAGGAGAGTAAAAGACATAACGCCTGCTATGCAGGCGTTAATATTTAATTCACCGTGGCCGGGCGCGCCAGATTTTCCTCGCCCTCACGTTGCTGCGCTTTCTCGTGCTGACGTTCCGCCAGCAACCGGCAAATCTCCGCATGCTTCTCCTCGGTAAAGGTAAAGCGCGACATAAACCCAAGCCGGATCAGCGAGCCAATGGCGGGCAGCAGACAGATACCAAAGAACAGCCCCGACAGCACGCCGTCACTCTGGGTTTGTGCCTGCGGGACATAGCCGATCATCGTCAGAAACACGCCGATTAACCCACCGCCGACCGCCACCGACATCTTGCCGGTAAAGGTCTGTCCGGAGAAGGTGATCGCCGCACAGCGCTTGTGGGTGTGGTACTCCGCATACTCAATGGTGTCGGCAATCATCGACGAGGTGAGGATGTTGGACATCATCACAAACAGCGTACTCAGGCCAAGCAGGATAAACAGCATCGCCGTCTGCTGATAGCCCACAAACCACATCACCACGCGTACCGCGACATCCAGCCCGCAGAGGATCATAAACAGCTTCCGCTTCTGCATCCTGCGCGTCAGCGTCGGGGCGACGAGACACACCACCGCCGCCATAATCCCCATCACGCCGATCGCCATCTGCAGGCTGCCGTCACCCATATTGTTGATAAAGAAGTAGATGTAGAGGCCGCCGGCCACGTTATGGAACACGCAGAAGAAGAACGACAGCAGAACGATAAACAGCGGCTTGTTCTGGCGCAGGTTATGGAAGGTGTCACGTATCGTCACCTTTTCCGGACTCGGCGGCACACGCTCCTTAATCTGCATAAAGCCGTTGAGCATCAGCGGCAGGCCGACCAGCATCATCACCAGCGCCGCCATAAAATAGCCTTTGTCGTTGCTGTACTGGGCGAAGAACGCCGCCAGTTTTGGGAAGAAAATATTGGCGCAGGCGATCCCGGCGTTAACCCCCAGCATGGCCGCCGTCACCGCGCGGGTGCGCTGCCCGGAGTCGTTAGTCATCACCGACGACATCGACCAGAACGGGATATCAGAGATGGCGTACAGCGTTCCCCACAGAATGTACGTCACCCCGGCGTAGAGAATTTTGGTGGTCATGTCCGCTTCGATTTTATAGAACGACAGCAGCGTGACGCCGGTAATGAGTAACGGGGCGATCAGCAAAAAGTGGCGAAACTTGCCAAACCGGGTGTTAATGGTGTCCATTATGCTGGCAAATAGCGGGTCGTGAACCGCATCCCACGCGCGGGCAATCAGGAAGATGGTACTCGCCGCCAGCGCCGAAATCCCCAGCACGTCGGTGTAAAAATAGTTAATAAACGAACCCACTAAACCAAAGCTAAAACACTGACCTAATCCATAACCAAAATAAGACCACAACTCGCGAGACGGTATTTTCATTGTCATTGCCATAGTGCGTACCTGGTTGCCCGGCGGCAGGCCGCCGGGTCGATATTATTAGTCCTGCGCTTTCGGGGCGATCTTACGGAGCTTCTTCATTAAGGCCATTTCACTGCGCGAGAACGGGATACCGTTCTCCTCAAAGACGTCGTGGAACCAGAGGCGGCAGTAGTCCGTAGACTCCTTCATCACCACCGGCCACGGCAGCCACGTCTGGGTTTTACCGCGCACCAGCCCCCACTGATACGGCGCGACCTTCGCCGTGTACATCAGCGGGAGCTGCTCCTCGAGGGTGCTGCCCACGTGGCGGGCCAGCCATTCGGTGCAGAAGATTGGCCGCCCAAGCGCCTGCAACTGCTGGATAATCGCGGTCATGCGTCCGGTGTTGGTGTAAGCGTGGAAGCTCACCACGTCGGATAGCGCCAGCGCGCTTTGATCCAGCGGATGCTGATAAAACGTCTCGTCCTCCTCTTCCGCCGGCAGACGCCACGCGCAGACGGTGAGCGGCTGAGTAGGATCCTCTTCACGCACCCACCGGAACGCCAGCTTCATCAGCTCATGCGCGCAGGTCTCCAGCTTCGCGTCGTACTGCACCTCCTGCGTACCGGTCGCAAAAATGCCGCGGTTGCCCGGCTCGTTATACAGATCCCACAGCAGTACGCGCTCATCGTCGCGGAACTGGCGGATAACGTCGCGGATATAGCGCTCAATCTGCGGCCAGCAGTCGGGATTGCAGACTTTATCGCGCCCCGGGCTCGCTGCCGCCTGGCTGTTGTGCTTGCCCGGCACCGGCGGTTTTTGCGGCCCCAGATACGGTTCATCGCCGGAGAAACCGCAGTCGTCCATCAGGGTCAGCATGGTGCTGAACCCGTGGCTGTCGGCCATCGCCAGAAACGCGTCGATGCGCGCCATCAGGCCGTCGCGGTCGTGTTCCCAGACAATAAATGGCAGGTTGATGCGCAGGGTGTTGTAGCCCGCCTCCGCCGCCCAGCCCAGTTCGCGGTCAATGGTATCGGCATCGAAGGTCTCTTCCTGCCAGATATCGGTCCAGTTCACCGCCGTCGACGGTAAATAGTTAAACCCACATAGCCAGCCTTTTTGCTGATACCACGCCTGCGCCTGCTCCCTGCTCCACTGCTCTTTCATTACGCGTCCTCTTACTGATAATATTTAGCTAATAAATATTAGTTGCGGGATAAATGCGCAATTCATGACGCTCCGAAAAGCGACAGCCTTCACAAAGTTCATGCAGGCGCGAATAAGAAACGTGATCGACGGCGCGTAAGCGAACAGTTAGGGTATGATGCGGTGTCGCGAGAGGGAGAGGACGGATGATGCGAAAAACAAAAGTCACGATGAACGATATTGCGCGGGCGGCGGGGGTGTCGCAGGCGACGGTATCGCTGGTGCTCAACCAGTCCCGTAACATCAAGCTCAGTGACGAGACCCGCCAGCGGGTGATCGGCGTGGCGACCGAGCTCGGCTACGACCGCCTGCCTGCCATTCACGCCCCGCGCAACCAGGAGGAAATCGCCCTGCTGGTCAGTTCCCTGCAAAGCTTTGATCCCTTTATCGATGCCATCAGCCAGGCGCGGGAAGCCGCATGGCGCAACGAAGCGCTGCTGACGGTGTACGACTACGGTGATGACGTAGAGCTGGCGCTGAACATTATCCGCCAGCTGGAGAAGCGCAACTGCGTGGGGATTATCCTCGCCTCCCCCGTTACCACGCTTGTCGACATGACCGCTTTTCAGGACTGCACCCGCATTCCACTGGTGCTGCTCAATCAGCGCGATCCCGGCTCGCCGCTGCTGCCGTCGTTTATTCCGGACGACTACGCCAACGCCTTCCAGGTGACCAAACACCTGATCGCCTGCGGTGCAACGCGTATCGCCCACATCACCGGCGAGAGCTGGATGGAGGCCTCCCGCCAGCGGCTGGCCGGCTATCAGGCCGCCTTACAGCAGGCCGGTTTAGCCTGTGACGAGAGTCTGGTGCGCCAGACCAACTGGCAGTTCAGCGAATCCTTTACCGCCACCACCTCTCTGCTGGCGCTGGACAAACGCCCGGACGCCATCTTCTGCGCCAGCGACTGGCTGGCGATCGGCTGCTATCAGGCGCTGGCGGTAAACGGCGTGCGCATCCCGCAGGATATGCTGCTGGCGGGCTACGACGACCAGAAGATCTCCGAGCAACTCACCCCACCGCTGACCAGTATCCAGCTTCCCTACAGCGAGCTGGGACGGCTGGCGGTGGAGTACCTGTGCAATCAGGAAGATGCCGCCACACACGTGACGCTGGCGGGCAGGCTGAAGATACGGACATCAAGCCTCGTCTGAGGTGAAGACCATTCCGGCATAGGGTTTCTCCCGGCACGCCGCCAGCCGCGCGGCGAGGCTGCCCACGTGCAGTTCCAGCTTGTGCCCGTCCGGGTCGAGAAAATAGAACGATGCCCCCTCGCTTTTGTTTTGCTTCCAGACGGTAACGCCCGCCTGCTCCAGCTTGTGCGAGAACGGCTCAAAATCTTCCGCCGCAACGGTAAACGCGTAATGGGTATAGTCGCTCTCCTGCGGCGGCACATACTGGCGCGCCTCGTCGTACGACAGGCAGACCCACAGATCGCCGCAGGTGAGATAGGCCCCGGTATTCCAGCGGGCGTGCAGCGTCAGCCCCAGCAGCTCGTGCCAGAAGGTGACGCTTTTTTGCAGGTCGCTGACCGCGAGGGTCAGATGGTTGAGTGATTGCAGCATGACGTGCCCTTTTGTTTTTTGCGCCAGACGTGGTACGGTAACTTCATGAACATAAACCACGCCGTGCTCACCGTAAACCGCTGGTGGCTGCCTTCTTAAAGGCGGCACGGAGTAGTTTTCCCCATTTTCAGATAGCCGCCGAAAGGCGGCTTTCACATTTCTAAGACCCCTTTCGGCACTTGCACATTAAGGAGTCTTTATGAACGTTCAAACCATCCTCACCGGCGACCGCCCAACCGGCCCGCTGCACCTGGGTCATTTCGTCGGTTCGCTGCGCCAGCGCGTGGCGCTACAGCAGACGCATAACCAGTATGTCTTGATTGCCGACCTGCAGGGGCTGACCGACAACGGCAGCAACCCGCAAAAAATCCGCGACAACATCCCTGAAGTGCTCGCCGACTACCTCGCCGCCGGCATCGACCCGAACCTGACGACACTCTGCCTGCAGTCCGCCCTGCCCGCTCTCGCCGAGCTGACAATGTTGTATATGAACATCGTCACCGTCGCCCGCGTCGAGCGTAACCCGACGGTGAAAAATGAGATTGCGCAGAAAGGCTTTGCCCGCTCGCTGCCGGTCGGTTTTATGGCCTACCCCATCAGCCAGGCGGCGGACATCACTGCGTTCAAAGCCGAGTGCGTCCCCGTCGGCGACGACCAACTGCCGATGATTGAGCAGACCAATGAGATTGTGCACAAGATGAACAGCCTCTTGCCTGCCCCGGTGCTGCGCCACTGCAAAGCGATGCTCAGCGACACCGGCCGCCTGCCCGGCATCGACGGCAGCGCCAAGATGTCAAAATCGCTGGGCAACACCCTGCACCTTTCCGCCAGTGAAGAGACGATTCACCGTGCGGTCAGCGCCATGTACACCGACCCGAACCACCTGAAGGTGAGCGACCCGGGGCAGATTGAGGGAAACGTGGTGTTTACCTACCTCGACGCGTTTCATCCGGACAAAGCGAAAGTGGCAGCGATGAAGGCGCATTATCAGGCGGGCGGACTGGGTGACCGGGCATGCAAGAACGAGCTGGGGGCGTGCCTGCAGGAGCTGATTGCACCGATGCGGGAACGCAGAGCGATGTACATGCAGGATAAAGGGGAATTGATGGCGATGCTGAAGCGCGGCACGGAACGGGCGCAGGGGGTGACGCAGGGGACGCTGAGGGAAGTGAAGGTTGGGCTGGGGGTGCCGGTGTTTAGTTAAGTTAGTTTGAGCGGTGGAGTGCGTGGGATTGGCATGAAACCGCTTATTGTCTCATTTAAGATAATATTAATGCCCCTAATAATTCTTAATTTCTCGTGTAGATTATATAAATTGCTTTAATTGCATTAATATCACATTGACATTACTCTTTATAACAGATTTAAAGAGATACTATGGCTGACATAGAAGATATAGCGAGGAGATTATGCAATATAATCTCCTCGCCTGATACCGTGACTGGACTTATAAATGGAGGACTATCTGTACCGCTAGATTATGGATATCGGGTTTATGGCATCTTTGACACGAACACACGATATACATGCAAAGCTGAGAAAATAACAATAGAAAAACCAAAAACAAACACTACGGCAGGGTCATATGAGTAAGTTTATCATCCCAATTATAAACCTGCTTCTTTGCTCATATTTAATTTTTGCCTATAGTCTTTGCTGGATTGAATTCGACACATGGCATGATAAAACAATCGCCTTTTCCATCATTACTATGAGTGCTTACATTATTTCATTAGTACTCAATAGATTACTGCCAGGAAAGATACTTACTTTAGGTGGGATCCTGAACGTGTTATCAGGCCCTGTGCTCGTGGTAGGTGCATTTGCTTGCATAGCTATCCTTGAGCCGTGGCCTTTGAAAATTCCTGGCTTATTCATATGGGTCGTGGCGATGTTATATCTACCTTCTTTTAAAAACATTTAATAGAACAGTGTGGTGCCGGGTGCCTCCCGGTGAGCAAAGCCCGCATAATGACGTTAACCTATAAATTATGCCCCACCGCACAGGGGGATTCACCACAACACGAAGTATATGAAAAATCCCGCGATAAAAAAGCTATTCAAACCGACAATAAGACAACAGTCATTTCGCCATTTTGCTTAATCATGCGCTGCCAGACACACTACCGTATTCACCCTTCGGCTTATAAAGCATGTCCAGCGGAATAAATCATTGCTATCTCTTTAATAGCCTCAACTTTCGCCATCTTATTAACCTTTCGATTTATTGATGTATTTCATTTTTGTGCCAGGATTTTTAACGAATAAAAATGAATGCACGGAAGATACCCTACCTCTCCTCCGGCAAAAATATGGACAAATAAGATGAAACTCAGGATAACATTACTTTCAGTACTGCTGGCGCTTCCGCTATTTGCTCAGGCGACCTGCAACGTACCGGAGACGCTCTCCGGCAAAATCTTTATCAATAAAACGGGTCCGCTATGGTCTGTGCAAAACCCCAATGCCGATAGCCTGCTCCGGCTGGAGTTCACTGACGATACGTATACCAGCCATATCTTGCGCACAGGCGATAAGGTGCAAGGGAAATACCGTTATGAAGTTTTTAAAAGCCAAACAGGCCTGGCACACAGCGTAGGCGTTCTGGAAGCGGAGGAGGATTTTCAGGGCCAGACGACGCTGTTTACCCTCACGCTCGTCTGCCTTAGCGACAGCACCGGCACCTTTGTCTACAACCAGCGCCAGGGCGCCATTAAACCGGATATCAGGCAGAACACGGGGGTCTGGATAGTTCAGGATCCTGCGACCTGAAAAAATCCTACTGCCATCCGGGATATTTTCCCTTCAGCATAATCGTGAAAAAGGACAAACAGATGAACACCTACCACGCATTCCCCTGGCAACGGGTTGTTAGCGCGCAGGGCTATACGGCGGAATCAAAGGAAAATGTGACCCACTTTACCGACACGCTGTTCTGTATCGACGGTAGCGGTACCATTGTGGATATTATTCAACATAACGATGACGCGTTCCGGCACGTACGTGACGCCGCCCGTAAAGCGGGTAAGCTCACTGAACTCTCTTCTGACCAATATCTTCTGCCCGGCCTGATCGATTTGCATGTCCACGCCCCGCAGTGGCCTCAGATGGGCAAGGCGCTGGATAAACCGCTTGAGAAGTGGCTGAATGACTACACGTTCCCGCTGGAAGCCCGATACGCCGACGTCGATTTTGCCCGCCGAAATTATACGGAACTGGTCAGCGCGTTGTTGGCGAACGGCACAACCACCGCCGTCTACTTCGCCACCCTGCACACTGAAAGCAGCGTCGAGTTGGCCCGCATATGCCTGGCCCAGGGGCAGCGCGCCCTGGTGGGCCGCGTCGCGATGGACGATCCCTCCCAGTGCCCTGACTATTATCGGGACGAAACGGCGGCATCGGCCGAGGCGGAAACGCGTGCATTTATTCGCGCTGTCGCAGAGTTACCCGGCAATACGGCAAAACGTGTGCTCCCGGTTATCACCCCGCGGTTTATTCCCTCCTGCACGGATGACCTGCTGAAAAGACTGGGCACGGTGGCGAAAGAAACAGGCTGCCACGTGCAAACCCATTGCTCAGAAAGTGACTGGGAACATGGTTACGTCAAAGAACGCCTGGGGAAAACGGACACCGTGGCGCTGCGTGATTTTGGCCTGTTGACCCCAAAAACCATCCTCGCGCATTCAAACCACATTGAAGATGACGATGCTGACCTGATTAAGAAAACCGGGGCTGGCGTCGCGCACTGCCCCCTTTCAAATTTCTATTTTGCCAATGCAGTATTCCCTCTGCGAGCAATGCTGGACCGTGGACTGAACGTCGGGTTAGGCACCGATATTGCCGGTGGCCATAGCCCCTCGGTATTTGATGCCTGCCGCCATACCATCACCGCCAGTAAAGCCCTGAATGATGGCGTCGATGCCCGTATCAAACCGGAACACCGCGGCAGACCAGGCTCGGCAGTCAGCTTCAAGGAAGCATTCTGGTTGGCGACAGCCGGTGCGGGTGGCGTGCTTGAGCTGCCTGTAGGAAAGCTGGAGGTCGGATACCAGTTCGATGCCATCGTTATCGATACCCGGGCTGCAGGAAGCGATATTTATATTCATCCTGCTGAAGACCAGCCTGAAGATAAACTGCAAAAAATCATCTTTAACGCCAGGCGAAATAACATCAGCCGTGTCTGGGTAGACGGAAAAGCCGTGAAAGTTCAGTAAGATCATACAGCGGCACCGTCTGCGGCATCACCGTGGCTCCCTGTGAAATGCATTCCTTTTCTCAGGGAGAGGTATGCCAGAAGCGAACCTGGTGTAAACACGAAGCAGGGATTATCCGCATGGCTGAACCAGCAAGCGGGGAGCTGAAGTTTTGCAGCGACCTGTTTGCCCCCCCGTATTCGGCCATTGTCATCTTCACTGCTAAGTTTGAAATGACTTGAGTACACGTCTGCACGAAAATGCGCGCGCCAGCCAAACATGTTCTCACCCTGTTTAGCCCTTTTTCACCTCGTAATCCGGTAGCGAGAATCGAGTGATAAAGGTATTGAGCGCGTTGGTATCAGGTAGCGCGGTCAGCGCCCCTTTGCGCGTTGTCGCGAGGGCACCGCAGGCGCTGGCCTGAGCAATGGACTGGTGGAGTTGTTCAACATTCTGCGGCATCCCGCGATGTGCAATCCAGGCCAGCAACCCTGCGACAAACGCGTCGCCAGCCCCGGTTGTATCAACACTGTTGACGGTATAACCGTCGAAATGAATAACGCTGTCGCGCCACAGCACCATGGCACCTTGCTCACCGTAGGTCACGACTTTGAGTTGCGCGGGCAGAGCGTTGAGGGCATTAAGCGCATGGGAAAAATCGTGAGAGCCTGTCATCCAGTGCCACTCTTCTTCCGAGAGTTTAAGAATGTCGGCCTGGGCGGCGAAATGACGCACCGTCTCGAGCATTTCATGCTTATCGGGCCACATTTGCTCTCGTAAATTCACGTCGAAACTCAGTAATCCCCCACGTTGTTTTACATGGCTGATGGCGGTGACGAGCGTATGACGACACGTTTCGGCGACCAGGGCCAGAGAACAGAAGTGCAGAATATCGTTGCTAAAACCGGGCAGCGCATCGGGCGTTAAAAATTGATCCGCGGAAGGGTTGGTTAAAAACGTAAATCCACGCTCGCCAGCGCGGCCCAGAGAGACCAATACCGTGCTGGTTCTGTGCTGATTATCCAACTGCAGACTTTCGGTTGAAACGCCTGCGTCAGACAGCGTTTTCTTCAGAAAATAACCAAAGTCATTCTCACCGACCCGGCCAATAAAACCACTCTGGCAGCCCAGACGCGCAGCGCCAATTGCCACATTGAACGGGGCTCCTCCTGCGCAGGCCTGATATTGCATGTCTGAAAGCGGTAGAAGATCCACCACTGCATCGCCAAGAGTCCAGATATTCATGACATTTCCTCAATAATAATTAACTTTTTAAATGTGACCTGCGGGAAGGTCAGTTTTTTAATAGTGCTTAAGCGTGAACAGGTGCCATGGATTATCCAGGCATACGGTTTAAAAGTTATAATCCAGCATCAGCTTATATTCGGTGGTAATAGCCTCACCGTGGGTCACCCAGCTTCCGTCCTGTTTTATCAACGAGCCAGTAACTTCTCCGGACACGGTAAAGCGAGAGGTCAACGGATAATTCGCCGATACCTTCAGGAAGCGGTTGCGGGTATTCTGGAAGACTTCGCCATCTTCAGGCTGCGCATTGTATTTCTTATAATGGCCATACCCGCCGCTGAGCGTTGTAGATAATTTCCCCCAGTTGCGCCAGACGCCGACAGACGTGGTCCAGCTTTTTTCGTCAATATCGCCCCATTGCGCCCTGTCTAAAATGGCAGAGGCAAATTGCTGGCGGAACCAGACGCCGGTGGTGTTATTAATAATATATTGCACGCCAGGCTCAATCTGAAATGAACGCACGTCGCGGTCATTTTGCGATCCACCGCTGCGGCAGTGATCGATCTGCTGATACAAATAGTTAAAGAATGAGAAATTGTCCGTAACCCGAAGATCGGTAAAGAACTTAACGCGGCCTTGCCAGCGGTCCTCGATTGAAGCGCTTCCCCCCATGACATCCCAGCCATAGCGCAGACGTTTATAAAAATATTCATGGCCGATGATCAACTGAGTCCACTGGTTTTGGCTAAGGTAAGACTGATCCTCCCACGTCCCGTTATAGTGGGTGGTTCTGCCCTCAGAAAAAGCCAGATACCAACCGGGTAACGCATCGTGTCGCATCACGCCTTGTACAAACGTCAGTGAATCATTCCCGTTGTGGAAATGGCTGTTACGCCAGTTATTGTCCTCAATGGCATATTTCATCTTCAGTTGGCCATGAACGCGGCCACCGGCAGGATTGGAGGAGCGGGCTGAGGTCCACATAACCTCTTCATCCAGATAGGACCACGGGTCCACGGCAACAACCTTTCCCGAGGGGTCCTTCATGATGCTCATGCTCGCATTGGCCAGCGCGGGAAACAGAAGAGCAAAAATAACAGACAGGGCATGATAGTTTTTCATAATAATATCCCGTTAAATCATTTCTTTTATTTTTAACGTCGCGTGAAAATGGTCGTTTTGAGGCAGGCTAATACTCCATGGCTTCTCCTGCATGGAATACATCCGGGTACTGAATGCCGCTTTATTGTTTATATAAAAGACAGCAATTGAGTTTTGAATGAGAACGCGTAACTCAATTTTTTCCCCGATCGGAACATCTACCCAGGATTCCGCGTTAGCCTGATGAATCGACGCGAGCGGCGCGTTGAAAAAATAGACTTTTCCTTTGCTCTTATTGAATACAACGTTCAGCATCGCATCACTGACTCTGTCGTCGGTCAGACCAAAGCTCATCACCATTCCGGCAGAAGGAACATCGATGGTTGCGCTCAACTCACCGCGTTCAGGCAAGGCCGGGTACAGCGCCGACTGTAAGGGGCCGAACGACGTGGCCGTTTTAAGCGTTTTAGTGCTCGTTAAGGTGGTCACCGGACCAGGATTCTCACTGATGACCTTCTGAAGCTCCTGGGGCAGGATGCTGTTGAGTTGGCCCTGATCATCTGCGGTGAGCTCATGAGCTACCAGATTCCCTGCCCAGTCAATGTTGCCGCTGTCACGGTTACCGGCTTTCGTCGGGATCCAGCCGAAAACAAACAGCCGATCGTTTTTGAGTACCAGTTTACCCGCGTAAAAACCCGAGCCGTCGACCACATAATTGCCCAGTTTCCGCCACGGCCCCTCAGGATTATCCGCAACACGGTATTGTGTCAGGCGTAACGGCCATTGGTCGCTAAAGCTGAGATACCAGCGTCCGTTGAAGTAAACCAGTGTCGGGCATTCGAGGTTGGCATTGCTGGTGATGGTGTCGTTATCAAAAAATACGCCGCGATCTTCCCAGTGCGTTAAATCCGTTGAACTGTACCGGGCAATAACCCCACGACCGTTACTGCGCGTAGTAATTAACATCCAGTATTCTTTCTTTTCCTCAATCCAAACGACGTGAGGGTCCCGGAAATCATTACCCCGATAGTTACCGCCGGGTAAAATGGTGTCCTGCGGGTGTTTCACCCAGTGAAGGCGGTCCTTGCTGGTCGCGTGCATAATAGACTCAACCGGGAACACATTTTCATTGTGCGCGGTGTACCAGGCATGCCAGGTATCGCCGACTTTAATAATCGAACCGGTTCCCAATAACAGTTCAGGATCGTCAACGTCGTTAACGTAGGGGATCACTTCGGAATGGTTCTGATAATCATACAAGTTGGCACTCGACAAGAGATGAAAAGCATGTACCCCCAGATCGCTGCCGCCGCGGACATCATTAAGATAATAAATATCAAATTTGCCATCGTTAAACACGGGCATAGGGTCGCCCACAAATGAACCGTCAACCCGCGGGAAAAAGCCATTAATATGGGTGATACTTTTATTCTGTAATGTTTCTTTCGAAGGCTGCGCCCAGGCAGGATTATTGCCGAGTGAAAGCGCAAGCAGCGCGACAGATGCCGCAACTATTAATTTTTTCATGCTACACCTGAATGTCAGAAGTTATAATTCACGCCAACCACGGTAAACGGGTTCCATGAGTGACCGGTCGATGTCCAAAGCCCGGTTTCTTTCGTAAATTGTGCTTTGAATTCACCGTATAATCGCACTTCACCAAATACCGGATAACTCAGCGTGCCACCGATAAACTTATACCGACCGTCATAGAAAACTTCGCTGGCATTGCTGGCGTTATCTATTTTGTCCTGGCCAAATCCAACATACAGGGAGGTTAATAATGGATACCAGTTTCGCCAGAGTCCGGCCGTGACTTTCCATTCTTCTTCGACAATATCGCCCCAGCTCTGACGCTCCTGGCGATTGTGATAATAATAGGGTCGCAAATAGAGTCCGAGATCCGGATTCACGCGGTATTGAATGGCTGGCTCAATTTCGAAAATGTACTGCTCCAGATCGCTATTCCCCGGTTCGTTACCCTGAGGTTGATATTCGCCATACGCGTATCCGGCCAGGCTCCATTTGTTGGACAGTCGCAGGTCCTGCCAGACCTTAAACCGGTTTTTCCAGCGTTTCGTTGCCGTTTCGGACCCGACCATAACTTCCGTACCGATATTCCCTCGCCAGGTTTCGAAAATATGGCCCACAAAAAATTCATTGATGGTATTGGTGCCTTGATAGTCCTGATTACTGAACTGTCCTTTATAACTGTCTTCTCTGGCATTCCAGAAACCGAAATACCAGTTAGGCAATTCATCGTGCCTTAAAAAGGCCTGAATGGTGGCGAGTTTAAACTTGCCGCTGTTTTTCTTATTATTGCTCCAGCGAACATCGTCAATTTCTATCTGAGACCCGATGTTTCCATGCAGGCCACCCACTTCCATGTTACGACCGATACTGTTCCAGTGAACCGGCGGATCTTCCTGCCTTAAACGCAACAGACTGACGTCTTCGGGGTTATCCCCTTTAGGACGCTTTTTCACTTCCGCTTTTTTATTCTCCGTTTGCGCCGATAACGTCACGGGCTTTGACGAGGTCGTGAGTTCAGGTTTTTGGCCTGCAGCAACCGGAGAAGACGAAGCACGAAGGGACGATTGTTCATTACCGTTATTGGCTGATGATACACTCGTACCGTTGGTGTCTGATTCATCCTGAAAATAGCTTTGATAGTTTCCTGTAACGTCGTCAGCAATGGCAGGAAATGCCGCTAATGTCACCATTAATGCCAGCGTCTGTTTTCCTGGAACAAATATGTTTTTATCTTTCAAGGTAATGCAATTTTGAGGTATTACGCTTTCATCCATTTTGCTCTCTCATTATTCCAGACAATAACATGCCAGCCAGAGACTGGCAGAAATAAAAACTCACCCTGCTAGAAACAGGTCGGAACGGAGATTATTTATCTAAAGACCAGTATCCCGCATCGTATAATGAGGCCACACCCTGATTTGCAAACAATGAAATATCGCGCTTGCCCGGCTGCGGATAAATACGACTGCTTAAACAAGCGTCACCATCGTTAACAAAAACTTCCACCGATGAGCGGTCGATAAAAATTCGCAGTGACAGAACGCTGTCTGCTGGTAGCGGAATACTGCGCGTGCCTTCCAGCGAATATTGCGGATAGCGGCGCTCCACCACCAGACGCCCGGCCTGATCGTCGACGTAAATTCTCAGCCCGTCGCCCAACGCGATACCAAACTGTTCAGCCGTCGATGCGCTCAAATCCCATGCCAGCTGAACTTCGACCGCGTCGGCATCTGCCGCGACAAGGACGTTCTGATTGTTCAGGCAGCGGACGGGCGTGGGATAATAGCTGCCACGCAGCGCGGTCACTTCGGCAGCCGGTTTCATTCTCACACGGCCATCGACAAGGCTTAATTCGCGCGGAAGCGAGAGCATTCCGGCCCAGCCATCCTGCTGTTCGGGCATCGGTGATTCCCACATATCGAGCCACCCGATGACAATGCGTCGGCCATCCGGGGTCACGAAACTCTGCGGGGCATAAAAGTCGTGGCCGTGGTCCAGCTCAGTAAATTGTCCGCTGTGGGTGAACGGTTGACCTGGCTGCCAGTCCCCAAGTAAATAGCCACTCTGGAACAGGTTGCGATAGTCATACCCTTCCGCCGCCATGCCCTGTGGCGAGAACATCAGGACACGCTTCTCTCCCAGGGTGAAGAAATCCGGGCATTCCCACATAAAGCCCTTGCCTTTATCAGCCTCGGCGAAAATACCGTCGTCATGCCATTCGCGGAGATCGGTGGAACGGTACAGGCGCACCTGGCCGGTATTTTCCACGCGGGAGCCGACAACCATGTACCAGAACTCACCTTCGCGCCACACCTTCGGATCGCGAAAGTGATGCAGTCCGGGCGGTGTATCAATCACCCTGCCGTGCCGTTCAAAATGGATGCCGTCACGACTGGTCGCCAGACACTGCACCTGGTAGAGGTTGTCGTCTGTGTCCGACGGGCCGTGAAATTTATGTCCGGTGTAGATGAGCGCCAGCGTATCGCCGTCCACCACGGCGGAGCCGGAGAAACAGCCGTCTTTGTCCGCCGGGCCTTCCGGCGCTAGCGCGACGGGCAGATGTTCCCAATGCACCAGATCTTTGCTTCGGGCGTGCCCCCAGTGCATCGGACCCCATTTCGGGGAATAGGGATGGTGTTGATAAAAGGCGTGATACCAGCCGTCAAACCATACCAGGCCATTAGGATCATTCATCCAGCCTGCGCGAGGGGCGAGGTGATAGCGCGGATACCAGCGTGGATTAATCCCGGATTGTGCTTTTTCAAGCACCTGTTCAGCCTGTTCTAATAAGGATGTCATCGTCTTTACTCTCAGTACATTACACAGCGTTTTGCTGCAGAAAAGATGGCTCAGATGAGGATTTAGTTGAGCGCAAAAGGAAAATGGAAATAAACGTGGTGCTGAACACCATGATGCCCATGATCAGATAGGATTGGGCGAAGCCAAATCTCTCATAGCTAAAGCCTGCCAGCGGGGACAAGACGGTGCCAATGACGGAGCTGGTGCAGGCAAATCCCACCAGATAAATGGTGGAGGAGAGACGTTTGTCGAAATTCAGGCTGTTGTATTTAAATATGGCGACTAACAATATTGGCAGTTCGACCGCGTGAAGCAGTTTGGTAATGGAGATAAGCAAGGGGCCTTCCACCAGCCCGGAAGCAATCATGCGCAGCGCCATCACCATACCTGCGAATATCAGGCCATTTTTAGCGCCTATGCGATTAACCAGCCATGGCGCACAAAACATACCCGCGGCCTCGAGAAAGACCTGGAAAGAGTTTAAATAGCCAAACATCTCGTTCCCTTCTCGTAATGTCGGGAACTGTGACGAGAAATAGACCGGGAATTGCTGATCGTATACGCCGTAAATGCAGGTTCCGACCACGAAGAATATCAGCGCCCAGAAGCGCGGCATAGTCAGCAGACGCAGGGCGTCCTCCAGAGAAACTTTTTTAGCGCCAATTTCGAGTTTCTCCATGCTTGCCGGCGCGGCCACCTTTAAGCGGGCCAGCAGACAGAAGAAGATTAACCCTGAGCATGACGCCACCAGGAAGTTAAGGTCAGGGTTGATATTAAACAGTAACCCGGCAAAAAACGTGGCGACCGCCCAGCCCAGAGACCCCCACATGCGTGCCCGCCCAAACTCAAACGTACTCTGACGCGCAACGCGCTCGGTATAGGACTCCAGAACGCCGATACCGCCATTAAACGTCAGCCCGATAAATAAGCCCCCGAATACGCTGCCCAGCAGAATATTAACGCTCAGCAAGTAGCTAAAAAGCAGGTAAGCCGGGCCGGAGAGGATCAACAACGCGGTGATAAACCATAACAGATGTTTGCGCAGACCGAGTCGGTCCTGGATAAAGCCATAACAGACCTGCGCGAAGAGCGCGGAGACGGATAAAACGGAAAAAATAATGCCGGTTTCCGATGCCTTTAGCCCCACTTCCTGGTGAAGCCAGATTGAGAGAAGTGAACTTGATGAGGACCAGGTCACAAAGAAAAAGAACAGCAGAGCGCTGAGCAGCATGTAACTTCGAGTAGGCCGTTTTTTCATCTACGTAATCTCGCAAGAAGGATATGCTAAGATGGTAACGTTAACATTTCAGGCGTACACTCGATTTTGATGTGATACTCGATGTTAATCACAAAAGTTAACGTTAACATTAATGTGTTGAGATCGCGCTCAAACTTTTGAGTGTGACTTGCGTAACCCTGGGTGTCGGTGCCTAGAATAGGACATTCGCATTGGCTCACAACACCTTACCGGGTCGAATGCATTCAGATAATGGAAAGCTATGGCGTCTTTAAAAGATGTGGCCAAACTGGCCAATGTATCGCTCATGACGGTTTCCCGGGTGCTCAATGACCCGAAACGCGTAAAGCCTGAAACTCTGTCCCGGGTGCAGGAGGCGATCCTGCAGTTAAATTACGTGCCTGACCTCTCAGCCCGGCAGGTTCGTCGTGTCGGCTCCCGGAACAAAACCATCGGCGTGCTGGCGCTGGATACCGTCACCACCCCTTTTTCGGTAGAAATCACGCTGTCTATCGAAGAAACCGCACGGGCGTATGGCTGGAACAGCTTCGTGGTGAATATGTTTACCGATGATAATCCTGACGATATTGTCGACCTGCTGCTCGCCCACCGGCCAGGGGGGATCATTTTCACCACCATGGGGCTGCGTGAAGTGAGCATCCCGCCCCGGCTACTGGAGCACCCTTGCGTTCTGGCCAACTGCGAGAACACGGGAGAACCGGTTGCCAGCTATATACCTGACGATGAACAAGGCCAGTATACGGCCGTACAGGCCTTGCTGGCGGCGGGATACAGCCGCCCTCTCTGCCTGCATTTACCTGTCAACCATCTGGCGACGCGTCGCCGCCGTCGGGGGCTTGATCGCGCCTGCCGTGAAGCCGGTATCGATCCTGATACGCTTGAGCACTGCTATATGCAATTCGGCGATGAGCACTACCGGGATATTCCGGAGATGCTGCTGGCGCATATCGTTCAGGGGAAACCGCAATTTGATTCAGTCATCTGTGGTAACGACCGTATTGCCTTCATGGTGTATCAGACGCTGTTAACGCAGGGTATCCGAATCCCACAGGATATTGCCGTTCTTGGCTACGATAATCTTGTCGGCATCGGAAATTTGTTTTTACCCCCGCTATCCACGGTCCAGCTGCCGCATTATGAGATTGGGCGCTTAAGTACACTGCACATTATCAATGGCGACACCCACCGGGATAAGGTGCTGGTCGAGAGCCCCTGGCTCAGGCGCGAATCCTGTTGAGCAAGGGAGGCCGCATACCGACGACCTTTTGACAGTCACCTGGGGACATTATGCAAAACGAATTTTACTGGATAAACGAACCTGCCGAATGGCATAGCGAGAACAACACGTTATCGGTCGTGACAGACGACCACACCGATTTCTGGCGCCATACGTGGTACGGATTCGAGCGTTTCTCGGGCCACATCTACGCGACTGACGCGGCGGGTGATTTCACGTTTCAGACTCAAATCCGCGCTGATTTCAGCACGCTCTATGACCAGGCGGGAATCATGCTGATGTCGGACGAGCAACATTGGCTCAAGGCCGGGATTGAATACAATGATGGCGCGCCGGCCATTGGCAGCGTACTGACGTTACAGGCCTCCGACTGGGCAACCGGTATCTTCCCGGGTAACCCCGGGAGTTCTGGCTTCGCCTGACCCGTAAGGGAGACGCGTTGCGGTTACAGTACTCAGCAGACGGGCTGTCGTGGCCTTTGCTGCGTTTATGCCATTTCCCGTCGGGGCCAGTGAAAGTCGGTGTCATGTGCTGCACGCCCGAACGCAGCGGCTTAGCCGTCGAGTTTCGTGATTTCAGTCTCGCTCCGGCCATGGATAAAGCGCTGCACGATCTCAGCTGATTTACATCGCGCCATCCGGTTCTACGATCCGTTGATGGCGCTGCCTGAGCTTCCACCTGGATCACACTTTTCCCACCCGACCATTCCCTTAAAATAAACAGGTGATATTATTCACCCCGTAAATACCTCTCAACTCAACCCGAGGCTTTGATGCTGGAGAATGTAATCATCCGATAATCAGCTCCCCGACCTTTCAGGCCGGACTGATTATCAATGCGCCGAAATCGAATGCGGACACCGCGGTGTGTTTGCACGTTTTGCACATGATGATTAAACAGGTTTTCCAGTATGAATTTATCCCGTCAGGAACAACGTACCTTACACGTTCTCGCCAAAGGTGGACGTATTGCGCACGTCCGCGATGCTTCAGGCCGCGTCACCTCCGTTGAATGCTACAGCCGCGAAGGGCTGTTGCTGACCGACTGCACGCTCGCCGTCTTCAAAAAACTCAAAACCAAAAAACTTATCAAGTCCGTCAATGGTCAGCCCTATCGAATCAACACTACCGGGCTGAATAACGTTCGCGCTCAGCTCGATAATCGCTAAGGAGAGTTTCTATGACAGCACACCACTTCACTTTTCAAATCACAGATGAAAGTGATGCCAGTGATATCCGGGAAGTCGAAACCCGCGCATTGGGCTTCAGCAAAGAAGCCGATTTAACGGCCTCTTTACTTGAGGTTGAAAGCGCGCGCCCTGCGTTATCGCTGCTGGCCCGACATGAAGGCAAAGCCGTCGGGCATATTTTATTTACCCGGGCAACCTTCAAAGGGGAAATGGATTCACCGCTGATGCATATCCTCGCTCCCCTGGCAGTCATACCGGAATACCAGGGGATGGGCGTGGGAGGACGGTTGATACGCACTGGCATCGAGCACCTGAAATCGATGGGCTGCCAGACGGTTTTTGTTCTCGGTCACGCTACCTATTACCCACGACATGAGTTCGAACCCTGTGCCGGAGACAAAGGCTATCCAGCACCTTATCCCATCCCAGAGGAGCACAAAGCCTGCTGGATGATGCAAGCACTCACCGCTCAGCCCATGAACGTGACCGGCCACATCCAGTGCGCGCAGGCCCTGATGAAACCGGAGCACTGGCGTGAATAACAATCTTGTTGTGCCCTTTTTAATGCTTAACCCAATAACAGGAATTAACTAATGGATATTCCACGTATTTTTACCATCAGTGAAAGCGAACACCGCATCCACAACCCGTTCACCGAAGAGAAGTACTCCACGCTGGGTCGCGTGCTGCGCATGAAACCGGAGACCCGAATTCTGGACCTCGGCAGCGGCTCGGGCGAGATGCTCTGCACCTGGGCCCGGGATCATAGCATTACGGGGACTGGCATCGACATGAGTTCGCTCTTCACCTCGCAGGCCAGACGCCGCGCGGAAGAACTCGGCGTCAGCGAACGCGTACATTTTATTCATAATGATGCGGCGGGTTACGTCGCCAATGAAAAATGTGACGTAGCAGCCTGCGTCGGCGCGACCTGGATTGCCGGAGGCTTTGCCGGGACAGTCGAACTGCTGGCGCAGAGCCTTAAACCGGGCGGGATCATGCTCATCGGTGAACCTTACTGGCGTCAGCTTCCGCCAACGGACGAGATAGCCCAGGCCTGTGGCGTCAGCTCGACGACCGATTTTCTGACGCTACCAGGGCTTGTCAGCGCGTTTGACGACCTCGACTACGACGTGGTGGAAATGGTACTGGCGGACCAGGAAGGCTGGGACCGATATGAGGCCGCGAAATGGCTGAACATGCGCCGCTGGCTGGAAGCCAATCCTGACGACGACTTCGCCGCCGAAGTCAGGGCCGAGCTAAACATCTCGCCGAAACGCCACGTAACGTACGCGCGGGAATACTTTGGCTGGGGCGTGTTCGCGCTCATCGCCAGGTAACAACAGGTTCCCGGTATTTCTGACCGGAGATACCGGGAGCTTCGCCTTTGCTTTGATCTGATGCATCACTTGCACAATACATATTCTGTATGTTTATTAATCAGGATATCACCATAAGGAGCATCATATGTCACAACATGAACTGTTCTGCCAGGCCTGCGGAATGCCGATGTCGGCACCCGATGCACACGGTGCCAGTGATAAATATTGTGCGTACTGCAGCGACAGCAACGGCAATCTTAAACACTGGTTAACGCCCTGTCGGTAATCACAGATGAGCATACTGATTTCTGGTACCGTACTTGGTACGGGTTTGAGCGTTTTACCGGCCACATCTACGCTACTGATGTAACAGGTGATTTTACTTTTCAGGTCAGGATCCGCGCAGACTTCACAACACTCTATGACCAGGCCGGAATTATGATGCTCTCTGAAGAACAGCACTGGCTCAAAGCTGGCATCGAATTTAACGATGGAGCACCTGCAATCGGGAGTGTACTCACGATGAGAAATTCCGACTGGGCTACAGGACTCTTTCCTGGGGATCCGAAGGAATTCTGGCTGCGTCTGACCCGTAAAAAAGATGCGTTACGACTGCAGTACTCCTCAGATGGACAGTACTGGCCATTACTTCGCTTATGCCCTTTCCCTACGGGCCCTGTAAAAACGGGCATCATGTGTTGTACACCTCAGCGCAAGGGGTTGGAGGTAGAATTTCTTGATCTCAGACTGACTCCTGCGATGGATAAGGAACTGCACGAGCTAAGTTGATAATAACCATTCAATAACAAAAAACGGAGAACCCGTTTATGAAGCCATTTTCGGGGCGCCTTGGCAGGTATGGCAGCGTGCTATTATTTCCACTGGCGATGATCATCTACGATTTTTCAGCCTACCTGACCACGGATCTCATCCAGCCGGGCATCATCCACATCATCCGTGAGCTGCAGGAGATACTGGCTGAACGTGGAGTCAACGTCGATCACTCTACGATTTACCGCTAGGTTCAGCGTTAAGCGCCTGAAATGGAAAAACAGCTGCGTTAGTACTGGCGTAAAACGAACCATTAACTTTAACAAATATGTCAATTTTCGCTCTCAGCGGACCTTAAGCTAAGCTTGCTCGTCCGTTTCGTGCTATGAGCAGAGAGTGTACATCCCCCATAGACATATCCAGTCCTCAAGACGAGGCCTGTTCGGAGGCCTTCGGACTGACGCCATCGAGATGACTGTGACACAGGGCCCGGTTGTAGAACACCTCAGTTTAATCGAAGATATCAGACTGGCCAGATCCATAACTTTATAGATCCGTTTCATAATTCATCCTTTTTCAGCGAACTGAAAAATGATTCGCTACCGTATTATCTCAGCGTTTACCAAGCCAGCTCATGCTCGACGCAGGGTTATTTATCCGACAGAAGCTTGGCCAACTGTACTACCTTTCTGGCCATGTTGGACTCCCTAGTAAGAGCTAATCTATGACTTGAATACTGCTGGCTTCGATAATGATTACACTCCAACGAGTGAACTTCATGTGAGACTTGAGAAAGCACAACGCATCCATTGCCGAATAGCCTTTTGCTACACGTTTTGCCACATATTGGATTACCCTCCTGAGACTGAGCATTTCTTTGTCCCATATCGGTTGCGATACTCCCTGTAGCAGGTATTATTTTGCGCATTGCATTCCAAAACTGAATTTTTGCCCGAGCATTTTGCTCCTGGGCTGCGATCTCTTCCGAGGGCTTCATGACTAACACTAACTTTTCTCAAACGGCTGCGTTTATCTGGTCGGTAGCCGATCTGCTGCGCGGTGATTTTAAACAGTCGCAGTACGGGCGCGTGATCCTGCCCTTTACGCTGCTGCGCCGTCTTGAGTGCGTGTTGGCGGAGACCAAAGATGCGGTGGTGGCGAAGTATGATGAATTAAAAACCAGCCCACTGCCAGAAGATGCCAAAGAGAAGTTTCTGCTGCGCGCCAGTACGTTCTCCTTCTTCAACACCTCGAAGATGGATCTGGGCAAGATGGGGCAGAACGACATCAAAGCCAACCTGGAAAGCTACGTACAGGCGTTTTCCCCGGACGCACGTGAAATCTTTGAGCACTTCAAATTCAGCGAGTTTGTCGGCCTGCTGGAAGATGCCAATCTGCTGTTTAAAGTGGTGAAGAAATTCGCCACTACCGACCTTAGCCCGAAAGCCATTTCCAACTATGAAATGGGCCTGGTGTTTGAAGAACTCATTCGTCGTTTCGCGGAAAGCTCTAACGAGACCGCCGGTGAGCACTTTACCCCACGCGATATCGTGCGTCTGACCACCTCGCTGGTGTTTATGGAAGATGATGAAGCGCTGACGCAGCCCGGTATCATCCGCACCATTTATGACCCGACGGCCGGGACCGGCGGCTTCCTCTCTTCAGGCATGGAATATGTGCACGAACTGAACCCTAACGCGGTCATGCGTGCCTTCGGCCAGGAGCTGAACCCGGAATCTTACGCTATCTGTAAAGCCGATATGCTGATCAAAGGTCAGGACGTCAGCCGGATTAAACTGGGTAACACCCTCTCTAACGACCAGTTACCGCAGGACCAGTTCGACTACATGCTCTCTAACCCGCCGTTTGGTGTCGACTGGAAGAAGATTGAGGGCGAGATTAACGACGAACATACGCAGAAAGGCTTTAACGGTCGATTTGGACCGGGCCTGCCGCGTGTATCCGACGGCTCGTTGCTGTTCCTGATGCACCTGATCAGCAAAATGCGCGACAACCACAATGTGGATGGCACCGTGAGCAACGGCGGGCGTATCGGGATTATCCTTAACGGTTCGCCACTGTTTACCGGTGGTGCGGGCAGCGGTGAGAGCGAGATCCGTCGCTACATTCTGGAAGCCGATTTGCTGGAGGGGATCGTCGCGCTGCCAACGGACATGTTCTACAACACCGGCATTGCCACCTACGTCTGGATCCTCTCCAACAAGAAAGCACCTGAGCGTAAAGGCAAAGTACATCTGATTGATGGCACTAATCTGTGCGGCAAGATGCGTAAATCGCTGGGTTCCAAGCGTAACCTGATGGGTGATGACGATATCAAGCTGATCACCCAGACCTTTGGTGATTTTGAAGTAGTGGATGCCACAACCCTGGAAGAACTGGGTCTGGAAAAAGCCGCCGAGCAAAAATCCAACCGTGGTCGTCAGTCGGCCACGGCTAAAACCGAAGCGCCAAAAACCTTCGCCAGCAAAATCTTCAACAGCACCGACTTTGGCTATCGTCGCCTGACCATTGAGCGCCCGCTGCGTTTATCTGCACAAGTGACGGATGAAGCGATTGCGACGCTGCGCTTTGCGCCGAAGCCGTTTAACGCGCCGATGGAACGTCTGTATGAAGAATTCGCAGCCCAATGGCAGGAAGAGACCTATGGTGATTTCTCCGAACTCGAAGCCGATGCGCGCGCCATCATTAAAGCTGAATTTGCTGAGCTTAAAGAGAAGCAGATTAAAGATCTGCTCGACAGCAAGCTGTGGCAGGTGCAGCGCGCCTTGATGGAAAAAGCGCAGCAGATTCAGACGGTTCTGGGTACGCAGGCGGGTGGCAAAACGCTGGTGAGTAATGACTTCAACCAGTTCCAGCTGACCCTGAAAGGGGCCATCAAAGCGGCTGGCGTGAAACTGGATGCAAAAGAGAACAAGCAGTTTATCGATGCTATCACTACGAGAAACCCGGATGCCGAGCCGGTGGTGAAGAAGGTACTGAAAGAAGCCGCTCAGCCGCTGTACGGAGCATTTGAGTACAAAGGCAAGGTTGTTGAGTTTGAGCAGGACGGTGAGCTGCGTGATAACGAGAACGTGCCGCTGAATCCGGCAGTCTCCACCAGTGACCTGATTGAAAACTATTTCGAGTCTGAAGTGCTGCCGCATGTGAATGACGCGTGGATCAACGCCGATAAGCGCGATGCGAAAGATGGTGAGGTGGGGATTGTCGGTTACGAGATTCCGTTTAACCGTCATTTCTACGTCTATCAGCCTCCGCGCCCGCTGGAAGAGATTGATGCCGATCTGGATGCGGTCAGTGCCGAGATTATGAAGCTGCTGCAGGAGGTACATTCCTGATGGCTAAGTATAAGACGTATCCGGAGTATAAGGATTCTGGGGTTGAGTGGTTGGGTGAGGTCCCCAGCCATTGGGAAATCTTATCTGCAAAACGCATGTTTCAAAGCGTGCGTACACCGGCATATAAAAGTGATGAGCAGCTCGCAGCAAGCCAAAAGTATGGTGTAATTCCCCAATCCTTAATGATGCAACTAAATGAATCAAAAGTGATGCTTGCATTAAAAGGAACGGAATCATTCAGACATGTAGAAGCTAATAATTTTGTTATAAGTTTACGTAGCTTTGAGGGCGGTATTGAATATAGCCAGTACACTGGCTGTGTATCGCCAGCATATACTGTATTGAAAAATTCTAAACCGATCAGCTATTGTTATTATCGTTATCTTTTGAAATGCATGCCTTTTATTGCTGCATTACAATCGTCGACGGATAGCTTAAGAGATGGAAAATCAATTAACTATGAGCAGTTCAGTGCTCTCAGCCTACCATTATCTTCGGTTCAGGAACAAAATGTAATCGCAGCTTTCCTCGATCACGAAACCGCAAAAATCGACAACCTAATTGAGAAGCAACAACGACTGATTGAATTACTGAAAGAAAAACGTCAGGCAGTGATTAGTCATGCTGTTACCAAAGGGCTAAACCCTGATGTGCCGATGAAAGATTCTGGTGTTGAGTGGTTGGGGGAAGTACCAGCTCATTGGGATATTTGTTTGTTGAAATACAAATGCTCCGCAATAACGGATGGTGCTCATATATCTCCTGATACTAATGAAGGTGAACATTACTTTGTTTCAATTAAGGATATTAAGAAAGGGATAATTGATTTTAATAACTCCTTACTTACCAGTTCGGCGAGTTATAAGTATTTAGTAAAAACTGGCTGCAAACCATTTAGTGGCGACATACTCTTCAGTAAAGATGGGACTATAGGCCAAACAGCAATTGTGCCAGACGACGTTGACTTTGTTGTTGCATCATCCTTAATCATCATTCGGGCTGATAAAGAAAAAACTTTACCGGCCTTCATGGATTTGCTTCTGCAAAGCTCGTTAGTAAAAGAACAGGTAGAAAGTTTTGTAAAAGGAGCAGCTTTAAGGCGCCTATCTATTCAGAACCTTGAAAAGGTATTCGGAATATTTCCAACACTGAGCGAACAACAGATAATATCAGACTATATTTACGCTCAGTTGAATAGACTAGATGTCTTAGAAAGTAAAGCGGTAGTCCAAATCCAATTACTGGAGGAACGCCGCACCGCCCTTATCTCCGCTGCTGTCACCGGAAAAATCGACGTCCGCGACTGGGTTGCCCCTAACACGCAGGACGTTGAGGAACAACAGGAGGCCACCGCATGAGCATGGACAGCACCAAGGAGCTGATTTTCCAGAATGAGATGATCGCTCAGATGGAGGCAAAAGGCTGGATTCGTGGCAAAACCGACGGCTACGATCGCGAACGTGCGCTGTACTCACAGGATGCGCTGACCTTTGTGCAGACCACACAGCCGCAGGAGTGGGAGAAGTTTGCCAAAATTTATCCTACTGAGACCGAGCGTCATTTCCTCGATGCGCTGGTGGCTCAGTTGAAAAAAGCGGATATCAACGCCACCGATATGCTTTCGCGCACTTACGGCACGCTCGGCGTGCTGCGCCATGGAATTAAAAGCCACAACGCGCGTTTTTACCTGTGCCAGTTTAAGCCGGAGCATAACCTCAACCCGGAAACCCTTGCGCGCTACAAACAGAATATCTGCCGCATCGTGCCGGAACTGGTTTACAGCCCGCATGCGTCGAATGCCGCATTTGAAGAGATGGGTGCCAAGGCCAAGAAATGGCGTATCGATCTGGTGTTGTTCGTTAATGGCCTGCCGATAGCGACTCTGGAATTGAAGTCTGAATTTAAGCAGGCGGTGCAAAACGCCATCACGCAATATAAGAAAACGCGTTTGCCGAAAGATCCTGGCACCAATAAACCTGAGCCGCTGCTAACTTTTAAACGCGGGGCGCTGGTGCACTTTGCCGTCAGCCAGTACGAAGTGTTTATGGCGACCAGGCTCGAGGGCGATAAAACCTTCTTCCTGCCGTTTAACAAAGGCACCCATGACGGCGGTGCGGGGAACGATATCCCGGAAGATGCCAACGACTACGCCACCAGCTACCTGTGGAATGAGGTGCTGTTGCCGGACAATCTGCTGAAAATTCTTGCCAGTTTTGTGCATCTGCAAATTGTCGAAAAAGAAGATGCCATTGGCCTGAAGTACAAAAGTGAGAGCCTGATTTTCCCGCGCTATCACCAGTGGGACGTGGTGAACAAACTGATCACCGCCGCCACGGTGGAAGGCACCGGCAATAAATACCTGATTCAGCACAGCGCGGGGTCGGGTAAATCGAACTCCATCGCCTGGACGGCCCATCAGCTTTCCCGCCTGTACGATGAAAATGGCGAGAAGCAGTTCCACTCGGTGATAGTGGTGACGGACCGCACCGTGCTTGACGACCAGCTGCAGGACACCATCTATCAGTTTGAGCATCAGGATGGCGTGGTCGGGCGTATCAATAATAAAGAAGGCGACGGTTCAAAATCGGAAAAGCTGGCGAGCGCGCTGGAAAATTCACAGCCGATCATTATCGTCACCATCCAGACCTTCCCGTTTGTCCTGAAGGCGATTGAAAACAGCGTCAGCCTCAAGCAGCGTAAATACGCGGTGATTGCCGATGAAGCGCACTCTTCGCAGAGTGGCTCTACGGCGCGTCAGCTGAAAGAAGTGCTGATGACCGAAGAAGCGGATGACGAGGTGGAGATGTCTTCAGAAGATATTCTGGATGCCACCGTCGCCGCGCGTAACGGCAGCAACAACCTCAACTATTACGCCTTTACCGCTACGCCGAAAGCCAAAACCCTGGAGCTATTTGGCCGTCGCCCGAATCCGCAGGAACCAGCTTCAAAAACCAATAAGCCGGAAGCGTTCCACGTTTACTCCATGCGCCAGGCCATCGAAGAGGGCTTTATTCTTGATGTGCTGAAGAACTACACCAACTACAAAGTGGCGTACAAGCTGCTGCAAAAGCTGGACGATCCTGACCGGGAGGTAGACAGCAAAAAAGCGAAGATCAAACTGAACCAGTGGGTCTCACTGCACGATCATAACGTGTCGCAGAAGGTGAAGGTGATTGTTGAGCACTTCCGTAGGCATGTAATGCATTTACTGGCCGGCCAGGCGAAAGCGATGGTGGTGACCAGTTCTCGTAAGGCTGCGGTGCGTTACAAGCTGGCGTTCGATAAATACATCGCCGAGCAAAAATACGACAAGATCAGAGCAATGGTGGCGTTCTCCGGTGAAGTGGAATTCCATGAAGATGACCACAACAGCCTTGCGCTGCTCAATCAAAAGTTCACCGAGATCAATATGAACCCAGGCCTGAAAGGCCGGGATATGCGCAAAGCGTTTGATACCGATGACTACCAGGTGATGCTGGTGGCCAACAAATTCCAGACTGGTTTTGACCAGCCCAAGCTTTGTGCCATGTATGTGGATAAAAAGCTGGGCGGCGTGGAGTGTGTACAAACCCTGTCTCGCCTGAACCGTACTTATCCTGGGAAGGCGCAGTCCGGCACCTTTGTGCTCGATTTCTATAACGAGCCGGACGAGATATTGGGTGCTTTCCAGCCGTACTACCAGACAGCGGAACTGACGGATGTCAGCGACCCGCAACAGGTTTTTGAACTGTTTGAAAAGCTGCGAACCAGCGGTATTTTCCTGTGGAACGAAGTGGAGCAATTCTGTGAGGCGTTCTTCAGCAAAAACAAATCCAATGCGGCGATTAGCAATATCTGCAAACCTGCGGTGCAGCGCTGGAAGCAACGCTATACCTCGGCGATTGACGAGTATGTAAAGGCCAAAGCGATCTTCGAACGTACCAAGAAGACCGGCGATGTTGTGCTGATCACCAATGCGGAAAACACCTTCAAAGAGTGTGAAAAAGAAAAAAGTAAGCTGGATATCTTCAAGAAAGATCTCGGCAGCTTTGTCCGTTTTTACGAGTTTATGTCGCAAATCGTCGATTACGACGACAAGAACCTGGAAAAGCTGAGCCTGTTTGCCCGCCATCTGCGTCCGTTGCTGCATGAGCAGCGTATCGAAGAAGATGAGATTGATTTAAGCAACGTGGAGATGAGCCATTATCGCCTGTCGAAACTTCACGAGCAGCATTTGAAGCTACAGGAAGATGCGGCGGAATATAAAATCAAACCGGGGAATGATGTCGGTACGGCGAAGCCGAAGGATAAGAAAGAAGAGTTTCTGTCGAATATCCTGGCTCGCCTGAACGAGCTGTTCGTTACCGATAATCTCACTGATAAAGACATGATCAATTATGCTTTCGCGGTGCGCGACAAGCTGTCAGAAAACCAGGCGGTGATGACCCAGATTGCGAACAATACCCGCGAACAGGCGATGCTGGGCGATTTCCCGAAAGCCATTGATGATGCCGTGATGGACAGCAACGACGCCCAGCAGGAGATGATGGTGCAGTATCTCTCTAACCCTGAACTGGCGAAAGGTTTTGCCCGCGTGGTGTTTGATATGTTGAAAGGGGCTTAACGCTTTTTCATCAAGGAGTGGTGTAGGAAATGCTGAATTCTTTCGAGATATACCAGGCGTTGAATGAATTGGGTTACCGGCTTGAGGCGGGAAAATTCGAGCCAAGCTATGCATCCGAACATGCGCTCGGGAATGGAAAGTATCTGTACGTCAAACGCAGCCGGGACGGCGTGGTTAATAAGAGCCCATTGGTTCTTGCACCAGAAACTCTCGCCTTAAAGGCGGAAATTGATCGCATCGAGGGTATCCACTGCCTTTGGGAAAAAGTAAAAAGCACCAGTTACCGCCGTTATCCGAAAGATAACGGTACATCCCAATATGGTTTCGCGGCTGATGTTGAGTCAGTTGAAGCGTTGCAGGCGCTGGTGGCTTTGCTGGGCGGCCAACCATCTTTTACCACCCAACCCGGAATAAAAAGAGATAACCAAAACAAGGAACAATCGCCAATGTATCCATTAAATCAGATTCTCTTTGGGCCACCAGGCACGGGTAAAACCTACAGTACCACCGAGATGGCGGTCAAAATTGCGGATAATGCATGGTACCAACAGGCTACGCTCGCACATCATGGCAATGACTTACGGGAGTTGGTAAAAGAACGCTATAAGGCGTTGGTAGAAAAACAGCGCATTATGTTTACCACATTCCACCAGAGCTTCTCCTATGAAGACTTTATCGAAGGGATTCGCGCGACGACTGATGAAAAGTCAGGCGCGCTTCGCTACGAAGTTGTGGATGGTATTTTTAAACAGCTGTGCCTGAATGCTGAAGTTAAAACGCGTGGTAGTTCAACTCAGTCATTGTCCTTGAATGGGCGACGGATCTGGAAAATGTCTCTTGGAAATACTCTTGACGGTGAAGATTATATTTTCGATGAGTGCCTTGAGAACAATTATATTCTATTAGGTTGGGGGGATAATCTTGATTTTAGTGGCTGCACGACAGCGGCTGATGTCCGACTGCGCATAGATGGAGCGAGTGATAGCCTGGTTGAGCGAAGCGAATACATGTTGACTGCGGTCAATATGTTTAAAAATATCATGCGAAATGGTGACCTGGTTATTATTTCCGATGGCAACCATAAGTTTAGGGCCATTGCCGAGATCGCTGGCGATTATCAATATCTACCTAATGATGAACGCGTAGGTTATCATCAAATGCGTAAAGTCAACTGGCTACGAACCTATTCGCCGAGTTTACCGAAAGAACAGCTATTTTTAAAAGCACTTTCACAGATGACGTTATATGAGTTGAGAGACACCTCAATTGACAGGGAAAAACTGTCTCAACTACTGGCTCCTGTTGAAACAAGTGATAATCAAGCATTGCCGCATGTACTCATTATCGATGAAATAAATCGTGGTAATATTGCCCGCATCTTTGGTGAATTGATTACTCTATTGGAACCCGATAAACGATTGGGTGCCGAAGATGCCCGCACCTTAATGTTACCGTATTCTAAACAGCTGTTTTCCGTACCCAGGAATGTCTATGTAATAGGCACTATGAATACGGCCGATAAGTCGTTAATTCAGATGGACCTTGCGTTAAGACGCCGTTTTAACTTTAAAGAAATGCCTGCACGACCAGAGTTGTTAGCTGGGGTCACTGCGTTTGGCGTTGATGTCGAAACGTTGTTAACGTGTATTAATCAGCGAATCGAAGCGCTATTGGATAGTGAGCATACGATTGGCCATGCTTACTTTATGCCGCTAAAGAAATTAGAAAATAACGCTGACCGCGAAGCCTGTCTTGCCAGCATCTTCCAGGACAAAATCATTCCATTGCTGAGAGAGTATTTCTTTGATGATTATGAACGCATTGGTTGGGTGTTGAATGATTCGGTTAAAGCGAAAGAAAACCGTTTTATTCTGTTGCAGCAGTCAGCACAACTACCATCATTTTCTGCACTATTCCCGAAAGAAATTGCGGATAGCTTGTCTGACAGGCGTTTCCGTATCAATGAACATGCTTTCACGTCGGCAGAAGCTTATCAGGGTATTGTCGCATGATGATCCAGGTCCGGGAATATGCTCTGCTGACTTGTGATAACTCTCAACCAGCCGGTATGGATTTGGGAATTGTCTCTGAGGCAACCTTTTCCTGGCTTGAGCAATTGCAACAAACGTGGAGTGGTACCTCTCAAATTCTCAGCCGGGAAGGAAAGCGGTTTTTGCGTTTGGGAGGCTATGTCGGTTATCTACAATCCCCCAATGGCGAGTCAATTGAAATTCTGCCAAAAACCACATTTGAAGCGCCATCTGAGATAGTCCCCCTACGTCAGCTTTTACGCCGAATGCTAAGCACATCTTTAGGGATTACACCCCGTGAGGCGAATCAGGCGGTATTGCAACGGAGTGATCAGCCTCTACATGAATGGATAATCAGTGAGTTTTTGCAGCATCTTGCTGATTTAGTGCGCAAAGGGCTGCGTTTCGATTATCACCTCAGTGAGGATGAACATAGTGCGTTTATTCGTGGTCAATTGAATGTCACTGCGCAAATGAGAATGCCTCCGGGCAGAGGCACACATTTTCATGTGCGCTATGCCGAGTTTTCCCCTCAGCGCATCGAAAACCGCCTGCTAAGGACGGCTTTGGATTGGGCGTTTAAAATGACCAAACAAGGACAGAGCTGGAGACAGGCAAATTCACTTAGCCACCAACTTGATGGCATAGAGCCTATTTGTGGCAGTACAACACAACCAATGAGGCAATGGAGTGACAGCAAATATCTCCTCGGCTATCGTGCCATAAAGCCGTGGTGCCAGCTCATTCTTGAGCAGATGAATCCAGATTTTCAACATGGATCCCATCAGGGAATTTCTCTGTTGTTCCCTATGGATAGGTTATATGAAGGCTGGGTAGGATGCTGTCTGGCTGGAGCGTTGCATCATGATTACCTGCTCATAGAACAGGCTAAGGGCCGGTACTTGTTAGAGCATGTTCCTGTTAGCGAAAAGTCATCTCAACGATGGTTCATGCTTAAACCAGACTTTCTTATCACAGGCGGGCAAACGGTGGTTCTCGATGCTAAATGGAAACTATTAGATAGCAGAGCTGATGATAGTCTGAGAAAGTATGAAATCAGCCAGACAGACTTGCATCAGATGTTCGCCTATGGGCAAAAGTATCTCCATGGGAAAGGCCATATGATGCTGATTTATCCGCGTCATCAGTACTTTGCTACACCGTTGCCAGTGTTCCGTTTCGACGAAGACTTATCTCTATGGTGTGTACCCTTTGACCTTGAATCGGGTGAGTTGGTAAAAGGCGAGTGGCAAGGTTCCCTCCACTGCTTTTCTGGTGATGAGATTCTGATGGCTCATAATGAGCAACCAAATAACCCTGTACTTCCTGGGAGATAAAGTGATGAGAGAGCAGTAATCATGGTTTATAAAGATTTCTACCATTTAATGTTGGAGTATTTCGCTCAACCAGTTGAACTGTTTACAAGTGCGAAAAAAATGCCTTTCACTCTGTATGCTGAAGAGCAAAAGCTGTTTGTCAGAAATGGGAAAAACAATATTAGTCGCATCAATCCGAGTGAAGTTGCAGCATTTGTTGAGCGGTTTGAAGAAAGTGAAAGTTTGTTAGCTAAAGACTACCAGGATGTGACTTTCAAAGCTTCCTATTTGCTGGCTGCGATGAAATATATCACTGTAAAAACTCGCTGAGTCCTGATAATAAACACCCACCTTTTCCGCTGAATGGCTATTTATTAAAATCGTCTCGAACATCCCCTCCACCACAGCCCAATCCCCCCTCAATTCACCAATATAATTTGCATACCACTGCATCATATTTCTACGCTCAACAACGCAATAACCTGATTAATGCATTACTTATTGATTGACTTGGGGCGGAGTTCCCGTCGATGCAACTCAATGCAAAGAATTGACCCGGTGATAACACTGCTGCCCCACCCCGCTTAAATTATTCAGCAGCTTTTATATTAGACCTAAATGTACATTCGTAAATAACTCACATACTATTACCCCGATTGATCTTCGCATAGTCAAATGGCGTAATCCCACTCTCCCGATTCGCATCCAGAAAATCAGCCCACCATTGCAGCATCAACCTGCGCTCGTCCAAATGCTCGGCCTTATGAATGTAAGCCGCACGTACTGAGTTACGTTCCATATGGCTCATTTGCCGCTCTACAGCATCCCTCGACCACAACCCTGATTCAATCAACGAGCTACAGGCCATTGTTCTGAAACCATGCCCACAAACTTCAACCTTCGTGTCATATCCCATGACGCGCAGTGCCTTGTTCACCGTGTTTTCACTCATGGGCTTATGAGGGTTATGATCGCCAACGAAAACAAAGTCACGATCACCACTGATCTTGTGGACCTGTTGAAGGAATACTAATGCCTTACGAGACAGCGGTACTAAATGAGGCGTACGCATTTTCGAGCCACGCTGTGAATGCTTAACACCTTCTATAGCTTCTCGTTCAGCCGGTATTGTCCACATTGCCGTTTCTAAATCGATTTCAGACCAACGCGCAAAGCGCAATTCACTGGAACGAATGAAGATTAATAACGTAAGCTCAACTGCCAGACGGGTTAAAAGCCGTCCGTTGTAGCTATCAATTCGGTGGAGTAGTTCAGGTAAGCGTTTCAGTTCAAGTGCTGGTCGATGGACACGATTACTTGAAGCAACTGCCCCAGCCATCTCCTGAGCAGGATTGTAATCGATCAAACCGCTTTGCACTGCATAACGCATAATCGCATTGGTACGCTGCTGAAGACGCGAAGCTACTTCAAGACGCCCTGTAGCCTCAACTACTTTGATAGGAACAAGGAGATCGCGAGTACTAAAACTATCAATACTCCGCTTCCCAATTGCTGGGAACAAATTATCTTCCAGGCTCTTCAGCACCCGTCGACTGTGTTCCTCTGACCATTTCTTGTTACTTGCATGCCACTCTCTGGCAACAGACTCAAAGGTAATGGCCTCTTTTGCCTGCTTCTCTTTTACAGCCCGCTTATGCTCGCGAGGATCGATTCCAGCAGCAACAAGCCTTCTGGCCTCTTCCCTCTTTTGACGAGCATCAGCTAATGACGTTTCAGGATAAACACCAAACGCCATCAGGTGCTGCTTACCACCAAAGCGAAAACGGAACCGCCAGTATTTTGAGCCGTTAGGGTGAATAAGCAAAAACATGCCATCCCCATCGACAAGGGTGTACTCCTTTTCCTGCGGTTTCGCAGAACGCACTTTGATATCTGTCAGAGCCATAAAAGTTCTCCTTCCATGTGCCGCTGTGAGTACACAACCATTATCGAACCAGCATATATACTCGGTTCTATACTCACAAGCGACTTGATGTGGGTTGACTCAGATTGACTTCTGTTGAAAGGAGAATCGCGGAAAGCCTTGCGTGGCGCGGATTTCAGGCACAAAAAAAGACGTCCGTTGACGTCTATTGATGTTCCGATGGTGCCGAAGGCCGGACTCGAACCGGCACGTATTTCTACGGTTGATTTTGAATCAACTGCGTCTACCGATTTCGCCACTTCGGCACTGAAGGGGATGCGGAAACGTTGTGGATTATACCTGTCGCGCGCCGCCATGCAAGCGGCGACGCGCTAAACCTACGCTAAGTGCCCAAAAAACCAGCGCCCTGTCATTCTACCTCGGAAACCGCCAGCCGAATCACGCCTGCCGCCTTCTGCTCTGGCAGCGCCAGCACCTTCGCCCACATCTCCTGCACCATGTCGCAGGAGAGCTTCTCTTTGCCCACCGCCTTCTCCGGCATCTGCAGTAGCTGGATGTCCTCGCCGTACTTGTCGGCCAGCGTTTTCATAATCGGGCGGACATCCGTCACCGCGGCTTCGCGTTCTTCCGGGGTCACGGTGTGGCGATTTTTGCCGTAGGCCGCGCGCATCATGTCGGCGTCGGCCTGCATGCGCCGCGTCATCAGGTCTTTATCCAGCATGCGCATCGGGTTGACGCCCCCTTTTACCGCCGGGTAGAGGAAGCGGAAACAGGCGTCGTCGCTCACCTTCTGGATGGCGGCGGTCTGCTCCATGTTGATCGTCATATAGTTCACCACGTTAGCGTCCGGCGCGTTTTGCAGGCGCGACATCTGCAGATGCAGGATCTGCGGCTGGATGGTGTCGATAATCTTCTGCTCCGGCTCGCCGGCTTTTTGCAGGGCCGCCATCTGGTCAAGAATGCGCTGATGAAGCACAGGCTCCTGCTCTTTTATCACCTGCCAGGCGGGCATTGCGTTGAGGGTGGTATCAAGCTGCTGTTCGGGGGTGTGCTGGCGTTGTTTGTCGAAGTAGACCCAGAACGCCACGACGGCGGCCAGGAGAGTCACCACGACTATACGGATCCACGTTTTATTCATCTCGCATCCTTTTCTTTTCGCTATGCCGGTTTACACCGGCACGCCGCTGTGAAAGCGAAACTCGTTATCCGGTGTCGAGATAAGTGTGGCTTCAATTTCGCCAAAAAGCTGTATGCGCGGTGAGATATCGTCGTCGCTCACCTGTTGGGCAAGCGTCAGGTAGTCCTGATAGTGGCGCGCTTCCGAGCGCAGCAGCGAGAGATAGAATTTCTGCAGGTCGTCGTCGAGGAACGGGGCCAGCGCGGCGAAACGCTCGCAGGAGCGGGCTTCGATGTAGGCACCGCAGATAAGCTTGTCGATAAGCGTCAGCGGTTCGTGCGTGCGCACCGCTTTCAGCATCCCTTTGGCGTAGCGGCTGGCGGTGATTTTGACGTACGGAATGTCGCGCGCCAGCATCGCCTCGCGCACCTGCCAGAAGTGGTGCAGCTCTTCTTTGATCAGCAGCACCATGCTGTCGATAAGCGCCTGGCCCCACGGATCGTCGGTTTTGGGCATGACGCTTTTGCCAATCTGCTTGTGCAGGGCCACAAAATCCGGTTCCGGGCCTTCGCGGAAGGTGAACGCTTCGTAGGGTTTGAGCCAGTCGAGCAGCGCGTCGGCACCGCTTTCGTCGGCGACGTATTTGCGCACCAGTAGCAGCGCGGTCTGGGCGGCCTTGAGCTCGCACACCATGTGGTCGGTGAGCAGCAGCGGCAGCATCGCCGGATCGCGGGCTTTATCAATCCATGCTTGCGGGGTCGGGCACTGGAGGAAGTTAAGAACGGGGGAGAGTATCTGCGGGTAATCCATGGTTCTGCCTTGAAAAAGCGGTGGCACGCGCCACCGCCTGAAACGCTTAGTGACGCACGCCGTCGTCGTCTTCGTCGATGAAATCTTCGTCGTCGCCTTCTTCGCCGTCTTCACCGTTCGGATCTTCGAAGTAGGTTCCCCAGCCGTCGTATTCCACTTCAAACTTCTCGGCCAGGTTCATCAGCTGTTCGACCTGAGCGTCGATCAGTTCTGCTTTCAGCGCGCCTTCGCTCAGAATATCGCAGCAGATGACGGTGTCGCCCTCTTCCACTTCCAGCTCTTCCGGCTCGGTCACTTCGTAACCCAGTTTGAAAGCTTCTACCGCCAGTTTTTCCAGCGCGTCGAAATCGTCAGCAGAGAAATGGTGCTCGATGGTGTACAGCGCGTCCGGATCGCTACCGTCTTCCAGCAGTTCTTCGATAATCAGGCGCGTCTCTTCGCGTTGCTCTTCCAGGTGTTCCGGGTTTGCCATGGCTCATTCCTCTTTAAAGTGCGGCAGATACTTCTATTTTCACACACGGACGGGTTTGCCTCCACCTTTGTTGGAAAGATTTGTGAAACGGGGTTGCAAATGAATAATTAGACATATAAAGTGAATTTTAATTCAATAAGTGGCGTTTGCCATGTGAGGATAAAATGTCTGATCTGTACAAGAAACACTTTCTGAAATTGCTCGATTTTACCCCTGCACAGCTCAATTCCCTGCTGACCCTTGCCGCTCAGCTTAAAGCCGATAAAAAAAAGGGTAAGGAAGTACAAAAGCTTACTGGCAAAAACATCGCGCTCATCTTCGAAAAAGACTCAACCCGTACACGATGCTCTTTCGAAGTTGCCGCATTTGACCAGGGCGCGCGCGTCACGTATTTAGGGCCGAGCGGCAGCCAGATTGGGCATAAAGAATCAATTAAGGACACCGCGCGGGTACTCGGGCGGATGTACGATGGCATTCAGTATCGCGGTCACGGCCAGGACGTGGTCGAAACGCTGGCGCAGTATGCGGGCGTGCCGGTGTGGAACGGGCTGACCAACGAGTTCCATCCGACGCAGCTGCTGGCGGACCTGCTGACCATGCAGGAGCACCTGCCGGGCAAAGCGTTTAACGAGATGACGCTGGTTTATGCGGGCGATGCGCGTAACAACATGGGTAACTCGATGCTGGAAGCGGCAGCGTTAACCGGGCTGGATCTGCGTCTGGTGGCACCGAAAGCCTGCTGGCCGGAAGAGCGCCTGGTGGCGGAGTGCAGCGCGCTGGCGGAGAAGAATGGCGGGAAGATCACCCTGACGGAAGAGGTCGCGGCCGGCGTGAAAGGGGCGGACTTCATCTATACCGATGTGTGGGTATCGATGGGCGAGGCCAAAGAGAAGTGGGCCGAGCGGATTGCCCTGCTGCGCGGGTATCAGGTGAACGCGCAGATGATGGCGCTGACCGGTAACCCGGACGTGAAGTTCCTGCACTGTCTGCCGGCATTCCATGACGACCAGACCACGCTGGGTAAGCAGATGGCGAAAGAGTTCGATCTGCACGGCGGAATGGAAGTGACGGACGAGGTGTTTGAATCGGCGGCGAGCATTGTGTTTGACCAGGCGGAAAACCGGATGCATACCATTAAGGCGGTGATGGTGGCGACGCTTGGGGAGTGATCCTCTGCGGTCTTGTGCCCTCACCCCGGCCCTCTTCCACCGGGAGAGGGCGTAAACCGGCGCCACTTCATTGATTTTTCCGCCTGAAAAAGGTACGTTTTCGCCTTAATTCCTGCGTGGACATACCAGCATTATGCCGATTATTCAGTCTGTTGAACGTGCGTTGCAGATCCTCGACCTGTTTAACGAGCAGGCCACCGAGCTTAAGATCACCGACATCAGCAAACTGATGGGGCTGAGCAAAAGTACCCTCCACTCGCTGCTGAAAACCCTGCAGCTTCACGGCTATATCGATCAGAACCCGGAAAACGGTAAATATCGCCTCGGCATGAAGCTGGTGGAGCGCGGCCATTTTGTGGTGGGCTCAATCGATATACGTCAGAAGGCCAAAGGCTGGCTGACGGAGCTGTCGCAGCGTACCGGGCAGACCACCCATCTGGGGATCCTGGACGGTCGTGAAGGCGTTTATATCGAGAAGATTGAAGGCAAGCTGGCGGCTATCGCCTATTCGCGCATTGGTCGTCGGCTGCCGGTTCACGCCACCGCCATCGGCAAGGTGTTGATTGCCTGGCTTGGCGAGGCCGAGCTGAACGCCCTGCTTGAGGGCTATCAGTACACCACCTATACCCCTTCCACCCTTGCCTCCCGCGACGCGTTGCTGGAGGCCCTCGCCAAGACCCGCGAGCAGGGTTATGCCTTCGACCGCGAAGAGAACGAGCAGGGCGTGCGCTGCGTGGCGGTACCGGTGTGGAACCATGAATCCCGCGTGATTGCCGCCCTGAGTCTGTCGACGCTGACGTCGCGGGTGGATGACGCCGAACTGGCCAGCTTCCGCGAGCAGCTTCAGCAGGCCGGGCTCCAGCTCTCACGCGCGCTGGGTTACCCGGCCTGAGCCGCTATTTCGTGAGTGGTTCGTAGGTGAAGTAATCAAAGTCAGCGTGGCAGCCGTCACCGCTGATGTCTTCGCAGTGCAGGCCGACAAACGCGCCGGTAAAGAAGCCGCGCCCACCGATGTAGTCATCCGACAGTTTCCACGCTTCATACGTCACCGGCACGGTGTGCCACGTCTCACCGTCAAACGAGTAGCTGTAACGGTAAACCAGGGTGTCCACGTCAACCCGTAACCAGATGCTCTCTGCGCTGTCCGGTACCGGGATCGGCTGTTCATGCAGCGGCCACGACGGCACGTTGTGGTCAAGCTGGATCACTTTGATCGTTCTGCCCTGCCCCTCTTCGTAGTCCACAAAGCAGTAGCTCCAGTTTTTACTGTTGTAGTAGCAGGTCAGCCCGGCGCTCTGCTGGAAGTGAACCGGCGAGAACTGCATGCGCGTCTCTGCCCGGAAGGCGAAGTGCTGCCAGCGGCGTGCCACGGTCGACTGGGTAAAGGTCGAGTTGAGCGAGTCGTTGCCGTAAAGCCGCAAATACCCCGGGCGCACGCTCAGCGAGCCGAGGCTGTCGTCGAACGGAATGCGCAGGGTCTGCAGCTCCGGGTCAAGCGTGCTGCCGTCGAAATCCTCCCGCCAGCTGTCCCGGGAGGCGGCGGGCAGCTCCGCTATCTGCGGGCCGGGGACGGTCAGCTGCGCGTGTTTGCCGCCGTCAACGTACGGCCAGCCGTCGCGCCATTCGATGCGCGCAATGCCGGTCTCGCGTCCCAGCGGGCAGTAGCCGCGCCCGCCCGAGGCCAGTAGCGGTATACCCGGCAGGCGCAGCGGTCGGCTGGTGAGGTAGGCCATATACCACTCCCCGGTGTGGGTCTGCAGCAGCGAGCCGTGGCCGCTCTTCTGCAGCGGGTTCTCCGGCAGATGCCAGCTGGTCATCATCGTCACGTCCGGATGCAGCTCGTACGGCCCGTCGAGCGTTTTTGAGCGCAGCACCACCACCGCGTGTTCATAGCTGGTGCCACCTTCGGCGACCATCAGGTAGTACCAGCCCTCTTTACGATAAAGGTGCGCCCCTTCGGTGTAGCAGAGCGGCGTGCCGGTAAACAGGGTTTTGCGCTCGGGCGAAAGGGTGCCGGTCTGCGGGTCAAACTCCTGCATCACGATGGTGTTATGCGGATTGCTGTGATGGCGAGGCCCCCACGGGCGGTAGAGGTAGTATTTACGGCCATCGTCGTCGTGGAACAGCGACGGGTCAAACCCTCCGTTGCCCATCGGGATCGGTTCGCTCCACGGCCCCTCGATGGAGGGCGCAGTGACGAGGAAGTTACGGCCATTTTTCCACGGCGAATCGACAATTTTCACGTCGGTGTACAGCAGCCAGAATTGGCCATCGGCGTAGCTCAGGCACGGCGCCCAGATGCCGCCGGAGTCCGGGTTGCCCTTCATGTCCAGCATCGACACCCTGTCCAGCGGCGTGCTGACCAGCGACCAGTTCTTCATGTCGCGGGAGTGGTAGATACGCACGCCCGGAAACCATTCAAACGTCGAGGTGGCGATGTAGTAATCCTCCCCCTGACGGCACAGGGACGGGTCCGGGTTAAAGCCGGTGAGGATCGGGTTTGTTATCGTTGTCATGTTGCCTCCTGTTAATGGGATGCGGCTGTCGCAGCCTCGGGCACGGCGTCACCCTGCGTTGCACGGTGCTTAATCAGCTGCTGGCTGATGGCCGCCACGCGGGCGTCGGTGAGTTTGTAGAACGACAGCATGATGAACATGCCCACGTAGAGCACCACCGGCACCACGCAGAACAGAATTTTAATGGTGGTCAGCACTTCGACCGGCTGCACGCTGCTGCTGGCGGAGTAGTTCACATACGCCAGGATCCAACCCACCACCGCACCGCCAATCGCCAGACCGATCTTCAGGCTGAACAGGTAGGTGGAAAACACCAGCCCGTCGAGACGGCGTCCGCTGCGGCTCTCCTCGTAATCCACCACGTCAGAAGCCATCAGCCACTGCAAAGGCGTGGTGGTGTTAAAGACGAACAGGAACAGAATGTTAAGGGCGAAAATCAGGGCGATATGTTCGGCCGGGATGAAGAAAATCAGCAGGCTGATCAGGGAGTAGGCCACGATTATCCACTTGAAGGCGGTCACCCGGTCAAAGCGCCCCAGCAGGCGGGATGAGCAGAGCGAACCAAACATGGTGGCGAGGCTGCCATAAAGCAGAAACTGCGTCGCCATCTCCGGGTGATCCATGACGTACTTCACGAAGTAGAGCGTCGCCCCGCCGCGGACCACGTTGGAGCAGGTCGCCATCATTTTGAACGCACACATAATGCGCCACTGGGTATTGCCGAACAGAAGCTTGAGGTCTTTCGACACCGACGACCCCGGCTGCACCTCAAAGGTGTAGCGCTCTTTGGTGGTGAAGAAGCAGACGTAGAGCAGCACCACGCCGCTCAGCCCCAGCACGCACATGGCGCCGAAATAGCCGACCTGCTCATCGCCTTTACCAATGATGCTCACCAGCGGCAGCGCAATGCCACTGATGGCCAGCGATCCCGCCGCCGCGAGGAAAAAGCGCCAGGACTGCAGCGCGTGGCGCTCTTTCGGGTCAGCGGTGATGACGCCCGGCATGGCGCAGTAAGGGACGTTAACGAAGGTGTAAACCAGGGTCAGCAGAATGTAGGTTATGCAGGCGTAGATGATTTTACCCTGCGCGGAGAAGTCCGGCGTGTAGAAGGTCAACACGCAGACAATCCCAAACGGGATCGCGCCCCACAGCAGGAACGGACGGAACTGGCCGTGACGCGTGCGTGTGCGGTCAACCAGCAGCCCCATCAGCGGATCGGTGACGGCATCCAGCACGCGGGAAACTAAAAACAGCGTCCCCATAATGCCCGCCGACAGGCCAAACACGTCGGTATAGAAATAGGCCAGCAGGAACATGGTGGCCTGCCAGACAAAGCCGCAGGCGGTGTCACCCAGCCCGTAGCCAATTTTATCTTTCATGGTTAATTGCATCATTACCCCCAACGGCAGTACGTGGAACAGTGCAAACGCCAGGGTCCTGATTCAGGCAAATAAATGCCCGGTGCATCATCAGGAATACACCCTTATTTCGTGTGCTGAATTCACAACATCGTGTTAATAGAGTGTAATTAAGTGTTCAATTAACCGACAATGGTCATATCTTATTTCTGAATTATGATATTTTGCTTTTGTGACGCCACTCGACATCCTGATATCATTTAAAGACCTTTCTTTTCATGTAATTAGATTATTTACGCAATAATAAAAAACAGACATGCAAAAGCCGTCCACGGAATATTTTCCGTAGACGACAAGAGCCAGAAATATAATTAAAGACCGAGCGCTTTTTTACCGGCGTTAATTACCTCGATGATTTTATCGGTGTCATAAATACACCCTTTCCAGGTGCCGCCGCTCACCGACTGCAGAGCCGCCCACAGGCGGGTATCGTCCGGCAAAAATGCGTGGGCGTGCAGGTCAGGATGCACCGGACGCGACGCCAGCACGCGCGCCCCCTCTTCCGGCCTCAGCGGCTGTTCCGCCGTGCCGATAAAGTTAACGCTGCCCGTTAAGGACAGGCGGTCGACGCTGATCTCAATGATATCGTTGTCGCGCAGCTTGCCGATGGGGCCACCTGCCAGCGCTTCCGGCGACACATGGCCGAAGCACGCCCCGGTTGATACCCCCGAGAAGCGCGCATCGGTGATCAACGATACCGTCTTGCCCCACGAGATATGTTTCAGCGCGGAGGTTAGCTGGTAGGTCTCTTCCATGCCGGTGCCGGACGGGCCTCCGCCAATCACCACCATAATATCGCCCTGCTGGATCGCTTCCTGCTTGATAGCCTTGATGGCCTGCGCCTCAGAGACAAACACCCGCACCCGGCCGGTATGGCGGTAAACGCCATCGTCATCCACAACAGACGGGTCGATGGCCGTGGCTTTGATCACCGACCCTTCGGGCGCGATATTGCCGGTCGGGAAGCAGACCGTCGAGGTCAGGCCTTTCGCGTGGGCGCGCTCAGGCGGCAGGATCACGTCATCCGGATCGACGCCGTCCTGCTCGCGCAGGCACTGACGAAAACGCGCCCGACGCGCTGAGTTTTCCCACCAGTCGAGGTTCTCCCCGACCGTCTGGCCGGTAACGGTCATGGCATCTTCATGCAGCAGCCCCAGCTTGCGCAGATGGAGCATCACCTCCGGCACGCCGCCCGCCAGGAAAGCACGCACCGTCGGGTGGTAGTCCGGGCCGTTTGGCAGCACGCTCACCAGACGCGGAACCTTACGGTTGATGCGTGTCCAGTGCGCCACATCCGGAATGGTGCAGCCCGCCGCATGGGCAATCGCCGGGATGTGCAGCAGCAGGTTGGTGGAGCCGCCAAACGCCGCGTGAAGCACCATGGCGTTTTCAATGGCTTTGTCGGTCAGGATATCGCGGGTCGTGATCCCACGGTTATCCAGCTCGCTCACCGCCCGCGCAGACTGACGGGCAATCTCCAGCCACACGGCCTGCCCGGACGGGGCGAGCGCAGAGTGCGGCAGCGCCAGACCCAGCGCTTCGGCCACCACCTGTGACGTTCCCGCGGTGCCGAGAAACTGACAGCCGCCGCCGGGTGATGCACAGGCGCGGCACCCCAGCTCGGCAGCCTCCTGCAGCGACAGCTCATGGTTAGCGAAACGCGCACCAATGGTCTGCACTTTTCCGGCATCTTCCCCCACGGTCGGCGGCAGCGTCGCCCCACCCGGCACCAGAATGGTCGGCAGATCATGCATGGAGGCCAGCGCAATCATGGTCGCGGGCAGCCCTTTATCGCAGGTTGCCACGCCGATCACCGCTCGCCGCGTCGGCAGGGAGCGGATCAGACGACGAAACACGATCGCCGCGTCATTACGGTACGGCAGGGAGTCGAACATGCCGTGGGTGCCCTGAGAGCGTCCGTCGCACGGATCGCTGACGAAGGCCGCAAACGGGATCCCACCATTACGGGTGATCTCCTTCGCCGCCGCCTGCATCTGCATGCCAATCTCCCAGTGCCCGGTGTGGTAGCCCAGCGCAATAGGTCGCCCGTCCCCGGCGCGAATGCCGCCCTGCGTACCGATAATCAGCACCTCTTTGCCGGTCAGCTTGTTGGCGTCCCAGCCCATACCGGCGTTTTGCGTCATGCCAAACAGGTTACCGCTGGGGGATTCCATCAGCATTTGCGGCGTCAGCGGCAGCGCCCCCTGCGGCCCGGCCGCATGGGTGATGACGGCATAAAACGCATCGTCCTGTGGGGTGAAAATTTTCTCAATGGTCATCGTCGTCTTCCGGCTCAGCAGAGCTTGAGCTGTTGCAACAGGGTTTTCAGCTGCGCCTTACGCGGTTCATCCAGTGGTGACGCGGGCGGCAGCACGTACGTGGAGATCGGGCGGCCGCACAGCACAATCGCCTCTTTAATGACGTTCACAAACGGCGTATCAAGCTGATACATCTGCGGTATTTGCAGCAGGATCTGGTGGTATTCGGCCGCCTTCGCCACCTCCTGGTCACGCCAGGCCTTCAGCAGATTCACCGACACCTGCGGAGCAAAGTTACCGCTGGCCGAGATCGCGCCATCGCCCCCAAGCAGCAGCGTATTAAACAGATGATCGTCATAGCCGCACAGCACCGTGAAGTGCGGATGGGCAGATTTGACGGTGCGGATCATGCTGCGCAGATGGGCGACGGAATCGATCGTGTCTTTGATGCCGACAATATTGCTCCGCGAGTCGGCCAGGGTTTTGACCAGCGCCGGAGTCAGATCCTGCCCGGTCAGCGCCGGGAAGTTATACAGCATTACCGGCAGCGTGACGCTGTCTGCCACCTGTTCGAAATAGCGGATCAGATTCGCTTCGGACACTTTCCAGTAGTACGGGTTGATCACCACGATCCCGTCGGCGCCGGCCTGCTGCGCATGCTGGCTCAGTTCAAGGGTTTCCCGGGCGTTGGTGCCACCGGTGCCAATCAGCACCGGCACCCGGCGATCGACATGATCGATAGCAAACCGGGCAATGGTTTTACGCTCTTCGGCGTTTAGCTGGGAGAACTCGCCGCCGCTGCCCAAAAAGAACAGGCCATCGACGCCTGCGGCGATCAGGTCGTCGATCAACGCGGCAGTGCCGTGTTTATCAAGCTGTCCATCGGCGGTAAAGAGGGTGGAGACAGGGGGAATGATTCCCGTGAACAACGCGGTCTGCGGCATGAGATCTCCTTGCTGAATTATTTTGTTCTACATTATAGAACAGCGTTCATTAATTTAACGATCATACTATGACGCAGAAAAAGCGCAGGTAAATGGGAGGCGATGAGGGAGTGCGGAAAATATAAGCTGGATCACATAATGACGGGCTGCGGCCTGATGCTTTCACCCTCTCCCACCGGGAGAGGGAACATTTCACCCTTCTCTTACGCTAACAGGGCTTACCCCACCAGCATTTTCACTACCACTTTACGCACCTTCGCAGGCGCGCCCACCGCGCACAGCGGCTTATGCACTTCACCCGGATAGAACACCACAAAATCACCTTCACTTAACACCACCGTTTTTTCCTGCCCGCCCTCGGGCAAAAACGCGATGTCTTTATCCGCCAGCCAGTCGGTGTCCGGCGTACCGTGCGGCAGGGTACTGAAGGTCATCCCCTCCTGGCCTTTCATGATTATCTGAATATCCAGATAGCGGGCGTGATACTCAGCGCGGCGCTCAGCAAACGGCTGGGTCATATCTTCAGACACCAGATAAAACAGGCTGTTGCCGTCGATGTCGTGTTTGCCGCAGGGGGTAGCATCGGTAACGTGCGCCTTGACGTATTCGATAGCCTGACGCAGTTCTTCAGGTAGCCAGGACTGCAGATGATGGATGTTGCCAGCGATCATAAATAAACCCTCAATATAAAACAGCGTTTCATTTTAATCTTTTATACGAGAATTCAGACTGTCCTACCACCGCTTTTTCGATGAGTTTTGCGCGAGCGCATGTTTATCGGGAAATGTGTTACTCCACTGTTAATCGCTCACAGGCATTTATGCAGTCTTTATGCATAACCTCAGCCCTCCGCTTTCAGGCCGTGATGCTAACTTACTGATCGTATACGCTTCATAGCAAAACTCTCTGTGACTTCACACTTTATCATTTTGGTAATTTGCTATTAAATCCCATAATTATTTATTGATTTTTCTTAAGTCAAAAATAGTTAATGGATAATAGTGCATAGTCATTCTGCGCGCCGTTTAATTATCATTAAAATCAATACCATAACTAAATATGTCAAAACATTAAATTCTACAAAATAATAACAACTCCAAATAATGCCAACGGATCCTGCTTAGCTATTCACCCGCAAATATAATCAAATTAATCATTATCTGATACGAATCATGCAAATGAAAACAAACTCCTTAATAGCCATTTTCACGTGAGCGATGTCACAATATTCATTATTTAAGAGCCTACTATAAATCTCGAAATCAATTGAGCTTAGCCGCCATGTAAATAAAGACATCACATGGCGCATGCCCTTTTTATTCTGAAAAACAGTTAAAGGAATAATTATGGAAAAGCATTACGTCGGTTCTGAAATTGGTCAATTGCGTAGCGTTATGCTGCACCGCCCAAATTTAAGTCTGAAACGTTTAACGCCATCGAACTGCCAGGAGCTGCTATTCGATGATGTGCTCTCGGTTGAGCGGGCGGGTGAAGAGCATGACATCTTCGCTAACACCCTGCGCGAACAGGGTGTGGAAGTCCTGCTGCTGACCGACCTTCTCACGCAAACGCTTGATATTGCGGAGGCCAAAACCTGGCTGCTGGAGACGCAAATCTCTGACTATCGCCTCGGGCCAACCTTTGCCGGCGACGTGCGCGGCTGGCTGGCAGATATGCCGCACCGCGAACTGGCACGCAGATTAAGCGGCGGATTAACCTACGGTGAAATTCCGGCAGCCTTTAAAAATATGGTGGTGGATACCCACACGGCAAATGATTTTATTATGAAGCCACTGCCTAACCATTTATTTACCCGCGATACCTCGTGCTGGATTTATAACGGCGTGTCAATTAACCCGATGGCCAAAGCGGCCCGCCAGCGTGAAACCAATAATCTCCGGGCCATATATCGCTGGCACCCTGCATTTGCCGATGGCGATTTTATTAAGTATTTCGGCGATGAAAACATTAATTACGACCACGCCACGTTAGAGGGCGGCGACGTATTAGTTATTGGCCGCGGCGCAGTGTTAATCGGCATGTCTGAACGCACCACGCCGCAGGGCGTTGAGTTCCTCGCCAATAGCCTGTTCAAACACCGCCAGGCCGAGCGCGTCATCGCTGTGGAACTGCCAAAACACCGCTCCTGCATGCACCTCGATACCGTCATGACCCACATCGACGTGGACACCTTCTCCGTCTACCCGGAAGTGGTGCGCAAAGACGCTCAGTGCTGGACGCTCACCCCGGACGGCCGCGGTGGCCTGCTGCGCACCCAGGAAACGGATCTGCTGCACGCCATTGAAAAAGCGCTCGGCATTAATCAGGTACGCCTGATCACCACCGGCGGCGACGCCTTTGAAGCCGAACGCGAACAGTGGAATGACGCGAATAACGTGCTGACCATCCGCCCGGGCGTGGTGATTGGCTACGAGCGTAACGTCTGGACCAACGAGAAATATGACAAAGCGGGTATCACCGTGCTGCCTATCCCGGGTGACGAACTGGGACGCGGCCGCGGCGGCGCGCGCTGCATGAGCTGCCCACTGGAACGCGACGGAATTTAAAGGAGCCATCATGGAACGAAAACCCACTCTGGTTGTGGCGCTTGGCGGTAACGCATTGCTGAAACGCGGCGAGCCGCTGGAAGCGGAGATCCAGCGCCAGAACATCGCGCTAGCGGCCCGCACCATCGCCGGGCTGACGGAACAGTGGCGCGTGGTACTGGTTCACGGCAACGGGCCGCAGGTTGGGCTGCTGGCGCTGCAAAACAGCGCGTACGACAAAGTCACGCCCTACCCGCTGGACATCCTCGGCGCTGAAAGTCAGGGAATGATCGGCTACATGCTCCAGCAGGCGCTGAAAAACAACCTGCCCCAGCGTGAGGTGAGCGTCCTGCTCACCCAGGTGGAAGTGGACGCCGCCGATCCGGCATTTACTAACCCGACCAAATACATCGGCCCGGTCTACAACGAAGCCCAGGCAAAAACGCTGCAGGCGGAGAAAGGCTGGGTATTCAAGGCCGACGGCAGCTATTTCCGCCGGGTGGTTCCCTCTCCACAGCCGAAACGCATCGTTGAGAGCGACGCCATCACGGCACTGATACAGCGCGATCACCTGGTGATCTGCAACGGCGGCGGCGGCGTGCCGGTGGTGGAAAACGCCAATGGGTATCACGGCATTGAAGCGGTGATCGACAAAGACCTCTCTGCCGCCCTGCTGGCGCGCCAGATTGAAGCCGATGCCCTGCTGATCCTGACCGATGCCGACGCGGTGTACCTCGACTGGGGCAAACCAACCCAGCGTCCGCTGGCACAGGTCACGCCGGAACTGCTCAGGGGCATGCAGTTTGACGCCGGTTCGATGGGGCCAAAAGTGGCCGCCTGCCGCGAGTTTGTCGAGGCCTGCAACGGCATCGCCGGGATCGGCGCGCTGGCCGACGGGGCAGACATTCTGGCGGGCGAGAAAGGCACGTTGATTCGCCACTGAACCGTATTTTCCCCTCACCTTCCCTCTCTCCCTGTGGGCGAGGGTCGGGGTGAGGGCACCAGACAACACCATTTTAAAAGGGACGACCCAATGACCATCAATCTGAAAAACCGTAACTTCCTCAAACTGCTGGACTACACCCCGGCAGAAATCCAGTACCTGATCGACCTGGCCATCGAACTCAAAGCCGCCAAAAAAGCCGGACGTGAAAAACAAACCCTGGTCGGGAAAAACATCGCCCTGATTTTTGAAAAAACGTCCACGCGCACCCGCTGCGCCTTTGAAGTGGGAGCCTTTGACCAGGGCGCACAGGTGACCTACCTCGGCCCAAGCGGCTCGCAGATTGGCCACAAGGAGTCGATGAAAGACACCGCCCGCGTGCTGGGGCGGATGTACGACGGCATCGAGTATCGCGGCTACGGCCAGGCCATCGTGGAAGAGCTGGGCGAGTATGCGGGCGTGCCGGTGTGGAACGGCCTGACCGACGAGTTTCACCCCACGCAGATCCTCGCCGACCTGATGACCATGCTGGAGCATGCCCCGGGCAAAACCCTGCCGGACCTGAGCTTTGCTTACCTTGGCGACGCGCGGAACAACATGGGCAACTCCCTGATGGTCGGTGCCGCCAAAATGGGGATGGATATCCGCCTCGTCGCACCGAAATCGTTCTGGCCGGAAGCCGGGCTGGTTGAGCAGTGCCGCGCCATCGCCAAAGAGACCGGCGCACGCATCACGCTCACCGACGACGTGGAGGAAGGCGTACACGGTGCCGATTTCCTCTACACCGACGTGTGGGTCTCGATGGGCGAGCCGAAAGAGGCCTGGGCCGAGCGCGTCAGCCTGATGAAGCCTTACCAGATTAACGCCCAGGTGATGAAAGCCACCGGCAACCCGAACGTCAAGTTCATGCACTGCCTGCCGGCGTTCCACAACGAACACACCAAAGTCGGCCGTGAAATCGAGATGGCCTACGGCCTGAAAGGGCTGGAGGTGACGGAAGAGGTCTTCGAATCACCGAACTCAATCGTCTTTGACGAAGCAGAGAACCGCATGCACACCATTAAAGCGGTCATGGTGGCGACACTCGGCGACTAATCACCGCCCGGCGCGCCACGGGGTGCGCCGGGTACAGGAGAACATCATGGGCAAGTTCAAGTTTCCCTCCGCTTACACCATTCTCTTTTTTCTGATTGCCGTAGTGGCGGCACTGAGCTGGGTCGTACCTGCCGGTCAGTATCAGATGGCAATGAATGAAACCCTCGGTAAAGAAGTGCCGATTGCCGGAACGTACGCGCACGTGGCGGCGCATCCGCAGGGGCTGGTTTCCGTACTGATGGCCCCCATTGCCGGGCTGTACGATCCCGTTTCCGGCCAGGCCGGGGCGATCGACGTCGCGCTGTTTATCCTGATCATCGGGGGATTTCTCGGGATCGTCACCAAAACCGGGGCGATCGACGCCGGGATCGAGCGCGTAACCACCCGCCTTCGCGGACGTGAAGAGTGGATGATCCCGATCCTGATGGCGCTGTTCGCGGCTGGCGGCACCATTTACGGCATGGCCGAAGAGTCCCTGCCCTTTTATACCCTGCTGGTCCCGGTAATGCTGGCCGCCCGTTTCGATCCGGTTGTCGCTGCATCCACCGTGCTGCTCGGGGCGGGGATCGGCACGCTCGGCTCCACCATCAACCCGTTTGCCACGGTGATCGCCGCTAACGCCGCCGGGATCCCGTTCACCAACGGTATCGCCCTGCGCGTGGCGCTGCTGGTGATCGGCTGGCTCATTTGCGTGGCATGGGTGATGCGCTATGCCCGTAAAGTGCGGCTGGATCCGTCATGCTCCATCGTTGCAGACAAGCAGGAAGAGAACCTCGCCCACTTCCTCGGCAATAAAGGCGAGCAGTCGCTGGAATTTACCCCGGTGCGCAAAATCATTCTGCTGATCTTCGCCCTCGCCTTCGCGGTGATGATCTACGGCGTAGCGGTGCTGGGCTGGTGGATGGCGGAGATCTCGGCGGTATTTTTGGCCAGCGCCATTATCGTCGGGCTGATTGCCCGCATGAGCGAAGAGGAGCTGACCTCGACGTTTATCAACGGCGCGCGAGATTTGCTGGGCGTCGCGCTGATTATCGGCATTGCGCGCGGTATCGTAGTCATTATGGATAAGGGCATGATTACCCACACCATTTTGCACAGCGCGGAAGGGCTGGTCAGCGGGTTGTCCACGGTGGCGTTTATCAACGTGATGTACTGGCTTGAGGTCGTGCTGTCGTTTCTTGTGCCTTCTTCGTCCGGCCTGGCCGTTCTGACGATGCCGATCATGGCACCCCTTGCTGATTTCGCTAACGTCAACCGCGACCTGGTGGTTACGGCTTACCAGTCGGCCTCCGGCATCGTTAACCTGGTCACGCCGACCTCAGCGGTTGTGATGGGCGGTCTGGCGATTGCCCGTGTGCCTTACGTGCGTTACCTGAAATGGGTTGCGCCGCTGCTGGCGATCCTGACGGTGGTGATTATGGTGGCGTTAAGCCTGGGTGCCTTGTTGTAATTTGCCGGCTGGCACTGCGCCTGTCCGGCCTACGGACCGGTGCGGTGCCACCGGTTATGTCGGGAACTGATATGGGAAATATGATGGATTACGAAGACTGCTCTCCCAGAGAACAACTGCAGCTAACGGTGTGCCAGCAGCTGATCGCCGAAAAGAGTTATCTCTCCCAGGAAGAAATCCGCCGCGATTTGCAGGAGAGAGGGTTTGACAGCATCAGCCAGTCGACCGTTTCGCGTCTGCTGAAATTGCTCGGTGTCATAAAAATTCGAAATGCCAAAGGGCTAAAGATTTATTCGTTGAATCCTCAGTTGCGCCCTGCTCCCGATGCCGCGCGTACCGTTTCCGAAATGGTGGTGAGCGTGGAGCATAATAGCGAATTTATCCTTGTTCATACCGTGGCCGGATATGGCCGTGCGGTGGCGCGAATTCTGGATTATCACCAGTTACCGGAAATTTTAGGTGTGGTTGCCGGAAGCAGTATCGTCTGGGTCGCTCCCCGGGTGGTGAAGCGTACTGCGCTGGTGCATAAACAAATTAATTATTTACTCAGAACGAATTAATATTCATAAAGAACCGTTTGCATTGAGTAAAGTGTGCATTAAACCCCTTGATCCGAAAATCGAGCTGCGTATAATGCCCGACAATTTGCCGGGAGGAAGCATGGTCAAGCGTGTACGACATAACGTCTTACCGCGTCTGAAATCAGACGCTGGCCTGCCGTTTTTCTTCCCGTTGCACAATCTATTCCCAGAGCCCCTCATTTGAGGGGCTTTTTTTTGCCCGGCGTCAGGAGATAAACATGAATCCGCTTTATCAAAAACACATCATTTCCATAAACGACCTCAGCCGCGAAGAGCTGGAACTGGTTCTGGAAACCGCGGCAAAACTGAAGGCAAATCCGCAACCGGAACTGCTGAAGCACAAGGTGATTGCGAGCTGCTTCTTCGAAGCGTCGACCCGCACCCGCCTCTCCTTCGAAACCTCCATGCACCGCCTCGGCGCGAGCGTGGTGGGTTTTTCAGACAGCAGCAACACCTCGCTGGGTAAAAAAGGCGAAACGCTGGCGGATACCATTTCAGTTATCAGTACCTACGTTGACGCGATTGTGATGCGCCACCCGCAGGAAGGCGCGGCGCGTCTGGCGACCGAATTTTCCGGCGGTATTCCGGTGCTGAACGCCGGAGACGGGGCCAACCAGCATCCGACACAGACCCTGCTGGATCTGTTCACCATTCAGGAAACGCAGGGCCGTCTGGAAAACCTGAACATCGCCATGGTGGGTGACCTGAAATATGGCCGCACCGTTCACTCGCTGACCCAGGCGCTGGCGAAATTTAACGGCAACCACTTCTTCTTCATCGCGCCGGACGCGCTGGCAATGCCGCAGTACATCCTCGACATGCTGGACGAAAAAGGGATCCCGTGGAGTCTGCATGCCAGCATCGAAGAGGTGATGGGCAACGTTGATATTCTGTATATGACCCGCGTGCAAAAAGAGCGTCTGGATCCGTCTGAATACGCCAACGTGAAGGCACAGTTTGTGCTGCGCGCCAGCGACCTCGACGGCGCACGCGAGAATATGAAGGTGCTGCACCCGCTGCCACGTATCGATGAGATCACCACAGACGTGGATAAAACGCCGCACGCCTGGTACTTCCAGCAGGCCGGAAACGGCATCTTCGCCCGCCAGGCGTTACTGGCACTGGTTCTGAATCGCGAATTGGCTCTGTAAGGGGAAATGACAATGACACACGATAACAAACTCCAGGTTGAAGCCATCAAACGTGGCACCGTGATTGACCACATCCCTGCCCAGATCGGCTTTAAGCTGCTGACGCTGTTCAAGCTGACCGAAACCGACCAGCGCATCACCATCGGCCTGAACCTGCCGTCGGGTGAAATGGGCCGCAAAGACCTGATCAAGATTGAAAACACCTTCCTGACCGACGAGCAGGTTAACCAGCTCTCTCTGTACGCGCCGGATGCCACCGTGAACCGCATCGACGAGTACGAAGTGGTCGGTAAATCCCGTCCTAATCTGCCGGATCGCATTGAAAATGTGCTGGTCTGCCCGAACAGCAACTGCATCAGTCATGCTGAGCCGGTTTCGTCCAGTTTTGCAGTGAAAAAACGTGCCGATGACATCGCACTCAAATGCAAATACTGCGAAAAAGAGTTTTCTCATTATGTGGTGCTGGCCAACTAATTGAGGTTGGTAAAGGATCCCGGCCTCCCTATAATGGCCGGGAACATTTAATCAGCTGTTATTCTGGAGAAATCATGACCAAAGTACTCGCGACGGAAAATGCACCAGCGGCTATCGGCCCATACGTTCAGGGCGTTGATCTGGGTAGCATGATTATTACCTCTGGCCAGATCCCGGTGAACCCAAAAACGGGTGAAGTGCCAGAAGACGTGGCGGCGCAGGCGCGTCAGTCGCTGGAAAACGTACAGGCTATCGTGGAGTCTGCGGGTCTGAAAGTGGCCGACATCGTGAAAACCACCGTGTTCGTGAAAGATCTGAACGATTTCGCGACCGTTAACGCCACGTACGAAGCGTTCTTCACTGAGCACAACGCCACTTTCCCTGCACGCTCCTGTGTGGAAGTTGCGCGTCTGCCTAAAGACGTGAAAATTGAAATCGAAGCGATCGCCGTACGTCGCTAAGTTTCAGTCAGGGGCAGCCGACGCTGCCTTTGTGCCCGGCAGGCAACGCGCTACCGGGCGTTTTGCTACTGATTCCGCGTCGCCCGTAGCAGCGTTTCCAGCGGATACACCGCCGCAATCACCACTTCATCCTGTATTTTCGCCGCGTTATCCAGCTCGCCCTGAATAGAGGCAATCTCGTTGTCATCCAGCGTCCCCTGACGCGCCACCAGATCCGTCAGCCGCAGGCCAATCGAGGCCAGCTTATCCACCTCCTGAATGACCGGTTTAATCGCCTTCAGTGCGTAGCTGTTTTCACTTAATGCCAGCGCATCGCTGGTGTTGCTTTGCCAGCGGTTGAAGACGTGGCGCAGCGCGTCGGCGCTTTCCGTGTCTTCCGCGTCGCTGACCAGGCGGTCAGCCCATTTGTTCATCTGGCGCACCGTGGCACTTTCGGCGTTGAGCGCATCAGCAAACCGATTGAGCGGTTCGAACTGATGGTAATTTCCGGTCTGGAACTTAAGGTGCTGACGGGTGTAATACTGCGCCGGCTCGATTGCCTGCGCGAGGATTTGCAGCGGAAGGGTATCGGCGTTATTCGCCAGACGCGTGAACTGCACCTGCTGCTGAGTATGCTGCTGCAGCCCGACCGAGACCGTCGACCAGCTGTCCATCGCCTGCAGGCGGGTGTACATGTTGTCGACATCGTTAACGTCCTGCGCGGACCATAACCGCTCCGCCACAGCAAAGGTGCGCGGCCACAGGCGGATATCCAGCACCGGTGCGACCACGTTTTCCGCCCACAGCGCGGCTTCCCCGCCGAGCAGGTTCACCTGATGAGCGGCGTCCGGTACCACCGGCGGGATGCCTTTGGGGATATCGTCCAGGCGCTTGCCGTCAATGGGATAGCGGGCATTGCCCACCAGGAAATAGCCGCTCAGCTTATCGTTGTCCACCGACACCACCGGGCGCGTTTCGCCCATCCAGGTATCGACGGTAAACGTCACCTGATTGTCGTCGCGCCACGCAATATCCTGTACCGCACGACGGGATTTCCCGGCGAAATCAATAAATCCACGCCAGCCGGAATCCCCTTTCACCAGGGTGAAACTCCCCTCCACCGGCTTGCCTTTCAGACGCGGCATGGTGAATGACCAGCTCTGGGCGCTGTCGGTGTCGCCAATCACATCCTCGCCGTTTAACCCCTGCGGCACAATTTCATTGCGGTAGTGATAGGCGGTGGACTGGGGCTGATCGAGGTAAAAGCCGGTCGAGAGAATGCCTTTATAGCCCTTCTGCGCCACCTGCCCCAGCGCGTCCTGGCCCTGCCAGGACTGGATCAAGATGCTTTTTGGCAGATCAGGATGAGCAATCTCATCCCAGCCCACCATCTGCCGGTGGTGTTTTTCGAGGATATTTTCCAGCTTGCGGTTGAAATAGGCCTGCAGGGCATGGCTGTCTGCCAGTGTGTTGTCGCGCATAAACTGCTGAATGGCGGCGTTCGCTTTCCACTGAGTGTCATCCACTTCATCACCGCCGATATGCAGATACGGATCGGGGAAGATCGCCGCCAGTTCACTGACCATCGCCTCCGCAAACTGATAGGTCGCCGCTTTTGTCGGATCCAGGACCGGTTTCAGCACCCCCCAGTGGCGCGCCATCTCATACGGTCCCGGGGCGCTCATCAGTTCCGGGTAGGCCACGGCAATCGCCGAGGCGTGGCCCGGCATGTCGATCTCCGGCACCACGCGGATGCCGCGCTCGGTAGCATAGCGCACAACGTCGCGCATTTGTTCCGGCGTGTAAAACAGCCCGTCGCTGGCGAGCTGCGTGAGCTTTGGATAGCGTGTCGAGCTGAAGCGCCAGCCCTGATCGTCGGTCAAGTGCCAGTGCAGCACGTTGAGTTTTGCCGCCGCCATACCGTCAATCTGCCGTTTGATATCCGGCAGCGGGATAAAGTGTCGTGCCGAGTCAAGCAGCAGCCCACGCCACGGGAAACGGGGGGAATCCTCAATAGTGACCCACGGCAGGGAGGTGTTTTCCGCCCCATTTTGTATCAGCTGCAGCAGGGTTTCCATGGCGCGTAGCGCGCCAAAACGGGTGTTGGCGGTGATATCCACGCCACTGGCATCGACCGTGAGCGTATAGCGCTCATCGCTGTCCGGCAGCGGCTGCGGCTTCACTTTTTTGGTAATGGCAATGCGGATAGTGGGCTTGTCCGGTTTAACGGCCTGCGGCTGTAGCGTCCAGCCGGTTTGCAGGGCGATGCGCTGGCGCAGACGGTTGACCGCGTCGCCGAGGTCGTCTCCGGTAACGCTGACGGAAAGGGTGTTGCTGAGTACCAGTGCGCCCTGCGTCGCGGGACGTTCAACCTTCGCAGGCCAGGGCATCAGGGGAAAGTCGCCTGCCGGAGCGGCAAACGCTGACGCGCCGAGCATCAGCCCGGCGGTTAAGAGACTGTACCGTAACATGAATGTTCCTTATCTGACGGGCCAAATAAAGGCAAAACATTCAGTTAACATGCGCTCATTTTGTCGTCAAGCGAATGCGCTGACGGAGATCACAGGTTGTTGAATTTGGGAGGAAACGTACCCCTCTCCCGTGCCGGGAGAGGGGAGAAATCACTGCCACCCATACCGACGGCTATAGAAGCCTTTGACCATCTGCGTCAGCACCATATAGCCCGCGAGGATCGCCACCAGCCACGGGAAGTAGCTCAGCGGCAGCGCCTGCAGCTGGAGGTAACTGGCCAGCGGCGAGAACGGCAGTGCAATGCCGAGCGCCATCACGATGCCGGTCATGACAATCAGCGGCCACGCGGCCCGGCTCTGGATGAACGGGATGCGACGCGTACGGATCATATGCACAATCAGCGTTTGCGACAGCAGCCCTACCACGAACCAGCCGGACTGGAACAGCGTCTGGTGTTCCGGCGTGTTGGCATGGAATACAAACCACATCAGGCAGAAGGTCAGAATGTCGAAGATGGAGCTGATCGGGCCAAAGAACAGCATAAAGCGCCCCAGATCGGACGGGTTCCAGCGCTGCGGCTTCTGGATCTGCTCGTCGTCCACGTTATCAAACGGGATGGCGACCTGAGAGACATCGTACATCAGGTTCTGGATCAGCAGGTGCAGCGGCAGCATCGGCAGGAACGGCAGAAACGCACTCGCCACCAGCACGCTGAAAACGTTACCGAAGTTGGAACTGGCGGTCATCTTGATGTACTTCAGCATGTTGGCGAAGGTACGACGTCCCTCGATAACGCCCTCCTCCAGCACCATCAGGCTCTTTTCCAGCAGAATGATATCCGCCGCTTCACGGGCAATGTCCACCGCACCGTCTACGGAGATACCAATATCCGCCGCACGCAGGGCGGGCGCATCGTTAATGCCGTCGCCCATAAAGCCCACCACATGCCCTTCGCGACGCAGCAGGGTGACAATGCGCTCCTTGTGCATGGGTGTCAGCCGGGCGAACAGCGTGGTGCGCTGCGCAAGCGTTGCCAGCGCATCATCGGAGAGGGGCTCAATATCACTTCCCACAACGACGTCACCCGCATCCAGCCCCACTTCATGACACACTTTGGCGGCCACCAGCTCGCTGTCGCCGGTAAGGATTTTCACGGTGATGCCGCTGGCCTTTAACGCTTTCAGCGCAGGCGCGGTGGTCTCTTTCGGCGGATCGAGGAATGCGATATAACCCTCGAGGATCAGATCGGATTCGTCGATACGCTGATAGTCCCCTTCGCGTGCAGGCAGGAATTTGCTCGCCACCGCCACCACGCGCAGCCCCTGACGGTTCAGGTTATCGGTGACGCGCTTGATACGGCGCAGCATGGTTTCATCCAGCGGCACAATGTCGCCGTTATAGCGCACCTGGGTTGAGACATTGAGGATCTCCTGCAATGCGCCTTTGCAGATCAACTGATGCACGTCCGGATGCTCGCTCACCACCACCGACATGCGGCGGCGCTCGAAGTCAAACGGGATCTCATCCACTTTCTGCCAGCGCCCGGAGAGCGTGCGGGCAGATTCTTCATCCACGCCTTCGAGCACGGCGACGTCGAGCAGGTTTTTCAGCCCGGTCTGGTAGTGGCTGTTCAACCAGGCGCTGTGCAGCACGCGATCGCTGGTTTTACCGGCGATATCGGTGTGGTTCTCCAGCACAATTTTGTCCTGGGTCAGCGTGCCGGTTTTATCGGTGCAGAGAATGTCCATCGCGCCAAAGTTTTGAATGGCATCCAGGTGTTTGACGATCACTTTCTGTTTTGACAGTTTGACCGCTCCGCCCGCCAGCGTGGAGGTGACAATCATCGGCAGCATTTCAGGCGTTAACCCTACGGCGACGGAGAGCGCAAACAGCGCCGCTTCCCACCAGTCGCCCTTGGTATAGCCGTTGATCAGCAGCACAATCGGCGTCATCACCATCATAAAGCGGATCAGCAGCATGCTGACGCGGCCAATCCCCTTCTGGAAGGCATTCGGTTCGCTCTCCTGCTCGCTCACGCGCCCGGCCAGCTGTCCAAACCAGGTGTTGCCGCCGGTAGCGATGACCATTGCCTGCGCCGTGCCGCTGACCACCGTAGTGCCCATAAAGCAGAGGGTGTCACACTCGAGCGGGTTCATCTGCTGCGGGTCGCGGGTGCGCGCCACTTTTTCTACCGGCAGAGATTCACCGGTCAGCGAGGCCTGCGCCACGAACAGATCCCGCGCCTGAAGAATACGTAAATCCGCGGGGATCATGTCGCCGGCCGCCAGCTTCACCAGATCGCCCGGCACCAGCTGGTCGATGGGCAGCTCAACCCAGGCGTTCTCCCCGAGATCGTTAATGACGCGCGAGACGGTTGCGGTGTTGCTTACCATCGCTTTCAGGGCGTCTGCCGCGCGGGTAGAACGGGCCTCCTGAATAAAGTTCAGCAGCGTGGAGATCCCCACCATCAGGGCGATAACCCCGGCGGCAAACAGATCTTCGGTGGCATAGGAGATAATGCCAAGCACGGTCAGCAGCAGGTTGAACGGGTTACGGTAGCAGGTCCACAGATGCACCCACCACGGCGCCGGTTTTTGCGCCGGAATTTGGTTATCGCCATGCACGGCACGGATTTTTTCCACTTCCGCCGCGTTCAGCCCCTCCGGATGCCCGCCAAAGGCACGCCAGACTTCGTTTTCATCCATCGCCGCCACGTTCAGGCAGCGTTGGCTCAGGGAAGCAGGGATCGCTGCAGAGGCCATATTTTTGGCATTTGGCAGCGGGTCGCGCTGAACAAGACGATGTGGCAGGTGGCGGCTCAGCATCGCCTGCAGCTGCCGGGTGATATTTTTAAACATAGTCATTCCCCCGCGCCCGCAAACGCGGACACAGTATTTCCTGCAGGCGTGGCAAGGCCGTACCTGACAGGCACTTAATGTTTTAAGCAGGAACGTGCAGGACGTTGCTGCCTCACATACCGGTGAGACAGCACAAAGGCTGGCTTACCGGAAAGAAAGAACGCTCCCGTTCAGGAGAAGCGTGGGATCGGGATCCATGTCACCTCCGGTAAGTAAAAAAGTAGGGTGCCGCCGCGCAGTATAAGGATTTAACCGTACCGTTTGCGGCGATTCGGGCGGTATTATACTCCCCCGCAAATAAACCGAACGTAAACCAGACTTTGCCCATAGCGAAAACACGCTATAGCATTAGGCTCTACTGACCACGTTGTCATTGTTACAGGGAATACAGCATGCAGAACCGCCTTACGATAAAAGACATCGCGCGTTTAAGCGGCGTGGGGAAATCCACCGTATCGCGTGTGCTCAACAATGAGAGCGGTGTCAGCGAACGCACCCGCGAGCGCGTCGAGGCGGTAATGAATCAGCACGGTTTTTCCCCTTCCCGCTCTGCGCGCGCCATGCGCGGGCAAAGTGACAAAGTGGTTGCCATTATCGTCTCGCGTCTGGATTCCCTGTCCGAGAACCTCGCCGTTCAGACCATGCTGCCCGCCTTTTATGAGCAGGGCTACGACCCAATCATGATGGAGAGCCAGTTCTCCACGCAGCTGGTTGAAGAGCATCTGGGTATGCTCCAGCGGCGCAACATTGACGGCGTGGTGCTGTTCGGTTTTACCGGCATCAAAGAGGAGATGCTGAAGCCCTGGCAGGCGTCGATGGTGATGCTGGCGCGCGATGCCCACGGTTTTGCCTCCGTCTGTTACGACGATGAGGGGGCGATTATTACCCTGATGCAGCGTCTGTACGATAAAGGCCATCGCCATATCAGCTACCTCGGCGTACCGCATGCGGACGTTACCACCGGCAAACGGCGTCACGAGGCCTACCTGACCTTCTGTAAACAGCACAACCTTTCCGCCGTCGCGTCTCTGCCGGGTCTGGGAATGAAACAGGGCTACGAGCAGGTCGCCAGCGTGCTGACCCCGCAGACCACGGCGCTGGTGTGCGCCACCGATACCCTGGCGCTGGGCGCGAGTAAATATCTTCAGGAGCAACGCATAGAGGGACTGCAGATCGCGAGCGTAGGCAGTACGCCGCTGATGAAGTTTCTGCACCCGGAGATTATCACCGTCGATCCGGGCTACGCCGAGTCAGGCAGGCAGGCCGCTGCACAGCTGATCGAGCAAATTAACGGACGTGCTGAGCCGCGTCAGATCGTAATTCCTGCCCACCTTTCATAACCCTCGTTTATCCGTTTATTGTGATCTTCGCCTGATTTCGGGAACGTTCCCATTTTCGCCGTCACGCTGAAGGAGTAGGCTTGCGCTCAGGTCATTACCCCCCTCACCATCGGTCATGAGGTTTCATGATGAGTAAAGTCAAACAAGAAGATATCGACCAGTTGATTGTTCTGGTAGGCGGCCGTGAAAACATCGCGACCGTCAGCCATTGCATTACCCGCCTGCGCTTCGTGCTGAACGATCCGGCCAAAGCCGATCCGAAAGCCATTGAAGCGCTTTCCATGGTCAAAGGCTGCTTTACCAACGCCGGTCAGTTCCAGGTCGTCATCGGTACCGAAGTGGGCGATTACTATCAGGCTCTGCTGGCGACAACCGGGCACAGTTCAGCCGATAAAGAGCAAGCCAAGAAAGCTGCACGCCAGAATATGAAATGGCACGAGCAGTTAATTTCCCACTTCGCGGAGATTTTCTTCCCACTGCTTCCGGCGCTGATCAGCGGCGGTCTGATTCTGGGCTTCCGCAACGTTATCGGTGATGTGCCGATGAGCGACGGCAAAACCCTGGCGCAGATGTACCCGGCGCTGAAAACCGTTTACGACTTCCTGTGGCTGATTGGCGAAGCGATCTTCTTCTATCTGCCGGTCGGGATTTGCTGGTCAGCGGTGCGCAAAATGGGCGGCACGCCGATTTTGGGTATCGTGCTGGGCGTCACGCTGGTCTCTCCGCAGTTAATGAACGCTTACTTACTTGGTCAGCAGGTGCCTGAGGTGTGGAACTTCGGTCTGTTCACCATCGCGAAAGTGGGCTATCAGGCGCAGGTGATCCCAGCCTTGCTGGCCGGTCTGACGCTGGGCTTTATTGAAACGCGCCTGAAACGCATCGTACCGGATTACCTCTATCTGGTGGTGGTGCCGGTCTGCTCCCTTATTCTGGCCGTCTTCCTCGCCCATGCGTTTATCGGTCCGTTTGGCCGCATGATTGGCGACGGCGTTGCCTTCGCGGTACGTCACCTGATGACCGGCAGCTTCGCGCCGATTGGTGCCATGCTGTTTGGCTTCCTGTACGCCCCGCTGGTGATCACCGGCGTGCACCAGACCACGCTGGCGATTGATATGCAGATGATTCAGAGCCTGGGCGGTACGCCGGTCTGGCCTATCATCGCGCTGTCTAACATTGCGCAGGCCTCGGCGGTCACGGGCATTATCCTGGTCAGCCGCAAGCATAACGAGCGTGAGATTTCTGTTCCGGCCGCCATCTCCGCCTACCTCGGCGTCACCGAACCGGCGATGTACGGTATCAACCTGAAATACCGCTTCCCGATGCTGTGCGCGATGATCGGCTCCGGTCTGGCAGGCCTGGTATGCGGTCTGTACGGTGTGATGGCGAACGGGATCGGTGTCGGCGGTCTGCCTGGTATTCTCTCCATCCAGCCCGCTTTCTGGCAGGTGTTTTCCCTGGCGATGGTCATCGCGATTGTCGTTCCAATGGCTCTCACCACCGTGGTTTACCAGCGTAAGTACCGTCAGGGCGCGCTGCAGATTGTTTAACTTCATCTTTCGGGGCGCAGTTGCGCCCCTTCGCATTTGCAGGAACGCATTATGAATACCCTTCCTCACTGGTGGCAGAACGGCGTTATCTACCAGATCTATCCAAAGAGTTTTCAGGACACGACGGGCTGCGGTACCGGCGATTTACGCGGCGTCACGCAGCGGCTGGACTACCTGCAAACCCTCGGCATCGACGCCATCTGGCTGACGCCGTTTTATATTTCCCCGCAGGTAGATAACGGGTACGACGTGGCGAATTACACCGCCATCGACCCGGCCTACGGCACGCTGGATGATTTTGACGAGCTGGTCGCGCAGGCCCATCAACGCGGCATTCGTATCGTGCTGGATATGGTGTTCAATCACACCTCAACGCAGCACGCCTGGTTCCGGGAATCGCTGAATAAAGAGAGCCCGTATCGCCAGTTCTACATCTGGCGCGACGGTACGCCGGAACAACTGCCCAATAACTGGCGCTCCAAATTTGGCGGCAACGCCTGGCGCTGGCACGCCGAGAGCGAGCAGTACTATCTGCACCTGTTCGCCCCCGAGCAGGCGGACCTCAACTGGGAAAACCCGCAGGTGCGCGCCGAACTGAAAAAGGTGTGCGAGTTCTGGGCCGACCGTGGCGTGGACGGTTTACGCCTCGATGTGATTAACCTGATTTCCAAAGACCAGGATTTCCCGGATGACGCCGTGGGCGATGGCCGTCGCTTCTATACCGACGGACCGCGCATTCATGAGTATCTTCAGGAGATGAGCCGCGACGTCTTTACCCCGCGAAACCTGATGACGGTAGGCGAGATGTCGTCGACCTCGCTGGAAAACTGTCAGCAATACGCCTCTCTCGACGGGCGCGAGCTGTCGATGACCTTCAACTTCCACCATCTGAAAGTGGATTACCCCGGCGGCGAAAAGTGGACCCTGGCCAGGCCGGACTTCGTGGCGCTGAAAACCCTCTTCCGCCACTGGCAGCAGGGCATGCACAACAAAGCCTGGAACGCGCTGTTCTGGTGTAACCACGATCAGCCGCGCATTGTGTCGCGCTTTGGCGATGAAGGGGAGTACCGTCCCCACGCCGCGAAAATGCTCGGCATGGTGCTGCACGGAATGCAGGGCACCCCGTATATTTACCAGGGCGAAGAGCTGGGTATGACCAACCCGCACTTCAGCCGTATAACCGATTACCGCGACGTTGAAAGCCTTAATATGTTCGCTGAACTGCGGGCCAACGGTCGCGCCCCTGAAGAATTGCTGGCTATTCTGGCGAGTAAATCCCGCGATAATGGCCGCACGCCAATGCAGTGGGATGCCACACACAGTGCGGGCTTTACCGAGGGTGAGCCGTGGATTGGCGTTTGCGACAACTACGAGACGGTCAATGCCCGTGCGGCGCTGGACGATACTGATTCGGTGTTTTACACCTACCAGACGCTGATTCGCCTGCGCAAAACCCTGCCGGTGCTGACGTGGGGAGATTATGAAGATCTGCTGCCTGACCACCCTTCCCTGTGGTGCTATCGCCGGCGGTCGCAGGGCCAGACGCTGATGGTGGTGGCAAACCTGAGCCGTGAGCGCCAGCAATGGGTTCCCGCGTCAGTACAGGGAGCCTGGCGGGTCGCACTGAGCAACTATGCGGATGCTCCCCCTCAGCCCGACAACCTGCTGTTGCGCCCGTTTGAAGCCATCTGGTGGATACAGGAATAACCCTCAAGAGATACAGCCAGCTGTATCTCTTTTTTTATGTTTAGCGATACGCTAAATGTACGACGATAACTTTTACTTCACGGTGTGCCAAAATAAGAATAGCCCTGCCATTTAAATAACCTCGGCAGGACATTATGAAAAAGACAATTATTAAAGCAACATGTATTAGCGCATTATTATTAAGTACCCAGGGATGGTGCGGAAATACCTCCGTCGATCTTCGCTTTGGTCATAATACGCGCTCAGACGTAAATGATTCACGTATTAAAGTGATGCATCAGGCTGATAACGGTTTTTACTTCTCCGTCGAAGCGGCGCAAAACCATAACGATACGTTCTTTGGTGATACCGACCGATATAATCCGGACGAAAAAGGGTTAACGGAGGCAGCACAGGAAATCGAAACACGCTGGCGTTTTGATCTGGGAAGTGGGTTCGCCATCGCACCAGGGATGGTGACCGTCTTTACCGCCAGCAATACGCATTACCGCCCCTTCATCCAGGGCTGGAAAGCGTTCGATAACGGCCTGAACCTGTCTGCCCGCTACCGCTATAACACCGTTAACGACGCGCACAGCGACAAACGCCTGGACGGCAGCGGCTACACCCGCCGCGAGTCACACCAGTTCGACCTGTGGTTCGCGTACAACATCGGGAAATTCGGCATGTCCTATAACCCGCGCTTCCGCTGGCAGGATAATGTCGATCAGGGAACCGGGGATGATACCTACTGGGAGCACACCGTAGCGTTCAACTACAAGCTCGACGACGGCTGGACGCCTTACGTCGAACTGGTGTCGCTGGATAAAACCTACCTCACTCAGGATGGCAATCATGAAAATGATTACGCCATTCGTCTGGGTATCGTGAAGCAGCTCTGACAGCCTGCCTACTCCGTATCGTGCTGCAGAAGCCTGCAGCCGATACGATCGACGGCGCTTAACAGGTCCAGCTGCCCCTCTCGCTGGTATAACGAGACGGCATTCATATCAATCGACAACGGCCAGCACAGAGTCGAAAGCCCGGCCAGCGTCGAACCCTGACGGGTAATCGCAATAATCTTTAGCCCTTTACGCAGCGCGTTACGCGCCATTTCAATCAGCGACTGCGTCTCCCCGGATTTACTGATCAACACCAGCGTGCCCTTCGATACCCGGGTCAACTGGTGCATATCATTCAGAATCAGGTGCGGCAGGCTCGCCAGTGACAAAAAACGCGACAGGTAGTTGAGGCTGGTGAGAGACGCCCCGCGTGCATATAAATAGATATGGCTGGAATGGGTCAGTAACCGGGACACGTCCACCACGATATCGTCTGCCTGCGGCCCCATCGCAGGCTCGGCAGGGACAGACGTAAAATGGTCGCGTAAAAACCGATAGCGAAGCTCGGTATAACTTTTATAGCCCATTTTCTTACAGACACGATTAACCGAGGTGGTTGTTGTAAAAGTATCACGCGCAATCTCTTTTGCCGATATATCAGAAATATTGCGCGCGTGGTGCTGGATGTATTCAAATATCAACCGTTCACTTCCCTGAAATGAATTCATTTATTACGTCCTGTTAAAACCTAACAGGATATTAGCAGAATAGCGAAATAGTCTCTGGAAGGCGCTTCACATATTGCCACATAGCGTATGACGATACGTAATTAGTATTAGCAAACCTTAAACACTGTTTTAAGTTCTCTTTATACTTTCGCTATTTTCACACCCAGGGAATTATTACAATGATGAATCAAAAAATTATCGCTGTAACGGCTTGTCCTACAGGGATCGCGCACACGTTTATGGCGGCAAGTAAAATTATTGCATGGGCAAAAGAGCATAATATTGAGGTCAAGGTCGAAACGCAGGGCAGCGACGGCGTAAAAAACAGATTAACGAAACAGGATATTGCCTCCGCCACGGCCATTATTCTTGCAACCGACGTTCCCATTCAGGATGCAGAACGTTTTGAACACGTTCCTCACCTTCAGACCCGCACGCAGGAGCTGATCAAAAATACCGACCGCTACCTGCGTCAGGCGCTGGCCATGCAGAAAAACGTCACCACTGTGGCGGACGAAGACGCCATTCAGCGTTCGGCTTACCAGATTTTTATCGGCCATATCATGGCGGCCATCAGCTATATGTTACCGGTCGTGGTAATGGGCGGCCTGATGATGGCGACGGCCAAAATTACCGGGCAGTTTATAAACATTGAGCATTCGCCGTTCAGCGTGCTGGATAAAATGGGCTTTATGACCATCAAGTTCATGTACCCGGTCTTTGCGATGTATCTGGCCTTTTCCATTGCCGGTAAACCGGCGCTGATCCCCGGACTGATCGGCGGCATCATGTCAGATGAGGTCTACAAACGCTTCTTTGATATTGAAGGCTTTATGCCCTCCGGCTTTTTCGGCGCAATTGGCATTGGCTTTTTTGTCGGCTATCTGGTGCGCTGGCTGAATGATGCTATTCACGTCCGACAGCAGCTTACCACCCTTAAAACCATGCTGGTCGTTCCGCTGATCACCGGTATTACGCTGGTGATGGTTATGGAATATCTGATCAACCCGATTTTTGGTTCGCTTAACCAGCTGATGGTGGTCTTTTTTACCTCGGCGGGTGATACCGGACGCGGCTTCTATTCGGCCATGATCGCCGCGGGTACCGCGTTCGATCTCGGCGGCCCGGTCAACAAGGCGGCAGGATCGGTCGCGCTCGGCCTGAACGGCATGAGCGAGACATTTGATTTAACCGCCCGCGAGCTCTCCATCGTGATTCCTTCTATTGGGGTAGGCCTCGCCGCGTTCCTCAATGGGCGTTTTGGCCTGCCGGATGTGTTCAGCCGTGAAGAGAAAACCGTTGGCAGCACTTCGTTATTGCTGGGCTTTATCGGTATTTCAGAAGGCGCTATCCCGTTCATCCTGAAAAACCCACGCCTGATCCCCGTGTTTATGACAGGAGCCGTCGCAGGTGCGCTGGTGGCGATTGCCCTCGGCGTGAAGCAGACGTTGCCCCTGCCGGCTATCTGGGGCTGGCCGCTGGCGACCAATGTGGTCGGGTACCTGGCAAGCGTCTTTATTGGCGCACTGATTTGCGCCTTGGGCGTGCTTTATCTCAGCCCAAAGAACGCCAGATAAGGAGAGCGCAATGAGCCAGATCCACGTCATAGCCCATACCCACTGGGATCAGGAGTGGTATTTCACCCGCCAGGACAGCATGGTGCTGGCGTCATACAACTTTGCGGAGGTCATCGAGACGCTGGAGCAGGACCCGGCCTGGCAGTGCTATCACCTTGACGGGCAGATGGCGGTGGTGGATGACTTTCTCGCCATCAATCCCGATTACAGGCCCCGGCTGGAAAAACTGGTCAGGGAGAAAAGCGTGTTTGTCGGGCCGTGGTTCACCCAGACGGATACCTATAACGTTCACGGCGAATCGATTATCCGCAACCTCAAGTACGGCATTTTCGCCGCTCGGGCGCTGGGGCATGCCATGCAGGTCGGTTATCTGCCGGATACCTTTGGGCATAACGCGCAGATGCCCACGATTTTGCAGGGCTGCAATATCGATAACATCGTTTTCTGGCGCGGTATCGACCACGACACTCAGGCCAAAAACAGCCAGTTTCTCTGGCGCGCGCCCTCAGGTGCAACCATCATCGCCTGTGGAATGGCGCTGGGGTATGGTGCGGCCAAGAACATGCGCGGGGAGGCCAGCCATCTGCACGGCAAGATCTACCCGATGGTGGATCTGCTGCGTTCACGGTCGCAGATTGACGACCTGCTCCTGCCCTGCGGCGGCGATCAGGTGAGCATCGACCCGGCGCTGCCGCATATCCTGCAGGCTGCCAGCGCGCACTCTCCCACGCAGGACCGTTACGTCCTCAGCTCGCTGGAGCAGTACGTCGCTCTGCTGCGCACAAAACGGGAACAACTGGCGTTATGGGAAGGTGAGCTGAAATCGCCGCGCTACACCCGCATTCACAAAACGATCGGGTCTGTGCGTTACGATATCAAAAAGAAAAATGCCGACATTGAGCAGTTTATCCTGCGACAGCTGGAGCCCACCATCGCCATGGCGCGTCATCAGGGCATTCCGGTCACGCTCCCGATCGTGGACACCCTCTGGAAGAAGCTTCTGCGAAGCCATGCCCACGACTCCATGGGCGGCTGCAACAGCGATGCCACTAACCGCGATATTCTTCATCGGCTCGAGCAGACAGAGCAGCTTTGTCACAGCCTGTGGAATCTGGTGGTGAAGTCACTGGCCGCCGCATGCTGTCAGGAGGGTGACCTGCTCATTTTCAACCCGCTGGCCACCCCGACCCGCTGCGTGATCCACACCACCCTGTACAGTCGGGCCGACAATATCACCCTGACGTATCAGGGCCAGCCGCTGCCCTTCGACGTTCTGGAACGCGAGACGTTACCTGGAGGAACGGCCATCTCCCTCACCTGTGAGGGTGAACGCGAAACACACCTTCCGCCTTATTTCCGCTGGCATGTTGTTCTGCAGACGCCTCTCCTGCCGCCGGTGGGCTATATCACCGTCAACGTAAAAGACACGCCGGCTCCGTTTGCCAGGACCCGCGCCGCGAAAGGAGAGGCGATAGAGAATACGGTTTATCGACTGACGCTGGAGGCCGGTACGCTGGTGCTTGAAGACAAGCGCAACGCCAGGCGCATCACGTCGTTATTCAGTCTTGAAGACTGCGCGGATGCCGGAGACAGCTATGATTTCTCGCCGCTCGCGGGCGATGAACCGACGCGCTGCGCGCATTTCACGCTGATCGACTGCAGCAAAACCCCTCTTTGCCAAACGATGGTGCTTGAGGCGGTCATGTCGCTGCCGCCGGATCTCGCTGGACGCCGGGAAAATACCCGCACCCCGTTATCAATGCGCATAGTGTGCGAATTACGTCACGACGATCCGAACCTGCATGTTGATAGCTCGCTGGTAAACAACCACTGCGATCACCGGCTGCGTTTACTGATCAACAGCGATATTTGCACCCGTCACTCCCTCGCCTCGCAGCCGTTCTCGATAATCGAGCGTAAAACGGGGTACGACGATACTCACTGGCAGGAGCGCTATCGCGAGAAGCCCGTGGATATTGAAACCAGCGAGGGCATCATCGCTATCGCGCAAGCGGGCAAAGCGCTGGTCGTGAATAGCCGCGGCATGAAAGAGTTTCAGGTTATTGGACGCGATCCGGCAGTCATTGCCCTGACCTTATTCAAATCAACCGGCGTACTGGGGCGCAGCGATCTTGACTGGCGACCCGGCCGGGCGTCTGGCATTAACAATACGGTGGTCGATACGCCCGATGCGCAGCTGCTCAAACCGCTGCACTTTTCCTTCACCGTGGCGCTGGCCGATAACGCAGACCATCTGACGCTGCGCCAGCTGGAGAATCAGGCGACGGGTCACCCCTTCACCTATCAACGGCAAACGCTGCATACCCTCGATAACCGGCTTGAGCGTTTTTCGCTGCGCCTGCCCGAACGCACGCTGCCGGCAGAATTTTCGTTATTCGCCTTACCGGAACCGCTCGTTCTTTCTGCCCTGCCCCATGCGCAACGATCGCCTGGCACGATCGCCCGCGTGTTCAACGCCGGGACACAGCCTGTCCCTGTTCCGGCTGGCCTGGCAGAGCGTCCCCAGCTCAATTATCTGGAAGAACACGTGCCATCGGTGACGACGATCCCCCCTTCTGCGACCTGTGATTTTTTGATTGAGGCTTAACATGAACTTGCTTGAACTCACGCACCCCGAACTGGTGTTTATTAACCCACCCTGCCGCACGCCTGAAGCGCTGATCCGCTGGCTCTCCGAACCGCTTGTCGGGCGAAACGTCATCACCGATAAAGACGCCTTTATCCAGAGCGTCTTACACCGCGAAAGTGAAGGTCCCACCGCGCTGGGCGAAGCGCTGGCCGTTCCGCACGGTAAATCAGACGCGGTGCAGCAGGCGGCGTTTTGCCTGGCGCTTTTTGATGAGCCGGTTATCTGGCCGGGGCTGGAAGGCGATGAAGCGGTCAGGATGGTTTTTCTGCTCGCCATTCCGCACGCCGAGGCCGGCAGTACGCATATGCAGCTGCTGACGACGCTGACCAGTTCGCTGGCGGAAGAGCGGGTGCGTAACGCGCTTCTGGCGGCGCGCACCGGCGAAGAAGCGCTGTCCGCGTTGCGCAGAGAAACGCCACAAAACGCGGACGCCGAACCCGGGCGCTCACTTGTTATCCCGCTGATACTGGGGAGTATTGCGGCGGCAGCCTTTCTCCAGGCCGGACTGAACTGGGCATGCGGGGTGAGTTAACCGACTGGCGCTCGGCACATGCTGCTGAGCGCTTGTTTTTGTTGAATAATTAATCAGAATTTTCCCTCTCGTCTTTACAAACGCTGGAGTGCCCGTCGTTTGTACTCTCGTCTTTTTACTTTGTTCTGAATCAAATAAATCGCAAACATGTTTGATGCAAATCACTATATGTAGCACTTAAAATGCACGCTGACCCAACATATTGTATTTATCGTCTGCTATTCCAACAACAAGACGGCGACTCAGCTCTCCGGAATTGTGGATAACACGCGTTGGGAACGTGGGAAGTCTCTGGCCTGGCTGACAATACGCCCGGTGAACACTTCTCCACCTTTGTGGATAACCTGTTTTTAAAAATGGAGTGATCATGACACCGCATGTGATGAAACGTGATGGCTGTAAAGTGCCGTTTAAATCAGAGCGCATCCAGGAAGCCATTCTGCGTGCAGCTAAAGCAGCGGGTGTCGATGACGCAGATTACTGCGCCACCGTCGCAGAAGTCGTTAGCAGCCAGATGAACGAACGCAGCCAGGTCGATATCAATGAGATCCAGACCGCGGTTGAAAACCAGCTGATGGCGGGCCCCTACAAGCAGTTAGCCCGCGCCTATATCGAATACCGCCACGATCGGGACGTACAGCGTGAGAAACGCGGTCGTCTTAATCAGGAGATTCGTGGCCTGGTTGAGCAGACCAACTCCGCCCTGCTGAATGAAAATGCCAACAAAGACAGCAAAGTGATCCCCACCCAGCGCGACCTGCTGGCCGGTATTGTTGCCAAACACTATGCCCGTCAGCACCTGCTGCCGCGCGACGTGGTCTCGGCGCATGAGCGCGGTGAGATCCACTACCACGATCTCGATTACTCGCCCTTCTTCCCGATGTTCAACTGCATGCTCATCGACCTGAAAGGCATGCTGACCCACGGTTTTAAAATGGGTAACGCCGAGATTGAGCCGCCAAAATCCATCTCCACGGCCACTGCGGTCACGGCGCAGATTATCGCTCAGGTCGCCAGCCATATTTACGGCGGCACCACCATTAACCGCATTGATGAAGTACTGGCACCGTTCGTCACGGCAAGCTTCAATAAACACCGTCAAACCGCTGAAGAGTGGCAAATCCCGGACGCCGATGGCTACGCGCACTCCCGTACCGAAAAAGAGTGCTACGACGCGTTCCAGTCGCTGGAATACGAGGTGAACACCCTGCATACTGCCAACGGTCAGACGCCGTTTGTGACCTTCGGTTTTGGTCTGGGTACCAGTTGGGAATCACGCCTGATTCAGCAATCTATCCTGCGCAACCGTATCTCCGGGCTTGGTAAAAACCGTAAGACAGCGGTGTTCCCGAAACTGGTGTTCGCTATCCGCGACGGCCTGAACCACAAGTTTGGCGATCCTAACTACGACATCAAACAGCTGGCGCTGGAGTGTGCGAGCAAGCGCATGTACCCGGACATCCTGAACTACGACCAGGTGGTCAAAGTGACCGGCTCGTTTAAAACGCCGATGGGCTGCCGCAGCTTCCTCGGCGTGTATGAAGACGAAAACGGCGAACAGGTTCACGACGGCCGTAATAACCTCGGTGTGATCAGCCTCAACCTGCCGCGTATCGCCCTCGAAGCCAAAGGCGACGAAGCGGCCTTCTGGGCGCTGCTGGACGAACGTCTGCAGCTCGCACGTAAGGCCCTCATGACCCGTATCGCGCGTCTGGAAGGGGTGAAAGCCCGCGTTGCGCCCATCCTGTATATGGAAGGAGCCTGCGGCGTGCGCCTGAAGGCGGACGATGACGTGTCGGAGATCTTCAAAAATGGTCGCGCGTCAATTTCTCTGGGCTACATCGGTATTCACGAAACGATCAACGCGCTGTTCGGCAACCAGCACATGTATGACAACGACGCCCTGCGTGAAAAAGGTGTCGCCATTGTTCAGCGCCTGCGCGATGCGGTTGACCAGTGGAAAGACGAAACCGGCTACGGCTTCAGCCTGTACAGCACCCCGAGTGAAAACCTGTGTGACCGTTTCTGCCGCCTGGATACCGCTGAATTTGGCATTGTCGAAGGGGTAACCGACAAAGGGTACTACACCAACAGCTTCCACCTCGACGTGGAGAAGAAGGTGAACCCTTACGACAAGATCGACTTTGAAGCCGCGTATCCGCCCGTCGCGAACGGTGGCTTCATCTGCTACGGCGAGTATCCGAACATTCAGCACAACCTGAAGGCGCTGGAAGATGTCTGGGATTACAGCTATCAGCACGTGCCGTATTACGGGACCAACACCCCGATTGACGAGTGCTACGAGTGTGGCTTTACCGGTGAGTTTGAGTGCACCAGCAAAGGCTTCACCTGCCCGAAATGCGGTAACCACGATGCGGCTCGCGTCTCGGTGACCCGCCGCGTGTGTGGCTATCTCGGAAGTCCCGATGCGCGTCCGTTTAACGCCGGTAAGCAGGAAGAGGTTAAGCGACGCGTGAAGCATTTGGGGAATGGGCAGATCGGTTAAGGCGTCGGGGGTTTCCCCTCACCCTACCCCTCTCCCTCCGGGGGAGGGAACCGAACGCGCACCTACGTTTTCCCCTTCTCCCTGTGGGAGAGGGCTGGGGTGAGGGCACCCGCGCACACACACTCTGGACATCTTCTTATGCGATATCATCAATACTATTCCGTCGACATCGTCAACGGCCCCGGCACCCGCTGCACTCTGTTTGTCTCAGGCTGCGTCCATGAATGCCCCGGCTGTTACAACAAAAGCACCTGGCGCCTGAATTCAGGCCTGCCGTTCACCGCGGAAATGGAACAGCGGATCATCCACGATCTCAACGACACGCGCATTCATCGCCAGGGGATTTCACTCTCCGGTGGCGACCCGCTTCACCCGCAAAACGTGCCGGACATTCTGAAGCTGATAAAACGCATTCGCCGCGAATGTGCAGGAAAGGATATCTGGGTCTGGACGGGTTATAAGCTTGAAGAACTGAATGCTGAACAGAGGGAAGTGGTGGATTTGATTAACGTGCTGGTTGACGGCAAGTTTGTGCAGGATTTAAAAGACCCTGCGCTGATCTGGCGCGGCAGCAGCAACCAGGTTGTGCATCATTTGCGGTGATCGCTAAAGCCGTTTGTTTGCGTCATGATAAGCGGCTGATTTCTCTCTCTAACCGATAGCAATAACACATACCGTCACAACGTTGTCCTGAACCTGATAGACCAAACGATAACCCTGGGATCTGAGTTTTATCTTGTCGCAATCAGGCAGGCCATGCAGGCGAGCCGATTCAACCCTGGGGTTCACCAACACGTTCGCAAGCTTCTTCTTAAACTGATTTTTTACGGTATCACCCAGCCTGGTCCACTCCTTGAACGCCCTCGGATCAAATACGAGTTCATAAGTCATCCAGCCTAACCTTAATTCCTTTTTGCGGATTAGCCAGCCGCTCCCGGACTGTGTGTATGAGTTCATCTTCACTGTCGCTAACAGTGACCGTTTTCACCGGCATACGCCCCGTCTCCGCAACGTACTGAAACAGTAACCGAACGGCTTCCGTTGGCGTGATATTGAGTTTTTCAAGCACGGCATAAGCCTCGTTTTTGAGTTTGTCATCCAGACGGACGTTCAGCGTGGCCATTATGTCTCCAGTGAAATCGAATGCGTAATGCATTTTAGCATTACATTTGCATTACATCGAATTCTGGATAACGTCTCTCAAAACCGGCTCACACTCTCCATCGCCACCGCTTTAAACCCGGCGAAATCATTGCAACTGCACAGCCGTGACATGGCGCGCTCACGCAGGAAAGTCACGAAAATATCGTAAATCGCCATCGCCTCTTCGTACTCGCGCTTGCTGATGGCGAGCAGGAAAATCACATGGGCAGTTTCATCCCCCCAGGCAATACCCTGTGGTGCCAGCACGGTGTAAACCACCGTTTTTTGTGCCAGTAGCCCGAGGGAGTGCGGTAGCGCAATGCCGTCGCCCAGCATGGTGCTGACGATGGCCTCTCGCTCCACGACCGAATCCAGAAACTCCGCGCCAACAAACCCCTCTTCTTCGAGCTGCTCGCACAGCTCCCGGAACAGCGTTTGCTGGTCAATCGGCCTGTCGATAATGCGGAAATGGGCGGCATCGAAGTATTTATCCAGCATCCACGGGCGGGTTCGGTCCACCAGCACCAGCTTACCTATCTGCTCAAGCTGGTAGTCCGTCGGGAACGGGGCGATCATCACCACCGGTTTAGACTTTTCGCTCACGCGGGCGGTCGAGATAACAAAGTCTTCGCCGATCGGTTCCGCCAGCTCATACTCGCGCAGCGTGAGCGTGCGGGTCACCTCAATTTGCGGATATTTGCGCTGCAGCACCGCTTCAATCATCCGGACCATCGCATTCCCGGCATCGCAAACTAACAGCACCCTCGGCTGGCGCTGGTAGCCGATGTTGTAGTGGCGCTCCAGCCCGACGCCGATATGCAGCACCAGGAAACCGATCTCGTTTTCGCTGATCACATACGGCGTGTATTTCCCCCAGCTCGACACTGCCGCGAGGGTCATATCCCACGCCATCGGGTAGTGCTGCTTGATGTTATCCAGAAGCGGATTAGGGATCATGATTTGATAGCGCACGCGGGTGATCATGGTTTTGATGTGGGTGAGCAGATCCGCATGCAGTTGCTCGTCGCTGAGTAGGTTGTAGTTATAGTGGGTATTGATGTAGCGCAGGATGTAATTGACCAGCGCTTCGTCGTCATCGGCATTGATGGCACTGGGGGCAATCTCCTGGATCTGACGTGCCGCGATGTGAACGCAGAGCCAGCTCTCTTCTGAAGGCGAAAGCGCTTTATCCGCCAGCTGTTGAATGGTCACAGCGATGTCTTTCGCCGCCTCACGAACATTCTCGGCCACATCTTCTGCGTGAAATTCCGGCAGCGGATAGCCCTCGCTGATGCGACGCACCGACACCGCACAGTACAGGCGCAGGAACAGCTCGCCCTCGTCAGTCAGACGAATGTGATGCCGCGTCAGCGCATCGTGCAGCACGGGAACCATCTGCTCCGCGACCCCCGCATTGAGCGCAACGTCGGTCACCAGCGGGTTCTGGCTATCCTGCTGTGCCAGCTCCCAGAGCAGATCGGTGAGACAGGCGCGGGTCGCCATCTCGCTGCCAAACAGCTTCATGCCGTGGCGCGGTCGGGTTTCCAGCGTCAGGTTGTAGCGGTGGAACCACTCGCGCACTTCCACCATGTCACTTTGCAGCGTCGCACGGCTGACAAACCACTCATCCGCCAGATCCTCCAGCTTGAGCGAAAACGCGGAGGTAAGAAAACGGACCACCAGATAGTGCACGCGCTCCGGCCCGGTGCGGGGAATGCGCAGCGCGCGCGGGTGTGAGGACTGAAGCTGCTGATAGCGTTCTGCATCGTCAATTTTGAGCTGATAGCCATTGCCGCGGCTGAGAATAAACTGCGCACCGTGGCTCGCCAGCAGCGCGTTCAGGGCGGTGATATCAGCGCGGACGGTTCGCGTGGAGACCGACAGCCGCTGCGCCAGTTCGTCCTGCGGCAGCGTCTCGTTTTGCAACAGATCGAAAAGTTGCGCTAAACGTTGGTTCGGAAATCGCACGGGGTTGTCCTCTTACGGCTTAGGGTGAAATGACCATCTGGGATGGGCTGCCGACCGGGGTATAGTCCGGCTCGGCGCTGAGTTTGCCGTCCTGCGCCACGCGAAAACGGGTAATGTTGTCGCTGCGCTGATTCATGACGTACAGCCAGCGCCCCTGTTTGTCGAGCGTCAGGGTGCGCGGGTAATCACCACGCGTCCACACATCGTCCTGATGCGTCAGCGTGCCATCCGCTGTTACGGTAAAGTGCCCGATGCTGTTATGCAAACGGTTAGCCACATACAGCTGTTTGCCATCGGCACTGAGTGCCAGCCCGGCGGCAAAACTGGTGCCTTTATAGCCGTGTGGCAGGGCGGAGAGGGTTTTCCCCTCCTGCAGCCTGCCCCGGGCATCCAGCGTATAGTGCGTGAGCGTGGATGCCTCTTCGTTAATCAGCCATAACGCATCGCCTTTCGGCGTAAAGACGAAATGCCGCGGACCGGCCCCTTTCGAGGAGGCACTGATAAACGGCGGATCGTTCGGGGTCAGCTTGCCTGTTTGATCGTCAAAACGGTACTGGTAGATACGATCCAGACCCAGATCGGTAGAAAAAACGTATTTCCCGCGCGGATCGGCGGCGATCATGTGCGCATGGGGGCCATTGTGATCGCTAATGGCAAAACTGCCTTCCACCGCCGCCGCCGGTTTCGCCGCGCCCGGCTCTCCCCGATCCTGATGCGTGTCCGTGGCCTCCCCCAGACTGCCGTCTGCATTAACCGGCAGAACAGCAATCGAGCCGCTGACGTAGTTCGCCACCAGCAGGTGGTGACCCTTTGGCGTCAGGGAGAGATAGACCGGCCCCGCCCCGCCGGACGCCACCTGATTAAGCTCGCTCAGTTCGCCGTTATCGCCCACGCGCAGCGCCTGCACCACGCCCTGCTCCACTTCGCTCGCCAGATAGAGCGTCTTACCATCCTGCGAGACGGTGAGCTGCGCGGCGTTTGGCAGCGTGCTGACCAGCGTTTTATTCGACAGCGCGCCAGTGTGAGGATCGACCGTAAAGCGGTACAGCCCCTCGCCGTTGGGGTTGTACGTCCCGACCCAGGCGTAATGGGTCTGGGCGACCGCGGCGGTTGCCAGTAAAGACAGTGAAGCGACAAGCAGGTTACGGGTGTGCATGGTGGCTCCTTTGGTTTTGTGCGGTTTTTGCCCCTCACCCTAACCCTCTCCCCAAAGGGGAGAGGGGACGATTACACCCTCTCCCCTTTGGGGAGAGGGCCGGGGTGAGGGGTAAAGACTACTTAGCCAGCTTCTTCGTCATCTCCAGCAGCGTACGCACATCTTCCGGACGCGTGTCGCCGCTGGCTTTGTCGATAATCGAGCTGTAGATATGCGGAATGATTTTACTCACGCCCGCATCAAGGGCGATCTGCAGGATCGCTTCATAGTTCTCCAGATCGATCCCACCGGTCGGCTCCAGCCAGAAATCGTGACGGGCGCAGGCTTCCGCCACTGCCTGGTATTCGTCCCGACACGCCAGGCCTCCCATCGGGAAGTATTTGATGGAGCTTCCGCCAAAATCTTTCAGCAGGGCAATCGCGGTTTCAACCGGCACAATGCCGTCCGGCGCCGTGCTGCTCAGCGGACCGGTGGAGATTTTCACCTTGCCAACGGTGCCGGTCGGAGAGACCAGGCCGTTGACCACGGATTCACTCTGCCCCAGCAGCGCACGGCTGGTTGCCACGCCGGTGAACACCTGGTTAACGTGCTGCGGCTGCACCTGACGGGCGATCTCACTGACCATCCCGGACTGGTTCGGATCGCCCGCGCCGAGGCCCACAGAGAGCGCATTATCGATAAGCTGAGCGTAGTCGCGCATATCGGCAACCGCACTGGCGACATCCGGGTAATTTTTGGAGAGCACGCCCACCAGCACGTGGCCTTCCGCCGCCTCGTAAATGGCGCTGGCGTTGGCTTTCGATCCTGCCAGCACGTTCAGGCAGACGCGGTCACGGTAAAAGTTGGGGGTCAGTTTCATGCCTTTTTCTCCTGTCCTAACACTTCACTCATGCGGCGATAAACAATGTTCAGCTGATCGGCATTCACGCTGCGCACGTCCGCTTCGATAATCCCTTCGTTGGCCTTGTAGCCACGGAAATAAATGGCGTACTCGCCCTGCTTCAGTGCGGTCACCAGGTCGCCGGTGCCAACACCGGTGGTAGCTTCATCAAACTTAATCTCGGTACGGGCGATATCGCGACCGGCACTGTCCCAGACCACGCGTGCCGTCACGCCGTTAAGGGTATTAAGCGCGTCAATAAAGGGCGTCATCTTCGCCACCATCTCTTCGCCGCTCTCTTTGGTCGCCGTCAGGTAGTGTTCGATGGCACAGGTGAGGCCGAGGATCCCCTCTTTACCCACTTTCATTGCGCGGCCAATCCCCGCCGTCTGGCGTTTCACCCACTCAACATACTGCGTTTTGCCGATCACCAGCCCGCTGGTTGGCCCTTCAATCGCTTTCGCACCGCTGTAGATAACCAGATCGGCACCGGAGCGATAGTAAACGTGAAGATCTTCTTCCGCGGCCGCATCCACGATCAGCGGCAGATCGTGCTTACGCGCCACCACCGCCGCCTGCTCTACGCTGAGCATGCTTTTCTGCACGCAGTGGTGAGACTTGATGTAAAGAATGGCCGCGGTACGCGGCGTGATGGCCGCCGCCAGCTGGTCGGCGGAGCATTCGTTCGCGTAGCCCGCTTCCACCAGCTTGCCGCCGCCCAGCGCCACCATGGTGCCTACCGGTGCGCCAAAGTTAACGTTATGGCCTTTCGGCAGCACGATTTCGTTGTTCTCAATCGGAGTGACGTGCAGGTTCTCCAGCAGCCAGTCGCTGTCTTTGACCAGCACCGCCGCCACGGACTGGGCGATGCCCGCTGACGCGCAGGAGACCACCGTCGCCCCTTCCACATCCAGCAGCTTCGCGATGTATTCGCCGGTTTTGTTGACCAGATCCTTCATCTCAAAATAGTGATTCATGCCATCCATCGCCGCCTGCACCACGTCCGGGCGCGGCGTGGAAACCCCCAGCGCCGTCATACGGCCTGAGGTGTTGATGACTTGCTTTAAGTGATACTTCTCATAAATCGAAGGCATGTTCCGTGCTCCCTTGTTCGGTCATGTAGCCTTTGCCTGCGCGGATGGCGGCAAGCGGCACCAGAATGTGTTCAGCCTGCAGGCTGTCATTTTCAGCATCCACCAGCAGCGTTGGCTGGCGTTTTATCGTGAACAGCGTCAGGTCAGCATCTAGACCTGGCTGAATACGGCCTTTGTGCGTCAGACGCAGCCCGTCGGCGGCGTTCGCGGTGACGCACTCAATCACCTGCGGCAGCGACATGCCGATGGCGAGAAACTTCGACATCACGCTTGCCAGCGACCCTACCGGGCCGTTAATGCGGTTGCGGCAGTAAATATCCGAGCTGATGGTGTGTGGCAGAATGCCCATCGCAATGGCGCGTCTCGCCACCTCAAAGCTAAAGCTCGCCGTACCGTGTCCGACGTCCAGGCGTACACCGCGTTTCAGGGCGGAGGTGATGGACGCACGCAGTTCACCGGATGGCGTCAGAATGCGGTTCGGCTTGCCGTTGTAGCAGTGGGTGATGATGTCGCCTGAGCTGAGCAGGTCGGCAATTTCATCGAGGTTGGGCGGGTTGTTGCCGATGTGCACCATCAGCGGCAGGTCGCCGTTCTCTGCCTGGATGGCTTTCGCGCGCTCAAGCGGCGTTATGCCGTTTTCGCCGACCACGCTGCTGCTCATGCGCGCTTTCAGGCCAACGATAAAATCCGGGTAGCGCGTAACGGCCTGCTTCACGGCCTTCGCATCAATATTGGCCATATTGGCCAGTTCGTTCTGGGCAATCAGCCCCACGCGGGAGATGTTCAGTAAGGCATAAACGTCGGTTGAGGCTTTACGGGTGATTTCATAAAAATCGTCCACGTCATCCGCGCCGGTACTGCCGGCATCCACCACCGAGGTCACGCCGGTGGCGATGCCCACGCTGTCCGGTTCGTCGTGATAAATAGGGGAGTTCGGGTAGCAGTGAACGTGGGAGTCAATCCAGCCTGCGCTGACGAACACTTCACCGTTCAACTCAACCGTTTTGCGGGCGGCCGCGGTAATGTCGCCCAGCGCCGCGATTTTTCCGTCCTGAATGGCGATATCGGTCAGGGTATCGTCGGTGAGGCGCGCACGGCGCAGGAGTAAATCGAACATGAGGATCTCCTGATAAGGCGGGCGCCGGGGCGCCCGCGGGCATTAAAGGGCGACCGGGAACAGCCAGCCCAGAATCATTGCACCGAGAATGGCGCCACCGGTAATCGGCTTCTGCCAGATATAGAACAGCAGCGCACCCACCAGAGAGCCGACGCCAATAGGAATGGAGGCGGTCATGGCGCTGAGGATAATCAACGGCCCGAGGAAACGACCGGAGGCGTTACCGGCCCCCATCATCACGTCCGCCCCGTAGGTGGAGTTGCTCTGATTGATGGTGAACTTACGCGCCAGGATGATGACGTAGCCAATTGCCAGGCCAATCACCAGGCCGGTGATCAGCGCGGCGATAAAGTTGGTCACCGGGAACATGATGCCCGCACCCAGCAGCAGCGCCGGAACCCCGAGGCCCACCCCGGTCTGGATCGCCCCGCCGATATCAAGGATACCGACCAGCGACCCTTCGATAATACGGGCGAACAGGAAGCTCGCACCGAACGCCGCCACCGCGCCGTAAACGCCAGTATCCATCCCCGCTTTCAGCATCGCCACGAAGGCCACTTCGTTGAACGCGCCGATGCCGTAGAGGTAGTACATATGCGTCCCGGCGAAAACACCGGAAGAGAGCAGGCCAACGAAGATCGGGAACGACCAGTCGGCATACCAAAAACCTTTATTCTGTTCCATGTCGAGGCTCCTGTTATTTACCGCTGAGCGCGTTGTGGATCATGTCGAGCCAGTTCGGCACGGTAAGATGGAAGGATTCGATCATCTTCATGTCGAAGCCACGGAAGAAACCGCTCAGCACGAACAGCGCCACGATGGCCGCCATCATCACTTTGGTGACGTGGTTCCATCCGCTCTCTTCAACGCCCTTACCGATCAGGATACCCAGCACCAGACCCGGTACGGCGTTACCCATGATCAGCTGCGCCGCGCCGCCAAAAATGGTGGCCCAGAAGCCCGATTTTTTACCCGCATCGATGGCGGCCAGCCAGAAGATCACCGGCATCACGGTGTTGACCAGCAGGTTTGCCGCAGGCACCAGCACCTTCACGGCGGTTACCTGAAGCGCAGCCGGAACAGAAGAGGCGGTGAGGTTAAGGAAGGTGACGACAATCATGCCGATTACGCCGCAGGCAATCGCCATTTTGCGCGGATCGTGCAGCGTTTCGCCGACGTTACGGTTTTTAATCATCAGTGCTGCAGCACCCCAGTTCGGGATGATGCGGTGGTCAACGTCCTGTGTGAATGCCCCTGCGGCCACGGAAGAGGCCCAGGCGTTAAAGAAGAAGCCTAACCCAAAGGAGAAGTGAGAAGCCGGATCCCCTTCACAGGAGTTCAGTTCCCCCAACGTACGAAACGCGCCCATACCCTGAGTGGTAGGCGCATGAAACATGCGTGCAGCCCCGGCCCCCACACCGACGCCAACCAGGCCGCCAATGATGAGCGATTTTATTAATATAATTAAGAACATCAGTCTGCCCTTTTATGAATAATCAGCGTTGCGTGACGAAATCCACCTGGTCGAGATTGATGGCAGTCACGTTGACGGTCACATCCAGCTCCACGCTGTAGGTGCGTCTTTCCCGGCGCAGAAAGAAGAACAGAAAAGCTTCTTTACGCACCGCTTCTTGCGCCTGAACGACCTGCACATCCTGTGGCTCAATACGCAGTAAGATATGCGGTGAGGCTTTCATCACCGCGGCCTGAACGTGGTTGAGCGCATCAGCAAAGGCGCGCGCTTTAGCGTCGCCTTTGCCCTTCACTCTCACCGTGGTTGTGAACTGTTCTTTCATGCTTATGCGCCGTGTTTCTTCTGCCACGCCTGAACCAGACGCTCACCCAGCTCTTCTTTATCCATAAAGCCAAAGCCCAGCACATTGCAGCCTTCATTGATGGCGGTGACGCCTTCATCCACTGAACGCATGCCGTATTTGGCTTTGTAGCCATATTTGGTTTGTGCGGTGATGGCACCCGCGCCGCCGCTGCCGCAGAAGGAGATGCCGAAGGTGGCATTTTCCGCTTTCATCACGTCACCGAGCTTCATGTCTGCCGCCACACCCGGCACGACAACCGCACGTCCACCGGCTTTTTCAACGCCTGCCGCCACTTTCTGACCTTTACCCAGGCGATCGCCAATCACGACTGTAATCTGTTCCATGTGTTGCTCCTTAAAGGTTGTCTTTCGCGACTTCGAAGTGAACGGAGAGCAGCCAGGCCTCTTCATCAGGAAGGTTGCCAAACTGCGCGACCACTTCACGGGCAAGCCGCATTGAATCGGGAGAAATTTCGTCGAACAGCTCGGCTTCAACCTCCGGCAGCGGCTCGCCGGTCACGGACCGGTGCGCCATCGCGCGAACGTGGGAGGTGAGCATCTGTTCCTGTACTGCGTTGGGGATGATGTTGTGCCGGGCCAGCAGGGCATACACCTGCGCCAGCATGGTGTTAGCGAGCTGCTCTGTTTGCACCGCCTGATCTCCAACGTCGTTCATTACCGCTCCGTTAATCACTCGTCTTACCCCGTTAATGGCTCTGGAATAAAACTAACGTTGGGGGGGAATTGTTTGTAGCGAGTTGTTTTCCACTTCGAAGTGGAAAGGCGAGCACCGGCAGTGATCTGTGCCACATAAATATGCTGAATATAGATAAATCACTGTATTTACGTGATGAATATCACGCTATCTGACGGCAATTAAGGGGGCGTGGGAGCGAAAAAGATTATGGGCAGGCGTGCAAATATGTGAGGTGGATAAGGTTTTCTTATGCCCGGAGAGCAAACATGCGGGGGCGATTAACCGCCCCCGCACGGGGAAAGCGCGTACCGGGAATTAACGATACTTTTTGTGATAGGTATTACGCGTGGTCACAAACTGGTCAGCTGCCGCCTGGGCTTCCTTCACTTTGCCTTCGTTGGCAAGCTTCAGTGCACCGTCAATCTGACCGACCAGCACGTCAAAGCCGTGGCGGTAGTCTTTCATCTCAGCGCTGTCTGCCGCTTTATTTTCCAGCTTTGGCGGCGTGGATTTCTGCGCGTCCAGTGCCGCTTCACGCATTTTGGTCAATGCGCCTTTCATTTCCGCCGCATTGTCCGTTTTCTGCACCACCTTCAGGTTTTCACTGAGGATGCCCATGTCGTCTTCAAGATCGGCAGCAAACGCAGAAGAACCAAGAACCAGCGTTGACGCTGCGACGATCGCTAACAGGTGTTTACGCATTGCTCACTTCCTTTTTTATTATTAAAACGCCTTTACGGGTATTACTGCCCGGCGATTTTCATCTCCGGTAAGAGGACTGAACCACACTGTATATTGCTACGTGTTTCAATATCGTTACCGACAGTAACAATATTGCGCCACATGTCTTTCAGGTTGCCGGCGATGGTAATTTCGCTAACCGGATACTGAATTTCACCGTTCTCAACCCAGAAGCCCGCCGCGCCGCGCGAATAATCGCCGGTAATGCCGCTTACGCCCTGGCCCATTAACTCGGTGACGACCAGACCGGTACCCATCTCTTTAAGCATCTGCTCAAAGCTCAGGCCCTGACCCGCGATTCGCCAGTTGTGAATGCCGCCCGCGTGACCGGTGCTTTTCAGCCCCAGCTTGCGCGCAGAGTAGTTGGTCAGCAGCCACTGCGTCAGAATGCCGTCTTTGATGATATCGCGGCGCTCGGTGCGCACACCTTCACTGTCGAACGGCGTCGAGGCCAGCCCTTTCAGCAGGTGCGGATGCTCTTCAATGGTCAGCCATTCCGGCAGGATCTGCTTGCCCAGCGAGTCGAGCAGGAACGTCGATTTACGGTAAACGGAGCCCCCGGCAATCGCCCCCACCAGGTGGCCAAACAGGCCGGTCGCCACTTCATTGGCAAAAATGACCGGGGCTTTCATGGTGGAGAGTTTACGTGGCGACAGACGGGACAGCGTGCGCTGCGCGCATTCTGCGCCAACCCACTCAGGAGACTGCAAATCGCCCAGCGCGCGACCAATGGTGTAGGCGTAATCACGCTCCATATCACCGTTCTCTTCAGCGATAACGCAGCTGGAGAGCGAATGACGCGTTGAGCAGTAGCCCTGCAGCATCCCGTGGCTGTTACCAAACACTTTGATACCGTAGTGGCTGTTAAAACTTCCGCCTTCGGTATTGGTGATGCGTTTATCGGCCTTCAGAGACGCCTGCTCGGCACGGGCAGCCAGTTCGATCGCTTCGTCCGGCGTCACTTCCGCCGGGTGGAAAAGATCGAGATCCGGGGCATCGAATGCCAGCAGCTCTTTGTCGGCAACGCCGGCGTAAGGATCGGGCGAGGTGTAACGCGCAATATCCAGCGCAGCCTGCACCGTACGGGCAATGGCATCCGGGCTGAGATCGGTCGATGACGCGCTGCCTTTGCGATTCTGGTGATAAACCGTGATCCCCAGGGCGCCATCGCTGTTGAATTCTACATTTTCCACTTCGCCGTAGCGGGTGCTGACGCTGATGCCGGTGGTTTTGCTTACCGCCACTTCGGCGCCATCTGATTTACCTGAAGCGAGCGTCAGCGCGGTGGAGACGGCTTCTTCCAGAATCTTACGCTGCGCTTCAACTTGTGAGGTTACTTTCATCGCAAATGCCATACTGTAAGAGAGAGTTAATTGAAGTCTAACAGAGAACCGTTTTTCAGTGCGCGTCTTAACTGGTAACATTAGCCTCTTTTTTAAGGAGCCTGACATGACTAAGCAGCCCGAAGACTGGCTCGACGACGTTCCCGGTGATGACATCGAAGACGAAGATGATGAGATCATCTGGGTCAGTAAAAGTGAAATTAAACGTGACGCCGAAGAGTTAAAACAGCTTGGCGCGGAAATGGTAGAACTGGGTAAAAACGCGCTGGATAAACTCCCGCTCGACCAGGATCTGCGCGATGCCATTGAACTGGCACAGAAAATCAAGAAAGAAGGCCGTCGCCGTCAGCTTCAGCTTATCGGTAAAATGCTGCGTCAGCGTGACGTTGAACCGATCCGCCAGGCGCTGGACAAACTGAAAAACCGCCACAACCAGCAGGTTGCGCTGTTCCATAAGCTTGAGCAGATCCGCGATCGTCTGATTGAACAAGGTGATGATGCGGTACCGGAAGTACTGAACCTGTGGCCGGATGCCGATCGCCAGCAGCTGCGTTCGTTGATCCGCAATGCCCAGAAAGAGAAAGAAGCGAACAAGCCGCCGAAGTCTGCACGCCTGATTTTCCAGTATCTGCGTGAGCTGTCTGAAAACGAAGAGTAAGCACAGCATCGTTGAGTGCCCTTAACCCCGCCCCTCTCCCTGTGGGCGAGGGAGAAAAAGCCCGGTAAGCGTGAACGCTACCGGGCTTTTTTTTACTCTGCGACCGCCTGCGCTTTCTTCGCCAGACCGTCCAGCAGCTTCTGATGGATCCCGCCAAAACCGCCGTTGCTCATCACCAGAATGTGATCGCCAGGCTGTGCGGCTTTCACCACCATATCCGCCAGCGCATCCACATCCGCACTCCAGTGCGCAGGCTGAATGCAGGCATCGGCCACTTCGGCCACCTGCCACGGAATATGCTGCGGCTGCAGCAGGAAGACTTCATCGGCACGCCCTAAGGATGGCGCAAGATCGTCTTTGCAGATGCCCATTTTCATGGTGTTCGAACGCGGTTCCAGCACGGCCAGAATGCGGGCGGTCCCGCCGACTTTGCCGCGTAAAGCTGCAAGCGTCGCCAGAATGGCGGTCGGGTGATGCGCAAAATCGTCATACACCGTGACGCCGTGGGCTTCACCGCGCAGCTCCAGACGACGACGGGCGTTAATGAACGAGCCTAACGCATCCGCCGCATCCGCAGGCTGAACGCCCACATGACGTGCCGCGGCAATCGCCATCAGGCCGTTGTGCATGTTGTGCTCGCCCACCAGGCCCCACTTCACCTCACCCACTTTCTCACCGTCGAGCAGCACTTCCCACTCGGAGGCATCCGCGTTGAGTTTTTTCGCCTGCCAGTGTCCCTGCTCGCCCACCAGCTCCTGCTCGCTCCAGCATCCCATCGCCAGGGTTTGCTTCAGGTTGATGTCGTTTTCCGGCAGGATGATGCGGCCCTGACCCGGAACGATGCGCACCAGATGGTGGAACTGTTTCTGAATCGCTTTCAGATCGTCAAAAATATCGGCGTGATCGAACTCAAGGTTGTTGAGGATCAGCGTCCGCGGGCAGTAGTGCACGAACTTGGAGCGCTTGTCGAAGAACGCGCAGTCATACTCGTCGGCTTCGATCACGAAGAACGGGCTGTCACCCAGACGCGCAGAAACATCGAAATTACCCGGTACACCCCCGATTACAAAACCTGGCTTATAACCACAGGCTTCGAGGATCCAGGTCGCCATTCCGGCGGTCGTGGTTTTGCCATGCGTTCCGGCTACGGCAACGACCCAACGGTCGCGCAGCACGAAATCATGCAGCCACTGCGGGCCAGACATGAACGGAATGTTGCGTTCCAGAACCGCCTCAACGCACGGATTACCGCGGGTCATGGCGTTGCCAATGATCACCAGATCCGGCTCAGGATCCAGCTGGCTGGCATCGTATCCCTGAATCAGAGAGATGCCCTGTTTCTCCAGAAGCGTGCTCATCGGCGGATACACATTGGCGTCCGAACCTGTCACTTCATGGCCCAGAGAGCGCGCCAGCATTGCCAGTCCGCCCATGAAAGTGCCACAAATCCCCAATATATGAATGCGCATACGTCACTATCCTTCTTCAATGTGGCGCACATTTTACTCACATGTCAGCGACAGCGAAACGCATTTCAGGTAAATCCGTATATTGCTGGCGCGATTCACCTCTGCGCTAATATTTGAATGTTTGTTAAGATTGTTGGGCTTTAGTCGTTTTAGTGAACATACAATCGCTCTACTCACAAAGATGCAGGGAAAGTGTTATGAAAACGTTAGGTGAATTTATTGTCGAAAAGCAGCACGAGTTTTCTCATGCTACGGGTGAACTCACTGCTTTGCTGTCGGCAATAAAGCTGGGCGCTAAGATCATCCACCGTGATATCAACAAGGCCGGTCTGGTCGATATCCTGGGTGCCAGCGGTGCCGAGAACGTTCAGGGCGAGGTTCAACAGAAACTCGATCTGTTCGCAAATGAAAAACTGAAAGCTGCACTGCGCGCGCGCGACATCGTGGCGGGTATCGCCTCCGAAGAAGAAGATGAAATTGTCGTTTTCGAAGGGTGTGAACACGCTAAATACGTTGTGCTGATGGATCCGCTGGACGGTTCCTCTAACATCGACGTTAACGTTTCTGTCGGTACCATTTTCTCCATCTACCGCCGCGTCACGCCTGTTGGCACGCCGGTGACAGAGGAAGATTTCCTGCAGCCGGGCAGTAACCAGGTGGCAGCCGGTTACGTCGTTTATGGCTCCTCCACCATGCTGGTGTACACCACGGGCTGCGGCGTTCACGCCTTTACTTACGATCCCTCGCTGGGCGTTTTCTGCCTGAGCCAGGAACGTATGCGCTTCCCGGAGAAGGGCAACACCTACTCCATCAACGAAGGCAACTACATCCGATTCCCGAACGGCGTGAAGAAATACATCAAGTTCTGCCAGGAAGAAGATAAAGCCACTCAGCGCCCGTACACGTCCCGCTATATCGGCTCGCTGGTTGCTGACTTCCACCGCAACCTGCTGAAAGGCGGTATCTACCTCTACCCAAGCACGGCAAGCCACCCTGACGGCAAGCTGCGTCTGCTGTATGAATGCAACCCAATGGCGTTCCTGGCCGAACAGGCTGGCGGCAAGGCGAGCGACGGTAAAGAGCGTATTCTGGACATCGTGCCGGAAAGCCTGCACCAGCGTCGTTCGTTCTTTGTCGGCAACACCCATATGGTTGATGACGTTGAACGTTTTATCCGTGAGTATCCGGACGCATAACCCATAACACGGGGAGCCCTTCAGGCTCCCCGCTTCATTTATATATTTTACCGTATAAGTGTTTATAAAAAACACGCTTTAATATTCGGTTTTGCTCCTGCATTATTTCCATAACAGTTTGACAAATATTTCCTGGAGCCTAATCGTCATGAAAAATTATTCCCGTGCTAATACCGGCATTGATTTAAATCTTATCCCTGTTTTTATTGAAGTGGTCCGTTGCGGCAGTATGGCAAAAGCCTCCGTACGTCTGGAGATGTCGCGCCCCGCGGTGAGTCTGGCATTAAAACGCTTTAATCAGCTGTTTGACGAGCCGCTATTTTTCCGCAAAGGGTTATATCTTGAGCCGACTGAAAATGCATTAGCATTAACCCAGTCTCTGGAAATATTAATGGGCGACATTCACGATAATATTGGCGCATTAAATTCAGCGACACATAAAACCCCGACACAGAATGCGCCGGGGCGGGAAAATATTATGCCGCTGTCTGAGCCGTCAGTTTAAATGATGCCATGGCGTCCATCAGCTGACGCGATTGCTCTTCCAGCGAGCGCGTCGCGGCAGAAGATTGCTGGACCAGCGCCGCATTCTGCTGCGCGGTTTCGTCCATCTGATTCACGGCAATATTCACCTGCTCAATGCCGCGACTCTGCTCCTGGGACGCGGTCGCAATCTCGCGCATCAGTTTGGTCATGCGCAGTACTTCTGTTGCGATCTCATCCATCGTTTCGCCAGCCTGCTGCGCCAGCTCGCTGCCTTCGTTTACGTGGGTCTGAGAATCACTGATAAGCGAACGGATCTCTTTTGCTGCGTCAGCGCTGCGGCTGGCGAGGTTTCGCACTTCACCGGCGACAACGGCAAACCCGCGCCCCTGCTCACCCGCGCGCGCCGCTTCCACCGAGGCGTTCAGCGCCAGAATATTGGTCTGGAAGGCAATGCCGTCAATGACGCTCAGAATATCGGCGATGCGTGCCGAACTGCCGGCGATATCACGCATTTTTTCAATGACGTAGCAGACCATTTCGCTGCCGTGATCGGCGGTGTCAGACACGGATTTCGCCAGCTGGTGCGCCTGCTCGGCGTTGTCTGCATTGAGTTTCACCGTGGCGGTGATCTCTTCCATGCTGGCGGCCGTCTGCTCAAGCGATGTCGCGGTGGATTCCGTGCGCTGGGCAAGATCCATGTTCCCCGCCGTCAGCTCGCGGCTGCCGGTATCAATTTGCGAGCTGGCATCACGTACCCGTAAAACCGAGTTCATCAAAGACTGCCGCATCCCCTCAATGGCCGCGTTCAGGCGGTTAAACTCCTGGCTCGCCGGGTCATTCAGCGTATGGGTTAAATCGCCCGCCGCCACGTTCTCCAGCTGAGCAATGGAGGCCGAAAGCGGTTTGAGCAGCATGTGACGCAGTACCAGCCACGCCAGCACAATAATGCCAGCCGTCAGCAGCGCGGCCACCACGATCAGGATCAGTACCCGGTTTTTGCTCGACTGCACGGCCTTCACTTCCGCTTTCCCGCGCGCTTCGCTCCATTTCTGAAAGACCTGCATATCATTATCAAACTGCGCCGCCACCGGGATCAGCGTGTTCTCAAGCAGATCGTAATAGCTGTCTGCGCTCTGATCGTTCAGGGCTTTCAGCATCGGGTCGATCCCCTGCTGGTTATAGGTCGCCAGGCTCGCGGCCACCTTATCCAGCAATTTTTGTCCCTGCTCATCCGCCACCCCGCCGTCGATCACGCCTTTCAGCGTTTTACGGGCCTGGGCAATCTCCTGATTGATGTTTTTCACCGATTTGGCCGCGTCATCCAGCATGCCGATTTCCATCATCCGGACCGCCTGACCCGCTTCATTACGCGCGCGCAGGATCAGGGTATAGCCAGAATTAAGCTGCACCATCTGCTCACCCTGAAGGTGGTTGATGCGCTGGAGTGAAGAAGAACTTTGTGTGAGGGCATAAATGCCAATGCCGCTGACAATCAGCAGCAGAAGGGTCATAACGGCCAGTAAAGAGAGCAAGCCGGTACGAATCGATAGCGTTTTAAGCATGATATTATTTCCGGTAGCGAGATATTTCTGGGCATAAAAAAAGAGTATCGGCCGCTACCGGAAAATGTTTAGACTTTAAGCAAATTCAGCGTGTTATGGCTCTGTTACTGAAGTGTTTACACGGGTAACAGGCGAGCTTTGTCGGTTCTCCCAGAGCACCGTCAGGCCGCGCTGCAGAGCGATAAAAATAAACAACAGAATGCCAATGGCGATCTTGGTCCACCATGAACTGAGCGTGCCGTCAAAGTTGATATAGGTCTGGATCAGTCCCTGGATCGCCACGCCGAACAGCGTCCCCAGCACCGTGCCAACGCCGCCGCTGAGCAACGTGCCGCCAATCACCACCGAGGCGATGGCATCAAGTTCCACCCCGACGCCTGCCAGGGCATAACCCGCCTGGGTATAAATCGAGAAGACGATCCCCGCCAGCGTCGCCAGTCCGGTCGAGAGCATATAGATGCGGATTGTGGTGCTGCGGGTGGAGATCCCCATCAGATTTGCCGAGGTGGCACTGCCGCCAATGGCATAGACCTGATTACCAAACCGGGTACGGTGGGCAAGGAAGATCCCCACCACCACCACGCCCAGCATCAGCAACCCCATTGCGCTCAGACGACCGCCGCCGGGGATTTTCCACGCCAGGCTGGAGAGCGTGTCGTAGACAGGATGGTTAATCGGAATCGATTCTTCCGAGACCAGGTAGCTCACGCCGCGCAGGAAGAACATGCCGGCGAGGGTGATAATAAAAGCCGGAATTTTCAGCGCGTCGATCAAAAGCCCCATAAAGGCGCCAAACGCGCAGCCCATCACCAGCACCAGCGGGAAGGCCAGCAGCGGCGAGATCCCCCAGAAACCGATCGCTTTTGCGAGGAATACGCCCGTGAAAGCGATCACCGACCCAACCGAGAGATCGATCCCACCGGAAAGGATCACAAAGGTCATGCCAACGGCGATAATGCCTAAAAAGGCGTTATCCGTCAGAATGTTGCAAATCACCCGGGTAGAGGCAAAGCCCGGGAATTGCGTCAGGCAGTAGAGATAACCCAGCACAAACACGCCCAGGGTGATCATTAACGGTAAATTACGTTTTATCATGGCCACGGATCCCTTTAATGATGCTGACAAAGCGCGGCGACTGGACGATCAGCACGCAGAGCACGACCACCGCTTTCACCACCTGGTTGAGTTCCGGCTGAAAACCGGAGAGCAGGATCCCGGTATTCATACCCTGAATAATCAGCGCGCCGATCACCGAGAGCAGCAGATTAAACCGCCCGCCCATCAGCGATCCGCCACCGATAACCACCGCCAGGATCGCATCCAGCTCCAGCCATAGCCCGGCGTTGTTGGCATCCGCACCACGGATGTCCGCCGCGACGATCACCCCGGCAATGGCGGCGCAAATGCCGCTCAGCACGTAGGTCAGCATAACCATCAGCCGTGTATTAACCCCGGCGTTTCGCGCCGCACGGATGTTAATCCCGACCGCTTCAATGAACATGCCCAGCGCCGTTTTACGGGTAAAGAGCCAGAACACGACTAATGTGACCAGCGCAATAACGATCGGCGTCGGGAAGAAGAACAGTTTACCGCTGCCAAGCCATGCCAGCCCGGGGGAGTTGAAGGTCACAATCTGACCCGAGGTGATAAGCTGTGCCACACCGCGTCCGGCCACCATCAGGATGAGAGTGGCGACAAACGGCTGAATTTTCAGGACCGCCACCAGAATGCCGTTCCACAGTCCGGCCAGCACCCCGGTACCTAATGCAGCCAGCAGCACCACCGGCAGGCTGTGCCCGGCGACGGTCATGGACGCTGCCGTGGCGCCGGCGATGGCCATCACCGCACCGACAGAGAGGTCAATCCCGCCGGTGGCGATCACCAGCGTCATACCAATGGCCAGAAGCGCCACCGGGGCGGCACGGTTTAAAATGTCTATCGGACTGCCAAACAGCCGGCCATCCTGCACGATAATCTGAAAGAAATGCGGGGCGACCAGGCTATCGATCAGCAGCACCAGCAGCAACGCGATAATTTGCGGCGTGCCGGTAGGCCAGGTGAAGCGGCGCCTGGTTGCACCGGTTTGCGGAAGCGAACGGGGCATCACGATTAACTCCTTACGCCGCGATGGCATTCATGATTGCCGGAACGGACAGTTTATCCAGCGGGATTTCTGCCACCTGCTTACGATCGCGCATGATGATGACGCGATCGGCATACCCCACCAGCTCTTCCAGCTCGGATGAAATAACCAGCAGCGCCAGACCGTCTGCACACAGCGTTTCGATAAGCCGGATAATTTCGGCATGCGCCCCGACGTCGATACCGCGCGTCGGTTCATCGAGGATCAGGAACTGGGGTTTAGTCAGCAGCCAGCGTGACAGCAATACCTTCTGCTGGTTGCCACCGGAGAGAAATTCAATGGGCTGTTCAGCGCTCGGCGTACGAATACCGAGCTGACGGATAAATCGCTCGGCTATGGCGTTTTGTTCTTTCCGCGGGATGGGGCGTAGCCATCCGCGCTGCGCCTGCAGAGCCAGAATGATATTTTCCCGCACCGAGGCGGCGGCAATTATGCCATCGGTTTTCCTGTCTTCCGGGCAGAAGCCCACGCCCAGGCAGGAGGCCTGATGCGGCGATCGCAGGGTCTGCGGTTTACCTTTGATCAGCGCGCTGCCGCTGTCCGCAGGTTTGATCCCGAAGATCACCTCGGCGGTTTCGGTGCGCCCGGAACCCAGCAGGCCCGCCAGCCCGACAATTTCACCGGGCCGCACGTCCAGATTAAAGGGCGAGATCACCCCTTTTTTGCCAAAATCGCTGAAGGCCGCGACCGGTTTATCGCTGAGCAACGTGCGGCCTGCACGCTGAAGCGCGTTGGTTTCCAGCTCGCGGCCCAGCATCATTTTGACCAGCTCTATCTGCGGCAGCTCGCGGGTTTCGCGGCAGCCGACAAAGCTGCCGTTGCGCAGCACCGTGATGCGATCGCTGACCTCATACACCTGATCGAGGAAGTGGGTGACGAAGATCAGGCTTACCCCCTGATCGCGCAGCTGGCGCATCAGGGTAAAGAGCATTTCAACTTCCTGGGTATCAAGGCTCGCGGTAGGCTCATCAAGGATCAGCACTTTCGCGGAGAGATCGATCGCCCGGCAAATCGCGACAATTTGCTGCATCGCGACGGAAAAACGGTTCAGCGGTTCGCGAACGTCCAGGGAGAAGCCATAGGATTCCATCAGCCTGGTGGCCCGCGCTTCCATCTCTTTGCGTCGCAGCAGGCCGAAGCGTCTTGGCTCACGGCCGATAAACAGGTTATCCGCCACCGACATATTCGGCAGCAGGTTCACTTCCTGGTAAACCGTCCCAATCCCCAGCTGTTGTGCATGGGCGGTGTTTTTTGGCGAAATGGCGTTGCCTTCTAGCCAGATTGTGCCGCGATCGGCATGGTAAACGCCGGTAAGTGCCTTAATCAGCGTCGATTTTCCCGCACCGTTCTCTCCCAGCAGCGCCATAATCTCACCGCGTCGCAGGCTAAAATCAACGTTATCCAGCGCTTTTACACCGGGGAAAAACTTGCTCAAGCCCTCTGTGCGGAGGATTTCCTGGTGTTGTGTGTCGGTCATGTTTCCCCCTCACCCTCGCCCTCTCCCGGTTGGGGAGAGGGAAATGTTCATGCCAGTCTACCCGCCCTTGTATACCCTCTCCCCTCAGGGGAGAGGAGGGGGGTAAGGGGCGAGGGAAAAGGCCTTAGTAGCCCATATTTTTCTTCTTCTCTAACTCTTCTTTCGCGGTGTCAGGCAGGTAGAGCGTCGATTTGGTGATCGTCACTTTTTCAGGCAGGGTGCCGTCTTTCTTGAATTTCTCCAGCGCATCGAATGCCGGGCCAGCCATGTTTGGCGTCAGCTCCACGCTGGCGTTCGCTTCGCCGTCCATCATCGCTTTATAGATATCCGGCACGCCATCGATAGAGCCAGTGAGGATATCTTTGCCCGGCTTCAGCCCCGCTTCTTTGATGGCCTGGATAGCCCCGATCACCATGTCATCGTTGTGGGCGTAAACCATGCAAATGTTCTTGCCGTTGTTTTCAGCCTTGATAAAGCTCTCCATGACCTCTTTACCTTTACTGCGGGTAAAGTCGCCGGACTGAGAGCGGATAATCTTAATGTTTGGCGCTTTGGCGATGGCTTCCGCGAAGCCTTTCTTACGATCGATGGCCACGCTCGCCCCGACGGTCCCCTGCAACTCAACGACGTTACACGGCTTGCCATCCACCTGTTTCACCAGCCAGTCACCAATTAATTGGCCCTCGAGAACGTTGTTGGCGGTGACGGTGGTCATATAGAGAGATTTGTCTTTTACATCAATGGAACGATCGAGCAAAACAACCGGGATCTCAGCGTCTTTCGCTTCCTTCAGGACCGGCTCCCAGCCTGTAGCCACAACCGGCGCAATAAAGATGGCATCAACGCCCTGGGCGATAAATGACCGCACGGCTTTGATCTGGTTTTCCTGTTTTTGCTGCGCATCGGCGATTTTCAGGGTGATACCGCGTTTCTGGGCCTCGCTTTTCGCAACGTTGGTTTCTGCCGCTCGCCAGCCGGATTCAGAGCCGACCTGGGAAAAACCTACGGTTAAAGGGGCGGCCATCGCCATAGACGACATGGCTGCCGAAACTGCTGTGACAAGAAGTAAGCGCTTCCACATATGAACGTCCTCGTAGGGGTGTTTATTGTTGGTTAAAAGATGTTCTGCGAAATGACTATAGCCAATGAAATATGTAACGAATTGCGTTACATCACACTTCAGAAAAGTGAATAAAACGTTAATCACAAGTTTGTAATCGCTTTCATTTCACCATTAAAAAAGCGGCTGAGTTTATGGATTTTCCTGTCATGGAATCGGTCTGAAAAGTGGGGAGAACGTGGAGAGAAGACGAAAACAGGCGGAGACATTCAGCGCCAGTTGGCTATAATACCTGCCACTTGTTTACCATCCATTTTAAAGGACACAGACATGAGCTTACTCAACGTCCCTGCGGGTAAAGAACTGCCAGAAGACATCTACGTAGTTATCGAAATCCCGGCTAACGCAGATCCTATCAAATACGAAGTGGACAAAGAGAGCGGTGCGCTGTTTGTAGACCGTTTCATGTCTACCGCCATGTTCTACCCATGCAACTACGGTTACATCAACCACACCCTGTCTCTGGACGGTGACCCGGTTGACGTACTGGTCCCAACGCCATACCCACTGCAGCCAGGCGCAGTCATTCGCTGCCGTCCTGTTGGCGTGCTGAAAATGACCGACGAATCTGGTGAAGATGCGAAACTGGTTGCTGTTCCGCACACCAAACTGAGCAAAGAGTACGATCACATCAAAGATGTGAACGACCTGCCAGAACTGCTGAAAGCGCAGATCACTCACTTCTTCGAGCACTACAAAGACCTCGAAAAAGGCAAGTGGGTTAAAGTTGACGGCTGGGAAAACGCAGAAGCCGCGAAAGCGGAAATCATCTCCTCTTTCGAACGCGCTGCGAAGAAGTAATTCTTACCCCTGAATAATAAGGCCCCGCGAGTCGGGGCTTTTTTATGCTTTGCGTCTGACGCGACACTGGCACGCTAAATACGGTATAGCGGGTAACATCTCAAGGAACCAGCAGAATATATGAGCTTGTGACCCCAGGTTTTGTCCCCGGCAGAGCCGACCTGTTTGAAGAGCTTGCAGGGTATTATGAGAGTGATGGCCTGATATTTACCGATAGAGGTCTTTGATATTATCTAACGCTATTAATAGCCTGCTTTTGCCCTACTCGCTGCGTTAAAACAATTACCGACGAATATGCCCGTTTCGTGTCTGCTTCAGGTCTTTATGAAGACAGGTGTGTCTACCCTTTTTGTTGCAATGCACAGCGGGTAGAGTAAACGGCATACCCTGAGCTCAGGTGCTACTAATATCACCCATAGCTATTTTTTAATTGAGTTGCTGGCCAGAACACTCCTGACCATCGCGATCGTGAGCGTTTTACATGCTACGTTTCTTTCTTCACAGCATAAAGATGGGCTACATAAAGGCGTTTGACTGTTACGGCAAAGACAGCAAATGGCAGTATCTCTGCATCATGACATTCCAGCTCGCCTGGTTTTTGTTTTATTTATGGATCCCCTACCGCAGCAATTATGCCATTTTGCTGTTTTTACTGTTTTTTATTCCCGTCATTTCAAGCAATACGCGGTGCATCAACTACTACGGCTTTTCACGCGCCCTGTGCCTGATATGGCTGGTTGCTCCGTACATCATGCTTTTTGTTCCGCTGTTTTTGACCCGACGCCGAAGCACAGAAGAGAGCTAAGCCCATAAAAAACAACGCCACCTGACGGTGGCGTTGTTTTTTTCAGTACTGGTCTCTGTCTAACCAGTTACCGCTTACAATCCGCTTTAACCCCTCGACCGGACGCTGGTAGACGTACATCCACGCACTTCCATACGGCGTCTGGATCAACTGGCGAGCGTATTCACCGCCCCTGGTGCGCAAGGCATCAAGTTCGGCAAGTGTAGCATTATCAATACGATAAACTTCACCCTGTACTGTTCCTTCCCCAGGAACCGCGCCTGGATAGTGGCCCAGGCTATACAACTGGTAGTTCTCGATATTGTAATTCCCCAGCAGCAGGGCATTGGTCATCCAGTGACTGTTGCCTTGCTTGGTTCGTAAACTGCCGTAGACAAATATTCGCATTGCTAAAACTCAAACTGATAGAGCAGATCAAGTGCCTGGTCTACGCCGGACACTGCTTCCAGATATAGCTTAGGCATAAGGCGATAGCGTAACGTGAGTGTTGCCAGTGAGTCAAAGATCCCCACGCCATATTTTACCTGCAGACCCGGCAGTACATAGCCACTGACCACCACTTGCGAGGAGTCACCCACGCCCTGGGTGTCCAGTGCCAGATTGCTTACGCCGAACGTCTCGCCGATTTTACCCACAACCTGCCCACTTTGTGCAACCCCCAGACCCACTAACATCGAGGTCATCGCCGCACTGTCGCTCTGGCCGCTCTCCAGTCCTTGCCCACGCAGCAGGTAAGACAGGGCTTCCTGTTGCGACATTGCCGGGTCGGAGAAGATCTCCGCCTTCGGTTCATCAGCAGAGCCGGTAACGCGAACGCCCGCAATAACGTCGTTTTCGGTGGCTTCCGGGTTACGAATCGCTTCGATATTGAGCAGTGGCTGATCCGGTGGGCCGGAGAACAGCAGTTCACCTTTACGCACAATCAGATCCTGACCATAGGCATGGAAGCGTCCTTCAGGAATATTGATCTGACCGTTCAGACCCAGACCCTGCTTGTCCTGCGCGACTTTCAGATCCCCCGTCAGTCTCGCCTTCAGCCCAAACGCATCCAGACGCACGTTATTGCCGACGTGAACGGTGAGGTTACTGTTGATCGGAATACCGGCGCTCTTCTGCTCAACGGGTTTGAGATTTTCATTGAGCATGACTTCGTCACTGGAGACGCCCACCGCGCTCTCAGGCACCTCGTGCACCACGATGCGTGCCCACGGTACGTCCACGTTGCCGTCCAGCGTGAAGAGGCTTGGGGTGGCTTCAAAGACAATATCCGGGGATACATCCAGACGTACCATCGGCGGTACGGTGATCCGCACCTTGCTGCCTTTGGCCGCGACACGGGCCCGCCAGTTATCAAGCTGGCTCCAGTCGGCATCGCCGCTGAGGTTGATTTGCCCCTGCTGGGTACGCACCACCCCGGCGAGGGTCGAGCTCATGCCGTTGAAGTTCATCGCAATCTGGCTTGGCTGCATATCAAACGGCATAAAGTTGCCGTCGATATCCACGCCGTTAAGCTGCATCTGGCCAAACAGCTGCGGGCTTTGCGCATTGCCCGCCAGGCGCAGGTTCGCGCTGAGCATCCCCTCCGCTTTTTCTCCGCGTGAGAAAATCGGGTTGGCCATCGCCAGGTTGAAGTTGCGGATATTAACGTTACCGGCGAGATTACGGCGTCCTTGCGGATCGGTAATCTGCACCTGCCCGTCAAACTGACCGTTGTTGGTCAGACGGATAAGCCACCCCAGCTCCGCGCGGTTGTTATGCAGATCGGCACTCAGGTTGAGGGTATCAAACGCCACCGGCAGCGGTGCGTCGTTTACCTCCTGTATCACCTTCACGTTACGACCGGAGAGCGTCACGCTACCCTGCGGCAGCCCCTCTTTGGTTGTGTCCCACGCGACATCGGCTTTCCCGCTAAAGACGCCGCTGGCCTGAGTCGTCTCCGGCATAAACGGTTTTAGCATCGCCAGGTCGAAGCGATTAAGGTTGATCTGCGCACGCCCTTCAGCCCCCGCATCAATGGTCTGCGGCACGCACAGTTCCGCATTCGGGTTGGTCCAGCAGTGCGGTCCGATACTGATCTTTTGTTCGGCGTTGCGGTAGTCCAGCGCGATAGAACGGGACAGCGCCAGCGGCCCTACCGGGGTGTTGAAGCGGGTATTGTCTAGCGTCCCTTTCCAGCGCGCCTGTTTGCGATCAAAGCTTCCGGTCAGATGAAGCTGACCGGATACCGGCTCGCCCTGCACCTTAAGCTGGAGATCGTGCTGTTTTTCGTTACCTTTGGCATCCAGAGTGACCAGATTAATGTTCACGTCGGGCTGAGAAATGCGCTCCACGCGCAGGTTCAGGTTACCGCCAATCTGATCGGTGGATTTCACATCCCCTTCGACGCGAACCCGCGCAACGGTCAGCGCCTGCCAGCGCAGGTTGCTGGCGGTGATATCGGCCAGCAGCTGCGGAGCCTCTACCGTGCCGCGCACCTTCACTAACCCTTTCGCCGTGCCGCCCAGCCCTGGCAGGGCGTTATCCAGATTTGGTGCATCAATGGTGGCATCGAGATTAAGATCTTTCACCCCCAGCTCGCCTTTGATATCCGCCGTGTTACGGCCCAGCGCCACGTGCAGACCCGGGATCACCCACTGCAGATAGCTGTTGCCCTTCAGCGAGCCTTCAACGTTGACCTTATTCTGCTTCACGTTACCGGTAAGCTTGATTTCCGGCACGTCCATCTGCCACGTACCGCCATACAGGCTGCCGCGGGTTTTGATCAGGCCGTCCAGTTTTGATGGCCAGTCCGGCACCTCTTTGGCCGTGTTGATCCCCGTCAGCTTCAGCTCGCCACGCCAGCTGATCGCCTGCTGCCAGTCAAGCAGCGCGGTGAGTTCCGTTTTGCCTTCCAGCGCCGCGACGGTCAGTTTGTCGAGATTCACCTGCTGCTCGTTGCCTTTAGCATCCAGCATAATCGTCGCAGGCGGAACACCTTGCCCCTTCACCGCCGTGCGGAACGACAGGGTGTAATCCGTCATTTTGCCGCTCAGCTTGAGCTTCAGGTCATCGGCCTGGAACTGTTTTTCGCCGGTGAACGGCCAGTAGAGCTGCTTACTGACAACCTCAAGGTTGAGCGGCAGCCCCGCTTCCGCCAGCTGCGTTTGCGCGCGCAGATCCATATCCACCGGGCCGGAGAGGTTAACGCCGACATCCAGTTTATCGCGCAGCGCCCCGCCCACTTTGACCTTCACTTTTTCGCCTTTCAGCGGGTCGATGTTGAGCGAACTGTTCAGGGTGATATCCACCGGCCAGTTGTCGCGCAGCAGGGCATTCCCTGACGCGTTAACCGAGCCCTGGTTGGTGTCGATATCCAGCGCGTCGAGCTTCATGTTGCCGTCGATGCTGCTGACTTTAAGCAGCATGTTGAAGACCGTCAGATCGGTATCGCCGGTGAGACGCAGCTGCTCGCCTTTAAACTCTTCGATATTCAGGTTCAGCGGCAGATGAACGTCCGTCATCTCCGGCAGCACAGGTTTAGAGAAGAGATCTTTCAGCGTTTCGCCCAGCGGTTTCTCTTCCGGCTGCGGGTTCTGGATCTTCGGCTCGACAATTTCTTCCTGCGCCACGTCCGCCACTTTCGGCAGCGCAATCAGCAGCCCCTGAAGGGAGGTTGGCGTCAGGGTGAGGTTTTTCTCCTGCCAGCGCAGGCCGGAGGTGAAATCCATGACGGAGACGGTGGTGTCGTCGATTTTGACATTGACGTTATCCAGCGCCACCCGATAGAGGGCAATCGGATACGGTGTGGAGAGATTCAGCGGGCCGCTATCCTCTTCCTCAACGGGTGCCGATTTCGGCATTTTCTTCGAATCTATCGCCACGTTCACGTCTTTCAGCGACAGATCGTTAACGCACAGCTTGCTGTCCCGCAGGCAGCCCAGCTTCACCGCGAGGTGAAATTCCCCCGCGTTTACCGCCACGCCAGGCTGCTCATAGCGGATGTTTTTCAGACGCAGATCGCGCCAGCCGCCTGTCACCTGGCCAATTTCCAGCCCGGGAATCCAGCGGTTAGCCGCGTTAAACAGCAGATGCAGGCCAGACGTCGTTCCGACCAGAAACGCCACCGTACCGAGCAGCAGTACGATAAAAATCAGCACCCCGAGGCTTATCTTCTTCCATAAACTCATAATTCAGGCCCCAGACCGATGTAAAACTGTAAACCGTGTTCTTCTTTATCACCCACCGGCACGGCGAAATCGAGCTTGATTGGCCCGACGGGAGACTGCCAGCGTACGCCCACGCCCGCGCCGGTTTTAAAGTCGCTGCGGCGGATATCGCTTACCGCTTCGCCGCCGTCGACAAACATCGCGCCCCACCATTTTCCGCTGACGTTGTACTGGTACTCCAGCGAGCCGGTAGCCAGCTTGGAGGCACCAATCAGCTTGCCGTCATCATCTTTCGGCGCGATGGATTTGTATTTGTAACCGCGAATACTGCGGTCGCCACCGGCGAAGAAGCGCAGATCCGGCGGAACTTTGTCGAAGTCGCCGGTTTCAATCCAGCCGAGGTTGCCGCGCATCACGAAACGGTGTTTGTCATACAGCGTGCGGATCCAGACGTTTTGCGCCTGAATCACCGAGAAATCCACATCGGAACCCCACATGGTGTTGGAGTAATCGATGGAGTAACGCTGGGAATCGCCCCAGGTTGGCATCAGGCCGCCGCGCGAGCGGGTACGGCTGATCATCACCCCCGGGTAGAGCAGCATGGTGGTGTTGGTGACGTTGGCCTGGGTAAAGTGGTCCAGACTCCAGCGCAGGTTAATGGCGCGCTGCCAGCCGCTGGAGAGGTCCCAGTATCGCGATACCGCAAGCGTGGTGGAATCTGCCTCGGTATCATTCAGGTCGGTACGCTTAAAACCGCCCTGAACAAGGTAATACTGTTCAAGCGGGTTTTTCAGCAGCGGCATTTTGTAGCTGAAATCGAGCTGTTGTTCCGGCGCCGAGATACTGGCGCTGGTGGTCAGGCTGTGGCCGTATGAGTTCATCCACGGCTTTTTCCACGTGGCTTTCACGCGCGGACCGACGTCGGTCGAATAACCAACACCGGTCTCAATGGTGTTCTCGGTGCGCGGCGAAACAACGCCATGCAGCGGCAACACCTTGGTTTTGCGCGATTTATCAAACTCCGGCGCGACAACCACCGAGTTAAACCACCCGGTGGCGGAGAGGCGGCGGTTCAGCTCCGCCAGATCACGCGACTGGTAGTAATCGCCTTTTTTGAAAGGCACGAGGTTTTGCAGATACTCTTCACGAATTTGTGAGCCTTCGAAGGTCACATCGCCGAAACGATAACGTTCGCCGCTGTCATAATCGATATCCCAGAAGGCCTGGTGCCTGTCGAGCGCAATGCCCAGCTGGCTTTTGTCGAACTGGCTGTCAAAGTAACCCTTACGCAGGGAGACGCTCGTCAGCTCTTTTTTGAAATGGTCGTAGTCACCGTGGTTCAGCACGGTACCGTTTTTCGGCCGCGTGCTGAGCAGATCCAGGTAATCCCGGTCCGTACGCGCGCCGCCGCGCAGAATGACGTTAGTGCCGCCGATCAAGACCGGCTCACCCGGTGAAACGCGGGCAATAAGCACCTGTCGCCCCTTCTTTGGCGGCGGACGGAGATCGAAATCAATGGTGGGTTCGTAATAACCCAGCGCTTTCAGCCCTTCGCGGATCGCATCATCCACGCGCGCGCGAAAACGCCGGTCCGGCGTCACTTCGTCGCTCTCGATGGTCGACAGCTGCGCACGCACGTTTTTTTCCAGCGCCCCGGATAACCCCTCAACCTGCAAACGGACATTCGCCGCGCTGGCAACCCCGCTTGTCAGCAATAAACTGACCAAACATAACTGGCGGATTTTTGTCACGTTTTCTCCTGAATATCCCTTTTTCCACCCTGGAAGCAAATGAAGTGCCGCTCCGCGGCAAAATACGGCCTGTTAGCCAAAAACCCACATCACGGGTTGAAAACGGGTGTAACACCCAAATATTTCTTATGATTAAATCTAGACTCATTCAGCGCATTTATTGTGTTCAATTAAACGCTTCGTGACAACCTTAACCGAAACATCGCAGCCCGGGAGGCCCCCATCGTGAGTTTATTCGACAAAAAGCATCTTGTTTCACAAGCTGATGCATTACCGGGACGCAACACCCCTATGCCTGTGGCGACCTTACACGCCGTGAATGGCCATTCAATGACAAACGTTCCTGATGGAATGGAAATCGCCCTGTTCGCCATGGGCTGCTTCTGGGGCGTAGAACGTCTCTTCTGGCAACTCCCCGGCGTTTACAGCACCGCGGCGGGTTACACGGGGGGGTATACGCCAAACCCAACCTATCGCGAAGTGTGCTCTGGCGAGACCGGTCATGCCGAAGCCGTACGCGTGGTGTATGACCCTGCCGTCATTAGCTATGAGCAACTTCTGCAGGTGTTCTGGGAAAACCACGACCCGGCCCAGGGCATGCGTCAGGGTAACGACCACGGCACCCAGTACCGCTCGGCTATCTACCCTCTCACTCCTGAGCAGGAGACGGCCGCCCGCGCAAGCCTTGAGCGCTTCCAGAAAGCGATGCACGATGCCGGTGACAACCGCGAGGTCACCACGGAAATCGCCTCTGCCAAACCGTTCTACTATGCGGAAGACGACCACCAGCAGTACCTGCATAAAAACCCGTACGGCTACTGCGGTATCGGGGGTATCGGCGTCTGCCTGCCGCCACAGCTGGCCTGATTACTGGTCTAGCGCCACGCGAGCCGCGTGGCGCGTGGCATTACTGACCGACCCATAATTCATGACTTTTCCCTGCAACAGCAGGTTAAAAACCGGTGCCTGCGGCCTGTTAAGGCGGGTCTGCAGCAGGTGCACGGCCTCAATCCCCAGTTCGCGGCAGGGCACCGTGACCCCCGTGACCGGTTTTTCCAGCCCGTGCGCTAAATTCCAGGCAAAATCGGTGGTAATCAGAGAGATGTCTTCCGGAACGCGCAGCCCGTGGCGGGTCAATGCCCTCACCACACCTTCGGTCATGCTGGTGCTGTTCGGGAAAATCACCTCAGGCCACTGCGCTCTGTCATGACTCAGCAGCCACTCATCCAGCGCCCGCTCGGCTTCGTCTGCGGTAAACCACTCCGTCACGAGTAAATCACGCTGCGGCTCAAAGGCGACGTGAAAATGGCGATACGCCTCTTTAATGCCATCCAGACGAGCGTAAAGCGTATCTCGCCGAAGGCAGGTCAGCGTCAGGACCCGCCGGTGCCCCTGTTCAAAGAGATACTGCATGGCGGTGAAGCCAATCGCCCGGTGATCGGGTGATACCGAATCCAGTACCCGCTCCCGGTCCACGGAATTAATTAAGACGCAGGGTTTATTGAGCGTGCTGGCCAGTTTAAATATGGTGGCATCATCAGTACCAATAATAATTATCGCGTTGATGTTCTTCTGGCTGGCCTTTTCCATAAATAATTTTACATCGGCGTGTTGTTCTTCTAATCCGCAACAGCTGACCCACACATTGTGTGGCGAGCAGGCCTCAGCAATCCCTTTGGTCACCTCAAGATAAAAAATATCGCCGCGCCCCTGAAAGGTTCTTTCCGGAGCAAAAACGGCAATACCGTTAATCAACAGCCGTCCACTGGCCATGGACTCCAGCACGCCCAGCTCTCGTGCGGTGCGAACGATTGCATCCCGGGCTTTATCGCTGGTATATGACTTGCCGCTTAATACCCTCGACACCGTGCTAACGGAATATCCCGTGAGGGCCGCGATCTCCTCCATTTTTAACCTGCCCGGCATAGTGTGACCTCGCTCTCAATCAGTTTTTGCAAATATTTGCAGAAACAGCCTTTTGATTTTAAAACCAAATTTCAGAAAGCCTGGAGATTACTTATTCACCTTGCGAGTATTCTCACAAAAACACATTGTCGCTACGCCTCGCCTTTCCTATTTTCCGGTCATCACTTCTTTTCAACTGAAATTAAGGTGTGACATGGAGAAGGTACGTTTTGGCATTATTGGTATAGGTAATATCGGTACGGTCCACGCACGTTATTTACTCGCGGGTACGGTCAATGACGCCTGCCTGACGGCAGTTTGTGAAAATGCGCCGGAAAAACACCCGGCCATTCGCCAGCTGGTGGGGGCCATTCCCCTGTTCAGTGATGCCCAGGAGATGATCCAGAGCGGGCTTATCGACGCGGTGATTGTCGCCACGCCCCATTACGAACATCCGCGCCTGTCGATGCTGGCGATGCGTAACGGCATTCATACCCTGTGTGAAAAACCGGCAGGCGTTTATACGGCGCAGGTGCAGGAGATGAACGCCTGCGCGCGCGAGTGCGACGTGGTGTTTGGCATCATGTACAACCAGCGACCAAACCCGCTCTACCGGAAGGTTAAGGATCTTATCGACAGCGGCGAGCTGGGCGAGATCCGCCGTTCTAACTGGATAATCACCAACTGGTACCGCTCGCAGAGCTACTACAACTCCAGCGGCTGGCGCGCGACCTGGAAAGGAGAAGGCGGCGGCGTCTTGCTCAACCAGGATCCGCATCAGCTCGATCTCTGGCAGTGGCTGGTGGGCATGCCGGTCCGCCTGCGCGCGTTTTGCCAGTTCGGCAAACATCGTGACATTGAAGTGGAAGACGAGGTCACCGCCTATACCGAGTATGCCGGTGGGGCTACCGGTGTATTTATCACTACCGTGGCAGAAACGCCGGGGACAAATCGCCTGGAGATCGTCGGGGATCGCGGCAAAGTGGTCGTCGAAGAGGGGCGGCTTCGCTACTGGCGGCTACGTGAGTCCGAAACCGACTTTAACGCCCGCTGGCAAAACGGTTTTGGGGAGCCTGAATGCTGGGAGGTCGACATTCCTGTCGCCGCCGAATGCAGCGAACATCATGTCATTACCGCAAACTTCTGCGCCGCCATCCTGCACGGTGAACCGCTGATTGCGCCGGGCCTGGACGGGATCCACGGCCTGACGCTCTCTAATGCCATGCATCTTTCCACCTGGACTGACGACTGGGTCGAACTGCCGATCAACGAGAAACACTACTTGCGCCTGCTCCAGCAACGCATCAGCACCTCTGTTGCTAAAGAGGCCGTAAACGTGACGCTTGATGCCTCAGGCACCTGGTAACTCCGGAGACGACACGATGCTAAATATCGCCATTGTAGGTACAGGCAATATCTCACATAACCATATTCAGGGTTATTTGCAGTTTGGTCAGCGCTGCCGGATTGTCGCGCTGGTGGATATCTACCCGGAAAAAGCGCACGAGAAAAAAACGCGCTACGGCCTGACGCAGGCCCGCGTGTATGAGAGCCATCAGCAGATGCTGGCATCCGAGCCAGACGTCGATATCGTCGATGTCTGCACCCCGCCGTATGTCCACGCACAGATCAGCATTGATGCACTGGAGGCCGGGTGTCATGTGCTGTGTGAAAAGCCGATGGCCGCCTCGCTTGAGGAGTGCGACGCGATGATTGCGGCTCAGCAGGCCAGCGGTAAAACGCTCTCCATCATTGCGCAAAATCGCTTTACCGATGCCTTCTGGCGCTTAAAAGCAGCGCTGGATTCCGGCCTCGCGGGCAAAATCTGCCATGCGCAGGTGGATTCGTTCTGGTGGCGCGGCCACTGCTATTACGATCTGTGGTGGCGTGGCACCTGGGAAAAAGAGGGGGGCGGCTGCACGCTCAATCACGCGGTTCACCATATCGACGCTATTCAGTGGATGCTCGGGTTTCCATCCGAGGTGGTGGCGATGATGACCAACGTGGCGCATGACAATGCCGAAGTGGAAGACCTCAGCGCCGCAATATTCAAATATCCCAGCGGCGCACTCACGCAGCTTACCGCCTCGGTGGTGCATCACGGCGAAGATCAGAAGATCGTCATCCAGGGCGAGCGCGCACGCATCTCTGCCCCCTGGCAAGCCTGTGCCAGCGTGAGTGCCGATAACGGTTTTCCTCAGGAAACTCACGACCAGCAGCGGGAAGCACAGCTCAACGCTGTTTTTGCGCAGACACCGGCACTCGCGTGGACGCTGCATACCGGGCAGATTAACGACCTGCTGCTGAGTATTGAACGCGGCACGGCCCCGCTGGTGGATGGATTACAGGGAAAACGCTCGCTGGAGTTGATTACCGCAATTTATAAATCTGCCATCACCCGCACCGTGGTCTCGCTCCCCATTCCACGTGACGATCCGTTTTACCGTACCGGCGGGATTAACACCCTCGCCCCCCGTTTTCATGAGAAATCCACAAGCGTGGCCAACTTCAGCGAAGTGGGCGCTATCCCCCTGGGTAAAGATCTGGATCGAGGAATCTGAAGATGAATAAACATGACGGAATGAACTACGCGCCAGTCGGCAAACCTCAGCCCGTTGTCCGGGAAGGTGAGTTTGTCTTTGCCGCTGCCGCGCTCGACCACGGGCATATTTATGGAATGTGTAACGGGCTGATTGAAGCCGGCGCCACGCTGAAATGGGTTTACGATCCCGATCCGTCCAGAGTGGATAAATTTATCCAGCAGTATCCGCAGGCCAGAGTGGCGGATTCGCTGGAGGCGATCCTCGCCGATAACGAGGTGCGTCTGGTGGCAGGCGCCGCCATCCCCTCTGAACGCTGTGCGCTGGGGCTGAAATCGATGGCGGCGGGGAAGGATTACTTTACCGACAAAGCGCCGCTCACCACCCTTGAACAGCTGGCAGATGCCAAAGCGATGGTTGAAAAAACCGGTAAGAAATATGCGGTTTACTACAGCGAACGTCTGCATGTTGAGAGTGCTGTCTTTGCCGGTCAACTGGTAAAGCAAGGTGCCATCGGCGACGTGGTACAAACGCTGGGGACAGGCCCACACCGTGAAGGCGAAGGAAGGCCGGACTGGTTTTACGATCGGCGATACTTCGGCGGCATCCTGTGTGACATCGGCAGCCATCAGATTGAGCAGTTCCTTTTTTACACCGGCAACCGCGATGCCACCGTGATAGCAAGCCAGGTCCGGAACGTTAAACACCCGCAGTACCCCGCCTTTGAAGATTTTGGCGATGCAATGCTCAAAGGCGAAAACGGCGCCAGCGGCTACTTCCGCTGCGACTGGTTTACCCCGGACGGGCTGTCCACATGGGGTGACGGGCGACTGACGCTGCTCGGCACCGAGGGCTACATCGAAATCCGCAAATACGTCGATTTAACCCGCGGCGAGCAGGATGTGGTTTATCTCGTCAATAAAGAGGGGGAGTTCCGTTATCCGGTAGCAGGCCAGGTCGGATTCCCGTTCTTTGGCGAACTGATCCTCGACTGTCTCCATCGGACTGAAAATGCCATGACGCAGGCGCACGCTTTCAAGGCTGCGGAGCTGTGCGTGAAGGCTCAAATGCTCGCCAACGCGGCGGGTTAAGGGGAGCCGGAGATGACTATCCTGAATACCGCTATCATCGGCGGCGGGGCGATTCATGGCTGCCATGTCAATGCCCTGCGCCAGATGCCCAACGTCGCGCTGCGTGCGCTGGTCGACATCGACAGCGTTAAAGGACTGGCGCTGGCGAAAGACTATCAATGCCGTTTTTATCAGGATTACCGGGAAATGCTGCTGGATGATGCCATCGACGTGGTACACATCTGTACGCCCCATTTCGAGCATAAAGAGATGATTCTGGCGGCACTCGCCGCCGGGAAGCATGTTTTTTGCGAAAAACCGGTGGGCATGAACACCCGTGAACTCATTGATATCACCCGTGCCGCCGATCGGGCTCAGAGCCTGCTCGGCGTGTGCTATCAGAACCGGCTCAACCCCACCAGCCAGCGTATTCGGCAGGAGTTAGGCCATGGACAGCTGGGGAAAATGCTCAGCATCAGGGCAGTACTCACATGGTCACGCGCGGGCGCTTACTACACGCAAAGCCCCTGGCGCGGTCGGCTGGCAACAGAAGGCGGGAGTCTGCTGATCAACCAGGCAATCCATACGCTCGACCTGATGCAGTGGTTCGGCGAAGGCGTGACGCGAGTGAAAGGCGTGGTGGATAGCGGTGAGCTGGCAGACGTGACCGAAGGCGAAGACAGCGCAATGGCCACGCTACACTTCGCCAACGGCGCCCGCGGCCTGTTTTATGCCAGCAATTGCCACACCACGGACGCCCCTCTCCTGCTGGAGATCCACTGTGAACGCGGCTCGCTGCTGCTGAATGACAACACTCTCTGGCGCGTCACGCCGGGTGAGCGGTTAAAACTGGCAAGCGATGATTCCCCCGACGGCACGGTAAAAAGCTACTGGGGGCTGGGTCATCAGCAGGCGATCCACCGGTTTTATACTGCCGTTCATCATCCGGAAAACAGAGACTATATCGATATCCGTACCGCCGGAAAATCACTCACCCTTGTGGAGGCTATTTATCGGTCATCTCAAACAAGACAATGGATAAATATCAACAACCAGAACGTAATTTGAATTCCAGACGTTAATAAAAATACGCCCCGTAAAACGGGTTAATCATTACCCTACACTGGATATTATTATGGTCAAACCAACTGAACGTAGAGTTGGTTATGGCGTGGCGCTTGGCTACGGCATAACCGATCTGTTTGGCGGAGGCGCTTTCGCCATTATCGGCACCTGGCTGTTATTTTTTTACACGACCTATTGCGGGCTGTCTGTTATTGAAGCGGGCTCTATATTTGCTATCGCCCGCGTCATTGATGCGCTGTTAAGCCCGATCATGGGTTATATCACTGATAATTTTGCGGGTACCTGGCTCGGCCGTAAATTTGGCCGTCGCCGTTTCTTTTTATTACTGAGTTCCCCGTTAATGTTTTTGTATGCCCTGCTGTGGCTGACGGATATGGGATACTGGTATTACCTTGGAACCTATCTCTCTATTGAACTGCTGTCGGCGATGGTGCTGGTGCCGTGGGAGACGCTGGCCGCAGAAATGACGAACCGCTACGAAGAGCGCAGCCGACTTTCAGGGGTGCGCATGATCTGCTCTCAGCTTGGGGGGTTCCTTGCCGTTTCCGTCCCCGGCGTCATTATGCAGTTCACCGGGAAAGACAATCCGTTTACCTATACGCTCACCGGACTGATATTTTCCTGCGTTTTTTGCCTTGCGGTGTTTATTACGTGGTACACCACCTGGGAAGCGAAAGATGTGCATCAGGAGTCCGATTTTAAGATAGATAACCAGCGCAGCAGCGGGGTAGCCAATCATCTGAAATATCTGGTACTGGACCTCTTTTCGTCCTTTCGCATCCGCGCATTCCGCCTGCATATCATTATTTATATCTTCTCGTTTACTGCGATGGACGTCTTCGGCTCGGTCTTTACCTATTATGTCGTTTATTGTCTGAGCCAGGATGCGGCGGCCGTGTCGGGCTGGCTGAGCATTGCCGCCTTTGCCTCGGTACCAGGCACGTACGGATTTATGCTGCTTTTGAACCGGCTGAATATCACGCCGTCCGCGGCGCTGCGCCTCTCTTATGGCTGTATCTTCGCCGTGCTGGTATTCCTGTTTACGGTCTACCTCACCAAAACGCAGGTGCCAACGCTGCTGTTCTCGGGGGTCTTTATCCTGCTCGGTGCCGCCCGCTCTGGTCTTTATTACATCCCGTGGAATATCTACAGTTTCATTCCTGATATCGATGAGATTGTGACGCAGCAGCGCCGCGAAGGGATTTTTGCCGGGGTGATGGTATTGACCCGCAAAAGCACCGTGGCGATTGCCATCATGATCATCGGCCTGGTGCTGCAGGAGTCAGGGTTTGTGAAGGGCAGCGGCGCACAGCCTGAAAGCGCGCTGGGAGCCATTATCGGCCTGCTGATTTTCGCGACGGCGGCCCTTCTGGCCGTGAGCTTCTTCACGACCTACAAATTTAAACTGACCCGCGAGACGCACAAGCTGCTGCTGAAGGAGATTGCGCGCCGCAAGCTGGGCGGAGATTATCGCGATTGCGACGCCAACACCCGCGTGGTGATCAAACAGCTCACCGGCTATGAGTATGACCAGGTGTGGGGAGGGGATGCCACGCGCCGGGCGGCAGGAAACGCCAGTTTATCCGCAGTAAAATAGCCGTACGTACCGGACAGCGCTTCGCTGTCCGGCCGGTTTTATGCCAAAATGTGACCTCTGGCAGATTTACACGCCTTTACGCTATACTACCCGCTGAAATAATCAGCTCAACGCTACGAGCTGACGTTCTATGTGTCTTCACACAAATGTAATTAACTTCCCTTCCGAGGATCTGGCTGAAGCCGGATAAACTATGTTAAACAGCCATTTTGAATCCACTTTACTGGGGCAGTATGTCAGTGTTGGTGCGAGTTTGATGGAATTTGGACCTTAGCTATAACTATTGAAAAGATCAAGATATTATGATTAAAGTACGGGTCGGTAGAAGATATAATTTTCTTACTTTTCAAGGGAAGAAACCTGATGAGTTATCCCAAAAAACATCATTACATCCCTGCGTGCTATCTGAAAGGCTTTACCAATCAGGGTAAAAGGACATCTTTATTCTGGGCATTTCCAAAAAATAAGCCTGGATTTAAACATGGTACAAACCCTAATGATGCATGTGTGAGCAATAATTATTATAAATTAGAAGAAAATATACGTCCGTTCCTAATTGAAGAATGGTACGGTAATACAGTCGAGACACGTATAGGTGAGTTTTTAGAGACCATAGATACGAGTAAAGGAATTAATTCCGAAGATGAAGGTTTAATCTGGTTGTTATCGTCTTTATTTTTAAGAAATTCACAACATAGAAATAACATCGAAACACCTCTAAGACAAGAACGAAAAATAGTCGAATCAATGAAAAAAGATCTTAATCAAAGGAATGTTACCTTAGGCATGTCAGTGAGGGATTACATTATCGATGACATTATTGAATATGAACTCAAACAAACCAAAATTGCCTCTTATTACCTCCCTCAATTCAATTACTCACTAATCAAAGCACCAAATAAAATTAATACCATCACAAGTGACTCACCTTTTATTTTATCTCATAATCGATTGCAAACATTTGGATTAGCTACTCCAGGGTCAATGATATTAGCCCCGTTAAATAAAAATACATTTCTTTTTGGATGTAAAGAAATGAAATTAAGTCCAATTCATAACGCAACAGATAAAACAATCGCAGATTTAAACACAATGATAATGCTTTCCTCGAATGAAAAGTGTTTTTCTAATAACGATCATTTTTTCATACTTGATGCACAAGATAATATCGCAAGGTATCCATGATCAATTTATAATCTAAAGAACACGCATTAACTATAAATTTATATATGTAAACATATCACTTGGCAACCATATGAGTACTCCCATTCAAAACTGGTAGCCGATTAATGCTAAAAAATGACGCACCACTAATTTCTATAAAATTCAGCTTTACATATAACTTCAAAATACGAGACAATTACAAAAAGTAACGATTTTGAGAGGAATTATGAATAGTTATGATTTTTCCAGACTAAATGATAAAGACTTTGAAGACCTGGTAATTGATCTAATTAAAATTGAAATGCCAGGTACTAATATAGAAAGATTTATGCCTGGAAGAGATAGCGGTATGGATGGTAGATTTTATATAGGTGGGAATAAGGTCATTATCCAAAGCAAACATTATGTTAACTCAAGCTACTCTGCTTTAATTAATAATTTGAAAAAAGAAGCAGCAAAGGTTGCAAGAATCAATCCTTCACGTTATATATTGGCTATCGGAAAAGGATTAACAGATGTTAGAAAGAATGAGATAATCAGTATATTTGGAAGTAGATATCTCCGGAGTGATGATATATTTTCAATTGAAGATATAACACATAAATTATCTCAATATAAAAATATCGAACGTAAGTACTATAAACTCTGGCTTAACAGCACTTCTTTTTTAACATCAATATTGCATAATGACATTATTGGAAAAAGTAGTCATATTCTTGAGCAAATAAAAATAAATTCAGAAAAATACGTAGAAACACGAGATTTCGCCACAGCTAAGAATAAAATTGAACATTTCAACACCCTTATAATTACCGGCGAACCAGGCGTTGGAAAAACAACTCTTGCGGAACAATTATGTCTTAATTATATATTAGAAGGATATCAGTTAGTTTATATAGAAAGCGACATAGAGGAAGGTGACAAAATCATTGAGCCAGATACAAAACAACTTTTCCTTTATGATGATTTTCTTGGAAGAAACTATTTAGAAGCATTAAGAAACAAAGAGGATTCAAAGATAGTTAGATTTATAAATAGAATCCGTTTCAAACCCGAAAAAAAATTAATTCTTACCTCCAGAACGACTATACTAAATCAAGGAAAAGCATCAAGTGAATTATTTTTTATTAATAACACTGAAAAGCATGAATATGAGGTTGAGGTAAAAAACCTTGATATAATAGATAAAGCTAAAGTTCTTTATAATCACTTGTGGTTTAGCGAACTGCCAGACGAATTCAAAGAGTGCATTTGGAAAGAAAAAAGATATAGAAAAATAATTTCGCATAAAAATTATAACCCCCGGTTAATTTCATTCATTACAGATTATGATAAAGTTTCGCATCTTGAGCCAGAACATTACTGGGAATATATAGTTGAGAGTTTAGACAATCCCACAGCTATTTGGGATTATATGCTTACGAAACAAGTACCTAAATGTGTATTTTATTTAACTTATCTTGTATCGCTAAATAACGGAAAAATATCTGAAAAGGAGCTAAGTGAGAATTATGATAATTTGTTAGAAATAATAAATTTCGATCGCTCACGAAATGATTATCTTGATTTTAAATCCTGCATATTACATGCAGTTAAATCAACATTACAACGCAAATTGGAGGAAGGCAAAGACGCGATATACGATGTGCTAAACCCATCAATTTCTGATTATTTAATTGCTAAAATAAATGATAACCTATCGCTTATACCATCATTTTTCTTAGCACTCTCATCTATACAATCACTTAACAATTTAAACACATTACTAAATAAAAAAATTGCACCAAATGCTGCAAACAAAATCGCAGATACCTTATTAAGTAACATTCATAGCAACAAAACTGAAGACTATATCATTGAACTTATTGAATTAATGATATCTAATAATAATTTATCACATAGTGTTAAATTAAAAGCAGCAAGGATTTTAAATACAAATACCCTCCCCTTAAGCAAATATTTTACAAAATATAATTATAGGATTGCAAAAATAATTCATTGGTTATCTTTAAATGATATAGATTGGATAGGTTATAAAAAAACACAGGAATACACAAAGTTAACGTTACTAACCAGTGGCGACGATCTTGACTATGAAGATTTAAATATTTTAAGCCATATTTCCAATGTTATCAGTGACGATGAATTACTGGGTGATATCCGTACCTCTTTATTAGAGTATTGGTATGATTTTGTGCATGAATTTATTTCAGAAAGTAATGAATTTAGCGAGTATTATGATGAGCAGGAGAGTTATTTAATTAAATCGAAAGCAAAGGATATGGTTAAGGATATGTTATCCGAAAGCTCGATAGTTTTTAACGAAAGTGAAATTGATGACATTATTGATAATATTGATGTACAATCAATAATAGAGAGCAATATCGAAAATTATTCTGATTGGGATGGACAAGAATATACTCAACATGGTGGATATCAGGATAACGGGTTTGATGGTGTTGATGACATATTTTCAAGGGAGTAATTGTTAGCCAGAGATTATGCCACGCACCTCACTTTTATCCGCATACTGATATGCTACTAAAATATAGTGTAGCGATTAAGCATCCTTAATCGCTACATACCGCACATCCTCCTAAAGCCTGATTAAGCGTAGCGATCTGCCTTGATTTTTCATCGCTACACTCTATAATAAATCGCAACACACAAATCGATACAGTATAGAGATTTTGACATGGCACACATCGCTTATATTCGCGTATCCAGCTTGCAACAAAACAGCGAGCGACAATTAGCAGATACGGGGATCACCTTTGAAAAAGTATTCACTGAGAAAGTAAGTGCGAAAAATACCAATCGTGAAGCATTCTTAGCGATGATGGAGTACTTACGCGAAGGCGATACTTTGCATGTGCATGACATCAGCCGCCTTGCCCGTAATACAACCGACCTTCTCTCAACTGTAGATACTTTGACTAAACGGGGTGTCGCGATCCAGTTTCATCATGAAGGCATTAAGACGGGAGATAACTCACCTACTGGTAAACTGGTTCTAACTTTACTTTCGGGAATTTGCCAAATGGAACGTGAAATGATGCTGCTCAGGCAAAGAGAGGGTTACGAAGCAGCTAAGGCTGCTGGTCGTATTGCTGGACGTGGAAATGGTAGGCATATCCCGCGTACTGAAATCCTCGCCGCATTGGCATCTGGCGGAAGTGTTCGCTCTGTAGCTGCTGACTTCGGTGTAAGTACCAACACTATTAGCCGAATCAAGAAAGAAATGAATTGTGCGGCATCTTAAGTTAAGCAAATGATTTCTTTCACACAAACAGAAAAGACTTTGCATGACCTAATGCACAAATACTTTGATACTGGAACAGAAGATTACGTGATGTTTGGCGTTTTGCTGTGTGAATGGAGTGATGAAAGTACTTTACGAATTATTAATAGCGGTTTTCCACCAGCCCTGACTCATCGATGGCAATAAAAAAGGTAGCCTACGCTACCTTTTAACATCAGCCACCAAGATTTGTACTATTCCTGAGTCGATAAAGATCTAATGTTTTATCGCGGATGATATTCATTTTGCTTTCAGCCGCAATCAAACTCCAGATAGTACCCTCTTCTTTTTGATAAAAAGCCTCAATTCCTTTATTATACGAATCTCTGTATTTTATCCATTGCCTTTGTGAATCTCTTAGGGCAGCACGCACATTTTCAGGCTGATCTTTCATTAGCAGTTTATATTGATTCCCAAGCTCAGTATCCCACGCTGTAGTAGCTTTAATATAGCAATTCTGTGAGTCAATGGTACTAACAGCATCCATCTTGCATTTTTGTAATGTGCTATCAATATTTTGCTTAAGTTCATCAGCAGAGGCCGATAAACACAATAGCAAACTTAAACTTATAACAGCCGCTTTAAAATACATAATCCTGAATCCATTTCAATTATCAGTTTGTACTGTAACACGATGTTCTATCTCGTTAAGATGAGCTATACCACAGTTTTCTAATTGAGAACGGGCAAATCTAATATCGTTGTTGGCTCTCTGGATGTCAGGATCGGTTGTAGGACTCCTCCCCCCTGCAAATGGCGAAATACCCGACCGGGTTAAAGAATCAGAGGTTTCATTCCAGTACTCAATGGCTTGCTCAGACGCTGCATTAGCAGCTAACAGTCGATTGAATTCACGTGAGCATGACTTCTTTTGAACAGCAATGTAATCATCGACCCAAACACCATGTTGTTTGTAGATATTTTCAGCTACTAAGTACTTACCACTACTCTTGTCGAGACTATTAATCTTACTTTCGATGTAGTCTTTGTTCTTTTTTTCTAATGCTACAGCGGCAGCATGTTTATCGGCTAATTTTATTGACTCATCTTGCTTAGCTTTAACCTCAATCCACTTTTCTCTGTTAAAGATCCCGGCACTCTTCGCTTCAGAGAATTGATCTTCGATCATAAAACCAAGATTCTTTCCTTGTAGGTTCATCATATATACATTAGCTTGCCCAGCTATTAATAATAAAATGACAATGATGATAGGCAGAAGAAAGTTATTAAAAAACTTTGGAAATTTTTGCGTTAATGCGGGGTGGTTTTCTTGTATAGATGGAATGGCTATAATTGACCACCAAAATGAGATGATCATAACCATACTCCAAAATGCTAAAGTAACTAATGCAAGTAATACTGTAGCAAATGACATCCCTGGTTCATTGAATGTACTAAAATAACTATAAACCATGGACGCCATGATTAAACCGAATCCCATATAAACAAAAAACTGTATTTTCTTCATTTTTATTTTCCCTTGTTATTTTATTACTCGTTTTATATTACCGAGGGAGTCAACTTCTACTCTGACAAGTTTTCTACATGCTCCGCACGAACCTACACCTGTACCACTGCTTTTTATTCCGGTGTTAACTGTCGTAGTACTTCCACAATGCGGACAAACCACTGTATATGTTGCGTATGCCACAATTTATTCCTCACTATTGCTGTAACGTTCGGGCCAGATTTCTTCTCGGGTGACCCCAATATAATCGGCAATGATCTGCTCACCTTTTGGCCAATGCCTCTCAAGGGCGTTGTATAGCGTTCGTTCATGTAAGCCGTTGTCTCGGGACAACTTAGCCAACGAACTACCTTTCTTGCGTATAGCTGCAAGTACATCGGCCCGATGCCAGTTTCGAGTACTGGCATTTGATTCCTTTTTTTGAGATCCTTTTTGTTTATGATTCTTCATTATGATCACTCATTACTTAATAATGAACATGATTGATCAATAAAATGAACAAGTCAAATCGAATTAGGAATACAATTCCTTAAGTTGAATGGCGATAGAATGATCGATAAAAAACAGAGCATCAAAGAGTTCAGTGAACGCTTAAAGCAGGTCATAACATCTCTTGAAACGACGGGTAGAGAGTTCGCGGCACGTGCAGGTATTGGCTATAGTACCGTGCATAACTATCTTCATGCTGCATCAAGCCCCACTCTTGATAACCTGGTGCTGCTCGCTAAAGCAGGTAATGTATCTGTTGAGTGGCTTGCCACAGGTCAGCAAAGAGAAACAGAGATATTAGAATCTGATGTTTTATGTGTACCTTTTATTGACCACGAAAATGATGTGCTTAAGCTGGACGCTCGCTTACTTGAGATGATAGATGTGAATTCGCTCTTTGCCATTAGAGTGGTAACTGATGTCATGCATCCTACCTTCCTACCTGGGGCAGTGCTAATAATTGATACTAACGATAAAAAGTTGACGGATAATAAACTTGTCGTATTAAAGCAAAACAGGAACTATTTATTCAAACGAGTTCAGTTTCTATTAAACGGGATTCAGTTATTAAGCGACAATATGAACCACCCACCCATTACTGTAACTAATATCGATATTGAAAAAATGAACATCATTGGTACGGTAGTAATGATAATTAATAATACCACATCTACCAAGCCATTTATTTACACAAGAAATGACTTATAAAACAGGTCATTTAAAGCTAATTAGAGGGAAAAAATGCTATCTAATCGCTTGAATTATATGTTAATTGGAGTGGTTATATGCCTATGTATTGTGACCATTGCAGTTATGCTTAAAGCACTGATATTCGGAGTTAAAGAAATGACCGTTAGTGATTACTCAAATGTAATTATAGCCATATGTAACGTCGCAATGGCCATTGCAGCATTATATGCCGCTATTAACGCAAAAAACTGGTTGGGTGCAAAGAAAAAAGAGACATCATTGCACTTGGTGGCTAAATTTCACGAAAATCATATTATTCCTTTAGAGGGTATGATGCGGAGAGCTTTATTAGGGGTTGAAATAATATCCAACGAAGTGATTTTAAGAAAAAATCGTGAACAGTTTGAGAAAGAACGAAATGAGAATAATAACCCCGTTGTTCAGAAAAATATAAAAACCTTAATTAGTCACTTAAATGAATCATATAAAATATATCGCGTATTTTATATGACTGAAAAAATTAACATAAGAAAAAGCGAAACAATACTACAACTTCATGGGTGGAAATTAAATAACAAAAAAAATTATGAAGAACTTATGCGTAAACAAACAGATTTCTTTGAATCGCTTCTTTCTGCAATTGATCAGTTAGATAATTATATTTCCATATATTATGGTACAGATAGAATAATGTCTCATAAAGCCAAAATTGGCGATGACTCTATTTTCTTTGATGCAGACAAATTCTATCTATTGCGTAGTTTTGAGAAAAAATTGTCTGTGTTAGAAGATGAAGTAAACAGCATTACAAAAAAGCTTAGCTACGACATCTGGATATAATCTCATCAATGTCTACTATGAATAATGTTCGCCCATTATTCATAGTAGACGTTTATTTTTCATAACTCTATATTAAATAAAACCTTCCATTCATTAAATTCAATTGCTTTAGCATTACCCTATTCTGAAGGTAGACTTAGCAAACAAAAGAAACATAATGATCTTGCTATATAGAATCCGTATGATATCTGTTATGCATGGCGTTTAAACTGTCTCGCTTTACAAGCGAACCAGGAATTTCATTCGATGTTAAACTCACTACGCTCGTTTAAATCGAATTTCAATTCATTTATATGTCAGCCTTACTGATAAACTTATATTGAATTTAATAGCTTTAACAGCGTTACCCCTTGACGGGATTTCTTGGATACATTTTGATCCCCCACTAAGGGGGAAGAAATTCAAAATATACAATTAATTTGTATTTCTTGACGCTGATACTCATCAACATTTCATACAGCGAATTTTGAATACAACTATATTGTACTCAAGCGGAAGCGGGTTGCCCTGTTTCTTCCTATCGCCATTCTCTGCAACGGTCGTAGCTCATCGCTACTCTTCTTATAAAAGCTGTATGAATAACTCCTATAAGCGTCTAAGTACTTCTCGAATTCTGGACGGATCTATATTGTATAAATTCGCCACTGAATCTATTAGAAGTAATAGACTCCCTTATACCATTTGGTAAGGATTGGCCTTATATGTCTATCAAGGGAATCTACGGGGTATTATCCGATTCCTTTATAGTGCCACATTGCCGTGACTCCTGCGTTTTCGTCTTTTTTGTCTGGAATTTACGCTCGGGAAATTTGCACGGGTTTCATTTGCACTGCGTTCTGCTGAACAACTCATCTGCCATCTACTTGTCGATAGGATCAGGTTTTAATTTATTATACCAAGGGTAATGACGCTCTTATCATTACCCCACGACTAACGGGTACACCAACAGGATTTTAACTATACATATAGTATAGGACATAATTTAAATTCATTTCATTTTTTCTTCTCCCCCTATAAATATCTACCGATATTTATAGGGAATGAAATATGCGTTTTTTAGTACATTTATATTTAATAGCTTGTATTACTAAGTGTTGCTAAGTAACCTGCCTTTAGATTATGGAATAATAGCAACGCACCTGTTCCTATCGCACAACAAAAAAACTAAGGAATCGGTTACCCATTGAAAATATGATGAAAATTTTAGCATTATAACCAAAGAATAAAAATAAACAATGACAAAAATATTCAGCACATATAAAAACACATAAAATAAAAATGAATGTGGGTTATTTTTTAGCATTGATTATATTTGTTTTTATTAACAACCTCTTATTGCTGTCTTTAGAAAACTTCCTTTCCTCTTCCCTTATAATACATTCATACTCTTCTTCTGATAATTTATAATAAGATAGTGTCTTATCATAATAATGTTCTTTCATTCTCATATATTAAACCTCACATTTTTTATAAATTCACTATTCCTTTTAGTATAGGATATAAAGGGAAAGAATTTCACAAATGATTTAAAGTAATGTACTTCACGATAACACATCCATGTGCTTGTTTTTAATTCAGATACGATCAATCACGTGTTTCATTTGCAGAAGTGGTTGTTTACTCCTGTATGTTCTATCCGTCATTGTTCGATGAGCATGTCCAAGTATCGAGAATCTTATATGGTCAGGTACTTCTTGAAGATCTCTCAATCGGTCTGACAAACCATATCTATAGTCATGTGCTGTATGTTTCATGCCTGCTTTTTTGAAAGCCTTGCTTACGGCATTACTTGCAGATGAATTATTAACCCAATGATATATTGGTTTCTCTTCCCATATACCAGCCTTTAGAAGACTATCACTTAAAGGTATATCGCGAATTGACTCGTTATTCTTAACGGTTTTAGTACCAGCATCATTAATGCTGATACATTTAATGAGTATTCCTTGGTCTTCTTTCTCAATATAATCATTTGAAGAGATTTGGATCGCCTCACCGATACGTACTCCTGTGTAAAAAAGTAGGTTTAGTAACCACCATAAGGATCTGGTATTGGCAACATGCTCAGAAGAAATTAATTTTTGATGCTCCCTTAATGAAACACCCGTTTTAATACTCATATTTTCAACATGCTTATAGTTCATCCCCAAAAAAGGATTCTTCACGATGTAATCACGTTGCTTCATAGCGAAATTGAACATTGCAGAAACCTTAATAATGGCATCTTGTCTGGATCGAGGTGACTTACCCGACTTATCAAGAAACTTTTTATAAGTACTCACCGTCTTTTTCGTAACTGAATCGACTGGGATATCCCCACACCATTCCAGGAATCCATTTACCGTTCTCTCATTAAGCACTTTGGTACTCTTCGCCCAATCAGAACTCATCTCTTCAAGCCACTCATTAAGTACTGATGACAATAGAGGGGAAATGCTCTTTTCTTGTATTACTGGATGCGGCGAGACATGACATACAGAGACGGCGGATAAAAATTCATCCTCTATTTGCTTATCTCTGGCCTTTAGAAGCGTTTCACGAATCAATAGTGGATTTGTATTCCCCATTAGCTGAGAGAGCCTTATAAAGGCTTCAGTGAGCTTTACGGCACGATACTGAGCCACATTTCTGTCCTGGGTGCGTAGGCTAACCCGAAGAAGTTTCCCAGCTAATCGACGCTGCCACATGAAAGAGCGTTCAGAGGAAGCTGTCCTGTCTAAAAAACGCACATTTTGCTGTATAAAGATTGGATAAAGATCTGGTAAAGATTGCATGAAAACCCTCTTCAAATGAGAATGGTTCCCATCAATTCCCAAACACAACACTTCTCGGTACTTAAGCGTCAAAATGTGACCTCTGGCAGATTTACATCTCTTTACGCTATACTACCCGCTGAAATAATCGGCTCAACGCTACGAGCTGATGTTCAATGTGTTTCCACACAAATGGTATCAACTCCCCTTCTGAGGATCTGGCGAGAAGCCGGATAAACTATGTTAAACAGTATTTTAGTGATACTTTGTCTCATTGCCGTCAGTGCATTTTTCTCGATATCCGAGATCTCGCTGGCCGCCTCCCGTAAAATCAAACTGAAACTGCTTGCTGACGAAGGCAACGTTAACGCATCACGCATACTCAAAATGCAGGAAAACCCGGGAATGTTTTTCACCGTGGTGCAGATTGGCCTGAACGCGGTCGCCATCCTGGGCGGTATCGTGGGGGATGCAGCATTTTCACCGGTGTTTCATGGCCTCTTCGCACGCTACTTTTCACCTGAACTCTCCGAGCAACTGAGTTTTATTCTCTCCTTCTCGCTGGTGACTGGCCTGTTCATCCTCTTCGCTGATCTGACCCCGAAACGCATCGGTATGATTGCGCCAGAAGCTGTGGCTTTGCGCATCATCAACCCGATGCGCTTCTGCCTGTTCCTGTTCCGTCCGCTGGTGTGGTTCTTCAACGGCCTGGCCAATAGCATTTTCCGCCTGTTTAAAATTCCGATGGTGCGAAAAGACGATATCACCTCTGATGATATCTATGCGGTCTTCGAAGCGGGTGCCCTGGCGGGCGTGCTGCGCAAGCAGGAGCACGAGTTGATTGAGAACGTGTTTGAGCTGGAATCCCGTACCGTACCGTCATCCATGACCGGACGCGAAAACGTGATTTGGTTCGACCTGCACGAAGACGAGCAGAGCCTGAAGCAAAAGGTGGCCGAGCACCCGCACTCCAAGTTCCTGGTCTGTAATGAAGATATCGACCACATCATCGGTTATGTGGACTCGAAAGACCTGCTGAACCGCGTGCTGGCCAACCAGAGCCTGGCGCTCAACAGCGGCGTTCAGATCCGCAATACCCTGATTGTTCCGGATACCCTCACCCTCTCTGAAGCGCTGGAAAGTTTCAAAACGGCCGGTGAAGATTTTGCCGTTATCATGAACGAATACGCGCTGGTGGTGGGCATCATCACCCTCAACGATGTGATGACCACGCTGATGGGCGACCTGGTTGGCCAGGGTCTGGAAGAGCAGATTGTGCAGCGTGATGAGAACTCATGGCTTATCGACGGCGGTACGCCGATTGACGATGTCATGCGCGTGCTGGATATCGACGAGTTCCCGCAGTCAGGTAATTACGAGACCATTGGCGGCTTTATGATGTTTATGCTGCGAAAAATCCCGAAACGTACCGACTCGGTGAAGTTCTCTGGCTACAAGTTTGAAGTGGTGGATATTGATAACTACCGCATCGACCAGTTGCTGGTGACGCGTATCGATAATAAACCGACCGTGCTGGTGCCGCGGATGCCTGACGCAGAAGAGAAAGTGTCGGCGTAAGGTCCATAAACATCAACGGCTCCCATCGGGAGCCGTTTTTTTATCAACTGCGTTTTTAACTACTGCATAGCACGTTGGTTAAGCCATCTCAGTTTGCAGACGCATAACCTGACGGTTGACTTCAGACATCACAGACAGATGCTGCTTGTCCTTCACTTTTGGGATAAGGATCTTGCCCTTATCAAACTCAAAAGCGCCAACATCCTTGATATACAACCGTCCACGGAACAGGATCTTCACGTACTTCGCCACCTGAAGCGGGTTGTAGCGTTGGAAAATTTTCATTCTTGTATCTCCTGCGAATCATACGCTCTTGCGGTGCCACAATCGGCCCGACTGTCCTGAGCGCAAATTTTGTTGCCCAAAGACTATAGACCAGAACTACGGTGTTACCCAGTATGCATAAGTTTATTTACCGTTTGATTACAATTATTCAGAATAATCTTTGCAAAGCTTCACTCAGGGCAGTATAAGCCGTCGTTTTTTCATGGATATGTGCGTTCACCCGCAAACTGGCATCGGGATTGCGGGAAAACCACATTGATCGCACTTATGATTAAAAGCGTATGACCAAGTGGTCGGATCACCTGCAAACAATAAGGAAACACCATGACCCTACGTACTATCCTTGCAGCAGCCTGCCTGCTTCTGCCCCTGTGGGCTAGCGCTCACGCGATTGAAAAAGGACAACGAGTACCACCAGTCGGCATTGCTGACCGGGGAGAATTGATTCTCGACAATGATAAGTTTAGCTACAAAGCGTGGAATAGCGCGCAGCTCGCAGGCAAAGTGAGAGTTGTACAACATATTGCCGGTCGTACATCCGCAAAAGAGAAAAATGCCAACCTGGTGGAAGCGATCAAGGCCGCAAAATTCCCACACGACCGCTACCAGACCACCACGATTGTTAATACTGACGATGCCATTCCTGGCTCCGGAATGTTTGTGCGTTCAAGCCTTGAGAGCAATAAAAAACTCTATCCGTGGTCGCAGTTTATTGTCGACAGCAACGGCGTGACGCGTAAGGCGTGGCAGCTGGAGGAAGAGAGCTCTGCAATCATCGTGCTGGATAAAGACGGCCGCGTGCAGTGGGTGAAAGACGGGGCATTAACCCTGGAAGAGGTGCAGCAGGTTGTCGCCCTGCTGCACAAACTGCTGGCTCAATAAATAGAGACGCGGAAGCCGGGGTTAAGGAAGGATTCGCGCGGGGTGTAGTCCAGCGGCTTACCCTGCCAGTCATGAACATGTGCCCCGGCGGCCGTGGCGACCGCATGCCCTGCCGCGGTATCCCAGACGTTCGTTGGCCCAAAGCGAGGATAGAGCTGGGCATGGCCTTCCGCCACCAGACAGAATTTCAGTGATGAACCAATCGAGGTCGTCTGGTGTTCACCCAGCTGTTGCAGATATTCCTGCAGTTCGCTGTCGCTGTGCGACCGGCTGATCACCACCAGCGGTGGACGCGCATCGCGCACCTGAATCTGCTTACGCACGCCGCACTCTTCCTTCCACGCCTTACCGTCTGCAGCGCTGTACATGACTTTCATCACCGGCGCGTATACCACCCCAAGCACCGCTTTGCCTTTTTCAATCAGCGCGATGTTGACGGTGAACTCACCGTTACGCTTGATAAACTCTTTGGTGCCGTCGAGGGGGTCCACCAGCCAGTAACGCTGCCAGTGCTGACGCTCGTCCCAGCTCTGCGGCGCTTCTTCTGACAGGACCGGGATATCCGGCGTTAAGGCCTGCAGTCCTTGCAGGATCACCTTGTGAGCCGCGATATCTGCCGCGGTGACCGGAGAGTCATCTGCCTTGCTGACGACCTCCATCGGTTTTGCACCGTCATACACCTGCATGATGGCATCTCCCGCATCCCGTGCGAGCTGACAAATCTTATCTAACATTCTCCACCTCTTTGTTAACGCAGTGGGGTTAACTCTTTGTTTTAGTTATATCGTAATGGGAACAATTCCGCTATCTGTGAAGCAATTCTGGTTTCATGGCGCTTTTTTCTGTCAGGATTCACATTTATGTAAGCAACACGCTATAGATACATATTCTTTTGTGGCCTGGATCGAAAAAAGGACTCCTCTGATGATTAAGTTTAGCGCAACGCTCCTGGCGACGCTGATTGCAGTGAGCGTACAGGCGGCGACGGTAGACCTGCGAATTCTGGAAACTACCGACCTGCACAGCAACATGATGGACTTCGATTACTACAAAGATACCCCGACGGAAAAATTCGGACTGGTACGCACGGCAAGTTTGATCGCTGCCGCCCGCAATGAAGTTAAAAACAGCGTACTGGTCGACAACGGCGATCTCATTCAGGGTAGCCCGCTCGGGGACTACATGGCGGCGAAGGGGCTGAAAAAAGGCGAGATCCACCCGGTGTATAAAGCGATGAACACCCTGGACTATACCGTCGGCAACCTGGGCAACCACGAATTTAACTACGGCCTGAAGTACCTGCACGATGCGCTGGCTGGCGCGAAATTCCCGTACGTTAATGCCAATATCATCGACGTTAAGACGCAGAAGCCGCTCTTTACCCCCTATCTGATTAAAGAGACCGAGGTTGTCGATCAGGACGGTAAAAAACAGACGCTTAAAATCGGCTATATCGGCTTTGTGCCGCCGCAAATCATGACCTGGGATAAAGCCAACCTCGACGGGAAAGTGACCGTTAACGATATTACCGGAACTGCGCGCAAATACGTGCCGGAAATGCGCGAAAAAGGCGCAGATCTGGTGGTGGTGGTTGCGCACTCGGGACTCTCCGCCGATCCGTATCAGGCCATGGCGGAAAACTCCGTTTATTATCTGAGTGAAGTCCCGGGCGTCGATGCGATCCTGTTCGGCCACGCCCACGCGGTCTTCCCGGGTAAAGATTTCGCCAGCATCAAAGGGGCGGATATCGAAAAAGGCACACTCAATGGCGTGCCGTCGGTGATGCCGGGTATGTGGGGCGACCACCTTGGTGTGGTGGATCTGGTCCTCAATAACGACGGCGGCAACTGGAAGGTCACTCAGTCAAAAGCAGAGGCGCGCCCGATTTACGACGCTGCGGCTAAAAAATCACTCGCCGCCGAAGATAAAAAACTGGTCGACGTGCTGAAGCACGATCACGACGCCACCCGCGACTTCGTCAGCAAGCCGATCGGTAAATCGGCGGATAACATGTACAGCTACCTGGCGCTGGTGCAGGATGACCCGACTGTCCAGGTGGTTAACATGGCGCAAAAAGCCTATGTCGAACACGTTATTCAGGGCGACCCGGACCTGGCAAAACTGCCGGTGCTGTCGGCCGCGGCACCGTTCAAAGTGGGCGGGCGTAAGAATGACCCGGCAAGCTACGTTGAAGTCGAAAAGGGCCAACTGACCTTCCGTAACGCCGCCGATCTCTATCTCTATCCGAACACCCTGGTGGTGGTCAAAGCGACGGGCAAAGAGGTGAAAGCGTGGCTGGAGTGCTCCGCCGGGCAGTTTAACCAGATTGATCCGCACAGCAGCAAGCCGCAGTCGCTGATTAACTGGGATGGCTTCCGGACCTATAACTTTGACGTGATTGACGGCGTGGAGTATCAGATTGATGTTACCCAGCCTGCAAAATATGACGGCGAATGCCAGGTCATTAACCCGCAGGCCGAGCGCATCAAAAACCTGACCTTTAAGGGCAAAGCCATCGACCCGAATGCCACCTTCCTGGTGGTAACCAATAACTACCGCGCCTACGGCGGCAAGTTTGCCGGCACGGGAGATGGCCATATTGCCTTTGCCTCACCGGACGAGAACCGCTCGGTGCTGGCGGCGTGGATCAGCGCGGAGTCCAAAAAAGCGGGGGGCATTCATCCGGCAGTGGACAACAACTGGCGCCTGGCCCCCATTCACAGCGACACGCCGCTGGACATCCGTTTTGAAACTTCACCGTCCGATAAAGCGGCGGCGTTTATTAACGATAAAGCCCACTATCCGATGAAGAAAGTTGCAACGGATGATATTGGCTTCGCCATTTATCAGGTGGATTTAAGCAAGTAACGCGGTGTGTGCCGGGTAGCGGCTTCGCCTTACCCGGCCTGCCTTTACGCCGCGCGTTCTTCCCGGTTCGCCATCACCTGCGGCGTATGCACTTCTATCCAGTCCGCCAGCGCGGCCACTTTCTCACTCACCTCTGTCCCTAACGGCGTCAGGCTATACTCAACGTGCGGTGGTACAACCGGATACGAGACGCGATTAACAAACCCGTCCTGTTCCAGCGCCTGTAGCGACTGGGCCAGCATCTTTTCGCTGACGCCTCCCATTTTTCGGCGCAGGTCGCTGAAACGGTGGGTTCCCTGCCGCAGGGCCACCAGAATCAGCACGCCCCAGCGGCTGGTGACATGTTTGAGAACCTCTCTGGAAGGACACTGTTCCGCGAAGAGGTTGCCATCGCGCATTTGTTCGCTAAGTGTCGGTATCGTTGTTTTCATACTTACCTTTATGTACGTACTTACTAAAAGTTAGCTATGGTGCTAGTGTGCCACAACACCAGACAAACACGAAGAGGATTCATCATGATCGCAATTACCGGCGCAACCGGCCAGCTTGGCCAGCTCGTTATCGAACAGCTGTTAAACACCGTACCGGCAAACCAGATTGTGGCGATTGTCCGCAATCCGGCAAAAGCTGAAGCCCTGCGCCAGCAGGGAATTACCGTTCGTCAGGGGGATTACGCTGACGAAAGCACAATGACCTCCGCGCTTAAGGGCGTAGAAAAGCTGCTGCTGATCTCCTCCAGCGAAGTGGGTCAGCGCGCCACCCAACATCAGAACGTCATTAATGCTGCCAAAGCCGCTGGCGTGAAATTCATCGCCTATACCAGCCTGCTGCATGCAGATAAATCGCCGCTGGGTCTGCACGTTGAACACGTCGCGACGGAGAAGGCGCTGGCGGAGTCCGGCATCCCTTACGCCCTGCTGCGTAACGGCTGGTACACCGAAAACTATCTGGCGAGCGCACCGCCCGCGCTGGAGCACGGCGTATTTATTGGCGCGGCCGGTGAAGGCAAAATCGCCTCTGCCACCCGTGCGGATTACGCGGCTGCCGCGGCAAAAGTCATCTCCGGGGACGGTCATGCAGGCAACGTATACGAGCTGGCCGGCGACCACGCCTGGACGCTGAGCGAACTGGCGGCCGAACTCAGCAAACAGAGCGGCAAAAACGTGGCGTATCAGAACATGAGCGAGGCGGATTTTGCCGCGGCGCTGAAGGGCGTTGGCCTGCCTGCCGGGCTGGCGGAGATGCTGGCGGACTCCGATGTGGGCGCGTCTAAAGGCGGTCTGTTTGACGACAGCCATACGCTGAGCAAACTGATCGGGCGTCCAACCACACCGCTTTCAGAGAGCATTAAAGCCATTCTGTAAATGTTGCAAAATGGTTATTTTTTGTAGCATCCCCTCGGGTCATCTCTGATAATGGAGAGATGACTCATGAGGAGGTTCACCGTGCAGGGCGTACCGGAACAGTTCATTGATGAGAGAGACAGCGCGCGCTTTCGCCATCTGGCGCATTTGCCGGGCCTGGAGCTTTATCACGCGCATATTTCTGACTACGCCTTTGAGCCTCATACGCATGAAGCCTTCGGCATCGGCACCATTGAAACCGGTGCCGAACGCTTTCGCTATCGCGGTACCCAGCATCTCGCGGCGGAAAAATCCGTCGTGACCATGAACCCGGACGAGATCCACACCGGGGAGTCGGCGACGGATGGCGGCTGGCGCTACCGGATGGTTTACATTGAACCCGACCTGCTGGAAGAGGTGACCGGCCTTCGCCACTGGTGGTTTAGCGACGTAACCCGCCATGACCCGCTGCGCTCACAGCAAATCGGCAGGCTTATCTATGGCCTGTGGCATACGGACGACCCGCTGGCGCAAAAAGGCTTGCTGCTGGATCTGATCGAGACCTTCCAGCCGTTAGCCCGCCACGCGCCGGTTAACCGGGAAGGTGCACACCGGTTCGAACGGGTTCGTGAGTATATGCACGACAACTACATGCACGCCCTGACGCTGGACGAGCTGGCCAACGTGGTCTCACTCAGCCCCTACCATTTTCAGCGCCAGTTCAAGGCGCATTTCCATGTCACTCCGCATCAGATGCTGATGGCTATCCGCCTGTGGCGCGCCAAAGCGTTTCTCACGCGCGGCATGCCCGCCGCCGAAGTCGCCGCCGCGACCGGGCTGACCGATCAGTCCCATTTGACTCGCGCCTTTACCCGCCGCTATGGCATTACCCCCGTGCGCTACCAGAAACAGGTCGTTAAGCGCTGATGCGCAACCTCATACAATACGCACGCCCTTCCCCCTCCTACACTGAACGCAGAATAAACCGATGTGGATGGAAAAATGATTAGTGGTGTGTTGTATGCCCTGCTTGCGGGTCTGATGTGGGGACTGATCTTTGTCGGCCCGCTGATCGTGCCGGAGTACCCGGCAATACTGCAGTCGACCGGACGTTATCTGGCACTGGGACTGATTGCTCTCCCGCTGGCGTGGCTCGGTCGTGCACGTTTGCGTCAGCTCGGCCGACAGGACTGGTTCACCGCGCTGGCGCTGACCATGATGGGCAACCTTATCTATTATGTTTGCCTGGCGAGCGCCATTCAGCGAACCGGTGCACCGGTATCTACCATGATTATCGGTACGCTGCCCGTGGTGATCCCGGTCTTCGCTAACCTGCTTTACAGCCACCGCGACGGGAAACTGGCGTGGTCAAAAATGGTACCAGCGTTGGTGTGTACCGCCGTGGGGCTGGTCTGCGTCAACATTGCCGAGCTGCAGCATGGGCTGGAGGACTTCTCGCTGTTGCGTTACGGTTCTGGCATCCTGCTGGCATTCGTTTCCGTGGTGTGCTGGGCGTGGTATGCCCTGCGCAACGCGCGCTGGCTGCGGGAAAACCCGGATAAACACCCGATGATGTGGGCGACGGCTCAGGCGTTGGTCACGCTCCCGGTTTCGCTTATAGGCTATGTGGGAGGCTGTCTCTGGTTAGGCCACCAGCAACCGGATTTCGCTCAACCGTTCGGACCGAGACCGTGGGTCTTCGTCGGGCTGATGCTGGCGATTGCGGTGCTCTGCTCATGGGTGGGCGCGCTGTGCTGGAATATCGCCAGCCAGAAGCTGCCGACGGTGATTTTAGGGCCGCTGATTGTATTCGAAACGCTGGCCGGGCTGCTTTACACCTTCCTGATGCGCCAGAGCGTACCGCCGCTGTTAACCGCCTGCGGGATTATATTGCTGGTCGTTGGGGTCGTGATGGCGGTGAGAGCAAAGCCGGAAAAACCGATGGTCGTTCCGGCTTCAGAGAGTTAAAACGTTTCCCAGTTCGCTTCAGACGTCGCCGCGACAGGTTTAGCCGCTGGAGTGTAGCTTTTCACCGGCGCGGCGTTGACCACCGGGTTGCGGGTAATTTTAAACACCGCCACCGCTTCGTTCAGGCGTGCCGCCTGATCTTCCAGCGCGGCCGCCGCTGCCGCAGACTCCTCTACCAGCGAGGCGTTCTGCTGGGTCACGCGATCCATCTCGGCCACCGCCTGACCTACCTGATCGATACCGCGGCTCTGCTCGTCAGAGGCAGAGGCAATCTCGCCCATGATGTCGGTCACGCGGGTGACCGCATTCACGATCTCCGCCATCGTCGCCCCGGCTTCGTTTACCAGCTGTGAGCCGGCATTCACGCGCTCGCCGGAATCGTCGATCAGCGCTTTAATCTCTTTTGCCGCCTGAGCGCTACGCTGGGCCAGGGTACGCACCTCACCTGCGACCACCGCAAAGCCACGGCCCTGCTCGCCTGCACGCGCGGCTTCCACCGCCGCGTTCAGCGCCAGGATGTTGGTCTGGAAGGCAATGCCGTCGATTACGTTGGTAATTTGCGCAATTTTGCTGGAACTGGTCGCAATGTCGTCCATGGTGCGCACCACACCCTCTACCACGTTACCGCCCTTCTTCGCGGTTGAGGAGGCATCGAGCGCCAGACGGGAAGCCTGACGTGCGTTATCGGCGTTTTGTTTTACCGTGGCGGTCAGTTGTTCCATGCTGGCAGCCGTCTCTTCCAGAGAGGCGGCCTGCTGCTCGGTACGGGAAGAGAGGTCGTTGCTGCCCGCAGAGATTTCCCCTGCACCGGTGTAAATGGTGTCTGCACCTTCACGCACCACGCCCACCGTGTTTGCCAGCGAGGTTTGCATCTCCTGAACGTTGCGCGTCAGGATTGCCATTTCATTCTTACCCTCTGCCTGAATCGGCTGGGTCAAATCCCCTGCGGCAATGGCGCGGATATGGCCGATCACATCCTGCAGCGGCAGCAGCAGAACGCGGCGCATCGCAATCCAGCTGGAGACGATCACGGCAATCACCAGCAGCATGACCGCGGAGAGGATCCACAGGATACGTTTATAATCGTTTTCGTTATCTTTAATTCCTCTGTCCGTGAGGACGGCCTGCGCTTCACGCCATTCACGGTACACGTTCTGCATCGCGGTCTGTTTCTGCTCCGCATTCTGCTTGAACATATCTTCCAGATTGCCCTGGCCCAGCAGGACGTTCATTTGCGTCAGCGTGGCGGAGTAAATGCGGTACTGCTCTTCCAGACGGTTAGCCAGATTCTCGTCCAGACCCGGAGTATTAGGCAACGCGTAGTATTTATCGTAATGGGACTGCGCATCCGCCAACAGGTTCTTCGCCGTGTTCACCAGTTCATTCAACTGGCCGCCGTTAATCTGAGACGCCATGCTGCTTTGCAGACGCAGCATGCCGCGGTTCAGGGTGACGCGGGCCTGGTTGAGGCTGATCCATGCATCGGTAAACTCGGCGACATTCTGGCTTGAGAGCTGCGAGACGGTGAAGTTATCTTTGTCGTTATTCAGCGCGTTGATAAAAATGCCGGCGGAAATGACTTGCATGATGCCGAGCACAAGCAGCACCGAAATAAGAAGGGTAATGACTTTTATACGTTTAAACATGCGTTGCCTTTTTTATATGCAGGTTTGTCTGACGTGGATATATCGGCAGGCACGGCGAGTTGTTTACTGTTCCCCCACGTTAAAAAACTTTCTAAAGTAATTTCCTGCATTCATTCAGGAAGTTAAAAGGCATTATTTTTTTGTGATCTGGTTCTCACTTTGCCCCTTCCCTCTAAAGGGTTATAGCACCGCCTAAAAGATGTATTTAAAATGCACTTTATATTATTGATGACGAGGTAACTGCTATGGCCTTCCGCGACCAACCCCTTGGCGAGCTGGCGCTCTCCATCCCGCGCGCGTCCGCGCTGTTTCGTAAATACGATATGGATTACTGCTGTGGCGGTAAGCAAACCCTGGCACGTGCCGCCTCGCGTAAAGAGCTGGATGTGGGGCTCATTGAAGCGGAGCTGGCGCAACTGGCTGAGCAGCCTATTGAGAAAGACTGGCGCACTGCAGCCCTTGCCGACATCATCGACCATATCATTGTGCGTTTTCACGACCGTCACCGTGAACAACTGCCTGAACTGATCCTGCAGGCGACAAAAGTGGAGCGCGTTCACGCCGACAAACCTTCCGTACCGCGCGGTCTGGCGAAATACCTGACCCTGCTTCACGAAGAGCTTTCCAGCCACATGATGAAAGAGGAGCAAATCCTCTTCCCGATGATCAAACAGGGTATGGGCGGCCAGGCGATGGGGCCCATCAGCGTCATGGAAAGCGAACATGATGATGCAGGCGAACTGCTGGAAGTGATTAAACACACTACCCATAACGTTACACCGCCACCAGAGGCGTGCACCACGTGGAAAGCGATGTACAACGGCATTAACGAGATGATCGACGACCTGATGGAGCACATCAGTCTTGAGAATAACGTCCTGTTCCCGCGTGCCCTCGCAGGTGAATAAAAAAAGGCGCCCGAGAGCGCCTTCCTGAGGTTATCATTCGGCCACAGCATCTGTGGCCTTTTTTTATTAACGCATGCCTGCCATACGTTTCTTACCGATAAATAACCATCCCAGCCCCAGCGCGATGAACCACAGCGGCGTGACGATTAACGCCTGACGGGTATCGTCTTCCAGCGTCAGCAGAACCAGCACGAAGACGAAGAACGCCATGCACACCCAGCACATCAGCTTGCCCAGCGGCATTTTGTAGATCGATTTTTCATGCAGGTGTGGACGCTGTTTGCGGTACACCAGGTAAGAACACAGGATGATGGTCCAGACGAACATGAACAGGATCGCAGAGACCGTGGTGATCATGGTAAACGCACCGATCACACTCGGGTTCACGTAGAGCATCACCACACCGCCCAGCAGGCAGATACAGGAGAAAGTCAGCCCTTTCGCCGGCACCGCACGCTTAGACAGTTTGGCAAACGCGCGTGGCGCAACCCCTTCCTGTGCCAGACCAAACAGCATACGGCTGGTAGAGAACACCCCACTGTTGGCCGAAGAGGCCGCGGAGGTCAGCACCACGAAGTTAATCAGGCTTGCGGCCGCAGGCAGTCCAACCAGTACAAACAGCTCAACGAACGGGCTCTTGGTCGGTACAACGGAGCTCCACGGCGTCACGGACATGATGATAATCAGCGCGAAGACGTAGAACATAATGATACGAATCGGGATGGAGTTAATCGCGCGCGGCAGGGATTTCTCCGGATCTTTAGTTTCCGCCGCCGTGGTACCGACCAGCTCAATCCCCACAAAGGCAAACACCGCAATCTGGAAACCGGCAAAGAAGCCGCTGATGCCTTTCGGGAACCAGCCGCCGTCATTCCACAGATGCGCGAACGAAGCCTGAACGCCGGTTGGAGACTGGAAGTGCGTCAGTACCATCACCAGGCCGACAACAATCAGGGCGATAATCGCCACGATTTTGATCATCGCAAACCAGAACTCCATCTCACCGAACATTTTAACGGTGGCGAGGTTAAGGCTCAGCAGCAGAACAATCACCGCCAGCGAGGCCACCCAGTCCGATAACCCAGGGAACCAGAACTGCGCGTAGGCCGTGATGGCGACCACATCCGCCATGCCGGTCACCACCCAGCAGAACCAGTAGGTCCAGCCGGTGAAGTAGCCCGCCCAGGGGCCAAGCAGGTCGGAAGCGAAATCGCTAAAGGACTTGTATTCGAGGTTCGAGAGCAGCAATTCACCCATTGCACGCATCACGAAGAAGAGCATAAAACCGATGATCATATAAACGAAAATGATCGACGGCCCGGCAAGACTGATGGTTTTACCTGACCCCATAAACAGCCCGGTACCGATGGCACCCCCGATGGCAATGAGCTGAATATGACGGTTTGTGAGATTGCGCCGTAGCGACTGTTCAGACGACGCCTCTTCGTCGGCGACGACTTTAACCTGATCTACCATGTGATATTTTCCTGTTTATGCCTGTCTGTGTTGTTAAGGCTCTTCTGGCCTTTAAATACGTCAAAAAAATAACGGTCCCCATGAAAGGACTCATCGATATTAGGTAAGAATCGGCGGGATGAATACTATGATTTGGATATTATGTTAATAATATGTTTAAAGTGAGTGTCATATCACTCATACAACGCGAAACAGCTCACAAAAATACACGCAACAGTTTCGTTTGCAAGATAAAATGTTGATTCCGTCGTAACTATAGGTTTTATCACTATATTCCTCTCCCCCGAAGGAGAGAGGAAATAAGAAAAGCTGATTACAGAATTTCCAGCAGCTCGACTTCAAACACCAGGGTGCTGAATGGCGGGATGGACGCACCAGCGCCACGCTCGCCGTACGCCAGGTTGTGCGGGATAGTCAGTTCCCATTTGGAACCCACTGGCATCAGGGTCAGCGCTTCGATCCAGCCCGCGATAACGCCGTTAACCGGGAATTCAGCCGGTTCGCCACGTGCTACAGAGCTGTCGAACACCGTACCGTCGATCAGTTTACCGGTGTAGTGCACGCGAACGTGGTCAGTACGCGCCGGGATTGCGCCGTCGCCCTGGTTGATCACGCGGAACTGCAGGCCAGACTCAGTGCTGTTCACGCCTTCACGCTCACGGTTCTCTTCCAGATATTTCACGCCTTCTGCAGCCATCTCTTCGAAACGCGCGCGACGCACGGCGTCAGCACGTTCGTGGATTTCACGCAGCGCACGGTGCACAACATCAACCGGAACCGCCGGGTTGTTGCCTTCCAGCGCATCAGCGATACCCGCCACCAGCGCTTCGGGTAACAGACCTTCCAGGCCGGATTCGCTCAGCTGCTGTCCTACCTGCAAGCCGATACCGTAACTTGCCTGCGCTTCGATAGTGTCAAAAGTCGGGGTGGTCATGGGTTTTCCTTCCATCACATTTAAAGTAGCGGGCAGCATATCAGCCATGCCCTTATGGGTAAAACTTTGTCTGAAGTTAAGGTGACAAACCGCGACGAAACAGAAACAATAGAGAGAACCAGGATTAATCCCGAACGAATGTCACGGATGTCGGGTTTGCTACGCCGTTCAGGCAGTTAGCAAACTATACTTCGGAGCACAGGATAAAAAAGACGCGGAGCAGGAGGAGAGCCATGCCCGGGCGATTTGAACTGAAACCTACCCTGGCGAAAATCTGGCAGGCGCCGGACAATTTTCGCATCATGGACCCGCTGCCGCCTCTGCATCGCAGAGGGATCATCATTGGCGCGCTGATGGTGATCGTGGGCTTCCTGCTTCCTTCCGGTGGCGATGACGCCGACACCGCGACGGTGACCCGCAATGCCCAGCTGGATATTCAGTCGCAAACGCGACCGCAGCCTGACACCCAGCCTGTGCAGACGCAACTGGTCACTCCGACGAACGATCCGGGACAGGTTGCGCCTGTTGAACCGGAACCCATTCAGGATGAACAGGAACAGGCAGCGGCCCCGGCAGAACCACAGACTCAGCAGCCAACCGGCATTGAGCAGCAGTGGCGTTCCTATCGCGTAGAGCCGGGTAAAACCCTTGCGCAGCTGTTCCGCGACCACAATCTGCCGCCAACCGATGTGTATGCCATGGCGCAGGTGGAAGGCGCGGGCAAGCCGCTCAGTAATTTGCAGAACGGCCAGCTGGTGCAGATACGTCAGAATGCCAGCGGCGTCGTCACCGGGCTCACGATTGATACGGGAAATGGCCAGCAGGTGCTGTTTACCCGCCAGCCTGACGGCAGTTTTATCAGAGCACGTTAATGTTCAGGCCGGGTAAGGCGAGCCAGCCCCCCGGCAATGCCCTTCTTAGTGACTCCGCTTATTGACCCACCAAATCCCCGAGCAGACCAGCACCAGCGCAATCGCATATTTGATGTCCAGAATGTTTTCACCGAGGAAAATGGCGGACAGCACCGTCCCGGCAACGGGGATCACAAAGTTGAACGGGGCAATCATACTTACGCGGTTCACTTTCAACAGCGCGCTCCAGAGGGCAAACGCTACCGAAGAGAGTAACGTCAGATACCCCAGCACCGCGACGGCCGTCATGCTATGCACTTCCAGCGTCCCTCCCGTGAGATAGCCACCCGCCACCAGCGCCGCGCCGCCGATAGCGAGCTGCCAGCCGGTCATTACTGTCGGGTCGACGGTCTGGGAGATGCGTTTTCCGTAAAGCGTGGCGGCAGAAAGGATAAAGGCTGCCAGCACCACAAACCCGTCTCCCTTCCAGACGAAGCTGAATTCGCTTAACCCGCCGTGGAAGTTAACCAGCATCACTCCGGCAAAGCCCAAAATACAGCCAAGCGTTTTGTTATAGCTGAGCTTGTCGTTGTGGTAGATGAAGTGCGCCAGCAGCACGCTGAAGAAAGTGCCGGTGGCGTTCATGATTGAGCCGTTCACGCCTGTCGTGTAGGCCAGTCCGATATAAAAGAAGGTGTACTGAATGCTCGTCTGCGTCAGCCCCAGGACGGTCAATTGCCCAAACTGCCCGGGCGTGAACCTGCCGATGGGCTTGCGCTGTGCTAACGCAAAGAGAAGCAGCAGCACACCCGCAAACAGAAAACGGTAACCGGCGAACACAACCTTTGAGGGAATATCATCAGTGGCAATCTGGAAGAGTTCATAGCCGCTTTTTATGGCCGGGTAAGAGCTACCCCAAAGCAGACAGCAGAGCGTGGCGCAGGCATAGGCCACCTTTCGACGGGCAAATACGGGCGTGGGCAGAGCGGTTTCCATGTCGAATCTCATAAATAAAATTGCGTTTCATTTTATTATCAGAGAATGCGCCAGGAATAGCGACCCTACAAGCACTAAAAGCGCGAGCCTGGTCCCTAAAAAAAACAAAACGCCGGCACAAGGCCGGCGCTTCGACGTGAGCAGAGTAAAATTACTCAGCTACAACGTTAACAACCAGTTTAGCGAACACTTCGCTGTGAACCTGGAAGTCCACTTCGTGCTCACCAGTGGTACGCAGAACACCGTTCGGCAGACGAACTTCGCTCTTAGCCACTTTAACGCCAGCTGCAGTTACTGCATCAGCGATATCGCGGGTACCGATGGAACCGAACAGTTTACCTTCGTCGCCAGCTTTGGAAACGATGGTAACAGTGCCCAGTGCGTTGATTGACTCAGCGCGAGCATTAGCAGCCGCCAGAACGTCAGCCAGTTTGGCTTCCAGTTCAGCGCGACGTGCTTCGAAAAACTCTACGTTTTTCTTGGTAGCTGGAACAGCTTTACCCTGTGGAACCAGGAAGTTACGAGCGTAGCCCGCTTTAACGTTTACCTGATCACCCAGGCTGCCCAGGTTTGCTACTTTATCAAGCAGAATAACTTGCATTACCTTATCCTCTTAAAGTCGTATTAATGGACCGTGCCCGATTACTGATGACGATCAGTGTACGGCAGCAGGGACAGGTAGCGAGCGCGTTTGATAGCGCGAGCCAGCTGACGCTGGTATTTTGCACGAGTACCGGTGATACGGCTTGGGACAATCTTACCGCTTTCGGTGATGTAGTTTTTCAGCGTTGCGATATCTTTATAGTCGATCTCTTGAACGCCTTCCGCGGTGAAACGGCAGAACTTGCGACGACGGAAATAACGTGCCATATGGCTAGTCTCCAGAATCTATCAAATCAATCTGCTCGGCATGCAGAACCATTTTGCTCAGGCCGTTCTTTGCCTTGTGGCAAGAAATGAACCCCTGAACGATTACTGCGCTACCGACCGTTATACTGTGAGTAATGGCCTGGTTTTCGTGTCCGCTAATAATAACGGGCATTTGGCACCACGCCTGCCGGTGAAAGCCGGCTTCCTCTTGCACAGAACGATGCTCAAGCACGAACTGGCAATGCGGAATTCCTGATGGACTGACCTTACGAAGGGGGGTCCTGCACACGGTACCGGACAACACCAGACGGTTGGTCATCAGAAATTACTCTTCAGAATCCCCAGCATCAGAATCATCTGCGGTTTCGTTTGCGAAATCATCGCGACGCTCACGGCGCTCGTCTTTCGCTTTAACCATCGGAGATGCTTCGGTCACTGCGTTTTTGGTACGCATAACCATGCTGCGGATAACGGCATCGTTGAAGCGGAAGGTAGTTTCCAGCTCATCGATCACTTCCTGCGGCGCTTCAACGTTCATCAGAACGTAGTGTGCTTTGTGCAGTTTGTTGATCGGGTAAGCCAGCTGACGGCGGCCCCAGTCTTCCAGACGGTGGATCGTACCTTCTGCACCAGTGATGGCAGCAGAGTAGCGCTCGATCATGCCCGGAACCTGTTCGCTCTGGTCAGGATGGACCATAAAAACGATTTCGTAATGACGCATCGAATTGCTCCTTACGGATTATTCAGCCTCCTGTCTGGGTCAGCCGAGGCCCGGGGAGGCAAGGAACGTGTTAAAGGTCGGCTGAAAAATTGACGCGTCATAATACTTGCGCGCCCCTGGAAACTCAAGCTGATTGCACAAATAATTCGCACAAAGCGTAAAGCTGGTCTAAGTGGGTGATTTAAAATTAATCACATCAGGAAGCGTTGTTTTTTTGAACAACAGCATCAGAAATGGTCACGCATCCCCGCCGGATAAGTGATTACACTTTAATCAGAGACCTTATTTATAAAAGGAGAGCAACACCCCCTTTCACAGCACGCAGTCGTGGAGCGCATATCATGAAAAAAATCGCATTTGCCGTAATGGCTGCACTTTTGCTCAGTGCAAACGCGATGGCAGCCATCAAGATAGACGGCCGGCAGGCCCAAAACATGGATGATGTGCAGAGCTTAGGCGTAATCTACATCAATCATAATTTCGCCACTGAAAGTGAAGCAGATCAGGCACTCAATCAAGAGACCGATGCTCAGAGTGCACAATATTATCACGTCATACTGATGCGTGAGCCCGGCAGCAACGGCAATATGCACGCCAGTGCAGATATCTACCGATAACGCTTTAACGCTAGCACCAGGAAAGCCAACAAAGAGAACATAGCCATAGTTTAACTTGCCCCCTGCCCGGGGGCTTTTTTTTGCTAATGGCTCTGAAATACCACCGGTTACAACTGTTTTTCGGTATTCCAGAGCACTTATTCACTTCTGCCCGTAATAGGCGTTGGGCCCATGTTTACGCATGAAATGTTTATTCATAAGGTAATCATCAATGCCCTGAAGCTGCGGATTGATGCCGCGGGCGATCCACGCCATTCGCGCCACTTCCTCCATCACCACCGCGTTATGCACGGCATCGTGAGCGTCTTTTCCCCACGAGAATGGACCGTGCTGATACACCACAATACCAGGCGTATGCAGCGGCTCACGCTCAGCCAGCGTATCGATAATGACGCGACCGGTGTTGAGTTCATACTCCCCTTCCACTTCGGCCTGCGTTAATGCCCGCGTGCAGGGAATATCGCCAAAGAAGTAGTCTGCATGCGTGGTGCCAAGAGCCGGAATGGGCAGCCCTGCCTGCGCCCAGGCCGTGGCATGAGTCGAGTGTGTATGCACAACGCCGCCCAGGGAGGGATAACGCTGATACAGTGCCAGATGGGTGGCGGTATCAGAAGAAGGACGCCACTTTCCGTCAACCACGTTGCCATGAAGATCCACAACCACCATGTCGTCGGCGGTCATGGACTCATAGGGCACACCGCTGGGCTTAATCACGACCCGCCCCTGCTCACGGTCGATGGCGCTGACGTTACCCCAGGTAAACGTCACCAGACCGTAGCGAGGTAGATCCATATTGGCCTCAAAGACCTGCTGCTTAAGCTTATGCATGCTCAGCCTCCATCAACCCAGCCCGCGCCATACGTTCACGGACCCAGTCCCGCGCCTTCGCCACTTCGGCTGCCGGGTCGTCCGACGTTTCACTCCACATCTCAATCAGGTAAGGCCCGCAATACCCTGTCTGTTTGAGCGTCTGGAAGCACCGTTCGAAATCCACCACCCCGGTGCCGAACGGAACATTTTTGAATACACCAGGCCGGGTATCTTTGACATGAACCGCCACGATATGACCAATACCCGCCTGCAGTTCCATCTGCACGTCGTTATCCCAGGCTGACAGATTGCCGATATCAGGGTAGAGCTGGAACCACGGATTATTCAGGTAGTGCGCGTAACCCAGCGCCTTGCTGATGGAGTTCATTAACGGATAATCCATGATCTCCATCGCCAGCGTCACCTGAGCACGGCTGGCCATGTCGACGCTCTCTTTCAGGCCGTCACGAAAACGACGGCGCGTTTCATTATTGGCGTCCTGATAGTAAACGTCATACCCCGCCAGCTGGATCACACGGATGCCGACATCCTGGGCAAAGCGAATGGCTTTACGCATGATCTCCAGCCCCTGAGCACGCACAGCATCATCTTCACTGCCAAGCGGAAAACGACGATGGGCGCTGAGGCACAGGGAAGGCACACGTACCCCCGTTTCAGCAATGGCGCTAACCAGTGCCAGACGCTGTTCGCGGCTCCAGTCCAGGCGAGACAGGCGTTCGTCCGTCTCATCCACTGACATTTCAACAAAATCGAAGCCGAGTTGTTTCGCCAGTTGCAGCCGCTCCAGCCAGCACTCCCCCGCAGGGAGTGCCTTTTCATAGATGCCGAGCGGGACTTGTTTAGACAACATACCCGCTCCTTAGCCCCAAAGCTGAGCGATTGAGCGTTTGAACTGACGCGCGGCTTCTACCGGAGAGGCGGCATCACGGATGCTACGGCCTGCGATAAAGACATGAATTGGGATACCTTTGAACAGCGGCAGATCTTCCAGCGCCAGGCCTCCGGTCACGGTCACTTTGAAGCCCATATCGGCCAGACGCTTAATCGCGCTGATATCCGCTTCCCCCCACGCTACCCCAGCGGCCTGCGCATCACGGCTGCGGTGATAAACCACCTGTTGAATGCCCGCGTCACGCCACTCCTGCGCCTGCTCCCAGGTCCAGAACCCGGTCAGCTCAATCTGCACATCACCGTTGAACTCTTTTGCCACATCCAGCGCACCTTTAGCCGTGTTGATATCCGCACAGCAAATAACGGTGACCCAGTCGGCATTGGCTTCAAAACACATACGGGAAAGAATTTTGCCCGCATCGGCAATCTTGGCATCCGCAAGCACGATTTTATGCGGATACAGCGCCTTCAGGTCGCGGACGGCGCGAACGCCTTCGCCCACGCATAGAATGGTACCGACTTCAATGATGTCCACTTCTTCCGCAATCAGGCGGGTGGTTTCGTAAGCGTGAGACAGCGTCTGGTTATCCAGCGCGACCTGCAACATTGGTAATGACATTTTCAATTCCCTCTTAAACTGCCGCCGCAGTGGCGTTATCAATTAAATCCAGCACATCCTGCTCGGTGCGGCAGGCGCGTAAACGGTCGAAGTTGGCCTCATCATCAAACAGATTCACGATCTGCATAATGCCCACCTCCTGGTGGGTGTTGGCATCAACAGCCGCCATGGTGATGAGGATGTCGACCGGGTCGTTATCTTCGTGGTTGAAAGCCAGTGGTGTTTTCAGCGTAACCAGCGCAAAGCCGGTTTTTTTAACACCCTCTTCCGGGCGGCCATGCGGCATCGCCAGCCCTGGTGCAATCACGAAGTAAGGGCCGTGCTCTGCAACGCCATCCAGAATGGCCTGGTAATAACGCGGCTCGACAACATCGGCTTTTACCAGCAGATCTACGCTAAGTTTCACCGCCTCCTGCCAGGTGCTGGCGTCGGCCTGTAAAAGGATGGAGCTGTTCTCTGCCAGCGAATCACGTAGTTTCATGTTGCGTCCTTACTTCACATCTTGTGGGAAATGCGCGTTGATCACTTCCAGCAGCTTTGGCCCAAAGTCGGCTGGCGACAGCATGTTGCGCACGCCTACCACATATTTGTTGCCTGTCACGGTGATCTCACCGGCGATGTGGGTAGAGGCGATGATGATGTCCGCGCCGTTCAGTTCACTTTTGTATTCGCCCACTGCGCAGCTGTTCACCGTGTGGTCGATGTTTGACTGGGTTAAAAACTGGTCCACTTTCATCTTCATGATCATGGAACTCCCTTGCCCATTGCCACACACAGCCAGGATACGTACGGTCATAATCGAAACTCCTTAATGAGCAGAAACTTCTGCTGTTTGTTTTTCTGCATCTTCTTCAGCCCGCAGAGTGCGACCAGCGAAGAACATATAAGCCAGAGCAATGAGGATGATGACAGCCATAAAGATCAGGCCAACGGAGGCGAAGCCCTGCATCATCGGTGGTGCCAGAATTGACCAGTCGGCCATGCCCATCCAGGCGCTCATACCGGTGAGCTTGACCGCCCACACACACCCGAAGATTTCCACCATCCCCATCACCAGGCAGATCTTGAGCGCCGCGCGCCAGCCACCAAAGTGGTTCGCAAAGACGCCGATGGTGGCGTTGGAGAAGAACATCGGGATAAAGCCAGGAATGATCAGAATGGAAGAGCCGCAGCCCACCAGGATACCCACCGCAATCAGCTGGCCGATGGTGCCCCACATGAAGCCCCAGACCACCGCGTTTGGCGCGAAGCTGTAGATAGCCGCGCAGTCAATCGCCAGTACCGCACCGGGAATCAGACGCTGAGAGATACCGTTGAAGGCTTCGGACAGCTCGGCAACGAACATACGCACGCCCTGGGTGATAATGAAAATCGCCACCGCGAAAGAGAAACCTGTTTGCAGGATATAGACAGTCCAGTGGGTTTTACCCGCCATCGCCTGTACGACGTCAATGCCAAAGGAGAGCAGAATGGCACCGAAGAAGAGGGTCATCACAATCGCCGTAGAAACGATATTGTCGTGGAAAATATTCAGCCAGCCCGGCAGTTTAAGATCTTCGACGCTCTCTTCTTTTTTGCCCAGATACGGCGCGACTTTATAGGCAATCCAGGAGGCAAACTGCTGCTGGTGGCCGATGGAGAAGCCGCAACCGTCGGTGACGTCCTGCGTGGGCTTGTACATCATGTTGGAGGTGATACCCCAGTAGAGCGAGACCAGCACCGCGGTGCAGATAATGGTCGTCCACATTGGGTAGCCAAAGATAAAGAAGGAAACCGCAATCAGCCCTGCCTGCTGGAACATGATATGGCCAGTCAGCATGATGGTGCGAATACCGGTAATGCGGCGCAACAGAACGTAAATGATGTTCAGCGCCAGCGCGAGCAGGACCGCATACCCTACCCAGCTGTAGGCATCGCCCATGCGATCGATGGTGGCCATCATCGAGGCGTAGGTGTCAGAGATGGCGCCGTTGATGCCATAGACTTCCGACATTTTGGCCACTACCGGCTTGAAGGTGCCGGTCAAAATGCCTGAACCCGCCTGCAACAGCATGAAACCGATGATGGTTTTAATGGTGCCTTTAATAATAACGCTGACGCTTTTACGCAGCAGGATATAGCCAAGGCACGTCACGATGCCCAACAACAGCGGGGCATTAGTCATTACCTGATTAAAGAACACGGTAAAGACGTTGTAGAGGATCTCCATAACTCTCTCCAGAAATGAGAACACGAGGGGCAATCCCTGTGCGGTTGGTGACAACACTCTATTAATCACAAATAATCATCACAAGATTAAATCTGATTATTTGTGACGCATCACGCAAATTATTTCCCTGGTGTTAGTAATGATTTTCACTTCGGCATGCCACATAGAATTATTTCCATATAATTCATGCAATTAATGATTAATACGGTAAAAGATAACAAGAAGCGAGAAGAGCGTCCGTGACGTCAGGCAGATAAAATTACACATTTTGATCGTTGCAATGCGCGTGAAATGGTGACAGCATTAATCACAATAAATCACCAGTTGATTACTTTTGATTAAAGCAGGAGTCAAAACGATGAGTAAAGTGAACACCATTACCCGTGAATCATGGATTCTGAGCACTTTCCCGGAATGGGGTAGCTGGCTGAATGAAGAGATTGAGCAGGAACAGGTTGCTCCTGGTACCTTTGCAATGTGGTGGCTGGGGTGCACGGGGATCTGGCTGAAATCAGAAGGTGGCGCGAATATTTGTGTCGATTTCTGGTGCGGCACCGGCAAACAGAGTCACGGTAACCCGCTGATGAAAAAAGGCCATCAGATGCAACGCATGGCGGGCGTGGAAAAACTTCAGCCAAACCTGCGTACCACACCGTTTGTTCTTGATCCGTTCGCCATTCGCCAGATCGATGCCGTTCTCTCTACGCACGATCATAACGATCATATTGATGTCAACGTGGCGGCAGCGGTCATGCAAAACTGTGCCGATGACGTACCGTTCATCGGGCCGCAAACCTGCGTGGATTTATGGATCGGCTGGGGCGTACCGAAAGAGCGCTGCATCGTCATGAAACCGGGCGATGTGGTCAAAATTAAAGACGTTGAGATCCACGCGCTGGATGCCTTTGACCGCACTGCACTGATTACTCTTCCGGCCGATCAGAAAGCCGCAGGCGTACTGCCAGACGGTATGGACGAACGTGCGGTGAACTACCTGTTTAAAACGCCCGGCGGTTCCCTGTACCACAGCGGTGACTCTCACTACTCAAACTACTATGCAAAGCACGGCAATGAGCATCAGATTGATGTGGCGCTCGGCTCATACGGGGAGAACCCACGCGGCATTACAGATAAAATGACCAGCGCCGATATGCTGCGCATGGCGGAAGCGCTGAACACCAAAGTAGTGATCCCTTTCCACCACGATATCTGGTCAAACTTCCAGGCCGACCCGCAGGAGATACGCGTACTGTGGGAAATGAAAAAAGATCGCCTGAAGTATGGCTTTAAGCCGTTCATCTGGCAGGTAGGAGGCAAGTTCACCTGGCCGCTGGACAAAGACAATCTCGAGTATCACTACCCACGTGGCTTTGATGATTGCTTTACTCTTGAGCCAGACCTGCCGTTCAAGTCATTCCTCTGATTATTAAGGCCCATCGCCAGACCCGAGTGTCTGGCGGTTTCATATTTCTTTTAGTAATTTCACGCTATTTCAAATATCATCTTTTAAAATCAATTCTTATCGGAATAGCTCATGACGGAAGCGCAACGGCATCAAATATTACTGGAACTCCTGGCGCAAACAGGGTTTGTCACCGTTGAGAAAGTGATCGAACGTTTAGGGATTTCCCCGGCAACAGCGCGGCGGGATATTAATAAGCTGGATGAAAGCGGTAAGCTGAAAAAAGTCCGCAACGGTGCGGAAGCGATTAGCCAGCAGCGTCCACGCTGGACGCCGATGAACATTCATCAGGCGCAAAATCATGATGAAAAAGTCCGTATTGCCAGAGCGGCATCGCAGCTGGTGAACCCCGGCGAGAGCGTGGTGATCAACTGCGGCTCCACGGCGTTTCTGTTAGGTCGGGAGATGTGCGGAAAGCCGGTACAAATCATCACGAACTACTTGCCGCTCGCTAACTATCTTATCGATCAGGAGCATGAAAGCGTGGTCATCATGGGCGGCCAGTACAACAAGAGCCAGTCCATTACGCTCAGCCCGCAGGACAGCGAAAACAGTCTTTATGCCGGACACTGGATGTTTACCAGTGGCAAAGGCCTGACCGCGGATGGCCTCTACAAAACCGATATGTTGACCGCCATGGCAGAACAAAACATGCTTAACGTGGTGGGCAAGCTCGTTGTGCTGGTCGACAGCAGTAAAGTGGGCGAACGCGCAGGAATGCTGTTCAGCCGTGCTGAACAGATAGACATGGTGATCACCGGCAAAGGTGCCAACCCTGAGATCCTCCAGAAACTGAAAGATCAGGGTGTCAACGTCCTGTGCGTTTAAAGGTGCTGGCGGAAGAAGTCCACCGTGGCGTCCAGCGCCGTTGGCGTAATGCGGTGGCGAACGCCCGCTTCCCACAGGCAGGTCAGGTTGCCATCCAGCCCCTCGTGCTGTAGCGCCTGCTGAAGCCGGAACGTTTCTCCGGGTGGAACCACATCGTCCGCATCACCATGCCATAACAGCAAAGGACGATCGGCCAGACGCGGTAACGCCCGGGTAACCTCCCACTCTGCAAGCGCCGCCTCAACCTCCGTGAGTGCCTGAGGTGGAAAAAGCGTCTTCGCCAGAGAGGTAAAGTAGCCCGAGCCCATCAGACAAGCCACTGACTTCACTTCTGGATGGTGCGTCATGATCCCCAGCGCCGCCATCCCGCCCATCGATGCCCCAGCCACGGCCAGCCGATTATCAGCCACCAGCCCTGCCTGATAAAGCGCGTCGCGCAGCCCGGCAAACTCGGTCAGGCTACCGTGCAAAATGTGCCAGAACTGCCCAAGTCGCGCCTGTTCGTTGCCGGTAAAACGTGCGCCGTGGTCAGGTGCATCCGGCATGACCACACGAAAACCGGCCTGCGCGAGCGCCACCGCAAAATAGCTGTAGACCAGCTTCGATGAGGTAAACCCATGATAAAACACTATAACAGGCAGTGGTTCCTCACGTTTTCCGGCAGGTGTTGCGTGTAATATTTCACGATCACCCAGATGGCGTATTTCAATTTCAATCATTGTCGACCCTGTAATGATGAATGATTCATAATGTTGAGAACTGGGTTACGATTTCACGCTATTTTCATTCGAAAATTACGCCCCAGCTAACACTTCGGGAACATTCCCCCAAAACTAAATTCACAGACAACTACACTATGGCTATCAGGAAACGAGATATGGTTATGCGCAGGTTTGCTGCTTTATTGCTGATGTTACTGCTCAGTGGCTGTAGCGCGCTGCAGGGAACGCCACAACCCGCTCCCCCGGTGGCCGATCACCCGCAGGAAATCCGTCGTAATCAGACGGAAGGATTACAGCGTATGGGTACCGTCTCTGCGCTGGTTCGCGGCTCCCCGGATGACGCGGAAGAAGCAATAAAGGCACAAGCCGTCGCCGCCAAAGCAGATTATTACGTCATCATTATGATCGACGAAACCATCATTACGGGACAGTGGTACTCACAGGCCATTCTGTATCGTCAATGATCGTCTTCATTTGAACGACATTTACACTGCTTTGCGTCCATAGACACTTTCCTGTCCACAATAAACTCCATGCCCGCAACAATGGAAGTGAGTTTATTCGCGAAGGATTGCCCGGCGGATACCGGAGACATGTGAAATGGAGCTGACGATGAAACGAACTCTTGCTTTGACCACACTGTTGCTCTCAGCAGGTCTTGTGAGCACAACCGCGCAGTCAGCTGAATTTGCCAGTGCTGATTGTGTGACTGGCCTGAATGAAATTGGCCAGATCTCCGTGAATAATATTTCGGGGAGCCCGCAGGACGTTGAACGTGTCGTTGCATTAAAGGCCGATGAGCAGGGTGCTTCATGGTATCGCATTATCCAGATGCAGGAAGATCAGTACATCGATCACTGGCGGGTACAGGCCATTCTCTACGCGTAATCCCCCTCCGATAAAAGCCACTTACTTTTAGTGGCTTTTCGTTTTTGCAAATTTTTTATCTTTTAGCAAACCAATTAAAAACAATTAAATAACATTTTGTTACACTAAACCAGTAAACGTTATCTCTGCTCTGCCGTTGAAAAGCCATACCTTTTCAATGATGAGCAATTTATGATCAACTTTTTCCGTCGTGCAGGTCTGGGTGCAAAGCTGTCGCTGCTTACCGGTGCCAGTGTCGCCATCCTGTTTCTGTTTTTCACTTTTCTGCTCAGCCAAAAAGCCAGCCAGCAGCTTGAAGCCCTCGCGATAGAAGACCTGCATAATCAGTCCACCGGCATGGTCGATATGGTGCAGATGTTTAACACCAGCCTGAGTGAAGAGGTCGAGAGTTATACCCGGCTGTTTACCACCTTTTTGCCCCAGCCACTGAGCGTTGATAACACTCAAACCCAGACGATTAACGGGATTAACGTTCCGCTCCTGAAAGGAGGGGAAACCGGGCTACATGAAAACAATACCCTTTCAGACGATTTTCTGAGCCGGACAGGGGCAATCTCGACCCTGTTTGTGCGTAGCGGTAACGACTTTGTGCGCGTCGCCACATCGCTGCGCAAAGAGAACGGCGAGCGGGCAATGGGCACCGTTCTGGATACCACCAGCCCGGCCTTTGCCGCCGTTACCCGGGGCGAGGTTTATCGCGGTCTGGCGCTGCTGTTCGGCAAGCGCTACATCACCCAATACCAGCCGGTTAAAAACGCAGACGGCCAGGTCATTGCAATCATCTTTGTAGGTGTGGACATCACTCACTCCTGGAACGTCATGCGCGAGAAAATCCTCAACCGTCGACTGGGCGAGAGCGGTCACTTCTTTGTTCTGGACCGCAGCCATGGCAAAACGCGCGGGCAGTATCTGTTCCACACCAGCGCGGAGGGAAAAGTACCGGAGTGGGATAGCGCTATCCAGCAACAGCTGTTGAGTGATAAATCCGGCACGCTGGAGCGCGTCAGTGCCGATGGTCGCACGCTGACCATGGCGTATACGCCACTGCCAGGCTGGAACTGGGCCATTGTCGGCGAAGTGGATAAATCGGTACTGCTCTCAAGCGTGACCGCCATGCGCGACCGCTTCCTGCTGGCAGGGGTGGTGCTGTCAGTGCTCTTCGCAGGTCTGTTTGTGGTCATTATACGACGCATACTGACACGCCCATTGCGCAATGTGATCCACCTGGCCCGACAGTATGCCGCAGGCGATCTGCGCTCCAGCCTGCCCGTGACCCGCCAGGATGAGGTCGGTCAGCTCATCGATGCCATTAACGGTATTGGAGGGGGACTGCAGAAAATTGTTCTACAGGTGCGCGAGGCCGCAGCGGAGATCCATATGGGCACCAACGCGCTGGCATCCGATAGCGAAGAAATCTCCGGGCAGATTAACAAGCAGGCCAGCAGTGTAGAAGAGACGTCTGCCAGCATGGAGCAACTGGCCGCGACCGTGCAGCAAAATGCCGCCAACATGGAACAAACGCAGCAACTGGTAGGCGAAACGTCGCGCGCGGTACACCAGGGCGGTGAGACGGTCACCCACGCTGTCGCTACCATGGATGATATTCGCGAAGCATCAAAGCGAATCGAAGACATCACGCGCGTGATTGAATCCATCGCTTTTCAGACCAACATTCTGGCGCTTAACGCAGCGGTTGAAGCAGCCCGCGCAGGCGAGCACGGAAAAGGTTTTGCGGTGGTGGCGCAGGAAGTACGCGCGCTGGCAGGACGCAGTGCCAACGCGGTGAAGGAGATTGAACAGCTCATCGGTGATACGCTTAGAAAAGTCAGCGAAGGCCATGCGCTGTCTGAACAAACGCGTCTGGCGATGGATTCCATCATCGTGCATATCGATAACATCAACAAGCTGGTCACGGAGATTAACCATGCGTCCCGCGAGCAATCCGCGGGAATAGGCCAGGTTAATCTGGCCATGACCCACATTGGCGAAGCGTCGCACATCAACGCCGACCGCGTCCTACGCAGCGAACAAACCGCACACACGCTGCGTGAGAAAGGCTCACACCTCACCCAACTGGTGAGCCTGTTCCAGCTAAAGAGTTAGCCAACCCTGCCCGTGGCACGCAACAGCAGGTCATTTTGCACCTGCTCGCTCATCAGCGTACCGCCACGGGTATCAAGCATCATGCGGCACCACGCCTGCGCCACGGGTGGCGATGCGTGCCGCAGCATCTGACTTCCGGCCCCCAGCAGGAAAAGCTGCTGCGTAATCTCCCGCCCCTGCGCCTCCTGCGGTTTTCGCAGTTTTTGCTGAAGCTGACGCCAGCTGCGATCGAAGTGCCTGTCCTGCCCTTTTACCTGGGCAAAATCATCCACAAGCAGGTCGAGGATGCCGGATTGCTTCGTCAGAACACGCAGAACGTCCAGGCACATAATATTGCCGGACCCTTCCCAGATGCTGTTCACGGGCATCTCACGGTACAAACGGGGAAGCTCACTCTCCTCGCAGTAGCCTGTGCCGCCGAGCACTTCCATGGCTTCCGCCGCAAACGGGATACCCGCTTTGCAGACGCTGTATTTCGCCGCGGGGGTGAAAAGCCGTGCCCAGGCGGCCTCCTGAGGATCGGCACGCCTGTCCCACGCCCGGGCCAGACGGAACAACAGTGCCGTCTGGCCCTCCAGCATCAGCGCCATGCGGCTCAGCACATCGCGCATGAGCGGCTGGTCGATAAGGTTTTTACCAAACGTCTGGCGTTGATGCGCATGGTAAAGCGCCACGGATAAAGCCCGACGCATCAGCCCATGACTGCCCAGCGCGCAGTCAAACCGCGTCAGGCCGCCCATTCGGAGGATCTGGCGTACCCCTTCTCCTTCCTCCCCCAGCAGCCAGCCGGACGCATCCAGGAATTCCGCTTCGCTGCTGGCGTTAGAGCGGTTGCCGAGCTTCTCTTTCAGCCGCTCCAGACGTACGGCATTGCGTTGCCCGTCAGGCAAAAAGCGTGGAACAAAAAAGCAGGACAGCCCCCCTTTCGCCTGGGCCAGCACCAGATGCGCATCGCTTTGCGGCACAGAGAAAAACCATTTATGCCCGATAAGCCGGTAGCTGCCGTCACTGCACTTTTCCGCTTTGGTGGTATTGCTGAGTACGTCCGAGCCGCCCTGTTTTTCTGTCATCCCCATGCCAATCAGCAGGCCGCGCTTTTGCGCCCCTGGGGCAAGATGAGGATCGTAACGATCGCTCATTAACGGCGTGATCCAGTCACGGAACGGCTCGGGCAGCGCCTGTTGCAGCAGCGGTGTAGCAGCAAAGGTCATGGTGACAGGGCAAAGCGTGCCCGCTTCTACCTGAGCGTGCAGGACAAAACGTGCAGCTCTGGCGACAAACGCGCCTTTGCGCGCCTCCTCTTCCCACGCCAGGTTATGGACACGGTTGGCGCAAAGTCCCTGCATTAAGAGGTGCCATGCGGGATGAAAGCGAACATCATCCAGTCGCTCCCCGGTGGCGTCATAGCGTAATAACTCCGGCGGATTAACGTTCGCCAGCCTGCCCAGTTCCAGCGATTCCGCGGTTCCTAACTGCTGGCCGATGCTGGCAAGAAGCTCGATATCCCACTCGGCGCCTTCGCGAACAACCGCGTCACGCAGAGCGCAATCAGAGAGGAAAAGGTTGCTGTTTGAGAGCGGTGCAGGTTGATTAAAAACGGTATGGGTCTGCCAGTGCATGCTGTCTCCCTCCTTCAGTGGCAATGAAGATAAGTATGGACAGGCCACGTGCACGCTGCATGGGAGTGAGGTCACACGATGACGATCCCGCTGATATCATTCGTGAAATAGCTCACAGAACATAAGAATAAACTATTTCGCGCATTCGCTTTTGTTGAATAATTTATTCTTACCCCCCTTTCAGTGAGGAACGTTATGCAACCGGATGTGCATAAGCGTGCATTAATTGCAGGCTCCATTGGTAACTTTATCGAGTGGTATGAGTTTGCGGTCTATGGTTTTCTGGCGACCGTAATTGCGAAGAACTTCTTCCAGCTTGAGGGGGACGCGGGGCTGACCAGCCTGATCCTCACCTACGCTTCCTTTGCCATCGCCTTCTTCTTCCGCCCGCTGGGCGCGGTTGTGTTTGGCAGAATAGGTGACCGGATAGGCCGAAAACCGACGCTGATTATTGTACTGGTGCTGATGACGCTGGCCACCGCCGCAATCGGTATTGTGCCGGTCTATGCCAGCATCGGCATTGCCGCCCCGCTGATTATCACGCTGCTGCGCATCCTGCAGGGATTGTTCGCCGGTGGTGAGTATGGCGGCGCCGTCTCGCTGATGACCGAGTTTGCCCCACGCGGCAAGCGGGGCCTCTACGGTGCATGGCAGTCATTTACCGTCGCGCTGGGCCTGTTAGCAGGCGCTGGCATTGTCGCACTGCTCTCTGCCCTTCTGACACCGGAAGCCCTGCATGACTGGGGCTGGCGCATCCCGTTCTTCCTGGCATTACCGATGGGTGTGGTGGCGCTGTGGCTGCGGGTGAGTATGGAAGAGACGCCAAGCTTTGTGCAACAGCAGGAAAAGCCGGTTGCCGCTCAGGCTGATACCGTCGCCACGCTCAACGCCATTGTGATGGGCATTGGCCGGGTGATGGTCTGGTCAGCGGCGGGTTATACCTATCTGGTGATAATGCCCACCTATCTGCAGTCGGCGCTGCATACCGGGTTTAACCAGGCGCTGTTGATTGCGGTGATTTCGAATATCGGTTTTGCGCTGACGATTATTCCGTCCGGGATCCTGAGCGACAAAATCGGACGCCGCACGGTGATGATCGTCGCCACCACGTTGCTGCTGCTCCTTGCCCTGCCGCTGCTGAAGGTTTTACAGGCGGAGTCCAGCACGCTGGCCATCAAAGCGCTGGTGGTGCTGATTGCGGGTGGTCTGGTGGGGATGCTGGCAGGTCCCGGGCCGGCGATGCTCTCAGAGATGTTCCCGACGCGCGTACGGTATACCGGGCTTGGGCTGGCTTATTCCCTGTCGAACGCCCTTTTCTCGGGCTGTGCGGGGCTGATTATTACCGGGCTGATTAAAGAGACGGGCAACCTGGATATTCCGGCTTATTACGTCATGGCGACGGCGGTAGTGAGTATCTTCGCGCTAATGACGCTCAGGAAGGATGACCATTTGCGGTCACTGGAGGAGTGAGTTTTTCACCGTCTGGTGACTCTCCCACAGAAAATACGAAAGGCCGTCCTCAGGACGGCCTTGCTGTTTATTCCCCGCGCTGACGTACCGCTTCAAACAGGCAGATACCTGTTGCCACGGAGACGTTCAGAGACGACACGCTGCCCGCCATTGGAATGCTGATCAGCTCATCGCAATGCTCACGGGTCAGACGGCGCATACCTTCGCCCTCAGCACCCATCACCAGGGCCAGACGGCCGGTCATCTTGCTCTGATACAGAGTATGATCCGCTTCACCCGCGGTACCGACGATCCAGATATTCTCTTCCTGCAGCATACGCATGGTGCGCGCCAGGTTGGTGACGCGGATCAACGGTACGTTTTCCGCTGCGCCACAGGCCACTTTCTTCGCCGTCGCGTTAAGCTGTGCAGAGCGATCCCTCGGCACGATAACCGCATGAACACCTGCCGCATCTGCGCTTCGCAGACATGCGCCAAGGTTGTGCGGGTCGGTCACGCCGTCAAGGATCAGGAAGAATGGATTTTCCAGCCCGGCGATAAGATCCGGCAGATCGTTTTCCTGATACTGACGACCTGGCTTAACGCGGGCAATAATGCCCTGGTGAACGGCACCTTCACTTTTCTCATCCAGGAACTGGCGGTTCGCCAGCTGGATCACGACACCTTGTGCTTCCAGGGCGTGGATCAGCGGCATCAGACGTTTGTCTTCACGCCCTTTCAGAATAAACACTTCCTGAAAACGCTCCGGTGCGCGCTCCAGCAGGGCCTGCACCGCGTGGATGCCGTAAATCATTTCACTCATTGATGGTTCTCGTTCTGTCTTTTCTTTTCCCTCTCTCCGCAGGAGAGAGGGTCAGGTTGAGGGGGAGAATTACTCCGCCTGCTGTTTCTTCGCTGCGCGCTTTGCCCTGGTGGCAGCCGCAATTTTCTGCGTTTTGGTGGACGGCTTTTTCGCCTTCCGGGCCTCTTTCTTTGCGGCCTTCGGCTTCTGTTTCTTCTCACCGCGGAACGCGCTGTCTGGCTCGAAGTTTACCTTCTTACCCGCCTGACGACGTTTGCCACCGCTGTTGCCGTTGCCCCCTTTTTTCGTCTTTTCACGCGCCGTTTTACCCACATTACGCGGGGCACGCTCGCTGGAGATCAGGCTAAAGTCGATTTTACGGTCGTCCATATTAACGGCTTCGACCTTCACTTCCACGCGATCGCCAAGACGATAGGTCTGGCCGCCAGATTCGCCAATCAGGCGCTGCCCGACCTGGTCGAAACGGTAGTAGTCGTTATCCAGGCTGGAGACATGCACCAGACCGTCGATAAACAGTTCATCCAGACGGACGAAGAAACCAAAGCCGGTGACGCTGGCAATCACGCCTTTAAAGACGTTACCCACCTGGTCCAGCATAAAGTCACACTTCAGCCAGTCTGCCACGTCGCGCGTCGCTTCATCTGCACGACGTTCGGCCATGGAACAGTGCTGACCGAGTTGTAGCATCTCTTCCATTGAATAATGGTAGCCACCGGTTTCGGTCGTATTACCTTTATGACCCTGCTCCTGCGCCAGCAGATACTTGATCGCGCGGTGCAGGGAAAGGTCCGGATAACGACGGATCGGTGAGGTAAAGTGGGCGTAAGACTGCAGCGCCAGACCGAAGTGACCGCGGTTTTCCGGATCGTAAATCGCCTGCTTCATGGAACGCAGCAGCATGGTCTGCAGCATTTCCGCATCCGGGCGATCGCCAATCGACTCCAGCAATTCAGCATAATCACGCGGCTCTGGCTTGTTACCGCCAGGCAGTTCCAGACCCAGTTCAGCCAGCACGGAGCGGAACGCAGTGATGGCTTCGGTCGACGGTTTATCGTGAATACGGAACAGCGCAGGTTCTTTGGCTTTCTCAACGAAACGTGCCGCCGAGATGTTTGCCAGAATCATACACTCTTCAATCAGCTTATGGGCATCGTTACGCTGGGTCTGCTCAATACGTTCAATGCGGCGTTCAGCGTTAAAGATGAACTTCGCCTCTTCGCTCTCAAACGAGATCCCGCCGCGCTCTTCACGCGCCTGATCCAGCGTTTTGTAGAGGTTATGCAGCTCTTCGATGTGTTTCACCAGCGGCGCATACTGCTCACGCAGATCCTGATCGCCCTGCAGCATATGCCAGACCTTGGTGTAGGTCAGGCGCGCATGGGAGCTCATTACCGCTTCGTAGAATTTGTAACCCGTTAAGCGCCCTTTGGTGGAGATGGTCATCTCGCAGACCATGCACAGGCGGTCAACCTGCGGGTTCAGGGAGCACAGGCCGTTAGACAAGACTTCCGGCAGCATCGGGATTACCTGCGACGGGAAGTAGACCGACGTTCCACGGCTGCGCGCTTCGTTATCCAGCGGAGTATGCGGGCGCACGTAATAGCTTACGTCAGCGATGGCAACCCACAGACGCCAGCCGCCGCCGCGTTTTTTCTCGCAATAAACGGCATCATCGAAGTCGCGGGCATCTTCACCATCAATAGTCACCAGCGGCAGATCGCGCAGATCCACGCGGCCCACTTTGGACTCTTCCGGCACGTCTTCTTTCAGGCCGACAACCTGCTCTTCAACCGCTTTCGGCCAGACGTAAGGAATTTCATGAGTACGCAGCGCCATATCAACGGCCATGCCGGTGCCCATGTTATCGCCTAACACTTCGACGATTTTCCCGACCGCCTTGGTGCGTCGGGTAGGACGCTGGGTGAGTTCAACCACCACCACAAAGCCCATACGGGCACCCATCACCTCTTCAGGCGGGATCAGGATATCGAAGCTCAGGCGGCTGTCGTCCGGCACCACAAAGCCCACGCCAGCGTCGGTAAAGTAGCGGCCAACAATCTGGCTGGTTTTAGGGACCAGGACACGCACCACGCGCGCTTCGCGGCGGCCTTTACGGTCTGCGCCCAGCGGCTGCGCCAGGATCTGGTCACCGTGAATGCACATCTTCATCTGCTCAGAGGAAAGATAAAGATCGTCTTTACGGCCTTCTACGCGCAGGAAGCCATAGCCATCACGGTGGCCGATGACGGTGCCTTTCAGCAGGTCAAGACGTTCGGGAAGCGCATAGCACTGACGGCGGGTAAAGACCAGTTGCCCGTCGCGCTCCATCGCGCGCAGGCGGCGGCGAAGGGCTTCAATTTGCTCTTCACCTTCAATGTTTAATTCAACGGCAAGTTCTTCACGATTGGCGGGTTTTTCGCGTTTTGTTAAGTGTTCAATGATGAACTCGCGGCTGGGGATAGGATTCGCGTATTTTTCGGCTTCGCGTTCCTGGAAAGGATCATGTGACATATCGGTTCCTCCGTTGTCAGCTCCGGTGGAAATTTTCTTCATTCCACCAGCAATAATTTATAAAGTGGTTGATTCTCTTCTACCAAATCGGCCAGCGTGTAGTTATCCAGTTCCTTGAGAAAACTTTGCACGGCCAGAGAAAGTGCCTGTTTAAGGCGACAAGCGGGCGTAATGTGGCAGAACGCGCTGCTGCAGTTCACCAGAGACAACGGCTCCAGTTCACGTACCACATCCCCAACACGAATACTCTGCGCCGGTTTACCGAGACGGATCCCACCATTCTTCCCGCGGACGGCAGCAACGTATCCGGCACGACTAAGTTGATTGATTATTTTGACCATATGATTACGGGACACACCGTATACCTCTGTAACCTCAGAGATACTGGTCATTTTCCCATCGGGTAACGACGCCATGTAAATCAGCGCGCGTAAGCCGTAATCGGTGAAACTTGTTAACTGCACATCAACCTCAGGAAAAAGGGAAAACGCGGATAAACCGCACAGATATTCATTAATGATGATAAACCAGCCAGATAGTAAGCGGCTAATTTATTTGACAGACGGGGCGAAAAAGCGGAGATCGAGGAGCGTTCGCCGGATGGCGCGACGCGTATCCAGCCTGCGGGTTGTCCCGCAGGCCAGCAGTCACGAAGATTATGCGTCGAACGGGTCGCGCAGGATCATCGTTTCAGTACGATCAGGGCCGGTAGAGATAATGTCGATCGGCACTTCGGTCAGTTCTTCAATACGCTTGATGTAATTCAGTGCTGCCTGTGGCAGACCGCTACGCTCTTTCACACCGAACGTCGTTTCAGACCAGCCTGGCATGGTTTCGTAGATTGGCTCGATGCCTTTCCAGTCATCCGCAGCCAGCGGAGTGGTGGTCACTTCGCGACCATCAGGCATACGGTAGCCTACGCAGAGTTTCACCTCTTTCAGACCGTCCAGCACGTCCAGTTTGGTCAGGCAGAAACCAGACAGGGAGTTAATCTGTACTGCGCGACGCACGGCTACCACGTCCAGCCAGCCGGTACGACGACGACGACCGGTGGTCGCGCCAAACTCGTTACCCTGCTTGCACAGGAACTCGCCGGTTTCATCAAACAGCTCAGTCGGGAATGGACCCGCACCCACGCGAGTGGAGTAAGCTTTGATGATGCCCAGAACGTAATCCACATAACGTGGACCCAGACCAGAACCGGTCGCAACGCCACCTGCGGTGGTGTTAGAGGAGGTGACGTACGGATAGGTACCGTGGTCGATGTCCAGCAGCGTACCCTGCGCACCTTCGAACATGACGAAATCGCCACGCTTGCGCGCCTGGTCCAGCAGATCGGACACATCAACAACCATACCGGTCAGAATGTCAGCAATCGCCATGACGTCATCCAGCACTTTCTGGTAGTCAACAGCGTCAGCTTTATAGAAGTTCACCAGCTGGAAGTTGTGATATTCCATCACTTCTTTCAGTTTTTCAGCGAACGTCTCTTTATCAAACAGATCGCCCACGCGCAGACCGCGACGAGCAACTTTGTCTTCATAAGCCGGGCCGATACCACGACCGGTCGTGCCAATCGCTTTCGCGCCACGCGCTTTTTCGCGCGCTACGTCCAGCGCCACGTGATAATCAAGGATCAGCGGGCAGGCTTCGGAGAGCAGCAGACGCTCGCGAACGGGGATACCACGGTCTTCCAGACCTTTCATCTCTTTCATCAGAGCAGCCGGAGACAGCACAACGCCGTTACCGATGATGCTGGTGACGTTTTCGCGAAGAATGCCTGATGGAATAAGATGGAGGACGGTTTTTTCACCGTTGATTACGAGAGTATGGCCTGCGTTGTGACCGCCCTGGTAGCGTACAACATATTTAGCCCGTTCAGTCAGAAGATCAACAATCTTCCCTTTACCTTCGTCACCCCATTGGGTGCCCAGTACGACGACGTTGTTACCCATTTTTTTCAAAATCACCGTTTGCTTAAAAATGGATTCTACCATCGCTTTTTCAGATATACAGCACTTTTTGACCTCAAAATACGCCAAACCAGATTACTTTTTGATCAGCCAATCGTTTTCCTCAACATGTAGTAGATAACGATGCCGGCAACCACAAGTCCGCCCCCAAATCGACGCAAAATATTATCCGGCAACTGGCTCAGAGAGGCTATCATCCGACGCCATGCACGCGGATAAAGCATCGGTCCAAGGCCTTCCAGCACCAGAACCAGGGCCAGCGCAAGCCAAATCGTTGAATTCATTTTTCATCCTTATAAAAGAAAACCACCGCTCCGTTGAGAGCGGTGGTTTGAATACTCAAACTGGCCTGAGTTTATCGCGTTGCGTTAGCCGGCGTCTTCATGTAACGGAAGAAATCGCTGTCCGGGCTGAGCACCATCACATCCTGGTTGCTCTGGAAGCTGTTCTCGTAAGCACGCAGGCTACGGATAAAGGCGTAGAAGTCGGGATCCTGGCTGAAGGCATCGGCAAACAGTTTTGCCGCTTCGGCATCCCCTTCACCGCGCAGAATACGGCCCTGACGCTCAGATTCTGCCAGCGTCTTGGTCACTTCGTAATCCGCTGCCGCACGCAGTTTCTCCGCCTCTTCCTGACCTTGTGAACGATGACGACGGGCTACCGCTTCACGCTCGGCGCGCATACGGTTGTAAATCGCCTCGGACACTTCCGCTGGCAGGTTGATCTGCTTGATACGGACGTCGACCACTTCGATACCCAGAGCAGCCATACTGTTCGGGTTGATCACCGGCACTTTGCCGTTGGTTTCAGCCTGAACGCGTTCTGCCGCTTTGGCAATGGCATCATCCGCTGCCGGGGTGGTGACTTCGTCTTCGGTTCCTGCAGAACCGGAGTTCAGCGCATCACGCACTTCCAGCGTCAGACGACCACGGGAGTCGGTGACGATGTCTTTCACATCCAGACGACCAATCTCAGAGCGCAGACGGTCAGAGAACTTACGTTTCAACAGCACTTCCGCCTGAGAAACGTCGCCACCGCCCGTTGCCAGGTAGTAGCGGCTGAAATCACTGATACGCCATTTGATGTAGGAATCAACGATCAGGTCTTTCTTCTCTTTAGTCACGAAACGGTCGGCCTGGTTATCCATGGTCTGGATACGGGCGTCGAGCGTTTTCACCGATTCAATCAGTGGCATTTTAAAGTGCAGGCCCGGCTCAAACACCAGCGGCTTGTTCTCGCTGTCGCGCAGAACTTTACCAAAACGCAGGGTAATTCCACGCTCGCCCTCTTTCACCACAAAGATAGAGGTATAAAGCACGACCAATACGATGATGATGATCGCAATAACTGACTTACGCATCCTTATTCCCCCTGACGCTGGTAGTCGTTACGCTGCGCGTTAGCACGGCGTTGGTCCATAATGTCACCATCGTTCGAAGAAGGCGTGGTTGTGGCGCTTGAGCTACCGGATGCCGCAGGTGGCAGACGCAGCAGGTTGTTGGCACCGCTGGTATCCGCCTTTGCCGCCGGCGCCGAACCGCCTTTCAGCATCTGATCCAACGGCAGTACCATCAGGTTTCCACCTTTGCTGTCGTTAACCAGTACCTTACGCGTATGGCTCAGCACTTTTTCCATGGTCTCAATATAAAGACGTTCACGGGTAATCTCCGGAGCCGCTTTATATTCTGGCAAAATCTTCGCGAAACGCGCCACTTCACCCTGAGCTTCCAGGACGGTCTGAGTTTTATACGCACGCGCTTCTTCAAGAATACGCTGCGCCTGACCGTTAGCACGTGGCTGAACTTCGTTGGTGTACGCTTCCGCTTCACGGATGTACTGTTGTTCGTTTTCACGGGCGGCAATCGCGTCATCAAACGCGGCCTTCACCTCTTCCGGCGGACGAGCAGCCTGGAAGTTGACGTCCAGCAGGGTGATACCCATGTTGTACGGGCGAATGGTCTCTTCCAGCTCACGCTGGGTATCGCTACGAATAACGGTACGACCTTCGGTCAGAATGCGGTCCATGGTGTATTTACCGATCACACCGCGCAGCGCACTGTCTGTGGCCTGGCGCAGACTGTCATCTGCACTGGTCACGCTAAACAGGTAGTGCTGCGGATCGGTGACGCGGTACTGGACGTTCATCTCAACGCGCACAACGTTCTCGTCGGAGGTCAGCATCACGCCGGAGGCCGCCAGTTCACGCACAGACTCCACGTTCACCGCGGTCACGTCGTCAATGAAAGTCGGTTTCCAGTTCAGACCTGGCTCAACCAGATGGCTGAACTTCCCGAAACGGGTGACCACACCGCGTTCCGCTTCTTTAATGGTGTAGAACCCGCTGGCAGCCCAGATGATCACCACGGCAGCGGCAACAATGCCCACCACGCGGCCCCCTAACTGCGGGCGCGGCCCCTGAGTGGAACCCCCACCAGAGCCAGAACCTTTACCTCCGCCAAGGCCACCAAGCTTCTTGCTTAGCTTGCGGAAGATATCATCCAGATCCGGCGGCCCCTGCTCGCGACCACCTTTGTTGCCATTTCCCCCAGAGTTGCCGCCTTGATTATTGCTGCTTCCCCACGGGTCGCGGTCTTGTCCGTTATTACCGGGCTGATTCCACGCCATGTATATGCTCCATATTTGTTATGCAAGGGCGAATTATTCAGGCATCCCCTTTCTGATCAGACGATATAGTCGACCAGCGCAGGTTCTTGTTTACAGAGGCGACGCCAGTCAACGATCGGCAAACGCACCTGCATCCCCACGCTGCCGTCATCCTCCATCCACTCTTTTTCTATCGCCTGAAGCTGATAAAACCGGCTGCGCAGCCTGCCTTCCTGTGGCGGCAATCGCAGCGTGTGCTGGGCTACCTCACCGGAAAGACGTTCTGTCAAAGCCTGGAAAAGCAGTGGCACACCAATACCGGTCTGAGCGGAAAGCCAGACCCGAATCGGTTTGTTCTCTTCATCTCGGTCGATACGCGGCTCAAAATCCTCCAGCATATCGATCTTGTTCATCACCAACAGCGTTGGGATGTCGTCGGCGTCGATCTCGTCGAGCACCACGTTTACCGCGTCGATGTTCTCCTGCAAGCGAACGTCTGCAGCATCAATGACGTGCAGCAGCAGGGTCGCCTGACGCGTCTCCTGCAGGGTGGCTTTAAACGCAGCCACCAGGTCATGCGGCAGGTGACGGATAAACCCTACGGTATCCGCCAGCACCGTTTCACCGACGTCGGCGACGTCAATACGACGCAATGTGGGGTCCAGGGTCGCAAACAGCTGGTCTGCGGCATAAACCTGGGCCTCAGTAATCTGGTTAAACAGGGTGGATTTACCGGCGTTGGTATACCCCACCAGCGACACCGTCGGGATGTCAGCTTTCGATCGCGCCCGACGTCCTTGCTCACGCTGTTTTTCAACGCGTTCCAGACGTGAAAGGATCTGGGTAATACGGCCACGCAACAGACGGCGGTCGGTTTCAAGCTGGGTCTCACCCGGACCGCGCAAACCAATCCCGCCCTTTTGTCTTTCAAGGTGGGTCCAGCCACGCACAAGCCGCGTTGCCAGATGGCGCAACTGCGCCAGCTCAACCTGCAGCTTACCTTCGTGAGTACGCGCACGTTGAGCGAAAATATCTAAAATCAAACCCGTGCGATCGATAACACGGCATTCGCAAAGACGTTCCAGGTTACGTTCCTGAGCCGGAGACAGCGCATGATCAAACAACACGACTGACGCGCCGGTTGCTTTTACGGCATCCGCAATTTCAACTGCTTTACCTTCACCAACAAAATACTTTGGGTGCGGCGCTTTACGGCTACCGGTAATCACCTGCATTGCTTCGACACCGGCGGAAGAGACCAGAGATTCAAACTCCTGGAGGTCTTCCATATCTTTGTCTTGCGTAAAATAGATGTGTACCAGCACCGCCTGCTCACCGGCATCATAACGGTCAAACAAGCGTAAATTCCTCAAAAAAGATCAGCGGGGAACGCAGGATCCCTGGCTCCCCGTGTGGATAACAGCCCGAAACCTTATTCGGTATCTTCGCTGTCCTGCGCAGGAGAAGAAGAACCCTGCGCGCTGCTGCCATGATGGTAGTTACTACCCGTGCCGCCGCCAGTGTTATTGCTGTGATGGGATACCGGACGAGACGGAACAACTGTAGAAATAGCGTGCTTATAGACCATCTGACTGACCGTGTTTTTCAACAGGATCACGAACTGATCGAAAGATTCAATCTGACCTTGCAGCTTAATACCATTCACCAAATAAATAGAAACTGGAACACGTTCCCGACGCAATGCGTTCAGGAACGGATCTTGTAAAGATTGCCCCTTAGCCATTCTATCTTTTCCTTATATGCTTGTTTTGTACTTAGAACCTTGCGATTCTGAAAAATTGCGCACGATACGACTCAATTGTACACATTCAGTGAGCGATATCACCAACAACCTCAATCACTTCGTTTAACGCCTGTTGCGGTTTTTCACTGTCTAACCAGTGAACACCGTCCCAACCGCGCAACCAGGTGATCTGGCGCTTCGCTAACTGTCTCGTGGCGCAAACACCTCGATAAACCATTTCATCATATGAAATCTCGCCTTCAAGATATGACCACATCTGGCGGTATCCCACACAACGAACGGAAGGCATATCCGTATGCAAATCTCCACGGGCAAATAGCGCCCGCACTTCTGCTTCAAAATCTGAAGCTAACATCTGATGAAAACGCTGCTCAATTCGTTGATGGAGCAGTTCACGGCTCGCCGGGGCGATGGCGAACTGATGCACCTGATACGGCAGAGCGTCTCCTGACGTTTGCGTCAGTTCCGTTAAAGTTTTACCCGAAATGAAAAAAACTTCCAGTGCCCGGGAAAGCCTTTGCGGATCATTTGGATGGATCCGTGCTGCGGCAACCGGGTCAATCTCGGCCAGTTGCTTATGCAAAACGTCCCATCCCTGCTCTGCCGCCTGCTGCTCAATTTTTGCTCTTACTTCCGGATCCGCTGATGGCAGAGGTGAAAGCCCCTCCAGCAACGCCTTGAAATAAAGCATGGTTCCGCCAACCAACAGCGGTATACGTCCCGCCGCCGTTATCTCGGCCATCTCGGCTAATGCATCGCGGCGGAAATCCGCTGCGGAGTATGCCTGAGCCGGGTCGAGAATATCCAGCAAACGATGCGGTGCCGCACGCAGTTCGTCTGCGTCAGGCTTCGCCGTGCCGATGTCCATCCCTCGGTAGATAAGGGCAGAATCGACACTAATCAACTCTACAGGCAAAACTTTACGCAACTCAATGGCCAGTGCCGTTTTGCCGGAGGCCGTGGGGCCCATTAAAAAAATCGCCTTTGGCAGGCTCGCCTTGCTTACGTCAATCATGTTTCAGGGCATTCATCGCCGTTTGTAAATCAACAGGTTGTAATAACCCACCTGGCGGTGTCTTCACCAGATGCGGACAAAGGCGTTCAACCTCCGCCAGCACGCTAATGGCCTGCGCCATACTCCACGGCGCATGTTCGCTTGCCAGATGGCGGGCGATCCACTGCGCGGTGTTGGCGGCATCAAACGACGTTTGCTGCGCCAGGTAGCCTATCAGTTCAGGAATCAAGTTTTGTAAATTTTGTTGGCGTAAGGGTAAAGGCACTGCGCGAATGGTCACATGTTGTGGTTCGAGCACCATTTCAATGCCCATCTGCGCCAACAGGGCCTCTGCGCGACGCAGTACCCCTGTTTCTTCAGGGGATATTTTTAGCCGAACGGGGATCAGCAGCGGTTGTGCACAGGCCGCGTTTTCACCCGGCGTAAGCTGCACTTGTTTAAGCCAGCGTTCCGCCACCGGCAATGCCAGAAGCATCACGTGGCCTTCGCGCTCCAGCAGCGCCATATCCGGTGCGATAATCGTCAGAACCCGGCCAAAACTCTGGCTGTGGCCATCCAGCGAAGGCGCTGGCACCGCGACAGGCGCTTTGCGCTCCACCGCGGGGGTTTCCAGCAATTTCCGGTACAACGCTCCCTGCTGTTTTTGATAGCCAGGCTGGGCATTCGGATAGTTCGCTCCCGTTGGGCGCGGTGTGCTACCCGCAGCAGAGAAACGCGGGGCATCCGGCTCACGCGCCACGGCAGGTTCAGCAAAATGGTTCCGGCCCGCTGCAACACGGTTTTCCGGAAACGCGCGCGGGGCGGGTTCTTCTTTTTCCAACGGCAGCGTCGGTTCAGCCTGCTGTTGCAATACGCTCAGCACGCCCTGATAGATAAAATCATGCACCAGACGTGACTGGTGGAACCGCACTTCATGCTTGGCAGGATGGACGTTAACGTCCACCTGGTGTGGATCGATTTCTAGATAGAGCACAAACGCCGGTTGCTGATCTGCGCCCAGTTTATCTTCACAGGCCTGACGAATGGCGTGGTTAATGAGGCGGTCACGCATCATGCGGCCGTTCACATAGCAATACTGGATCTCAGCGAAGGCGGCGCTGCTCGCGTTGGGGTCAGCCACCCAGCCGCGCATGGCCAGATCGCCATGCTGCCACTCAATGGCCAGCGCGTGCTCGAGGAACGGTACGCCGCAGATAGCGCCCAAGCGGCGCTCTTTTTGCCCACCTTCCGCCACGGCGCGGTACTGGCGCATGACTTTGCCGTTATGGCTAAGGTTAATGGTCACGTCAAACCGCGCCAGGGCAATGCGACGAATGATCTCATCGATATGCCCAAACTCGGTTTTTTCGGTACGCATAAACTTGCGTCGGGCGGGGGTGTTATAAAACAGATCCAGCACTTCCAGCGTCGTACCGACCGGATGCGCCGCTGGTTTAATCGTCACGTCCATATCACGCCCTTCGGCGTACGCCTGCCAGGCTTCCTGCTGTTCAGCGGTACGAGAGGTGAGCGTGAGACGGGAAACAGAGCTGATACTGGCCAGCGCTTCCCCGCGAAAACCGAGGCTGATGATCGCTTCCAGGTCATCAAGAGAGGCAATTTTACTGGTGGCATGACGCGCCAGCGCTAGCGCCAGCTCGTCTTTTTTAATTCCACAGCCGTTGTCACGAATGCGAATCAGCTTTGCGCCGCCGCGTTCGATATCAATATCAATGCGGGTGGCCCCCGCATCAAGACTGTTTTCTACCAGCTCCTTCACCACCGATGCAGGGCGCTCCACCACCTCACCGGCGGCGATTTGGTTCGCGAGCTGCGGCGGTAGAACCTGAATCGGCATGAATTCTCCTTAGTTGGTCGCGGTCATCTCACCTGGCTGCGCTGCGCTGGCCGTCTGGGCGGCACCGCCCTGTGGCGCGGACTGCAGCGGATGCGCATCAAAGTATTTACGCAGACCGTTATAGATCGCTTCGGCAATTTGCTGCTGATAGCTGTCGCTGCCCAGCAGGCGTTCTTCAGCGTTATTACTGATAAAGCCTGTTTCCACCAGAATCGATGGAATATCCGGCGATCGCAGAACGCCCAGGCTCGCATGCTCCGGACGGCGCTTGTGCAATGACCCGATGCCCTGCAGCTGATTCAATACATTTGTGGCGACATCATACCCGACGCGCTGGGAATGACCGAATTGTAAATCCAGCACCGCCTGGCTGAGATACGGATCGGCCTGGCTGTTTGCCAGCACATCACCCGCTCCACCTAACAGTTCGGACTGTTTCTCATGCTCTTCAAGCCAGTTTGCCATTTCACTGTTCGCCCGACGGTTTGACAGCACCCACACTGAGGCTCCCGTGGCGTTACGGTTTGGCGCGGCATCCGCATGAATGGACACCAGGAAATTGGCATTTTGCTTACGTGCCACATCCGAGCGGCCCATCACCGAGATAAAGTAATCGCCGTCGCGCGTCAGCACGCCTTTAAACATAGGATCGTCGTTTAGCAGCGTCCGCAGCTTACGGGCAACCGCGATGGTGACATTTTTCTCCCGCGTACCGCCCGGACCAATTGCGCCGGGATCCTGACCGCCGTGCCCCGCATCAATGGCGATAATCACTTTATCACCGCTGACCGCGCGACGTGCGCTGGCCGCCGGCCGCGTCACGGTATTGCTGCTGGTAACGCTGGTAATGCGGTCGCTGTCCGTTTTAAACGGATTACGTGCCGGTTCAGAGGGGCGCGGGGTATAAACCGGCTCTTCCACGCGTTTCGCCACCACCGGTGGAGGCGGAGGCGGCGGAGGGGCGTCAGCGTTGATGGTAAAGACCACCGTATAATTCGCACCGTTTTGCTGCTTAACCGCTCTGGTTTTACCCTTTTCGGTTAGGTCGACCACCAGACGCAATGACTGGCTATCTTTTGGCGAGCCGGAACGAATGCTTTTAACCAGATTATTGCCGCTGAACTGGAGCGGTAACCCCTGGATAACCCCGGTTTGTTTGATATCCAGCGCCACGCTGTGGCTGTCTGGCTGTGAAAAAGCATATTCCGGATCGCCCATAAAGCTGAACGTGATCCTGGCCTGGCTTTCGCCGTTCGACACCTGAATATCCGACAGGCTTGCCGCCCCGGCCTGCGCGCACAGCAGCACCGTGGCAGCCAATAACCAACCTTTAACGCGACTAATCATCCCGTCATCCCTACGCTTAACCGGCCAGACGCGCCAGTAAGGAACTACCTGATGAGGAAACAGCACTGATGCGTGCCTCACGCCCTTGTGCCTGGTAATCTAAGTGAATTTCGACATCCGGGTCAGGCAACACACCCGCACCTTGTTGCGGCCACTCCACCAGGCAGATGGCATCATTGGCAAAATAATCACGGATCCCCATAAATTCCAGCTCCTCGGGATCCGCAAGGCGGTATAAATCAAAGTGGTACACCATGAGATTTTCAAGGGTGTACGGTTCTACCAGCGTGTAGGTTGGGCTTTTCACATTGCCTTTATGGCCTAACGCCTGCAGAAAACCCCGGCTGAAGGTGGTTTTACCCGCACCTAAATCACCATACAGATAAATGACGGTTGCCCCCTGACAGGCCTGTGCCACGCGTTTGCCAAGATCTAAAGTGGCTTGTTCATCAGGTAAAGAAATCGCTCGATTAGTCATTTTCTACGTCAATCACATCCGGGTTAACAACACGCCGTAGCGTGCAAAAAAGATCGGTGGCCAGCATTCCGCGTGTACCGTAACGTGCCGCCAGCTTATCCGCCGCGACACCATGGGCCACGCAGCCAGCGCAGGCTGCATCATAAAGGGGAAGTTTCTGTCCAAGCAATGCGCCAATGATGCCGGAAAGCACATCGCCCATTCCGCCGCTCGCCATCCCCGCATTTCCGGCATCGACAATGCCCAGCGCCTCGTCGCTGGCGACAACGGTTCCTGCCCCTTTCAGAACGGCAACACCTCCGTAACGTTTTACCAGACGCCGGGCAGAAAGTAAGCGATCGCTTTCAATTTCTGCCACGCTGCAGTTAAGCAGGCGCGCGGCTTCGCCGGGGTGCGGCGTCAGAATGCGATTGTGACGCTTATCAGGATTGATTGCCAGAAGGTTCAGCGCGTCTGCATCCCACAGCATCGGTTTACGAAAATTCTCGACCTTCTGCAGGGCCTGTTTCCCCCAGGCCTGCTGCCCAAGCCCCGGGCCAATGACCACGACATCCGCCCATTCGAGACTCTCTTCAAGCGACTGCGGCGTCAATTCATGCACCATCAGCTCCGGACGGGCCGTAATAATTGGCGCACTATTTTCGATGCGCGTCAGCACCCGCACTAAACCGGCACCGCAACGCAATGCCGCTTCCCCCGTCATGCGGATAGCCCCCGCCGTACCGTGGTCACCTCCAATGATCACCAGCCTGCCGTGATCGCCTTTATGGGACGTCGGGCGGCGCGGCGGTAGCCACTGTGCCAGCAGCGAAGCATCAACGCGCGAAACGTGGGTTTCCTGCCCGGCAAGCCAGCTCTCCAGCCCCAGTGCGTTATGGTGCAACGTTCCCGTGACATCCCGCGCTTTACCAGTGAGCAGCCCCGGTTTCAGGGCGATAAAGGCAACGGTGTGCGCGGCCTGAATCACCGCGCCCGGCGTCGTGCCGGTTTGCGCCATCAGTCCAGAAGGTATATCCAGGGCCACCACCGGCGCGCTGTGGGCATTGGCACGTGCAATCAGGGTGGCAACCGGGTCGCGCGGCGCACTGCGAAGCCCGGTGCCCAGCAGGCCATCAATAATCACATCAATCTCTTCCGGCCAGACGATATCGGTGGCATGAATAACACCGCCCGCGTTCAGCCAGGCTTCCCGCGCCGCACTGGCCTCTTCTGGCAGCGGTTTATCGCTCTCCAGCGCCAGCAACGTCACGTGGATCCCGGCGGCAACCGCCAGGCGGGCAACAACATAACCGTCACCGCCGTTATTGCCGTGTCCGCATAAAATCAGCCAATGCGACGATTCAGGGTAAGCCGTGCGGGTAACGTTAAACGCCGCTTCGCCCGCGCGTTGCATCAGTTCATACAGGGTAATGCCGAGGCTGTCTGCGGCCTCTTTTTCGGCGTGCCGGAGGTCATCCGCATGCCAGATGGAATGTGGTATACTTTCGGGGTTTTTCTTCACAGTATGGTCCGTCATGTCACAGCCCCTCGATCTCAATGAATTAGCGCAAAAAATTAAACAGTGGGGTGCTGAGCTTGGCTTCCAGAAGGTGGGTATCACCGATACCGACCTCTCCGCCAGCGAGCCGAAACTGCAGGCATGGCTGAATAAACAATACCATGGCGAAATGGAGTGGATGGCGCGTCATGGCATGATGCGTGCCCGCCCACACGAGCTGTTGCCCGGTACATTACGCGTCATCAGCGTACGCATGAACTACCTGCCCGCCAACGCGGCGTTTGCTCGCACGTTAAAAAATCCCGCACTTGGTTACGTCAGCCGGTACGCCCTGGGCCGTGATTACCATAAGCTTCTGCGTAACCGTTTAAAAAAACTCGGGGAAACTATTCAGCAGCACTGTGTGTCGCTGAATTTTAGACCGTTTGTAGACTCTGCGCCTGTTCTTGAGCGCCCGATAGCAGAAAAAGCCGGGCTTGGCTGGACAGGTAAGCACTCACTTATCCTTAGCCGCGACGCCGGATCGTTCTTTTTCCTCGGTGAACTGCTCATAGATTTGCCGCTGCCGGTAGATGGTCCGGTAGAGGAAGGTTGCGGGCGCTGCGTGGCCTGCATGACCATTTGCCCGACGGGTGCCATCGTTGAGCCTTATACGGTGGATGCGCGCCGCTGCATCTCCTATCTCACCATTGAACTCGAAGGGGCGATACCGGAAGAATTCCGTCCGCTTATCGGGAACCGTATCTACGGCTGCGATGACTGCCAGCTGATCTGCCCCTGGAATCGTTACTCGCAGCTTACGGATGAAGACGATTTCAGTCCTCGTAAAGCGCTTCATGCGCCTCAGCTTATCGAGCTCTTCGCCTGGAGTGAGGCCTGGTTCCTGAAAGTCACCGAAGGATCCGCCATTCGGCGTATTGGGCATCTGCGCTGGTTACGAAATGTCGCCGTTGCGCTGGGTAATGCGCCCTGGGATGAAGCCAATATTCAGGCGCTCGAAAGTCGCAGAGGTGAGCACCCACTTCTTGATGAACACATAGAATGGGCGATTGCGCAGCAAATCGAGAAGCGCAATGCCTGCGTTGTCGAGGTGCAGCTGCCGAAGAAACAACGGCTGGTGAGAGTGATTGAAAAAGGGCTTGTACGGGATGCTTGATATATTCACAGCCTGTGAATAAAAATAAAAACTCAAGCGCCATCGGGGCTGGCAATGAGGTCAAGTGATCTAAATAACATTTTGAAATGAAATTTACTTCATTAAATTCAGTATGTTACGAAGATATTATTCACCCTGCTAATTTTCTTCTGGTCTGTAACTGAGTAGGGCTTCTGTGGATAACTCTGTTCACAAGAGTATTTCAGATGCAATAGAAAATGTCCCCAACGAAGCATTCCGCTGTGGATAATCTGGAGATGATAAGAATTTGGAGCGGGAAACGAGACTCGAACTCGCGACCCCGACCTTGGCAAGGTCGTGCTCTACCAACTGAGCTATTCCCGCTTGGGTGGTCCGTGCTGTGGAAGCACTTTCAAATTTTGGAGCGGGAAACGAGACTCGAACTCGCGACCCCGACCTTGGCAAGGTCGTGCTCTACCAACTGAGCTATTCCCGCTTGGGTGGTCTGTGCTTTAGAAGCACCTTCAAATTTTGGAGCGGGAAACGAGACTCGAACTCGCGACCCCGACCTTGGCAAGGTCGTGCTCTACCAACTGAGCTATTCCCGCAAATTTGCACTGCTTTTGTTGCTGTCGTAACGTGTATTTCTCTGTCGTTACGGGAGGCGCATTATACGAGAAATCCGTTTAGCTGCAACCCCCCTAAAAGCGTTTTTTGTGAAATTCAGTTCAAGTGATGGAATATTCATCGCTTTGCACGTTTTTACACCATTCATGCGTTCTGTAGGCCGGGTAACGCGCAACGCCCCCGGCAACCGCCTGAATTACAGCTTAATAAAGTTCTCGCGATAATACGCCAGTTCGGCCACAGACTCACGGATATCGTCCATGGCCTGATGCGTACCCTGCTTTTTAAAGCCATCCAGGATTTCCGGTTTCCAGCGACGCGCCAGCTCTTTCAGGGTGCTCACATCCAGATAGCGGTAATGGAAGTAAGACTCCAGCTCCGGCATGTACTTAAACAGAAAACGGCGATCCTGACCGATGCTGTTACCGCAGATAGGTGATTTGCCCGCCGGAACCCACTGTTTCAGAAACGCAAGCGTTGCCAGCTCCGCCTCGCGATCGCCCATGGTGCTGGCCTTAACGCGCTCCACCAGCCCGCTCCCCGTATGGGTGCGCACGTTCCACTCATCCATTAACGCAAGCTGGTCGTCGGACTGATGAACCGCGATAGTCGGCCCTTCCGCCAGAATATTCAGGTTGGCATCGGTCACCAGGGTTGCAATCTCAATAATGCGATCGCGCTCGGGATCCAGCCCGGTCATTTCAAGATCGATCCAAATCAGGTTGTTTTCATCCGCGCTCATGTTATTTTCCACCCTTCTCGCATAACCGGCTGTAGCAGGTTAACTAGTATTAATTAGAGTGTATCATAGAGGTTTTGCCCCTTACGGGCGACCAGGAGCCAGCGCGATTGAGTAAAAATAAACTCTCCAAAGGGCAGCAGCGCCGTGTGAATGCCAATCACCAGCGCCGTCTTAAAACCACTTCGGAGAAGGTCGATTACGACGACAACCTGTTTGGCGAACCGATGGAAGGCATCGTCATCAGCCGTTTCGGTATGCACGCCGACGTGGAATCCGCCAACGGTGAGATTCACCGCTGCAACATCCGCCGGACGATTCGTTCTCTGGTGACCGGCGATCGCGTGGTCTGGCGCCCGGGTAAAGAAGCGGCGGAAGGCGTCACGGTAAAAGGCATCGTTGAGGCGGTCCACGCGCGTACGTCGGTACTGACCCGTCCCGATTTCTACGACGGGGTTAAACCTATCGCAGCCAACATTAACCAGATCGTTATCGTCTCAGCGATTTTGCCTGAACTTTCGCTCAATATTATCGACCGATACCTTGTCGCCTGTGAAACGCTGCAGGTTGAACCGATCATCGTACTCAACAAAATCGATCTGCTCGATGAAGACGGTATGAACTTCGTCAACGAGCAGATGGATATCTACCGTAACATCGGGTATCGCGTTCTGATGGTTTCCAGCTATACCAAAGATGGTCTGAAACCGCTTGAAGAGGCGCTTACCGATCGCATCAGCATCTTTGCGGGACAGTCCGGTGTGGGCAAATCGAGCCTGCTGAACAACCTTCTCGGCCTCCAGCAAGAGATCGTGACCAACGATGTGTCTGATGTTTCTGGCCTGGGCCAGCACACTACCACCGCGTCACGCCTGTATCACTTCCCGCACGGCGGTGATGTCATTGACTCCCCGGGCGTGCGTGAATTCGGTTTGTGGCACCTTGAGCCGGAACAAATCTTCAACGGATTTGTCGAATTCCATGATTATTTAGGTGCTTGCAAATACCGCGACTGTAAACATGACAATGACCCGGGCTGCGCTATCCGTGAAGCGGTCGAGAAAGGCGAAATAGCAGAGACCCGCTTTGAAAACTACCACCGCATTCTCGAGAGCATGGATCAGGTAAAAACGCGTAAAAACTTTTCTGATTCTGATAACTGACAACTAAGCTAAGCATCGCTAAAATCGTCCCCTTTTTTCAGGTTCCGGCGCTTTGCGGCCGGATCAGGAACGACAAAACAATGGCCTGGAGGCTACCTTGTTAAACTCATTTAAACTTTCGCTTCAATACATTCTGCCGAAACTGTGGCTCACTCGCCTGGCGGGCTGGGGCGCGAGCAAACGAGCGGGCTGGCTGACCAAACTGGTCATCGACCTTTTCGTAAAATATTACAAGGTCGACATGAAAGAGGCGCAGAAGCCGGATACCGCCAGCTACCGCACCTTCAACGAGTTTTTCGTCCGCCCACTGCGCGACGACGTGCGCCCGCTGAATACGGACCCTAACGTGCTGGTGATGCCTGCAGATGGCGTGATTAGCCAACTGGGTCACATCGAAGACGACAAAATCCTGCAGGCGAAAGGCCATAACTACAGCCTGGAAGCGTTGCTGGCAGGTAACTACCTGATGGCGGATCTGTTCCGTAACGGGACCTTCGCGACCACCTATCTCTCACCGCGCGACTATCACCGCGTGCACATGCCGTGCAACGGCATCCTGCGTGAAATGATCTACGTTCCGGGCGATCTGTTCTCCGTGAACCACCTCACCGCGCAGAACGTACCTAACCTGTTCGCCCGTAACGAACGCGTCATTTGCCTGTTTGATACTGAATTCGGCCCTATGGCGCAGATTCTCGTGGGCGCGACCATTGTCGGCAGCATTGAAACCGTCTGGGCTGGCACCATCACCCCACCACGTGAAGGCGTGATCAAGCGCTGGACCTGGCCTGCCGGTGAAGAAGAAGGCTCTGTCGCCCTGCTGAAAGGTCAGGAGATGGGTCGCTTCAAGCTGGGATCAACCGTTATCAACCTGTTTGCACCGGGTAAAGTTAAGCTGGCCGAACAGCTTGAAAGCCTGTCGGTCACCAAACTGGGTCAGCCGCTGGCCGTCTCTACCGAAACCTTCGTAACGCCGGTGGCAGAACCTGCACCGTTGTCCCAAGAAGAGATCGACGCCGAGCACGACGCCAGCCCGCTGGTTGACGACAAAAAAGACGAAGGCTAATAACAGAAGGATCGCTGACGTGCGCCCGATTATCGTTCTACTGATGGCCTGGTGCCTCAGCATGGGGGCGTACGCAGCGACAGCCCCCGACGCAAAACAGATAACCCAGGAACTGGAGCAGGCAAAAGCGGCAAAACCCGCTCAGCCAGAGACCGTTGAGTCGCTCCAGTCCGCCCTGAACGCGCTTGCGGAGCGAAAAGGCTCCCTTGAGCGTGCGCAGCAATATCAGCAGGTTATCGACAACTTCCCGAAACTCTCGCAAACGCTGCGCTCGCAGCTCAGTAATCTGCGTGATGAACCGCGCGATATACCGGCGGACATGTCTTCTGATGCGCTGAATCAGGAGATCCTCCAGGTCAGCAGCCAGCTTCTGGAAAAGAGCCGTCTGGCTCAGCAGGAGCAGGAGCGGGCGCGTGAAATTGCCGACTCGCTCAGCCAGCTTCCCCAGCAGCAAACCGATGCCCGCCGCCAGCTTAATGAAGTTGAGCGTCGCGTTGGCACGCAAAGCGGCAACACGCCGCAAGCGCAGGCGCAGAATCTGGGGCTGCAGGCCGAATCTGCTCGCCTCAAAGCCCTTGTCGATGAACTGGAGCTGGCGCAGCTGTCCGCCAATAACCGCCAGGAGCTGTCGCGGATGCGCTCTGAGCTGGCGCAGAAGCAGAGCGAACAGCTGGATGCATATCTGCAGGCCCTGCGTAATCAGCTTAACAGCCAGCGGCAGCGCGAAGCCGAGCGTGCGCTTGAAAGCACCGAACTGCTGGCGGAAAACAGCGCGAACCTGCCCAGCGGCATCGTTGAGCAGTTTAAGGTCAACCGCGAGCTCTCTGCGGCGCTGAACCAACAGGCGCAGCGTATGGACCTGGTGGCCTCGCAACAGCGCCAGGCTACCAATCAAACCCTACAGGTCCGCCAGGCGCTTAACACGTTGCGTGAGCAGTCCCAGTGGCTAGGGTCATCAAACCTGCTGGGTGAAGCGTTACGCGCGCAGGTCTCACGCCTGCCGGAAATGCCCAAACCGCAGCAGCTGGATACCGAAATGGCTCAGCTGCGCGTGCAGCGACTGCACTTTGAGGATCTGCTCAACAAACAGCCGCAAATCCGCCAGATCCGTCAGGCTGACGGACAGCCGCTGACCAGCGAGCAGAACCGCATTCTGGAAGCCCAGTTGCGTACCCAGCGTGAATTGCTGAACTCCCTGCTCCAGGGCGGGGATACGCTGATTCTGGAACTGACCAAGCTCAAGGTCTCTAATAGCCAACTGGAAGATGCGCTGAAAGAGGTGAATGAGGCAACGCACCGTTATCTCTTCTGGACCTCCGACGTGCGGCCGATGACCTTCTCGTGGCCGATTGAGATTGTTCAGGATCTGCGCCGCCTTATTTCGCTGGATACCTTCAGCCAGCTGGGCCAGGCCAGCGTGATGATGCTCACCAGTAAAGAGACCATTTTCCCGCTGCTGGCCGCGCTGATTCTGGTGGGCTTCAGCATTTACTCGCGCCGGTATTTCACCCGATTCCTGGAGCGCTCCAGCGCCCGGGTGGGGAAAGTTACGCAGGATCACTTCTGGCTGACGTTACGCACCGTCTTCTGGTCGATTCTCGTCGCCTCACCGCTACCGGTCCTGTGGATGACGCTTGGATATGGCCTGCGGGAAGCCTGGCCCTACCCGCTCGCGGTGGCCATTGGCGATGGCGTCACTGCCACGGTGCCACTGCTGTGGGTGGTAATGATTTGCGCCACGTTCGCGCGGCCCAACGGTTTGTTCATCGCTCACTTCGGCTGGCCGCGTAATCGCGTTGCACGCGCCATGCGTTACTACCTGATGAGCATCGGACTGATTGTGCCGCTGATTATGGCGCTGATCATGTTCGATAAACTCAACGACCGGGAATTCTCAGGGTCGCTGGGCCGCCTCTGCTTTATGCTGATATGCGGGGCGCTGGCAATTGTCACGCTCAGCCTGAAACGCGCCGGTATCCCGCTCTATCTGGATAAATCCGGTAACGGCGACAACATGTTCAACCGGCTGCTCTGGAACCTGCTGCTGAGCGCACCGCTGATTGCCATGCTGGCAGCGACGGTGGGTTACCTGGCGACCGCCAAGGCGCTGCTGGCGAGGCTTGAAACCTCGGTGGCGATCTGGTTCCTGCTTCTGGTGGTGTATCACGTGATACGCCGCTGGATGCTGATCCAGCGCCGCCGTCTGGCGTTCGACCGTGCCAAGCACCGGCGGGCAGAGATCCTCGCCCAGCGTGCGCGTGGCGAGGAAGAGCCAAACCATGTCAACAGCACAGAAGGCACGACGGAAGCTGACGAAGTCGAGCTGGATCTGGATGCCATCAGTACCCAATCCCTGCGACTGGTACGCTCCATCCTGATGCTGATTGCCCTGCTGTCGGTGATCTTCCTGTGGTCGGAAATTCACTCCGCGTTTGGCTTCCTGGAAAACATCTCCCTGTGGGACGTAACGTCCACGGTACAAGGTGTGGAGAGCCTGGAGCCGATTACCTTAGGCGCGGTGTTAATAGCCATTCTGGTGTTGATCATCACCACCCAGCTGGTGCGTAACTTCCCGGCACTGCTGGAGCTGGCCCTGCTGCAGCATCTCGATTTAACCCCGGGGACGGGATATGCAATTACCACCATCACCAAATATCTGATCATGCTGTTTGGCGGGCTGGTCGGCTTCTCAATGATTGGTATTGAATGGTCGAAACTGCAGTGGCTGGTGGCGGCACTTGGTGTGGGGTTAGGGTTTGGCTTACAGGAGATCTTCGCCAATTTTATCTCTGGCCTGATTATTCTGTTCGAAAAACCGATTCGTATTGGCGATACGGTAACGATCCGCGATTTGACCGGCAGCATCACCAGGATCAACACGCGCGCCACCACCATCAGCGACTGGGACCGTAAAGAGATCATCGTGCCGAACAAGGCGTTTATTACCGAGCAGTTTATCAACTGGTCGCTGTCAGACTCCGTCACGCGTGTGGTGCTGACGGTACCTGCGCCGTCGGATGCCAATAGCGAAGAGGTCACTCAGATCCTCTACACCGCCGCGGAGCGCTGTTCATTTGTGATCGACAACCCGGCGCCGGAAGTGTTCCTGGTGGATTTACAACAGGGGATCCAGATTTTCGAACTGCGTATTTACGCCGCCGAAATGGGACACCGTATGCCACTGCGTCATGAGATCCACCAGCTGATTCTGGCAGGGTTCCGTGAGCACGGCATTGATATGCCGTTCCCACCGTTCCAGATGCGTCTGGAAAGCCTGGACGGGCGTAAAACGGGAAGAACGTTAACGTCAGCGGCGCGCACACGCCCGGCAGGAAGTCTGTAACCCTTCTCCCCTCCCTTCCGGGAGGGGAATGTTTAACCGCTACGCCACTTCCGTCAGCAACGCCACAGAACGTCGGCGGTAATTCTCATAAATCCCCATCGCCAGAAGCGAGAAGAAGACTGGACCGCCCACCATCCACAGTGCGCTACTCCAGTCATTCGCCTCAATCACCGGCTGAATAACGGTAAAGATGTTGGCGAATGCCACTACCAGCACCACCACCGTGGTTGCCAGCAGCGTGGCGGCGCGCGTTTTGAAAATCACAAACGGACGCTCAAGATCCTCCTTCGCCTTAAAGAACGGGAAGGCCAGGCTCAGAAAGAGATAAGGCAGCGTCATCGACACGTTCGCCATCAGGGTCAGCTTGTTATAAAACGCTGACGCGGTATCCCCACCAAACGACACCAGCAAAATGAACACGCAGACCAGCAGGCACTGCATCCACATGGCGTTGGCGGGCATACCTGCGGTATTCAGTTGCGTCATGCGTGCAGGCCACAGCGCTTTTGGCGTGCCCTGAATTATCGCTTTCAACGGAGAGTAAATCAGCGTGAAAAACGCGCCGGTATAGGCAAGGAACATGGACAAGCCGGTGATGCGTGCAAACCAGACGCCCATCATTGCCGCCGCTTCCGGTGTCAGATTCATCGCTTGTCCCAGCGTCATCCCCAGGCTTTTCATCAGCACATAGGTAATGTTGCCCAGGTTAGTGGTGTTGTTGCTGAGTACCTGCTGCCAGTTGCTGCTGACGCCCCAGAGGAAAATTGCCAGCGAATAGCCAATGGAGATAACTATTGCGGCAAAAATAATGCCTTTCGCAAAGTTCTTTTCCGGGTTCTCGGTCTTGTCGACCAGGCCGCCCACCGCCTCAATACCGCCGTACGCAAAAATGGCAAACACCACAAAGGAGAGCATAGCGAGCCCGGACTGATAGCTCGGGTTGGGCGAGGAAACGAAGTTCACCTCCTGAGCGAAATGTCCGCCGTTCAGGCACAGAATGGCAATGCTGACCAGCAGCAACACCAGGTTCAGGCACATCACCGAGATCCCACCCACGGCGGTAATGCGGGCAATTTTGTTGATGCCCTTAGACGCCACCAGCGTTACAACCACCATCCAGCAGACGGCCAGAATCCCGACCACCTGCGTGGAGCTCAGACCGGCCAAAGACCAGACCTGAGTGTAATCGCTGCCGAAAACAAACGTCGAAAACGGTACCCAGACCTTGGCCGCCGTACTGACCATCCAGACCACATACGAGGAGAACCACATAAACGTGCCGATAAACGCGTAGCGCGGGCCGATGCTGTTGTTCATCCAGGAATAGATCCCGCCCTCTTCTTTGCGGTAAGCCGCCCCCATTTCAGCCATCATCAGCGCAAACGGTATGAAGAAAAACAGGGCCGAGACGATGTAGAACGGCGTTGCGCTGTAGCCCATCAGATAGAAAGCCGACGGGCTGTTGGCAAAGCCAAAGACGGAGGTAAAAATCATCAGGATGAGCCCGGTGAGGGTCATCTTTTTAAGTGACTGGGACATAGCGCCATCCAAAGGAAGTTAAACTGCGCGGATGGTAGCAGAAGACCAGACTAATATTGTGGCTATTAGGGGCAAATTAAGAAAAAGACCTGCGTACAGAGAATGTGGCAGTTTTTAATGTTGTCGTGCGGAAATGGAAAGGTTAATTGACATCAGAGGTGAGCCGGGTAAGCGACAGCGCTACCCGGCAATGCGATGCGTTATGCGCGATCGACCGTAAACGCGATCACTTCGCCCAGCTGTTCTGCACCCAGCGCCAGCATCACCAGACGATCAACGCCCAGCGCCACGCCGGAGCAGTCCGGCAGACCCGCTTTCAATGCTTCCAGCAGATGGGTATCAATGGGCTGCTGCGGCAGACCACGTGCCGCGCGCTTGCGGTTATCCTGCTCAAAACGCTGCTGCTGTTCGCGTGCGTCGGTCAGTTCGTGGAAGCCGTTCGCCAGCTCGATACCTTTGTAATAGACCTCAAAACGCTCCGCCACGCGGTGATCTTCGGTGCTGATCTGCGCCAGCGAAGCCTGGCTTGCCGGGAAGTGATATACAAACGTCGGCCGGTCTTTGCCAATTTGCGGCTCAACGCCAAAGGTGAAGAGCAGTTGCAGCAGCGTGTCGCGGTCTTCTTCGGTATCTGCCACGTTGCTCAGATCCAGTTTTGCCGCCACTTCGCGCAGCTGCGCTTTATCCGCAGAAAGCGGATCAATTTCCAGGTAACGCTGGAAAACCTGCTGATAAGAGAGCGTTTCCGCTTCTGAGCACTCCAGCACCTGCTGCAGCAGATCGTCCACCTCGTTCATCAGGCGGTACATATCATAATGCGGACGGTACCACTCCAGCATGGTGAATTCCGGATTGTGGTGACGCCCCATCTCTTCATTACGGAAACTGCGGCACAGCTGATAGACCGGGCCACACCCTGCCGCCAGCAGGCGTTTCATGTGGTATTCCGGGCTGGTCATCAGATACAAATTCATGCCCTGTGAGTGGCCAGGACCAACAAAACGGGTTTCAAACGGGACCAGATGAATATCCGTTACCGTTGCCTGACTCATGCACGGGGTTTCCACCTCAAGGACGCCGCGGTCGGCAAAGAAGCGGCGGATCTCCGCCATAATTGCAGCGCGTTTTAGCAGGTTGGGGATGGATGCGCTCGGCTGCCAGGTGGCCGTTTCGCTCATGAGTTTTTCTCCGATTTCAGACAAGGGCACGAAGTCTACTCGTTACCAGGGACGGAGACAAATTTTGCGCAGTAAAAAAGCGCATTTCATTTAGGTGAACAATTGCGCGACGAAATTCATTACTCACCGCGATAAATCGCCGCACAGAACAGCAAAAAAATCGAACACGTCAAATTTCCCTGACATCCACGCGGTTATACTGCTTTACCCATAAAGGAGCAGTGGAAACGCTTTCGCAATCGTCCTTTTGGACGGGTGAACTACCTTTAGTTTATCGCGTTGCGAAATAACAAAAATCTGGAGGAATGTCGTGCAAACTTTTCAAGCCGATCTTGCCGTTATAGGCGCTGGCGGGGCTGGATTACGTGCTGCGATTGCTGCAGCACAAGCTAATCCCAACGCTAAAATCGCATTGATTTCAAAAGTCTATCCGATGCGCAGCCATACGGTTGCCGCAGAAGGAGGATCCGCCGCCGTTGCGCAGGATCATGACAGCTTCGAATACCATTTCCACGACACGGTTGCAGGGGGCGACTGGCTTTGCGAGCAGGATGTCGTTGACTACTTTGTACACCATTGTCCTACGGAGATGACCCAGCTTGAACAGTGGGGATGTCCGTGGAGCCGTCGTCCGGACGGCAGCGTCAACGTTCGCCGCTTCGGCGGGATGAAGATCGAACGCACCTGGTTCGCCGCCGATAAAACCGGCTTCCACATGTTGCACACCCTGTTCCAGACCTCCCTTCAGTTCCCACAGATTCAGCGCTTTGACGAACATTTCGTCCTCGACATTCTGGTTGATGACGGTCAGGCGCGCGGTCTGGTGGCGATGAACATGATGGAAGGCACCCTCGTCCAGATCCGCGCCAACGCGGTGGTAATGGCTACCGGCGGTGCGGGGCGTGTTTACCGCTACAACACCAACGGGGGTATCGTCACCGGTGACGGCATGGGCATGGCGCTTAGCCACGGCGTGCCGCTGCGGGATATGGAGTTCGTGCAGTATCACCCTACTGGCCTGCCGGGCTCCGGCATTCTGATGACGGAAGGCTGCCGTGGTGAAGGCGGGATCCTGGTCAATAAAAATGGCTACCGCTATCTGCAGGATTACGGCATGGGTCCGGAAACCCCGCTCGGCGAGCCGAAAAACAAATACATGGAACTGGGCCCGCGCGACAAAGTGTCTCAGGCCTTCTGGCACGAATGGCGCAAAGGCAACACCATCGCCACGCCACGCGGCGATGTGGTCTACCTCGACCTGCGTCATCTTGGCGAGAAGAAACTGCTGGAACGTCTGCCGTTCATTTGCGAACTGGCAAAAGCCTATGTTGGCGTCGATCCGGTGAAAGAGCCGATTCCGGTACGTCCAACGGCCCACTACACCATGGGCGGTATCGAAACCGATCAGCAGTGCGAAACCCGCATTAAAGGGCTGTTTGCCGTGGGCGAGTGCTCTTCTGTCGGCCTGCACGGTGCCAACCGTCTGGGGTCAAACTCACTGGCGGAGCTGGTGGTCTTTGGCCGCATGGCGGGCGAACGCGCGATGGAGCGTGCTGCCACCGCGGGCGAGGCGAACAGCGCGGCGCTGGATGCCCAGGTCGTTGACGTCGAAAAACGGCTGAAAAACCTGGTGAACCAGGAAGGAAATGAAAACTGGTCGAAAATCCGCGACGAGATGGGCCTGTCGATGGAAGAAGGCTGCGGTATCTACCGTACCCCTGAGCTGATGCAAAAAACCGTGGATAAGCTGGCAGAGCTGCAGGAGCGCTTCAAGCGCGTGCGCATTACCGATACCTCCAGCGTGTTCAACACAGACCTGCTCTATACCATTGAGCTGGGTCACGGCCTGAACGTGGCGGAATGTATGGCGCACTCTGCGCTGGCACGTAAAGAGTCACGCGGCGCGCATCAGCGTCTTGATGAAGGCTGCACCGAACGTGATGACGTCAATTTCCTGAAACACACTCTCGCCTGGCGCGATGCGGATGGCACCACCCGTCTGGACTACAGCGACGTGAAAATCACGACGTTGCCACCGGCTAAACGCGTGTATGGCGCAGAAGCAGAAGCCGCCGAGAAGAAGGAGAAGGCGAATGGCTGAGATGCAGAAACTGAAAATCGAAGTGGTGCGCTACAATCCGGAAGTAGACACCGCACCGCACAGCGCATTCTATGAAGTCCCTTATGACGAGCAAACCTCTCTGCTGGATGCGCTCGGCTATATCAAAGATAACCTTGCGCCGGACCTGAGCTACCGCTGGTCGTGCCGTATGGCAATCTGCGGCTCCTGCGGCATGATGGTCAACAAGGTGCCGAAACTGGCCTGTAAAACTTTCCTGCGTGAATACACCAAAGGCATCAAAGTAGAAGCGCTGGGTAACTTCCCGATTGAACGCGATCTGGTGGTCGATATGACCCATTTTATCGAAAGTCTGGAAGCGATTAAGCCGTACATCATCGGCAATCCACGTACGCCGGATCAGGGGACGAACACCCAGACGCCAGCTCAGATGGCGAAATACCATCAGTTCTCCGGCTGCATCAACTGTGGTCTGTGCTACGCCGCGTGTCCACAGTTTGGTCTGAATCCAGAGTTTATTGGCCCGGCGGCCATTACCCTGGCACACCGCTATAACGAGGACAGCCGCGACCACGGTAAAAAAGAACGTATGGCGCAGCTTAATAGCCAGAACGGCGTCTGGAGCTGTACTTTTGTGGGCTACTGCTCCGAAGTCTGTCCAAAGCACGTCGACCCGGCCGCCGCTATTCAGCAGGGTAAAGTGGAAAGCTCGAAAGACTTTCTTATCGCCACCCTGAAACCACGCTAAGGAGTGCATAATGACGACTAAACGCAAAGCCTACGTGCGGCCAATGCCGTCCACCTGGTGGAAGAAACTGCCGTTTTATCGCTTCTATATGCTGCGTGAAGGCACCGCGGTGCCGGCGGTCTGGTTCAGCCTGGAGCTGATGTATGGCGTTTATGCCCTCAAACATGGCCCTGAAACCTGGGCCAGCTTTGTCGGCTTCCTGCAAAACCCCATCATCGTGATCCTGAACCTGATTGTGCTCGCGGCAGCGCTGCTTCATACCCAAACCTGGTTTGAACTGGCGCCAAAAGCGGCGAACATCATCATTAAAGACGAGAAAATGGGGCCAGAGCCGGTCATTAAAGGGCTATGGGGAGTGACGATCCTCGTCACTGTGGTCATTCTGTTTGTCGCACTGTTCTGGTAAGGAGACTACTGTGATTAATCCAAATCCAAAACGTTCTGACGAGCCGGTCTTCTGGGGACTGTTTGGCGCAGGGGGGATGTGGAGCGCCATCATCGCGCCGGTCATCATCCTGCTGGTCGGTATTATGCTGCCACTGGGGCTGTTTCCGGGCGATGCGCTGGGTTACGAACGAGTACTGGCCTTTGCCAGCAGCTTTATTGGCCGTGTGTTCCTCTTCCTGATGATCGTCCTGCCGCTGTGGTGTGGCCTGCACCGTATTCACCACGCGATGCATGACCTGAAAATCCATGTCCCGAGCGGGAAATGGGTGTTCTACGGTCTGGCAACCATCCTGACGGTGGTTACGCTGATTGCCGTGGTTACTATCTGATACATCAGGCCCGCCTCCCGGCGGGCCTGTCATTTCTGCATTTTCCCCACCAGCCACTGCGCAAACTCACGCATTGCAGGGGTTTCTGTCCGTGACTGCAATCGGGTTAACCAGTAACTGCCCAGCTCAATCTGTGTCGCAAACGGCTGAATGATACGTTCGCTGTTCAGCAGATGAGTGAACATACCCACAGGTGCGATAGCAATTCCCACGCCGGCCTGCGCGGCTTCCAGCATGGTAACGGATGAATCAAACACCATCACCCGATGCGTTGGTGACGGCGGGAGTTCGCCCGCGGCCTGCATCCACGCCGACCATTCGTCGCGTCGGTAGGAGCGCAGCAGCGTAAACTTCAGCATGTCCGCCGGTGCTTGTAGCCCGACGGCAATTTCAGGCGTGCACAGCGGAGCCAGCGGCGCAGAACACAGAAACGTCGCTTCAGTGCCATGCCACGCCCCTCCACCGTAGCGGATCGTGTAATCCAGCCCTTCGGCGGCCGGATCGACGCGGTTATTATGGGTCGAAAGATGCAGATCGATATGCGGATAGCGGCGACGGAAATCATCCAGCTGCGCGAATAACACCCCGGTCGCAAAAGTCCCCACCACGCCAATTTTAAGCTTCTCCAGCGCGCGATGACTGGCAAAGCGATCCAGCATGCCGGCGATACGATCAAACGAATCGTTCAGCACCGGCAGCAGATTCTCGCCCTCTGTCGTCAGCATCAATCCGCGCGAAACCCGGACAAACAGCTGACAGTTCAGATGCTGTTCCAGCGTCTTAACGTGCTGACTGATGGCTGAATGGGTGACATTCAGCTCAATGGCAGCATTAGTAAAACTGAGGTGCCTTGCGGCGGCTTCGAAGGCACGAAGCGAATTAAGCGGTAAATAGCTGCGTGTCATCGACCCATCCGTTAGAAAAATTAACAGCTAATGCTAAATTTAACCGTTTGTCAGCCACAGTCAAATCCAACAGACTGGGTATGTCTGACGGGCCCGGACACTCCCTTGACTCGCTATTACGGAAGATAACTGATGATGAAAAAATCCCTGTGCTGCGCCCTGCTGCTCAGCACCTCCTGCGCTGCATTAGCCGCACCTATGTCAGAAACACAGCTGGCGAAGGTCGTGGAACGTACCGTTACGCCCCTGATGAAAGCGCAGTCTATTCCGGGTATGGCGGTCGCCGTGATCTATCAGGGCCAGCCGCACTACTTCACCTTCGGCAAGGCCGATGTCGCAGCGAACACACCCGTCACTGCACAAACGCTGTTTGAGCTGGGCTCAATCAGCAAAACCTTCACCGGCGTTCTGGGTGGCGATGCTATTGCTCGCGGTGAAATTTCGCTGGGCGATCCGGTGACCAAATACTGGCCTGAGCTGACCGGCAAACAGTGGCAGGGCGTTCGCATGCTGGACCTGGCAACCTATACTGCCGGTGGCCTGCCGTTACAGGTGCCCGATGAGGTTACCGATAATGCCTCGCTGCTGCGTTTTTACCAGTCCTGGCAACCACAGTGGGCGCCAGGCACCACGCGTCTTTATGCGAACGCCAGCATCGGTCTGTTTGGGGCTCTGGCGGTGAAACCTTCTGGCATGCGCTTTGAGCAGGCGATGACAGAACGGGTCCTGAAGCCGCTTAACCTGAACCATACGTGGATTAACGTTCCGAAGGCAGAAGAACCGCATTACGCCTGGGGTTATCGTGACGGTAAAGCGGTTCACGTTTCGCCGGGCATGCTCGATGCCGAAGCATATGGCGTGAAAACCAACGTGAAGGATATGGCGAGCTGGGTGGTGGCTAACATGGCCCCCGATGGGGTACAGGATGCCTCACTGAAGCAGGGCATGGTGCTTGCACAGTCTCGCTACTGGCGCACAGGCTCGATGTACCAGGGCCTGGGCTGGGAGATGCTCAACTGGCCGGTAGAAGCCAAAACCGTGGTGGAGGGCAGCGACAACAAGGTAGCGCTTGCACCGTTGCCCGTGGCAGAAGTGAACCCTCCTGCACCACCGGTAAAAGCGTCATGGGTACATAAAACAGGCTCGACGGGCGGATTTGGCAGCTACGTGGCATTTATTCCTGAGAAGGAACTCGGCATCGTTATGCTGGCGAACAAGAGCTACCCGAACCCGGCACGCGTGGAAGCGGCATACCGTATTCTGAGCGCTCTGCAGTAACATCTTGCCGGGTGATGCTGATGCCCACCCGGCCTGCAAAATTCCCGCATTTTCCTTGCTGTCATCTACACTTAACAAAAAACAGTAAGGAAACTCCTATGCGCATTTTGCCTGTTATCGCCGCAGTGACAGCCGCGTTTTTAGTGGTTGCCTGCAGCTCCCCTACTCCCCCTCCCGGCGTCACCGTTGTCAGCAATTTCGACGCACAACGTTTTCTTGGAACATGGTATGAAATCGCGCGCCTTGACCACCGTTTTGAACGGGGTTTAGAGAAGGTCACGGCAAATTACAGCCCGATGGATGACGGCGGTATTCAGGTTATCAACCGGGGCTATAATCCGGACCGGGAAATGTGGCAGCAGTCGATTGGACAAGCGTACTTTACCGGCGACCCGCGACGGGCCGCGCTCAAAGTCTCCTTCTTCGGCCCGTTCTATGGCGGATATAACGTGATCGCGCTCGACAGAGAGTACCGTCACGCGCTGGTCTGCGGGCCGGATCGTAACTATCTGTGGATCCTCTCTCGCACCCCAACCCTTTCACCTGAGATGAAACAGCAGATGCTGGACGTCGCGACCCGGCAAGGGTTTGATGTGTCGAAACTCATCTGGGTAGAACAACCCCATTAATGGGTGCTGAGCTTCAACCCAATAATACCAGCCACAATCAGGGCGAGGCTGGCGATACGCGCCAGACTCGCTGACTCACCCAACAGCAGGATCCCCGTGATGGCCGCCCCCACGGCGCCAATTCCCGTCCAGACGGCATACGCTGTCCCCACCGGTAAAGAACGCATCGCCCACGAGAGCAAAACGATACTCACAATCATCGCGGTAAGGGTAATGACGCTGGGTGTCAGGCGGGTAAAACCGTGGGTGTACTTCAGACCTATCGCCCATACCACTTCGAGCAGGCCAGCAATAACAAGAATGATCCAGGACATTTCAGGCTCCTTAACTTAAATGCAAGTTGGGGCCGTCCCCGATGAAGGAAGCGCTTACGGGTCGTCCCGCAAGGCAAAGATTACGCCTCATATTTTGGTTAGCGTGCGATTTTTTTTCAATCCTTTTGTGCTGAACATGTTAAGGCAAGAAATAGCCGCAGTATGCCGCGCAGTTCAGGCATTTATCACTCATCCGACTTCTCTATGATGATGTGCTTTCTGATGGCAGGAAGCCAAACCACTAGCCGACTGCGAATATAATATGTTCAAAATTCTTTTGATTGACCGTTGTCACTTCACCCGCACCGGGTTTGAAGCATGGCTCAATCATTCCGGTTTATTTCCGGAAAACGTCGTTGTGACCGGCCTGAATAATCTTTTCCTCGCCAGAGAGCACATTCTGCAATGGAAACCGACGCTGGTCATTGCTGACCTGCATGGGTTCAGACAGGATGTCCATCCCTTTCAGTCACTCTCATCTTTACTGAACGCCAGCGAAAGAGTGCCCTTTATTTTGCTGCAATCGGGTGAGGATAGTGAAATGACCGCCTGGCTGAAGCAATTCCCGGTCTGGTCATCGCTGTTGAAAAATGCCCGTCTTGAACAACTGGGGACAGTTATCCACGACGCACTCATTTCGCACGCGAACAGTGAAAAGCCAAAGGTAACCGCGCCTTTGCTGACGCGCCAGGAGGAGAAAGTGCTGACGTTGTGGATGGAGGGTGCCAGCAATCAGAAAATTGCGGCTCACCTGAGTATTAACGGTAAAACGGTCTATACCTATAAACGGAATATCCGCATGAAATTGCATATGGATACGCGTTATTCACCGTTTTTATCCCTGCAGGAATCAGAAAGCTGACGGTACGAAACCCGTCTGGTTCCGTACCGTTTATTCAATTACTGCTGTGCTTTACTTGCCGCACCAGAGATTGCGCTACCACCTTCAGAAATATCCTGACCAACGCCACGCGTGGTATTACAGGCTGTTAATACTGAAGAAAGTACCAGGACTGAAAAGATCGCTGCAATTGTCTTCTTAACCATAATATCGTCCTTTTATAGCCAAAGTTGTTTTGTGTATAGCAATTTAAGAATAGACAATATCCCGTCGTTTGACGGAAAAGGACGCATTTTTAGGAAAATTAGACGGGGTTAGCTGGCCGCGTGAGAAATGATATGGCCGAGATCCTGGATATCTTCCCCCATTCCACGCGCGGTGTTACAGCCGGAAAGCAACGCGCTGGACAGCGCTAACAGAAGCAGAATTTTAACGGTACGGTTCATCATCCCTGCCTGCAAAAAACAGGCGCAGCGGGCGCTGCGCCTTCAGTCTTGACGTAAATTACTTCACGCGAGATACGTATTCGCCGGAGCGGGTATCTACTTTGATCACTTCACCAGTCTGTACGAACAGTGGAACTTTAACCACTGCACCGGTGGACAGGGTAGCTGGCTTGCCGCCAGTACCTGCGGTATCACCTTTCAGACCTGGGTCGGTTTCAACGATTTCCAGCTCTACGAAGTTTGGTGGGGTAACAGCGATAGGTTGGCCGTTCCACAGGGTCACGATGCACTCAGCCTGGTCCAGCAGCCATTTTTCGCTATCGCCAATCGCTTTAGCATCCGCAGACAGCTGCTCGAACGTTTCGTTGTTCATGAAGTGCCAGAACTCACCGTCGTTGTACAGGTAAGTCAGGTTCATATCGACAACATCAGCGCCTTCAGCGGAGTCAGTAGACTTGAAGGTTTTCTCAACACGGGTACCGGTCAGCAGGCGACGCAGCTTAACGCGCGCGAATGCCTGGCCTTTACCTGGTTTAACGAATTCGCTGGCTTCAACCGCGTACGGTTCGCCGTCCATCATGATTTTAAGACCAGCACGAAAATCGTTGCTATAGTACGTTGCCATAAGGCCCTCTAAATTTGTTAACTGGTAGCTAAGCCACAAAATGGCGCATATTGTAACCCTAAACACCCCGTCCAGAGAAGATTGGTTATCGCAACTTGCCGATGTAATCACCAGTCCTGATGAATTGCTGCGTCTGTTAGACCTCGATCAGCACCCAGAGTTGCTTGCAGGCCGCGAGGCTAAGCGACTTTTTGCCCTGCGTGTTCCCCGCGCGTTTGTTGCCCGTATGGAGAAAGGAAACCCTGACGATCCATTATTAAAACAAACGCTTACTGCGCAGGAAGAGTTTATATCGGCGCCTGGATACAGCACCGATCCTCTGGAAGAGCAGAACAGTGTGGTACCGGGTTTACTGCACAAATATCTCAACCGTGCTCTTCTGCTGGTGAAAGGCGGCTGCGCGGTAAACTGCCGTTATTGTTTCCGTCGCCACTTCCCGTATGCCGAAAATCAGGGTAATAAACGCAACTGGCAGGTCGCCCTGGACTATATCGCCGCCCATCCGGAACTGGATGAGATCATTTTTTCGGGTGGCGATCCGCTGATGGCAAAAGATCATGAACTGGACTGGCTGTTGACCCAGCTTGAAGCCATTCCACACATTAAGCGTTTGCGCATCCACAGCCGTTTACCGATTGTTATTCCGGCACGCATCACGGACGGTCTGGTATCTCGCCTTGAGCAGTCTCGTTTACAGGTTCTGCTGGTGAACCATATCAACCATGCGAATGAAATCGATGAGGCATTCCGTGCGGCGATGGCGCGTCTGCGCAAAGCGGGTGTGACGCTGTTGAACCAGAGCGTGTTGCTGCGCGGTGTGAATGATAATGCCCGGGTTCTGGCGGAGCTCAGTAATGCGTTATTCGATGCGGGCGTGATGCCCTACTACCTGCACGTACTGGATCGTGTGCAAGGCGCGGCGCATTTCATGGTCACGGATGAAGAGGCCCGGCAAATTATGCGCGAACTGTTAACGCTGGTTTCAGGCTATATGGTGCCGAAGCTGGCGCGAGAGATTGGCGGTGAGCCGAGTAAGACGCCGCTGGATTTGCAACTGCGGCAACAATAATGGCAGGTGGCGCTACGCTTATCCGCCCGGCGGGGTTGGGCGCAGCGCCATCAGCAATGTAGATCAGTTAGGGCACTTATAGACCTGGCCATTCATCTGGCTGGCCGTTGGCACGAAGCTGGACAACATCCCTTGCGACGGGCTGCTCACACCGTAAATCACGTTGCCACCCATCTCTGCAGCCTGGTTACGCAGCGCGTTAGCAGCACCACGCATAGATCCACCTTCTTCACCGTGCTGACCCGACATCCAGTTGCTTTGCTCACCGGTTGCCGTGCCTAAAAACTGGCACTCGTTACCCGGCTTATCTTCAACAAAGCGAACGCCCTGACCTGCAGCAGACAGCTCATTGCTGGAGCTACAACCCGCCAGCAGCAATGCTGCTCCTACGATCCCTGCACAGACTTTTACGCGCATGTTATTCCTCGTTTTCAATAAGCTGGACAGCAGATGTTGTCCGTGTGTAAACCTTATACTAAAAAGATGACCAAAAGAAAAACCCCCGAGCATTTCTGCCCGGGGGTTTTTCTCATTCTAAGCGGTAAAGCGCACGATTACATCATGCCGCCCATACCACCCATGCCGCCCATACCCGCAGCACCTAAGTCAGGTGCGTCGCCTTTAGGCATGTCGGTCACCATGCACTCGGTAGTGATCATCAGACCCGCTACAGAGGCCGCGTACTGCAGTGCAGAACGGGTCACTTTGGTTGGATCCAGGATACCGAAGTCGATCATGTTGCCGTATTCTTCAGTTGCAGCGTTGTAACCGTAGTTACCTTCGCCCGCTTTCACCATGTTCGCAACCACGGATGGCTCTTCACCGGCGTTGGAAACGATCTGACGCAGTGGTGCTTCCATTGCGCGCAGCGCAACTTTGATACCCACGTTCTGATCTTCGTTCTGAGCAGTCAGGCCAGCCAGTTTAGCGGCAACACGCACCAGCGCGACACCACCACCAGCTACCACGCCTTCTTCTACTGCTGCACGGGTCGCGTGCAGAGCATCGTCAACGCGTGCTTTCTTCTCTTTCATTTCAACTTCAGTTGCCGCGCCCACTTTGATTACTGCCACGCCGCCTGCCAGTTTCGCTACGCGCTCCTGCAGTTTTTCACGGTCGTAATCAGAGGTTGCTTCTTCAATCTGCTTACGGATCTGAGCAACACGGCCCTGAATAGCCGCTTCTTCACCCACGCCATCGATGATGGTGGTGGTGTCTTTGTTGATCACAACGCGTTTAGCCTGGCCCAGGTCTTCCAGGGTCGCTTTTTCCAGCTCCATACCGATCTCTTCAGAGATTACGGTACCGCCAGTCAGGGTAGCGATATCCTGCAGCATCGCTTTACGGCGGTCGCCGAAGCCAGGTGCTTTAACCGCAGCCACTTTCACGATGCCACGCATGGTGTTAACCACCAGGGTCGCCAGTGCTTCACCTTCAACGTCTTCAGCAATGATAACCAGCGGCTTGCCTGCTTTCGCAACGGCTTCCAGCACTGGCAGCATTTCACGGATGTTGGAGATTTTCTTGTCAGCCAGCAGGATGAATGGGCTTTCCAGCTCAACAGCGCCCGTTTCTGGCTTGTTGATGAAGTATGGGGACAGGTAACCGCGGTCGAACTGCATACCTTCAACCACGTCCAGTTCGTCTTCCAGACCGGTACCGTCTTCAACGGTGATCACGCCTTCTTTACCGACTTTGTCCATCGCTTCCGCAATCAGTTTACCTACGGTTTCGTCGGAGTTAGCGGAGATAGTACCAACCTGAGCAATCGCTTTAGAGTCGGAGCATGGAACGGACAGCGCTTTCAGCTCTTCAACCGCCGCAGTAACCGCTTTGTCGATACCGCGCTTCAGATCCATTGGGTTCATACCCGCAGCAACGGCTTTCAGACCTTCGGTGATGATAGCCTGTGCCAGTACGGTTGCGGTGGTGGTACCGTCGCCTGCAGCATCGTTCGCTTTAGAGGCAACTTCTTTCACCATCTGCGCACCCATGTTTTCGAACTTGTCTTCCAGCTCGATTTCACGTGCTACAGAAACACCGTCTTTCGTGATGGTTGGCGCGCCGAAGGATTTATCCAGCACTACGTTACGGCCTTTCGGGCCCAGGGTCACTTTAACTGCATCTGCCAGTACGTTTACGCCGCGGAGCATTTTTACACGAGCGTCGTTACCGAATTTTACGTCTTTAGCTGCCATGTTCTTATTTCCTCAAATTCTCGTGCGTAAAATTACGCTTCAACAATTGCCAGAATGTCGCTTTCGGACATGATCAACACTTCTTCATTGTCGATCTTCTCGGATTTCACGCCGTAGCCATCGTTGAAAATTACGATGTCACCAACTTTAACGTCCAGTGGCTGCACAGTTCCGTTTTCCAGAATGCGGCCCTTACCGACAGCGATGATTTCGCCACGCGTTGATTTTGCTGCTGCAGAACCAGTCAGAACGATGCCGCCAGCAGACTTGGTTTCAACTTCTTTACGTTTGACGATCACACGATCATGTAACGGACGAATACTCATTGATAGCTCTCCTTTGAGAAAGTCATTATCAGTTATGGATGACGCCGGTCCGCACGCGGTTTTCCGACTAGTGCCCTGAGAGATGGGGATAGCTTTTTCCCCCTTCAAGGGGCAGACGAAAAAAAATTTGCGAAAGTGTTACCATCGCCTCTCTTTTGATCGTGGCAGGGCGATGTCAATGAGTGGACTAAAACAGGAGTTGGGACTGGCGCAGGGCGTGGGTCTGCTGTCGACCTCCTTGTTAGGTACAGGTGTGTTTGCGGTACCCGCGCTGGCAGCACTGGTGGCCGGCAATACTAGCCTGTGGGCGTGGCCAGTGCTGATTGTGCTGGTGTTTCCGGTCGCGGTCGTGTTTGCCATCCTCGGACGGCATTTCCCTAGCGCGGGCGGCGTAGCGCACTTTGTCGGTATGGCCTTTGGTCCGCGACTGGAGCGGGTCACCGGCTGGCTGTTTCTTTCTGTTATTCCGGTCGGTCTACCGGCAGCGTTGCATATCGCGACCGGTTTTGGCCAGGCGCTGTTTGGCTGGCATAACGAGCAACTGCTGCTGGCCGAGCTGGGTACGCTGGCCATCGTCTGGTGGGTCGGCTCACGGGGTGCCAGCTCGAGTGCCAACCTGCAAACCGTCGTTGCAATACTGATTGTGGCCCTCATTGTCGCCATCTGGTGGAAAGGGGATATTACGCTGAAGGAGATCCCCTTCCCCGCGGTAAGTGAGGTCAACCATTCGCAGCTGTTCGCTGCGCTATCGGTAATGTTCTGGTGTTTTGTCGGGCTGGAGGCGTTCGCCCATCTGGCCTCTGAGTTTAAACAACCGGAACGGGATTTCCCGCGCGCCCTGATGATTGGCCTGCTGTTAGCAGGTACCGTTTACTGGGCCTGTACCGTGCTGGTACTGCATTTTAACGCGTTCGCCGCGGATAAAGCGGCCGCTGCCTCGCTGCCGGGCATTGTGGTGCAACTGTTTGGTCTGAAAGCGCTGTGGGTCGCCTGTGTTATTGGCTATCTGGCCTGTTTCGCCAGCCTCAATATCTACATCCAGAGCTTTGCGCGTCTGGTGTGGTCGCAGGCGCTTGATAAACCAGAGAGCCGCCTTGCGCGCCTGTCTAAACGTCAGCTGCCGTTGAATGCGCTTAATACCGTGCTGGGCTGCTGCGTCTTGAGTTCGCTATGTATTTACGCGCTGAATATCAATCTTGATGCCCTGATCGTGTACGCCAACGGGATTTTCATCATGATCTACCTGCTGTGCATGCTGGCGGGTTGTCGTCTGCTGAAAGGTCGCTATAAAACGCTGGCAGTGGTTGGTGGCGTGCTTTGCCTGCTGTTGCTGGCGATGGTGGGGTGGAAAAGCCTGTATGCGATTAGCATGCTGGCGGGGCTGTGGCTGTTTTTACCGAAACGCGGCACCCTGTAAAACAAAGCCCGGTAGCGATTCGCTTACCGGGCCTGGCCTCTTTTACCGATCGTCTTTATGGTCTAAACGGTCGCGCTGTTCATCTTTACGCTGATACTCCCCTTCGAAAGTATCACCCGGCCCTGTGCTGAATCCACCGCCCGGCATACGGCTAAAACGCAGATGCGGCAGTAGCTTCATGGTCAGGTGTTTTTGCACCGGCGGCAGAAGCAGCAGCAGGCCGAGGAAGTCAGTGAAGAATCCCGGCAGGATCAGCAGCAGGCCAGCAATAATCAGCGAGACGCTTTTGATCATCTCTGCGGCCGGGCTTTCGCCTGCGGCCATCTTCTGCTGCATTATCAGGAAATTTTTGAAACCCTGATTACGCACCAGCGACATGCCGATCACCGAAGTGAAAATCACCAGAATCAGCGTTAACAGGACACCCAGTACATGGGCGACCTGGATAAAAATTGAAATCTCGATGTAAACATAGAGAAAGAAAGCAATAAATGGTATCCAGCGCACTGGCATCTCCTGTGTGGCAGGTGCCCTCAGGCCCCTGTCTGAATGTGTTCGCGAAACGCGTCTGTAAGAAATGGTGACGGTTAGCCAAAATTCAATCGGTTTGCACGGATATTTTTTCTGGAAATTTTAAAGCGGTGACTCATTTCACAGATTAATAATTATCATGGAATCGGGTCGATAATAAGTGATCCAGATTACGGCAATTCGCTATCATCAGCATATGATCTCGAACATCTGGCTGATTGAGGGAATAATCGTCGGTCAGAAAATATTCAAAACCACATAAATACTGTGTGTTTAGTACAATCCATCGGCAGCTTGAAAAGAAGGTTCACATGTTAAACAACATTCGTATCGAAGAAGACTTGTTGGGTACCAGGGAAGTTCCAGCGGATGCCTACTATGGTGTTCACACTCTGAGAGCGATTGAAAACTTCTACATCAGCAACAACAAAATCAGCGACATCCCTGAATTTGTACGTGGCATGGTGATGGTGAAAAAAGCCGCAGCACTGGCCAATAAAGAGCTGCAAACCATTCCAAAAAGCGCGGCAAATGCGATTATCGCTGCCTGCGATGAAGTGCTGAACAACGGCAAATGCATGGATCAGTTCCCGGTCGATGTCTATCAGGGCGGCGCGGGCACCTCCGTTAACATGAACACCAACGAAGTACTGGCAAACATCGGCCTGGAGCTGATGGGTCATCAGAAAGGTGAATACCAGTATCTGAATCCGAACGACCACGTTAATAAATGTCAGTCCACTAACGACGCCTACCCAACCGGCTTCCGTATCGCGGTGTATGCCTCCGTAGTGAAACTGGTGGACGCCATCAATCAGCTGGGTGACGGCTTCCAGCGCAAAGCCGTTGAGTTCCAGGACATCCTGAAAATGGGTCGTACCCAGCTGCAGGACGCGGTTCCGATGACACTCGGTCAGGAATTCCACGCGTTTAACGTGCTGCTTAACGAAGAAACTAAAAACCTGCTGCGCACCTCCGAGCTGCTGCTGGAAGTGAACCTGGGCGCAACCGCCATCGGCACGCGTCTGAATACGCCGGACGGTTACCAGCAGCTGGCGGTACAGAAGCTGGCTGAAGTCTCTAACCTGCCGGTTGTGCCTGCAGAAGATCTGATTGAAGCCACCTCCGACTGCGGCGCGTACGTTATGGTTCACAGCGCCCTGAAACGTCTGGCGGTGAAACTCTCCAAAATCTGTAATGACCTGCGCCTGCTCTCTTCCGGTCCACGCGCTGGTCTGAATGAAATCAACCTGCCAGAGCTGCAGGCCGGTTCGTCCATCATGCCGGCGAAAGTGAACCCGGTAGTGCCAGAAGTGGTGAACCAGGTCTGCTTTAAAGTCATCGGTAACGATACAACCGTGACCATGGCCTCTGAAGCCGGCCAGCTGCAGCTGAACGTCATGGAGCCGGTCATCGGCCAGGCAATGTTTGAATCCATCCACATTCTGACCAACGCCTGCTACAACCTGCTGGAGAAATGCGTTAACGGCATCACCGCAAACAAAGAAGTTTGTGAAGGGTATGTCTACAACTCCATCGGCATCGTCACCTACCTCAACCCGTTCATCGGCCACCATAACGGCGACATCGTCGGTAAGATTTGCGCCGAAACAGGTAAGAGCGTGCGTGAAGTCGTTCTGGAGCGTGGACTGTTGACCGAAGCCGAGCTGGACGATATCTTCTCGGCCCAGAACCTGATGCACCCGGCATACAAAGCGAAACGATATACCGATGAAAGCGAACAGTAGCAGTTCAGGCTAGGCTTCCTTAAGGCACGTCACTTGTGACGTGCCTTTTTTCTTTATAGGCGTTACCAAAATACAACAATTCAATATCAACTTGTTAATAAGCAAGGCAGGTCCTTATGTTTGGAGCAGAACTCGTCATCGTCCTGTTGGCGATTTATTTGGGAGCAAGACTCGGGGGTATCGGCATTGGTTTTGCCGGCGGTCTCGGGGTGCTCGTACTTACCCTTATCTTTCAGATTAAACCCGGCGCAATCCCTTTTGATGTTATCGAAATCATCATGGCGGTTATTGCCGCTATCGCAGCCATGCAGGTGGCAGGCGGTATGGACTACCTGGTGAGCCTGGCGGAGCGTATGTTACGCCGCCATCCAAAATACATTACCTTTCTTGCCCCGCTGGTGACGTGGTTTATGACCATTCTCGCCGGTACTGGCCACACCGCCTTCTCCACGCTGCCGGTCATTACCGAAGTGGCGAAAGAGCAGGGCATCCGTCCGTCTCGTCCACTCTCGATTGCCGTGGTCGCGTCCCAGATTGCAATTACCGCATCACCTATCTCCGCTGCGGTGGTCTTCTTCGCCGGTATCCTTGAGCCTATGGGCGTGAGTTACCTGACGCTGCTGGCCATCTGTATTCCGGTGACGCTGATTGCAGTGATGATCACCGCCGTGCTGTGTAACTTCCTCGGCGCCGAACTGAAAGACGATCCGGTTTATCAGGAGCGTCTGGCAAAAGGTGAAGTGAAACTGCGTGGTAGCCAGGTCTTCGAACTGAAGCCGCATGCAAAACGCTCCGTCTTGCTGTTCCTGATCGGTATCGTTGCGGTCATGTTCTACGCAACCGCCATCAGTGACACCGTGGGTCTTATCCAAAACCCGGTCCTGCCGCGTAACGAAGCGATTGTGGTATTCATGCTGACTATCGCTACGCTGATCAGCATCACCTGTAAAATCGACACCAGCGAAGTGCTCAACGCCAGCACCTTTAAATCCGGTATGAGCGCCTGCGTGTGTGTACTGGGTGTGGCCTGGCTTGGTGATACCTTCGTGAAAGCTCACATCAGCGATATCCAGACCGTTGCGGGCGACCTGCTGCACAACTATCCGTGGCTCCTGGCTGTGGTGCTGTTCTTTGCCGCAACCCTGCTTTACTCTCAGGCGGCCACCACCAAAGCCCTGATGCCTGCGGCACTGATGCTGGGAGTTACCCCGCTGACGGCTATTGCCTCGTTTGCTGCCGTTTCTGCACTGTTCGTTTTACCCACCTACCCAACCCTGCTGGCGGCGGTTGAGATGGATGACACTGGCTCGACTCGCATCGGTAAGTACGTGTTTAACCATGCGTTCCTGATCCCGGGCGTGGTGGCTATCTCGCTGTGCGTGATCCTCGGCTTTATCATTGGCGGCATCGTGCTGTAAACAATGATGGGTTGTAAAAATAGTTAAAAACGGGCCGCTCTGCGGCCCGTTTCATTAATGACCAATAGCCTTGCGTGATATAGTGAAGACTTTCGTGATGAGGAGGTCGACTTGTGAACACGCCTGATGCTGTTGTTGTCCTTTGTACCGCCCCTGATGAAGCCTCTGCCCAGGATCTCGCCGCCAAAGTGCTGGCCGAAAAACTGGCAGCCTGCGTGACGCTCCTTCCTGGCGCCACCTCCCTTTACTACTGGGAAGGTAAACTGGAGCAGGAGTACGAAGTCCAGATGTTGCTCAAAACCAATCTGGCGAACCAGCAGGCACTCCTGGACTGCCTCAAATCTCATCATCCTTATCAAACCCCCGAACTGCTGGTATTGTCAGTGGTCCACGGCGACAACGATTATCTCTCATGGCTCAACGCTTCCTTACGCTGATCCTGCTGCTGTGCAGCACATCAGTTTTTGCCGGGTTATTTGACGCTCCCGGCCGTTCGAACGTTATTTCTGCCGACCAGGCCTTTGTTTTCGATTTTCAGCAAGACCAGCATGACCTGAATCTTACCTGGCAGATAAAAGAGGGGTATTACCTCTATCGCAAGCAGGTCAGCATCACGCCTGCTCAGGCAAAGGTAGGCCCACTTCAGATGCCTGCGGGCGAGTGGCATGAGGACGAGTTTTTCGGCAAAAGTGAAATCTATCGCCAGCGGTTAAGCGTGCCCGTGACGGTCAATCAGGCCGATAAAGGCGCCACCGTGACCGTCACGTATCAGGGCTGTGCCGACGCGGGCTTCTGCTATCCGCCGGAAACCAAAGTCATTCCGCTGAGCGAAGTTAAAGTGGCCGCCAGTATGCCTGCTCTTCCCGCAGGGGAGAGCGCCGGAATGAAGGACGACGGTCACACAGCACTGCCCTTCTCCGCCTTGTGGGCTTTACTGATTGGTATCGGCATCGCCTTCACGCCGTGCGTGCTGCCCATGTATCCGCTTATCTCCGGAATTGTCCTTGGCGGCAAGCAACGTCTTTCAACCGCACGCGCCCTGCTGCTGGCCTTTATCTACGTGCAGGGTATGGCGTTAACCTACACCGCACTGGGCCTCGTTGTTGCTGCTGCCGGACTGCAGTTCCAGGCTGCACTTCAGCACCCTTATGTGCTGGCTGGCCTGTCGATCGTATTTATTCTGCTGGCGCTGTCGATGTTTGGTTTGTTCACCCTACAGCTGCCGTCCGCGTTGCAGACTCGCTTAACGCTGATGAGTAACCGTCAGCAGGGTGGCTCCCCGGGCGGCGTGTTCGTGATGGGTGCCATCGCCGGGTTGATTTGCTCACCGTGCACTACCGCGCCACTGAGCGCGATCCTGCTGTATATTGCCCAGAGCGGTAACATGTGGCTCGGCGGTGGTACGTTGTATCTCTACGCGCTGGGAATGGGTCTGCCATTGATTCTGGTAACGGTATTTGGCAACCGTCTGCTGCCCAAGAGCGGCCCGTGGATGGAGACGGTGAAAACCGCGTTTGGTTTTGTCATTCTGGCGCTGCCGGTGTTCTTGCTCGAGCGTATTATCGGCGACGTCTGGGGGATGCGCCTGTGGGCAATGCTCGGTGTTGCTTTCTTCTGTTGGGCGTTTATCACAAGCCTGGCAGCGAAAAAGCCGTGGATGCGTCTTGTGCAAATCCTCCTGCTCGCCGCCGCGCTGGTGAGCGTACGGCCACTGCAGGACTGGGCATTTGGCACACCCGCGGGACAAACGCAGGCGCATTTGAACTTCATCCAGATAAAGAACGTGGATGAACTCAACAGCGCACTGGCGCAGGCGAAAGGCAAACCGGTCATGCTGGATCTGTATGCGGACTGGTGTGTCGCCTGTAAAGAATTCGAAAAGTACACGTTTAGCGATCCGCAGGTGCAAGGTGCGCTGAAAGAGACGGTTCTGCTCCAGGCAAACGTCACCGCCAACAGTACAGCGGATAAGGCACTGCTGAAGCAACTTAACGTGCTGGGTCTGCCAACCATTCTGTTCTTCAACGAACAGGGCCAAGAGCAGCCTGCACAGCGTGTAACCGGGTTTATGGACGCGACGGCATTCAGCGCGCATTTGCGCAATCGCCAACCGTAAACAACACTTGAAACGGGACAAACCGTTGGGAATAACGGAGGAGATAACCGTGCAACGCGAAGACGTACTGGGACAAGCCCTGCAATTACTTGAGATTCAAGGGATCGCCAGCACCACGCTTGAGATGGTAGCCGACCGTATTGATTATCCTCTGGATGAACTCATGCGCTTCTGGCCGGATAAAGAGGCGCTGCTTTACGATGCCCTGCGTTATCTCAGCCAGCAGGTTGATGTCTGGCGCAGGCAGCTGATGTTAAATGAAGAACTGACTGCAGAGCAAAAGTTGCTGGCGCGTTATACCGCCCTGAGCGAATGCGTAAGCAACAACCGTTATCCGGGTTGCCTGTTTATTGCCGCCTGCACCTTCTACCCTGACCCCGGCCATCCTATCCATCAACTGGCGGATCAGCAAAAGCGGGCGGCGCATGATTTCACGCACGAACTGCTGACCACGCTCGAAGTGGATGACCCGGCGATGGTCGCTAAGCAGATGGAGCTGGTACTGGAAGGTTGCCTGAGCCGCATGCTGGTAAACCGTAGCCAGGCCGATGTGGATACAGCACACCGTCTGGCCGAAGATATCCTGCGTTTTGCGCAGTGTCGTATGGGTGGTGCGCTGACGTAATCTGTCTGAAGAATTTGACCTGTTCGGCGCGTAAACCGTCAGATTGCCGCAAAGTTAAGCAGTTGAACGGCTTTTCCCGAAATAGTGTTGACGATCAGGCACGATTGCGGTTTAATGCGCTCCGTTGCCCGGATAGCTCAGTCGGTAGAGCAGGGGATTGAAAATCCCCGTGTCCTTGGTTCGATTCCGAGTCCGGGCACCAAATTCATATCAACGGACCTCCACGGAGGTCCGTTTTTGCATTCTAAGCCCGCACAAATCAACACATCTACAATCCTTTAACTCCACCCAACTCAATCAACTTCAACCCGCATCAAGTCCCTTGCGAGGGTACAACTGAGGGTATAGTCTGATTCGATAAAATTTGTACCCTTTTACTATCAGGAGATACCGCCAATGGCACTCACTGACGCTAAAATCCGTGCAGCTAAACCGGATGAAAAACCTTATAAACTTGCCGACAGCGGCAACATGTTTTTGCTCGTTCACCCTAATGGCTCACGGTACTGGCGACTCCGATATCGGTTTCTGGGCAAAGAGAAAACGCTAGCTCTGGGTGTCTATCCTGAAGTCTCGTTATCAGAAGCAAGGGAAAAACGCGATGCGGCAAGGAAGCTGATAGCTGAGGGAACTGACCCGTGCGAACAGAAACGGATCAAAAAGTCGGTACCCGAAACAGCTCAGACATTCGAAGGTATCGCAAGACAGTGGCATAAGAGCAACAAAAAATGGTCAGCTTCACACAGTGAGAAAATACTGAAAAGTCTCGAAACTCATGTGTTTCCCTTTATTGGCTCACGTGACATTACCTCCCTCAGAACTCCCGATTTACTTGTTCCAGTAAAGGCTGCCGAAGCCAAAGAGATCTATGAGATTGCAGCGCGCCTTCAACAGCGTATCACTGCAATCATGCGCTATGCTGCCCAGTCAGGCGTTATAACCTATAACCCTGCCGTGGATATGGCTGGCGCGTTAACCACGGTGAAACGCCAGCACCGCCCTGCCCTCGCCTTAAATCGCATTTCAGAGCTTCTTGAACGACTGGATGAATACAGAGGGCAACCTCTCACCCGACTGGCAACTAAACTCACCCTGCTTATCTTCATCCGTTCCAGTGAACTACGCTTTGCCAGGTGGTCTGAGATCGACTTTAAGAAAGCCATGTGGACCATTCCTCCTGAGCGGAAACCTATTGAAGGGGTCAAGTACTCCCATCGTGGCTCAAAAATGCGAACAGAGCATCTTGTGCCACTCTCTACTCAGGCGCTGAATATACTGCAGCAGATCCACACGATCAGTGGAGAACATGAACTGATTTTTACCGGCGATCACAATCCATGGAAACCCATGAGTGAGAACACGGTGAATAACGCACTGCGGTTGATGGGCTACGATACAAAGGTCGATGTCTGTGGTCACGGTTTCAGGGCAATGGCCTGTAGTTCGTTGATTGAATCAGGATTATGGTCCAGGGACGCAGTGGAACGCCAGATGAGCCATCAGGAGCGAAATGGCGTACGTGCGGCTTATATCCATAAAGCAGAGTTTCTGGATGAACGCAGGCTGATGCTCCAATGGTGGGCTGATTTTCTTGATGCCAACAGAGAGAGCTCAGTTAGCCCATTTGATTTTGCTAAAGAACATGTTTCTAATTAGAAGGATAACTAGCTATCTTTCACAACAGGCTATCATTATAACTAAACAATATCTTACTCAAAGGACGTTAACAGACATACCTTAATATATAGATAAAATGAAGCCCAGCATTATAAATCGCCGGGCTATTTTAAATTGAATATTTTGCACCGAAATTCGCGCCAATCTACAACTCCAACTAAAAAAGCCGACTATCGAAAACTTCAGTTTTATCATTAGGTTATGACATGGTTACTTCATCTATTCGAATTCCATCCATGAAATATTTAAAGATATATTTATCAAATGAATCAAATAGACAATCTAATTTATTATTATCTTTACTAAGTTCTACAAAATTTGTGAGCGTATCATGAAGTTCCTTTTCTTTATCATCAAGAATGATGATGTTAGCGTTGTTGATAACCCTAGATAACATTCGTGGCAAGCCATATTCTTCAAGCTGGTAAACAAGAGGAGGCAAAAATGCGTTAGAAACTTTCTTTATAAAGGAAGATATATCGATACCTTCCTTAAGAATTTTATCCTGGATAATATTAACATCGTTTAAAAGTGATGCTAACTTGAATGTCACATTTCTTTCCAGTTCAAAAAACTGCTCTATCCCAATGTCATAGTCATTTAGTTCTTCAAGCAACTCGGGAATTGAACACTTCCAATTCTTCGAAATTATTTTTACAAAAGCAACTATTTTGTTGTATTCTGCACCCCACCCACCCGGCGATAGTTTTATAACTTTATAAAGGTAGCCCTCCCAATCATCAGGATGGTTGGAATTTAAGTATCCTAACCCTCTCCAACTCTGACGATTGGAATATATTTCTTTAGCTATATCTCGAATCAAAAAGGAGTTACTTGAGTCCAGCCGCCCCTCTAGCTGAAGTGTTTCAAAACCACCATCACCTAAAAATTCATCCATTTCTTCTCTGTAAGCTATAATTTTTGAGATCTGCTCTTTACTTAGTTCACTTTTGAATTCGTCAAGATCGATACTACCTATGAGCTCATCTGGAAATGTCAAATTAAGCTGTATATCTTCATTTTCGGGAGGTTTTTCCAAAATATAGATTTTACCTACAAAATGTCGGAACATTCTGCCACCACGACCAATAATATTTCTATAACTGAAGTCGTTAATCTTTGCTCTACCTCTTCCGCTTTTATTGCTCCAAAGGACAACATTTTCCGCAGATGTATTAACCCCTTCTATAATAGAAGATGTAGATACTAAATTTTTTATTCCATCAGGTTCTTCGAACAATCTTATTTGAATTTGACTTAACGACCTATGTAATCTTCCATTATGTAAACCAGTCCCCCTTTTAATTAATTTGGTTAACTGCCAGTTGCTATCGTAATTTTTGGATAGCCAAGCATGAAAATCAGCTAGTAATTTTTTATTTTTAACTGGTTGTTGATCAATTATAAGGTTTGATATGTTTGATATATTTGGAAAAGTACCTGCATATATGAGTGTTTTTCCATTGGTATTATCTAAGATTTTTAGCAACACTTCACTTTTTAATAACTCGTCACCATTGATGTTTTCATATAGTTTATGGTGTTCTAAAAAAACAGTATTGAAATCAACACTTACAAAGTCCATACCCTTTGTGAAAAAATTATCTTTCAAAGTTGATATGTTAGGTGCTAAAAAATACTTTTGTTTTGCCTTTGAACCTAATTTTATTATTGCGTTTATTAACGCAGGCGAACGTTCTTTGTCAAAAGCAGAGCTAGCTTTGTAAAACTCGTCCACAATCAACATATCAATTTCATCTAATTTTTCTACATAATGTATAGCTCGCTCTTGCGGAAAGACAAATATATTACATTCATCTAGTGTTGTCTCTGTCGTTGTAATAACTTTATATTTTACGCTAAATTTTTTATGTAATCGTCTTCTTGTTTCATCTGTAAGCGCGATAGTTGGAACAATGATCACTACATTTTTAGGTTCCTTTATTGCTATAAAAGCGTCAATTATAAAACTTTTACCAAAACTAGTTGGGGCACTTACAGCGAGATTTTTACCGTTTATTAATTTTTTTAAAATTGCAGATTGCTCTCTATGCAACGTTACCTGTTTTTTTTCCCCAACATTCACTTTGAATGCCTCATAAATAAAACGGTCTTGCCAAGCACTAGTTTCTACTTGTAAATATGGATAAAGACCGACTTGTCGTATCAAATTATTTATCAGTGGTGTAAGCGGTAATCCCTTATTTTGACAGTAGTCAAGGAGTTTTATTACTTCATTCCTTGCCTGCGTTTCATCTCCATTAATGATAAGCTCATTAATTTCAAAGCATTTATGAAATACATCCATCAGAACTCCCCCTTATGGAACTCAACTTTTTCTACAAACTTATCAACTATCATGGCCTTGTCAGGTACGGGGAATAGTATGATGTGGAATGAAATTTCATTGTAAAGGTATACACCTTTTAATAATTCAACTTGTTTTTTAAAGAATGCTACAGCCCTATTCTTATGATATTCAACCATTTCATATATGTAATCACTGGACATCGATGTCGCGACTTTAGTTAATTGGCACTCATGAAGTATAAAAATCGGAACATGGATTTTAGGCTTCAATAAATCAATAGAATTTTTCGGTGACAATGCTTCTTTTATTCTTCGCCTTAAATCTGTATTTGGAATCAATAAGTCAATATCGTTAACATTTGTAATTATACTATTTTCTTTCCTAAGCTTATCCGATTTTAATGCATTAGCGACTGAGTTTATTATACTACTCAATCTGGCATCCTCAATAGAATTATAGAATTTAGCCTCACCAAACCATAGAGAAAAATCATCATCACCATGCAATACCAAATGTACACTATCGGCACCTTTAGCATTATCTTGTGAGTTTTGTTTATAAAAAATTTTTGGCACAATCGGAAGAGCACCATAATGATGCTTCATTAGTCCGTATAACATTATTTCTGCAAGCTCACTACCTTTGCTAATATCATTTTCCTTATCGACCAAACGAAGGTTTTCAGCCGCTGCACTGATTAACGAGGCTGAACAATCTATTAGAGCTGCCCTTTCCTTAGAAGACAGAGAGGTTTCAGCTATATTATCCCATATAAACAAATGAAAGTTCTTGTATCGCCATTTCCCATCTTCAAAATCATTGACCAGACTTAAGATAGATTTATTATTTGAAGGTGATAACACATCCCCACAAGTATTAATAAACGCATCATCGATTAATATTTGAAAATTCATCACATAGCACCTCATGCCACTACTATATTTAAGTCGAGTGATAGTTTCAAAAGCACAACTCATCACCCTCTCAAATATTTACTAAAACATTTTGATTACACAATTAAATTTCATACCAGATAAAAAACATGTCATTATATAATGATTTAACAATCAGCCTATCAAGAGACCATAGAAGCATTTGGTACATCATAAATGTGTGCTGCAAAGTGTGATTGCAAGCGATGATCCAATAAAGCTTGAAATATATCCGCGCAGCACTCATCATTAGCAATGATTTTACCTTGGGCATCAAATTGCAGATTTAATCTAAATCGTAACGCATTGGCTCTCAAACTATCCATGAATTCTGGTACCTTGTAATATCCCTTTTCTTTAATAGCAGATGCTCTTCTCAGTTGCATCGCATTATTACCAACGTACCGTTTCAACGGCTCTGCATCGGTAAGCAACTGACTGAACTCCGGTTCATCCATCAATACGTTAAAATTATCAATATGCGCTGTCTTGTAACACAAAACTGATTCAAATACTTTTTTATTCTTAATATAAACATTATCCTCAAGAATGAAAAAGTCAAAATCCTTTGCAATGTTAAATCTCGGGGACCTGTCAATTTTCAACTTATTATTTTTGAAAACAACTGACTTCAGCCCAGCCTGCTTTTTGGTCGCCCAGGATGCATCAGTTTTCTTCACACAGTGTAGGACTGTATCACCGGAGACTAATTTTACAGAGTAGAAGTCACAATTAGATAACTCTTTAATCTCTTTTACCTTTTTCGCTGGAATTTGATTTGCAGATATCGTTGTAACATCTACAGCTGAAGTTTCCCCGGTTCCAATAAGCATAAGACTGCCTTCGTTGTTCTGCGCCAACAAGGAATAATCTATGATTTCTGTATAGTTACCTCTTTCTGTTTGAATAAACCCTAATAATTCTGTTTTAAGCTCAGGATCTACTGGGATCCATTTCCCTGTAAATGACGCCTGCCCTTTCAGGGATTTTTTCCTGAATACCCAGACCGATAACTCGGCCGTTTGAAGATCAAAACCCTGTAAATTCTCAAGCATCATCATTCTCTCCACAAATGACTATAACAGATTGTATTGTTTCGTACTCATAATCTGAATTTGGATTAACATCTGTGTTAGCTAATACAACTCCAGAAAAGATATCATTGCTTCCAGGAAAACGATAAGATATTTCATACATCTTCCAGTTAAAAACAATAAGCATGGGATTTAATATTATTTGACCTGACTTATATGAGAGCCAGAAGAGCCACAACAGGAATACAACAAACCCTAAAAACTTATTTGTCTCCATATAACTTATACTCATAAATGAAACAATATAAGGAAGCACATAATTCATTAAATCTGATGGGGTATATTTTGATTCAATTACTTTTATTTTTTGCCCATCTGGTTTAGCAAGATTCAAAGCAAACCATGAAAAAACAAAGCAGGCTAAACAAACAAGAAACAAACTCACTGACAGGAATGGTTTTTGGAGCGGAAGATGGCATGTTCCTGAAGTCAAAAAATTAAAACAGATATTCCCCTTGAGTTTTTTATTGTCCAGATCCTGCATTAGCAGAATCATACTTAATGGCAAATATGATCCTAAGAAGATTGCAAGAGCAAAGAATAGTCTTGGTGTCACACTCCCCCCTTGTTTTTTCTTATGGTCTTAATCAAACGACCTCGCGCCTTTTCCACTGCTTTTTTGGTCCTGTCCGGAAACAGTATTACCTGCTGCTCAGCCACACTCAGATGCATATTCTTTTCCAGAAGAGTCCATTCTTCATCGCTCCAGGGACGGAAACCAGCTTCACTACAGCGGGACTTCTTCAGCCCCAGCCTTCTCGCCATTATTTTAACTGACATTGCATTTCTTTCTGGCAGATGAGCAGTTACCGACATTCCCATCCGGGGATAGTCCGCTTTAAGTATATCGAGTTCCTCCTCACGCCAGAAACGTCCACTTTTTACCCCCAGCGTCTCCGCCATCGAAAAGATCGCACTAATACTTCTCCCTAGAATTAATTGTGTCAGAGACCTGGCCTCCATACCCCGAGCATAGTGGTCACGGATAATATCCATTTCATTCTCACTCCACGGCGCATTTTTCTTTTTTCGACACCCGAGCTTATCAGCCATCAACCCTACTGCACCAGGAGTCCGCCCCAGCCCGTCAGCGATTTCAACAACTGACATGGAAGAATAATTATTTTCCAGAAATGTTAAATCCCTGATTGTCCATCGAACACGATTATTACGATAACGAACTGAATTACCCATAATTTTTAGCACCATTTCTATTCTGATGCATTCTCTTGTATTACAGCATAGCGAGCTGTCAATTGTTTCAAATGCATCTCCAGTTGAGCCCGGGCAGCAGCAGGTAAAGGTTCTCTCTCAGGATTTTGTAACAATACCCGCATTTGCTCTTCAGCCGGTACCGATTTGTTAAAAGACTGCATGGTGGAAAATACCACAGATTTCAGCTCGCTGACCGTCATGTATTTACCCTTTTGTTCATCCAGCCCGTTCAACCTGTCACTCAGTTGCTTCAGCTTCATCATCCCCTGATGCCAACCATTCAGCTGCTCTGTTGGTAATGCAGTAGCATTAAGTTGTTGCTGCCACTGCTGTGTCAGAGGTTTAGCCTGCTCCGGCCACAACGACTGAGCCTGTTCGATGAGTTTTCTGCCGTATACAATATTCCAGTCAGGGGGTAATTTATCCAGCCTGGCAAGCTGCTGCTGTGTCTGTGCGATAAGGTCCTGCGGTAACGGAGTCTGCTGACGCAACATCCCCAGTTGTTCAGACGTGAGAAGTGCAGGGAACGGAGCCAGTGAAGCAGCAAGCTGAGTCCGCAGCAGGTCTGGCCGGTGAAGAAAATGCCAGCTCCACACTGAGACTGTGCTTATCACCAGCATGGTACACATCCCGGCGACGAAGGATGTCCATTTTTTTACCGGTGTGGGCACTACTGCCAGCACTTCCACGTTCGGCTGATGTTCCGGCTGCGCAACGTAAACCCACTTCACTCCACGACCTAGTACCTGGACATTTTCACCCGGACCACCAGCAAAGCCTCTCGTGGATGCTGTCGGATCACCCATCACGGTGGCAGGCAACACGATACCAGGTTGAATGCCTGGCCCGGTGCTGGTAATGCCATCACTGTTTTCCAGCCGGACAGCATGGTTGTGCATCAGGGTACGCAACGTATCGAGCTGACTCAGATGCTTAAGCTCCAGACGCTGCAGTACCTCTCCCAGACCTGTAAGCAGTTGCTCCGCCCGGTACAACTGGCTGAGGTCGCTGTAATTCAGCGGGAGCGAGCGCATTCGTTGCTGCAGACGCTGACTCAGACTGCTGAGAATTTCCATGCGCGCATGGACTGGCTGAGGCCACAGAGCCGCCCACTGATGGCTTATCAGGGCCTCGAGTATCGTCAGCCCTTCATTGAGCCCGAATAAACCGGCCAGCTGCGTACGCGCAAGCGTATACCAGGCTGCTGTTTGCAATTCCACACCGTTCTGCTCAAACAGTGAGAGACAGAGTTTTTCCGCATAACGCCAGTTCACATCCGGGCGAGCCGGATGCGTCAGCTTACTCAGCTCATCACGCAAGGCGGCATAATCCGGTAGCGAGCGCGGGTCACCGCCGGTTTTAATCTTACGTTGGGTAATGTCATTCATGACCAGTTGTCCATTCTGACGTGTCCGGGAATAAGGATGATTAAGGCTTATGCGGCTTCGCTTTCTGCATATTCGAGACTCTGCAGATACTGTAGCGCCACCGGGTCAGCAATATATTCAACCTGCCCGTGGTGACGCTCCACCTCATCAATAATTCTGCTGAGCTCGACCCGGAAGAATTCCTTACGCAGGTTAACCCTGTTGATACGGTAGTTTTCCAGATGGTCATGCAGTGTCTTTTCAAGCGCAGGAGCGTCATCGCAGGAAATCATGGCGTGGACGTCAAAATCAAACGGCACGGCTGCCCCGCTCAGTTCTTTCACGCGCTCCATCGGCTCCAGCCGTCGGGTCATGCCGATTTTGAAGACGTTTTCACCGAAGGAGCCGATATTCGAAATCACATACACATGCCCCTGTCTGGTGAGCTGGGCCATGGATTTGGCACGCTCATACTGCTGATGTACGTCCTGGATTTTTTGCTCCAGCTCCAGACGCTGCCTTTCCAGCTCTTCCCGGTGAGCACCTTCAGCGGCGAGCAGAGCTTCTTCCAGTAAACGCTGCTGCTCAGCAAGGCGTTGCTCCTCCTCTTCCGCTTCGCGCTGCTGCTGCTCCAGCTCATCCTGACGCTGTTTTTCTTCCCGCATCTGACGCTTGAGCTCTGCCTGATATTCTTTTTCTTCCTGCGCTTTTTCCAGCAGGGCAACCTTATCCAGAAACTGCTGTTTTACGCCTTCCCAGTCGGCGTTATCGTCAAGTTCCAGAAAGGTGATTTTCTCACTGATGGAAGCGTAAGCTTCCCTTTCCTTGCGGAGCTGGTCATATTTACTTTGCCAGTTATTTACCGTGGTACCGGAAAGCAGTGTTTTGACTTTGAATTTATACGCGGAGTCCACAATACGTTGCAGCGCCCGGGAGGCTTTATTTCTGGCATGGTGAAAGTCATCCCACTGACCGGAAAGCTGTTTCTTTTCCTGATACAGCCCACGGGACACTTCAGTACTGACAGTTTCTTCAAAGGCTTTCTCTTTCTGCGCCAGGTCCGACACGGCCTGTTCAAGCTCCGCTGTTTTCTTCCGGAAGCCCCGGTAAATAAAAATCCGCAGTACCAGCGCAACGGCTATCAGTAAACCAAAGAACAGACCGATGATTCCGGACGGATTCGACACAGATTCAATAAATTGTTCATTAAGATTGATTAATGCTCTTACCGCGACATAAACACCCCATGCAATTACTCCAATGATAACCAGGATAATACCCCCTGCATTATCATCTTTTTTTCTTCTTGCCACGTTTTACTCCTTACTTGTCTTTTCCATTTTTAATTAATACTTACCCATCACAACGGAATAATATCAAAGAGCCTTCTGGAAAATACTCGACTGTTATTTCAAGTGTCACATCAATTCTCTCCCTCAGCTATACTCCAGCGTTCATGTCTGTTAATAACCCACCCGGCCTGCCGCAGCTGCTCCAGTATAAATCGCGTGGTGTGCTCACTCAGGCCTGTCATGGTGGTGACTGCCTGTAACGTCATGACCGGCGCTTCTCTGAATGCGTCCATAATGCGTTTTACGTCATCCGTCATCGTCTGTGTCATTTCACTCAAATTCATCGTGTTACCAATCTACAGAAAAAATAAATCAGGGAGCCAGGGTATAATCCAGCACGATGATGTCCTGCAGAATCGCTCGAAATATCGCTTTCAGATCATCGTGTGCAGGATGCGCAGATATCGCTGGCGTGCTACTTCATCCGCAAATGTCATCAGCACACAATGAATAAACCCCGCATTCTTCTCTTCGGGACTGTCATTGACGCCCCATTCCACGCCTGTAATGCCCTCAATCTGCCCGGGGATCTTCAGAAATGCTTGCCTGACAGCCTGTATTTGTTCCGGTAGTGCACTATCAGTAAATCTAATAAATAAAATATGGCGAATCATCTTTACTCCTGCCATCATCATTAATATACAGCAGTGAATACTGAATTAACTGGAAGATTCTACCTCCGGTTCAGATTTATCATCTGTTATAATTCAGACGTCTGATTAATTGTCAGGCAGTTATCGCTATTCAGTTTTAACTTCAGGCGACCTGCAGCAATTTCGTTTTCAGTATGCATACCAGCAAACGCAAAACCTTTCTTTATAAGGTTAGTTGTATAATACTTGTTATACATAAATGCCCACGCAATAGAAATAATGAATCCACCTATACCAAACGTGAGACACCCCACAACAATAGTGATAATAATGACACCCAGAAATGTCAGAAAATCTTTACGAAACAATGCCGGGAAAGCCCCAAAGAACAATGTCGTCCATGAGAAACCGTAAAACCCTTTTACAGTCTCACCTGTTTTTTTGTTTTCCATATTGATAATCGTTGCCATGTGTATAAAGCCTTTTTAATTTACAGAAAAGGGATAGGAATCATCCTGCCGGAAAAAATCGTACAACACATAAGAATGAAGCGGGGAAACTTTGTCGAAAAATATGATAACAGACAAATTCAACCGATATTCACACTCCCTCCGCCAATCAATATACCACCACAACTGACAGTATCATTAGTTCGCGCAGCAGGTTTCCCATCAATAAAAACACTCGATGAGCCACTGCTAATCATTCGATTATGACCATGAGATACCAGTGTGTCTCCCTTACGAGCAAGCGGTCGATTATCGACATTAACAGATGAGGAACCTGAACTCACTGGTGTAGGAGGATGACTGTCATGACCGGTATCTTTGTCGCCAATTTTTACTGCATTTCCCATAAACTTCCCCATTGAGTTTATTGATTTAGAAGACAATCAACGAACTAAAACAACCTGACCATTAATGATAGAGAAATATGGCCTATAGGTATAAACAATTTTTCCTTTTGAATTCTGAAATCTTAATGGTGAATTTTGAAAATAACCGACCCCCATTCTGAATAAACGCCCATGGTTGTAGGTCATTAATTTATAATGATTCCAGTCAATCGGCACGGGTGTCAATGATTTATCCAGCACATGCGCAGGAAAGTCAGTAGAAACAAACATCATCCCTGTAGTCGTTCCTTCCGCATATGCCATCTCTGAGCTTGAAATTTTCGCAATCTCTTTCAGGCCATCAATGTCACGACGTTGCATCATCCACCATATCTTTTCATATGCCTTACGGATCAAGGGAAGATCTTTTTCCGTAACAGGTGTCGCTTTCTCCCATGTCCACAGCGGCAAGTCATGAACGATGAGATTGCTACTCAACTTATATAAACCATTATCATAATGATAACTCCTGTTATTGATTGCATCGCCTTCAATAATTTTAGAGCTATATGGACTACCGTCATAGTGCAAGGATTCACGAGCTGTGATTTTATGTTTATCGTTCACAGTCAATTTAAATCTGGCAATTTCTGTATGAAGATCATTTGTATCTTTACTAACTATAAGCTCGCAAGATGAATCTGGATATAGTGTTTTTGGATCATCTGTATCCTGTCCTCCCATAAGCAATTCAATAGAATTACTGCCATTACCCAACATAGCTGATGCGTTAAATCCTGCCGAAATAGTTCCACTGTACACTAAAGTGTTTTCTATTGCCGGAATTTCATTCACTCTTAAAATGCAAGTGCTTTTATTCGTTTTAAAGGATAAAAGATATTTTTCATTTATCATGTGATCGACTCCATATGAGGAAAATGTCAAAAATAAAAAATTAAAAAAGAGTAATCCTGGCTGCAGAGTCTTTCTTTTCAAGTTTTTTATATATATTCCATTCAACATCTTTATTCACCTCTGAATCATTACTTATATTGTTTTTCTTGGTTCGACCACCATCATTATCGCCGCCACCGCTTCCTGAATCTCCGCCCAAAGACCATGTATAACTGACATAAACCTTAGCAATAACATCACTATGGTAAAGCACTAAATCGACTTTACTCGGTTCACTGTGATTAGCTTCCAGTCCAACAAATCCTTCTGCCGATGCCTCACCGCCAATCTTCAGAGCACCATTAGCTACATAAAACCGAACTCCCGCCCTGAAGTTTACATTCAGTGTTAAACCAAACTTAATGGCCGTATCTTCATTGTACTCTACGTGCCACTTCTCTTTCGTATCCGAGGTACATTGCAACGCTAAATCAAACTCACCTTCAACCACCAGCTCAAAAGTAGAACCGACATAAGCTGAGTTTTTCCCTTCCTTATAATCATCTTCTCCCGCATCCAGACCTTCCCTTGCTGCAGCCAGGACGACATCAGCATGATACCAGGCCGCAAATGCCTGCAATAAATCCAGTGTTAGTCTAACCCCAATAAGAGGGGCAAGCTCAATGGATAAATTCCGCTGCAGATATAGCTGTGTTGAGTTGCTGTCTTCCTTCAGCTCTCCACCACCTTTCATTTCAATTTGCGGATAAACTATTTCCGTACTCAGCAGTTTAATTTTCGCATCGTTTCCTTCATCAGTTGAGAATGTTTTAATGAATGTATTGATTAGTTCATCTGCTTTATTCAGCAACTGTACCTTCTTCTCCTTACCCTTGAAATCTTTCTTCAGACTCGGAGAATAATCAAAAGGGATCGCACCAAGAGAGCAGTTCAGTTTTCCTTCCATCTCCAGGGCATTACTGATTTCATATTGTGGTTTTTTCGTCCAGCCACGGTTCCCGCGCTGACTTTTACCCTGAGATTTATTTTCCGCTTTCTGCTGTTGCTTCCGTTCTTTCTCTGTGTACTCCTTGACTTCATGTTCCAGTCCGATTGCCAGATCCACTTCCCATTTAAAACCGGCAAAGACATGGATCCATGTTGTCAAAACATCAAGGGGAGCCATCGATAAGAGTGGAGATGCACCATTCATAAAGCTCAGTGACTGGTTGATGAAGGGATTACCTTTACATTCCCCCAGTCGCAGAAGGTAGACATTTTTCGGCAGGACATCGAGAACCTCAGGTGCCAGAATATAATCCTCCAGAAAATCAACCGAATCAGTAATCTTAAAATAATTGACTTTTGGTACATAATGCAGGAGATAATTCGTCAGTCCCTTATTAAAGATCTGAAGCGTTTTGCTGTCTGAAGGGCTAAAAATGATACCTTGTGGACAGGATGAATTATTCGACACACAGCCTTTATCCACCAGCGTCATCGATACCGGAACACCCTTGTCATCTTCATCTATCACATCTACTGACGAGATAAAATCAGCCTGCTTATAGGTGAATGTCCTCTCCCCAACTTTCAGGGAAAACATATGGATACACGTATCCGGATTTTTACAGTTACATACCGGGGAACCGGCTTTTAAACTTATCATCGTTTTCCTTATTATACCTGTGGCAAATAACCCATTTCACGGAGCAGCAACGATTCTGCTTTAAAGACTCCGGGTTCATTAGGGTCATTCAGCGCTGTACGGTATTCAGGCGGGAGCGTAGCCAGCGTCATATATCTCCGCTCATGAAACAACCGGAATAGCCCTACAATGCTACGCTCATCATCGATACCCTGTTGCTTGAGCCAGTGACATATTTCACCAGTTGCTTCAGTATTTGCAGGCTCAGACTCTGACCAGCTGTTGATCTTATCCACCAGCGTTTCAACATAGCGCTGGTCAAACATGTCTGTCAGCTTGTCCAGCTGCTCCTGCGATATCTGCAGCATTTTCCGCCGCGACCCGCTCTGGTCATGAAATGATTTTCTCAACTCAGTGAAATGCTCACGACGTTCCTCCCCCTGCCAGTGCGTTGTAATGGCATTTATCGGCCCGAGAAATGAATGCAGCTCCCAGGGGGATAATACCGATATCAAAGGCCAGATATTGCGGGGATCATAAAAGCGAAAATAAACCGGCGTTTTCTCCCCCGGAAGCAGAACATGCAGATATTTACGCAGATGCTGACGCAAGGTAACCATACCAGCCGAGCTTTCCAGCAATATCCCCCAGGGTGGCCGACGCACTTTAAGCCATGCAAGCACATCCGGTGTCGCCAGAATAAGAAAGGGGGCCACACCGAGAATTTCGTCTGTCACCGGTTCGGCGTAGAGACAGGTATGAGGCGGATCGAGCGTGTCCAGCATGGTGAAAATGTCAGGCTCTGCCGCCGCGTCCACAATCGCCCAGATACTGACATTATCCATTCTGTTTATTCTCCATTGGGCAGTGTTCCACAAACAAAGCCCCCTGTGCCGCTGCCGCTTTCAGGATCGCAGGTTCTGCGGGGAGCAGTAGATCTCCCGGACTACCGCCAGAGTTCAGGTTGATGGTGCTGCCCTTAACATCCACGCCCCCTTCATGAATAACGATAAAACTGCTTCCTACCCGTAGTGTCAGTTTGCTTCCACTCTGCAACGTCAAATCGCCATTACTGTCAGTGCTGAAAGCGCCATTGATCTTCTGAGCGAGGTCACCCTGGACCTGTACCCCCTGGTTGCCCCCGGTTTTCAGCAGATTATTTCCGGTGATTTTCTGGTCCTGATTCCCCTCAACCGTTACCTTGCGGTCATTGGCCACCACCAGTTCTTCGTCATGACCAATACTGCTGGTTCGGTTGTATTCAACGCGTTCGTCCTTTGAATTGAGTACCCGTAACGCCATATTTTTCTGGGCGCGCAGCAGAAGCTCTTCACTCCCGGCGGTATCTTCAAAGGAGAGTTCGTTGTAGCCATCGCCCTGAACCGTGTCTGAGCGCAGAACCATGCGGTTTTTATGCAAAGGCAATGGATAAGGTGTCAGATTGACACCATGGAACGTGCGCCCGGTTATAATCGGCTGGTCCGGATCGCCCTCCAGAAAGCTCACCACCACCTCATGGCCCACGCGCGGGAGCGCCACCATGCCGTAGCGTCCCCCAGCCCAGCCCTGGCTGACACGCACCCAGCAGGAACTGAGGTCGTCGCTGTTACCGTAGCGGTCCCATGGAAATTTCACCTTCACACGACCGTGTTCATCGCAGTAAATTTCTTCCGTCGCCGGGCCCGTCACCGTCGCTATCTGCGGACCGTCCACCATCGGGCGTTCCGGCATCAGCGCACGCCAGGCTGTCCCGCCTTTGATGACTTCAAACTTATTGGTAAAGGTGGTGGGCCTGTCACCGCCTTCCTCTTCCAGCGCCTGCGGTTGTTTGCCTTCATGCTTCACGGACACCACCTGCCACTGCGTGTTAAACGCCGCGTTCTGATGCTCTTCCAGCATAAACCGCAGCCCCGGACGCAGCGCTGCGCAGTTCGAAAGGCCGCTGCCGGTCACCGCATCGGCCCTTAACGCATCCAGCCGGTACGCGCTGAAGGCTTTACCACTCTCCGCCTGCTTGTAGCGCCCCGGATAGTCGTAATGCTCGTACGGCTCACGCTGATGGGCCAGATCGTTACTGATTTTTTTATTCGACTGGTTGTAGGCGGGATTTTTAAAGCTGTAGTCCCGCAGCTCCACCGCTGTCGTTCGCACTGCTTCGGCATAGCGGAACTGGCGGACATACGCCCCCTGTTCCAGCCCCTGGTTCGCCAGACTGAAGAACACCGGGCTGTCTTTTTTCTCCAGCGCGCCGGTATGGTCGGCAAACACCACCCGGTGTTTTCCCGCCTCAAACTCGTGCCAGAAGAACATCCCCTCTTCCGCCGCCAGACGGGTGATAAAGTCCAGATCGCTTTCCCGGTACTGCACGCAGTACTCGCGCACGGCATGCTCCTGACGCAGCGAGAAGGCGTAGTCCAGAATGCCCGCTTCTTCCAGGAGTTCACCGATGATGTCCTGCGGCTTTTTCACCTGGAAAATCCGGCAGTTGGTACGAAGCCCGGTACGCCACAGGGCAGGTTGCACAATGGCCTCGTAACGGGTGCGCCGGAATCCCGTGTCCCCCTGCGCAAAATGGCTCACGATCCCACTGACCCGCCGCTGCAGCTCGCCGTTGTACCAGACCATCAGCTCACAGGGCTGGTCCAGCACGTCGCCAAAATCAATCCCGGGCTGCGGGCTCGCCAGTTTCAGGCTAAGCTCAAATGGCGCATTCAGGGCTTCTTTCAGCTCAAACTCCACCACCGCAAACGTGCTGGCGGATAACTTCTCCATCCTGACTGTAAACTGCAGTCCCGTACCGTCCGCCATGTCATCTCTCCTCTTTCAGGGCAATGGCTACCGCACGCCCAGCTTTCACCGTTCGGGGTCCATATATCGTCTCAGTGTTCAGGTCTGGCCGGTGCCACACCTCAGCACTGAACAGCCCGGGCCGAAGCCCGGGCGGTATGACGGTTATGCGGCAACCGGCTTACGCCAGTCGTCGCTGCCGGACGAACCGGATTTGAGGTGATCCCAGGTGATTTTGCGGTAGGCCAGCGAGACTTCGACCAGCTGGGTGAAGTCCGATTTTTCTGCATCCTGGCAATGCGGCATATGCAGGCTGATATCGACGATGGTCGCGTCTTCCAGCGTGGTGCAGAAGAAGTTCTCCTGCTTGCCTTCCGTGGAAGTGCGGTACCAGTTGAGCTTCACTTCCGGCAGCATTTCACCGGAGGCCAGCGCGTTGTACATCAGCGGCACGGCCTTGTTCAGCGCGACGGTAAACTTCAGTGGTTTGTGCACGCGCTGGCCGGATGGCTGACCTGACTGCGGATCGGTAGGAACAGTGACTACATGCTTCACTTCCTGTACCAGCATTTCGTCCTTATGGCCTTCCACATAGATGTTACCGACAGATTCTGCGGTAAATGCGTTTTCGGTAATGTTGCCCTGGGTTTTCCCTTTGATGCTGATATAGCACGGTGTTGGCATTGTTAACGTCTCCTTTGGATTGATGTGATATGAACTTCCACCAGAGCTAAAGCAATACTCATGCCATATTTTTATTTCATTGTTTTTAAATAGTTTTATGTTTTCTGGTTGTGGGCAAAAAACGGGGTCGCGCAAGATCTTGCGCAAAATCAAGCAAGAAGTTGCGCAAACCTCTCACTTTCACGGCGTTTATTGCGTAAAAAGTGTTTTATCCTGAAAGTTGAGCAAGAAGTTGCGCAGATTTTGCATTCATACTTTTCGTGGTGCTTTTGTGTTCAATTCCGCAATTATTTTTGTGACACGAATCACACAAAAAAAACCACTCCATCGTGATTCGCGTGATTAAAAAACAACCACCCACCACAATCCGCCGTGCGCAACAGCCGCTCAGGGTGTCACCTCGTTCTGCTCCTGAGCGATGCGCAGGCTCCACTCCCGGGCCAGCTTCTGCGCGGCTTTAATTTCATCGGGCCTTAGCAGGGCCTCCAGCGCATTCAGTGCATCCACCGCATCTTTGGCGTTTTCCGTTGCGGCCAGGGAGTACCATGCATAGGCCTGAATGCGGTTGCGCGGCAGCCCCAGTCCGTCCTGGCTCATCATGCCTGCCCGGTACTGCGCCATCCGGTTTCCCGCCATCGCGCTGAGCCGGTATTGCGTGAAGGCCTGCGTATAATCATGTTGTCCACCAAGACCAAGGCGCAGCATGTCGCCGTAGTGGTAACGACCTTCCGCATCGCCCCGCGCCGCCAGCTGCTGCCAGGCGCTTCTGGCGTGAACCTCATCACCTTGTTTTTCATACCACCCGGCAAGCGCACGCGCAGCCTGAAGGTCGCCGCCTTTCGCCGAGAGCGTCAGCCAGTGAAGCCGCATCTCATCAGTGCTCGGGTACTGGCTGTAAAGGTACTGTGCGCGGGCATCGCCTTTATCGACAGCACGCTTAAGCCAGAGCATCCCTTCAGTCTGGTTTTGCGCCACACCGTTACCGCTCAGGTAAGCCTGTGCCAGCCAGCGTTGCGCGGCCACATCCCCGCCCTGCGCCGCTTTCTGATACCACATCAGTCTTTCCGTACCTTCACCGTGTTCAGCCATCCAGCGCTGTGCCTGCGGGTTACCAAGCGCGGCAGCCTGACGGTAATCACGGCGGGCGATATCCGGTGCCTTGTCCACACCGTTTCCGGTTTCATAACGGCGGGCCAGCAGGGCCAGCGCTGCGGGCTCTTCCTGCGCGGCCGCTTTTTGCAGCCAGGACAGCGCCGTTTTTTCACCCTCAGGCTGTGTCTGGTACCAGCGGGCAAGCATTAGTTGTGCCTCCGCGTTACCCTGCTGTGCTGCCTTCTCAAACTGACTGATGCAGTCCGCAACAGGCGACGTGCCATGTGCCGCCTGACAGTGTCCTGCGAGGTTCATACTGGCCTGCGCATTTCCGAGCGACGACGCCCGGCTCCACCACTGACGGGCAAGCGCGTCGTTACGCGGCTCTCCCAGCCCGGTGTGGTACCCATCCCCGGCCTGACGCGCCGCATCCGCACGGGTTGAACGCGATGCATCCGAGGCCGCCGACTGACTGGCCGCCTGCTTCATCAGCGCCAGCGACCGTCCGTATTCCCCACGGGCCGACAGCTTTCCGGCCAGCACGTACTGCGCCTGTGCATCCCCGGCCTGTGCTTTCTGCTCCAGCGCGGCTTCCGACAGGGTGGACAGCGGCGCGCTGCAGGCGCTCAGACCACCGGCAACGAGCAGCGGCATCAGGCGTAATGTGCGATAAAAACGCGGCATCATCACAAGTCCCGCAGTGCCGGCTGTAGCTGATACAGTCTCACGCTGTACGACCTGAGCGTTGACTGCAGGGCATCCAGCTCGGCCTGACTGACCGCCTGGTTTGCACGTTGCTGCGCTTCCAGCCGGTTCAGTCGTATGCTAAAGGGCGTATCGCGATCCATGTCCTTGCGGAGGTCGTAAAGCGAGGATTTGAGGTAAGAGATGGTGACCGTTCTGTGCAGGCGTTCCAGGCTCTGCAGTTCCGTCAGCAGCGCATCCACCCGTGCGGTGGCATCCGGCCAGCCGGAGACCGGTGGCGTCACGCCACGCTGTGTGTTCAGCATCTGCTGCCACTGGCTGTCCATCGCACTGACCGCCAGCGACTGTGGGTACAGCATACGCAGGGAACGTCGCAGCCCGTCGGCATACTGATAGGCCCACAGCGGCGAGAGCTGCTGCACATGCGCCATCTGAGCCTGATAATCCCGGCTTATCCGGGGCTCCATGTCACGCAGTGCCTGTTCCCCGAGCGTCAGGCGCACATCGCTCAGCCTGGCGGCATCCGGGGCCACAGGCCAGGTCAGCGCATTCGCTTCCAGCATCGCCGTGGCATCGTGTTGCCGGGAGGACTGCTGCATGCTCCAGTGAACCCAGCCGGCCACCATCAGTACCGGCAGCAGGCAGCTCACCATCCCGCTGACAAACCAGAACCACGACGGACGCGGAGGCTTATGAGACTTGATTTTCAGCACCGTCGGCTTCAGCGACCCTTTTTCCCGGCCCACAATGATGCTGCCGGTCGGGAGCTGCGCCAGATCCGGACTCACACTGCCGTCCGCTTCTTCAGACCGGAAATACACCACCGGCGGCACCTGCATCTCTTTTTTCAGTACATCCTGCTCCTGTGACACAATCACGATTTCTGATTCATCAAACAGGCGGGTATACCCTTCAATAAAGTGCAACAGGTTCTCAATTCGCGGCACCCGGAACAGCCCCGCATGATGCAGTTTCTCACTGATGAGCTGGAGTGACCGTTCACAGCGGTAAATCAGACGCTTATCGTCATGACCAACCGGGTACTGACGTAACACGTCGCTGACGCGTGCAATAAACCAGTCGAGCATTTCCACCCGGGCCCGGGACTGATGGACCGGCGGCCAGACGTTGTCCCACTGGGTCACAATCAGCGTGCTCAGAAACTCACAGCCCTCCGTAAAACCGCCCAGTCCGTGCAGGCGGGCGCGGGCCAGCGCAAAATAAAGCGCGGTCTGCAGATCCACGCCCTGCTTTTCAAAAATTATCTGCGCCATCTCGTGCACCAGTGCCCAGTCCACTTCCGGACGCGTCACATGGCTGAGTTTATTGATTTCATTACGCAGTCTTTCATATTCCGGCAACACGCGGGGATCGCGCCCCACGCTCAGCGCCTGTTGTGTATCATGCATCCGATTCTTCCCGTCGTCTGAGGCGCAGCTGGCCCCGTTAGTAAAGTGTTTCCGGTAAACTGAACTGGCTGAACAGACCCGAGGCAAACGGACTGTGATCTGCATCGCTGTAAACCCGCCAGGTCATGGCACCATCATCCACGCCAAAGCGCACATCAAACGAACCGCGACTGACCTGCGTCCGGCTGGCCGCATCCAGCAGGCGGAACATCGCCCACGGTCCGGTAAAGCCCAGGCTTCGCGGTGAGCGGGTGCCATCATCCGGTATCAGTGTAAGCTTGCTTTCCGCACCGTCACGCAGGGCGTTCGGCCAGACCAGCGGCACTTTCTGGCGCCGTCCGTGGCTGTACTCCACCAGCTGGCCGTCCAGGTTCAGCACGCTTCGGCGTTTACTGGCGGTCAACTCAACTGGTTCCACCACAAAGTGCACTTCCGGCTGCCCCTGAGCATTAAACAGGGCCTCCCGGATCCGCTGAGCCTGGTCAAGCTGGTTCACCAGCGCCTGCAGGTTGCCGTTACCGGCATCCTGTTTCAGGACGCCGCTGTCCAGCAGCGGTTTGAGGCTGGACTGATAAAAACCATCGAGCGTGCCGCCGGATGCAAAGAAACGGGTCACCTCAGACAGTGACGCATCCTGCGCAGAGGCAGGGTTGAAGGGATATCGGTCAGCCAGGGTGTCGTTAAACGGGGTCAGGACCTGCTCACTCCATGCCTGGTTCAGGGATGACATGGCAAGCGACATCGTCACATCAGCGACCTGTGCCGCAATCTGGCCGACCCAGCGATCCAGTGGGGCCGGCAGCCCTCGCGCGTACTGTTGCAGGCTGAAAGCCGGATCCTTATACGGATCGCTCTGGCGTAACTGCAGGGCCTTAAATGCAGCGCCCCCCGGATCGCCTGCACTGTTTATCTGCTCCAGCCACTGTGCCAGACCGATGAGCTGCTGGTTTACGCCCTGGATAAGTGGCGCATTATCCCCACGCCCTTTCAGAGTGTCGTCCAGTTGGGTAAACGGACGCGCTATCCGTTGAAGGGTATCTCGCTGTTGTGCAGCCCCTTTTCCGGTCAGTGGACGAACGGCGGTGTTATCGCTCAGCAGGGAGACAATATGCTGGAAAGGCTGCTCATCGCCGGTAAGGGTATTCAGTACCGACAGCGCCTCCTCTGGTGAATCAAACGGCTGAATATCCAGCGCGGATAACAGTTTTTGCCAGTGACCGGTATAGTCGCTGATATAGCGATCGCTTACCTGGCGCTGAATTTCACTGCGATCGGCGTCACTCAGCTGAACCTGTTCATGTTGCCCCAGCACCCACGCATCCAGCCCGGTCAAATCAAACAACGTGTTATTCTGGCCCAGGAAAAAATCGCTGTAACCGGACCAGGTGAACAGGCGCGGTACCGTGCCGGCATGCGCATCCCGCAGCACAAACACGCTGTCAAAACTTTGCCCTGTTTCATCCTGTACCCGCAAATCCGGTGGCAGCATCGCGGTAGCCCGTACCATCAGTCCCTGATACACCCGCTGATATAATGGCAGACGACTCAGCTCCTGCTGTGCGTCAGCGACAGGCTGTGCAAAAGGCTTCCAGGCGGCTATCGCGTCAGGATCCTGTTGTCCACGCGCGTGATGCCAGTCGGTGTGCCTGAGGGCATAATCCAGATGCTGCATCAGCTGTTGCTGAACTTGCCCCTGTTCCGGAAACGCCTTTTGCCAGCGCCACGCCATATACTGCTCTACCAGCGGAATGCTGCGACCCGAGGCATCTTCCGTCATCCTCATGACACGCAGTACCGACATTTTGTCCTCACTGGCCGCAGGTGCCTGCTGCAAATCCTGCAAAAGCCCTTCGAGCACAGCCGGCAGAAACTGCTGCTGCAATAACGCCAGATAAGACGTTTCCACATACGGGCCGATACGCCCTCCCTGATACAGTCCCATATCAGCAAACAGGGGGTTTTTGCTGCGATAATCACCGTAAGAGAGGGCAGCTTCACGGATAAGGTTAAGTCGAGGCAACAGTTCCGTACCAAAAGCCTGCGGCCCGGCCGTTTCATGCGCATGGATAAACTGTCTGGCAGACAGCAGAACCTGATGTCCCGCGTCGCGGTTCGTCTGGTAATAATGGTACCAGCCCAGACTGAAAAGAGACGCTGTTAGCACCATGAGGCCGGTACCGATGGACATCCGGCGACGACGATACAGCTGATGTAAACGGCTTTCGCCGGCAAGATGCGCCTGGGGAAACACCACATCGGTAAACAGCTGGCGCACAAACCAGACGCTAGACTCGCCCCGTGCGGCCGGATACGCCGCTTCCGTCAGACGATAACGCCGGGCCGTTGCCCGGGAGAAACCATCAAAAGGCACCCCCTGCTGGTACACCGAGCTCAGGTAAATCCCCCGTACCGGGAAACCGGCCATTTCGTCCCCAGCCAGCACATCTGACAGCATTGTCTGCAGGAACGATTTTAGTCCCGCAAGCTGGCGTATAAACAAAAACGCATCTGCCGGAGGCGTCTGCGCCGGGGGCTCCAGCATTGTGGCACTGAGCGCCGCGTTGAGCTGGCTGAGCCAGAGATCCCAGAATGTATCAAGCTCGCCGGACCATGCGTTTGTCCCCGCCGTGTCAGGGCTGAAGCTCACGCCAAGCAGCGACTGTCGGGTCTGCGCATCCAGCTGGCGGAAAAAATCTCCTGCGCCATGCAGCATATCGATATGCGTGAGGACCACATAGACTGGCAGACGCGTATGCAGCTCATCGGCAATGTCCATCAACCGGGTACACAGCACCTGGGCTCTGGCGTGACGGGCGGATGTCCCCATCCTCGCCAGTTCACTGAGATCAAGCGTCAGGATCAGACCATTAAGCGGCTGGCGTCGGCGGTGCGCTTTCAGCCAGGTCAGCAAATGTCGCCACAGGTGGGCATTCTGCTCATTCTGGTCTTCCGTCCCCCGTCCCGCCTGGAGTAAGAGATCACCGTCTGGATCGATAATGACCGCCCCGTCTCCGAGCCAGCAATCCACCTTCTGTCCGTCCTGCAGGGAGCGCAACGCATTGTGCAGGCGGGCGTTGAGTTTATTCGGCGGGCAGGCGCGGTGCAGCAGGCTGCTTTTGCCGCTGTCCGGAAGACCGAGCATCATGTACCAGGGTTTACCGTACACGGAATCCTGACCAGGCAGTGCCTTCAGAGCCTGTGTCCAGCCGTCCAAGAACCGTTGCTGGCCGTCAACCAACGTCTGCAGCGGATCTTTTTGCCTGCTCTCCTGTAATCGTTGCGCCTGCCGGGCGCTGCGCATATGGCGCCATACCCGCCACAGCATGACAATGCAGGCCAGCCACAGCCATCCCAGCGTAAACAATCCCCTTGACCAGAGAGAAGCGAAGGGTTTCACCTCATGAAAAGTAAAAAGAGGTCCTGCCCACCAGACGGCCACTAGGATGATGACCCAGAGCACCACCGCAAACAGCCGCCAGGAGAAGGAGACTTTCTGCAGCCCCTGGCGCAAAAAACCGATAATGTTATTCAGCATAATTTCTCTTATACCCAGTCATTCCTGTTAATGACGCGCCCGGACGGCACGCTCCAGACGTTCCACCAGCCCTGGTTCCCATTGTTCCAGAGACAACCGTTGTGCCTGCTGCCAGAGCTGTCGGTAATGCATCTCAGCCAGATTGACCATCCCCTCAGCATCCAGCAGCTCTGCCAGCATCAGTCCGGCATAAAAGGCTTCGCGGGGCTCACTTTGCGACCTGATATTGTCTTCCAGCAGTGCCAGCGCCGCATTCAGCCCCTGCTCTTCGCGGCAGGCACCAATCGCTGTGTTCACATCACCACAGGCTTCCGCCCGTTCCGTCTCTGCTGTCCGCAACCACTGTTCACAACGCGACGATAAAAAAGGGGTGTCATCACTGAACGTCAGCGTTCTCAGCGCGGGCAGGCGATGTAATACATGCAGAAGTTCGTCCCTGATGGCATTCGAGACTCCAGCAAATCCCTGTACTGTCGCCATCTGCGCCGACAGCCAGTGACCATCAAACCAGTAAGGTGAAAGGGAGAGGCTCGTTTCTGTCTGGCGCCACAGGGTGATATCAGCGCAGGCAAGTGCAGATTCATATTCACTTACACGATCAGATGACACCGCCGCCAGCGGCGTACGGTTTCCTCTGCTGACAACAGGCGGGGACGTAATGGTGTGCCAGATGGCATAACGGCGAAGACGATATCCCACCGCCTCACCCGGTTGGTGTTCAGTCAGGCGGTCTGCCACCTTCAGCAGCGTCTGCTGCCATGCCCGTTCATCGGCATCGTCGATGTTCAGGGTGATGCGATCATTGCGAATAACAGGCTCTGGTGATGCTGCTGTTGTCGATGATGCAGGGGAAGAGAGACGCTCTGCACTGACCGGGTTCTGCGCCTGTAAGTGGCGCGCGGCGCGCTGCAGGGTACTGACCAATTCGTCAAACAGGCCTCCCTGTTCTGGCATCAGCGCTCCCCAGGTCCGTGCCAGCGTCTGAATCAGCACCATCACCTCTTCGAGTTCGCTCCCCGTTGCCCGCTCACACAGGCGTGCCTGTGCCCCCTCAAAACGGCGAACCATCTGGACCATCAGGCGCAGCTTTTGTGCCGGACTGTTCGGCCATGCCTGCATCCACCAAGCCGACAGCCAGTCATTCATCAGGATCAGTGCAGCAGACCATGACGCGGTGGTCGCCGGATGCTGAAGACAGCGCACCAGTTGCACCAGTACGCGCATATCCTTGGTACGGGTTTCCAGCAGCGTCAGGCAGTCAAGCGCCACCGCATCCAGATTGACCTCACTGTGGGCAAGTGACCCCAGCTTCACCAGCTCAGTCTCTGTTTTTTCCCACAGCGGATCGTCTGCGCTCACCGCGCTTCCCGTCAGCTCATCAGACAGCGCAGCCAGCAGGCGCGGGCTCCAGGGATGCCGGAATGTCATGACGCCCCTCCCCAGCGACACTGCTGACGCAACGGCCTGATGGCGCTCTCCAGCCCGTCCAGCGGCAGGCGGAGGGACTGGCCCTGAGTGTTCGAGAGCGTCAGTGCCTGATGCCCGAACCAGTGACGCAGCTCGTCAATAGCAGGCAGTCCCCGGGCAAACTCCAGCAGTTGCCCCTGCTCACGCACAAACCAGTTACCGGAAGCCGGTTCCCCGTCAACGTCCGCTTTCACCGTATCCCCTTGCCAAGGAGTGGCAGGGCGCACGCTGAGTCGGGTGATCCCACTCTGGCAGGACACCGTGATTACCCCGGCGGACGGGATCGTGCGGATCACTACGCCATCGCCCTTTACAGGTTCGGTCGTCAACTGAAATCCGCTATCACGGGCCTGCTGTTGTGCCGGGGAATGATGAAAACGCGCCAGGGCGTCATAACAGGCGAGCCGCAACGTGGGATCCTGTTCCGACTGGCACTTGTCCAGACCACCTGGAGCAACCGACTTCCCCGTCAGCGCGGCGAGTAGTGGCAATAACGTCAGCATCCCCATCATGCCTTCTCCAGCTTCTGACACTTATGATCAAGCGTCCGGCGCGGAATATTCAGGCTCTCAGCCACGCGCTGACGATCCCCGCTAAAAAACGCCAGACGTGAGCGAATAACACCCGACTCAAAGGTCTGAACGGCTTCACGTAAATCCCGGACATGTGGGTAATCATCAGGTTCGTATGCTTTCGCCTGTGAACGAATATCAGATGGCGCCGAAAGTGGTTCCTGTACGTCAATCATCTGACCGTCCGCGGCATGTGCGCAGGCGACCTCTGTCATGTTACGCAACTCACGGATATTGCCCGGAAACGAATAGCCAAGCAGTTGCCTGAGTGACGTCAGGCTGATGTCACCAGGATGTTTATCGTCGCGCTGGCTGAAAGTCGCAATAAAATGGCGGCACAAGAGCGGAATATCTTCAGGACGCTCACGCAGGGACGGAACGAGGATCTCGCACTGGCAAAGACGATGGTACAGATCCTGCCGAAAATGCCCGTCGGTAACGCGCTGCCTGAGCGAGTAATGCGTGGCAGCAACCACCCGAAAATCGGAATACTGCTCCTTATCACCACCCAACGGGCGGTACTGACGGGTTTCAAGCACGCGTAACAGTTTGGCCTGCATGACAAGGGGCATATCGCCCACCTCATCGAGAAACAGCGTGCCGCCATTCGCCCGTGCAATCAGCCCTTCTTTATGGCTGTTAGCGCCGGTAAACGCGCCTTTCTGCCAGCCGAAAAGTTCACTTTCAATCAGGTTTTCGGGGACTGCCGCACAGTTCAGCGCGACCATCGGCTGCCCGGCACGGGAGGAGCATTCATGCACCAGCTGCGCCACCACCTCTTTTCCGGAACCCGTTTCACCTTCAACCAGCACCGACAGGGAATGTGCCGCCGTATGCCGGATGCGCTCCCGAAGCTGCTGTATCACAGCCGACTGACCGACCAGACGGCTTTCCAACAGGTGCGTCAGCCTGTCGTGCTGCGACTGCTCAGACGTCACCCTGCGCAGTGAATCGCGCAGACACTGGCTTTCTTTCTGATTATGCTGCATCTGATGCAGCCGACTGCGCTGGAGGGTAAACAACCGGAGAATATGTCCGGGTAACTCGCTGTCAGACCACCGCTGAAGGGCATCCGCCTCATCAAAGAATCCGAGCACCCCGGTAATTTTTTGCGTTTCATCGCAGACAGGCAGTGCCAGCAGACCAGTGGTGGTATGCATGGTCATCAGCAGTTCACGAAAACCCGCGTGCTCTGTCCGCGCCCCCCCGTTCAGGGTTTCCCAGAGATGCGGGGCGTTGTCATGTACCACACCGGCCAGCGGATGGCCGAAGTCATCCACCGGCAACTCCAGACGAAATGCTCCGCCGGGATGCTGTCCGGAACACGCCAGTAAACGTCCACTGTAATCGCACAGTCCCAGGATAATGCCCAGAGGCTGCAAGCGTTCACGGAGGGTCGCGAGCAGCCAGTCGACCAGCGCGGCATCATTGTCCGGCTGGATCAGGGATTCTGCAAACTGCAGCGCCTGTCGCATGTTCACCCTTCCACCACTGACACAAACTCACCGGCATCAACACCAATACGGATCCGGGATACCGGTTCAGCCGCTGATGTCTTCTGCAGCAATTTCAGCGACAACGACGGCAACAACGCTCCGTCAATGATGGATTCCAGCATACGGGCGCCATTCTCGCTGCGGGTCGCCCGACGCAAAATCTCGTCAGCCACCGCATCGTCGGTCTCAACGCTCGCGCCAAAACGCTGCGCCAGCAGCGAGCTGAGATGAGTCAGTTTGCCCTTCACAATGGTACGCAGCGTGTCGGACGACAGCGGCAGATAAGGGATAACCTCCATACGGGCCAGCAAAGCCGGCCGGAAAAAGGCCGCCAGTTCCGGATAGAGCGCGTCGTAAAGTGCCTGCGGCTCCCCGGCGTGCTCCACGATTGCCTGATATCCCAGGTTAGAGGTCAAAAAGAACACCACATTTTTACAGTCAATCAGCCGCCCTTCACCGTCGGCCATTTCACCTTTATCGAACGCCTGGTAGAACAGGTTCAGCACATCCGGATGGGCTTTTTCCACCTCATCGAGCAGCACCACCGAGTACGGTTTACGCCGAATAGCCTCGGTCAGCACACCGCCTTCCCCAAAACCAACATACCCCGGCGGAGAGCCAATCAGTCGAGAGACGGTGTGTTTTTCCTGATACTCGGACATGTTGATGGTGGTGAGGTAATGACGCCCACCAAAAAGAAGCTCTGCAATCTGCACCACGGTTTCGGTTTTCCCGACCCCGCTGGGGCCCACCAGCAAAAATGCGCCCAGCGGACGCCCGGTACGACGAAGGTCAGCACGTGCCGTCAGCAGATGCCGGTGCAGATGTTCAATGGCAAGCGACTGGCCCCGAATACTGTCGCCAAGATACGCAGGCAGGTTCATCACCACGTCCAGTTCGCTTTGGGAAATACGGTTGACAGGCACGCCCGTCCACTCAGCCACCACCGAAGCCACCTGCCGGGCATCCACATGCGCTGACACCCGCACCGATGATGCCTGTAGCGCGTCAAGCTCCTGCTCGAGCTCGCGCAGTGCAGCCATCGGTTCATCATCGTTTTCACTCTCTGTCGCCAGCAACTGCGCGCGCAGTGCGACGATCGCCTGCACCAGCCTGAGCTGCGCCTGCCAGTTCTCTTCTTCCTTTATCAGCTTTGCACGTTCTGTCTGTTCCTCAGCACAAAGCTCACTGAGCCTGGCCTGATGATCGCCAAGACCAATGCGCGACTGGCGCTCGAGCTGGACAATTTCCAGCCCACGCTGTTCAAGACGGGTCTGCAGATGGCTGACTTCGCGGGGAGGCGTGGTCAGGTTAATCGCCACTCTGGCGCAGGCCGTATCCAGCACATCAATGGCTTTATCCGGCAACTGCCGACCTGAGATGTAGCGCGCCGACAGAGACGCTGCCGCCTGCAGGGCCTCCTCATCAATCAGGACCCCGTGTGCTTTCTCATAGACGCTACGCAGTCCGCGCAGAATAACCGTCGCCTGCTCCACATCCGGCTCACCGACGTTAACTAACTGAAAGCGACGCGAGAGCGCCGCATCTTTTTCAACGTATTTTTTGTATTCACTCCAGGTGGTGGCAGCAATCGTACGCAGCTCACCACGTGCCAGCGCGGGCTTGATCAGGTTCGAGACATCCAGCCCACCCGCCTGATTTCCTGCTCCAATCAGCGTATGAGCTTCATCAATAAACAGGATGACGGGACGCGGTGAATCCTTAACCTCCTGCATCACCCCCTTAAATCGCTTCTCAAACTCCCCTTTCACGGCGGCACCTGCCTGCATGGCCCCTAAATCCAGAGACAGCAGCTCCACGTCCCGGAGCTTATCCGGTACCTGACCGGCAACGATGCGCAAGGCAAGTCCTTCGGTGAGCGCGCTTTTACCCACGCCCGCCTCACCGACGATAATCGGATTATTTTTACGACGGCGTGAAAGGATATCGATCATCAGGTCAATTTCATCATCCCGACACAGCACCGGATCGAGCCTCCCGTCGAGGGCGTCCTGGGTCAGGTTATGCGTAAAACGAGCCAACAGCTCCCCCGTAGCAGAGGGGGAGGCAAGCGTGTTCCCCGCTGAAGTGTTCCCCTCACCTTCCGCCGAGCCCTTCACCCAGCCATCAAAATCCTGCGCCAGCCGTTCCCGGTTAATGCCCGACAGCAAGCGGGAAACGGCAGGTAATACATAGCGTCCCGGTGTCATCAGCAGTGCCAGCAATACAACACCGCTGCGCAACTGCAGATGACTCATCTGTGCCGAAGCCAGCATCCAGCCATCCTGCAGTAATTCCACCAACAGAGGCGAAAACGCCGGATAGCCCGGTGCAATGGCTTTATCCATGCCCCCCACATCCAGAAGATCATTCACTTCTTCATGGGCGATACCGACATGATCCAGTATGAGGCGGATATCGCTTAACGGCGTCTCCAGCGCTTTCAGCAGAAGGTGCTCAACACGAATTTCAGCACCCTGCTGGCTGACGCACACGGCCGCCGCCTCTTCCAGCATATGGCGGCAAACCGGATGAAGACGTTCAACAAGAATGTGCAGATCAATGCGGATCATGGGTTAACGCCCTCACTTTAAGAGTTCACTCAACTGACGCAGGACATCCTGCGTCTGATTGCTGAGCAGATGGTGAAAAAGGAGAAAAATGCAAGCCATCAGCAGGCAGGCGCTGCCCGCGACAGTGCGCAGTGACACCTGGCGGGACAGACGATACGGGGCGGCCTGTTGGCCAAAATCAAGATGTAACACTGGCGGCTGAGTGACAGGTTCCGGGTTCAGTTGATGCTGAAGGGACTGGCTTATCTCCTGTAGCATTTTTTTGCCGTCCGGCAGGAGACGATAACGCCCCTGAAACCCCATCAGCAGACACAGCAGAATAAATTCCAGCACATCGCGATAACGCACGGGATCGTCCTGCAGCTTATCAAGAACAGAAAACACCTTTTCACCGCCCCAGGTTTCACCATGAAACTGAGACAGCAGGGAGTTCTCCGCCCACACGCTCTGGTGCCCCCATTCATGGGCCATCACCGCTTCGTCAATAAAGGAGCACAGCACATAGCGAAACGACAGGATCACGCCATTCTCATAGTCGAGCCCCCGCAGTTCCTGCTCAATCGCACGGATTTCCGTTGACACAGTCTGATACAGACCTGCCACATCGTTATGGCGGCTCAGCGTGCGCACGCGGGCAATCATGCCGAACAGCGGAGTGACCGCGTCAACGATCGGATTCAGGCTGTTACCCCGCATCCTGAAAGCATAATCAGGATCGCTGTCCGTCAGACCCGCATCCTCATGGAGCAGCCCTTTCAGGCCGTCGTGGTACATTGCATCAGTTGCCATCGTTAACTCTCCCTGTTACTGGCTGCGAATAGCCCAGAGCTGCATGTCAAGTTCAGGAAACTCACCGGCAATATGGAACGCCAGCGTGTTTCCGGTCATCAGTACTGACCAGGCCGGACTTTGCCGGTCAAGCTGGAAGTAGCTGTAGCCCGCGTGGTAAGGCAACTGACGCGGAGCCACCGGCAGAGGCTGAAGCGGCACGCCGGGGAGCTGCAGGCTGATAAGCTCACGAATTTTCTCACCTGACGCGACCTTGACCTGCTGTAGCAGCTGTTTACGCAGCTGTTCCTGCGGCATTCTGGCGCGAACGGCCAGGACGAACATCGCACTCTGCAGCAGTTCACTTTCAGCAATGACAGCAAGATGAACGCCATACGCCTGTTTACTCAGCTGCAGGGAAACAGCGCGCGGCGACAGTACCGTACTGAGTGCCTGACGCAGGGCATGCATGACCGGTTCGAAACTCTGACGGGGATCGTCATGACGGTAGGCCGGAAACTCAGGATGCAGACGGGATTCGTCCGTGAAGGTCATCAGTTCACCGCAGAACGCCACCAGCGTTTCGTACAGACGCTCCGGGTGCAGCGTGCCCAGGCGGGCCAGATGCGACAGGCTGGGCTGCATGCGATTAAGCAACTGCAGCATCATGAACTCCGCCACATCGGCGATGCTCTGCTGTCCGGGAGTAGCAATACGCTGTGCCAGCGTCCGTGCGCGTTCGGCCACCAGTCCTGCGGATTCGCCCAGAAAACGTTTAAGCACCGGGATCGCTGACACAGACGAACTGCAGGGCATAAAAGCAGATTCCAGCACCAGGCCCCCATCCGGGCGCCGTTCCTGAATACGGGCGACAGCAAGCGTTGCCCAGGCACTGCGATCGTCTCGTTCCAGCATCAGACGGGGGCTCACACGCCCGAGATCGAGTGCGGTAATATCCCCGCCATCGCTGTGAAGGTCACGGATCTCATAGCGGTGGGCTTCCAGGCGGGTGGCAACAGACTGCTCCGGCTGACGTACTTCATTAACCCCACTGACCGCAAGCGGGATTGCCAGATAAACCTTCTGCCCTGTCACCGAGTCATCCGTAATTTCCAGCGGCGGCGGCAGCGCATCATCACCGGGAATATTGAAAACCGTGCCATCGGGCATCACACCCCTCGCCCCTACCAGTGCGATACGCCCAAAATTCAGGTACTCTTCATTGATGTCCAGGGACTGCAAACCACTGAAATAATCGCTGATGGCACTCAGGCGCGCCTGCAGCAAATAGTCCACATGGCGCTGTTGCTGCTGAAAATGCTGGGGCTTAATGAAAAGCCCTTCGCGCCAGATAACGCGGTTACGAATCGACATAGTTATTCTTCTGTTTGCTGTTGTAAGTCCACTTCATTCATACGCAGGTGCACCAGCACCTGGTAATGCCGTCCCGTGCTTTTCACCGGGATCACCTTGCGCCACTCGGTACTGTCCGGATCGGCATAGCGGGCTACGACACCGATATAGCGCGTCTTTTTATCCAGTTCAGCAGCAGGCAGGTATTTAAATTGCCCCGGCAGCAGGGTGTAGTCCTGGTGGTCGAGATAGTTTTTCGCCAGTGCCCTGGGCAGGTCAGTGGTTATCTGATCGTAATCACTGGCAAGTAACCGGGAATCTTCCGCCAGCATGACAATCTGAAATTCAACGGGTGACGCATCACCGCTCTCATTGGGGTTCATGTCCTGCTCCCCGACCAGACTGAAGGAGACAGTGGAAGGCTGATCGTCGTGACTACCGACCTGGATATCAGGATTAGCTGCAACCTTCGCCATCTTGCCCATGGTGGTACATCCCGCCAGGGATAGTGTGAGCAGCAACATCAGGACAACATTTCGCATCACAGCGGCTCCAGCCCATCCCGAACCGCGCGGTCATACGCCTGGGCGTATACCTGGCGGAACAGTTTTTCAAATCCCTGCTGGCGTGATGAGGTCAGTTCCCGGAAATAATGCTGATACATCTCCCACTCCCATCCTGCACTCTCCCCCTGTCCACCGCGGCGGTAATGAGCGAAACGGGCCAGCAGCCCCTCCGGCGAAAAAGCCTGAAGAACGCTATGCAGCGCAACACTTGTCGCCTTCTGGCTGGCTGTATGCTGAAGGCGGATATTACTGAGGAGTTCCGCAACGGCGGCCGGAGCCGACAGATGCACCGGGCTTTGCCCTTCGGCAAAGAGCAGCGAGAGGGTGTCGTGATAATCAAGCCCCAGGCGCAGAGGGTTATCTTCAATCGGGCGCAGCAGTTTGTCGGCAAGCGCCCCCTGTTCAGCCTGAAGCGCCAGCAACCCTTCCACCAGCGCACGCAGGGTTCTGCCCATATCGAACAACATCTCTGCGGCGGTAGAAGATTCTGTCACCGCAAGGTTTCCCCCCATACCGGACATCACGATTTCCAGCGCGGCCACCATGCTCTCGTCATGTGTAAGGCCGGTACGCCCCACACCCGGTAGTTCAATAAATGACTGATTCACTGTCTCTTTTCCTCCAGAAAGCTCGCCCGTCTTTTCTGAGAATGCAGGCTGAGGCATACTCCCTGTCACCAGCGATGACACGCTGTGGCTATCCTGTTGCAGCGCCCCAAGAGGATCATCCTGTCGAGGCGCCTTTGTTACCGTATGCGTCGTTCCGGCGTCGTGCTGAGTATCTTCAAGCCATGTATCCATATCCCGCTGTGGTCGGTTATCCATCAGTTCATCCAGCGCAGGATCGTGATGTCTCTGCCCCAGGGACACCCGGATCTGAAACGGCCCAACGGTCAGTTCATCTCCCGGACTCAGCCTGACGTGCCGGTCTCCGCCCACCGGTGACCCCGAACCATTTATGAATGTTTGTCCGCTCTGGTCGTGCAGACAAAAATGCCCGTCAATAACGTCAATACGTGCATGCCCCGGCAGAACCGAGCCAATACTTTCCCGAAGCTGCCAGTTATCCTGATCCGATGCGCCAAGTGTCCCCCCTTCCGGCCCGAAATGGTGCTGAACCTGAGAGTCGCCCTCCAGCTGCGCGCTGTTAATGACCAGTAATGAAAGCTGTTGTGTACTGTTGTTCATGCCTACTCCTGCACGCATATCATGACGCGGGCCATCTCAGGCGGCGTCCCCAGAAAACTGCTCCAGCCCAGGCTCGCGCCCTGATGATTGTCGAGACGCATCCCGTTTGCCTGCTGATAGCCAAAACCGAGGCTCAGATCCCAAGCCAGCTGGTCGCGCAGAATGAATGACATAAAGCGCACCAGCGGCTGATGCTGATCGCCATCCGGCAGAAAACGGAGAAAATCACGAAATGAAAGGTTATTGATTTTTAATATGAATTTCCCGGCACAGTCATTGACCCGAGCACCAGAAATGAAATCATGCCCAAGTGCCATGTTGGCCTGCCCTAGGCGGTTTTGCTGTTCTTCGCAGACCGCCACTTTACGCATCTGCCAGTCCTCAACGTCCACATTCTCAAGATCGAAACAGTGCATAACCAGACCAGAGATGACTTCAGGTGAACGGCTGGGGCTCGCCAGCATCCCTGCATAAGAGAGCATTTTGGCCCGGTTAACAGGCAGGCTGTCGCGTACGGCTTCATTACCGAGGCCCACCAGCGCAAACATCTGACGGGAGAACCCGTCCCGTCCGTCGTCCTGAAAACGGACATGGTAGCGATACTTACGCCATATCCGGTGAAGAAGGGTCAGCAGGCGATGATGGAAAAAATCCAGAAACAGCCCGAGACGCGATTCCTGCCACGCGTACTCCCAGGCCAGTTCGTCAAGGTAATAGCCGGGCATCGGAGACTGGCTGCCATGCAGACCCAGAAAGGCCACTTCAAGATGGCGCAACCCACTATCTTCCAGGCTTAAGCTGACAATGTCGCCGGGATGAAAGCCCAGCGAAGCCGTGGCAGTAAAGCGCACACGCTCCTGTTCAGGGTGAATATCCTGGTCAGATTCGGGATCGACGTTATCCAGCAAATGGAGCAATTCAACCAGCGGGAAGAAAGAAAACTGTGCAATCTCCCCACGGGCAATCACATCATCGAGTGCTGACCTGCCTGTACCGGCCATCGGTAACACTCCTTGTTGTCAAGGTTGTACACCTCCAGCAAATGAAACGCGTTCACGCTGGCATAGAGGGAGAGAAAATGTGCAAGCACGGTGCCGAAGAGATACAGATCACCTTCGCCCCCGAAGGCCGACTGACGCACAAAGAGTCTGGATTTCAGGCCGCGCACCGGCATACCGCGTATCAGGCGATCAACCGGCACGGTCTCAATACGCTCGATCCCCGCCAGTCGCTTACGCGATGCCTGTTCAGCTTGTTTGTCATACAGCGCTGGAAAATCCCACGTACGTAACACCTGCGTCAGCGCGTCCGGACTCAGCAGTGAGACATAGTTCAGTGACATGCTGGAAATCAGCATCCACTGCAGGCTGCCATCCAGCACAGGACGTAGTGAACGCGTTGGGCGGGTAATATTGCGGAAAGTGAAAAAATTGGGCGTGGCATTCGTCGGGACGCAAATGTCCCCCACCTTCAACTGTGCTGCACGTTCTCTGTTGGTACAGGTCATGGTGACAGAGACTGCTTCATCTTTTCCGACCACTTCTCTTTCGTCACCCCGGACGAAAGACAGTGAATGCTCAAAGCCCTCGCCGTTCACGGCCTCGCGAACCCTGAGACGGTAATACAGCGCCAGACGCCCGTTTGCACGTTCAATCTGGTGCTGAAAACTTTCAAAAGGCTGATACACCCGGGTGCCGCCCCGCGCACGGCCATCCGGGCCCTCTACCCAGCCTTCTACATTGTTTACAGAAAAAATCTCGTAGCTGTCAGGATGACTGTAGCTGGCGCGTAACGGATATTCCGTTTGCTGTCCAGTGAGGGCCACCGGTTCACTGTCATGATGGAAAAGATTGATGGCAGGCACACAGTTCAGCATGAAAGCATCCTGGCGGATCTTCAGTGAAGGGGGCAGCGGACGTTCAAAACAGAAATGCAGTTTAAATGACGACACGGCCATCGGTTGCTTCGGCCAGTCGCCCCCGGCAAGATGGATAAACAGAAAACTTTCAGGGAAACAGAAATACTCCTGCAGGATGCGATAGCCAGAGTAGATATTGCCGGGGTAGGGCAGCAAAGCCTCTTCCCGTGCAAACCCGCTGGTCCTGAGGAGACTGGCAGGCTGACGAAAACGCGTGCCGTTAATTTCCAGCTCAATCCAGGCCAGCCGGTCCGATAACCAGAAATAGAGCTCTCGCGCCGTCCAGGCATCACCGCCAAGATAAAACCGCAACTTACTGAGATCCAGTTGCTCAAGAGTCATCGGGACCTGCAGCGCCAGCTCCAGGGTGATCGCCGAAACATCTGTACCACTGTAAGCACTGACATTCTCAAGCGTGGCCGGAAAGATCCACAGATCGTGGCATGTCTGAAAATGGCACACTGCTTCATTGTTAACAATGCTGTCAAGCGCGCACCCCCGCCCGAGAAACGCGGGCTGTGCCAGAGCCCCTGCAACCGGCGTAAACTGAACAATTGTCATCGAAGGAACAGGACGCAGGTAATTCGGCCACAGCATATTGAGCAGGCCATGCGTCAGTTCCGGAAACTCATCTTCGATTTTGGCGCGCAGGCTACCCGTCAGAAACGCGAACCCTTCCAGCAGTCTTTCCACATCAGGATCGGTAGTCTGTTCAGATAAAAAACGCGACAGCTCGGGATGCGACTCAGCAAACTGACGCCCCTGCAGGCGCAGCCAAGTCAACTCATCCCGGTAATAATGTTCCAGCGACATAAATCACATCATTCTGTAGTGGCGGTTACTGTCCATATGGATATCAAACGAGGCGACCTGCTCAATCGTATCCAGATGTACCGAGGCGTTAACCCGAAATGCCATACCGGGGACCGCTGTGGTGTTATCCACAGCAAAAACCTCAACACCGACAATCCGTGGCTCATATTCGCGGATACAATGGCGGATAGCTTCACGTATACGTCCACCTGCATCAGCACGACTCTGCGTGGAATCATTAAGATCCACCACACCGAGCTCCGGCGCACTGCGGCAACTCCCGCATCGGGTATTGAGAACACGCTCAAGCTGACGCTTGACCGAGCTGACCAGCCTGTCTGTTTCCTGGGTGGGCGAAATGGCTGTATCCTCACCCCTGATACGATCAAACAGGCTGGCAGAGCTTCCTCTGTTCCATAATGCGAGAGAAGACACCGTGGCTTATTCCTTGTCCAGACGACCCACCAGGGAGAGTTCAAAGTTCGCGCCCATGTATTTGAAGTGCGGACGGACAGAAATCGACACCTGATACCAGCCTGCCTCACCTTCCACATCCTTCACCATGATCTGCGCTGCACGGAGAGGACGACGGCTGCGCACATCAGCAGGCGGATTTTCCTGATCGGCAACGTACTGCTTGATCCAGTTGTTCAGCTCACGCTCAAGATCCTGACGTTCTTTCCACGAGCCAATCTGCTCACGCTGCAGAACTTTGATGTAATGCGCCAGACGATTAATAATGAACATGTACGGCAGCTGCGTACCCAGACGATAATTGGTTTCGGCGTCTTTCCCCTCACGCGTATTCGGGAATACCTTCGGCTTCTGTACCGAGTTGGCCGAGAAGAACGCAGCGTTATCACTGTCCTTACGCATAGTCAGAGAGATAAATCCCTCCTCTGCCAGCTCGTATTCACGGCGATCGGTGATGAGGACTTCCGTCGGAATTTTGGCCTGTAGCTGCCCCATCGCTTCATAAACGTGGACAGGCAGATCGGAGATAGAACCACCACTTTGCGGACCAATGATATTCGGGCACCAGCGGTACTTCGCGAAGCTGTCGGTCAATGCCGTCCCCATCAGGTAGGCGGTATTGCCCCACAAATAATGATCATGGCTGGCGTTGATATTTTCCTGATAGTTAAACCCTTTGACCGGATTCTCCACCGGATCGTACGGCAGGCGGGCCAGAAAACGCGGTGCGGTTAAGCCCAGATAGCGGGCATCTTCTGACTCACGCAGGGCGCGCCATTTGGTATAGGCCGGGCCTTCAAATACCGATTTGAGATCCTTGATGGAGGGAAGATCGGTAAAACTGTCCACACCGAAAAATGTCGGCGCCACAGAAGAAATACAAGGTGCATGTGCCATCGCGCCAACTGCACTCAGGTATTGCATCAGCTTGATGTCCGGAGAGCTTTGGGTCAGGGAATAATCACCAATCACCGCACCGACAGGTTCCCCACCAAACTGGCCATAACCGGTGGAGTAAACATGCTTATAAAATCCGGACTGCGCGATTTCAGGCGCGAACTCAAAATCATCGAGCAGTTCCTCTTTGGTGGCATGTAACATCAGAATTTTGATGTTCTCGCGGAAATCGGTTTTATCAACCAGCACCTTCGCCGAACGCCAGGTGGACTCCAGCGCCTGGAACTCACGGGCATGCAAAATTTCATCGATCTGGGCGCTGAGTTTTTTGTCCAGCTCAACAATCATGCGGTCAACCAGAGCTTTGTTGACTGGTTCGGCGGCATCACCACTATCAAGGATGTTGGATATGAGCGCCGTAATACCCTGCTTCGCGACGTTATAGCCTTCGTCAACAGGCGTAATACGCGCCTGCGCCATAATCTCGTCAAGCAGTGAGGAAGATGCCCCGGCATCATCAGTGCGGGTTTGTTTTTCGGTAGCAGACATAATTTTTCCCTTACTGTTGTCGCATTATTTTTCTGGCTTAATGAGATCCAGCTCTTTAAGCAGCTGTTCACGGGCATCAGGGTTTGCAAGCAAATCCTGCAAACGGTTACGGAATGAGGGGATATTTCCCAGTGGTCCCTTAAGCGCAACCAGCGCCTCACGCAACTCCAGCAATTTACGTAACTCAGGGACCTGCTGTGCAAGGTTGTCCGGGGAGAAATCAGCAAGAGAAGCAATGTTCAGATGAACAGGCAGGTCATCTTCGCTTTCTTCTTCAAGACGATTTGGCACGTTAAAAGCGAGATCAATTTTGCTTTCCCGCATGACAGCATTGAAATTGTTCTTGTCCAGCGATACCGTCTGTCGTTCTTCAATCGGCGTTTCTTCTGTTCGCCCTTTCAGGTCACCCACGATCATCAGCGTTAAGGGTAATTCAACCTCTGCCTGTTGCCCGCCGGTCGCAGGAACATATTTAATATTGATTCTTTCTTTCGGCGCGACAGAGGAGCTGCCTGTATTTTTACTCATATTCTTCTCACTCGAGTTTTCACAAATCAGAAATTAAAACCGGCGGACCAGCAAATACAATCGGGTATCCCCGGACGAAGATTCAGATATTCACCAGACGGTTAATTGGCGATAGTCACCTGACGTTACTGCCTCATACGGAGGAGTGACGCGCAGGAATGATGCCGGACATGTTAGATCATCACGCTACATATTTGCAATAAAACAGAATTAAAGATCGCAATTAGATCACAAAAAGAGATTTAATATCAAAATGTAACAAAAAAGACACATTAAGATAAATCCAATAAACATCATGACTACAGCATAAAACCGCTACATTCACTCGCTACTACGACTACCTACAGAATAATATTTTATTATTATTAAATTACGCCATCATGCAGGTACCGGGCAGGCTAAAATATTTCCTGATACGCGTTAAAAAAACACAAAAAGAAATACAATTCACCATTTCACACTATTTAATCACTTGCATAGCTATAAAAGTCAAAATAAATGCAATATAAAAGGATTTCATTAATCATTCGTTTATAAAAAACCTGAATATCATTCCGATCGTTTCATGATAAAAAGCCATTCTGATTATGACTACATTAAAATCTGTACTCCATTGTGCATTACTGGTGACCTCGGGTTCTTTGTTACTGACTGCTTTTACTGTTCAGGCAGATACAACGGTCACCTTTCTTCGTCATGGTGAAAAACCGGAGACATCTACCGGTCAGTTAACCTGCAAAGGGTTTAATCGTGCTCTGGCACTGCCATCAGTACTCTTAGCCCGCTTTGGCATGCCTGATGCGATTTATGCTTCAGCACCAAAGGAAAACAAAACAGGCAGTACGCTGCGTCCGCTGACTACGATTCTCCCCACAGCCATCCAGGCTGAACGCCCGGTGATTCTCAAATACCATGCCACGCAAACAGAGGGGCTGGTGAGCGATATTCTGTCTGCCCGCAGTCTGCATAAACGGGTATTCTTCTCATGGGACATAAAAATCTGGTGGTGGCTGCGAAGGGGCTGGTGAAACAGACCGGAGGCGATCCAGAGCAAATCCCCTCATGGCCCGGGCAGGATTTTGACAGACTGTATATTGTCCGACTTAACGATCATGGACGGTTTGAATCATTCAATAAAGAAACAGAGGGGCTGAACGGGGTAAGCGATCGTTGTCAGAAGTGAAAAGACGAAGGGACCCACCTGGATCCCTACGTTCATTGGGCAAACAGCCACTGTGTCGTTTTGCTGTCAATCTTACCAGACGGTTTACCATCAACCCCAAAGTAGCGGTCCTTGCGGCACATCTTCTCTTTGGTGTCGCAGTAAATGCCGTTCGTAAACGTAAACGCCGTGCGGTCAAAGTCGCCCTGCGACGCCAGCTGCTGGCTTTTTTTCGCGCCCAGGTATTTCGTCGTCAGCACATCCGAAATGCCTGTCGCATCAGCACAAAAATACGCATCGCAGACGACACCTTTTGCCGGTAAGCGCAGTTTATTGTGCTCTGCAGCCCCTGCCAGAAAAGACATACTTACCCCTATAACCAGCAACAGCGCACTAAATATGTTTTTCCTACTCATCCGTTTCCCTTGATTTGCTCTTGAATGGCCGTCTTAAATATCCAGGGCGCCCGCGCTTCCCAGTGTTGAACATTCGGGTGATAAGCAAATGTCCGCGCGTTGTTGCATTCCACTAAGGATATTTCATCACCCGCGCCCTCTCTCCGGAGGAGCACACCACTATTTGCGTTAATAATTTTCACGCCACACTACACACTCCAACAGGCGGCGCGACTCCCCCCTGCTCACTCACGCTTCAGTCGTGGCGAATTGCACAGCCACAGAGTCATAACCATCACCAGTATCGCACCGGCATACACAAACACATCACATGAAGACGGATGCTCCACAATAATCAGCCTGACAACGGCCGTGATGCCAATGTAGATGATGTAACGGAGCGGAAAATGGTATCCCGCCTGAAAGTACTTCACGATAAGCGCAATAAACTCAAAGTACAGAAAATACACGATCAGCCCAACCACCAGGCTGTATTTGGTATTATCCGTCACAGGCTGTAGTAATACCTGAGCAAGATGCCAAGTCTCTTTTGCAAGAAAAACGACCAGTATCAGCCCCAGCAACAATAGCGCTGCGTTGAGCACCAGTTGCAGACATCTGGCGATCCCTGCCGGTACAGCATGAAAAAGTTGGTCAGTTGGTAACATCCTTTCTCCTTGCCTTGTTGCCTTGTTGCCTTGTTGCCAGAACATCCGGAACCGACATAAAACACCACCAGCTAAGCACACTGCCTGCCACAGCCAGTCCCGCATACCATGATTCCCCTCGGACAGTGGAGTTATTAGTGTCGTCTCATTCGGTTGAGCGCGAACAGACAGCGGTAGATAGCGCGATATCAGGGTATATTGCCTGCCCGCACTCATGCGAATGGACTTTCCGGTCACTCCGGGTTATCCCTTCATCGCGGACCAGAAAGCCAGATGGACCACCACCAGGGCCTCAAAGCCCACACCTGCAACATCAGTGTCACCGGCTCGTTCCTGCTGAGCAAATGGCGGTCTGCGTCTCCTTTATACGGGGGCGGATATTACGAACGGAAAATGAGCCACACAAGGGCTTATAGTCAAGAATATGTTTCAGCCAAATACCAAATGTTAAAAACATTCATGATGTTACGACAACTTGTTCAATAAACAGGCGGGAGGAAAATGAGCAGGATAAGGTTCTGACGGTATAAACCCGGAAGCGCCTTACACACCGTCGCAACGGTAAACCGGAACCCGGCGGATTGTTCCGGTGAGCGAATCAAAGATGTCAGCGTCTGAGGTCACAATCCTCATGCCCGTCTTTCTCAGGCGCAGCACATCCGCTGCCATACGCTGGCAACCGAACCAGAAGAGAGCATCCAGTGCGGTCACCGCCAGTCCCGATGCAAGTGCCCGCCTGATACGCTCGCGTGGCGATTTCACCTCTTTTGCTATCTGCTGAAAGGGGGCTGACGAAACGCCATCCGGACTCACACGCCGTATGCGGGTCACCAGGTGATAATGAAATTCGTCCGGTATTGCACTGAGATCGGTCTTCAGGCTCCAGACGCAGCCAAAACGCTTCCCGTTGAAAATCGCATCTTTCTGATTCAGCTTTAGTTCATCGCGCAGACCGGCGATCAGCTGTGGTGTACGGAGCAACAGTAAGCGGAAAGGCAGTTCAAAGCTGGTGACATAATCGACGTTCAGCAAGGCAATACGCAGGCGTTCTTCCGCGCCGGCTTTTTGTTGTCGGCATTCTTCGAGCACATCCACCCACTGCCGGGTCAGGCGGGGCGCCTCGTCAGAGCATGAAAACTGATACTTTTCTATCTGATAGTCAATCCGCCCCATGCTCATCCTTTTACGTTAGTATTGCTAACAGCACTTCAGACATCAGCTACTGGCAACAGAGACAGTAAACACCCACCTGCGTGTTGCTCACCCGTCGCGTAACGCAGGTCCCGTGCATCAAATGCATCGCAAACAACACGCACCTCTCCGGCAACGATAAACGCCACCGGTGCGGACTGCTTACCCTCTTCAGTAAAATGGCGCTGCAGTTCGGACTTTCTTACCAGTAGCGCAGATACGTCCGCGTATTCGGTATACAGAGTTTCAGGAACCCATTCTTCGTCCGCCACCACGGCATTGACCCAGCCCTGTGATTTCAGGTGCTCAATCGCATGGGTCAGGCGAAACAGTGCCGACTGCTGCGTCACAGGCTCCGTGCAGGACTGCCAGAGGTATTGCAGCCGCTGCTGTAAATCCGCAGCAGGACCTTTCATTCGCACCAGACGCAACAGGCTGTCGATGTCGGGCGCAACGGAGCGCGGAAACCTGCGTTGTTTCTGCACATCAGCCAGCCAGCGGACCAGAAAAGTGTGAATGGTCAGCGGTGAACGTGCCTGGCCGTCCTGCTGAGCCAGTCGTAACCCCACCAGCGCGCACCAGGCAAAATGCGCCAGGTCAGCCAGTGATTCTTCGGGAGGTAATGCAGTGAGATTCTTTTTATTCATGACGGGGATTATATCGGCAGCACGTAGCGCGGAAAAGACCGTAAAGCCAGGGATATGAAAGTTGAGCAAAGGATCCCCATCCCTTCGCTCCAGACCCATTACAGATCCTTCATCACTACTACGAATGAGTCCGCCCCTGTTCCCCAATGCGTGCCGGGAACAGGTTCTCACGTTCCCTGAGATGGTCTGGCTCGGGCTCCTGCTGCCTTCACACCGGATGCCACGCAGTCAGTAAGCAGGTTACTTCTGCGCTTATCGGGGGACGGCTATACAACCCCGTTTTGACATCATCTGCGATTTCGATGCTTCATCGGACAGTTCACTTTCGTTCAACTTCCCGAGCCCCACGTGACAGTAGATCTCTGCCTTTTCCCTAGTAGCTCACCACCACATTCCTTAGAGTGCAGCAGCACCGGGTCGTTTGGTCAGTTTTCCTGCAAACCCTGACCGGAGGGCCCACCTCCACCCACCTCAGAACATGGAGAAATTATGCTGCAATTTTCACATTGTCGTCATCAGTTCTCCTTCGTGACACACACAACCAGTTTGAGCGGCCCATTACCACAGGTCTGATGGCGCGTTCGCAGCGATTGTTGTCAAGCGGCAGCGAACCATCACCAAGGAAGCGGCTGAGCGTTTCACGCCGTTTCAGCATATAGCCAACGGCCTTACTCAGCGCCGAGTTTTCCGGGCACGCATTCTTTTGTTGTTCAAGCCATAACCAGAGTTTATCTACCACTGGCCTGGAGTAATGTTGTCGCCACTGGCGGATCTTTCCTACCTGACGATGCCGGATCTTCTTTTCCAGTCGGTACAACCCGGCGATCTGCCTGACTGCCATCGCGGTGCGAGGATCTTTATTCGCTTTATACAGATCGGCGAAGCTACGGCGGGCGTGTGCCCAGCATCCAGCCAGCGTGATCCCAGGGACGTTTTCCGCCAGGGTCTTATAGGCGGTATGACCATCAACAACCAGTGAACCACGCCAGCCCTGAAGCCAGGTCGCAGGATGTTCATGTCCACGCCCCGTCTGACTGTCGAAGCAGACGGCCGGGCCGCTTTTTTCACCACTGGCGTAGGCCCACAGGTAGCCAGAACGCGTTTTACCGCCTTTGCGGGTATCCAGGATACGATCGGCATGCACCACGCTGCGGGTCAGTAGTTCCCGGTGCAACAGTTCCGACAGCGGGTTAAGCGCCACGCCGGCTGCGCCCACCCAGCCCGCCATCGTGCTGACAGGTAGCTCAACGTCTGCACGGGCGAAGATATGCTGCTGGCGGTACAGGGGCTGGTAGTCACGGTACTTGCTGACCACCACCTGTGCAACAAGGCTGGCCTCCGCGATACCTTTGGGTATGAGCTGTGCCGGCATCTGACCGCTGAACACCTTTTCACAGCAGGGGCATCCATACTGAGGACGAACGTACTGATTGACCACGAAGCGCGCCGGGATGTATTCCAGCTTTTCGCTGATATCATCGCGGATGAAGTGAAGCGCAACGTCACAGTCGGCACAGGTATCCGACACCGGTGGGATAGTTTTTTTGACACGAGGAAGCTGCGATGGCAGCGTTTTTCGTACAGGACGGTAAGCTGACGATTTTTCTGCGTCTTCCTTTGTATCCTGCTGCAGCAACGCGCTCAGTTGCGTTTCTGCGGCGGCGATATCAGCGTCGGTGTCTTCCTCGAAGAGCTGACGCTGCGGGCCAGCATCAGCGCCTCTTCCAGCAGGCGGATACGCTGCTCTTTTGCTGTCAGCTCGGCACCTTTCTGCAACTGAAGCTTGTGATTCTCGTCCACCACCTTTCTCACCATGGCAAGGGCCATAGCGCGAAGTTGCTCGATGTCATTTGTGGTGGTGAGAAGTGATATATCCATGCCGGTAATTATACTCCGGCACGGATATCCAGGGTTTTTCATGATGTTACCGGGTGTGATTACGGTGAGGCAATAGCAGGAACACTCTCCTCCCTGAAGACCCATTTGGCGAGGTCATGGCCATTGAGTTGCTGCCAGTCAACGCCGGTAATCAGCCAGTTGAACTCATCCTGAGTGAGAGACCAGGCTTTATCGCCCGCACGAGGCCAGCGAAAGTGTCCTTTATGCAGACGACGAACGCACAGCCAGACACCGTGTTTGTCCCACCGTAAAACCTTGATGCGTGAGCGGGCCTTGTTGGTGAAGACGAAGGCTGCACCTTCGTGCCAGGCGGATTTCAGCTCGTCCTAGACATACTGGGTCAGCGTATCGATCCCGCGCCGCATATCCACAGGTTTGACCGCCAGGAAAACATTCTCAGGCGTCAGCATGTTTGAGCGCTCTAAAGACATCGGTGAGCTGGGTGGCGTGACAACTCATACGGATGCCGCCGGGCAAAAACAACATGACAGGGTCGTTGACGACCGAAGGAGCCTGAACGACGGGCTACGCAGTAGCGATACGTACGGGTATCAGCCCTGATTCATTAACCCTGCGCTCCGCTTTGGTATCCTGCGGCCATTCCCGGAAAGTGGAAAATTTGATGTCATGCAATTCGCAGTACTGCTGACGGGTCAGACCGCTGGCGCGCCAGCTGGCAACATGGTGTCTTTTTTCTTCAAGCGTATAGAGTTTTCGTTCCTGCATGGTGTGTTCCTCAATAACCAGAAAACTGGAGGGAAAACCGATGCTAACGAACCAAAAGACAATTGGAAGATGAGTTCACCGCAACGTTACTAAGGTTACTTTTATGCCGTCTGTTGAACACATTCGGACCCTGCCTGCTGGCGGGCTCTTTTTTACATTACGAAATAAGATAAAGGATGACAATTAATTCAGGCGGGATTGTTATAGACAAAAAAATAATTACGTTACGTATTTTATTAAATTTTGGGGAAAAAGACAATTCATTGCATGAGCGCCTTTGCCAAAACCCTTTTATCTGATATCGTTTGCCTGACGAAGCTTTACAGCTTCGCCAGGTTTATTTGTTACTCTTTTAAACTAATGACCAGAAAATCATTGTCGTAGTTGAAGTTTATTTTATCCGTGTCTGCCGGCGCTCCGTTGATATAAACTATTTGATTGGCTTTGATCCAGAACATTATCATTCCCGGATCGGTAAAAATATCACCATCGGAGTTATATGAACAAGAGAGCAAAACCTCACCTTCATTTTTACCATCGGTAGTTATGAAGTTAAAACAGGCGCCAGGCAAATGGGTGCTTTTTTTTATGCCAAATGATGTAATGTCACAATACTTGCTTGTAAACCCAAGAATTGACACCTGGGGTTTCCCTCCATATAGATTGAATATTAAGCTTTGTGTTGTGATTTCTATTTTGTCAGTCTGAATTAATAGTTCAGCTCCATCCTTTACACTATAAATGGCATTTTTATCATGATTCAGTGACGACACCCGAATTTCTGCTGATGATTCATCATTTAATTCAAAAGGACCGTGAATGTTGCCATTTGATTCTGGGGAAGAGATAGTGCTTACAGAAAGTCTGGCATTATTTTCAAGTTTGACGGACTGATGTGTATCTCCAAACCTGAAATGATTTTGTAATGAATTGACATTCAGTAGTCCATTTGATGCAATGCCTACACTACCATTTGTAAGAAAGTCAAGCCCCCCCTGAATTTCAAGAGTGGCATTAAAATTCTTTGTACCGCCTATTTTTATACTGGAAGCATTAATAACTGCTGAGGAGGCTGCCGCACGTGAGAAATCTAATACGAATCGTCCTGATGTAACCTGGATGACCGATGAGTCCCCCCAGAATATCGCAGGGATTTTTCCCGATGGTTTGATTACATACTGATGGATACCAGCATTCATTGCGAACGTTGTTCCATCGGCTTTGTTAAAGTTATCCGTAGTATCTATATTATTGAATTGAGAGCCGTATTCTGAAGTGTAACTCTGAGTGATATTTTCATTCCACGTGAATTTTTTAAACATATGAAAATCCTTATAATTGCTCTTAGCGTTAGTGATAAAGTGACCGTTTAATATCGAATTGAAAATTAGCGCTTTTACTCTGACTATCATCTCTTAAATGAAAGTGACATCTATGTTCTCGCAACGAACTCTTACAAACATCTATAGATCAGCGTATTATTGTTGATTCAGGTTTTGCGTTTCTCAGGATTTCAACATTCCAGAAAAACACTGGCGCTAAATCGACACAGCACAGCATTCATGCGGGATTATGCCAGTCGTGTCTTGCCCGGAACTTTCATAAAAATGACAACGCCCGCAGAGCGTTTCCATCAAGGGGGGGGTATTAACACGACTGCTGTTATTTTATTTATGACACCATTCGATTCTGAAAACGGTTCTTTTCTCTGTCAATGACATCATATCCCCCCCTTCTGGCAGAGCATGTGGCTGACGTTATGCCGGACTCATATCTGGTCGAAATACACCATCCAGGACAGACTCACCGGGTCCCCGGCGGACGCGAGATCCGGGCTTCGCTTACCATTTATATTTTCCGGGTCGGTGGCAATCAGGGCACCGAACCCAATTTTGGCGGATTTATAAACCTCTTCTGGTTTATCTGACGAGAAATGCCCTTCATTATTCCCGTCATCCATCAGCACGCCCCCTCCCGCCTCCGCATATTCATCCGTCAGAAAGACAAAGTCCCCCTCACCCACGGGAGGTGACTCTAGCTGGGCTCCACTCTGGTTTTTAGGATTGCTGCCAAACGTCACCTTATCGTCCTGATTAACCGACGGGCCATCCCATGAAATTTTTCCGGTACCTGCCGTTTGTGTGTTGTTATCGGTGTAAAACACAGCATTCGCCAGAAGGGGCATAATTCGCCAGAACCCCCCTCTTTTGCCAAACGATTTCCTGAAGGACGGATAGTCATCATCTGTTGTCTCCATACCCGCACCGGGCACCGTCCGCACCGCCATTTTACTGCTCAACTGACAACCGTCCCCGCCTGTCGCCGTCAGCGTCACATATACGGGGTCATTACCGCTCGTCACCAGAACGGAAGCCCCCCCCTCCTTTCGGGTCCAGGTCATCTCCATCGTGTGGCTGGGTGCCCCGATAGTGACAGCACAACCGTCATCCGCCAGGACTTTAACCGAGGCAGAAATATCTACCTTGTTTGAATCATCTGCCGCCAGTGTCACACCCGAAGCGGACATCAAAAGGCAAAGACCGCAGGCCTGCAACGCTTTTACAACTGAGCTGTGTGCTTTATTACTTTCCATAAACACTCTCCTGTATTCATACATAGGCGTTTCCGGTAGGGAAGGCGGTTATCGCCAACCTCAGACAGGCTTTATTCCGCAGTGCCGAGAGTGGAAACGAACCTTATCCCTGTCAACGGAAACGGCCCCTTCCCCTGCTTCTGGCCAGTACATTCCTGTCAGAATATGGAGATACCTCACGGATGCTGCAAAAACACCCCGGTCGCGAGACACGCGGTCAGCCCTTCGGCCTGTACCGGCGGGGAGAAGAAGTACCCCTGCTGCTCGCGCACCCCGTGGGCCAGCAGCCACTCATGCTGGGCCCGGGTCTCCACCCCTTCGGCCACCACCTCCAGCGACATCAGCTGCGCCAGACGGATAATGAGTTCGGCCTGCGACACCGGGGTGGCGTCCAGGTGCTGCACGTGGCTGCGGTCAAGCTTCAGCCCGTCCACCGCCAGCACATCCAGACCTGACATCCCCTGGTGTCCGGTGGCGAAGTCATCCAGCATCACCCGGATACCCGCCGCCTGCAGGGCCTTCAGCAGACTCGCCCCACCCGGGACCCGTTCAAACTCCACCCGCTCCGTCACCTCGGCCGTGACCCTCAGGGCCTTTGCCCGGAACCGCTGCCGCAGGCGCAGGCAGTCCCGCAGAAAAAGGTCGCTCCCCGCATGGGCCGCACTCAGGTTCACCGACACGTCAAAGCCCGGCGGCAGCCAGACGCTCATCCGGTCAAGGTCACGCCGCACCTGGCGCATCAGTATCCGCGTCAGGGGCACGATAAGCCCGCTCTGCTCCGCCAGCGGTATAAAGCGTGCCGCGCCCCGGATACGCCCGTCCGGCAGGTGCCAGCGGGCCAGCACCTCGCAGCCGCAGACCCGGCCCTGACTGCCGTGCACCACCGGCTGGTACCAGGCCTGTATCTGCCCCCGGGCCAGCGCCCGGCGAAGCCTGCGGATCTGCCA
>NZ_BSCM01000004.1:0-358549 GCF_027924865.1 Enterobacter sp. 200527-13
GCGGGGTGGAGCAGCCTGGTAGCTCGTCGGGCTCATAACCCGAAGGTCGTCGGTTCAAATCCGGCCCCCGCAACCAACACTTCTAAAACAATAAACACCCTTCAGGGTGTTTTTTTGTATCTGCGGTGTGTGAAACTGCCGGGCGGTTACCCGGCGCACTCAACTACCCAAGCCTTGCCAGCGTCGCCCCATCTGAGAAATACGCCCGGATCCCTGCCAGAATCGACTCTGCCACTTCCTGCTGGAATTTTGCCGTCCTGAGCTTACGCTCCTCTTCCACGTTACTGATAAACGCGGTCTCGACCAGAATCGACGGAATATCCGGGGCCTTCAGCACCGCGAACCCGGCCTGTTCAACGCTGTTTTTGTGCAGCTTATTAACATTGCCTAGCTTGCCCAGCACCGCTTTACCAAATTTCAGGCTGTCGGTGATGGTCAGCGACTGCACCATATCAAACATGGTGTGATCGACATAGCGGTCGCCACTTTTGCTCACGCCGCCAATCAGGTCCGAGGCGTTCTGAGAGTCAGCCAGGAATCTTGCGGCGGTGCTGGTTGCCCCTTTAGTCGAGAGCGCAAACACCGACGAACCGCTCGGCTGGCGGCTGGTAAACGCATCGGCATGAATCGAGACGAACAAGTCTGCACGCTGCTTCTGGGCTTTCGCCACGCGGACTTTCAGTGGAATAAAGACATCTTCGTTTCGCGTCATGTAGGCGCGCATATTGCCTTCTTTATCGATCAGCGCCTTCAGCCGTCGGGCGATTTGCAGCACCACATCTTTTTCCCGGGTACGATATTTCCCCACTGCGCCCGAGTCTTCGCCGCCATGGCCAGGATCAAGCATGATCACAATCGGGCGATCGCGCCCTGCTTTTCCGGGCTGCGGACCGCTCTGGGCCGGTGGCACCTGCTTCTCCAGGTTGCCCTGGTTGTAGTCTTCCAGTAATGCCAGCAGCGGATCCTGAATATCCGTCGCATTCGCCGGATAGAGATCCATGACCAGACGCTCTTTAAACGTCGCAACAGGTGCCAGGGCAAACAGCTGCGGTTTAACGTTTTGCTTCAGCTCAAACACCATGCGCACGGTTTGCGGATCAAACTGACCCACGCGCGCCGATTTGATAAACGGATCGTCGCCGCGGATCTGCGCCGCCATTCCCTTAAGCACAGAGTTGAGGTTAACACCTTCGAGATCCACCACCACACGTTCAGGATTGCTGAGGGCAAATTGCTTATATTTCAGCACCCGATTGGATTCTACCGTGACGCGTGTATAGGTCGACGACGGCCAGACGCGCACCGCCACCACCTGACTGGTGGCGGCAAGACCCACCTGGCTGACGCTAAGCAACCACATCGCCCCTGCCCCTTTTAACAACCGGCGGCGGCTTATTGCTGAATTGGATCCCGACATGCTTCTCCCGAGCAAGAAAAGTGATTGATTTACAAAATCGCTAAATTGACCGAAAACTTTAACGAATGACGCATAAACTGTCATCTATAAAAGGGTAAACATTCATACGCTAACGCACGGATTACTTATCAATTTCTGTGGGTCGCAGAAAATTTAGGCTTGCACACACGGCCACAATCGAATAAAAATACAGAAATTACGAATAAACATTCATTAAGGGTTGTGTCATGGTGAAGGAACGTAGAACCGAACTGGTCCAGGGATTCCGCCATTCTGTTCCCTATATCAACGCCCATCGGGGAAAAACGTTTGTCATCATGCTCGGCGGCGAAGCCATTGAGCATGAAAACTTTTCCAGCATCGTCAATGACATTGGCCTGCTGCACAGCCTCGGGATCCGCCTTGTTGTGGTGTATGGCGCGCGCCCGCAGATTGATGCCAACCTGGCCGCGCATCACCACGAGCCGATTTACCATAAACATACCCGCGTCACGGATGCGAAAACCCTTGAGCTGGTGAAACAGGCGGCGGGTCTGCTGCAGCTGGATATCACCGCTCGCCTGTCGATGAGCCTTAACAACACACCGCTGCAGGGCGCGCACATCAACGTTGTGAGCGGCAATTTTATCATCGCTCAGCCTCTCGGCGTGGACGATGGCGTGGACTATTGCCATAGCGGACGTATTCGTCGTATCGATGAAGAGGCCATTCACCGCCAGCTGGACAGCGGTGCCATCGTGCTGATGGGGCCTGTGGCAGTGTCCGTGACCGGTGAAAGCTTTAACCTCACCTCAGAAGAGATTGCCACTCAGTTGGCCATCAAGCTGAAGGCGGAGAAAATGATTGGGTTTTGCTCTTCCCAGGGCGTCGTGAATGATGAAGGGGTGATTGTGCCAGAGCTCTTCCCGAATGAGGCCCAGGCTCGCGTGGAAGCGCTGGAAGCCGAAGGGGATTACCACTCGGGTACCGTGCGTTTTTTGCGCGGTGCTGTGAAGGCCTGTCGCAGCGGCGTACGCCGTAGCCACCTGATCAGCTATCAGGAAGACGGTGCCCTGCTGCAGGAACTGTTCTCCCGCGATGGTATCGGCACCCAGATAGTGATGGAGAGCGCGGAGCAGATCCGTCGCGCCACCATCAATGATATCGGCGGAATTCTGGAGCTGATTCGCCCACTGGAACAGCAGGGCATTCTGGTTCGGCGCTCCCGCGAACAGCTGGAGATGGAGATCGACAAATTCACCATTATTCAGCGCGATAACCTGACCATTGCCTGCGCCGCTCTCTACCCGTTCCCGGAAGAGCAGATCGGAGAAATGGCCTGCGTGGCGGTGCATCCTGACTACCGGAGCTCTTCACGGGGTGAAATGCTGCTTGAGCGCGTGGCGGCTCAGGCGCGTCAGATGGGGCTGAACAAGCTGTTCGTGCTGACTACGCGCAGCATTCACTGGTTCCAGGAGCGCGGATTTACACCGGTGGACATTGAATCACTGCCGGAGAGTAAGAAAGAGATGTACAACTATCAGCGCCGGTCAAAAGTGCTGATGGCCGATCTGGGATAATACGAAGCCCTCACCACCCGGTGGGGGCTATCGCTTAAAGGGATTCAAATATCGCGCTCAGGCCGCTTCGACGTTCCGTGCGGGTGGCAATCGCATGTAGCAGTACGCGCTCATCGGCATACAGCGACAGGCGCTGACGCGCGCGCGTAATGGCGGTATAAATCAGTTCGCGGGTAATAACGGGCGAAAGCTGTGTCGGCAGGATCAGCGCCGCATGGTTGAACTCGGAGCCCTGAGACTTATGCACCGTCATTGCCCAGGCCGTTTCATGTTCAGGCAGACGGCTGGGCTGAACGGACTTCACGCTTCCATCCGGCATCTGGAACCAGACGCGCAGCCCCAGTCCACGATCGAGGGCAATCCCGATATCCCCGTTAAACAACCCCAGCGCGCTATCGTTGCGGGCGATCATCACCGGGCGTCCCTCATACCAGCGCGAGTGCGGGGTGCGGTGGATTTTGCGTTTCTGGCCCAGCAGCTGTTCGAACCTGTCGTTCAGACCGCTTACGCCAAATGACCCTTCCCTCAGTGCGCACAGTAGCTGATACTCGCCAAAGGCGGCGAGCGCCTGTGCGGGCGTGCATTGCTGTTGTACACCCGTCAGGAAATGCTGATACCCCTGCAGGGCGTCATCAAGCATCGCCTGATACTCTTCCCCGGTTTGCAGCGATTTTTTCTCGATATCGGTGAATTGACCGTCAAATACCGCACAGGTCATCTGCCGGTCGCCTCTGTTCACAGCCGAAGCCAGCTGACCGATGCCCGAGTCGCTGCCGAAACGGTAGCTTTTTTGCAGCAGGCACAGGCTGTCGCGCAGCGCCCCCGCAAGGGAATGGTTTTCACTGGCGAGCGAACAGCCGGTCAGACGGGACAGCTCCTCAGCGCGTTCAGCGGTATATCCCAGGCTTGCATAAGTGCAGATATCTCCCAGCACCGCCCCGGCTTCCACCGAGGCAAGCTGGTCGCGATCGCCCAGGAAAATGACGCGGGCGTGCGCTGGCAGAGCATCAATCAACCGCGCCATCATCGTCAGGTCGATCATTGACGCCTCATCCACCACCAGCACATCCAGATGCAACGGGTTACCGGCGTGATAGCGCAGACGCTGACTTCCCGGCTGAGCGCCCAGCAGCCGGTGCAGCGTGCTGGCTTCGTTTGGGAAAAGGGCAAGCTGCTCCCCGGTGAGTGGCAACTTCTGCAGCGCACCACCTAACGACTCGGTCAGGCGCGCCGCCGCTTTGCCGGTAGGGGCCGCCAGACGAATACGGCACTTTTGCTCACCTGATAACTGAATCAGGGCGGCAAGCAGTTTGGCCACGGTGGTGGTTTTACCGGTTCCCGGGCCGCCAGAGATGACGGAGATCCGCCGTGTTAAGGCCACGGCTGCCGCCACTTTCTGCCAGTCTGTCGCCTCAACAGAGGTAAACAAGGTATCCAGCGTTTGCCGCAGTTGGGCTTCATCGCAGGGAAGAGGCGCATTGGTCTCGCTGAAAAAACGCGCGACCGCCAGTTCATTACGCCACAGTCGGTTGAGATACAAACGATCGCCCGTCAGGATCATGGGTGTCTGGCTATCGGCTGCGCTGACGGCAGGCGAACGGTGCAACACCGTCGGCCAGTCCACGGATTCTCCCAGCAGTGCAAAACAGGACTGCAGGGCCGCGGGCATTTTCTCATCCATCACCAGACGCGAAAGCGGCAGGCAAACGTGCCCTTCCCCTGCGTCTTTGCTCAGGATGGCAGCGGCGAGCATCACGGCAGGCTCATCACCGGACACCATCATGGCGAACTGTACGTCCAGGTGGCGCAGTAGTCGCTGTTCTACCGCTTCCAGCAACAATTCCTGCATCGTCATGCCACTTCCTCCGTGTTTGCTGCAAATAAGTTATCCATTTTCTCAATCAGTGCCGCATGCGGGCGTGTGCTAAAGATGCCTGAACGCGGGTCAGCCGCATCCACACCGCGCAGGAAAAGGTAAATCACCCCACCAAAGTGCTCTTCGTAACGGTAGTCAGCAATGCGATGGCGCAGATAACGATGCAGCGCCAGAGTATAGAGCTGGTACTGCAGATCGTAGCGATGCATTTGCATGGCGGATGCCATCGCCTGCTGGGTGTAGGCTTCGCTGTTCTCACCCAGCCAGTTTGATTTGTAATCCAGCAGGTAGTAGCGCCCTTCGTGACGGAAAACCAGGTCGATAAAGCCTTTTAACATCCCCTGCACCTGGCGGAAGTTCAGCGGCGGGCAACCGGCGGACAACGGGTCATACTCGCGGATCACCGCATCAAGCGCGTCAGCCCGCAGCGGGCTGGCGATGGGAAGGTAAAACTCCATCTCCACCTGTTTATCTTTGGCGGTCAACTGGCTGAGAGAGAGGCCCTCTGCCGTGAGCGGGGCGTGCAGAATAGCGCGGATCCACTCGGTGAGGACCGGCTGCCATTGTGCATCATAGCCCCCACTCTGTAACATCTTCAGGACCCATTCGTCAGAGACCGGCTGGGTAAAATCCAGCTCTTCAAACAGGCTATGCAAAAAGGTTCCCGGTGACGCGCCGCGTGGAAATTGATGCGGCGTAAGCGCAGGCTCAACCGGCACGCTACCGGCTCCGGCGGCATCAATATCCAGCTTTGGCATCAGGTCCTGCGCAATGCTCTGCCCGTGCTGCTGTAACCCGGAGTAGCTGGTAACGCGCCAGTCGTCGGCAATGGTGCGCAGAATCTGCCGGGCTTCCAGTTCAGATTCCCGCCAGTCCGGCATCTGCCAGCGGCTGTTATCGGGTGGCGACGGAATGTGCAGGGCAACATGCTCGCCGCACAGCGACTCGATGCACTGGCGCAATCCGGCAGCATCTTTGGGCTCACCGAGCTGAATGAGTCGCCCCAGCGCGCTCAGGTGGAAATCGCTCTCCCCCGACTTGTCGCCACGACGGCGGAACAGCGGCGCCACGCCCAGGCTGCAGTGCCAGACCGAACGGGTCAATGCCACGTAGAGCAGGCGTAAATCTTCTGCCAGACGTTCGGCCTCGGCCAGCTCAACGCTGGACTCCGCTTTACTGAGATCGAGCACCGCGTCGAACGACTCGCGATCGTGGTAAAAGGCCTGATCCTGCACGCGGTAATTGGCGATAAACGGCAGCCAGACCAGCGGATACTCCAGGCCTTTCGACTTGTGAATCGTGACGATCTGTACCAGATGTTTATCACTCTCAAGACGCATCTGCTGGCTGGAGGCGTTGCTGTTTGGGTCGGCAATCTGTTGCGCCAGCCAGCGCACCAGAGCATGTTCGCTTTCAAGCTGCGTGCCCGCCTCCTGCAACAGCTCACTGATATGTAAAATGTCGGTCAGACGGCGTTCACCGCCTGCTGTCGCGAGCATATTCTCCGCAAGGTGTCGCTTCGCCATGAGCTCGCGCACCATCGCCATCACACCGCGCTTCTGCCATCGCTCACGGTAGTGAACGAACTCTTCGACGACCGCATCCCATGCGGCTTCGTCATTATTGAGTGCATCAATGTCACGGGCGTTCAGACCGAGCATTGCGCTGGCTAGTGCGCTGCGAAGCGTACTTTCGCGCTCCGGGGACAGCACGGCCTGAAGCAGCCACAGCATCTCCTGTGCTTCCAGGGTTTCAAAAACGCTGTCACGGTTTGAGAGGTACACGGACGGGATGTTCAGCAGGGTAAGCGCATCGCGGATCAGCGACGCCTCCTGACGACTGCGCACCAGCACCGTGATATCAGACGCCTTCACGGGGGCTGACTCATTTTCCTTCCACAACAGCGCCTCGCCACGCGCACCAGCGCTGAGCCAGTCACGGATCTGCGCGGCACAATGCTGGGCCATGGCATTTTGATAGTCCGCGACGCCACAGCCTTCGCCGTCCAGCAGCCAGAAGTTCATGGCTGGCTGCGTTATCCCGTTGAATTCGAAACGCAACGAGCTATTTTTTGCGGCAAACTTTACCGGCTGAAAGGGGATCTCACGGAACATAAACGCCGTATCCATGCGGCTAAACAGCGCATTGACGCTTTGCACCATGCCCGGGGAAGAGCGCCAGTTGGTATCCAGCGTATAGTGCGCCTCTACCTCACTGCGGGCCTTCATGTAGGTGAAAATATCCGCACCGCGGAAGGCGTAAATGGCCTGTTTCGGATCGCCGATTAACAACAGTGCGGTGTCGGGCTGTTGTCGCCAGATGCGGCGGAAAATACGGTACTGCTGAGGGTCCGTATCCTGAAATTCGTCAATCATGGCTACCGGGAAGCGGGTGCGGATCGCGCAGGCAAGGGCTTTGCCGTTTTCACTGCACAGCGCCGCATCAAGGCGGCTCAGCATATCGTCAAAACCCAGTTCGCCACGGCGACGTTTCTCACGTGATACGGCTTCGCGAATTTCCGTCATGGCGCGGGTGATCATCAGGTCATTGAGCGTGAGTGGCTCAGCGAGCAGCGATTCAATCGCAACAAACAGAGGATGCTCAGGCACAATGCCGTCGGCTTTAGTTCGCTCAATCAAAAAACGCTGCGAGAATTTCTCCAGTGCGTCCGGAAGCTGATAACCGCGCGTCTCTTCCTGCGCCCAGGCGCTGATCTTCTCGATCCATTTACCCTGGTTGCCGCGGTTAAATTTACGTCTGTCGATCCCGGAGTTTTCGATGATCGCCTCAATCTCACCGACGGACGCATTCCATTTTTGCTTGAGCGCAGCAATTTTTCCGACAATCTTTTCATGACGTGAAGCCAGCGTTTCGTCTGCAGGTGGCGGAGATTTGATAACCGGCGCTTCGCCCTGAAGATAACGGTCGATAGCGCGAAGAAGCTCTTCGGGACCTTTCCACAACGCATGGACCGCTTCAGCGATATCGCGCGATAAAGGGTAACAGTGGCGACGCCAGAAATCCGCACAGGCCTGATAGCGAAGCACAGATTCATCTTCAATGAGCTGCTGTTCAAACAGCATTCCGGATTCAAACGCATTCAGGCTCAGCATGCGCTGACAAAAACCATGAATGGTGAAAACGGACGCTTCGTCCATCTGCCGTTCCGCCAACAGCAGCCACTGGGCGGCCTGTTGCTTATCTGCAATCTCTTCAAGAAGGCTGGCGTAGAGAGGGTTATCCGTGGTCTGGCGCAGGCAGGCGATGCGCAGCTCATGAATATTGGCACGAATACGACCGCGCAGCTCAGCGGTAGCGGCCTCGGTGAAGGTGACCACCAGTAGCTCTTCCACGCTTAACGGACGTGGAAAAGCGGCGTTACCACCAAGCCCTAACAGAAGACGCAGATAGAGCGCGGCGATGGTGAAGGTTTTTCCCGTTCCCGCTGAGGCTTCAATCAATCGTTCACCCTGTAGAGGTAAACGTAAGGGATTAAGGGGCTCAGCGGTATCGGTCATTCTTTCTTACTCCAGGGCATAGATTGCTGCAGCGCGCTGACGCTCTTCCAGATCGTCCAGCCTTTCGGGTTAACGTAGTCCGTTTTCCCGTTCTGACTACCGGAAACCTGCGACAGAATCGCCATTCCCTGCGGTTTAACCACCGCCTGGTGGAAGAAATCAGCAACCTTCTGCGGCGTCAGCTGTTTTATCTCGGCCACTACTTTATCACGCGAATCAAATTTCAGATTACCGCGATCAAAATCTTTGCTCAGTTGTGATGCTTCTTCACCCAGCGTCTGCGGCGGCTGCATCACCTGCGCGATGACGGCCTGCTGAATCTGAGCAAACTCCTCCGGCTTCATCGCCCGCAGCTTCGCTTCCGCCTGTGGGAAGAATGCCTGATAACGCTGCCAGAGATAAGCAGGCTGTTTATCACTGCTTTGCAGCAGGAAGCCCAGCCCCCACTGGCGACCTACGTTCATGGAGAAGGCAAAGACCGCGTAACCAAGCTGCTCTTCTGTACGCAGCTGGTTGTAGAACCACGGCTGAATAATCTGCCCCAGCACCGCACTCTGCGCGGTACTGGTGAATTCATCATAACCCGTGGGTACAAACACAGCGGCCAGGGCTGAATCCGTGCTGTTACCCGCCTTTTCAAAAATCACATTCTGTTTTTTCTCAACCAGTACGTCCTGGTTGCGGCACCACTCGTCGCCTTTCGAACCAAGCTGCGTACGGACATTTTCTGCCAGTGTTTTAGCCTGTACGTCACTCATGTTTCCGACGATAAGGAACTCCGGACGCGTGTTCGTTTTCAGCGCATCACGATACGCCAGCACATCTTTTAAGGTGATAGAGGGCAGTAGCGCCCGGCGATCTTCGCGCTGGAAATAGGGAATTTGCGAAAGCATTTGCGTCGGCATGAGCGCCAGGTCATACGCTTTACCCTTCTCGGCAGAATCCATCATCTGCGCATACCAGGATTTGGCCTGCTCAAGTTGCTCTTCCGTCGGGGTATAGCTGAAATAACCTTCCAGTAACGCCTGGAACAGCTGCGGCAGACGCTGGGTGTAGCCGTTGGCATTGACCATCAGACCGTTATTGGCGTTGGTCGAAAAGCTTATCCCGCCGACGGCCGCCTGATTGCTAAGCTGATCGAGTGCGATACCGGCAAGATAGTCATTGAGCGCAAACATCACCTGATTTTTAGCGCTGTTCATTGCTTTTGGGTTACGCAGAACCACGCTCACATCGGCTTTCGGTTCACTCGCGAAATAGCGGCTTGGCGTATACACCACGCGCAGCGTCGGCTCATCAACGATAAGTTCCGGGTGCGGATAGGCTTTCGTGGTTTTAATCAGCGAGAAATCATCCGGAATGTAGGGGTTCAGCTCCGGCAATTTAAGCGCGATCTCACCGGCCTTTTTCTGCCAGTCGGCGAAGGTCTGGTCACTGATTTTATCCACCTGATAAGGGGCATCGACAAAATAGGCCATTTTGTTATGCGGTTCGTTCGGGCTGATATACCAGACGCGGGCATTCTGCGGCGTCATCATCGCCAGGCGGGCTTTTACCGCGTCGGCGTCATACTGGTCGGCAATATTGACCGCGTCGAGGGTATGTTCCACCGGCACACGGATCATGGTATCTGCCAGCCACTCAACGTAATCCATGTCGCGGGTAATGGACGGATAACGGAAATCGAGATCCAGCACGTGCGCCAGTTCATCAAAGTAACGTTTATCGACGCCTTTATCGCGCAGCAAAGAGAGGTAGCTGAAGATAGCCGCCACGACGTCATCACGGTGAGCCAGACCTTTGTCAGTCAGGGTGGCGGAGATCGCCAGCACGCCGCTATTGCCGTTCACAACCGGATCGGAGTCGGCACGGATACCTTCCACTAGCCCTTGTTTTTGCAGCCAGTCAGAAAGTGTTCCCGGGCTACGGTTGCCAATCAGGTAGGTGACCAGTTCATCGGTTTTGCTGCGAAACTGCGCCGTATTGTTATCAATGCGGAACTCAACGCGTAACACTTTACGCGGCAGTGCAGGAACGTAGTGGATAACGATCCCTTTTTGCGCGTCCGTGACCACAGGAACGTTTATCTGCGGCAGGTCGATATTTTTATTCGGTACCCGGCCAAACGTCTGTGCCGCCATGCTTGCCAGCTCAGGCAACGGTTTGTTGCTGTAGATGACCGCTTTCATCAGATTGGCGGAGTAGTATTTATCGCGAAAGGCATGCAGGGCATCCAGCACCGGGCTGTTCGGTTTATCGCTCAGCGTCTCCAGGTTACCACCGGAAAAACGCGATCCCGGGTGCGCCGGGTTAATGGTTTCTGCACTCACCTGCGCCATGCGCATCCCGTCTCGCGTACGGGCAAGGGTCAGTTCAGCATTAACGGCATTGCGTTCGCGGTCAGCGTATTTTTTATCCAGCAGGGGAGCCGCGATAGAATCCGCCAGACGATCCACTGCACCTCCCAGCGCATCATTCTCAACTTCGAGATAGAAGGCTGTACGGTACGGCGCCGTGCTGGCGTTGTGGCTGCCGCCATGCATTTTGAGAAATTCGGACAGGCTATCTGGCTGTGGGTATTTTTTGGAACCCATAAGCGTCATATGTTCCAGATAGTGTGCAAGCCCAGGGTGGGCTTCCGGATCTTCCAGCGACCCAACCGGCACCACCAGTGCCGACAGGGATTTCACCGCCTGCGGATCGGAAACCAGCAGCACAGTCATCCCGTTATCAAGGCGAATAGCCTGATACTGACGGGTATCTTTTTCGCTCTTACGGATAGTTTCCTGAATGGGTTGCCAACCGGAGCCTGCCTGAGTGAAAGGTGCCCAAAGGGCGACAAACAAAACAAACGCTTTGAACAAGGTGCTGCCTGGCATTACGACCTCTTTATCACGGCTACATCATTAACAAACTGCGTGCTGGACTCACCAACATCTCTTTCTTTGGGTACATCAGTCCGTGATAAGAAGTGCATCATAAATGAACACCCCATACTGCGCAATTTTTATACAGCGCTCAGGACTGATTAAATTTGAACAACGGTAACAGGTAGCGTTGTGCTTCTTCCGTGATAGCCTCGAAGTATTCAGGCTCAAGCGTTCGCCATAAACGTTGATACCAGACATCCTCACCTTCGCCGCGCACCATCATGTTACCTTCATACACCTGCATGAATTTACTCCGTGCTTTTTGCAGTGAAGCGTCATCCGTTAACATGGCATCATTCTGTGCGTCATAACAAGCTTTTATCCAGGCGCCACCGCTCTCGGGCAGTAGCAGGAGCGGTTTATTCATTCCCCGCAGGTAGCCTTCAACGTACAAGGATAAATAACGTAACGCCTGCTCTGCGTCCATCGGTGGAAAGCGCCATTCGCCCTCTTTGCGGACAAAAATACGGCTTTCGCCTTTATGGCCGCCAGCACTGTAGACAAGATGTTCGAGCCAGAGTTGCAAACCTTGTGAAACGCTAAGCATGGAAGGACGCCAGCGCAGGAGCCCATCCGGCTGTACCTGAGTTAGCCAGCCCGTGAGCTGCACACCCTGGCAGTTGAGATCGATTTCAAGACTGGTTCCGGGTTGCCGGCATTCCCTCACGCGTTCTGCTAGAGCTTCCATCTCCTGGCGCTGCGCCTCCCAGACAATTTCTCCGAACGCCCCGTAGGGTAACTGCCCCGCAGCACGGTAGCGGCGGTAAAGCTTGTCGGCATCTTCCTCTTCAACCAGCGCGTTCAGTAGCTGCAGGTTTAACTGATACCGCTCCAGCCCTTCCAGCGTAAACGGCTCTGCATCAGGAATTTCACTCTCTTCAGAACGGAAATTGACCTGCAACCGTTGCTGGAAGAAAGCGCGTACCGGATGCCCCCAAAACCGCTGAAGCTGTTCGAAGGTCAGGGTGTCTATCGGGCGAGGATCAAGCTCCTGAATGAAATCGGTATGCGCTCTCCCCTCTTTTTTCGCCGCAGGCAGCCATTCGTGGGCATAGCTCTGATGATCGCTGACCACGTAGTTCACCGGGTCAAACGGCATGCGGCTATGGAAGCGGGTGATATGCGCCTTCACCCGCTGCGCGCTTTCATCACAGTTACGGGCTTCATCCCCCGCCAGATAGTGGCTCTGCCCGATATAATCCACCAGTTCCTGCACCAGAACAGAAGGAAAGCGCTCGCTGTTGTCCTGGATAGAACGGCCGATATAGCTGATATACAGCTGACGTTGAGCCGAAATGAGCGCCTCAAGGAAGAGATAGCGGTCATCGTCGCGACGGCTACGATCGCCCCGCTTTGGATTCGCACTCATCAGATCAAAACCCAGTGGTGCCAGGGCGCGTGGGTATATACCGTCATTCATTCCGAGCAGGCACACCACTTTAAACGGGATAGAACGCATTGGCATCAGGGTGCAAATATTGATTGGGCCTGCCAGGAAACGCTGGCTAATTCGCTCCTGATCGAGCCGTTGCGTCAGCTCATCGCGCAGCAATGACAACGGGATAGCCTCGTTATAGTGGGAACTCACGCCCTCTTCGACGATTGCCTGCCACTGCGTTTCAATGAGCGCCATAGCGGCTTCGGTATCACTGTCCGGCAGGAAGAAATCATTGAGCAATGCCCTGCAAACCGGGAGCCACGAATCCAGCGGACGCGACTGCATCAACTCAAGCCGCCAGCGGTTAAGTTGCATCAACAGGGAAGCTAAATGACCGACCAGTTCAGCGATCAACCCGCTGGACTCATCGTAGGGCAGGACTTCATTCCACTCGCCCTGGCTGCTTTCCATCGCATAGCCCAGCAGCATACGCGTCAGGCCAAACCGCCAGGTGTGCTGGCCGGTAGGAGGAAGCTCGAACGCCTGAACGTTGTCATCATCAATGCCCCAGCGTACGCCGGACTCGTTAACCCACTGACGAAGGTAACGCAGCCCCTCTTCATTAATATTGAAACGTGCGGCCAGGACTGGGACATCCAGTAATGCCAGGACATCTTCGGAGATAAACCGGCTATCCGGTAATGAAAGCAAAGTAATAAAGGCCTGCAAGGCCGGATGAGACTGGCGGGCCCGTCGGTCAGAAATGGCGTACGGCAGGTAGCGTTCACCCGTCGCACTCCCAAAAACAGCCTGAATAAAGGGACTGTAACTGTCGATATCCGCCACCATCACCACAATGTCACGTGGCGTCAGCTCAGGATCGTCCTGCAGCATCGCCAGCAGTTGATCGTGAAGGACTTCAACCTCGCGCTGCGGGCTGTGGCAAACGTGGATCGTGACGCTGCGATCGTCGCCGTCCAGCTTGCGCTTACTGTCGCTGCGTTCAAATTCTTTCGCCGTAACGCCCATGACGGCGCGGTTTTCGAGATCCAGAATGTCGAGCTGGATATTATGCAGCAGGCTATCCGGAGCGATCTCGACGAAGGCATCCACATCCCCTTCGCCTGACGACGTGATGTCTGAGAGCATGTGAATGTAGTCACGGCCCAGCTTTCCCCAGGAGGCAAGCAGCGGGTTCGGCAGATTTTGAATGCCGTGCTCATCAAATAGCTGTGCGGCAGACGCGCTGTCTTTAAACAGTGGCACGGTACGCTCTTCAAACAGGCGTCGTCTCTGACGAGACACCAGCCGCGAAAGCCAGCGTTCATCCTGAATGTCGCCCCAGTACTGGCGACACGGATTGGTAAAGAGGATATGTATGTCGATGTGTTTACCCAGCGCACTCAGCGCCTGCAAATACACCGGTGGCAGCGCCGAGATGCCGCAGATAAACACGCGAGAGGGCAGCCGGGCTGGTCGCTCAGCGCTGTTTTCCAGTATGGAGATAAACCGCTGGTAGAGGTTTGCACGGTGCCACTTCGGCTGGCCGAGTTTCTCAGTGTGTTCCACCAGCGCTTTCCAGAGCGGTGCCTGCCAGACTTGCGCCTCCGGTAACCCGTCGACCCGCTCGCCCGCTTCCCAGCGAGTCAGCCATTCCGGGCGATACACCAGATACTGGTCATAGAGATCGGCGGTGCGCGATGCCAGCTGGAACAGCTTGCGTTTATCGGTGTCGTCATTGAGGTAGTGGCGTAGCATGACGAATTCATCATGCTGCAGCATGTCCGGCAACAATGCCATCAGCTTCCAGCTCATGCTTTGCTTGTTGAAGGCACTCTGTTCCGGGATGTCCGGCAACACGCGGACAAACATCTCCCAGATAAAACTTGCGGGCAGCGGGAAATCGATATTTGCGGCAATGCCGAATTTACGCGAAAGCGACATCTGCAGCCACTGCGCCATACCGGTGCTCTGCACCAGCACCATTTCTGGCTCAAAAGGATCGTCAAGCCGCTCGCGCTCAACGATAAATTCCATCAGCGCTTCCAGCACATCCAGACGATTTGAGTGGTAGACCCTTAACATAGACGCTCCCGACTACTGGCTAACCGGGCAATGCAGACGCGTCATCTCGCCGCGCCGCCCCAGAGGAGAAATAAGTGTAACCGTGATGCTGACACATCCAGAGAGTGTTGTCTGCCCCCGACTGACCTGCCAGCCTGCCGGGAGAGCAATTGTTGAAAGCTGAGACTGATTCCAGGCATGGTGCCAGAGCTGACGATACTGATTAAACATGGAGAACCGCGTCGCCAGTGCCCGCTGATAACCCGACAGTGCCGTGACGATCATCACCAGCAGCATCATCGCCAGTAATACCTCAACCATGCTAAAGCCTTTTTCTCTGCTCACGGCAGCTGGCATAACGCATTCTCCTTAAGCGGACAAAAATCACTCCAGCCGTGTGGCGAGAAATGGATCTTACCGTCGATGATTTCGCCTCTGCGCCATAGCAGCAGGTCATCACTCCCGGCGATAAGCAGCACACGCGTTTCATTCAGTAGCCGCAGGCAAACTCGCCATGCCGATACCTTTTTGCACTGGATCTCAGGCTCAGACAACCAGCTCTGAACGCGTCCCCATTCAAGCGCTGACTGCACGGATGCCTGCTGTTGAACCGAGCGGCTCTCACCGCCCACCAGTGCGCTAAACGTGGTCAGCTGCTGATTGAGGCCGGTGAGGATCAGCGTGCCCAACACCAGTAAAAGTAATACCAGCGCCAGCGAGGACATTCCGCGCTGCCGGTTCACAGGTTGTACCCCGTGACGCCATAAAAAGCCTGACAGGGCGCCCCCTGCTCGCCCTGACGAAGGGCGGTCATTTCAATATTCAACTGGGGGGCAAACCCCGCATGCTCAACTTGACTCACCACAAAGTGCTGGATGAGAAGCCTGTTGGGGTCAGTGAGTTTCTCCCATCCTTTACCCTCACATGAGGTCGCCCCATGCAGGGTCTCCAGTGCACCTGATTCCAGACGAAAACCTGTGCTGTCGTTTTCCGAAGACGAGCTATCCCAGTTACCGTTACTGTTTGCATCCCACCGTACAATGACACAGCGACCTTGCCTGCCGATCGTCAGTCCCTGCCCCGCACAGTTTCCGGCGCAATACCCCGCACGCTGAAGCTGTTTGCCGAGGGAAAAAAGGCGTTGCCACACCTCCTCCTCAAGCTCCCGCTGACCGGATTGCTGTAAAACAGCCCGCTGCAAGCCCGGTAAAAAGCGCGAGGCGCTTATCAGTAAAAGACTGCTGATCGCCGTGGCAATCAGAACTTCCATCAGTGAGAAACCCTGCTGGTTTAGGGACATGAACCTTCTCCTGTGACATTGCACATCCTGATTCGCCCTCCATTCGAGACAATGACGAGCCATTCTCCTGCACGACTTTGCAGGCGTATTCGCCCTGCCCATGCCGTATCCCTGAGTCCATAGAAGCCAAATAACGGCGTTATTTCACTTACCGTGACCTCCGGCCACAGGGGAATAAATACAAACGGACTGCCCTTATCACAGCCCTGCACGAATGCGCTCATCAGACAGGTGACGCCCCTGTCGCGCCGCAGTGAGACCTGGTGGTCACGGTTGTGCCGGTTTGCGTCATTACGCAGAAATACCAGGTAATCACGCACCTGCCCGGCGGTTTGCCAGAGCCGTTGCTGCCGTTGCCAGTTGTCCCAGCCGTATAGCCCGGAGGCGCTGAGAATGACCACCAGCGAGATAGCCACCAGGGTTTCGATAAGCGTAAAACCGTTCTCTTTTTTCATGCCGGGAGTGTGGCGAAATGGCCTGGAATTGACGAGCAACGGATGACCGTTTTACGAGCCCTTATCAAGGAAAGTTAAGCGGTTGCAGTGTGTTGCATACGTTCTGGATAACGCGTCGGAAAGCGAGAAGAAGGCGAAAAAAAACCGGCGCTAAACAGCACCGGTTATGTCAGGATTGAGAGCCTCAGATAGCGACGGGCGCTTTGATGCCAGGATGAGGGTCATAACCCTCAATCTCAAAATCGTCAAAGCGGTAATCAAAAATGGATTCCGGTTTGCGTTTGATAATCAGCTTAGGCAAGGCGCGCGGTTCGCGGGTCAGCTGGAGATGCGTCTGTTCCATATGGTTGCTGTAGAGATGGGTATCCCCACCGGTCCAGACGAAATCGCCCACGTCCAGATCGCACTGCTGCGCCATCATATGCACTAACAACGCATAGCTGGCAATGTTGAACGGCAGGCCGAGGAACACATCGCAGGAGCGCTGATAGAGCTGGCAGGAGAGCTTGCCGTCTGCCACATAGAACTGGAAGAACGCATGGCACGGTGCCAGTGCCATTTTGTCCAGCTCGCCGACGTTCCAGGCGGAAACGATAATACGGCGCGAGTCCGGATCGTTTTTCAGCTGGTTCATCACGGTGGTGATCTGGTCAATATGACGGCCATCCGGCGTAGGCCATGCGCGCCACTGCTTACCGTACACCGGGCCCAGGTTGCCGTTTTCATCTGCCCATTCGTCCCAGATAGAGACGTTGTTTTCATGCAGATACGCAACGTTGGTATCGCCTTGCAGGAACCAGAGCAGTTCATGAATGATCGAGCGCAGGTGGCAGCGCTTTGTCGTCACCAGCGGAAAACCTTCCTGCAGATTGAAGCGCATCTGGTGGCCAAAAATGGAGAGCGTGCCGGTACCGGTACGGTCATTTTTCGGCGTGCCCTCATCGAGCACTTTTTTCATCAGTTCAAGATACTGTTTCATGGTTCCTCAGGAAAGTTGTTGCTGTGGACGACGACGATACGCCCAAATCATCATAATGACACCCGCGACAATCATCGGAATGGAGAGGATCTGCCCCATGCTGATGTACTGTACCCATTCGCCGGTGAACTGTGCATCCGGCTGGCGGAAGAACTCGACGATGATACGGAATGCACCGTAGCCAATCAGGAACAGACCGGAGACAGACCCCATCGGACGCGGTTTACGGATAAACAGATTCAGGATGATAAACAGCACCACGCCTTCCAGCGCCAGCTCGTAAAGCTGAGACATATGGCGCGGCAGAACACCGTAAGTATCGAACAGGGATTGCCACTCAGGATGAGACGGCAGCAGCGCCATGTCCTCTGCACGCGAGCCCGGGAACAGCATGGTAAAGGAGACACTCGGGTCGACACGTCCCCAGAGCTCACCATTGATAAAGTTGCCCAGACGTCCTGCTCCCAGACCAAACGGGATCAGTGGCGCGATAAAATCTGACACCTGGAAGAAGTTGCGTTTGGTGCGTTTGGCAAAAATCACCATCACCAGGATCACACCAATCAGCCCGCCGTGGAAGGACATGCCGCCATCCCAGACGCGGAACAGGTAGAGTGGATCGTTCAGGAATACCGGGAGGTTATAGAACAGAACATACCCAATACGGCCGCCCAGGAACACGCCAAGGAAGCCTGCATACAGCAGGTTCTCGACTTCGTTTTTGGTCCAGCCACTGCCGGGACGACTGGCGCGACGGCCAGCAAGCCACATGGCAAAAATGAAGCCGACCAGGTACATCAGACCGTACCAGTGAAGCGAAACAGGTCCTATTGAGAAAATGACCGGATCAAATTCCGGAAAATGCAGATAACCACTGTTCATCTGTCACCACAAGATGTTGTTATTCCGCTGAAAGTGGACAGCGGTAGAAATGCGATTCTGCTGTTAGCAGAGGCTCCAAAGTTGCGAATCATAGCATAAGGCGGACGCGGAGGATGCGCCAGAGATGTAAAAGATGTGTATAGAGGAGTGTGTTATATCCTCACCTCCGCCCTGTCACAAAGGACGAGGACGGAGTGAGGGGAAAAGTACGTATTAGCGACCGCCGCGAATCAGGCCGCCCATACCGCGTCGTTCCATGAAGGCAGCCACCTGATGACGCACTTCGGCGGCCAGCTGCGCTTCAAGACTGCGTTCAGCCAGCTCGCGGGCATCCTCAATATCGATATGCCGCAGCAGGTACTTCACGCGGGCAACCGCACGGCCGTTCATGGAGAGGTGGCGGTACCCCAGCCCAATCAGGATTGCAACGCACATCGAATCTCCGGCCATTTCACCACACAGGCGCAAATCAATATCGTGCTGTTCGGCTTCTCGCGCGATCATCGCTAACGCCCGGATCATCGCAGGGTGCAGGCTGTCATAAATGCTGGCAACACGCGTGTTGTTACGGTCGACGGCCAGAATATACTGCGTCAGGTCATTGGTACCGACCGAGATAAAGTCGACACGGTTAGCCAGCTGCGGCAGCATAAAGACCATTGACGGCACTTCAAGCATCACCCCAATTCGTGGTTTGGGGATCGCATAGCCAATCATCTCTTCGACTTCACGACCGGCACGCTCAATCAGACGCCGCGCCTCGTCAATCTCATCAATGCTGGTGACCATCGGCAGTAAAATGCTGAGGTTACCCGTCGCCGCATTCGCGCGCAGCATGGCACGCACCTGGATCAGGAAGATCTCAGGCTGATCGAGCGTAATGCGTATCCCACGCCAGCCCAGGCACGGGTTTTCTTCACTGATCGGCATGTACGGCAGCTGTTTATCTGCCCCGACATCAAGGGTGCGCAGGGTGACCGGTTTGTCGTTAAACATCTGCAGCATGCCCTGATACTGCGCGACCTGCTCCTCTTCAGAGGGAAAGCCACTTTGCAGCATGAACGGGATTTCGGTGCGGTATAAGCCGATACCGTCGATGCGGCTGCCGAGCTTCTCTTCATGCTCGGGGCTTAAACCTGCGTTGAGCATGACTTTGATTCGCTCGCCGCTTTTGAGCTGCGCGGGCAGATTAACGTCATCCTCTGCCAGCTTGCTTAATTCATTCTCTTCGCTGATAAGGCGCTGGTATTCCTGAAGCAGAACCGGCTCAGGATCAACCAACAGCTCACCGCGATAACCGTCGACCACCAGGGTGCGTCGGTGCAGCACCGATGGCTGGATATCCGCCCCCATAACGGTGGGAATTCCCAGCGCACGCACCATAATGGCCGCGTGCGAGTTCGCCGCGCCATCGCGTACCACCACGCCCGCCAGACGGTCATGAGGCAGTTCAGCCAGCGTTGTCGCGGAGAGTTCATCGGCAACCAGCACAAAACGTTTTGGCCAGGCATTCGCGCCCTGAATAGTGTCATCAAGATGGAACAGTAAACGCTGCCCCAGGGCGCGTAAATCACCGGCCCGCTCTTTCAGGTAACCGTCGGTCAGTGCCGCAAACTGCTCGGCAAATTTTTCGATGACCTTTTTAACCGCCCACTCCGCAACCGCACCTTTGTCTACTTCGTCAAAAAGCTCGCGGCGCAGACGTGCATCGGAGAGAAGGTGCGAGTAAAGGTCAAAAATGGCCGCCGTCTCTTTTTGCGCCCCAGCGGCAAAGCGCTTGCTGTAGCGACGAAACTCATTCGACGCCTCTTCCAGCGCGGCGGTGAGACGCTCACGCTCAAGCGCTTCATCAAGCGTTGAGGCTTCGTACACTTGCTCCATCAACGGCAGAGTGGCGTCCATCCAGCCTTCGGCGATAGCGACGCCCGGCGACGCCGGAAGCGCGCGAATACGCGTATGGCGGTACTGACCAAACAGTGCCGTCAACTGGGACTGGGAGAGGATCGCGGCCATCTGCGTGGCCAGCGTGACGAGGAAAGACTCTTCGCTTTCATCGTACTGACGCAACTCACGCTGCTGTACCACCAGCACACCAAGCAGCTGACGGCGCTGAATAATCGGCACGCCCAGGAAGGCGCGGAAACGATCTTCTTTTACGGAGGGGATATATTTAAAGCTGGGGTGTTTTTGCGCGTCGGCAAGGTTGATAGGTTCGGCGAGTCGCCCAACCAGACCAACGATACCTTCATCAAACGCGAGCGTTACGGTGCGTCCACGTGGCTTTTTCAAACCACGGGTCGCCATCAGGTAATAGCAACGCCGATCGTGGTCGGCCAGATACACCGAACAGACTTCGGTCTCCATCGCAAGACAGATGTCGGTAACCAGAATGTTCAGCGCCTCATTCAGACGCGGCGCACTGGCCACCTTCTCGACTATTTCTCGCAAGCGGGTGAGCATGATTTGCGTAGCTTAACCTCTTTTACGTCGCCAGGCAGGTGCGCTCTGCGGCTTAGGCGGGATCTCCTGAAGCTGCATGACAACACTTGCGAACTCTTTCATCACCCTACGGTAAACATCGCGTTTAAATGACACGACCTGACGAACAGGATACCAATAGCTCACCCAACGCCAGCCATCAAACTCCGGCGTACTGCTGGTTTGCATATTGATATCTGAATCGTTGCCCACCAACTGCAGTAGAAACCATTTTTGTTTCTGGCCGATACAAACCGGCTTTGTGTCCCAACGCACCAAACGTTTCGGTAACTTGTAACGCAACCAGTTGCGGGTCGAAGCCAGGATGCGAACATCTTTTCGGCTTAAACCAACCTCTTCAAACAGCTCCCGGTACATCGCTTGTTCTGGGGACTCTCCCGGGTTGATCCCGCCTTGCGGGAACTGCCAGGAGTGCTGACCATATCGACGGGCCCACATCACCTGGCCCTGACGATTACAAATTACTATTCCTACGTTCGGGCGGTAGCCATCGTCATCAATCACCGGACTACCCCAAACTAAACCTTATATATGAATGATTGTTTCACACTACAGGGAGGCGGTAAACCACTCTCTTACAGGGCTGCAACCTAATAACATTTGAATAACTCACAAATACAGGCAGAGTTATAAACAGATGAGCGGCTCTGAGGGGAATTTTATTCACCTTTTCTGTGGATATAGTTGTGAAGAAGTGTCTGATTACCGATGAACAACCTCAGCCGCCGTCAATCTCCCTCCATTACCAATAAAAAATAAAATCATTATTTTCATAAAGTTAATAACCATAAAACCAACCCACACCGCTTAATCGTGACGATCGTCACATCAGGGATCGTTGTGCTGATGAAAGATCGAACAGCGTCGGTTTTATCCACAGATTGTGCCAATAAGTTAGGCACAATTTGTTTGAAAATTGGATTTTCGTCCCACGTCAAGGCTGTAAATTGAAACAGTAGTCAGGGTTATGCCCAGTTATCCCACTTTTCTGTGGATAACATGGTGTAAGATCCTGTTCATTGTCAGTGACCAGAATTGAACAACCGAATTTTTGTCCTTCGCCATCCATTTTTAGCGTGCTAAAAAAACCTATAAATCATACACATGGCATATTCGTACAGAAAAAGTTAAACTCTATCCACAGGGGACAATTTCTTAGTGTATTTTTTAATCAAAAGGTTACCTTCATGCATTCGCTTTTACCCTTGCTTTCACCGCCGTCCAGCGAAACCCAGTTGCTACAGCAGGCGCAGCGTCTGGCTGGCTTTTCGCTTGGCGAGCTGGCGGCAATGGCTGGCCTGCCGATCCCTCAGGATCTGAAGCGGGATAAAGGCTGGATCGGCATGCTGCTGGAGCTGTGGTTGGGTGCAAGCGCAGGGAGTAAACCGGAGCAGGATTTCGCCGCCCTGGGCGTAGAGTTAAAAACCATTCCCATCGATAGCCTTGGTAAGCCCCTGGAAACGACATTTGTCTGCGTTGCACCGTTAACCGGGAATACCGGTGTGACGTGGGAAACCAGTCACGTTCGCCATAAACTGAAGCGCGTACTTTGGGTCCCCGTAGAAGGAGAACGTCAGATCCCGCTGGCTGAACGCCGGGTTGGCGCACCGCTGCTGTGGAGTCCGGATGAAGATGAAGAGCATCAGCTGCGTCTGGACTGGGAAGAGCTGATGGATATGATTGTCCTCGGTCAGGTCGAGCGCATCACCGCCCGACACGGAGAGGTGTTACAGCTGCGGCCAAAGGCGGCGAACAGTAAAGCGCTCACGGAGGCGATCGGTGCCCAGGGCGAGCCGATACTGACATTGCCACGCGGTTTTTATCTCAAAAAGAACTTTACCGGGGCGCTGCTTGCTCGCCATTTCTTACTCAAAACGTAGTTTTTTACTTATTTTGAGAGCTCTCAAACATAATCACCTGGTTTTTAAGATTTTACCGCTTCCTCCTGTCGAAATATCGGGTTATTACTACACTATGATTTGATACGAGCCAGGTGAGGACGATAACGATGAAAAAATGGGCAGTGTTAATTTCAGCAGTCGGATTAGCGTTTGCAGTATCGGGCTGTAGCAGCGATTACGTGATGGCGACAAAAGATGGCCGGATGATCCTGACAGACGGCAAGCCGGAAGTCGATGATGACACCGGTCTGGTCAGCTACCGCGATCAGTCCGGGAATAAAATGCAGATCAATCGCGACGAAGTCTCGCAAATTATCGAGCGATAAACAGAGAGAGGTCAGTACCTTGCTGGCCTTTTTGATTTTTTTCTTCCCCTTTTGCTTCCCCTCTGCCATGTTTATATTCCTTTGTCGGGAGGTTCCTGACGCGGTCTACATGTCTATTGAAGGAAGCCGGCTATGCATTATCACCGTATCCCCCACAGCTCTCTGGAGATAAGCCAACTGGGGTTGGGCACGATGACATTTGGTGAACAAAACAGCGAAGCCGATGCCCATGCACAACTCGATTATGCCGTCAGCCAGGGCATTAACCTGATTGATGTCGCAGAGATGTACCCTGTTCCTCCACGCCCGGAAACGCAGGGGCTTACCGAAACCTACGTCGGCAACTGGCTGGCAAAACGCGGCAACCGCGAGAAACTTGTTATCGCCTCGAAAGTCAGCGGCCCTGCGCGTAACAGCGATGCCGGGATCCGCCCAAACCAGATCCTCGATCGCAAGAATATCCGTGCCGCGCTGGATGCCAGCCTGAAGCGCCTGCAAACCGATTATCTTGATCTCTACCAGGTACACTGGCCGCAGCGTCCAACCAACTGCTTTGGTAAGCTCGGCTACAGCTGGAACGAAAGTGCTCCCGCCGTTACGCTGCTTGAAACGCTGGAAGCGCTGACCGAATGCCAGCGAGCGGGCAAAATCCGCTACATCGGCGTGTCTAACGAAACGGCTTTTGGCGTTATGCGCTACCTGCACCTGGCTGATAAACACGATCTGCCGCGCATTGTCACCATCCAGAACCCCTACAGCCTGCTCAACCGCAGTTACGAAGTGGGTCTGGCCGAAGTGACGCAATATGAAGAGGTTGAGCTGCTTGCCTATTCCTGCCTGGGCTTTGGTACGCTGACGGGTAAATACCTGAACGGTGCGAAGCCAGCCGGCGCGCGTAATACGCTCTTCAGCCGCTTTACCCGCTATAGCGGCGAGCAGACGCAGAAAGCCGTCGCGGCCTACGTTGATATTGCGAAGCGTCACGGGCTCGATCCTGCCCAGATGGCACTGGCCTTCGTACGCCGTCAGCCGTTTGTGGCCAGCACCCTGCTGGGCGCAACGACGATGGAACAGTTGAAAACCAACATTGAGAGTTTCCATCTGGACCTGAGCGAGGACGTGCTGGCGGAGATTGACGCGGTGCATCAGGTTTATACCTATCCGGCACCGTAAAAAAAGCAAAACGGCAACCTCTGTTGCCGTTTTTAATGTTTGCACCCGCTTGTGAAAAGGCGCTGAAGACGACCCGAATCAGCGGCGGCGCTGCCAGACCCACAAGCCGGCAATCGCCAGCGCGAACAATCCACCGAACCCGACGCCAATCCCTACCACAGGCGCACCGGCTTTAACCGCCAGCGAATACAGGCCCAGCATCAGCAGCATCGCCAGGTTTTCACCGAGGTTTTGCACCGCAATAGCATTGCCCGCCCCGACCGTCTGCTTGCCACGCTCCTGTAATAGCGCATTCAGTGGCACCACGAAGAAGCCTCCCAGAATACCAATCAGGATCAGCAGTACGTAGGCTGGCAATAACGCGTGTTGCAGCGCGAAAAAAAGCACCGCAACGCCAATCAGTATCCCTGCCGGCATGCAGCGAGCAACGGTGTCGAGCGTCACCAGTTTTGCCGCTGCCCCCGCGCCCACCACAATCCCGATCGCCACCATCGCATTAAGGTAGGTTGGCGTCGCGTTGTCCGTGATCCCCAGCGCCACCGGCACCCACAGCACCAGCAGGAAGCGCAGCGTAACGCCAGCGCCCCAGAACATGCTGGTGCCCATCAGAGAGAATCGCGTTTCACCGTTACGCCACAGTACGAGGCAGGCATTGAAGAAGCTGCCGGTCATCGGCTTAAAGCGCCAGGATTGCCCCGGACGCGCCACCGGCAGTTTCGGAATAAACAGGTTAGCGACTACCGCGCCACCGTACACCACGGCACACACGCCGAGGGCCGCCAGCACGTGCCAGTCAGCGAGGACACCGCCTGCGACGGAGCCAAGCAGGATTGCCGCAATGGTGGAGGACTCCATCAGCCCATTGGCTTTCACCAGCTTATCACCGGTGGTCAGCTCCCCGAGGATGCCATACTTCGCCGGGGAGTAGGCTGCGGCGCCAATGCCGACCAGCGTATAGCCAATAAACGGATTGAAACCAAAATAAATGCTGGCGGCTCCCAGCAGTTTCAGGCCGTTGGCAAACATCATTACCCGGCCTTTCGGGAAGCTGTCCGCAACCTGTCCGACAAACGGTGCAAAGATAATGTAAGCGCCCACAAACACCATCTGCAGAACCGGCTGACTCCAGTCGGGGTAAAACTCAGCCTTGAGCAGTGCCAGCGTGGCAAACAGCAGCGCGTTATCGCCAAAGGCGGAGAGGAACTGGGCGGCAATCACCGCCATCATGCCTTTTGAGCGCAGAGAGGTGTTAGTGTGTACTGACTCACGCATTATGTTGTTCCGCCTGTTCAACCATGCCCTTGAGGGTCACGAAGTCGGGCTTACCGCTGCCGAGCACCGGAAGCTGTTTCAGGTAGCGAATATCACGAGGTACCGCCAGCTCCGGAATGCCGTGCTCGCGGGCATAGCTGAGTAACTGGTCGCGCTTAAGCTCGCTGTCGGTGGTGAACAGCACCAGCGCCTCGCCTTTACTTGCATCACTCTTCACAACCGTGGCATGCATCTTGTCGGCGGAGACGCCCGATGCCAGCTGTTCAACCATCTCAAGCGAGACCATTTCACCCGCAATCTTGGCAAAGCGTTTTGCACGCCCCTGGATCTGCACAAAGCCTTGCTCATCGAAACGTACAATATCGCCGGTGTCGTACCAGCCCGTTTCAATCTCGCCATTAACGTTTTCTGCGGTCGGTGCTTCCAGCACGCCGGGGTTTTCCACGCGCAGATAGCCGTTCATCACGTTTGGCCCTTTCAGCTGCAGCCGGCCGCCGTCTTCAATACCAGGCACCGCCAGCAGACGAGCATCCAGCCCAGGCAGAATTCGGCCTACTGTCCCCGGCTTCGCCGCCATTGGCACGTTGATAGAGACCACCGGCGCACACTCTGTCACGCCATACCCCTCGAGGATGCGCAGACCAAATTTGTCCTGCCAGATCTGTCGCGTGCTCTCCTGCAGTTTTTCCGCGCCCGCAACCACGTAGCGCACGCGGAAGAAGTCATACGGATTGGCGAAACGCGCGTAGTTCCCGAGGAAGGTTGAGGTTCCAAACAACACGGTACAGTTACGGTCATACACCAGCTCCGGCACAATACGGTAATGCAACGGGCTTGGATAAAGGAAGACTTCGGCACCGGTCAGCAGCGGCGTGAAAAGCCCCACCGTCAGACCAAAAGAGTGGAACAGCGGCAGCGCTGACATAAACCGGTCTTTCGCGGTAAAGTCGGCAATGCTTTTGATCTGCTCAACGTTCGCCAGAATACTCTTGTGACTGTGGACGACGCCTTTCGGGTTGCCTTCAGAGCCAGAGGTGAAGAGGATAATCGCGTCGTCTTCCGGCTGCTGTTTCACCTGGGCCAGACGCGGCATCAGCAGATGAGCAAAAATCCACAGTTTGTCGCCCGTCGTCACGTCCGCTTTAAGATCTTCCAGGAAGACCCAGCGTACCTGGGTAAGCTGTTCAGGAAGATGCCACAGTTTGCCTTTGTCGAGGAACTGGCGGGAGGTAAAGACGGTTTTGATTTGCGCTGCCGTGATGGCGCTGGTCAGCCCTTTCACGCCCGCCGTGTAGTTCATCATCGCCGGAATACGGCCACGGGAAACGGCTCCAAAAATCACCGCCGCACTGATGCCTGCGTTGGGCAGCATCAGGCCAATCTTTTCGCCCTGCTGACTGTACTTCTCAAGAATACGGCCCACGAACAATGTTTTGGTCAGCAGCTTGCGATAGGTATCCGGGGTAAAGTTGATGTCTTCGATGCAGTTTTTCTTCGCGCCGTAACGGTGCTGTGCCGACAGCAGGGATTCATACAGCGTCTCGCGCGGGCGGACCGCCATACGCGCTTCCATCATAATCTGGTGCAGCATCTCTCCGGCAATTTTACGGCGATCGCGTGCACGGGGCGCGTCAGGCATCGGTAACGACGTTGGCGGCAGGATATGCAACGTAATTTTTGGGAACACGCGCTGCTTTACCAGCCCTTTCAGACGGCTGAAATAGGAGCGCTCCGCTCCTTCAATACGCAGTGGCACCACGGTTGCTTTTGACTTCGCCGCGACAAACCCGGCGCCGTCGTAGATTTTCATCAGTGAACCGGTCACCGAGATGCGACCTTCCGGGAAAATAACCACCGGACGCCCCTGCTCCACCAGACGCACCAGATGTTTAATCATCATCGGTTTGGTCGGGTCGAGCGGCACAAAATCAATCAGCGGCGTGAGCCAGCGCATGTACCACTGCTGGCTGATGGAGGTATAAACCGCAAACACCGGACGCACGGGCAGAAATAGCGCCAGCAGAATGCCGTCGATAAAGGAAACATGGTTTGGTGTGATAAGAACGCGTTCGCCGCGAAGCGCCTGAGCATCGCCAGTGACGCGAATGCGAAAGAGAATACGGAAGAGTGTACGGAAGAACCCAAAAAGCATCTCAACTCCCTTTGCCAGCCAGTGTGAAGGGTTGATAGTAAATGGTGGCAGATTACACGAGAAGTGATACGGGAGCGACTGCAAAGTTGAGGCGAAAAAAAACCTGCGCATCCGCGCAGGTTGGTGCAAGAGAAGAGTACGAAACCGTACTAAGAATTCTCACCAATCAATACCTCTGGGATCTCGACTCTATCAATCTCCCCCTCATCCTCGCCATCGGACAATCGCAACAGCCTGAGGCAAAGTGTAACTAAAGGTTCAGATTGACATTATTCAGACATGACTGGCCGTGTAACGATTACACGGCCAGGGTTGTGCTGCGTCACGTTTGTGGAGGGCGAAACCCCGCGCCCCTTGAATGCACGGCGCTTTTCCGCAACACTATTTCGTGTGTAAACGCTTACCCCCACTAAGAAGGTATGTAATGGCGACAATAAAGGATGTGGCCCGTCTGGCTGGTGTTTCCGTGGCGACCGTCTCGCGCGTGATTAACGACTCCCCTAAAGCCAGTGACGCATCACGCCAGGCGGTGCAAAACGCCATGGAATCATTGAATTATCATCCGAATGCCAACGCCCGCGCCCTTGCCCAACAGTCTACTGAAACCATCGGACTGGTGGTGGGCGATGTGTCTGACCCGTTTTTCGGCGCCATGGTAAAAGCGGTTGAACAGGTTTCTTATCAGACCGGCAATTTTCTGCTGATCGGCAATGGCTATCACAACGAACAAAAAGAACGCCAGGCTATCGAACAGCTGATGCGCCACCGCTGCGCTGCGCTGGTTGTTCACGCCAAAATGATCCCCGATGCTGAACTCATTCATCTGATGAAGCAGATCCCCGGCATGGTGATCATCAACCGAATTATTCCCGGTTTTGAGAAACGCTGCGTGGCACTCGACGACCGCTACGGCGCCTGGCTTGCTACCCGCCATTTGATTCAGCGGGGCCATACCCGCATTGGTTATCTCTGCTCCAATCACCCGATTTCCGATGCCGAAGATCGCCTGCAGGGCTACTACGATGCCCTGCGCGAAAACGGTTTGCCGTGTAATGACCGGCTGGTGGCCTACGGCGAGCCAGATGAGAGTGGCGGCGAACAGGCAATGACAGAGCTGCTGGGGCGTGGACGGAATTTCACGGCGGTTGCCAGCTATAACGACTCGATGGCCGCCGGGGCAATGGGGGTGTTAAATGACAACGGAATCGAGGTGCCGGGAGAAATTTCACTCATTGGCTTTGATGATGTGCTGGTGTCCCGCTACGTGCGTCCGCGCCTGACCACCGTACGTTACCCGATTATCACAATGGCAACGCAGGCTGCGGAGCTGGCACTGGCGCTGGCCGAACAACGCCAGCCACCGGATATCACCCACCTGTTCAGCCCCACCTTAGTCCGCCGTCACTCTGTAGGTTCGCCAGCAGAAGCGGGAGAGGAATAGCGATACAGATGTACCGTTTTGTTCGGGTATTCGAGCGCATCGCCAATGTACTGCCAGCCGTAACGTTCGTAGAAGTCGCGGCAGGCAGACCACAGATGCAGTTCGTGATACCCGGCCTGCGCGGCATAGGCGATAACATGCTGCTGCAGTTTTCCCGCCAGTCCCTTACCACGCGCCGCTTCATCAACGTACAGCGCAGCCAGCCACGGACAAAGATCCTGTCGGGTGATTAAATCGCAGCGCCAGATCCCGACCGTACCCAGAAGCTGTTCGCCCTCCAGAGCAATAAAGGTCAACGGTAACGCGCCCGGCGTCTGGCTGTGTTCAACGATGCTCTGGAAAAACGCCCGCGTAAGCCCGTCACCGAACGCCTGCCAGATCCAGTCAGTTACCTGTTCCGCATACTGAGGCGCGGCATAGAGAGGCAGAATAGTCACACCAGCTTCCCCTGAAACACGGGCACAGATTCAAAAAGATAACCGTCAAAATCCGGCGCATCTTCATCGGAGAGTTCAAGTAAGCTCTTTTTCACATTTTCCAGATGCTGGAACATCGCCTGCCAGGCGCCCATCACGTCACGACGACGAAGCGCCGCGAGGATAGTTTGCCTGTCGCCCAGCCATTTCAGGCGGTATGCACGGCTGGCGATATGCCCATTGAATTGCTGCCACAGCGGGCTGCTGTCCATGTGGTGCCAGATACTCTCTACCGTTGCCAGCAGCATCTGGTTTTGCGTTGCCCCCGCCAGCACCAGGTGAAACATTTTATTGTTGTCCTGGCTGTTATCGTTGGCGGCAATGGCGCGCTGCTCCTGCTCAATAATACGGCGCAGATTGTCGATGTCTGCGCGTGTCGCCATTTTGGCAGCAAACGCGGCGATGTTGCTTTCGAGGAGCTGGCGCGCCTGCAGGATCTCAAAGGGGCCGACGTCGCTGTTCAGAAAACGTTCTTCTTCGTTTTCGTGTTCTTCAGGAATGCGCATCACATAAACGCCAGAACCCTGGCGGATATCCACCGTGCCCTGCAGCTCCAGCATCAACAATGCCTCACGCACGATGGTACGACTTACGCCGTACTTCTCAGCAATATTTCGCTCGGGCGGCAGACGGGAACCTACGGGATAGTGCCCCTGGATAATTTGCGCCCGTAAATCCTCGCCAATTTCCTGGTACTGTTTTTTTTCCGGCAGGATGACAGCCTTATCCACGTTTTCACCTGTTTTTTCAGTTAATGCGCAGGCCGGGCGTCCTCCCGGCCAGTTTGTGCGCTATTTTACCAGAGCCAGCATGGTTTTCGCTTACTTCCATTCATCATCGACCGGGAGCGTGAGCACGCGCGCATCGCGCAGCTGCCGGAACCAGCTCGCCGACCTTTTCGCCCGCCTGGCGCGATTGTTATCGAGATCGATCTCAATCAGCCCGTAGCGGTTTTTGAAGGCGTTCATCGGCGATACGTTGTCCGTGAAGGCCCACAGCATATAGCCATGACAGTTTGCCCCCTCCTCCCGCGCCAGCAGCGTGTAATAGAGGTGCTCGCGAATGAACGCAATGCGGTACTCGTCGTCAATGACCCCGTCACTGTTGCGAAACTGCGCTTCGTTCTCCACGCCCATCCCGCTCTCCGCCACGAACCAGTCGATGTTGCGGTAGTCATTTTTTATCCGCATCGCCATATCGTAGATAATGCGGGGGTAGATTTCCCAGCCGCGGGATTTATTCATTCGCCGTCCAGGCAGTTCGAACGGTTCGTAGTAGTACGCCGGGTGGAACGGTGTCTCCGGGTGCCAGGCACGAGACGGCGCTTTCACCCGATGCGGGTAATAGAGGTTTATCCCCAGCTCATCGACGGTGTTCTGCGCAATCAATTCCAGCTCTTCTGCGGTGTAGTCCCACGCCACCAGATGCTGTTCCAGCAGCGTAAACAGTTCTGGCGGGTAGCGCCCGTGCACCAGCGGATCGAGAAATACGCGGTTATAGAACAGATCGTACTTCTCTGCGGCGTTAACATCGTGCGGCGCGCACGATCGAGGATAGGTGACTTCGGGGTTGAGAATACAGCCAACCGAGCCAGGGTACCCTTTGGCGCGAAACAGCTGCACAACCTTTGCCGTCGCCAGAACCTTATGGTGGTTCCACTGCATCCATTTACCGGTATTCTGCTCGTAGGGCCAGCGCAGCGCATCGAGATAAACGCGGGTCTGTACCACGATCGGTTCATTGAAGGTAAACCAGCGGGTGACTTTACCGTGGTAGCGTTCAAAGACTTTTTCCGCATAGCGGGCAAACAGGTCGACAACCTGCTTGGAAGCCCAGCCGCCGTAAGTGTCAAGCAGCACGCCCGGCAGCTCGTAATGCTCGAGGCAGATCATCGGCTCAATACCCTGACGGTGCATCTCATCGAACAACCCGTCGTAATAGGCAGCGTACTCCTCGTCCACCGTCACTTTTTCATAGTCGGTTAAAAAACGTGACCAGTTAATCGAGGTTCGGTAGTGCGTCAGCCCCGCCTGCTTCATCAGCGCCACATCCTCGCGAAAGCGGTTGATAAAGTCGGTCGCCACCGCCGGGCCATAGCCGTTGTGCCAGACGTGGCGATCGTTTTTGTACCAGAGATCGATCCACGAATCCTGCCCCGCCTTTTTGCCGCTCCAGCCTTCGGTTTGCCAGGCTGACGCGGCCGCGCCCAGAATGAAATCCTGCGGAATGGTTATCTGTTTTGTCGTCATCACATCCTCATGCATTGTCGGTCGCCTGTTGCAGCGCGGCCTGTTCGGCACGTCGTGAAGCAATCTTCACAAACGGCAGGTAGATAATGACGGCAGTCACAATGCAGATAAGCTGAGTGATGACCGCCCCCATCGATCCGGCGGTGGAGAGCCAGGCGTTGATCAGCGGCGGCGTGGTCCACGGCACCATCACCACGGCTTTACCGGCAAAGCCGGTTACGGTGGCAAAGTAACCGATAGAGCCGGTCACCAGCGGCGTGATAATGAAAGGAATGGCGAGGATCGGGTTAAGCATGATTGGCATGCCGAAGATCACCGGCTCGTTGATGTTAAAGAGCCCCGGACCAATGGAAAGCTTGGCGATCTCTTTCATCTCTTTGCGTTTGGTGGCAATCATGACCGCGATCAGCAGGCCGATGGTCAGCCCCGACCCGCCGATGCTCATGTACACATCCCAGAACGGCATGGTGATGATATTCGGCACCTCTTTGCCCTGCTCAAAGGCGCTCATATTAACGGTGATGGCGCCTAACAGCAGCGGCTCGCGGATCGGCTTGATCATCTGGTTGCCGTGAATACCAATCACCCAGAAAAGCTGTGCGACAAACATCAGCAGCAGAATGCCCGGCAGGCTTTGCACCACGCGCTCCAGCGGCTGTTGCACCACCTGATAGACCGCGTCATAGAGATACATGCCGGTGAGTTGATGGAAGACGAAACCCAATGTGGCAATTGCGGTAGTGGTGATGATCGCCGGGATCAGCGCGGAGAACGATGCCGCCACGTTTGGCGGTACGGTGTCCGGCATCCTGATCTTCAGCCCCTTGCGGTTTTCCAGCCAGCAGTAAATTTCTACCGACAGAATCGCGATAAACATACCGAGGAACAGGCTGCGGGTATCAGAGAACTGACGCAGCAGCACGTCTTTCACCACGTGCATTTCACCATCCACCAGCATCTCAACGGTTGTCGGCGTCACGCAGATAAAGCAGATCACCGCCAGCAGGCCAGGGAATAAGGATTTGATCCCGTTGATGCGGCCCAGTTCGATACCGATTAAGAATACCGCGCCAATGTTAAGGAAATTCAGGGTAGCGTAATTGAGCGCGCTGGTGATGGGTTTTAGCGTGGCGAGAAAAGAGAGGGACTGGAAGCTCGCCAGGCCATTTTTCGGATCCAGTACCATATTGGAGATCAAGACAGAGAATGCCCCAACGATGATGACCGGCATTAAGGTAATAAAGGCAGACTTGATCGCCATGATATAGCGATAACTGTTGAATTTTGTGGCAAAACTGCCCAGAGCGTCGATCAGTTTTTCCTGTAATGCCATAGGGTAATACCTCAGTAAAAGGGCTTTTATTGGATAAGGTGTACAGCCGGATACTATTGGCATACCAAAAATAGCTACATGTCGGGTTTTGTTCTGTGATTAAGCTCTCAACGACGTAACAGGTATTCCAAAATGCGGTTTATATCGATTTTGGCATACCACTTAAAAGCCGGTATTTCGAACTGACCGATCGTTACCTAAAAGCGTGATCGTGCTGGAAGTTTTGCCCTTTCCGCATCGCTTATGCACCGGATGGTCTGTGTTAAACTGCAGATCGTTACGTGGAATCAGGAATGTCTAATGGCAACAATGCTGGATGTCTCATTGCGCGCGGGCGTGTCGAAAGCCACGGTATCGCGCGTGCTGAACGGCACAGGTCAGGTTAAAGAGAGTACGCGTCAGCAGGTGTTTAATGCGATGGAAGAGCTGGGCTACCGCCCAAATTTTCTCGCGCGTTCGCTGGCGAACCAGACCAGCAACAGCATTGGTCTGGTGGTCTCTACCTTTGATGGTTTTTACTTTGGTCGTCTTCTTCAGCAGGCCTCCCGGCAGACGGAAACCCACGGCAAACAGCTGATCGTCACGGATGGTCACGACGCCCCGGAGCAGGAAGAGCAGGCGGTACAAATGCTGGCCGATCGCAAATGCGATGCCATCGTGCTTTACACCCGCTACATGAGCGAAAAAGCGATCATGAAGCTGATCCATTCGGTGCAAACCCCGCTGGTGGTCATCAACCGTGAAGTCAGCCAGGCGCCCGATCGCTGCGTGTTCTTCGAACAGCAGGATGCCGCCTTTAAGGCCGTGGATTACCTGATCAACCAGGGCCACCGGGAGATCGCCTGTATCACCGTCCCGATCCACACGCCAACCGGGAAAGCGAGGCTAATGGGCTACCGTAAGGCGCTGGAAAAGCACGGCATTCGTCTGGACGAGCGGCGGATTAAGTATGGCGATGCGGGAATGACGCGAGGATATGAGCTCTGCAAAGAGCTGATTGCCGACGGTATAGCGTTTAGCGCTCTGTTTGCCTGTAACGATGATATGGCGCTGGGTGCGTCCAAGGCGCTACACCAGGCGGGGCTGCGGATCCCACAGGATATTTCCCTGTTTGGCTTTGACGATGCCCCATGCGCGAAATGGCTGGAGCCAGCGCTCTCGTCGGTTTACCTGCCCATCGACAATATGATCGTTACGGCTATCGATCAGGCGATCCGGCTGGCAAAAAACCAACCGGTCGACGCGATCCCGCCGTTCACCGGTACGCTGGTATTACGCGACTCGGTCACGACGGGGCCGTACTTCACTCAGACGAGTTCCAGCGCCAGCAGTTCCTGAATGGTCTGGCGGCGGCGGATCAGCCGCGCCTTGCCGTTATCAAACAACACTTCTGGCAGCAGCGGGCGGCTGTTGTAGTTTGAGGACATTGACGCCCCGTAGGCACCGGTATCGTGCAGCACCAGATAGTCGCCTGGTTTAACTTCCGGCAGCGCGCGGGTTTCCACTTTCCCCCCTTCCTGCTGGGTAAAGACATCACCAGACTCACACAGCGGGCCCGCGACAACCGTCTCGATACGCGGCGCGTGAGTTAGATCGCGGCCATCGGCAGCCAGAGCCGAAATGTGGTGATAGCTGCCGTACATTGACGGGCGCATCAGATCGTTAAAGCCAGCGTCAATCAGCACAAAGTGGCGCGAGCCCATCTCTTTCACGCTGCGAACCTGCGCCACCAGCACCCCGGATTCAGCCACCAGGAAACGACCCGGCTCAATTTCCAGCTTCACGGCATGACCAAGATGCGCGGCGACCTGGTCACGCGCGGCGCTCCACAGGCCGTAATAGTGATCGGTGTCGATCGCCTCTTCCCCTTCACGGTAGGGAATGGAAAGACCGCCCCCGGCGGAGATCGCCTCCAGATCCTGACCAAACTCGATCACCTGGCGTACCATTGCGCCACAAACCTGCTCAAGGTGCGCGTAATCCACGCCGGAGCCGATGTGCATATGAATGCCCACCAGCTTCAGATTGTAACGCTGCAGTACGTCCAGGGCAGCGGGCATATCGGCATACCAGATACCGTGCTTGCTGTTTTCGCCGCCGGTATTGGTTTTTTGGCTATGACCGTGACCAAAGCCAGGGTTCACGCGCAGCCAGACGCGGTGGCCCGGAGAAACTTGCCCAAGCTGTTCCAGCATATCCACGGACCCGGCGTTTACCGGCACCTGTAGCTCATGGACGCGAGCAAGCGTGGCGTCGTCGATCACATCGGCGGTAAACACAATCGCGTCAGGATCGGCTTTCGGATCAAACCCGGCCGCCAGCGCGCGCTCAATCTCCCCCAGGGAGACGGAGTCGACCTTCACACCCTGCTCACGCATCAGACGCAGAATGTGGATATTGGAGCACGCCTTCTGGGCAAAACGCACCACGTCAAACTGATGCAGGGCAGCAATCTTCTCGCGAACAATCTGCGCGTCGTAGACCCACACCGGACAGCCAAACTCGGCAGGCAGGCGTAGCAGGTTTTCGGCATTCAAATCGGTATCAGTCTGGTTAAGCGGGCGTGGCATGGTCTTTCTCCGGGGTGACATTTTTTTATGATTACGCCACAGCAGGAAGAGAATAAAAAATATCGTTTTATCGCGAGTCTATGCAAAAATGATATGGACAGTTCTTTGTATTCAGGTGACCTATGCCCGCCGTCAATTTACGCCATATCGAGATTTTTCACGCCGTGATGACCACGGGCAACCTCACCGAGGCTGCGCAGATGCTCCATACCTCGCAGCCAACGGTCAGCCGCGAGCTGGCGCGATTCGAGAAAGTGCTGGGACTGAAGCTGTTCGAACGCACACGGGGCAGGCTTCACCCAACGGTACAGGGGCTGCGCCTGTTCGAGGAAGTGCAGCGCTCATGGTACGGGCTGGACCGCATTGTCAGTGCAGCGGAAAGCCTGCGCGAGTTTCGGCAGGGCGAGCTATCGATTGTCTGCCTGCCCGTCTTTTCACAGTCTTTTTTGCCGACGCTGCTCCAGCCTTTTCTGGCCCGATATCCGGAGGTGAATCTCACGATTGTTCCGCAGGAGTCACCGCTGCTCGAGGAGTGGCTCTCCGCACAGCGCCATGATTTAGGCCTGACCGAAACCCTCTCTACGCCCGCGGGAACGGAACGCACGGAACTGCTCTCTTTAGATGAGGTGTGCGTGCTGCCAGCCGGGCACCCGCTTGCCCGCAGGCAGATTCTGACGCCAGCGGATTTTCACGGTGAAAACTACATTAGCCTGTCACAAACCGACAGCTACCGGCAGCTGCTGGATTCACTGTTTGCCGAGCATCAGGTGAAGCGCAGGATGGTGGTCGAGACCCACAGTGCGGCCTCCATTTGCGCCATGGTGCGCGCCGGGGTGGGCGTTTCGGTGGTGAATCCACTGACGGCGCTGGATTACGCCGGACGCGATATTGTCATCCGCCCATTTAGCCTGTCAGTCCCGTTCACCGTGAGCCTGATCCGCCCCCTCCATCGCCCGGTCTCAGCACTGGTGGAGGCGTTTACGGAGCACCTGATAGCCCATGCCCGTCAGGTGGCGCTTCGTTTATCCGATCGGCAAAGTTTATGACAGCATAAATTCCACGGCATCGGCGGCATGAATCGCGGCGGTATCGAAGACCGGAATCGGGCTTTGCTCAACCGGCACCAGTAAACCGATTTCCGTACAGCCGAAGATCACCCCTTCCGCCCCCTGCTGCGCGAGTTTTTCAATCACGCTGACGTAATATGCCCGGGATGATTCGCTAAAGGTGCCGAGGCAGAGTTCATCAAAGATAATCTGGTTGATGCGGGCCCGGTCTGCCTCATCCGGGATCAGGCTTTCAATGCCAAACTGGCTGCTCAACCGACCGCGGTAAAAATCCTGCTCCATGGTGTAGCGCGTTCCCAGCAGCGCCACACGACGTAATCCGGTTGCGGTGATAGCCCGCCCGGTTGCATCAGCAATGTGCAGGAAGGGCAGCGAACAGCGCGCTTCGATATGGGACGCGACTTTATGCATGGTGTTGGTACAGAGCAAAATCCCCTCTGCTCCCGCACGCTCCAGCCCCAGCGCGGCCTCGGCCAGTATTTCCCCGGCTTTATCCCATTCACCGCTCGACTGGCAGGCTTCGATTTCATGGAAATCTACGCTGTGCAGCAGCAGACTGGCAGAATGCAGGCCCCCCAGACGTTGCTTCACCCCTTCATTAATCAGGCGGTAATAGGGGATTGTCGATTCCCAGCTCATCCCCCCTAACAGGCCGATCGTTTTCATCATCCCTCCTTATGTGTTTATCCCAGTGAAGCAAACTTGTGATCGTGTTTCCAGTTCTTTGTCACGTCGTTTCTTTTTAACCCCTGGTGATATAAATTAAATGAAACATTGTTTTAATGCATTCTGGGGTGACGATATGTTTATTTTCCACAACGAGACCACGCTTGACGATCTGGGGAACGGCGTGACGCGCCGTATTCTTGCCCATGGCGGTAAAATGATGGCGGTGGAGGTGAATTTTGAACAGGGCGCGACAGGCCCACTGCATAACCATCCTCATGAACAGTTAACCTATGTGCTGTCCGGCGAGTTTGAGTTCACGATTGGAGATGAAAAACATGTGGTGTCGGCCGGGGATACCCTCTACAAAAAGCCACATGTGATGCACGGCTGCGTGTGTCTTAAACCCGGCACGCTGCTGGATACCTTCACGCCGGTACGTGAGGATTTTTTGAAATAAAAAAAGGGCGCTGATGACAGCGCCCTTCTCGTCTGCGTTTTTTATTCCGTTACAGGCTCGACCAGAGGATTGCGGCTGAGCATGGCCTCGCGCAGTAATACGCTGCCACAGGCAAACAGCCCGCCCAGCAGTCCCGCCAGGATCACAATCAGGGCTTTGCCCGGACCGTCTTTTTTCACCGGCATCGATGGAGAGAGCTGATACTTGAACGGTTCAAGTTTGACGTCTTCGACAGACAGCTTTTTCAGCTGCGCCAGGTAGTATTCCCGGTTCTGGAAGTCTGCGTTCAGCTCAGCGATGTCCTTGAGATTTTTTTCAATCTGCAGTTTTTGCGCGATACCGTCGGCACCGAGCGCGACGGAGTAATCCGGATCGTCTTTAACCGCCTGACCGTTGCTGTAGACCGGCTTTTTGATACCCGCCGCGTTGGCCACTTCCAGAGAATAGTTAAGACGCTGCAGATTGGTGTTGTGAACATTCGTCAGACGTACCCGATCCAGCTCCAGCTGCTGCTCCACCACTTTGGTTTTCAGGGTGATCTGGTTACGGATATTCTCCATGGTTTCCTGCTCAACAATCTGCGAGATGTAATCCACGTAACCTTTAAGAACCGTTTGCGCATCCCCCGCCGTCGGCGCGGTGAAGCTCAATGTCCACGAGACGTACGGCGCTTTATCCGCGTCTTTTGCCAGGGTGTTATCTACCGCTTTCATCTTTTCGGAGATATTGACCACCGCACGATGCAGCTCAAGCGGATCCACATCAGTGCCTTCCAGCTGTGCCATCACGTAAGGTGAGGATTTCATGTACTCCTCAAGCAACGACTGCGACTGGAACTTTTTAATAAACTGGTTAAACACGTCCGGACGGGTAATTTTCACGTCCACGTCGAGCACCTGCAGGGCGACCATCATCTGGCGCAGCGGGTTCCACTGCGTCTGTTCCGCCGGTGTGATCACCGCTTTACTGGTCCATTTTTGTGGCAGTAAGAACGCGATGGCCAGTCCAACCAGTGCGAATGCGAAGGCAATCACGACGATACGTTTTTTTGCCGCCAGAAGAACTTCTAACAGTCCCAGAAGGTCAATTTCTTTGGAACTGACTGCCGGGGCCGCGTAATGGGGGAAGTCGAGATCCGTATTTTTTTTGAAATCCATTGCTGACATAGCCATTCTTCTTTTGAGGGTGCAGACCATTTCTGCCTGATCGGTTACAGTGGTCCGATGATACAAGAAAGTAAGAATTATCTGAACGAAAGAATGATCCAGCTGTAGACCTGCTATCAGAATTAGTAGTTAGTTTCTCCACGGTATTGTCTTTATTAATCATCCGGTTCTTTCCGCCCGCCCTCCTCTCTCTTCTTTGAACGCCTGAAATAGCGCAAAAATGCCATCCTCATCACCTTATTGAAACACCGTTTCGACTTTGATCACATTTCCGCTATTAAGCGAATGACGCAGAAACAAATAGCAATAATATAAAATAAAACGGCGTTTTATTATCCAGGAACACGAGTTCTACCGTATTGAAACCCAGGCGTTTCGCGCAACGATGAAATCGAAAAAAGTCTTATAAAACAAAGTTAAATGAAGTAACCGTGACACGTATTACCCAGAACATCGCCGTTCAGGCTCGGTTTCGACAGCCTTGAAAGGTTGTTACAGACGCAGATTCCGTTTTAAACCATTGATTACCAGGTAGGTAAGTATGAATGAAAACAAGCTGCTGGGGCTCGCGTGGATATCACCCTACATCATTGGGTTGATACTCTTTACGGCTTTCCCCTTCGTCTCATCGTTTTTCCTGAGTTTTACGGATTACGACCTGATGAGCCCGCCGGTATTTAACGGCATTGAAAATTATCGCTACATGTTTACGGAAGACACGCTCTTCTGGACATCAATGGGAGTGACGTTTGCGTATGTATTTCTGACCATTCCCCTGAAGCTCGCCTTTGCATTAGGGATTGCGTTTGTTCTGAACTTTAAATTACGCGGTATTGGATTCTTCCGTACCGCCTACTATATTCCGTCGATCCTCGGCAGCTCCGTAGCCATTGCTGTTTTGTGGCGCGCGCTCTTTGCCATTGATGGTCTGCTGAACAGCTTTATTGGCGTATTTGGTTTTGACCCGGTGAACTGGCTGGGGGAGCCCTCGCTGGCCCTGATGTCGGTCACCCTGCTGCGCGTCTGGCAGTTCGGTTCCGCGATGGTCATCTTCCTGGCCGCGCTGCAAAACGTACCGCAGTCGCAGTATGAAGCTGCGATGATCGATGGGGCATCCAAATGGCAGATGTTCACGAAAGTGACCGTGCCGCTGATCACGCCGGTGATTTTCTTCAACTTCATTATGCAGACCACCCAGGCGTTCCAGGAATTTACCGGACCGTATGTCATTACCGGCGGCGGGCCAACGTATTCCACTTACCTGTTCTCACTCTACATCTACGACACCGCGTTCAAATACTTTGACATGGGTTACGGCGCAGCACTGGCGTGGATCCTGTTCCTGGTGGTGGCCATTTTTGCCGGTATCGCCTTTAAGTCATCGAAATATTGGGTGTTCTACTCCGCCGATAAAGGAGGCAAAAATGGCTGATATCCAACAACTTTCCACGGCGAGGACGATTGCCGAGCGTGAAGTCGCCCGCACGCTGCGCAGAGAGAAAATTAACGCCGCTGTGCGCTACGTGATCCTGCTGTTTGTCGGCCTGCTGATGCTTTATCCGCTGGTGTGGATGTTCTCGGCGTCGTTCAAACCGAACCACGAGATTTTCACCACTCTCAGCCTGTGGCCTGCCCATGCGACCTGGGACGGTTTTGTGAATGGCTGGAAAACCGGTACCGAATACAACTTCGGCCATTACATGCTGAACACCTTTAAGTATGTGATCCCGAAAGTGATCCTGACCATTATCTCCTCCACAATCGTGGCGTACGGCTTTGCGCGCTTTGAAATCCCGTGGAAGAAATTCTGGTTCGCTACCCTCATCACCACCATGCTGCTCCCCAGCACCGTGCTGCTGATCCCGCAGTACCTGATGTTCCGTGAAATGGGCATGCTCAACAGCTATATGCCGCTGTACCTGCCGCTGGCCTTCGCCACCCAGGGGTTCTTCGTCTTCATGCTTATCCAGTTCCTGCGCGGCGTGCCGCGTGACATGGAGGAGGCGGCGCAAATTGACGGCTGTAACTCGCTTCAGGTGCTGTGGTACGTGGTGGTGCCGATCCTGAAACCGGCCATTATCTCCGTCGCCCTGTTCCAGTTCATGTGGTCAATGAACGACTTTATCGGGCCGCTGATTTATGTCTACAGCGTGGATAAATACCCGATAGCACTGGCGCTGAAAATGTCCATCGACGTCACCGAAGGGGCGCCGTGGAACGAAATTCTGGCAATGGCGAGCATCTCCATTCTGCCATCCATCATTGTCTTCTTCCTGGCACAGCGCTACTTCGTCCAGGGCGTCACCAGCAGCGGAATTAAAGGTTAAGAGGGAAATATTATGGCTGAAGTTATCTTCAACAAACTGGAAAAGGTCTACTCCAACGGCTTTAAAGCGGTACATGCCATTGACCTGAAAATCGCTGAAGGAGAGTTCATGGTGATCGTCGGCCCCTCCGGCTGCGCCAAATCCACCACCCTGCGCATGCTGGCCGGCCTGGAAACCATCAGCGGGGGTGAAGTCCGCATCGGCGATAAGATTGTGAACAACCTCGCGCCAAAAGAGCGCGGGATTGCGATGGTGTTCCAGAACTACGCGCTCTATCCCCACATGACGGTGCGCGAAAACCTGGCCTTTGGTCTGAAGCTGAGCAAACTGCCAAAAGATCAGATTGAATCTCAGGTCAACGAAGCGGCCAAAATCCTTGAGCTGGAAGAGTTACTCGACCGCCTGCCACGCCAGCTTTCCGGCGGCCAGGCACAGCGCGTGGCGGTAGGCCGTGCGATTGTGAAAAAGCCGGATGTATTCCTGTTCGACGAACCGCTGTCAAACCTCGACGCCAAACTACGCGCCTCAATGCGCATTCGTATTTCCGACCTGCACAAGCAGTTGAAAAAATCCGGTAAACCGGCGACCACCGTCTACGTCACCCACGACCAGACCGAAGCGATGACCATGGGCGACCGCATCTGCGTGATGAAACTCGGCCACATCATGCAGGTTGATACCCCGGACAACCTCTACCACAAGCCGAAAAACATGTTCGTGGCAGGCTTTATCGGCGCGCCGGAGATGAACATTCGTCAAAGCCTGCTGGTGGAAAGCGCCGGGAAACTGCACATCGCCATCGGCAATGAAACCATGCCGCTGAACGCCGGGATGCAGGAGAAAGTCTCCGCTTATGCCGGGCAGGCCATTTACTACGGCGTACGTCCGGAATTCGTTTCCCTCTCCGACGTACCATTCGTTGACGGGGGCTGCAGTGGCGAAATGGTTCGCGTGGAAAACATGGGCCACGAATTCTTCATCTATCTGAAGGTTGCGGACTACGAACTGACCGCCAGAATTCCTTCCGATGAAGCTAAGCCCATGATTGATAAAGGCCTTCATCGCAAGGTGTATTTCAGATTTGATATGAATAAATGTCATATTTTTGACGCAAAAACTGAACAGAACCTCTCTCTCTGATGGAGTTTATAAAAATGAAAAAAGTGCTTTTAAGCGCAGCAATCTCCGCGACGCTGGGCCTTACCGCTTTGCCATCGATGGCGCAAGATGTCGAATTACGCATGTCCTGGTGGGGCGGTAATGGCCGCCATCAGGTGACGTTGAAAGCGCTGGAGGAATTCCATAAGCAGAACCCGGATATCAACGTTAAAGCAGAGTACACCGGCTGGGATGGGCACCTCTCCCGCCTGACCACTCAAATTGCGGGCGGCACCGAGCCGGATGTGATGCAGACCAACTGGAACTGGCTGCCAATCTTCTCGAAAACCGGCGACGGGTTCTACGACCTGAACAAAATGAAAGACGTGATCGACCTGACCCAGTTCGATCCCAAAGAACTTCAGTCCACCACCATCAACGGCAAGCTGAACGGCATTCCGATCTCCGTCACCGCACGCGTGTTCTACTTCAACGACGAGACCTGGAAAAAAGCCGGTATTGCATACCCGAAAACCTGGGACGAGCTGATGGCAGCGGGTAAAACCTTCGAGAGTAAACTCGGCAAGCAGTACTACCCGGTCGTGCTGGAGCATCAGGACACGCTGGCGTTGCTGAACTCGTACATGATTCAGAAGTACAACATCCCTGCCGTGGACGAGAAAACCAAGAAGTTCGCCTACAGCAAAGCGCAGTGGGTGGAATTCTTCCAGACCTACAAAATGCTGGTGGATAGCCACGTCATGCCGGACACCAAATACTATGCGTCGTTTGGTAAGAGCAACATGTATGAGATGAAGCCGTGGATCCAGGGAGAATGGGCGGGAACCTACATGTGGAACTCCACCATCAACAAGTATTCCGACAACCTGAAGCCACCGGCAAAACTGGTGCTGGGCAGTTACCCGATGCTGCCGGGCGCAACCGATGCGGGCCTTTTCTTCAAACCGGCGCAGATGCTCTCGATTGGTAAATCCACCAAAAACCCGGAAGCGGCGGCGAAACTGATTAACTTCCTGCTGAACAGCAAAGAGGGTGTGGATACGCTGGGTCTGGAGCGTGGCGTGCCGCTGAGTAAAGCCGCGGTACAGTTCCTGACCGAAGACGGCACCATCAAAGAGAGCGATCCGTCGGTCGCGGGGCTGCGTCTGGCGCAGTCTCTGCCGGCCAAACTTTCCGTGTCACCTTACTTTGACGATCCGCAGATTGTGGCCCAGTTCGGCACCTCTCTGCAGTACATCGATTATGGACAGAAATCCGTGGAAGAGACCGCCGCTGACTTCCAGCGTCAGGCTGAACGTATTCTGAAACGCGCGATGCGCTAACGAAAAACCGGGTGGCCTCTTCGCCACCCGGCAACAGATTACACGCCAATATTACGCAGCTTCTCGCCGGACATCAGCCTGCGCTCGATATGCTCCAGCGTGACGCCTTTGGTTTCAGGGATCAGCCAGAACGTGACCCCGATAAACGCGACGTTGAGAACCGTATAGAGCCAGAAGGTTCCTGCCGCGCCAATTGAATCCAGCAGCGTCAGGAAGGTCGCGCCGATGATCATGTTCGACACCCAGTTGGTGGTCGTGGAACAGGTGATGCCAAAGTCACGGCATTTGAGCGGCTGAATTTCGGAACACAGGATCCACACGACGGGCGCAGCGCTCATCGCATATCCGGCAATACACATCATGGTCATGCCAACAGAGAGCCAGGAAAGACCGCTTGAGGCCGTGCCGTTATCAAACTGCATCAGGCAGTAGCCAAGGATCAGCGTACCGAGCGCCATGACGCTAAAGCCAATCTTGAGTGCCGGTTTACGTCCGGCTTTATCCACGGTGAACACCGCGATAAAGGTGGCGAACATAAAGGTCAGCCCCACCACCAGCGTGGCAACCATTTGTTGTTCCGTGGTGGTGAACCCCGCCATTTTGAAGATACGTGGCGCGTAGTACATGATGATGTTCATCCCGGTGAACTGCTGCATCGCCTGCAGCAACATGCCGAGGAACACCGCGCGACGTACGTTGCGGTTGATCTTAAACAGCGCCCAGCCCCCCTGCTTCAGCTTCAGGCTTTCGCGGATCTCGTTCAGCTCTTCACGTGCTTTTTCTGAGGTATCACGCAGCATCCGCAGCACCTCCTCCGCTTCCACATGACGGCCCTTTTGCGCCAGCCAGCGCGGACTGTTTGGCAGGAAAATCACCAGAACAATCAGCACCAGCGCCGGGAGCGCCAGCACGCCCAGCATCGCGCGCCAGTTGCCGCTGTAGCTGAAATAAGTGTCAGACAGAAACGCCAGCACGATACCCAGCGTCACCATCAACTGGTACATACTGATCATCTTGCCGCGCACGTTCTCGCTCGCCATTTCGGAGAGGTACAACGGCGCAGTGTAAGAGGCAATCCCCACCGCCACGCCGAGCAGCACGCGGGAGAGCAGCAGCATTTCCACGTTCGTGGCAAATGCTGACCCAATAGAGCCGGCGACAAACAGAATCGCCCCCACCATCAGGCTGTATTTGCGCCCGAGGCGGAACGAAAGCCAGCCGTTAAACAGCGCGCCGATGGCCGCACCCAGCATCATGCTGCTGACCACCCACTCCTGCAGGCGGTTACTCAACGTAAAGTGATCGGTGATAAAGGGCAGCGCCCCGGCGATCACACCAATATCCAGACCGAACAGTAAACCGGCCACTGCAGCCGCGATGGAGACAAACTGATTCATGCGTCGGGTATCACGCAACGCGGCGGGCATAAGGGTAGAGTCATTTATAGATGTCATATTTTCCTGCCTGAACAGCGAAATTCGTTAACTGAAATTACGAGATAGCGCGGAAAAGTGTCAGGCCGTAATTCGCGAAGATATGGATTATTTCGCTGTGGCATAGCGATCTGTGATGGACATTACAATTTCAACTAACGATGAAATACCGCCAGTTTTTATTAATCATTTAATTTTTAAGCAATAAAACTGTGATGCATATCATTTATGATTTTTTAGTATGGATTTTTCGTCTTGAGCCATATGGATAATGGCAATTTTTAGGCAAAAAAAACCTCCACCCACCGGCAGAGGTTTAAGACGGAATACGCAATTAACGCGCCAGCCAGCCGCCATCGACCGCCACGGTATAGCCGTTGATGTAATCGGATGCCGGAGAGGCCAGGAACACGATCGGCCCCTTGAGATCGTCCGGAAGGCCCCAGCGGCCTGCCGGGATACGGTCGAGGATTTCCGCGCTACGCTGTTCGTCAGCACGCAACTGCTGAGTGTTATTCGTCGCCATGTACCCCGGCGCAATCGCGTTGACGTTGATGTTGTGCTTCGCCCACTCGTTTGCCAGCAGACGGGTAACGCCCATCACCGCGCTCTTGGATGCGGTATAAGACGGCACGCGGATACCGCCCTGGAAGGAGAGCATAGAGGCGATATTAATGATCTTGCCGCCTTTCCCCTGGGCAATAAAGTGTTTCGCCGCCGCCTGGGACATAAAGAAAACGCTCTTAATGTTCAGGTTCATCACGTCGTCCCAGTCGCGCTCGCTGAAATTAATCGCGTCTTCACGGCGAATCAGTCCGGCATTGTTCACCAGAATGTCGATATGGCCGAATTCCGCCACCGCGCGATCCAGCAGTTCAGGGATGGCGTCAATTTTACGCAGATCGGCGGTCAGGCTCAGAAAACGACGACCCAGCGCGGTGACGCGCTCGATGGTTTCAGTAGGCTCAACAATGTTAATCCCGACGATATCGCAGCCCGCTTCCGCCAGCCCTAACGCCATACCCTGACCCAGCCCGGTGTCACAACCGGACACCACAGCCACTTTACCCTGCAGAGAAAATGCATCCAGAATCATGTTTGTTCCTTAATCTTTCAGCGCCTGTCACCAACAGGCAGGTTTATGCTTAACTGCCTGCGGCTAGCGCAGATCGTTAACCGCGACGTGGTCCATGTCATCAAAGACCTGGTTTTCACCGACCATACCCCAGATGAAGGTGTACGCTTTCGTGCCTACGCCCGAATGAATAGACCAGCTCGGCGAAATCACCGCCTGCTCGTTATGCATCACGATATGGCGCGTTTCCTGCGGTTGCCCCATCATGTGGAACACGCAGGCGTCCTCGTCCATGTTGAAGTAGAAATACACTTCCATACGGCGCTCGTGGGTATGGCACGGCATGGTGTTCCACAGGTTGCCCGGAGCAAGCTCGGTCAGCCCCATGCTGAGCTGGCAGGTTTCCAGCACATCCGGAACAAAGTATTTATTGATGGTGCGACGGTTGCTGGTGAGGTTGTCACCCAACGTCACCGGGGCGACATCCGCCGGGGTCACTTTTTTGGTGGGATACGGGGTATGTGCGGGCGCACAGTTGTAGTAAAACTTCGCCGGTTTACCGCTGTCGATGCTGGCGAACACGACCTCTTTCGCCCCTTTACCGACATACAACGCGTCGCGATGACCTATCTCATAGCACTGTCCGTCTACGGTGATGGTACCGGGGCCACCGATGTTAATCACGCCCAGCTCGCGACGCTCAAGGAAATAGCTCACACCAAGCTGTTTACCCACTTCTCCGCCCACGGAGACGGTCTGCGTCACCGGCATAATCCCGCCAACGATAATACGGTCGATATGGCTGTAGACCATGGTGTACTTATCGGCCTCGAACACCTGCTCGACTAAAAACTCATTGCGCAGCCCCTGAGTATCCAGCGTTTTGGCGTGCGCACTGTGGATGCTTTGTCTGACGTCCACCGTAACCTCCAGAAATGATCGTGCCCGCAGGCAGAAAATTAACGAAACGACGTTCCGTTTTCATGATAAGCACAGTCTAGCCCCAGAGAAGGGGGTTTTCAATTACATTTAAAACAACGTTTCATTTTTTCTGTTTGTTTATACCAGAAATGGCGTTCGGATCACGATAAAGAGAGCCAGACATTAATCTCGCCAATGAAACAGACAAAGTGCGCCATCAGTCACACATAATGAAACATTGTTTTGATAATTTAATACTCACTTTTTAATCTACTTTTATCGTTCAAAGGAGTGCATTATGGCTAAAGGTATGCGGGTCAAGCTGAACTACGCGGTCAGCCACGATCCGGATACAGGCGTGGAAGTCACCCGCCTGACCCCACCCGACGTGACCTGTCACCGCAACTACTTCTATCAGAAGTGCTTCTTTAATGATGGCAGCCACCTGCTGTTCGCAGGGGCGTTTGACGGTCACTGGAACTACTACCTGCTGGATCTGCAGAAGGCCGAAGCGGTACAGCTGACGGAAGGCGCGGGGGATAATACCTTTGGCGGGTTCCTCTCTCCGGATGATAAATCCTTCTACTATGTGAAGAACGACCGCACGCTGCTGGAGGTAGATCTCCATACCCTGGTAGAACGGGAGGTGTACCGTGTCCCCGATGACTGGGTCGGTTACGGTACCTGGGTCGCCAACAGCGACTGCACCAAACTGGTTGGGATAGAAATCGCCCGACGTGACTGGACGCCGCTCAACGACTGGAAAGTTTTCCACGACTTCTTCCATAAGGGGCCGCACTGTCGACTGCTACGGGTGGATCTGAAAACCGGTTTAAGCACCACAATCCACGAAGAGAAAAACTGGCTTGGCCACCCTATCTATCGTCCGTTTGATGACAACACGGTGGCGTTTTGCCATGAAGGGCCGCACGACCTGGTCGACGCCCGCATGTGGCTGGTCAACGAAGATGGTACGCACGTGCGCAAAGTGAAAACGCATGCGGAAGGCGAAAGCTGTACCCATGAATTCTGGGTGCCGAACGGTTCTGCCCTTGTGTATGTCTCTTATCTGAAGGGCCAAAAGGGCCGCACCATCTGCAGCTTCAATCCGGATACGGGCGTCAATGACGCAGTCATGCCAATGCCCGCCTGTTCCCATCTGATGAGCAACGTTGACGGCTCCCTGCTGGTGGGCGACGGTTCAGGCACGCCGGTTGATGTGAAGGATACGCACGGTTACACCATCGATAACGATCCGTATCTGTACGCCTTTGACGTGGCGAAAAAAAGCTACTTCCGCATTGCCCGTCACGACACCTCTTGGGCAACGGTGGCAAATAGCCGCCAGGTCACCCACCCGCATCCCTCCTTTACTCCGGATGAGAAAGCGGTGCTGTTCAGTTCCGATAAAGACGGTCAACCCGCCCTCTATATCGCGAAACTTCCTGAGCAACCTGAAATGTTGCATGCATGATTTGAGTTTGTGTTTCTGTAACTGGCCTTGCCCTCCGTTCCGGAGGGCTTTTTTTTCAGTGGGCTTTTGCCCGTTGGGCGGCGCTTATCAGACATGGGTAAGCCGGGTAGGCACTGGCGCTACCCGGCAATGTTCAGCGGAATAACGTGATATCAGAAAGAATAGGCCACGCCTAAACGAAGGCGGGTCTGGCGTTCATCGGTGTCTTTCACGCCGATGTTACCCACTTCAACATACGGTGCCCAGTTTTTATCCCACTTATACGCCAGCTTGGCGTTATATTCGTTGGAATAATCTTTGTTATTATTACGAACCATACCTTCAGAACTCTTCGCATAAACATAATTGAGTTCGGTACGCCAGTCACCCATTACCCAGCCAACCCAGGCATCACCACGGTTAACTTTGTCGTCATCTTTATTCGAGCTTGACGGGTAGCGGGTATATTCATAACGATAACGCGCGGCAACGTAGAAGCCGTTGTCGAAACTATATTGCAGATGCAGATTCGGTTTATATATTGTGCGGCTGTCGTTACTTTCAAGGGTAAACGCCGGCGTCAGTGCAATATTCTCAGTCGCTTTCCAGCGCCAGCTAATTTGATCTTCATGCCCGTTACCCACCACATCCGCAAACGGCTGATCGGCTTTATCACCACCGGATTTCCATTTAGCTTCAACAGAAAAACCGACCCCGTTAGCAAAGCGATGTGAGACCGAGACACGGTCAGCATTGGCACCACTGTCGATATATTCATGGCGCAGATCGACGGTAACGGCCTGAGCCATGAAGGACGTACCGATAAGGGAAGTAAGGACCAGAGATTTCTTAAACATGAAAAAACCCTCAACTGAAATAATGTTTCTTATTTATGAAACTGCAGTTTATTTTTTAAAGAACATTATTTTAGTGACAAAGATCGTAATTATTTGTTTCATTTTTTTTGGCAAAGATGGACGTGACACCCATCAACAAACAGGGTGTATTAACGTGAAATTATCTGAGGGGGATCACACTAAGACGTTAACAACGATAATAATTAAGGCCGTAATTATTCAATAACAGAGTGAGAATGTGCTAATAACGGTTAATTCGTCATTCGTTATGTAAAAAAAAACCTCCTGAAGGGAGGCTCTTTTATGCGGGCGGGATTTTAGCGTTCAATGGCGAGGGCGACACCTTGTCCACCACCGATACAGAGCGTCGCAATGCCTTTGCGGGCATTGCGCTTTTTCATTTCATGCACCAGCGATACCAGAATTCGACAACCGGACGCGCCGATAGGATGACCCAGTGCGATTGCCCCACCGTTCACGTTCACCCGCAGGGGATCCCATTCCAGCATTTTGCCAACCGAGATTGCCTGTGCGGCAAAGGCCTCGTTGACTTCAATCAGATCCACATCAGAGAGCTGCCACCCTGCGCGCTCCAGGCAGCGACGGGTAGCATAAACCGGGGCGATACCCATTAACGCAGGATCAACACCCACGCTGGCAAATGCCTTAATGCGGGCCAGGACGGGCAGATCCAGCTCGAGGGCTTTGCTTTCACTCATCATCATCACGGCCGCAGCGCCATCATTAATGGAGGAGGCGTTTCCCGCCGTCACTGAGCCCTGAGTTTCAAACGCAGGATTGAGCCTCGCCAGCCCTTCAGCGCTGGCGTCGGTGCGCGGCTGCTCATCGGTATCCACCACGGCAACCTCACCGTTCTGACGCTGCGTGCTGACCGGGACGATTTCATTCCGAAAGCGCCCGGCATCAATCGCCGCGCGCGCTTTTTGCTGCGAGCTTAACGCGTAAGCGTCCTGCAACTCACGGCTGATACCATACTCACGTGCCAGATTTTCCGCCGTCACGCCCATATGATAGTCATTGAACGCATCCCACAGACCGTCATGCACCAGACTGTCGAGCAACTGGCTGTTGCCCAGCTGCGCGCCGGTACGGCTGTCGGTCAGCACGTGTGGTGCCCGGCTCATATTTTCTTGTCCGCCGGCAATCACGACATCCGCTTCACCACACTGAATGGCCTGCGTCGCCAGATGCAGCGCTTTTAACCCTGAGCCACAGACGTCGTTGATGGTGATAGCGGAGACGGTATTGGGCAGGCCGCCCTTGAGGGCCGCCTGACGGGCAGGGTTTTGCCCGGCACCGGCGGTCAGCACCTGTCCCAGGATCACCTCATCAATTTCATGTGCTGCAATCCCGCTGCGTTCCACCAGCGCTTTCACCACTACGCTGCCCAAATCAACAGCCGAGTGGCGTGCAAGCGCCCCCTGAAAACAGCCGATAGCCGTACGCAACGCACCCACTATAACGACATCTTTCATCACAACCTCTGTGTTAAATGACATGACGATAGTAGTGGATTGTTATTGGCAATTATCTTAATTGTTTAAAAATAGTGAGTTTAATCACAAGGATTAGCGCGCATCCTGCAGATACTGCCGCAGCCAGCTTCCGGCAACGCCGGGCGGGGATCGTTTATTCCAGAGCAGATCGATACCGATCGCCCGTGGCCAGCCGGGGACATTCAGCTGCACCAGCGATTTCGCGGCGGCAAATTCATCCACCAGCGCGCACGGCAGCACGCACCAGCCAAATCCCTGCACCGCCATACTCAGCAGTAACAGGTAGTTGGGTGCCGACCAGACGGGTCCGCGTGCGAGCGTTGCCTCCCGCTCCAGATAGGTGCTCAGCCGCAATTCCCGCCAGCCGTGCAGCTCATCGGCCTGGATTTCTTGCTGCCCGGCCAGAGGATGGTTGGTCGCGACATAGATTGCCATCCGGGTCTGTATCGGCAACCGGGTAAAACCAATATCGGTCGGATAACTGTCACGCGCTTCCGTGAGACCAACCTGCGCACGCGACTTCTGCAGCAGATCGATAACGTCCTCTTCCTCGCCAATCAGGCATTCAAATTCGGTATGGGGAAAGCGCTGGTCGAACTGGTTCATCAGGTCTTCCAGGACGTCCGGGTTGAGGGTATCGGAAAGAACAAACGTCAGGCGCGCCTCCGTTTGTGCCGTTAACGACACCGCCAGCTCGTCAAGCCGCGTGCTGGCCGCGAGGATCGCCTGCACATAACCCAGTACCTGTTCGCCCTGGGCGGTTAACACCGGCTGACGGGCCGAACGGTCAAACAGATCGAAGCCCAGATCGGCTTCAAGATTGGCGATGGATGTGCTCACGGTCGACTGGCTTTTACGTAACCGACGCGCGGCGGCAGAAAAAGAGCCCGCCGCGACGGTCTCAACGAATGCGGTAAGGGCTTCAGGTGAATAACGCATGCACTATCTACTTTATCGATGGATACCATCTTTAATATATCACCTTTAGCGATAACAATAGGCCGCATCAACGCCAAAATGCGTATTCACGAGGTCTAAAACTATGCAACATCAGGATGCACTCCAACGTAAACTGCCGGAGCGGATCTTTCATGCCGTCTGTTTCGAAGGGATTGCCACGGCGATCCTCGCCCCGACGGCGGCGTGGCTTATGCAACGTTCCGTGGTGGAGATGGGTGGGTTGACCATTATCCTGGCAACCACCGCCATGCTCTGGAACATTATCTATAACGTCGGCTTCGACCGTTTCTGGCCGGTTCACCGCATCACACGCACGGCAAAAATCCGCGCACTGCATGCGCTGGGATTCGAGTGCGGGTTTATTGTGATCGGCGTGTCGATAGTCGCCGCGGTGCTGGGCGTCACGCTGCTGCAGGCATTCACACTGGAAATTGGTTTCTTCCTGTTCTTCCTGCCGTACACCATGTTCTATAACTGGGCTTACGATACGCTGCGCGAGAAATTCCTTAAACGTCGCCAGCAGCGACGCGCCCTTGCAGGCTAATTCCCTCTGGCCGGACGCCCGCTCCGGCCAAACTCCTTCGAAGCAACTGCGCTCTCAACCCATAATTATGGTAAATTGCGCTCCATTCTGTTGGTTTGATAGTTGATACGTTGCTCTAATGTCGAAAATTTGGTCAAAAGATGAGACTCTCTGGAGTTTCGCTCTCTATGGCACGGCCGTGGGCGCAGGAACGCTGTTCTTGCCCATTCAGCTGGGCTCCGCAGGCGCTATCGTCCTGTTTATCACTGCCCTTGTGGCCTACCCATTAACCTACTGGCCGCACCGCGCGCTGGCACAATTCATCCTGTCGTCGAAAACAAAAGGCAATGAAGGGATCACCGGCGCCGTCTCCCATTATTACGGCAGGAAGATAGGCAACCTGATCACCACGCTCTATTTCATCGCCTTCTTCGTGGTGGTGCAGATTTATGCAGTGGCCATCACCAACTCGTTAACTGAGCAGCTGGCAAAACACATGACGGTGGATACCGCCGTTCGCGTGCTGGTCAGTTTTGGCGTGGTGCTGGTGTTAAATCTGATCTTCCTGATGGGACGGCATATCACCATAAAAGTGATGGGCTTCCTGGTGTTTCCGCTGATCGCCTACTTCCTGTTTGTCTCGCTCTATCTAACCGGAAGCTGGCAACCCGCGCTGCTCACTAGCCAGATGGCATTTGACCGCCATACGCTGCATCAGGTCTGGATTTCGATCCCGGTGATGGTATTCGCTTTCAGCCATACGCCAATTATCTCGACGTTTGCCGTTGACCGCCGTGAGAAGTTTGGCGACGCCGCCATGGACAAGTGCAAGAAAATCATGAAGGTGGCGTACCTGATTATCTGCCTGAGCGTGCTGTTCTTTGTGTTCAGCTGCCTGCTCTCAATTCCACCGTCCTATATCGTTTCGGCAAAAGAGGAAGGGGTAACCATTCTGTCAGCGCTGTCGATGATGCCCTCTTCTCCGGCATGGCTGGGGATTTCCGGGATTATTGTGGCGATTATCGCCATGTCGAAATCGTTCCTCGGCACCTATTTTGGGGTGATCGAAGGGGCGACGGAGATTGTGAAGTCATCGCTGAACCAGGTGGGCGTGAAAAAGAGCCGCGCCTTTAACCGCGCGATCTCCATCATGGGGGTGTCGTTAATCACCTTTGCGGTGTGCTGCATTAATCCGAATGCCATTTCGATGATTTATGCCATCAGCGGTCCGCTTATCGCCATGATCCTGTTTATCATGCCGACGCTGTCGACGTACCTGATCCCGTCCCTGAAACCGTACCGATCTGTCGGCAACCTGTTGACGCTGATCGTTGGCGTACTGTGCGTGTCAGTGATGTTTGTAGGCTAAACGCCCCTGCGCCCGGCGTTCTGCCGGGCGCGTTATTCGTCACGCCCTGAAATGTCGAGCGGAAACGGCCTGTCCTGCACGACCGTTTTCATGACCAGCGTTGAGCGAAGATGCTGAACGCCGGGCATCGCAGAGAGCTTCTCATCATAAAGTTTCTGAAAAGCCGGCAGGTCGCGGGTCACGACGTGCATCAGATAATCAGGATCGCCAAACAAACGCTGCGCCAGCACAATTTGCGGGATCTCTTCCACCGCCTCCTCAAAGGCGCTCACCGCTTTTCTGTCGCCCTCTTTTAGCGTCGCAAACACGATCGCCAGAAAGTTAAACCCCATTTTGGCGGGATCGAGACTGGCCCGGTATCCCGTAATGGCCCCGCTCTGCTCCAGTGCCCGCACGCGCCGGTGACACGGCGAGAGGCTCAGGTTCACCCGTTCAGCCAGCTCCGTAAGAGATAAACGGCCATCCGCCTGCAACTGCGCAAGAATTTTTCGATCGATGCTGTCCATGTGGAAGATTTTGTCAATTTCACCGTCTTTTGAGCATAACATTGAAAACTCATTTCGTCCGGATACCGATATGCTTTCTCTCTGTTGACGGGTGAAATTCTGGAGTTTTACAGACGATGGAAATGAGTATTGTGGCTGGGTTTTGGGTGGTGTCTTTCCTGCTCATCATGACGCCGGGCGCCGACTGGGCTTACGCCATTAGCGCCGGCATCCACGGGCGGCGCGTGGTACCCGCAGTGATGGGCCTCATGTCCGGGCATCTGCTGGCGACACTGATTGTGGTCGCGGGCGTGGGCGTCATGATGGCGCAACATCCGCTGGCATTATCCGGGCTGACGATAGCGGGAGCACTTTACTTGCTGTGGCTTGGTATCTCACTGTTACGCGCTCCTGGCGCACCGGAAAGCGCCACAACCTCGGCGGCAAACTGGAAACAGTGGGCGGTGAAGGGATTATGTATCAGCGGCCTTAACCCGAAAGTTTTTTTGCTGTTCCTTGCCCTGCTTCCACAATTTACTGACCCGACGGGAAGCTGGTCGGTTGCGATGCAGATGTCCGCGCTGGGCTTGCTACACCTCATCACCTGTACGCTGGTCTATCTGCTGGTGGGATACGGTTCAAAAGCCATCCTGGCCACCCGCCCGCAGGCCGCGCGTCTGGTGAGCAGAGCATCAGGGGGAATGATGGTAGTGATTGCGGCGGTGCTGCTGTTTGAACAGATCAGATGAAAAAACACCGGCCATTGCCGGTGTGTTTCTACGCCCGAATATCGTCATATTCCCGCGTATTATCAAACTCATGTTTGGCAAACGGGCATAGCGGGATAATTTTTCGGTTTTCACCGCGCATCTTCGCGACCACTTTTGCCACCAGCTGTTTACCCACACCTTGCCCTTTCAGGCTCGGATCCACATCGGTGTGCTCGATAATGCTCAGATGCTCACCGGTCGGTACGAAGACAATCTCTGCAACCTGGTTACCGTCAGCATCGTTGACGTAAAACTTGTTATGGCCTTCCAGAATATCCATGGTTCCTCGCTTATTTTTGGCGATACTTCAGCGCACCGCTCGGGCAGGTATCAATCACATGTACAACCGTTTCGACGTCCACTTCATCCGGTATAATCCACGGTTTACGTTTCAGGTTGAAGAGCTTAGCGCTCCCGCGCACGCAATTTCCTGAGTGTTTGCAGATCGCGGTGTTGAAGTAAACGTCAATTTTCTCTCCGGTATAGGCCCGGTAGCCTGCATCCAGTAGCGCTTTATCCACGACATTGCCTCTGTAATTATTCGGGTGCTGAATGAAGCATAGCCTTACGCGATCCTGATAGCTATAACCCCCAAAACGAAAAGCCAGGTCACAACTCTGTTTTCGCCAGATTGCATCCCCCATTTCCTCATGTCAGTCTGCGCAGACCGCTCTAATCAGACACCCCGCGTCAGGTCGTATGAAACGCAGACTCTCTTTTCAGGTAAAACTTTTTTTAGCGCTGGTGTGCTTCTCCTGCCTGCTGTTAGTTCTGCTGGGAACCATCCTGTTTCATTTTATTGACCGGCAATTGCATCACGATCTCGGCCAGCGCGCCCGGGTTCAGGCCAGCGAAATCGCGTTGATGCCGGGTCTGGCGGAAAACGTCGCGGCCAGAAATATCCCCGCCATCGCCCGTTTAATTCAGCCTATACGGGCCGAAAGTGATGCCAGTTATATTGTCATTGGCGATACCCGGGAACAGCATCTCTATCATTCAGAATCACCGGAACGCATCAATTTACCGATGATCGGCGGGGATAATGCGGAGGTATTACAAGGCAAAACAATTATTTCGGTGCGTAAGGGTGGGATTGGGGTTTCACTGCGCAGCAAAGCGCCCATCTTTAATGCGCAGCATCAGGTGATTGGGATTGTCTCGGTCGGTTATTTGACGTCGTACATTGCGAATATCAATGCGCGTATTCTCTGGCAGTCCGGGTTATACGGTATGGGTCTGTTGCTGTTACTGTTTATTTTTTCCTGGTTGTTTACCCGCAATCTTAAAAAGCAGATGTTCCGCCTTGAGCCAAAAGATATTGCGCAACTGGTCTTACAGCAACGCGCACTGCTGGAAGCAATGTATGAAGGGGTATTTGCCGTCAATGAAGAAAAGCAGCTGATTTTAATTAACCGTGCCGCCAGAGAGATGCTGGATATTCATCAAAGTGAGAAAGCGCTTATCGGCAAACCGCTGGAAGACGTTCTGCAAACGTCCCCCGGTTTTTTATCTCAGCGCTACGCCTCGGTTAGCCGCGGCAACCACGACCAGATTGCGGTGCTTAACCAGCGCGAGGTGATTGTGAACCGCGTGGCGATTGAGGTTGAACCTGGTGTTGAAAGCGGTTGGGTTTATAGCTTTCGCGACAAGAATGATATCAACACTCTCAGCAGCCAGCTAAGCCAGATTAAACGCTATGCGGATAACCTGCGCATTATGCGTCATGAACAGCTGAACTGGACCGCCACGCTGGTGGGGTTGCTGCAGATGAAACACTATGACGAGGCGATCCGTTACATCCAGGCACAGTCAGAAGGGGCGCAGCGCGTGCTGGACTTCGTCTCAGCCCATTTTGTCTCGCCGGCCCTGTGCGGATTGCTGCTAGGGAAATATGTCAGCGCCCGGGAAAAGGGCGTTGAACTGCAGTTTGATCCCGCCTGCCAGCTCACCCGCATGCCTGCCAGCATCACGGAAACGGAGCTGGTGTCGGTGATTGGCAACCTGCTGGATAACGCCGTTGACGCCACCCTGAAAGCCCCGGTTCCCGCACCTGTAGAGCTTTACATTTCCGATCGCAACCAGGAGTTGCTGATAGAGGTGGCCGATCGGGGTTGCGGGGTGGATGAGGCGATGAAACCGCATCTTTTCCGCCAGGGATTCAGCAGCAAGCCGGAAAGCGAGAACGACATTGTGGGCACAGAGCACGGTATTGGCCTGTTTCTGGTGGCAGGCTATATCAACAAGGCGGGCGGCAGCATTGAGATAACGGATAACGCTCCTCAAGGCACGATATTCTCTGTGTTTATTCCCAATCCACTCCCCGTTCGACAGGGCTAACGCATGACCACGACCCGAGCACTTGATGTTGTGATTGTTGAGGATGAGCCGCACCTGGCGGAACTGCATCGCGAGTATATCGAGCAAAATTTCCATTTGCGCGTAGTGGGCATTGCCGCGTCGATTGAGCAGGCGTGTAACCTGATACGCCAGCATCAGCCGAGGCTGATACTGCTGGACAATTATCTCCCGGACGGTAAAGGCGTGGCGTTAATCGATAACCCGCTCCTGAAAAGCTATGAATGCTCGGTGATCTTTATCACCGCAGCCAGCGATATGCAGACCTGTAGCCATGCCATGCGCAGCGGCGCGTTTGACTACCTGATTAAGCCTGTTTTTTTCCAGCGTCTGCACGCCTCGCTGGAGCGTTTTATGCGTTTCATCCACACCGTGCAGCAGGTGAAGGTTGTCGACCAGCATGCGCTGGATCGCCTGTTTAACCTCCCCGCGGCGGACACCTCGCAGACCCCGTCCACAAAGGGTATTGAGCCCCACACCCTGGACCGTATTAAGCGTTTATTTGCGGAACACCCCGAAAAAACAATGTCGGTGGAAGAGGTGGTGGGATACGTCGGGATCAGCAAAACCACGGGCCGCCGTTATCTGGAATACTGCGTGGAAAGTGGGTTAATCAGCATCGAAATGCTGTATGGCAATATCGGTCATCCCAGAAGGCTTTACCGCAAAGCGGCAGAGAAAACGTAATCCGCAACCGTTCGTTTGCTAAGCGTCGCGGATTTTATGGTGTTAATTGCTGAAACGACGCCGACAATCACACTTCGGAACCGCAACCCGCGCCCCCCTATTGTCGGCGCGGAGCCATGCGCTATGTTGACAATTAGTTCCTCAAATGTAACTAAAAGGTTAACTATAATGTCGAACATTTTCCGAATTTCTCTGATTACTGCTACCGTACTGTGTTCTGCTTCCGCACTGTCTGCTTTGCCGCAGGGCTACCCTGCTGACTATCAAAAAATGGTCGATGCCGCGACCAAAGAGGGCAAAGTGGTGATCTACTCCACCACCGACACCAAAGCTGCCGGGCCGCTGATTGAGGGCTTCGAAAAAACCTATCCGGGCATCAAAGTTGAATATAACGACATGAACAGCACCGAGCTGTACAACCGTTTTATCAGCGAACAGGCCTCGGGTGGCGGTAGCGGCGATGTGGTCTGGAGCTCCTCCATGGACACCGGGCTAAAGCTCGCTACCGACTACGCCATGGAGTACAAATCACCGGAGCAAAGCCAGCTGCCGAAATGGGCGGTCTGGAAAGATAAAGCCTACGGTACCACCTATGAACCCGTCGTGTTTATCTACAACAAACGGCTGATCCCGGCGGGCGACGTGCCTGATTCCCATGCGGCGCTGGCTAAGCTTATTGCCAGCCAGACGGATAAATTCAAGAGCAAAGTCACCACCTACGACATCGAAAAATCGGGTCTGGGCTTTATGCTCTCGGTGCAGGATCACAAGGCCGATCCTAACTACTTCAAAACCCTGGCCGATATCGCCAAAGGGGGTTTAGCCGTTCAGTCTTCAACCGGCACCATGATGGAGAGGGTGTCATCAGGGGAAAACCTGATCGGTTTTAATATCCTCGGATCCTACGCGGAAGCGCGTGCGAAAAACGATCCGTCGCTGGGGATCGCCTATCCAAAAGATTACACCCTGGTGTTATCACGCGTGTCGTTCATCAGCCAGCAGGCGCAAAACAGCAATGCCGCGAAACTGTGGCTGGACTACGTCCTGTCTGAAAAAGGACAAAGTATTCTGGCAAGCCAGGCGGATATCCCGTCCATTCGTAACGATATCGACGGCAAAAATGATATCGATGGCCTGACGAAAGTGCTCGGCAATGCGCTGAAACCTATCCCGGTTGATGAAAGCCTGCTGGAGTATCTGCAGCCGAAAAAACGCCTGGAGTACATCAAACAGTGGCGTACCGCCGCCGCCAAATAAGCGTCTGAGCGCGACGCGAGTCGTCGCGCTCCTGTTACCTGAGTTCGTTTTGCTGGGCTGCAACACCAGGGATACCCCATGAATACATTACGCAGAAAGTGGCAAAGCCTGCCGCGCGGTATTGTCGTGTTGATAACCGCCCTGGTTATCTACACGCCGCTGTCGTTTATCGTGATACAGAGCTTCTTGTCCGCCCCGTTCTTTTCACCGGCAAAAGAGTGGAGCCTTGAATCATTTGGTTTTATCTTCACCGACCCTGATTTCTATAAGGCGCTGAAAAGCGGTTTTATTCTCGCTTTCGGGCTGGTCATCATCGCCATTCCGTTAGGGGGCGTGCTGGCCTTTCTGATGGTGCGTACCGACCTGCCCGGCCGCCGCCTGATTGAACCGCTGATCCTCGTGCCGGTTTTCGTGTCGCCAATGGTGCTGGGATTCGGCTACGTGGTGGCCGCCGGTCCGGTGGGCTTTTTATCCCTCTGGGCGCAGGCGCTGATTGGTTTCGTACCGTGGAATATCTACGACATGTCGAGCATCGTGGTCATTGCTGGCCTGACGCATGTTCCGCATGCCTATCTCTATATTTCGTCCGCGCTGCGAAGCGTCGGTTCCGATGTGGAAGAGGCCGCACGTACCGCGGGTGCGTCGCCGTTACAGGTGATGACCTCGGTCAGCCTGCCGATGGTGCGCCCGTCCATTTTGTACGCCATCGTTCTGCTGTTCTTCCTAGGTCTTGAAGTGTTTGGTCTGATGCTGGTCCTCGGCGATCCGGAGGGCAACATGGTGCTGGCAACCTACCTGTACCAGCTGACCAACAAGCTTGGTACCCCTTCCTACCACCTGATGGCGGCGGTTGCGGTGGTGCTTATCTGTATCACCATTCCGCTGGTTATGCTGCAGCGTCGCCTGATGCGCACCGCCAACCGTTTCGTGACCATGAAAGGCAAAGCGTCCCAGGCCCGGGCCTTACCTCTGGGTAAATGGCGCTGGGTGGCGGGCGCTGTGGTCGCTTTCTGGCTCACCGTCACGATCGGCGTTCCCCTGCTCGGCGTGGTGTTACGCGCGTTTATCTCAAACTGGGGCGTGGGCGTTTCGCTGTGGGACGAGCTTTCACTGAGTACTTTTCGCACGATATGGGCGCAGCCGAACCTGCTGCGCGCCATCGTCAACTCCATGTCCATTGGGGTCATTGGCGGCGCGCTGGCCGTGGCGTGCTACCTGTTTGTCGGTATCGCCATGCACCGCAAACCGGACAATACCACGCGTTTCCTGGATTACAGCGTCCTGGTGCCGCGCGCCGTGCCTGGCCTGCTCGCGGGTCTGGCTTTTCTCTGGGTGTTCCTGTTCCTGCCGATGTGGCTGGATAACTCGCTGAAATCGGGCTGGCTTTCCGGGTTCGCCTGGAGCGACTGGATGCGTGAAAACCTGATTGTCTGGCTACGTTCGCTGCGCAGCACCATATTCAGCGTCTGGCTGGCCTATACGGTGGTCTGGATGGCGTACGGGCTGAGACTCATCTCGTCCACCCTGCTGCAGGTCGCGCCGGAGCTTGAAGAGGCCGCCCGCAGTACGGGGGCTACGCGTGGCCAGATCACCCGCCATGTCACGATCCCGCTCTCCCGCTACGGCCTTATCGGTTCGTGGCTGCTGATGTTCCTGATTTTTGAACGCGAATATTCAACGGGTGTGTACCTGCTTTCACCCGGCACGGAAACCATCGGCTCGATGCTGGTATCCCTCTGGGCTGCGGGAGCCATTGATATTGTGGCGGCGCTCTCTTTTATTAACATCCTGCTGGTGGTGGTAGGTCTGGGCATTGCCCTTCGTTTCGGAGTCAAAATACATGATTGAATTAGCGGTTAACGATCTGCACCTGACCTACGGTGACAATCCTGTTTTAAAAGGGGTCTCCATGAACCTCAACCGCGGCGAAGTGGTCTCCCTGCTGGGGCCATCCGGCAGCGGGAAAACCACCCTGCTGCGTGCGGTGGCGGGCCTGGAAAAACCGACTCAGGGCTCGATTATCATTGGCAAAAACAAAGTCTATGACGGCACGCCGCGCAGTGAGATCCCGGCGGAAGAGCGTAACCTGGGCCTGGTGTTTCAGTCGTATGCGCTGTGGCCGCACAAAACCGTTTTTGAAAACGTGGCCTATCCGCTCAAGCTGCGCAAGGTTCCGGCCAAAGAGATCCAGCAGCGCGTACAGGACGTGCTGGTCCAGCTCGGGCTGGGCCATCTGGGCAAACGCCATCCGCACCAGCTCTCCGGTGGACAGCAGCAGCGCGTGGCAATTGGCCGGGCGCTGGTCTACAACCCGCCGGTCATTTTACTGGATGAACCGCTCTCTAACCTCGACGCTAAGCTGCGCGAAGAGGCTCGCGTATTCCTGCGTGAGCTGATTATCAAGCTGGGCTTATCCGCGCTGATGGTAACGCACGACCAGAATGAGGCGATGTCGATTTCCGACCGTATCCTGCTGCTTAACAACGGTAAAATCGAGCAACAGGGCACGCCGCAGGAGATGTACGGCTCGCCGAAAACGCTGTTTACCGCTGAGTTTATGGGCAGCAATAATCGCCTGCACGGCAAGGTTACGGAAGTGCGCGACGGCAAAGCGCGTATCGAAGGCAAAGGCTGGGTGCTATGGGGCCAGGCCGGTGAAGGGGTACGAAGCGGTGAAGACGCCACCGCGGTGATCCGCGTCGAGCGCGTGGCGGTGGTCGAAGGGCCGGGGGAAAACCAGCTGGCGCTCCCGTTACTGACCAGCATGTATCTCGGCGACCGCTGGGAATACCTTTTCCGCACGCCGGGGGATGATTTTGTCATTCGCGCCTATGGTCACGAGGCCCGGGACCCGCTGCACTGCCACCTTTCGCTGCCTGAAAAGCACGTGTGGATCTTCCCGAAAAACTAAATGTAAAAAGGCTGCGATAAGCAGCCTTTTTTATACCCGACATACTGCCTGCACACGGCAGTGAAAACCTTACGTCATCAGCTTACCAGGCAAGACTGCCCGCGCTGAGTCAACGTCCATAAGGTTGTGACCGCCGGGATGAACGCAGACTGACCGGCGTTCAGCGTCATGGTGGCACCCTCGGCGTGGCTGAGCGTGGCACTCCCCTTCAGCACCAGCAGAATTTGCGCACGGTCTGTCCGGATGCTTTGCTGCTCGCAATGTTCAATGACGCTAAAGCGAAAATCCGTTACCGGGATCGGGTATTGCTGCATCCCCTCTTCCCGCTGCGGATGCATCCTGAGGCGGTCGGCTGGGGTTTCGTCAAACACCGTACAGCGCACTAATTCTGCCACGTTGATGTTCTTGGGGGTTAAGCCCGCGCGCAGCACGTTGTCAGAACTGGCCATGACCTCTACCGCCGTACCGTTCACATAGGCATGTAGCGTACCGGCGCGCAGGAACATCGCCTCACCCGGCGCAAGCGTAATGCAGTGCAGATACAGCGGGGCCAGAGCCCCGATGTCCCCCGGGTAGTCTCGCAGTAGCCGTTCGATAAAGGGCGCTACCGGAGCAAACACCCCGCATGCAAGTCGCGCTTCCAGACACGTCAGCACGCCCTCTTTTTCCGCCGGCTCAAGCGCCATCAGACGCGTAAAAAAGGCCTTAAGCCCTTCAGCATGCAGGTTGTTGCGAAACAACGACAGCGCGGACGTCAGGGCCGGGGCATCCAGGCGCAAAAAGTGATTAGCAATCTCCTGATACGGCCGGAAGCCGTTCATGGCCATAAAAGGCGTCAGGGCAAAAACCAGCTCGGGCTTATGGTTCGCATCGGTGTAATCCTCTCCGGGCAGGTTGCCCTGACGGGCGAACCCGTCTTCTGCCTGGCGCTTATTGGGATGTACCTGCAGCGACAGTGCGCGCTCCGCTGACAGCAACTTCAGCAGGTAAGGCAACTGCCCCGCAGTTTCTTCCTCGCACGCGCCCAACATCTCTGCCGGCCACTGTGAAATAAGGTCCTGTAAAGAGCGTAACCCTGTATCGGTTTCAATCTCCGAGCAGCCTGCGGGGTGGCTTCCCATCCAGACCTCGGCCTGGGGTTGATCGTCAGGATTGAGCAGGCCAAAAAGATGATTAAGCGCTACGCGACTCCCCCAGGCGTAATTTTTGATGCCGTTACGCATCCGGTAAAAAGGCTGACTCATTGCGTATCCTTTTCACATTCGCCAGGGGTGAAGCCATTTTCAGCCGCCAGCTGCGCAAACCACAATGCGTTACGTTTGATTTGTCGCTCCCCGGTGGCTAAATCCAGACGCCAGAAGCCATATCGCCGCTTGAAGCTGTTGATCCAGGACCAGTTATCAATGAAGGTCCACTGATGAACACCAAAACAGTTGGCGCCGTCAGCGATACCACGATGCAGCTGGGCCAGATGCTCCTCCATCAGAGCGATACGGAAGGTGTCATCTATCACGCCATCGGCCTGCACCGGCCCTTCGGACTGCAGATCCATCGCGATGCCAATTTCCGCCAGATACCATTTAATATTGCCGTAGTTATCGCGAATATTGCAGGCAATGTCATAGATAGCTTCCGGGTGGATCTCGTTATTGTCGCGATAAGGGTTAAACCGTCCCTGAGGATCGATGTAATTTTCGAAATAGACTTCCGGCGTGAAGTAATCGAGCGCGTAAACGCTTTCCCGCGCTTTCACCCTTCTCGGCACATAATAATTCACCCCCAGAAAATCAATTCTCGACTGCAGGATCGTCTCCACATCCTGCCGTGAAACCTCTGGTAAGCAGCCGTTTGCGGTTAAGATTTCGCACAGTTCTTTGGGGAATTCATGTTTAACCAGCGGGTCGAGGAAGCTGCGGTTAAACAGCAGGTCGGCATACCAGGCCGCTTTTTTATCGGCCTCGCTGTCGCTGCGGGTATAAGAAGGCGTGAGGTTGAGCACGACACCAATCTCACCCGGCAAGCCCATTTCACGGTAGACATTCACCGCCCTGGCGTGCGCCAGCATAATATTAAAGGCGACCTGAGCCGCCAGTTTGCCATCTTTTTTACACGGATAATGGAAGTCATATAAATAACCGCCTTCCACCGGCACGATCGGCTCATTAAAGGTTATCCAGTATTTCACCTTATGGCCAAACAGCTCGAACGCGGTGCGGGCGAAGCGGGCAAAAAGCTCGGTTACGTAGGATGACTCAAATCCGCCATATGCTTTTTGCAGCGCCTCGGGCATATCAAAATGGTAAAGATTGATGATGGGCTCGATGCCGTTGGCAATCATTTCATCGAAGTAATCGTTATAGAAGCGGACGGCGTCGCGGTTTGGCTGTCCGGTTTTGAAATCATCGATCAGACGCGACCACTGAATAGAGGTTCGAAACGAGTTAAACCCCGTTTGCTTCATCAGGGCTACGTCTTCTTTATATTTACTGTAGGTTTCACAAACGTGCTGCGGACCAATCTGCTGAAAAAAACGCTCCGGTTGTTCGGCAAACCAGCTGTCCCAGACAGAACGGTGCGGCTTATTGGCTATGCCTTCCGTCTGCGGACCTGATGCCGCTGCGCCCCAAAAAAAACCTTCCGGGAATTGATACCGGTTCATAACGCCTCCTGAATGAAAAAAAGGGCTGCCCCGAACAGGGCAGCCAAATAACTACTCTGCAGTGACTTCAATTGATTTGATGAACATATATCCCCAGTCGCCAGAGAACTTGCCAAAGCTAATGGTGTTGTCCCCTGCCCTGAGCGTGACCGGTACGATCATCGTCTGGCCTTTCTCATCCGTTTGCGGGAATTCAATGCTCACCGGCGTTCCGCCGTTCACAATGAACGAGTTTTTCTTACTCCCCCATTTGCCGTTAAATTTCACGTGCAGGGCAAACTTACCGTCCCAGGGGGCGTTAACCTGCCAGGTCACGCTGTCTCCGTCATTGGCAAAAGGACCAAGGAAACCGTCTTCACCAATCGCTAACGTATCTTTATCGCTCTTGGTGATGTTCAGTTTCCCCTTGCTGACGTCCAGCGTTCCGCCGCCAAAATGACAGTAGTCCGCCGGCACGGGTCCCGCCGCGGCCTTCACGCTAACGTTTACCGTCTTGCTGCTTTTCAGCAGTCCATCGTCAGCGGTAAAGGTCAACGCATAGTCACCGGGAGCCGAGAACCAGGCACGGGTTTCCGCTTTGGTGCTGTCACAAAAGTGGACGTTATCCTTGCCTTCGTGATGCCATGCCACGCTAACCTTCGGCTCCGGCAGATTGTCATCCTGCCAGGCCGCGGTGAGCTGAACGCCTTTATCCACGGTGGTAGAGAGCGCATCCTGCAGAGTGATGACCGGCGGCAGGTTTTTCTGCGTATGCTCAAGGCGAATCACGTTTGAAGGCGCAGACTGACCGCTTTCGTTCTTTGCGATCACCCGGTAGTAGTAAGTCTGGCCCAGCGTCAGGCTGCGATAGTCATCACGGAAGAGATCCATTTTTGCCGGATCCCACTCATTTTTGCCGTCAGAGATATCCTGACCAACGCGGGTCCACGGGCCGTGTGGCTGAGTCGCTCTCTCCACATCGTAATAACGCCCGACGGGGGACCCCATCCAGTTAATGGCAAACGGTGAGTTGCTCTCGCGCAGCTTAGGCGCTTCCGGGACCGGCAGAGCCGGCGCCTGGCTCAGCCCCGCCATTTGCGCCGAGGCGGTTCGCACCAGATTGACGACCTCCATCTCCTGGTTTGCTTTACCCTCGACCGGGAAGCCAGGCAGGTGGTAGCTGTAGTGCCCGGTAAACTCTTTGTGCCAGTAAAAACCACCATCATGGCGATGACCACGGAAGCCCCAGATAAAGCCCCCCGCCGCCTGCGCGCCATTGACCTCGGTATGCACAATGGCCTGCATGATAGTGTTAAGCTCTTTTTGATCGAGCAGACCAAATTCGCCAACCAGATAGACCTTTTTGCCGCCAATCGCCTCCAGATCTTTACGAACCTGCTCGGGGTGGTTGTTCTCGGCGTTGGTGTAATAGTGGTTACTGATGATGTCGACGTTCGGATCGTTGAGCGCGAAATCATTCACCTTTTTATAGGTACCATCGACGACAAGCTGATGAGGCGCCCACTTGCGGATCCAGGCCGACGTTTTCTGCAGGAAATCAGCATTGGTGTTTTCCAGCTCATTACCCGTTTCCCAGGCCATGATCGCCTTTTCATCGTAATAATGGCGTCCCGTAATGGTGTTGGTACGGGTAATCACCTGACGGATCACATCCTGATAAGCACGGTAGGTTTTACTGTCAGTTCGATAAAAATCTTCCGGCTTTTCATGATAAAACGCGGCCAGCTGTTCCCGTCCTCCCCACCACCACCAGTGGTCAATAAACGGCAGAATCAGGCGTAGCCCCTGCTTATCCGCCTCGGCAATCATGTTGTCATACACTTTCATGGCCGTTTCATTCAGCCGCGGCATGCCGTCCGGCGTTGCCGGTGCCAGAATATGTGTCTCACGCCCGCAGGCAGCATCATTTTCCTGCTGCACGGAAAGCACATATACGCGCTGTGCTTTAGCACCGGTTTGCACCAGCGCTTTGATCCAGTTCTCCTGCTCTTCAGCAGTCGGCCATCTAAAGTATTGCCCCCAGCCGCGCGGATCGGCCTTACAGGTTCCGCGCGCGTCATCTTCTATACGATGCAGCTCCGGGGCGTGGATCCCGGCGAAGCGAAAGACGCGATCGCCATCTTTTAACGCTGCGCCATCGCGAGTAATAAAGTGTTCAAAATGGGATTGCTCGGCCGCCAGAGCCCCCGCGCTTCCCAGCGCGGAGAGTAAGGAGACGAGAAGCAGTTTTCGAATCGGGAAAGCCATCTCTTTTCTCCTCAGAACCAGACTTCAGCCTGCACACCAAAATTCAGCGTATCGGTATCGCCGCTACGTGAATATCCCCCCGGACTCAGGGTGCCAGTGCTCCAGTCATAATTTCTGTCCATCGCATCCGAGGCGCCTTTATCCCATTTTGCGTAGGTGGCAAAGAAGCGCAGTTGCGGACGGCTCCAGAAACCTGAATCAAAGGTCAGGGTCGGCGCAATAGTCACCTTGGTCAGGCCACCTTTCCCTTTACCGTTTACGCCCATGTAGTTTTTATCATCCAGATATTCGTAGCCCACCTCATATTGCATGGCGAAGTTTTTGGTTATCTGATGATACGGACGGATACCCGCTACCCACATGGACCGTCCCCAGCCGTCATCGTCGTTGGTCCACCAGCGGTAGTTTTTGTCTTTCTGATAAAACGCAAAGGTCGATACTTCCACGTCACCCAGGTTGGCCATGCTGTCCAGCACGACGCGCCAGGATTGCGTATCCTCAAGGTTTGCCCAGCCCCAGCCGTTTTTACCCAGCGAATCTGCGGCGGCCAGGCCTTTGCCATACTGGAAAGCGATGCGGGAGTACCCGTTAGTCAGGCCGTAGAAGCTGTCAAAGTTGTACAGCGCGGTCACGCCGTATCCCTTCTCAGCCGAGGTAGGATGGTTTTCATTGCGGTTCATGTGGTGGCCGATAAGTTCGACGTCGAGCCCGGTGCCGCCAATCTTTTTAAACCACAGGTTAAGCGAATAGTCGTCCGGATAGCCCTGATCCCCCAGATCTACCGGATAAGCTTTGGCTTCGTCGGTGGTCGAGAAGGCATACACACCCGCATCAAAGCGCGCGAAGCCTAAGTCCAGGTTATCGAACCCGCCCCCGGTTCCGTTGTACTGAATGTACTCCCAGTCGAACTGGTGGCTGGAAAGGTTGGAGCTGCTGTAGCGTTTACCGGCCCAGAAGGTCATGTCCGGGGCAAAATCGAGATTCGTTAATTCAGCAAACCCTTCGCGGAACTGGGTCTCTTTGCCATCATCGTCAGTACAATTCCAGTCGGCGGTACATTTGGTCTGGTGCGTCAGGTTGGCCTGAATACGTGCGACTGCGCCTGAATCCGACTTCAGCGTTACCGTCGGGATCAGCTCAATTTTGGTATCTTCTTCGTTACCCAGACGCCATTTCCCGTCAGGCATCAGCCCCACCGAATCGACCCGGTTGCCATCGCTATTGGCAAGAATACCTGAGCGTAAATAGCCGTGGAGGGCGAAATCATATTTCTCATCGGCGCTGGCATAACCGCTGATGACAGTAAGAGCAATCAAGGACAGAGGTATTGATTTCATTAACGTTTGCATAGGTTCCCTTTGAATTTTTATTTTCACGGTTAAACGTGCAGGGGAAATGTAAGGATCAAATCTGGAAATGTACATCCACAAACGGAAAGCGCTTTCCATGTTTGCCGGATTGAATCACAAATTTAAGATCAAAGAGAAAATTTTTGTGAAGAATGTCACGAAATAATCTTCTGCCCATCAGGAACGGGCAGAAGCAGGGAGGCGGGGATTATTTTTCCAGCTGCATCAACTGGCGTTCATGAACCTTAAAGAAGGGGCGATAGAGCATCCATGCATTGAAAAAGGCGAACAGGCACATGCACATATTTTTCCAGCTGCCGTTCGCCGACCAGGCTGCGCCCAGCGGTGAAGGCATAGACCAGGGCAGCATGGCGACGGCTCTGTCAAGCACGCCCAGCTGGGTTAAATACCAAGCTATACAGGCATTTATCAGCGGTACAAACACAAAGGGCAGTAAAAAAACCGGGTTCATGATGACGGGGAAACCAAACAATATCGGCTCGTTAATGTTGAACAGCGACGGCAGAAGGCCAATTTTCCCGACGCTCTTCAACTGCCGGGATCGGCTTCGCATCGCCATAAAGACCAGCGGCAGCGTAGAGCCGATACCGCCAATCAGCAGATAAAAATCCCAGAATCCCTGCAGATAAATATGGGGCAGCACGGCTTCCCCGGCGGCCAGGGCACGCTGGTTTTCAAACAGATAGGTGAGCCAGAACGGGTTCATGATGCCCGTAATGATCAGGGCGCCATGAATACCGACGAACCATAAAAGATTACACAGAAACAAGGAGATAAGCACCGCCGTAAGGGTATCGGATGCCACGATAAGCGGGCGTAACGCCTCGCCAATCAGCTGCGGCAAAATTTGTCCGGTCGTCTGCAGCATCACGGCATTCATTACGCTAATAGAGAGCATGATCACCAGCAGCGGCATCAGCAGCTGGAAACCATTTCGCGTCATCACCGGTACCTCCTCCGGCAGACGAATGCACCACCCTCTTTTGTAGAAAGACCTTATTATTTCAATCGAGTAAGCGCTTGAAATGAGCGCAGTAAAAAGCCCCATCCCGCCCAGAAAAATATTCGTTGCACCGTTATCCCGAAAGCCAATGAACAGCAAAAAGGAGAGGCAACCGGTGAGTCCACACAGCCGTTCCGGCAGTTGATACTGCTTGGCCAGACTGGCGCTGGCACCGAACGCGACAATCAGCGCCACCAGTCCGAGCGTCAGCTCAAAGGTTGGCAACAGCATCGGACGCAGCAGCAGATAGACGTGCCCGAGGCGCGATGCACTTGAAATGGCGAACGGTGGAAACAGCAGCGGCACCATCAGGCTTCCCACAATCACAAAAGGCATGGCGAGGGAAAAGCCGTCCCGCATCGCGGTAATATGTTGATTTCTGGTGATTATATTGGCTGCTGGCGTGAGACGTTGCTCAATCAAATCCACAGCAACATTCATCAAATGAATGTTCATAACTCGACCTTAATAGTTCGTGAATAGCCGCGATGATCTCGCACATCCGGACAAAGTGAAAGATTCCCTCAGGTGATCGCGGTCACAATTACCTTATCCACCAATGGAAAGCGCTTTCCGTTTTGTTCCATGATGACTATATTCCAGCCATAAGTTCAAAGGAGACGTTATGAAAAAAATCATGTTGTGTTGTTCTGCCGGGATGTCCACCAGCCTGCTGGTGAAAAAAATGGTCGACGAAGCGCAAAAGCGTGGCCTGGAAGCGGAGATCAAAGCGTTTGGCGTGGCCGAATTCGCCGAGCAGGTCGGTCACTATCAGGTGGTGCTGCTTGGACCGCAGGTGAAGTACATGCAAAGCGATCTTCAGAAACAAGCTGATAAATACGGGATCCGTGTTGAGCCTATCAACATGATGGATTACGGCATGCAAAAAGGGGGCGCCGTTCTCGATTTCGCCCTCTCCCTGATAGATAACAAATAATGAAGGGAAAACCCATGAGCTCTCTGTACGCGAAACTTATCCAGGTCATTGAACAGAAAATTACCCCGATGGCAGGCGCCGTCGGGCAGCAGAAGTATGTGACCTCGATTCGTGACGGCTTTATCACCGCCCTGCCGTTCATGATCGTCGGTTCCTTTATGCTGGTGTTTATTTTCCCGCCTTTCTCACCCGACACGTCCTGGGGTTTCGCCCGGGCATGGCTGCAATTCTCGTTGGATCACCGTGAAGCCCTGATGCTGCCGTTCAACTTCAGCATGGGGATCATGACGATCTTCATTTCAGTCGGGATCGCCGCGAGCCTGGCCAAACATCACGATCTGGATGCCCTTACCGCCGGCATGCTGTCGCTGATGGCATTTCTGCTGGTGGCTGCGCCGTTAAAAGACGGGCAGATTTCTACCGCCTATTTCTCCGGGCAAGGGATCTTCACGGCCATTCTGGTGGCTATCTACTCTACCGAGCTGTATGCCTTCCTGAAGCGTCACAATATTACCATCCGCCTGCCGCCAGAAGTGCCTACGGGCGTTGCGCGTTCGTTCGAAATTCTGATCCCGGTGCTGGCAATTGTTATCACTCTGCATCCGCTCAACCTCTTCATTGAGGCTCAGCTCGGCATGATTATTCCGGAAGCGATTATGTCGCTGGTGAAACCGCTGGTTGCCGCCTCCGATACGCTGCCTGCCATTCTGCTCTCGGTGCTGGTGTGCCAGGTTCTGTGGTTTGCGGGCATCCACGGCGCGCTGATTGTCACCGGAATTATGAACCCGTTCTGGATGGCGAACTTGTCGGTTAACCAGGCAGCAATGGCTGCCGGTCAGGCGATCCCGCACATTTACGTTCAGGGATTCTGGGATCACTACCTGCTGATTGGCGGGGTCGGCTCCACGCTGCCGCTGGCGTTACTGCTGCTGCGCAGCAAAGCAGTACATCTGCGTACCATTGGGCGTATGGGCGTGGTGCCGGGGATGTTTAATATCAACGAACCGATTTTATTCGGTGCCCCTATCATCATGAATCCGCTCTTTTTCCTGCCGTTCGTGCTGGTTCCGATGGTCAATGCCACCCTCGCCTACTTTGCCCTTGATTTCGACCTGGTCAGTCGCGTGGTCTCGATGACACCGTGGACAACGCCTGCCCCTATCGGCGCATCCTGGGCGGCCAACTGGAGCTTTAGCCCGGTGATCCTCTGCCTGCTGTGCATGGTTACCTCAGCGGCCATGTACTTCCCGTTCCTCAAAGCGTACGAGAAGCAACTGCTGGAACAAGAGCATGAAAATGCGGTTGAACAATCTGAAGAAGCGGCACAGTCCGCCTGATAGTGAAAACACAGAGGTTACTGATGGAATTAGAAGAACAGGTCATGGGCATTATTATCAATGCCGGTCAGTCACGCAGTCTCTGCTACGAAGCGCTTGGCTTCGCAAAAAAAGGTGACTTTGCCTCAGCCGACGCGCGGATGAAAGAGGCGGCGCACTTCGCCCGTGAAGCGCATCTGGTGCAAACCCAACTGATCGAAGCTGACGAAGGGGAAGGCAAAACCAAAATGACGCTGGTGATGGTGCACGCTCAGGATCATTTGATGACCTCGATTCTGGCGAAAGAACTGGTGACGGAGCTGATCGAACTGTACCGCACTCGTCAGGCATAACCATTCAGGAGAGGCGCTGGCCTCTCCTTTTCGAGGAACGTATGCACTATCTTGGACTCGATATTGGCGGCACAAAAATGGAAGCCATCCTGCTTTCGCCTCAGGGCGAATGCCTTTGGCGTGAGCGTCGTCCGACGCAAAAAAAAAGTTATGACGCCTTTATGCACCATCTGCTGGCGTTTATCGGCGAAGCGCGCGCGGTAAGTGAAGTGCCATTCAGTATCGGTATTGGCCTGCCGGGGGCCATCGACCCACAGAGCGGGCTAATTAAAAACTGCAACTGCCTGGTACTCAACGGTCACGACCTGAAGCATGATTTAGCACAGCAGCTCAATCAGCCCGTGTGGATAGCCAATGACGCGGATTGCTTCACGCTGTCTGAAGCGGTTGATGGCGCAGGCGCAGAAGCAGATACCGTCTTTGGCGTAATTGTCGGTACCGGATGCGGCGGTGGCGTGGCGGTACATAAGCGTCTGCTTCAGGGGCCAAACGCCATCGCTGGCGAATGGGGACATAACCCGTTGCCTGGCTATGCCCCCGAGACGGATGGTCCGGCGCAGCCCTGCTATTGCGGGAAACATAACTGTATCGAAACCTTTATCTCTGGCACCGGCTTTGCCCGCCGTTATCCCAGCGAACTGAGCGCGCAGGCCATCATTGAAGCGGCGGCCCAGGGAGACCTGACCGCGCGGGCCCACTGGCGCCACTTTATCGACGCCTTTGCCCGCAGTCTGGCCTCGGTGATCAATATTCTTGATCCGCAGGTTATTGTGTTGGGCGGTGGGTTATCAAATGTCAGCCAGCTGTACGACGAACTTCCGGCCGCCATCAGGCCCTACATCTTCTCGGAAAGCTGCCGTACCCGTATCGTCCCGGCCCGTTACGGCGACGCCAGTGGCGTGCGTGGCGCGGCGTGGCTACCGGGTTTGCACGCCGCGCAGACGTGAAACCGCCTGTGGGGGGGCTAAGATTCTTAAGGTGGGTTATGTTAAGATAACCAAAACCCACCACGCAGAAAATGCTATGCCAACGATTGACGATGTATCACGATTAGCCAATGTCTCACGAGCAACCGTCTCACGCGTGTTGACGGGGACGCGCGGCGTGCGCGAAGAGAGCCGTGAAGCCGTGCTGCGCGCCGTAGAAGAGCTTAATTATCGCCCAAGCTTTGCCGCGCAAAACCTGGCAAGTCAGTCATCAAGCTACGTTGGTCTGGTTCTCTCTGCGAAGGATGAAAGCAGCGGTGCACGTTTGCTGCCTGCGCTCTCCCGCGCCATGAAAGCGTTGAATAAAACGCTCATCGTAGAGTACGTAAATGATCCTGTTGAGCAGGCTGTCACCGTTGATGATCTTCAGCGCCAGTGCGTTGCTGTCGTAGTCTTTGGGCCGGTTGCGGCCGGTAGCGCAGAGAATGTTATCTCCTTCGATCGTCCCGTGGTGGATGCGAAACCTCAGGGATATGACTTTGCCTTTGCGACGGAAAGCGCCTGTCGTTACATGACGGGCAAGGGCCATCGCAATATCGCACTGGTGATTGACAGCGAACACGATGACAACAGTAAAAAGATGGTGGAAGGCTATCGCAACGTCCTGCAAAACTACTCTTTGCCGTTTAATCGCCAGCTGGTGTTAACGGCGAATGAAGATGTTGAACAGGCGCTGCTGACGCTTATCAACAGCCTGAGCAAGTTTTCCGCCATTGTGGTTAAACGCGATGCCTATGCCGCTGAAGCGATGCGTCTGTTCCGGGAATTTGGCATTTCCGTTCCGCAGGAAGTATCGCTGCTGAGTCTGGAAGATTCGCCTCTGGCAACCCAGCTCTATCCACAGCTGACCTGTATCTCGTGGCCAATGGATCAGTTGCTCACTCAGTGCGTTGAGCGCATTAAAAGCCTGGTGGATGGCCGACCTGTTCGCACGTCAGAGCTCTCCCCCGTGATTGGTAAACTCACACCTCGCCAGTCGGTGATGGAAAAAAGCTAGCGGGTACGCAGCGATTGCCGGCTTAAGGGTGTGATAACACAATAAACGTTATCCCTGTTCTGGAGCGAGATGATGAAAACCTTTCTGTTCATAAGTGCCCTCACCCTTTTCCCGGCGCTCTCCTGCTATGCCATCGCCCAGGAAACGCCCCTGCCGCTGAAAGAGCAAATTCATACCGATGAAGGTACGTTATGCGTGTATGGCGATGCTTCGCGCAGTGAAAAAGTTGTGATGCAGGGCGGCAACGATTGCCCACAGAGTAAAGCGGCAAAACAGTCCTGATTGCAGATAGGATGCTGTTTTTTTGGGGGGCGGAGCAAAATACCGTTCCTATTTCACTTTCTAAGTCATTTGACCGGCAAACATTTACATCTTCATTAATGAACCGGTCTTTTGCTCTTAACGTGAATATTACCCCCAATATACCGATCGCAGCTATACGGAAAAGGTACCAGTAATAATTAGCACCGGCATGAGGCTTGCATTTACGAAGGGAAATGTCCTTACAGTAGATATCAAGCGAGACTAATCGGATATTGATGTAGTAGAATTGGCTAACTCCCGATTAGCGCTGGAGATGGGGATGAAGGCAAAGTGGGTGCAGTTATTCACACGCAGGCTGGGTCAAACTTTCTTATCAACTCAACTGTAACTTGCTGACTAGCTCATGACCTTTCATCTGACGTGGAATAATATAATTTCTCCAAGAAAATAATATCAAGCATCGTATTATAGATCAAAAATAATCAGGCGGACCACCTACAAGACGGCCCGTATAATTATACCCCCACATCCCCCATCAAAGGAAACACAGAGATTCATCCATAAAAATAATCATAAAATGCATTGAAATTTTCATCTCCGATAAATGGAACAACCCTTACCTTTAACTCATCCATAAAATCTTTTTTTACTTCATCATTATCATCTGCTATATCAAAAATATCGTAATAACCATATACCAAATCAATGAGCTCTGTTAGAGAAAGTAAAAAGCCAGAGAGATTGTCAGCTATTTTAAACGGTTCAACTACGTCATAAGACGCATAAATAGAGGTATTACCTTCATCTACAACAGCAATTATAGGCTTACCTCCACCTAAATCATCGCCAATTACAAGATAATTATCTGGTAAGTATTCATAACCACTTTGAGCTTTTGCAAGTTCACTGACTGAATAAAATTTAATTGGCGTAAAACCTGTTTCTATTTTTAACTTCTCAGGATTATTTTTTCCATATAAATAATCCAACTCTGCCGAGCGAGGTAAGTTGGAGGGGAATACGTTGTCAATGTCATTAACGATATTGAAACTCCCGGACAGTGAAAATTTATTGCAAATAGCAACAAATTTTTTTAATGACTCTTCAATTTCACTCATAATAACACCTCATATTTATCACATTCACTGATATTATTGACAGCTCTTTAAATTCTTACGGGTCAGGTTACGGTCTATCAATCGACCTTTACCTGGAGTGTCATAACTTCCTCGGTGACCTTGCAAACCATGTAAATGTTCATCATAGCCGCTTGGATGATTAGCATTCTGGAGAAATACAATATTCCTTGGATCGCCTTGCCATTTTCCTCCTAAAACACCGTTCCCTTTCACACTATTGATATGATGGCCTGTATAGCCCATTTCGGACATAACCGACGATAATTGGCGATTATTTTTTGTACTTAGTATTACTTCGCGTTCAGCGGCCGTCCAGTCCCGGCTTCCTCCTCCAGCTGCAACCAGTTCTCTTTCTTCTCCCCATGCTCGGCTTATTGCTGTCGCCCTGGCGCCCGGCTGCGCGCTAAGAGTGGGATCTGGTTTGTAACGAACCAAATCTTGCGCAGAAAGTCCCCACGGATCAATCCACCCATACGGATTAGGCGCATACTGATAAAGGTTCCACCCACCATTCAGCCCAATAGGATCCTGGACAATAAACCGCCCAACCTGTGGGTCGTAGTAGCGGAACAGGTTAAAGTGTAGCCCCGTTTCACCGTCAGCATACTGCCCAGCATAACGAAGCGGCTGATGCGGCATCGCCATCGCCGTGCGCTGAACAAACTTTGTAGCCCCTACAGTCTGATAGCGGACTTCTCCAAAACTGCCATACTGGCCGCTCCAGCGCACCGCGCCACGTTCGTCAGTCACCTCCAGCGGCGCGCCGTTCAGGTCAGTACTAAACCAGTAAATCTCACCGCTGCTCTGGCTACGAAGATGGTCCACCCGTGCCAGCGGGCTCCAGGCTTCATTCGGGTCATAAACATAAGTGCTGCACATCCCGGTTTCCTGCTGCTCCTGCAGCAGGCGGTAGCCCTGCCACAGGAAGCGCGTCTCGGTGATGCCATGCGCCGTGGTGACGATTTTGCGCGTACGGCGGCCCAGCGCGTCATAATGATAGCGAGCCTCAAACCGTCCTTCCGGTCCGGTTCCCCGCGCGGACACCAGCCGGTTCTCGGCATCCCAAGCATAATGCTGTTCATACAGCCCATTGCGACGACTCACCAGGTTACCCCAGTGGTCGTATTTCATAAACAGCGCCTGCCAGTGCTGCAAGCGGTTATCGGTTACCGGCGCATCTTCATCGCTAGCTGCGAGGTTATCCGCAGCATCATAGCTGAAATGCGCGCTTTTATGCCCCAGGCGGGCTTCGTAGTGCTTCTGCAGACGCCCTTCTGCGTCGTAACCATAATTTACTTCGCCCCGCAAGGTGTCGCTGACACCCGAAAGCTCACCACGCGCGGTGTAACGATACAGGCGCTCGAGGAGCGACTGCTCCGGCAGGGTGACGTTCGTACTCAATTCGCTGCGCTGCATGGTTCGCCTGCCGAGGCTGTCATACCGGCGGAACTGCTCGCGCGCGCCCTGAGTGCGGCGAACTTCTCGGTGCAGGTGGTCGCGGGTAAACTCGGTCACTAGTTGCTGCCCGAAGCGGATGGCGCTGACGTGGCCGGAGCCGTAGTGCAGCCAGGACATCTTTTGTTCGCCGGGCAGCTTCAGGGTGGTCAGATTGCTCAGCGCATCCCATTCGTAGCCCACCTCGCCGTTGATGCCGGATTCGCTCAGCACGCGCCCGCCGGCATCGTGGCGGTAAGCGATCTCATCGCTTTCGATACCCAAAGCAACGCCTTCGGCCGTAGGCATGCGGCTGATGCGGGTGATTTGGCCACTCAGGTCGCGGAAGAAGCTATACTCCGCGTGGCGGTGAGTGCGCCCAAGCAGCAGCCCACTATCGTCATATCTGAACTGCTGGACGCGACGGGCGATGCCACCATCGGCGGCAGGCTGTCCGTTTTCTTCGAGCGCGCAGAGGAAACCCCGCGCGTCCCATTCCATATGGCGCACGATCTCGTCGGGGCGCCTTTCGCTGAGTGGGCGTCCCACGGCGTCATAAGTGAAGCGGTATTCCGCGCCGTTGCCGTTATCGAGTCGTAGCAGGTTACCGCGCGGGTCGTAGTCCCAGCGGCGCACGCGGCCAATTCGGTCGGTGAGGCTTATGGGGAGGCCGAGCGCGTTATATGCCCAGCTTACCTCGCTTTCCAGTGGGTCACGCCAGCCCGTGAGCTGGCCGCGTTCGTTCCACATCAGCGACTCGCGACTTCCGTCCGGGTGGATCACGGCACTCAGCAGCCCGGCACGGCTCCATTCCCGACGTGTAATATTCCCTTCCGCATCCTGACTGGTTATCAACTGTCCGAAACGGTCATATGTGAAGCTGGTCACGCTGCCGGAACAGTCGGTGCGTTGCATCAGCAGCCCCTGATGGTTCCAGACAAGATGCACCACGCCACCAATGGCATCGATGATGCTCTCCGGCAGCCTTTCTTCATCATCGGGATAGCGATACGCGGTGGCGTTACCGGCCGGATCCGTTTCCGACAGCAGGCGACCTCGGAAGTCATACATGGCCTGCAAGGATGTACCGTCCGGGTACACCGTCCGGGTGATACGGTCACTCAGACGATGCCAGTGATATTCCGTGCGGCGGCCAGCCGGGTCCGTCTCGCTGGTCATGCGTCCGTATTTATCCCACGTGCTGCGGCGCATCGCACCGCCGGGCAGAATGACGTCGCAAAGTTCGCCGTCGCGGTAGACAAACGTCGTCTGGCGGCCGTCGTAATCCGTGAAGCGTGCGACGTTATCATCGTCATCAATGAGCCAGTGCGCCTGCGCGCCGTCATCACGGATGGCCCGACGAATCCCACTCTCAAAATCATATTCGAACGTCAGTTGTTCGCCGCCGCTATGGCGGAAGCCGACCACGCGCGGCAGACCGTCAATCTCCCGCCAGCGGTATTCGCTCAGCAGTCCGTTGGGATCTTCATGGGCGCTCATCAGCCCGTCCTGCCAGCGGAAGCATCGGCGCACGCTGCCGCCCCGGCCGATCACGGAGACCAGTTGGCGCTGTTCATCATAAGCGTAACTGACCAGGCATATCTCGTCATCTAGCCAGGTGCTGGCGAGCCTGTCACCGTCGTAGCGGCAGACCACACGCTGGCCTGCGCTGTCGGTTAGTGCATGTAAGGTACTATCCGCATTCCACTCGAAAAGGATAGCGCTACCGCAGGGTTCGGAGATGCGCTGCAGCAGTGACGGGGCACCATCCTGCAGCGGTGCATAGTGCCAGCGCTCACCGCTGACGCCATACACCGACCAGCTGTCGTCCTGGTGATGTTCAAGCCAGTTTTTTTCACTTTCGCAGTAGGTTCGCAGCCCTTTAGGCACCCTCGGAAAGGTAATGTAATCGCCGGACGGTGCGCGCCATACCAGGCCGTCCTGATAATGCTCCAAACGGCTTTCCCAGAACAGGCTCCAGCCGCGACCAAGAACGCTGTCACTGGGGTTGCCGCTACGCCAGTAGCGCTGCCATCGCACGGGCAGACGCGAAGGCAGGACGAAATCCAGCTCATCATCCCCGCTGAGAAACTTCTGTCCACTGACGATATCCACTGGGCGGGCAATGATCCCCGCCGCGGCAACACCGGTCATAAGCGTGCCGGCACGGCAGGCGATACGGGCCAGTTTATTGATGCCGGGGATTTTACCCAGCAGCTTCGACAGTGCCCCAACTTTACCGGCCGCACCGCCCCAGCCGCCGAGCAGTCCGGCGAACAGCAGGGTAAGATCCGAGACTTTATACAGCCACTCGGGGACCTCAGACTGAATGGGCAGAGTTTGCTGCGGGTCACCTCCGATAATGACATTGTTTGAACCGGTCATCACCTTCGCATCGCAGGTGGTCCGATCTCCGATGCGCGCCGCAGGCATGTTATTGATAGAGACGCGCGAGGATCCTTCAGCCATCTGCTGCGAACCGTCGTCAGAACAATCGACGGTGCTGTCAGTGGCAATGCCGGCGGCTTTACCGTTGATAAAAACATTGTGCGAGCCGGAGGTTATGACGCCTTTTTTCGTCATACTCGATGCACCTGCATCCGCAATACTATCCCTGGCGGCGGTCGCCAACTCCCCGGTGTAATATCCGACAGCAAGGCTGGCACCAACAAGCAGGATGCCCACGCCAAGACAAGACGCACCAAGGCCAGCTATAAACATCGCGCCTGCCAGAATTCCCCCGGCTGCCGCAATCAGGCCGCCGACAATCGTTCCGGCAATCATCCCAGCCAGTGCACCGGAGTGCCCGATATCATCATCAACGCGCGCAGCTTCAAACATAACAACTGTCCCTGATGTTAATTGTGGAAGCGAAAGCTCCTGAGAAGACCACCTAGCAGTGTGCTGTCAGCATCACTCAGTGTGCGAGAACAGGTCATGGTAAAAACCAACACCTTATCAGTGTTGGCATTAAATACGGCCTGCTGCTGCCAGATGCGTTTACCGTCGCGCAGGTAGCTGGCATGGACGATTTCACCCTGTAAAAGGTTATCGCCCAGTGTTACAGCGTTGCGCGCGCTCTGTTTCCAGCCCTTGAGGTGTTTTTCCATCAGGGCTAACTGGCGATCGATATAGGCTGCAAGCGCTTCGCCGGGATTGAGGGTATCGCGGGAGATATTGAATGCCGGAGCTTCAGCAACTGGCGGAACGAAAACATTGACGGTACGATCCTGATAACCATCAGGAAAATTTATGAGTCCTTCATTAAAAAGACATTGCGGAGAATGTTCTGACATTGAGCGGGTCCCACCACATTTTTTCAGAAGCGGTAAGTTTCGCATAACAGCATCGTAAGTGGCTACTCCCTTTTAGTTCAGAGAATCCCCGTCACCAGACCGCTGAAGCCATTGCCCATACCGGAGAAGCCGACGAGGGAGGGTTACTGGTATGCAGCAAAAGTCCAACAAAAATCTGGCACAGTTTAAGAACCACTCCTATAACGCATTCAGTTCAGTAATATCAAACTCAGCCGCCCACTCTCAACTCAAAAGTCTCTCCACGCCAGCACATTTCAAGCCAGCATCTGCATGTTCGTACAGTTCCTCAAAGTTACACTCCAGCACTTGCATCCTATCTCATACGCATTTGGCGTACATGCAGTAGCTTGAGTGAGTCTTCTTTCGTAGAAGGATTCGGGGCGCTTCAATCACCTCGCTCAGCAAAACAATTCATATACGCAGTGAGCTGTTTTATCCGCGCTATTTGTGCCAACTTTGCTACATAGTTTCTCGTGTACTCAGCTCGCGGCAATACACGTTTTGTTACGGGGTCTGGTTCATTGTAAGTCATCAAATTTTCCACTCACATCCATCTTGTGTTAATGGTAGAGCAGACCAGCTCCCCCCACTTAACCACCGGAACGCTATAATCTGGGCGAATACTCCTGGGGCCCGGTATAGCTCGCACCTCTTGTGGAAAATACCAACTATTAAAATTCTTATTCGGGAACGTATCGTAATGGAAGATATACCAGCCAAACAGAGCAGCCATCCGTGCAAAGGCAAGCTATTTAGCCACTGATAGTTCTAACCTTGTATTCAGATACTGCAAAAACCCGGAGTTCGCAACCCCAGTCAGGATGTCTGCAATCTGCAATCTGCAATCTGCAATCTGCAATCCTAGATAGTACTTTGAGTCGTACATTGTCACCGACTTCATCAACAACTTCAGCAGGGTTATATCAATTAGCGAGACTTATCAGGATCCATAAACCCAATGGGAACGAGGCCGAACCGTTGGCAACGCTTGCATATGGTCTGCAAGTACCGTGTACACCATAAACCTGTTTATTTCCTGCGGCATCTCGCGGCGATCGAGCAAGGGAATCGGGATAAAATGCACTTCACTAAAAGTCTTCAGGATGATGCTGTAGGTGGTTTTTGTTGGTTACCAGAGTGTCGCAGAAAGAATGTTGAAATAACTAGCAGCCCATCGCTATGCTCCCGACTACTCCATACCAACCACACGACAGTCGCGGCGATCGTGCAATGTGTAGTTACGGCGGTATCTGCATTAGCGGAGAAAATTAACTATCTGATAAACAATAATCTTATTTATCAGTAATCTGGAGCGGGCGAAGGGAATAGAACAGAGATTAACAACCAAACAATTTCAAGACGTTAAAAAACAACAAAACAAACCCTATACACATTGCTATACAAAATTCGCTTCGCTTCATTTCAGCAACAAACCACACAAGTTGGATGACCAAATCAGGAAGCCAACTACCGACCGTCTTATTCTACATCAAGTTTAGGATGGTAGTGCCCCCGGATAGTGCCGGGCGATAATGTCATTCAGCTTATCGACCAGCTCTGGCCGATTAAAGGTGATATGCGCCGTTCCCTTCTGAAAGTATTTGATTGTAAACATCTCATCCTCATAACGATTGCTGTGCCGATTAGCATGGATATGGTCTGCAAGACGACGGGTAATGTCAGCGCGGTTATCGGGAGCCGGCTTCCCATCCAGAAGCATCAGCATACGCTCAAGATCCGCCAGACGGTCACGCTGCCATCCCCAGTTAAGTCCAAATCCCCATCGGTCATATTTGACCAGTCCCGTCACGATGATTTTTGTGCCAAACTTGCAGGGCGAGTTCGTCTGATAGTCCCACGATAAGCTTTTGAACACATTTATAACGCCCCGCTCAAACACCTCGCCTTTATTCAGGTGTAATTGCTCAAAGGTACTAAGAATATTGTCTTCAGAGATCTCCGGGATATCGTCTTTCTCAAGGCTTTTATACCACTCGTCGCGGGCCTGGGCATCCATGAGGCTCAGCATACCGGACTGATTCATCAGATCACGCCAGATGCTGCGATCGATGTTGCGTGTAATGGCTTTCATCGCCGCTTCTCTTTTCTCCATCAGCCAGCAACTACAGCGGAAATCCTGCTTCATAGCCCAGTCCAGAGCACTTTTGCCCCCGATACTGTTGGTCAGCATCGAGATATCGTCAAGTTGCTGTATCACCATCTCAATCTGTGCCAGTGCGGTGTTACGTCCCGTCACGATGCGTTCAATGCTGGTGGAGCAAATCACATCTGTATGGTCGGTCAAAACTTCAGGTTCGGTGAGGGTAAAGTCTGACATCATTTCTCCCTTTATATAAAGCAAAACGCCAGCCGGTAAGGGCTGGCGCTTATGCATGTACGCTGAGTATGGTTCGGTGGCTAATCTGTCCTGGACTGTTGCAGAAGCAGCAGATGGCGGAGATCGTGAACGTCCTGTAGTGCCTGTTCAATCCAGGGCAGCAGTGCTGCTGAACTGGTATTGTCTTCGTTGTTGTCGAAGATGATCTCCGTACCGCAATTGATATTGTCCTGCAGCCAGTCAATCATAATGTTGAGAGCGACTTCAGTGGTTAATTCTGGCATCAGAACGCCTTGTGATGATTGAGACTGGGTTACCAGTCAAAGGTGGCAAAGCCAGGTAACAGCTCACCAGAGGCATCAAGGTGGATGATGCCAACGGAGTAACGACGCATAAGTGTTACCACCAGACGACGACAGGCCCTGGATAACCCCATTCGTTTCAGCTCGAGTACCGGGTATAAGCGGGCGTTGAGCCTGAGCAGCCAGCCGTAGCCGGTGTACAGTATCCAGTCGCTGTTGCTGCCGTCGTGATACTGGAGAGACATCTGGTCCAGGACAGTATTATCCTCGCTGGTGATATGTGCGGTACTGCACTGGATACCGTTAACGCGAGCAACAGACGGAAGCGGATCTTCAACGACCAGTTTTCCTGGGGCATCAGCAACACGAAGCGAATAACCGTTGTCACAGACCACATTGATCAGGTCAGCCAGTTCAATCCCGTCAATATCCACGGCGATCCGGCCCATGTTGAGGGCCAGTATAGTGACGGTATCGGCTTCTACCGTCAGGGACAGCTTCATGGTTGCACCTCTCGGTATTTGCCGGTGGTGATATCGCTCACCACTTTGTACCCGTTGCGGGTCATCAGCCCGGTTGCTTTCCGTGCCCGGAGAATATCGATACTGCTGATAAGTGGTGACTGTGTTTTCGCGCTGAAGCCGTGACGATCGGTGCGTACCAGATCGTACTTCTCCACGATAAAGTTCACCGCGTCGCACAGTGAGATCCCGGCGTTGATGTGGTCCTGGATCACGCCGTCGTCGCCAAACGGCGTGTCGTTCAGCGTCAGGCCGTAGTGGTGGTCCAGCAGGTGGCTCAGGAGGCGCTGCCATACGGCAACAGGTGACAGTCGTAACTGTGCCGCCCGTTTCGGGAATATCGGTAAGGTTCTCATTGCAGGTTCTCTTTGTGGGTTGGTGGAACTCAGGTGGGATTTACGCGGTTGTTGCTGGCGTTGGATAAATCGCTATATAGAGATAGCCGCAACTGCCGAGGGTGTCGGCCTCACATACCAGACCTTTTGCATGCAGCGTGACGCAGTGCCGATGACGGGGATTAAGTTCACCGGAAATCAGCATCAACTCCATCTGCTTCAACAGTGCGGGAAACGCCTGGTCGAGATGGCGTAAATCTGCATCGCTGAACTGACCGGTGATGCTGGCGCGGTCAGCCAGGTAGTGCAGCCGGTTGCCCTCCTGGACCAGGCGTGCGCCAAAACTCGGGGTGATATCGCGCTGAAGACCCCAGCGCGGCGCGTTCATGTTGTCATTTGTGGCAGGGATATCAGGCATGGTTAAGCCTCGCTAAAAAGTGGATTAAGAGATATTTAAAGGGGATGCGGTCAGCCGAAACGCTGACCGCATCCGGTGAAGGTGTATTGACCGGAACGGATGGACTGGTCTGTTACGACATCAGAAGTCCGCCATTCGTAATCGCTTTCCAGCCAGCCATATAACCAGCGGGCCAGCTCCCGGATGGCTTCAGTTACCGCCGCCTCACTGTCTGCTGTCATGTCCTGCCCGGAGGGGCTGTGGTGTTCGACCGTAATGGTCATGCCGTTTTCATGGCAGTATCGTCCATGATGGCGGATACTGGCGCGAAGCTGGCCGTCGTTGTGTAACTGGATAGCCTGCAGTGAATCGGCTATTCGGTGAAGGTCTGCGTCTTCAGGATAGCGTTCCCTGAGTTGGTATACGGCCTGCTGCTGCCAGGTGTAATCGCCTTCAAAACAGGCTCCGTCCCCCTGATGGCAGAAGCCGCTGAACCAGATAGCGGGGTGCTGACGATTGCCGCCAGACCGGAGAAGCACCGTGTACGTCCTGATTTCCACACCGAGGATGCTGCAGATGTCGCGAAAATCGTCAAACACGGACTGATACCAGTCATCGTTCAGCGCCTGCTCACGATACCAGGTACGCGCCTTTTCACGGGCGGTGGCAGAGAGTTCATCCAGTGTATAGACGGTGATGGTGATAATGTTGCTCATGAGATTTTGCCTTTATCTGCGGTGATTCAGTTCAGCGTGACGCAACGCAGGGTGACATACGGGCCATTGCGCTCCTGACGGCGCTCTGCGAACACCGCCAGCACACCGCTGATGTCCTGCACTTCCTGCCTGGCGTAGTGGCAGACGCTGCCGGACCATTTGTATTTACCCGTGCAGAAGCGAAACAGCCGGGACTGCGGGTGCTGGCGGTATATCGTCATCGCCTGACGTTTGCTGATGATTTTCAAATTGTTAACTCCTGTTGTGCTACAGCCAGCCACGCTCTGCAAACGAGGTGATATCCATGCCGCCGATCACCAGATGGTCCAGCAAACGAATATCAACCAGGTCCAGCGCCTGCTGAATACGCGTAGTGACCTGACGGTCGGCATTGCTGGGTTCGGCGACCCCTGATGGGTGGCAGTGCGCCACAATGACAGCGGCGCAGTTATGCTTCAGCCCCGCTTTCACCACTTCTCGGGGATGGACCTGCGTATGGTTGATGGTGCCGGTGAAGAGTGTTTCGTGAGCTATCAGGCGATGCTGGTTATCGAGGAAGAGTGCGGTAAATTCTTCGCGCTCCAGTGAAGCGAGCTGCAGACGTAACCAGTCACGAACGGCATGGCTGGAGGTAAATGATGCGCCAGGTTCGCGTAACTGGCATTCCAGCAGGGTTAACGCTTCCCTGACCGTCTGCTGATCGGCTGGGGCCAGTTCACGGGCAAACAGCGGTAATTGTTGTTCCATAGTGACTGACCTCAGTCGATGATGTGCATGATGGCGCTGCATTCTGCGTGAGCCAGCGCGTAGTCCCGCAGACGGTAATAGTGCTCCGTCATGGCGTCGCATTCGGTGCGCATGGCGTGGTGACTGTAAGTCATCAGACAGACCGCTATCCCGGCAGCCTCGCTGCTGAGCTCACCGCCGTTACCATTCAGGGTGTTGAACAGCGACCATTGTTCATCGGTATCCTCATTCGCTTCCGGGGCCATAAACGCGCCGCCGTTGCTCAGCGTGTAAAACTGCCAGATGCCGCCGCTGTAGTCGGTGCAGAAGCGGTCCATCCACGCGAAGATATGTGGTTCGAGGGTGATCCACTGCGGGATGCTGCCGAAGTGCTGCGGCCAGAACCCCACACGCTGTTCATCTGCGACGAGCGTGGCGGTCAGCGCGGGTGCAGATCCTGTACTGGCAGATTGTGGCGGTAGCGGGAGAGCGTCGTTAAGGTTAATCATGTCAGTCATTTTAATTTTTCCTTGTTTATTTATGGGGTTGGGGATGCGGGTTTAGCAGGAGTGACGGGCAGGACTGCGCATATCCATCCTCATCACAGCGTGATGGCCAGTGGCCTTCAGGAAGACTTAACCGACAGAGGCTGAGTTCTCCGGGTCGGTAGAGAAGATGTGTGCACCAGGCGCACAGGTCGTCATCTGAGATGGAACGACAGCCCGGCAGATTCAGCAGGACGAACGGGTATGGCGTAACCTGATGACTGCCATCAGGGATGTGCGGCATTACTTCAGCGTCTCCAGAAGACTTTCCGCCATCACCCAGAGCGCCCTGTTTAACTTAACGTCGCCGTCGATGCCGTTAACCGCACGGGTATGGGTACGTTTGCCCTTCGCGGTACGACCAGGCAGACCGCCTTTCAGCAGGTTTTCCTGGCAACGATTGAAGACCGACCACAGATCATCCTTGCGATCTTCATAGCGTCGGGGTGTCAGTATCTGCGTGGCGGTTACAGGCTGGTGTTCTTCGCCAAAACGGTATGTCAGCGCCGCTTCTGCCAGGGCGTGTTGTGCTGGTGGGGGTAACAGTAGCGACTCCATCGCATCGCGCTTCTCTTCCACCCGGTCAAAGACGCCCAACACCTCATAAGCGCCTTCAATGACCTTCTCCGCCACATTGCCCCGGTGAGGAACCCTGATTTCGCCAAACGACTGCCCACAGACGAGGCTGTTGGTACAGACGCTTCGGAAGTATCCCGGCAAAAGCTGAAAGCTGGACTCGCCTCCATGGGAATTAAGAATAATGATTTCAGGAACATGCTGACCGTTTATCTGGCCCGCCCGACGCAAGCGGAGCAGGTGTTTGGTGTGTTCCCGGCGATCCGGGTCACGAACGCGTGACTGGCAGGCAAAGAACGGCTGGAATCCTTCTCGTTGCAGGTTCTCCAGCAGGGTAATCGTCGGGATGTAGCTGTAACGCTCAGAGCGGGAGCCGTGCTTGTCTTCGCCGAACACGCTGGGAACATGCTGCATCAGTTCTTCACGGGTTAAGGGGCGGTCGCGGCGTATCTGGTTTGTCCGCCCGAAGCGGCTGGCTAATCGCATGGTTAATTTCCTTCGTTGGTTGATTTAACGGCATAAACAAAAAAGCCATGCTCCTGTGGGAGCATGGCCTGTTGGTGTGGTTTCTGGTGGGGTCAGTGGTGGGACGTCAGTGCCGGGGGAGCCCGTGACTGAGCAGATAGCGGTTAAGCCAATCCCCTGCGCTGGCTTCAAAATTCCACGCCCGCCAGATCAACTGGCCCTCACTGCTGCGGATGACAAGGCGAAAATGCGCCCCCTGGTCATCTTCAATAGTGACGTTCTGATACGCGGCTACCACGACACCGGCCTGTCTGCGGGTAAACGGGCCTTCTGGCAGCAACGGGCTGTCGGTGTTGTGCATCGTCATCTCCTGATGAATGGCATAAAACAAAATGCCCCGCTCAGTGAGCAGGGCATCAGTGGGTTAAGTGTGTGGCTATAAGCTGCAGTATCTGCTCCATCAGGGCCGTGATTAAGGCACCTGCGAGCAGGGGTGCCGCCTGTCTGGCGATGTAAATACTTTCTTCGTCATAGCCTTCTTCGCGGAAGTGGTCTTCCACAAACTGCTGCGCCCGGCTGCTGGCGCACCACGTCAGCACCTGACGCAGGGCGTTGAGCACCATTTTCAGTAATGTCATTGAGTCAAATCTCAGAGGGAGGAGCCGGATGAATCAGGGGCATATGGGAATGCCCCGGCCGGGTAAAGAAGAGACGGCGTATTAGTGCGGCGACGGAGATTCTGGTGGCACGGGGGCCTGACCATGAATAATCCGGTGTTTCGCCAGCGCCTGTGGCATGTCGTTGATGCAGTACGTGATGTAGAAAACGTTGAAAATGACGGTCCAGAACGCGTTCATCTTCAGGTCGAAACGGAAGGTGTTCAGCGCATAGTGACGCAGTGCGGCACGGGCCTTAAAGGCCCAGACGATGTACATCACACCACAGGCGAGCGACAGCAGGCCGCTTAAGGTCAGCAACGTATCGCTGCCCGTGTCGTAGCCTGCCAGGCCCGGTGAGGCCATCACGCCGAACTGTCGCCCGAGCCCAAAACAGACGGCGAGCCAGATAACGAAGATATCTCCGCTTAACGGGTAACCGGTGGTCTCGCTGATAATCTGCTGTTTCCGGTACAGCCAGAGCAGCGGCCAGATGCCGCAGGTGGCGACGGTGAGCAGTACAAAATGCAGGGTTGGGGTTGCCAGTCGCTGGCTGAGTGTCGAAATATCGGTCATTGAGATTTTCCTTGTTATACCGTGGGTTGATAAAAATGAGTGCGGGTGAATATGGGATTACGGCACGTCAAACTTCGCAACACAGCCGTTATCGCCGAACGCCGGTATCACCCCGGCAGCGCCATTCAGCGTGAAAACGGTCGGTTTTGCACCTGAGCCGGAGACGACCACGCGCTTGCCGGTACGAAGCTGGTTCCATGCCCACATGAGGTTGTCTTCCCCCACGTGAGAGTCGCTCTCGCTGATGTCGGCCTCTTCGGCATTATCGATTTTCATGGTCAGGGTCTGGCCGCTGTCCATGCTGACCTGATGGCCCCTCACGTCGGTGAAGATGATGGTGGCAGCCTGTGAACCCGAGCTGTCGCAGGCGAGATACAGCTGTGACTGTCCCTTGCTGAGGATGTTGTATTCTGCTGTGCCCTGTGCGAAGCCGCTGCTCCAGGCGTCGTGATTACCGAACGCCAGCGCCTGGCCGGAGACACAGAGCACGAGGGTAAGAGGAATGAAGGGTTTTAACGACATGATAATTTTCCTTAAGTAAACAAGAGAAATACCGCATTGAGATGGTCTGATGAGGATGTGCGTCATACCTTAAACGTGCTAAGGACATCGCTGATAAAGCGAAAATGGGGAAGTGCACTGATAAAGCTCTCTTCGGTGATAAGCGAACAAATGTCGCTCCGGCGACGGAAGGTCTGCACCGACGGTGAGACCGAGATAATTTCCTCCAGCCGGAATACCCGGAGGCTACCGTGCTGGCAGGCAACCAGATACCAGTGCTGGTGCCGGTAAATCAGACGGTATGGCTCCAGGGTATCGTGACGCACGCCGCCGACCAGCAGACAGACGACCTGATGGTGATGAATGGCTTCGGCCAGACGATGAAAGCTGTCCGCGTATGCCCACGATGGCGGTGAGTCGTGCCAGATAAAACAGGGCGAGGTGCCGGTTTCATTCATCAGCAGGTGCATCAGGCGTCGGCTCTGCGACGGGATGATGCGGGCGATACCGGTACTGCGGGCAAAGGACAATGCCCCAGGAGAATAATCACGCAAGGTGCTTTCGCTGATCCGGTACGTACCGTTCTCCCCGATAATATCGAGGTGGGCCAGCCGCTGATAAAAATCGCGGCGCAGGGTGCGCTGAGAAACGCCGAACTCCCCGGACAGCGTCTGCAGGTTCAGCGTTTCTCCGGCCATTAACCGGCTGATGATGACCGACAGTCTGACGGCCATCCGGTCATAGCGGTTCTCTTCATCTGCGCGTGGCATGAGCGCTCCATGTGAAAAACGGGTCGGTATTTCATGGGGTTATTATGCAGGAAGCGATGGACACGTTATGTCCATCGCGGGTAGTGGCGGTGAAGAAAAGTGGTCATTCAGCGCAAACAAAACCGGCGTATAAACAATGGGTTAACCGCCACGGTGAAAAATAAGACACTGAAATGACACATCCTGACGCTATGGAGGCCATTGTCTTTCGCCTGGCCGGGCGGTTTCTGCGCAGCCATTGCGCTGTCCGCCGGGTTCAGAAAAACCAGTGCCAGAGTACAGAGGCGGCATTAACAATGCCGTCGCGGATCGTTCCCAGCGCTTCCCGGACCGATTTTGGCAGTGGAATGGTGTCCACTATCCGGCTGAACAACTCACCCAGCAGCTCGCCAAAATCCTTCCGGGCGGTACTTTCTGCTTCCGTGGTCCTGTACTCTTCCCTGACCTGACGAAACACGCCGCTGCTGGCCTCCGGTGGCAGGGCGAATATCATGGTTTCGACCAGGCGGGCCAGGTTGTAGCCGGTTTTTGCCGACACCGCATGCACCGGATAAGGACAGGAGAACTGCCGTGAGACAGCAGCGCTTCGCGCAGTCAGCGTCAGCAACTGGCCTGTGGAGGGCTGACGCGCTTCCCTGTCCCATTCCAGCGACGGTTCCGCCTTATCGGCCTGGTTGATGATAAAGACAATACTGCCCGGCGAGACACCACATTTGAGCAGGAAACGGTGAAACACCTCATCGGTCGCACAGGCCCGGTCATCCGCTTTCATCACCCAGAGAATAAGATCCAGCTTCGTTAATTGCTCTTTATACAGCTGCCGGTATTCACGGTCATAGTCCAGAGATTCACCGGCACCGGGTAAATCGACCAGCGTCATGCTGCGCCCACCCACATCGAGCGTGAAGCGAAGCGGTTCGCGTGTACACCCCTGTACATCGCTGACCGGGCTGAGGGGCTGCTGAAAGAGGGCGTTGCAGAGAGAACTTTTTCCACTGCCTGTTTTACCCATGATGCCAATGACTGGCTCGTAATGGATGTGCTGTCGGATGCGGTTCAGTATTGTGCGGGAAAGTGTTTCGGGCAGGAGAGACAGCTGTTGCTTCAGGACATCAAGACCCTGTTCGGTTTTATCGGACACATTAACCTCCGTGAGTGAAATAACAAAATGGCAGCATTTCTGCTGCCGTTCTCACTTGAGTAATATAGGTCTGAAATTTTTTTGAATGTCATTTCTGGTCTATCTTGCTGTCTCCGCTCACTTTATTTTCAGCGCAGAACCCTTACTCACCACCACAGGTTTTCCGGTAATGGTCATTAATCAGCGTTTCCAGCATGTCGCTGATACGAACCCCGCTGCGTTCAGCCATAAAGTCCAGTCGGATTTTAGTTTCGTTCTTCAGGTACGTATTGAGTGCTTTTTTATCAGTACGGGACTGACGCAGTTTCTGCTGGTTCCAGGCCTTATTCAGATTCAGCAGAAACAGCCGTTTTGTATCCGGCGCATCGTCCCATAAATCCAGCGCAGCACGTAGCGCTAAATTGCGCTCAGAATGACTCAGTGGCGTGAGCCAGGTCGTTAATCCGGGCGTGGATAAACTCATATAGAGTCCGCCGATATTACCGACTTTCTCCTGCTGAACTTTTTGCAGGTTGTTCCAGGCCCATAATACCGCGACTTCTTCATCCGGCAGCCATTTTAACGGCAGCGGTTTGCTGTAAATGATTTTCCACCGGTCTTTCAGATTTTCCAGTATCTGTTTTTTAAGGTGAGTCACCGGTGGAGTGGAAATGTAGATGTTGTCAAAGAAGGCGATGAGAATATGCATTCTCTCCTGATGACTTGCCGGAGATAAACTCAGATTCATTCGCTGATACCAGTTTTTGCCGAACTCAGCATTTGCTGGCGGGTCAATGCCAAACTCATAATCCCCGGCCTTACAGATATACGCCCATAGCCAGAACGTGGCCCGCTCATCCTGACGAAGCCAGTCGAAATCTTCCAGAGGAAGAACATTTTCCTCCCGGCCTGTTTCCATTTCAGACAGCAATCTTGCCTGCTGGTTTTTATCCGGGATGGCCTGATTAATCAGCTGGTTTAACGCCTGTCGGCAGCTCTGTGCATCCTGCCTGGGAACATTGCTGGTGTTAATTCTGTTACTGGCATTCAACCATCCGGCATAAAACGCGCAAACTCTCAGGTCCCGACTCGTGATGAGTCCTCGCGTGCCATCATCATAATTTACAGCCATTATCAATACCCCATAAGCTAAACTACATAGTAGTGGTTGTTGTAGTGATTGTCGTGGTTACACAGTAGCATAATGGTGGTTTTTACGTCACTTAAAAACACATCTGGTAGTCATCGTGAAGTCCGTTAATGGTTTTATATTGGTTTGGATGCGGTTTTATCATGGTTTTATCGTCGTTGTTTTTATTGTTTCTGTCCTTTATGTTATCGTATTTCACGGCTTGTCTTATATGTTCCTTCATCTCAACGGGCTTATCTTACCCTTCAGCTTGCCCTCCTGCACGCTCTCGTTCTCATCCCCGTCATGATGCCTGGTTTGCTTCAGGAGACATTTCTTGCATCAGGTATGGTTGCCCATTGATATTTTCATTTCATTGCTCAGAAACAGGCATACGGTCTTCTGTGGTTAACGGTGATATGAGTATTCGCCCTGTTGAGTTCGTCTGATTTCATTGATTCTGTTTTCACACTTAACTGAGAATGATAATTCCAGAGTAACTTATACAGGGATTAATTGTAGATAAGCACTGTCTGGTGTGGCTATCTTCAATGTTTTCTCTGTGCTGAATGTGTTGGATTGGTATTAATATATTAAAGAAGGAGTGTTATAGGGCATTATCATTAATGGTATTAATATATTAAAGAAGGAGTGTTATAGGGCATTATCATTAATGGTATTAGCCAGGGATATGTCATCACCAGATGGGGTATGCCGAAGAGGGTATTATCACCTGAAGATAATCACTAAGAGGGGAGTACTATTGGATGGTATTCATTGACACGTTCACTCAATGTAGTGGCTCTTGAATGCTAAGTGTTCATTGAGGAACTGACATTAAGCAATGGGTATTTACATGAGTAGCCATTGAGTAATATGCACCAGAGTAAAAGTGAAAACGATTGATGTCAGTAATCTAATGATCACAACGACAGAACAGTAACGCTTAAGGTGAATGTCCATACCTGATAAGTGGCAGGTGATGATCAACGGTTCGCCATTAGATAAATATTTTCGTTCTTAACTGTAGCTCTGGAGTTTAATTGAATTGCAGTATCGCAACGATACTGGGGGATGCGCGTTAAATATTCAGTCAGCTAACTAACCTGTCGTGGTTTTATGAGTATTGCTCTGCCTGCCTGATATTAATCCTTACGATACCTGCCAGTTACAGATACTACGGTGAATGATTATCCCGCCTGAGTATTGATCGCGCGTGTAAACGGGGCATTATCCGTAGCTGGTGATAATAGCCATGATTGTATCGTAAGCAGAATAGCCTGTTTGTGGTGACATGGAGTGGGGTAATTATCCTGGTCATAATCGCAAGTTATTTAATAAGCAATTGAGGGTGGTGGTGTTTTATACCTCCATGGCTTCCTGTAAGCTCGTCTAACCGCATTGAATAACATGGTAGTGGAAATCTGCGGATGGGATGAATACGTCGCGCCTGATGTGTTACAGCGCGTTTTAGCAATAGTCTCGATAACGATTATTTAGCAGAATGATGCAATGGGGTAATAATATCGTTTGTAATTTACGTGTTCATGATTGCATGGTGGTTATGGTAGTCCCCATCGTGGACATAGCGACAGGAACGCCTGAGACATCTGACCAATTACCGACTGGCGATGGTAGCGTGTACAATGAGTGCTTATTTCTTCGCCAGCATAAAAAACAAGGCCACCAATGGACGCAGAGAAAATTCAGTCAGATATCGATGCCCTTTTGACGTACATGAACGACGATATGGAGAACCTCGGAGGCACGGTAAAAACAACTTACTTTGGGTTCGACGTAGACCAGAACGATCGTATTGCCATTGACCAGCAACTCCACTGGTCTGAAGAGTATTTATTCAAAATCATCAATATCTGCCATTCCCGTTCTCTTGTATGTAAGAGATCCGGTAACTTTGAATATGTTTCCCTGACAGAAGAGGGCCAGAGCCGTGCTATCTCAGTCAAACACGGGAAAAATCGCTCATATGAGCTGGGAGCCAGCATGCAAATCGCGACGCTAAATGTTCATGGGCCAGCACAGGTTGGTAGCGGAAATACGCAAAACATCCACAACGTATTTAACCAGTTGCTTCAGCAGATCGAGGCGTCTTCAGCTTCCGATGAAGAAAAGCAGGAGGCGAAAAGCCGTCTGGCTAAATTTCTGGAGCATCCTCTGGTTGGTTCTATTGTCGGTGGCCTCGCAGGTTCACTTCCAGGTCTGCTTGGATGATGGAAGATCTTAAAGAAACGATCCGGCTGCGTTGTTTATTCTGCCGCTCGGAGCAATTCGCCTTACCTTACGCGGATTACTCACCTCCTGGTCACAGTTTTGTCGTTTGTGCCAATTGCGGGAGGGAGAATGACGTCACATCTCTGCTCATCGTCGCGAAATCGAAAGGGATGGAAATAGCGAAAGCATATGCGAATGCAATGGTTGAACAGATGAAGAAGGATCTGGTTAACTCTTTTAAAAACAATAAATTTATTAAGATAAAGTGATCGACCACTACAGCATCGACGATTAACTTTTCAGGAAATACAGATGACCAGAGAAGCGATAACGCCATTAAATTACACATCCTCTGCGATTAACGATCTGAGGGAGCTGGAGCGTAACTGTCTGCATGAAGCGCCCTATACGGCTTACGTTCTGCGCAATGTGATACACCAGCTTGAGAACAGCGTTAAATTCATACTGCCAAACTGCGCTGATTTTATTGCTCCTGAAGATCTGCGGCAGACGCATCTGGATCTGGCTCGTTTGCCTTACCCGGTGGTCACGTTTGAAATCCCCTGGGAGAAAGATATCCCTCTGGAACAGTATTCTGATATGCCGGTCCTTCGTTCAACAAAGCGAATTGCGTTGTGCTGGGAAGCTGTGACGACGCTGGAGCCAGTGCCGGGTATTAACCATGTGCTGGAGCATTTTCCCGGTGGCGGTGTTTTCGTCTGTTCCATCTATTGGGTTGATGAGCAGAATCGCTGGCAGATGAACTACGGAGGGATGTTTTACCCTTACGACAACCAACTGAATAAAACCACAGACATGACTCAGCGTCCTCCGGCAACCAGACTGGCGGTTGAATCGCTGCAGGAAGCGGGACTGGTTAAAAAGACTCAGTTGAAGCAATTCAGGGCTGAGCCTTTTATCGCACTGCCTGAATTTGCTGAACGTGCAGAAGGTATGATCGGAAGTCGCGACAAGCTGATGGCCGACATCATGATAAATACGCGTGATGAGTTGCAGTCATTTATCAACGCCTGCAGTGTCCTGAACTGTACCAACGTTATCGTGGATACCCTCACTCCGGCCGACAGCAAAACGCCCAGGTTCGTTCGGGGCAAGCGAGTCAAAGCGCCAGAGTCAGTGATTAAACCGCGTTTTACCTACAAAGTTCTGCAGATTTCGGATGAGCAACGATCTGTGAGTGGAGGAACGGGGATATGTACGGGATCGCATACAAAGCGTATGCATCTGCGCAGAGGGCACATTCGCCGCCTGGGTGAGAGATTGATCTGGATACGTCCTTCGGTGATTAATTCTGGCTCAGCGCTGGGGGCCGTGATGAAAGATTACCAGTTAAACAAATCATCGGATTAACGAGCTCACTGAGGAAGGCACTATCGGTGGTCTTCCTCAGTGGTTTTCGGGTACAGGGTCTGATTAACGTCCTCTGAACGTTTCACCATACAGCACTGTAGCCCTGTTCTTTCAGTCGATGACGGGTACGCTTCACGTAGGCCGCGTCAATGAGCTCATCCGGCGGCAGATTGCGTGTGATATTACAAATCGTCGCCAGCGCAGCATCTGAGAGTTTAAACGTCCGTGGTAATGAGTAGTGGTAGCCTGTTTTTTGCTCGTTAATATCATCAAATAACTTCCTGAAAAAATCCGTCTGTGAAGGTCTGCGGGCGTTGATAATCGCCTCTGCCGCTTCATCCCTGAATGTTACCTCCACCTCTTCCATACCCAGTGAGCGAATGATCCCGGCAATATCAGGCCAGTAGCTATTATTGAAACTATTCAGTCGCTGCAATTCTGGCTTCAGATAAAACTGGTAATGACCGTTTCCCTCTCCGGCATCATCGATAAAATCCGTGAGTTTTAGCATACGGTCACATCCAAAGTGGCCGTTCTCGCATAGCTCTGTGCGTCGTTCCAGCATTTCAGCCAGTTGCATGCTCATGGTGCTGATACTGTCATTCAGGACTACAAGTTCCTGATGATCGGCCCGCAGTTTTGCAAAACGCGCATCGGTGCCAAAGCTGCCCGCATGGATAATCTGCTCGAGCAGCACCCACAGCTGTTGCCTGGAGAGGCTACTGGACGCTATCTCCCTGTATACTGACGCCATCTCATCATGACGTTCAATAAGCCGATGAAAAACAGGCCAGGTTGAGGGCCATATTGGATTGGCGGAATACTGCCAGTCGTGAAGTTTCTCTTCCAGCAGCGCCAGTGCGATCGCCGGTGCTTTATCCGCGTCAATAATCATCTTTAATCCCTCGTGGCTTATTCGTTCATGCCCATTGTTCACTGAAGCCCTTTACGTGTCGGTAACGTGAAGACTGTTTTTTCACAGCCTTCGGGGCACCCTGCGCCAGAACCCGTCGCTGTCATTACGCTATTCCCCCTGAAAGAACAGATTACGGTCGTATTGTCGTGTGCTCACTGAACTCTGCCGGATCGGCACTATCCCAGTCATCGGTAACGTTATTCCAGTCACAACTGAGTACCTTGCTGCTTTCTGCACAGTAAGGTTGTGAGTCCGTCGCGTGTTTTACGCTGACAAGACGACTGATGGGGTTGCTGTGCTCTGACGTACATCCGGCCAGCAATAACACGCTGATAAGTAACATTCGATAGTGAGCCATCGGGCACCCTCCTGTGCATTCTGTAACGTAGTATGCAAAGGGTGTTTCAACAGCATGCCAACAGTTCCGATTTTTCTGAATTCACCCGCCGTTGATGGAAATACGGGGTAGCCCGCTGAGAGTGAAAAGTATTTTTTAACGGCACCGGTAATGGTTATGAACACTAACCTACCGGAGTCCATTTCAATGAGTTACACCTGTGACCCTTACTGGCAGCAACGCATCGCCGATACCTTCAACTGTGCGCTGAATGCGTACACCCGCGTACTGGCCCTGCGTGTTGACCTCCGTCTGCCGGATACGCCAGCGGCCAGTGATGCGGCCGTTATCTCCCGCTTCACCGGTGCCCTGAAGTCCCGTATTGATGCCCTTCAGATGCGTCAACGTCGTGAGGGCAAACGCGTCTGGCCGACCACGCTGCGTTTTGTCTGGGCGCGGGAGTTTGGCGAAATCAAAGGGAAGAAGCATTACCACGCGGTACTGTTGCTGAACCGCGATACGTGGTGCGGACCGGGGGATTACAACGACCCGGAAACCCTCGCAGGCATCATTAAACAAGCGTGGTGCAGCGCCCTGAAGGTGGATGCCGGAGCTCATGCCGTTCTGGCCCGCTTCCCTAAGAGCCCGGTGTCCTGGCTGACGCGCGGCGATGATACTCAGCTGCAACAGGCGCTGGCACAGGCCGCTTATCTTGCCAAACGCGAAACCAAAGCGACCGGCGACGGTGAGCGTAACTTCGGTTGCAGCCGGGGCTGAGCGTACCCGCACGCTTAAATTCTGCCGGCCTGATGATACGGGGCCGGTAATTTTTAACAGGCAATCCCTATCCTCTGAGGCGAACCGGCATGTCCAGGATCCAGCGACACCGGACGTCTCCCGACAACCATTCCTCAGAGGGAGATAAATACCATGACCACACCGAATACGAATAACACCAGTACCGCAACCACCACACTGCTTTGCGCAGAAGACCCGCTCATCGACATGATGTTTATTACTACCTGTACGGGGATGTCGGATAAATGGTTTTATCAGCTGATTAGCGACGGCAAATTCCCGAAACCGATTAAATTAGGGCGCAGTTCCCGCTGGTTCAAAAGCGATGTGGAATCCTGGATGCAACAGCGCATTGCTGATTCCCGTGGCGCCTGAGCAGAGGGGATATCTGAATGGAAAAACGACGCCGTACTCAGCCATGGAAAATCCCTCCACGGTGGACGTGCCCCCGTTGCCGGCGACGGTACTGTGGTATCAAACCCTGTCCCGTTTGTTTTCGCCCCTCCGGCCCCCGGCGCAACCGTAACTGACCCGCTAACGCATAACTGACCCGCCTTCGCACCCTGCCACGCTGCCCGTACCGGGACGGCTGACGCCTGCGTGTCGTCTGGCGGTAAGGACCCGAACGATGTATGCAAAATCCTTTATGGCTCTGGACGGCAAGGGTCGTCTTACAGGGGCCAGAACCGCACAGACCGCGCCGTATGACCGCTATATCTGCCATCTGTGCGGCAGTGCACTGCAGTACCACCCTGAATACCAGACTCAACGCCCGTGGTTTGAACACCGGCACGACGGGCTGACGGATAACGGGCGACAGCACTGTCCGTATGTCAGGATGAAACCCAAAGAGACCCGTTGTCACCGGCAGCTGCAGGGCTATGTACCGGACGTCCGTCCGCTGGTTTATAAATCTGACTGGCACTGTACCGGCTGCGACAGTGAGTACCACGGTGAGCGCTACTGCCTGACCTGCCGGACCGGTGAACACAGCCGTAAAAGCGCCGATGCGGGCAACCTTTCAGCAGAGGTGACGACATGCGTATGCTGAAGTGTTACCTGGCAAATGACCGTGAAGGGCATTTTGTGACTGCCGGTGAGGCGATGAGCGTACCGGGTCAGGTATGGAGTTGTGCGTCCTGTGGCTGTCGTCTGATACTGCATGCGCAGACGTACGGGGAGCCACCGTGGTTTGAACATGACCAGCAGACCGTGGCCCGGCATGTGCTGATGAATTGCGTGCATCTCGACCCTGAAGTGAAGGCGGAAGCCCGGCACAACAGGCTACGGCGCCTCATCGGCGGGCTGGATACAACGGTGATGTCGCTTGCCTGGTACTGCGTGTGGTGCGGCGACCATTATCAGGGCGTGAAGCATTGTTCCCGGTGCCTGACCGGTATCTACAGTATCGAAGAAGCGAACTGGCAGATGAATTACTGCTGTAACACACATCCCCGGATAGCCCTGTGAGGGCTTTTCGCATCTGACAGACCCTCCTGTTTGCCGGCGTTCTGCCGGCTTCAGCCAGAAGAGATAATTCCCATGAATAACCCTTACACCGGCGCAACAGCCGGTAACGCTTCGAATGCGGCGAATACACGCACGTTTCTACAGCAGGCGGTTGACTATTACCCACGGCTGGTGGCATTCAGCTTTACGCTGGTGTTGCCGTACCGTGAAACCATGACCGAATATCGCTCGCTGATTTTACGCTTTCACTCTGAGGTCTGGCACCGAACGGGTGAATACTCACAGGAGCGCCAACTGGCGCGTAAGTGTTCACCGCCGACGCTGTTACGCTGGATATGGGAGGCGGCCAGTGCACCAGAATGCAAAATGGTGCTGATGATGAATCTTGATACGCTCGGGGCTGCACGTCATTCGCCGCTTATTGAAAGCGTTCAGCAGACAATGGGCGAAATACTCAATGATGCATGGCAAGCGGTCACCGGTGTCGATCACGATGCCATCTCCAGCATCAAGCCGATCATCGTTAACCGCTCTGAGCGCGGGGTCTTCACGACACCATTTAACCAGCTTAACGCGCTGGTGCAGGCTATGGCGGTGCCGGTGGCGACAGCCAGAACCGGCGTAATCAATGCATGAATACAGGGGCATCATGACCCTACGACTATGGAAGCGTCAAGGCATGGCATCCGGTTGAACGGAGCGCGCGCTCCAGGGTATTCACGCCGGATATACCCTGACAGTATCGTTAATCCTGCAAACATAACCCGCATTCCCGATATCTCGCCGGCAGACCGGCGCAGGTTTGTACCGCCCTCCCTGTGGTTGCCAGCCCCTTCATTATCAATCAGACATGACTGTTAACATCTGGATATCATGCGAAACGCATTGTTAACACAGAGTCATTGCAGGGTTAATTTTCCGTTCGTACTATTCACCGCTTTATGGACAGTGTGGCGGCATATTCCACAACCGGGAAACGCAGGCGTATGCCCGCCTGCCAGAGCGACGGATTAAATAACGTGCACAGACCACGCTGGCTGACCAGAGGCGTACTGCGTTTTCCCCCGCGCTGTTACCCCTTACTTTACCCGCACGTTATCAGGACCGCTTCAGGAGAGGCGCATCAATGGAAATCGATTTATCAGATACCACGGATACCGACAGTACATTCCTCGACACGTCCTCACTTCCAAAAGTCGACCCGCCTGAACAAAGCCCCCCGGGTAGCGAGGTCTGCGCCTCCGTGCCGCAAGACAAATATGACGGTTTCTTCAGTGACGTCTCCGGTCCCGATGACAATGACCCGGATTACCGCTTTACGCTGCGTGGCAACAGCCCGAATCCCATTATCGATGCCGCCACGCCCCTGCTCGGCATGGTTATCCGTATCCGGACGCTGACCCTGTATGACGATGTCACCCGACTTTATCAGCAGGTTTCAAATGAGATTGAGGTCATTGAGCAGGAGCTGAAGCAACAGGGGTATGAACACCGGGTGTTGCAGTCGTTCCGTTACATGCTGTGCACGTATATAGACGAAGCAGTAATGAGCCATGAATGGGGGAGCCAGAGCGAGTGGGCGCAACATTCTCTGTTATCGCAGTTTCATGGCGAGACCTGGGGTGGTGAAAAGGTGTTCACCCTTCTCAATAAATTGCAGACTGAACCGCAGCGTTACCGGGACATTCTGGAATTTATTCTGCAGTGCCTGATGCTGGGCTTTAAAGGGCGGTATGCCGTCAGCCCGCAGGGCGACAGTGAGCTCCGTACCCTTACCCGACATCTTCATCATCTGCTGTACCCACAACCCGTGTCCCGTCCCCCTGTTCGCTATGTTGACGGAGCACAACCGCCTTCCGGCACCTGGCCTCTGCCGCGACAATGGCCGCTGTGGACCATCCCGTGTGCAGGTCTGTTGCTGGTAGCGGGCATGTTCAGCGTCTTTCACCATCTTCTTCATCAGCAGACGCTTGATATACTCCACCGGTTAGGGGCACTGCTGAAGTGATCCGCATGATATCCGTACTGAGAAAAAACGTGACCAGGGCGTTCAGACCGTCATGGTGGCTTGCCGCGCTGGTGCTCTGGAGTCTGGTCCTGGTCGCCGCATGGTGGGCTGGCCCTCGCCTGGTCATTCAGGAAACGGCTCCCCTCATAGGCCTCTGGCCCCGCCTGCTCTTTACCCTGTTCTGGTTATGGTTGCTTTGTGTCGTGGTCCTCTGCCGCCTCTGGTTCAGAATACGCCGGCAACGGAAAGCACCATCACAGCCGGATGCCGTTGAAAAACAACAGCGTTTCCTGAATGCGTGGCTGGGCGCTCAGGAGCGACAGTCTGCTTCCCGCGACAATAAGCCGTGGTTTCTGATGCTGGGGCTTCCCCGCAGCGGTAAAAGTAGCCTGTTGCAGCGGGCCTGCCCGCTAAATAAACTCAATGCCCGTCTGGACCATACGTTAGCGACGTTGCACAAAAGCCAGAAGATCGATTGCTGGCTGGGAGATGAGGCTGTCATTGTCGATCCTGACGGGGATTTGCTGTTTCAGCCTCAGATGAACGGAGAAGACGCAAGCCCTGATGCCCGACTCTGGCACCATCTTCTTCACTGGCTGACGACCCGCTGCCGCCGACAGCCGCTCAACGGTCTGGTCCTGACGCTGGATGTGGCGTGGCTCTCCACCGCCGGTGTCACCCGCCGACGCCACTGTGCGCAACGGCTGCGTGAGCGCCTGCGGGACATTGCATCGGCCATGCATACCCGCCTGCCGCTGTATGTGGTGCTGACGCATGTGGATAAGCTGGACGGCTTCGGCGCGTTCAGTCAGCAACTCGATCCTGCCGCCCGCCAGGCACTGCTGGGCGTGAGCTTCACGCCGGAAAACCCGCAGGCCGGAGGCTGCTCTGATGATATTGCCGCCTTTATTGACCTCTGGCTGAACGACCTGACCGGATTTCTGCACGACACGTCACTGGCACATACCGGCAATGACTCAGCGGTCAGCGCCTTTCTGTTTATCCGGCAACTGGCGGGGCTGAAACCGTTTATTCAAACGCTCCCCGAAGAGATCGTGCCGGACGACAGTACAACCTTGTTTCCGCTACAGGGGCTGTGGCTGAGCTCGGTTTATCAGCAGGGCGTGCCGTCTGATGCTTTTGCGGATGCGGTATCCCGCCGTTACGCCCTTCCGGCCCCCCTTTATACCGCCACGCAGGGTGACTCCACCACCTGTTTTGTTCGGGACTTCTTCACCCGGATCGTGTTTCCGGGAGCCGGTCGGGCCGGAGAGAACCGGCAGTATCTGCGAGCCCGCCGTCGGCATATGGCGATACTGTCAGGCGCAACTCTGCTGCTGGTGCTCTCAGCCCTGTCACTGCACCATTTCTACCGGCTGAACGCATCGGCAGGTCACCATGTGCTGACTCGCGTACAGCAATTCAGCGCAACAGACGAACGGGGCACATCGCAAACGTCCCTTGTCAGCCAGCTACCGCGCCTGAACCTTATCCGCGAAGCCACCCTCTCTTACGGCGATTACCGTAGCAGACAAACTCTTCTCGCCGACATGGGGCTGTATCAGGGCAGCCAGATTGGCCCGTTTGTGGAGAGTGCCTGGCTGAAGCAGTTGCAGTCTGATTTTTTGCCTGCCGTGATGGCGGGGCTGGTACAGGATCTGCAGCAGACCCCTCCTGCGAGTGAGGCCAGAATGTCGGTACTGCGCGTCATGCGCATGACGGAAGATGCGTCCGGGCGCAGCATTCCGCTGGTCGAGCAGTATATGGCGCAGCACTGGCAAAAAGCATTTCCTGAACAGGGGCACGTCCAGCAACAGCTGATGCAGCATCTGGATTATGCCCTCCGGCATACCGACTGGCATCAGGCGAGGGCCCGGAAGGACACGGCGGCCATTGCCGCCTGGAAGCCCTTTGCACAGCCGGTTGCACAGGCGCAGCGCGAACTGAGCCGTCTTCCACCGTATCAACGGGTCTATCAGGCTCTGCTGTTGCAGGCCGCTTCGACGCTGCCACCGGCTCTGCGGGTGCAGGATGAAACAGGACAGAGCTTCGACAGCGTGTTTGTGCTGCGTGATGCGCATGCCGGCACGGTACCGCGTTTGTTCACCTGGTCCAGCTACCGGGATTTTTTCCTTAACCAGAATAAAACGCTGTTTGATTTAACCGGGCTGGATGCGTGGGTGCTGGGGCAACATGAACAGGTTCAGCTCAGCGAGGCCGATCGCAGTGAAATTCAGCGCCAGGTGAGCGATCGCTATATCAGTGACTATACCGATCACTGGCAGACGCTGTTATCCGCGCTGGATATTCAGCCCTTTGATTCACCTGAGCAGGCGCTGTCGGTGCTGAACACCATCACCGGCGATGAACAGCCTTTCCGGCATATCGTCTCCCTGCTGAGCGATAACACTGCCATTCGTCCGTTAACCGGAAAGGATGAAGCGCAACAGCGTGACACCCTGCGCCGGATAGCGCGTCCGTTCACCCGACTGGACGACACCCTGAAAGGTCACGGGGATAACGCATCTCAGCTTCAGGAACTGAACCAGAAGCTTACCGCGCTGGCACAGTGGCTGGAGCAGATCAACGGTGCCGGTGATCCGGGGGCGGCTGCCTTTAAGGCCCTGCAGTTGCGCCAGAGCGATCCGTATAAAGATCCGGCCTTCAGCCTGCAACAGACTGCGCGGGAGCTGCCTGCGCCACTGGATCGCTGGGTCAGCCAGATTGCGACGCAGGTTGCCGGTGTCACCACAACGCTTGCCATGTCATCCCTCAACCAGGCGTGGAATGAGCAGGTGCTGACGCCGTTTAACGACACCCTGGCTGACCGCTATCCCTTCAGCCCGATCTCTTCGCAGGATGCGTCCCTGTCTGAAGTGACCCGTTTCTTTGCCCCCGGCGGCACGCTGGACAGCTTTTACCTGACGCAACTCAAACCGCTGCTCGACAGCGGCGTGCTGAAACAGGAAACGGGCAACGCCAGTCTGCAGGAGCTGATACGCCAGCTTGCGCAGGCGCAGTTGATCCGGGATGCGCTGTTCAATGCTCAGGGGCAGCCGGAAGTGCATTTAACTATTGAGCCGGTTGAACTGACCACGAATAAACGTCGTGGCGTGCTGAACCTGGATGGTCAGCGGATGGACTACAGCCACGGACGGCGGCAGAAAGTGCCGCTGGTCTGGCCGAACGCCCTGCGTGACGGGGCGGAAAGCAAACTCACCCTGATACCGGATGACGGCACCCGCTCACCGCGAAGCCTGGGCTTTACCGGACCGTGGGCGATGTTCCGCCTGCTGGATGCGGCCAGCAGGACGCAGGTCACTCGGGGTTCGTTTGATGCGCGCTTTGGCGTGGATGACGGTGCCATGACCTGGCGGGTCTACAGCGATGCGGACCACAGTCCGTTTGCCACGGGTCTGTTCAGCCGCTTCCGGCTGCCGGAGACGCTTTATTAATACCGGCCCGCGTAAAGACAGTCATACCGGGGCGGGCAAACAACACAGCAGACAGAGCAGGAGCGTTATGTGACAGAGAGCAACGGATTACGCTTTACCGTTAAGGTGGGCACGTTACCGGAAAGCACGTTTGGCGTGGTGGATTTCACGCTTGAGGAACGGCTGAGTGACCCCTTTGCACTGAAAGTGAGTCTGGCAAGTCCGCAACCCGGCATTGATTTCGGGGAGGTGCTGGACCAGCCGTGTGAAATGAAGGTCTGGTACAACGGCGAACTGCAGCGGCGGGTCAGCGGTATCGTCAGCGATTTTGCGCAGGGGGATACCGGGTTTCGGCGTACCCGCTATGAAATCGTCGTGCGACCGGCACTGTGGCGCACCGGGCTTCGCACCAACTGCCGGATTTTCCAGGTGAAAAAACCAGAAGAGATCATCGGAGAAATTCTGGAGGAAGCGGGTATCCTGGACTATGCCTTCTCGCTGCGTCAGGACCACGCCGCCCGCGAATACTGCGTCCAGTACCGGGAAAGCGATCTGGATTTTATCACCCGCCTGGCCGCTGAAGAAGGGATGTACTTCTTCCACGAGTTTGAAGCGGGTAAGCACAGGGTAGTGTTTGCCGATCATGCCGGTGCCGTGGTGAATAAAGCCGACCCACTGTTCTTTAATCTGGCAAACCAGGGGCTGGAACAGGGGGCCTATGTCCGCCAGTTCAGCTACCGCGAAGCCGTAAAGACCTCATCCGTGGAGCTGCGGGACTACAGCTTTAAAAATCCGGCCTACAACCAGTCACACAAGAAAATCAGTAACGATCTGGCGCATCAGCGCCAGACCTATGAGCACTACGACTATCCGGGACGTTACAAGGGGAACAGCGGCAAAGCCATCAGCGCGTACCGGCTGGATGCCCGGCGGGCCGGAGCCATGATCGGACAGGGGACGTCAAACTGCGCGGACCTGCGTCCGGGGCTGCAGTTTTTGCTGTCAGAGCATCTGAATGAGGCGTTCAATGCCTGGTGGCAGGTGGTGTATGTCAGGCATGAAGGCAAACAGCCGCAGGCGCTGGAAGAGGAAGCCGGTGACCAGGCCACCACCCTGACCAACACCTTTGACGTGATTAAAAGTGGCAGCGTCTGGCGCACGGAAATGAGGGCGCGCCCGATGGTGGACGGCCCGCAGATAGCGACCGTCACCGGCCCGGCGACCGAAGAAATCTACTGCGACGAATACGGGCGCGTGAAGGTAAAGTTTCCGTGGGACCGCTATGGCAACAACGATGACCTGAGCTCCTGCTGGGTGCGGGTGAGCCAGGCCTGGGCGGGCGGCCGTTACGGCATGGTGGCACTCCCGCGCGTGGGCCATGAGGTGGTGGTGAGTTTTCTGGAAGGCGACCCTGACCAGCCGATTATCACCGGGCGCACGTATCACGCCACCAACCTGGCCCCCTATCCCCTGCCGGTGAACAAAACCCGCATGGTGCTGCGTTCGGACACGGTTCAGGGGAAAGGCTATAACGAACTCTCCTTCGAAGACAAAGCCGGGATGGAGCAAATCTACCTGCACGGGCAGCGGGATATGAACGTTGATATCCTGAATAATGTCAATGAAATCACAGGGAATGATAAAACCGGACACATCAAAAATAACCTGTTTACCACCGTCGATAACGAATATCGTCTGCTGGCTAAACAGGATATCTCAGTGAATGGCGGTGCGGATATTCATCTGCAGGCCAGTAACAGCCTTTACGCGCAGACTCAGCAGGACATGCGCCTGATGGTCGGGAAAAAGGCGGTGATTGAATGTGGTGAATCGCTGACGCTGATCGTTGGCGGTCACTGGATCACCATTGACCCTACCGGCATCACCAGCAGCGACATGATTGGCCTGGGCAGCGGTGCACCGGGACGGGTGGGCGACTGGAACGGAAAATTGCCGGATGTACCGGGAATACCCGCTGAGCCCCCGCCGCCGACACCGGCTGCGCTGTTGCCGGTCACCGGTGAGCTGAAACCGCTGTGCCTGAGCTGCCTGATGAAGGCGGCCAGCAGCGGACAGACGCTGGTCATCAGGGGGCAGGGCTGATGCAACATCTCACCACAGAACAACTCGCCGATATTCCGGCAAAGCGCCTGTACGCGCTGGTGTGCGGTCTGCAGTATGACCGTGCTTTCGGGCGTGAACTCAGTTATGACAAAGAAACCACCTTACCGTTGTTCAACACCTTTCCCGACACACAGATTGCCTGGGCCGGACCGTGGCTTATCAATATTGCGGAGGTGCCCGAACGGGAGGATGAGCTGATTCAGCTGGAGCAACAGTTCCCCGCCGTGTCGTGGCTGGAGACCCGGGCGGATTTTACCGTGATGGCCGGTCATCTGGCTTCCCTGCTCAATATCCGGCTGGATGACGGTCAGGTGGCGCTCTTTCGTTATTACGACCCCGGTGTGCTGCATTCGATAAACACCCTGTTATCCGAAGAGCAGCGTACGCACTTTTTAACCGGGATTGAGCAGTGGCATTACCGGCATAACGGCGAGCATTTTACGCTGACGCCTTTTGATACCGTGCAGGAGAAACGATGAAATTCAGTACAAAGCAACTGCAGGCGGTGTCTGCACGGGAAGATGAAAAATATATCGACGGTATCGTCCGCGAGGCCGAAGCGGATACCCGTTTTGAGCTGAAAGACCCGGCCACGCTGAAGACGCGCTTAACCGGTGCGCTTCAGTATGCCCGGCAGATACACCTCGATGAGCCGAACCTGCTGCATTCATTTTTGTATATGGAAGCCTGCCAGCCGGGGCTGACGGCCTCACCGGCAATACGCAAGGCTCTGGAAGAAACGGACGACCCGAATCAGCGCTGGCGGGACATGATGAACGCTGCTGTCAATTTAGCCAAAAGGAAATCATAGCGTATGCTTTTTGTTATACCGGCCCTGGTGGAAGGGGCAGAAGCACTGGCCGCCGCGCTTGGCATCACCCTTGGTGCAGGTGCGGCAGCTCAGATGGTGAATGAGGGGGAAAAAGAGGACTCCGCCGGGAAAGTGACGGCGGCGGAATCCACGAAGCCCTGTGAGAAATGCCCGGCTATCCCCTGGGTTTCGCCGATTCAGGAGCCTTTTAACGGCAGTGAAACCAGTCTGAATTATCAGATGCGGATCTGCGGCACCTACAGTATGCACAACAGCGATGGGACAACCACCGTAGAAGAATACGCATTTCGGCATCCGGGACTTGCTAACCCGTCGAAGCAAGTGAAGTTTGATGGGTGGAAACCGGCTGAGTGCCTGTTTTTAGAAGCTAAGGGGCAATATGATCAGTTTTTTGATAAGAATGGCAATCCCTGGTACACGGGAGCAAAAGATGTGGAAAGGCAAGCTGGCAGGCAGCAAGAAGCTATAAATCTATGTGATGATATCCCTGATTGCCACTGGCATTTTATGCAACCAGTCAGCTACGCCTACTATAAAAAAATATTCAAAACGTATTCTAATATCACCGTATTCTACACGCCATAGGAGCCTATAGTTATGTCAAAAATAGAATTGACTTTTTTTATAAAAGAAAAAGAGATAACTATTGATGCCGTTGTCAATACTATTCAAAAACTCGCTGATTGTCATTCATGTTTGCATGGCTCTGTGAATTGGTATTTGACAGGAGAATCAAAAGAAGAGGCTATGAAAAAGAAAGTCCTGCATGATGGTAAAGTGACAGAAGATGCGCATAGACTTATTTTAGATGACGTTAAAGACGACTTCCCTTTAACAATCACTCATCTGTGGAATGAATACGGTGATGTTATACGGATTACAAATAATATTCAGGCCGATAAGACTAATTTCTGCTATGAATTGACTTGCAATACAAATACTGAAGCTGAAGCAATGAACTTTGCTTCACAGATTGTATTAAAAATAATCGATAAAATTGAACCACACATCATCCACCTGGAAACGAACGATTATAGTCTTCATGAGTCAATGGTCTTCCCGGACCGTCTTCCTGTCGGCTGGATGTTCTACATCGATAAAAGCTACGATGAAAAGACGCTGAATCTTCCTAAACAGATGCATTCTATCAAACGGGATGGACAACCTGTTGGTACGTTATTCGTGACCAAACGAGATTTCTTTGATGGCTCCAACAAGGCTGATATCACGTTATCCAACGATCTTGAGATCGCGCTGGTGGCCCATGACATTTTGCCAACGTACAAAAAAATATTCTGATGGTTAAAGGAAATAAATCACCATGATATTTGCAGTAATACCTGCATTAGCAGAAGCCGCAGAAGCACTGGCCGCCGCGCTTGGCATCACCATTGGTGCTGGCGCGGCAACTCAGATGGTGAATGCGGGCGAGAAAGAGGACTCCGCCGGGAAAGTGACGGCGGCGGAATCCACGAAGCCCTGTGAGAAATGCCCGGCTATCCCCTGGGTCTCGCCGATTCAGGCACCGTTTAGTGAGAAACAAGAAGTCAGTCTGAATTATCAGATGCGGATCTGCGGCACCTACAGTATGCACAACAGCGATGGGACAACCACCGTAGAAGAATACGCATTTCGTCATCCGGGCCTGACAAACTCGACAAAGCAAGTGAAGTTTGATGGCTGGAAACCGGCTGAGTGCCTGTTTTTAGAAGCTAAGGGAAAGCTGGACCAGTTTTTTGATAAAAGCGGTAAACCCTGGTACAAGGGGGTTTTCGATACAGAGAATCAGGCTAAAAGACAGCAAGGGGCACTGAATCTGTGTGATGGTATTCCAGAATGCCACTGGCACTGTATGCAGCCAGTCAGCTACGCCTACTATAAAAAATCATTAAATATGCTACCTAATATCACTGTATTCTACACGCCATAGGAGCGCTAAATTATGCGAGTAATGGAGCTGACTATCTTTATAAAAGAAGTTGCTAACAATCCTGGTGACATTCTTAACAGATTGAATCAGATAGTTGAACTGTATAATGGAATATGCGGCAAAGAAAACTGGTTCCTGCCTGGAGAATCAAAAGAAGATGGCATGAAATGGAAAATTTTTCATGACGGAGTGGTGTCAGATGATGCCATGCTACTTATGACAAATTATCTGAAAGATGATCTTCCGTTTGTTACATCTGCAATCTGGAGTTTGAATGAGGACTCAATTAAATTTGGGAACTATATACAAGGTGATGTAAATAAATTTTCATACGAAATAAATCATTGTTATAAAAATGAAGCAGAGGCAATGAATTTCGCGTCTCAATTTGTATTGAAGATAATAGATAAAATATCACCGCACATCCTACGATTGGAAACAAATGGATACAGTCTACATGAATCTCAGGTATTCCCGGACCGTCTTCCTGTCGGATGGATGTTCTACATCGATAAAAGCTACGATGAAAAGACGCTGAATCTCCCCAAACAGATGCACTCCATCAAACGAGAGGGTCAACCTATCGGTACGTTGTTTGTAACCAAACGAGATTTCTTTGATGGTTCCAACAAAGCAGATATTACGCTATCCAACGATCTTGAGATCGCGCTGGTGGCCCATGACATTCTGCCAACATACAAAAAAATATTCTGATGGTTCAAAAACATAAACATCTTACCTTTGTGTAGGCTGTTCGTGTGACAAATGAAAAAGGAACTCTGAATGTCAACCGGTTATTTTTTGAGAAAGTACGACAGGACAACCTGCGGCGGGGTAATTTATCCCAGCCAGGATAAGTGTAAGATTCTCGGACTGCCAGTAGCAAGGGCTGGTGATTCTGTCACGTGCGGCAAGGACGGCAAGGTTTATCAGATTATGGGGTCCGTTCCCCAAATGTCTTACAAAGGTATCGGTCTGGCTGGATCCATCCACAGTAAGAGCACTTGCTCCTGCATGGCGGAATTACTTCCCTCCTGTGAAAAAGCAAAATACAGCACCGATCACATGGTCCTGAGCCCTTCTGCCATGCGTGCTTCAGTATTTGATTTAGGTACGCCACAGCATGCTCAGGCAGCACATAAACCCGTGAAACATCAGGAAGATAAGTTATCTTCTACTTGTGCCTGTGATCGGGACATTACAATGGATGAGTTTAAAAAGATCGCAACAGGCTGCACAAATGAAACTGATTTAAAAAACTATCTTGATTTGCTGAATCTCTGGATGCCCTGGAATGGAATATCCACTTGCCGGGCTAAAACTCATTTTCTGGCTCAGGCATGTGGAGAAACGGGTAATTTCAGTACGATGACTGAGTCAGGAGGTAGCAAAAAACCTTATGCACCTTATTTCGGAAGAGGAATAATGCAGCTAACAGGTGGAGCTAACTATCTATCATACGGAGTAGAATGCGGGAAAAATCTCACCGATGAGAAAAACAAGGGGTACGAATTGGTTTCAAGTTTACCTTATGCATTTCTATCAGGGTTTTGGTATTACTGCACTAAAACAAAATGTCAGGATTATGCTGATGCAGATGATTTTAATAAAGTTGTTGCCGTCATTAATGGTGGATTCAATGGATATAATCAAAGATTATCCCGATTTAATGCAATAGCTAATATATTGGAGTCTGAACATCTCTCTTTATTGGAGGAAGAGAATAAATTCTCTTTTGAGAAGAGTGACATTTATAAAAATCCAATACAATCATTTTTATGGGGAAAATGGCATGATCCCAAAGTCACTAAATGTACAGGAACGGATAAGAATGAAGATGAAGCTAAAAAAGGCTATGCCAGAGCTAAATACTTAAGAGATGAAAGAAATAAAAAAAGACAAAGAAAGAAGATGATTGCCCGGTTAAAGCCCCGATAGGGGCTATTAATTCAACAGAAGAGTTGATATATTATTTTCATAGTCATCAGTGCAAATATAGTTTTCTGAAGGCTTGTTGTCATTCAAGTATGAAATATTTAATTTGTTATTTGGATTATCATCTGAGTCATCTCCTTGGTTAAAGTTACCTACCGATACGTATTTATCAGATGCGTTAAACTCCAGATACTCATCATTATATTCCGATATCGGCTTAAAACTATCTTTGATTTCTTCTGCAGTATTTCTTGATTTTATTATATCGTTATTTATACTAATAACAAAATGATCGTTGCTAATATAGAGCCGTATTTTCTCTCCTGTTTTTGCCGTACATGAAAAAAGGTTATTATCCTGCTTGGCTAGAGCAGAGGTTGAAACCATCAAAAAACTCAGACAAAAAAATAAAAACTTCATTACGCTCTCTCTTTTAAAGTAAAATTATAAAACATTTAAAATCACGACAGATAATGACTAAGTGTAACAGTAAACACTGATCGATGGTCTGTCTTATAGTGCCCATAATAAACCAACACTATGTAGATAAAAAGTGATATGGCGTGGAAATAACTCTGAAGCAAGATGTATTCTGTGTTTATACTGAAATTGATGAAAAATACTATCGGAGTACTTGTTTGACCGCGACATCCCTTAAACGCCCGACCGAAGAACTCGCTCACCTGGCATGGTGTATTCTGGCCGCCGTTGGTCTTGCCAGACAGGAAGGCAGAGCGCTTTCCCCCCTGCAGACGCACATGTTTATCATGCAGTGGCTGCTGACAGCCCAAAAACGCAAGTTGTTTCCCCGAACGTTAGCTCAGGACATCATCTGGCTGCAAGAACAGGGTAAGCGTTACGGGCCTTCAGCGCGGCTTTACAGCAAAGTGGAGTATATCTGGCTCGCCAGCTCTGGAGAACTCACGCAGCAAAGCGCGCTGTTTCGCTTTACGTACATGATCGAAACCCTTCGGGCAATGGACTGGATCGACTGGCTGGTGTCCGCAAAAGAATGGGAAGAAAAAGCTAAATTAGCGGGGAATGTTTGTGCGATCTACACTCCGAAAGACGAGCTGCATCAGGTGTTCACCGAAAAGGGTGAACTTATCAGGCCGATGGAACTGCGACTTACTGGCGATATCGGCGGCATTCCTGCGCTGCTGGTTCAATGTAATCTGAGCGCTGAACGCTTGCCTGATGACGAGGGATTTTGCGTTTACCGGCTGTTACCTGAACCATTTCGTGAGCATAAGAGGCTCATGCTCAACGAGATTTCTGATGAAAAAAAGAATATAGCGATAAAAGGACGCCCGGCCACATAGGCTGAGCGTCCTGGATTATTTTTTTGCTTCCATTTGGTGATGAAATAATATTTCACTCAGGCAGGGAGCCCGCCAGATTCTTTGCCGAAACACTGCTGGTGGGCTGTTCCGTTACCTCTGGTGTTGGTGCTGTGGCTGCAACCGATCCCGGCTGAATGTTCAGAAACGAGACCAGCATAGTGCGCAGTGTTTCCGGGCTCGTGTTGTCTGCCAGCAATGCAGCCAGTACTGACGGCAATCGACTGTCTATCTCGCCCAGCGCAATACCGGCCAGCAACGCTGTTCGCGACAGCTCACCGCGATCGCCCCGGTGATGTGCCTCTATCCTCGCATCAGCAAAACGTTCGCTGGCATGCGTTTCAGGGCGAAGGTAAATCAGTACTTTTCTGCGGTTCATGATACATCCTTAATTAACCCAGTGCTTTCAAACCATGTACCAGTGCGAACTGCGGATCCTGAGCCACAAAGAAACGATCTTCGCGCAGGTTCACGTGAGTACGAATGTCATCAGCCAGCAGGCAGGCTCCACCGCCAACCACCGCGACGTGGGTATAACCTTTGAAGCGATCAATCGCTTCCAGTACCCGTGCACGATAACGCGAGATACCACTGTGGATAGCCTGCTTAATGTTATCGACAGCACGTGGATCGTTGATGTTGTTCGCCAGGTACGTATCGTCGAACCGTTTGATAATCAGCCGATCCACATTGTAACGGGATAGCGCCATACCGGCTTTACGTAATGCCTGCTGCACTTCGTCAGTTACCAGCGATACGCCGAGAGCCGGATCGCCATAGATACTCGATACCGAAGACATCTGGCCTGCCACCTGTGAGATATCCAGCGTCGTTCCGCCAAGATCAACAATCAGCACCGAGTTGGAGGACGAGAGATGATCGCACAGCGCAATACCGGCTGGAATGGACTCCGGGCGTACGGTAACGCGGGTGATGGTGAATACGTGGCCGTTATTCAGTGTCACAGGTTGCAGCAGGCTCTGCTTCTTACGCTCGATGTTATCAAGCCTGTACTGAGCGTCTTCGTCGTAGAACTCCGCCAGTGGCAGCGTGACCACAATATCCACGCATTGCGGCGCAAGACCACTGGTCAGCAAGGCATGCTGCACAGCGACCGCGTTGAGCGGGCTGTACTGCCACTCGATATTGCTGGTGGTGAGGGTATCCGGGGAAATGAGGTCAAAGGAGTATTTCTCTTTGCCTGCGGTGTAGTTAAATGGTGTACCGCTGCCAAATGCGGCTGACCACCCGCGTTTGAAGCTGTTGGGGCTGATGTGGGTGAAGGTCCTGCCGTGCTGCTCCCACAGCATTTTGATATGGGTCGAACCATCGTCAATATAAATGCGCATGTTGCACCTGAGTTGAGTTAAATGTGAGTTGAGACTGAGCTGTCAGGCGTAGCCGGAAGCGTGAAGAGTGGTTATTGAGTCAGAACTGAGAGCACGATGAGATGAATCAGTGCCAGCAGGCGCTCAACGAGAAAAGGCAGTGCTGCCAATGATACAAGGATGAGGCATCTTTTCATTGGGGCTGTTTCCTGTATGGGGTGAGCAAAATGCGAACTGCCATACAAGATTCAGGGGACAGACTTAAAGGATTTGCAGCGGGGTTTTACATTGATAACTGCTCATACCATATTAAATAAAACTCCAGTTCATTTAAAATGAAACATCAAATTGTATTTTTGCGCCCCGCTGAATTAAGGGTTATGAAAGGGAAGGTGCCCAACCATGAAAGTTGAGCGTCCTGTTTTATACCGTTTTATTTGCCACGGCTCAGACTATCGATATGGTCAGCGTACCACTGCATCATCTCGCGCCGACGATCCAAATACTGCGCATGGTTGTAGGTGCCGCGAATGCTATTTTTATCCACATGCGCCAGTTGTAGCTCTATCCACGCAGAATTAAAGCCCTGTTCATGCAGGATTGTGCTCATTGTGTGGCGGAATCCATGACCAGTTGCCCTGCCACCATAACCAATACGCCGAATTAATACATTCAACGACATATCGCTGATTGGCTTAACTTTTTCGAGTCTCCCAGGGAAAACATACTGATAACCAGTAGTCATCGTTTTGAGTTCCGCCAGAATAGCCAAAGCTTGTCGTGACAAAGGTACAACGTGGGGGCGACGCATTTTCATTCGTTCTTCTGGAACACTCCAGATATTATTTTCAAAATCGAACTCTGACCATTCAGCCTTACGTAACTCCCCTGGACGCGTACCTGTTAAGATAAGTAGCTTCATAGCAAGCTTAACAAGAACATTTCCGGTATACGCCTGAAGAAGAGTGAGAAAATCAGGCAACTCTGTTGCTTGCAAATGCGGATAATTCGCCTTTTTATGCGGCATCATCACACTAGCGAGATCTGGTGCTGGATTAGATAAAGCACGTCCTGTCGCTATTGCATACTTCCAGACTTCACCACAGCGCTGACGAACCTTTCGCATCTTCTCTGTAGCCCCTCTTTTTTCAAGACGGGATAGCACCCCCATCAATTCCATAGGTGTAATAGAGTCAATGGGGCGATGACCGATATAAGGGAAAACATCTTTCTCAAAAGTTGCGATCATTTCTGTCCGGTAAGACTCGGCCCAAAGATCATAGCGCCGTTGATACCATTCCCTAGTAATAGATTCAAAAGTGTTGCCGAGCTTATCCTGCTGAGACTGTTTCTTCTCTTTGCGGGTATCACTCGGGTTGATACCCGCAGCTAATAGGTCCTGCGCCTCGTCGCGTTTGCTACGAGCTTCGGATAAAGAAACTTTTGGGTAAGTTCCTAAGGACAACATTTTCGCCTTACCTTCATAGCGGTAACGAAACCGCCAGCCCTTCGATCCATTAGGTTCAATCTGTAACGATAATCCGTTGCCATCTGCTTTGGTATACGTTTTATCAGCGGGCTTGGCGCGGCGTATCTCAAGGTCTGTGAGAGGCATATGTATAGTTTTCTCCTCAGAAATCATTCTGTGTGTATAGTTTCAGAGTGTATAGGAGAAGCTATACACATTTCTATACAACATCAGTTCTTGATTTGGGGTAACTCAGGTTGAATTGGGTTGACGAAAAAATGATAAAAAACCAAGTAAAATCAGTAGGTAGTTGACTTGAGTGGAGTTCTGGGGAATTGAAATTGGAGCGGGCGAAGGGAATCGAACCCTCGTATAGAGCTTGGGAAGCTCTCGTTCTACCATTGAACTACGCCCGCTTTGAGGTGCGTAAGGCATTATAGACCTTACGCCTCTTCATACAAGCCTCTTTGCAACTAAATGGCGATTATATAATCACTTAGCACTTTGGCTTGCTGCCTGGCGCCGGAAGATAACGCTGCGGATCGATGGCTGTGGCGCGATAGCGGATCTGGAAGTGTAACTTCACCGAGTCCGTGCCGGTACTGCCCATGGTGGCAATCTTCTGCCCAGCCTTCACATTCTGCCCGTTGTTCACCAGCATCGTATCGTTGTGGGCATAGGCAGTGATGTAATCTTCCCCATGTTTAATCATGATCAGGTTACCGTAACCGCGCAGCTGGTTGCCGACGTAGACCACCTTCCCTGCTCCTGATGCATAGACTGGCGTGCCGCGCGCAGCAGCGATATCAATGCCTTTATTGCCTCCCTCAGACAAGGAGTAAGGCAACACGACTTTGCCGCTGGCAGGCCAGACCCAGCAACGCTGGCCGACCGGAGGCCATGAGGACTGCGGCACCGCGTAAGACGGCGTCACTTTGGCTGTTTTGCCTTTTGAGGATTTCTTCGTTGAAGACGCGCCACCGTTAACCTTCAGTTTCTGCCCCACCTCGATGGTGTAGGGTGGCGAGATGTTATTCAGACGCGCCAGATCCTTCACGCTGGTCCCCGTTGCGCGCGAAATCCGATACAGCGTATCCCCGCGCTTAACGGTATAGACCGCGCCGGAATAGCTGCCCATATCCGACGACTTGCTTCCTGAACAGCCTGCCAGTAATAGTGTCAGCGTCAGACAAAAAACGGCGGTAATGGGATTTCTCGTCAGGCTTCCTGCAAACAAAACAGATCCTCGGTCAGCGTGAATGGCGCACTATGATACCAGCCCAGACTGATATGGGTCAGCCCTTTTCCGCTCTTGAGAGCAAACGGCGCATGGAGGAATGCAGTATAATGCAGCTGCTGATGGTGCTGAGCCATCCGCATCGTTGGCACTGGAGCATCAATGAGTATTCAAGAACACGTTATTTTGGTAAATGACCAGGGAATGGTGATTGGCACTCAGGAAAAGTACGCCGCGCACACCGCCCACACCCCGCTGCACCTGGCTTTCTCATCGTGGCTTTTTAACGCCAGAGGTGAGTGTCTGGTTACCCGACGCGCCTTAAGCAAAAAAGCCTGGCCAGGGGTCTGGACCAACTCCGTTTGCGGACATCCTCAGTCCGGTGAAAAGACGGAACAGGCTATCATCCGCCGTTGCCGCTTTGAGGTTGGCGCCGAGATCGCCAATATCACCCCCATCGCCGCTGAATTCCGTTACCGTGAAGCCGATCCTTCGGGGATCGTGGAGAACGAGATTTGCCCGGTATTCGCAGCACGCGTCACCAGCGGACTGCATATTAATCACGATGAAGTGTTGGAGTATGAATGGGTCGAACTGGAAGCGTTGTTCCGCGCACTGGACGCTGCCCCCTGGAGCTTTAGCCCGTGGATGGTGCAGGAAGCGACGGTCGCCCGCGACGCGCTCAGGGTCTTCGCGGCGCAATAAAAAAGCCCCTTTCGGGGCTTTTTTTACTGTCTTAACGGCTTACTTCACCGGGCGCATCGCCGGGAACAGGATCACATCACGGATGGTGTGACTGTTAGTGAACAGCATAACCATACGGTCGATACCAATCCCCAGACCTGCGGTTGGTGGCAGACCGTGCTCCAGCGCAGTCACATAGTCTTCGTCGAAGAACATCGCTTCGTCATCGCCCGCCGCTTTCGCGTTAACCTGATCCTGGAAGCGCTGAGCCTGATCTTCTGCATCGTTCAGCTCGCTAAAGCCGTTGCCGATTTCGCGGCCACCGATGAAGAACTCAAAGCGGTCAGTGATTTCCGGGTTCACATCATTACGACGTGCCAGCGGAGAAACTTCTGCCGGGTATTCGGTGATGAAGGTCGGCTGAATCAGGTGCGCTTCGGCCACTTCTTCGAAGATCTCGGTCACGATACGGCCCAGACCCCAGCTCTTCTCAACGTTGATACCGATGCTTTCCGCGATCGCTTTCGCAGAGTCGAAGTTATCCAGATCGGCCATGTTGGTTTCTGGACGGTATTTCATGATCGCTTCGCGCATGGTCAGTTTTTCAAACGGCTTGCCGAAGTCGAAGACTTCTTCACCGTAAGGCACTTTAGTGGTGCCCAGAATGTCCTGCGCCAGGGTACGGAACAGAGATTCGGTCAGCTCGATCAGATCTTTATAATCCGCATACGCCATATAGAGTTCCATCATGGTGAACTCTGGGTTATGACGCACGGAGATGCCTTCGTTACGGAAGTTACGGTTGATTTCGAACACGCGGTCAAAACCACCGACGACCAGACGCTTCAGGTACAGTTCCGGCGCGATACGCAGGTACATGTCCAGATCGAGGGCGTTGTGATGGGTGATGAACGGACGTGCAGACGCACCGCCTGGGATCACCTGCATCATTGGGGTTTCCACTTCCATAAAGTCGCGGTTAACCATGAACTGGCGGATACCGGCCATGATCTGAGAGCGAATCTTGAAGGTCTTACGGGATTCATCGTTGGAGATGAGATCCAGGTAACGCTGACGGTAACGCGCTTCCTGATCCTGCAGGCCATGGAATTTGTCCGGCAGCGGGCGCAAGGCTTTGGTCAGCAGACGCAGTTCGGTGCAGTGGATAGACAGCTCACCGGTCTTGGTTTTGAACAGCTTACCTTTCGCCCCCAGAATATCGCCCAGGTCCCACTTCTTGAACTGCTCGTTGTAGATGCCTTCCGGCAGGTCGTCACGGGAGACGTACAGTTGAATACGGCCGCCAACGTCCTGCAGCGTCACGAAGGAGGCTTTACCCATGATACGACGGGTCATCATGCGGCCAGCAACGGCCACTTCGATGTTCAGCGCTTCCAGCTCTTCGTTCTCTTTACCGTCGAAGTCAGCGTGCAGTTGGTCTGAGGTATGGTCACGACGAAAATCGTTCGGGAACGGCACGCCCTGCTCGCGCAGTGCTGCCAGCTTCTCGCGGCGGGTTTTCAGTTCGTTATTAAGATCGACTACCGCGTCAGCGCCCTGTGCTTGTTGTTCAGACATGTTGGTTCCTCATAACCCTGCTTTCAAACTTGCTTCGATAAATTGGTCCAGGCTGCCATCCAGCACCGCCTGCGTGTTACGGGTTTCAACCCCGGTACGCAGGTCTTTGATGCGGGAGTCATCAAGGACGTAAGAACGGATCTGGCTGCCCCAACCGATGTCAGATTTGTTATCTTCCATCGCCTGTTTCTCAGCATTTTTCTTCTGCATCTCCAGCTCATAAAGCTTCGCTTTCATCTGCTTCATGGCCTGGTCTTTGTTCTTATGCTGGGAACGGTCGTTCTGGCATTGCGTCACCAGCCCGGTTGGAATGTGGGTGATACGCACCGCAGATTCCGTACGGTTAACGTGCTGACCACCCGCGCCGGATGCGCGGTAAACGTCGATACGCAGATCCGCCGGGTTGATGTCGATATCGATATCTTCGTCAACTTCCGGATAGACAAACGCGGAGCTGAAGGAGGTGTGACGACGGCCGCCGGAGTCGAACGGGCTCTTACGCACCAGGCGGTGAACCCCCGTCTCGGTACGCAGCCAGCCGTAGGCGTAATCGCCAATAATCTTGATGGTGACAGATTTAATACCGGCCACTTCACCTTCAGACTCTTCGATGATTTCGGTTTTGAAGCCGCGGGCTTCCGCCCAGCGCAGATACATGCGCATCAGCATGCTGGCCCAGTCCTGGGCTTCGGTACCGCCAGAACCTGCCTGAATATCGAGATAGCAGTCAGCGTTATCGTATTCACCGGAGAACATGCGACGGAATTCAAGCTGTGCCAGCTTCTCTTCGAGCACGTCGAGTTCAGCCACGGCTTCGTTAAAGGTTTCTTCGTCGTCAGCTTCGACGGCCAGCTCCAGTAAACCGGAAACATCTTCCAGCCCCTGAGCCATTTGATCCAGCGTATCTACGATAGCTTCGAGAGAGGAACGCTCTTTACCCAGCGCCTGCGCGCGTTCAGGTTCGTTCCAGACGTCCGGCTGTTCCAGCTCGGCGTTTACTTCTTCAAGACGCTCTTTCTTGGCATCGTAGTCAAAGATACCCCCTAAGAACGTCAGAGCGCTCCGTGAGGTCCTGAATACGGTTTTTTACCGGATTAATTTCAAACATGGTCTGTTTTCTTTTATGGACTTGTCAAAATGCGGTGATAAGAGCGGGATTGTACCGAATCCACGCCCTTTTTTATAGAGATTACTGCCGCTAAATTGGCCAGATATTGTCGATGATGATCTGAAGGGTGCGGTTACCGCGGAACTCGTTTATATCCAGTTTGTAAGCCAGCTCAACTTCGCGCACGCCGTTGTCCGGCCAGACAGCGGTATCGACGTTAAAGGCAATACCGTCCAGCAGCGGGCCACCGCCTACAGGCTCGACCATCACTTTCAGATGGCGCTCACCAACAATGCGCTGTTGCAGCAGACGGAAGCGGCCATCGAACAAGGGTTCCGGGAACATCTGCCCCCACGGCCCTGCATCCCGGAGCATCTGTGCCACTTCCATCGTCATCTCAACCGGCGTGAGTTCGCCGTCGGAAACCACTTCGCCCTGCAGCAGGGCCGGGTCAATCCAGTCGGTGACCAGCTCGCCGAACAGACGCTGGAACTCGTCGAACTTCGCCTCTTCCAGCGACAAACCTGCCGCCATGGCATGGCCGCCGAACTTGAGCATCAGACCCGGGTAGAGGGTATCCAGACGCTCCAGCGCATCGCGCATGTGCAGCCCCTGAATCGAACGCCCGGAGCCTTTAAGGGTGCCATCACCAGCCGGTGCAAACGCAATGACCGGGCGGTGGAAACGCTCTTTAATACGCGAAGCCAGAATGCCCACCACGCCCTGATGCCACTCAGGGTGATACATCGCCAGGCCGCCCGGCAGCGTATCGCCGCTGCGTTCCAGCTTTTCGCACAGGGTCAGCGCTTCAACCTGCATTCCCTGTTCAATCTCTTTACGGGTCTGGTTCAGGGCGTCCAGCTCATTAGCCAGCACGCGCGCTTCACCAATGTTGTCGCACAGCAGCAACGCGACGCCAACGGACATGTCGTCCAGTCTGCCGGCCGCGTTCAGGCGAGGCCCCAGGGCGAAGCCCAGATCGCTTGCCGCCAGCTTGAGCGGATCGCGGTTAGCAATCTCAAGCAGCGCTTTGATACCGGGACGGCATTTGCCCGCCCGGATGCGGCTTAAGCCCTGCCAGGTCAGAATACGGTTATTGGTATCGAGCGGCACCACGTCTGCGACGGTCCCCAGTGCGACCAGGTCGAGATACTCGGCCAGGTTCGGCACGGCAATACCGCGGGCGTCGAACCAGCCCTTATCACGCAGCAGCGTGCGTAACGCCAGCATCAGATAAAATGCCACGCCGACGCCTGCGAGTGATTTCGACGGGAAATCGCAGTCGCGCAGGTTCGGGTTGATGATCGCTTCCGCGGCAGGCAGCGTTTCACCCGGCAGGTGGTGATCGGTAACCAGCACCGGGATCCCCAACTGATGCGCATGATCGACGCCCGCATGGGAAGAGATCCCGTTGTCTACGGTCAGGATCAGCTGTGCGCCGCGGGCATGGGCCTGATCGACCACTTCCGGGCTGAGGCCGTAACCATCTTCAAACCGGTTCGGCACCAGATATGTCACGTTGTCGCAGCCCAGCGCGCGCAGGCTCAGCACGCTCAGCGCGGTACTGGTTGCGCCATCAGCATCAAAATCCCCCACTACCACAATACGCGTACCTTCACACAGCGCGTTGTAGAGTATTTCTGTGGCTTTTTCGATGCCGTTTAACTGCTGCCATGGCAACATCCCTTTAACGCTGCGCTCAAGATCGGCGGCGGTACGCACGCCACGGCTGGCGTAAAGCCGCTTTAGCAGCGGCGGGAGGTCGTCAGGCAAATCAGCATGTTCCACCGCCTCACGGCGGCGCAGTTTTATTGGGGCTTTCACGCGAATTATTTACCACCAAACTGTTTCTGGTGCGCGTCAAGGAACTCTTTCATCTCTTTAGGTCCCTGATAACCCGGAACAACATAGCCGTTGCTCAGGACAATCGCTGGCGTACCGTTCACGCCAAACTGCACACCCAGCGCGTAGTGGTTAGCAATATCAATGTCGCAGGATGCAGGCTGCACGCCTTTGCCATTCATCGCGTCATCAAAGGCTTTGTTGCGGTCTTTCGCACACCAGATAGCTTTCATATCCTGCTCTGGCTTGCTCTCAACGCCCGCGCGCGGGAAGGCCAGATAACGCACGGTGATCCCCAGCGCGTTGTAATCTTTCATCTCTTCATGCAGCTTATGGCAGTAGCCACAGGTGATGTCGGTGAAGACGGTAATGACGTGTTTTTCCTGCGCCGCTTTATAAACGATCATCTCTTTTTCGAGCGCGTTCAGGTTTTTCATCAGCAGCTGGTTGGTTACGTTGACCGGCTGTGCACCGCTCACGTCGTACATTGGCCCCTGAATAATGTGTTTTCCGTCTTCGGTCACGTACAGCACGCCGCTGTTCGTCAGAACCGTTTTCATGCCGGCAACCGGTGCAGACTGGATATCACTGCTGGTGACGCCTAGCTTCGCCAGAGACTGTTTGATAGCGGCGTCATCCGCATGGGCAAAACCGGTAAATGAGGCTGCCAGCAGGGTGAACAGCGCGAAAGACTTTTTCATATAAGATCCTAATTCGTCGGCACTCACGCTCGTGGGTGGTGCTGTTGGTGTAGCTGCCGCAGCCGTTCCGTCGCGACATGGGTATAAATTTGGGTCGTGGAAAGATCGCTATGTCCCAGCAGCATCTGCACCACGCGCAGGTCGGCGCCGTGGTTCAGCAGATGCGTCGCAAAGGCATGACGCAAAACGTGTGGCGAAAGCTTTTCACTGTCGATACCCGCCAGTGTGGCGTAATGTTTGATGCGATGCCAGAACGTTTGCCGCGTCATCTGTTGTGCGCGCTGGCTGGGGAACAAGACATCGATTGAAGTGCCATTAAGCAACCATGGACGACCGTGCTCCAGATACGTTTCCAGCCAGTACACCGCCTCTTCACCCAGCGGCACCAGCCTTTCCTTGTTTCCTTTACCGATTACGCGAACCACGCCCTGACGAAGGCTAATGTCGCTCATCGTCAGGCCGACCAGTTCAGAAACACGCAAACCGGTAGCATACAATAGCTCAAGCATGGCTTTATCGCGTAACTCCAGCGGCAGGTCAACTGCGGGTGACTGTAATAATCTCTCAACTTGTGCTTCGCTGAGATCTTTCGGCAGCCGCTGCGGGAGTTTCGGGGAGGCCAGGAGCGCGCTGGGATCGTCTTCGCGAATTTTCTCACGGTTGAGGTGCTGGAACAGCCGACGCATTGCGCTGAGCAAACGTGCGGAACTGGTGGCCTTGTAGCCCCCTTCCATCCGCTCGCCCAGCAGCGCCTGCAGGTCGTCGCTTTGTGCGTTCGCCAGCGACAGCCCGCGGTGCGCCAGCCACTCCACCAGCATGGTGAGATCGCGCCGGTAGGCACTGAGCGTATTCTCGGCCAGGTTCTTCTCCAGCCACAGTGCATCGAGAAACTGTTCGATGAGTGCGAGATCCTTTTCCACATCAGCCCCTTTGATTCTGCAGTCAGGCCATTATGCCTGATTGCGATCGGTTTCTGGTACACTACGCGCAAAGTCAAAGCAAGAATTGAGATAGTCACGCGATGAATATTGGTCTGTTCTATGGTTCCAGCACCTGCTACACCGAAATGGCGGCAGAGAAAATTCGGGACATCATTGGCCCGGAACTGGTGACGTTGCATAACCTGAAAGATGACGCGCTTACGCTGATGGAGCAGTACGACGTGCTGATCCTCGGCATCCCGACCTGGGATTTCGGCGAAATACAGGAAGACTGGGAAGCCATCTGGGACCAGCTTGATACGCTTAACCTCGACGGCAAAATCATTGCCATGTACGGCATGGGTGATCAGTTGGGTTACGGTGAGTGGTTCCTGGACGCACTCGGCATGCTGCACGACAAACTGGCACCGAAGGGCGTCACGTTTATCGGTTACTGGCCAACCGAAGGGTACGAGTTCACCAGTAAGAAACCGATTATTGCCGATGGGCAGCTGTTTGTCGGGCTGGCACTGGATGAAACCAACCAGTACGATCTCAGCGATGAGCGCCTGCAAAGCTGGTGTGAGCAGATTCTGGGCGAAATGGCAGAACAGTTCAGCTAACGCGAATTACTCCTGCGTCAGTTGCTGTAATAACATCCGACGCAGGTCCCGCCACTCAGCGCTATCCATACTGTCCGCAGCCAGCCACAGATGCTGGCGACGCCCGCTGTCCACGCTACGTAGCCGCAGCATCATGCCGGAAGCGATCATCCAGGGCAGACCGAGAATTTCCCACTCTTTTCCCTGCCAGCGCAGGCGGGAATCCATCAGTAATTTGATCTCCCCCTGACGGGCATGAATGCGGCGCTGGCTGCGCACGCTGTCAAACACCACAAACGACAGCAACAGCAGCCACAGAGGCGTATAGCTAAGCGGCCACGGCATCAGTAACACAAAGGCCGCGACCAGGCCGTGGAGCAACAACGACATCCACTGCGAGCGCCACGAGACGCGAAGGTCAGATTGCCACAGGACCACGTTCCTGATTCCGTGTTTGAATTAATTGCACCATCCGTTGCAACTCGGTGTCGGCGGGTTTGCCGTGATTCATCAGCCAGTTAAATAAATCAGGATCGTCAGACTCAAGCAGGCGAACAAACAGACGCTTATCATCATCGCTTAAGCTGTCATACTCATATTCGAAGAAAGGCATGATGGAAATATCAAGTTCACGCATGCCGCGACGGCACGCCCAGTGAATACGGGCCTTGTTGTTAATATCCATGTTCTGTTTCCTGCATTACGTTTGGCACAGTCGGCACCCCGTCCAGTGTTCTTGATTTCTCTGCGGGGACACCAGCTAGTGTAACGTGTTTTTGACCGTTTCTTTACTGGAATATTGCGAACCACGAGCGCGCTTCCACAATAAACCCTATAAAGACAGCGGATTACACTATTTTGCGTGGCGCTACGCATAACCGGGTTATGGCACAAATGGCCTGTTGAAAGCGCTTGCAATGCCAGCAGGCTCTTTTACCATTAGGCATTATCAAAGCGTTAAGCAATTCAGGATATCGTTATGGCCTTTACACCATTTTCTCCTCGCCAGCCCGCCGCCTCTGCGCGTCTGCCGCTGACGCTTATTACTCTTGATGACTGGGCGCTGGCGACACTCACCGGTGCAGACAGCGAAAAATACCTGCAGGGCCAGGTAACCGCCGACGTCAGCCAGATGGACGAACACCAGCATCTGCTGGCCGCACACTGCGATCCAAAAGGGAAGATGTGGAGCAACCTGCGCCTGTTCCGTCGCCAGGAGGGTTTTGCCTTTATTGAGCGCCGCAGCCTGCGGGACGCGCAGCTCACCGAGCTGAAAAAATACGCGGTCTTCTCAAAAGTCACTATCGCCGCGGATGATGAACACGTTCTGCTGGGCGTGGCAGGCTTCCAGGCCCGTGCGGCGCTGAAAAATCTGTTCAGTGAACTCCCGGATGCCCAGAAACAGGTCGTCAGCGAAGGCGCAACGTCTATCCTGTGGTTTGAACACCCGGCGGAACGCTTTCTGTTAGTCACGGATACCGCGACCGCCGAACGCGTCACCGAGGCGCTGCGCGGTGAAGCCCAGTTTAATAACAGCCAACAGTGGCTGGCGCTGAACATTGAAGCCGGGCTGCCGGTGATTGACGCCGCAAACAGCGGGCAGTTCATTCCTCAGGCCACCAACCTGCAGGCGCTGGGTGGCATTAGCTTTAAGAAAGGGTGCTATACCGGCCAGGAGATGGTGGCACGCGCCAAATTCCGCGGAGCCAACAAACGCGCACTGTGGACCCTGGCGGGCCACGCCAGCCGCGTGCCTGACGCTGGTGAAGATTTAGAGCTGAAGATGGGCGAGAACTGGCGCCGTACAGGCACGGTGTTAGCCGCAGTTCAACTGGATGATGGCCGCCTTCTGGTTCAGGCCGTCATGAACAACGATATGGAAGCCGACAGCGTGTTCCGCGTGCGTGACGATGCCAATACACTGAGCATTGAGCCACTGCCGTATTCGCTGGAAGAGTAAGGCGTCATTGCCCGGCGACGAGATAAAAAAACGGTAACCTGACGGTTACCGTTTTTTTTGCTTACTCTCACGAAGAGAGGGCGGAGGCAAGAAGATCAACGTCCTGAAATTAAACCTGTCCCACATAGAGATAAATCGCTAAAAAGTGGCACACGCTACCGCCCAGCACAAACCCATGCCAGATAGCATGATTGTACGGGATACGCTTGCAGACATAGAAAATGACGCCCAGCGAGTAGACGATGCCCCCAACGGCCAGAAGCGTCACGCCCCCTACCGCCAGCTTGATCGCCAGTTGATAAACCACAATCAGCGAAAGCCAGCCCATCGTGAGATAGGTCACCAGCGACAGCACCTTAAACCGGTGCGCAATGGTCAGCTTAAACAGGATCCCCAGTAGCGCCAGGCTCCAGATAACAATCATCAGGCCACGCGACAGCGGCGAGTTAAGACCCACCAGCAGGAAAGGCGTGTAGGTCCCTGCAATAAGAAGATAGATAGCGCAGTGGTCGAATTTCTTGAGCCAGATCTTGGCCCGTTGATGCGGGATAGCGTGGTACAGCGTCGACGCCAGGAACAGCAGGATCATACTCCCGCCATACAGACTGTAGCTGGTAATGGCCATTGCGCTGGCATTCGTATCCACCGCCTGCACCAGCAATAACACTAAACCGACAATCCCAAAAACCAGGCCAATACCGTGGCTAATACTGTTGGCTATTTCCTCAGCCAGCGAATATCCCTGTGCAATTAATGGTCTGCTCACCATACAAAACTCCGGGAAAACTAACGATGAATATTCATCACCTGTCTATGCTAACTGAGAATGATTCCAGTGAACACCTGTTAGCTAAAATAATTTCACAAACATAATTTTTATCTATAAATCATGAACATAAACAAATTATTCACCTAACATTTGTTCACATTAAAATTTAATCATTAAGAATCAAGGGCATAAAATTGGATCCTGCCGACTTGCTGCATGTTATGATGGATAAATGATGTCTGAATGAGAGTTTCGCCATTGTGAGTATGTTCACCCACGCCGCCATTGCCAGTCTCAATAATCTGGAAATGATGGTCTACAACTATGTCATTAAAAATCGTGACAAAGTCATGTACATGACCATCCGCGAGCTGGCGGATGCGGCCGGCGTCTCAACGACCACTATCCTGCGCTTTTGCCGCAAACTCAACTGCGAAGGCTACTCTGAATTCCGCGTGCGCTTTAAGCTCTATTTAGAGCAGAACGAACCTCAGCAGCCAAATTTTGGTGCCAGCGAAATTATCAGCTTCTTTAAAGGCGTTAATAACGAAGAGTTCGATGCTTTATTAGACGAGGCGGTCGATATTATTTTATCTTCCGAACGTATTATATTTGTCGGCGCGGGCACGTCTGGCTCGCTGGCAAAATATGGCGCACGCTTCTTTTCGAATATCGGTAAATTCAGCAACCACATCGACGATCCTTATTTCCCGGTCACCAATGATATGGCTAAAAACGCGCTGGCGATTGTGCTGTCGGTATCCGGTGAAACCGAAGAGATCCTGCGCTTTGCCAGCCAGTTTAGCCTGCATCGCTGCAAAGTGCTCTCCATTACCAGCCACGAGCACTCGCGCCTGGCAAAGCTCGCGGACTTTAACCTCTCCTGGCATGCCCCTCAGATGCGGATAGGCGGCGTGTACGATATCACCACACAAATACCCGTCATCTATATTCTCGAATCGCTTGGCCGGAAACTGGCGAAGAAACTGACAGAATAAAACACCCTGTTTTTTCGATGTGACAAATTACATTTTCAGCGAATTGTTATATCGTGACATTTAATTCCGCTTTGCTAGACTCGAACGCAATATGTCATTTACTGAGAATAGCAGCGATGAAAAAACTTACCCTACCAAAAGACTTTTTATGGGGCGGCGCAGTGGCCGCTCACCAGGTTGAAGGCGGCTGGAACAAAGGCGGTAAAGGGCCGAGTATCTGCGATGTCTTAACGGGCGGTGCGCACGGCGTGCCGCGCGAAATCACGCAGGAAGTCGTGCCGGGGAAATACTATCCGAACCACGAAGCTATCGACTTCCATGGCCATTACAAAGAAGACATCAAACTGTTTGCTGAGATGGGCTTCAAATGTTTCCGCACCTCTATCGCCTGGACGCGTATCTTCCCGAAAGGGGATGAAACACAGCCGAATGAAGAAGGCCTGAAGTTCTACGACGACATGTTCGATGAGCTGCTGAAATACAATATTGAACCGGTCATTACCCTCTCCCACTTCGAAATGCCGCTCCACCTGGTGCAGGAGTACGGCGGCTGGACCAACCGTAAAGTGGTGGATTTCTTTGTGCGCTTCGCGGAAGTGGTGTTTGAGCGCTACAAAAATAAGGTCAAATACTGGATGACCTTTAACGAGATCAACAACCAGCGTAACTGGCGTGCGCCGCTGTTTGGCTACTGCTGCTCAGGCGTGGTTTATACCGAGCATGACAATCCGGAAGAGACCATGTACCAGGTGCTGCACCACCAGTTCGTTGCCAGCGCGCTGGCGGTGAAAGCGGCGCGTCGCATTAACCCGGAAATGAAAGTCGGTTGTATGCTGGCAATGGTGGCGCTCTACCCGTTCTCCTGTAAACCAGAGGACGTGATGTTTGCACAGGAATCCATGCGTGAACGCTATGTCTTTACCGATGTCCAGCTGCGCGGTTACTACCCATCCTATGTGCTTAATGAATGGGAACGCCGTGGCTTCACCATCCATATGGAAGCGGGTGACGAGGAGATCCTGCGTGAAGGCACCTGTGACTATCTGGGCTTCAGCTATTACATGACCAACGCCGTGAAAGCGGAAGGCGGTACTGGCGATGCTATCTCAGGCTTTGAAGGCAGCGTACCGAACCCGCATGTGAAAGCCTCTGACTGGGGCTGGCAGATTGACCCGGTGGGTCTGCGCTATTCCCTGTGCGAATTGTACGAGCGTTATCAGAAACCGCTGTTTATCGTGGAAAACGGCTTTGGCGCCTACGACAAAGTAGAAGAAGACGGCAGCATCAACGATGACTACCGCATCGACTACCTGCGTGCGCACGTGGAAGAGATGATGAAAGCCGTCACGTATGATGGCGTGGATCTGATGGGTTATACCCCGTGGGGCTGCATCGACTGCGTGTCGTTTACTACCGGCCAGTACAGCAAGCGCTACGGCTTTATTTATGTGAACAAGCACGACGACGGTACCGGCGATATGTCACGCTCGCGGAAAAAGAGCTTTAACTGGTACAAAGACGTGATTGCCAGCAACGGCGAGACGCTTTAACGCTTTTCTCCTCTCCCCGATGGGGAGAGGAGATGTTTATTTCCCACCCGCCAGTTCAATAAAACTTCCCGTCACATACGAGGCTTTCTCGCTCAGCAGCCAGACAATCGCCTGCGCCACCTCTTCCGGCTGACCGCCACGCTGCATAGGCAGCATGGATTTGACCCTATCCACCCGGCCCGGCTCACCGCCAGATGCATGGATCTCGGTGTAAATCAGCCCGGGACGCACGCAGTTTACGCGGATCCCTTGCGCTGCCACTTCCAGCGATAATCCCGTCGTCAACGAATCGACAGCACCTTTGGACGCGGCGTAATCCACATATTCACCCGGAGCACCGAGGCGCGATGCCGCGGATGACACGTTCACGATCGCGCCGCCTTTACCACCATGTCTGAACGACATGCGTTTTACCGCTTCGCGGCAGCAGAGGAAATAACCGGTCACGTTCGTGGCTAACACGCGGTTGATCCGTTCAGCGGAGAGGTGTTCAATCGTGGATTGTTCAAACAGGATCCCGGCGTTGTTCACCAGTGCGGTAAGCGGTCCGGCTTCACGATCGATACTGTCGAACATTGCCAGCACCTGAGCTTCATCACTGATATCTGCACGCACGGCAAACGCGGTGCCCCCCGCGTCGGTAATCATCGTGATCACATCCGTCGCGGCTTTAATGTTGTGGTGATAGTTCACCGCCACGGTGTAGCCTTCGCGCGCCAGCTGCAGCGCGGTGGCTTTACCGATACCGCGGCTGGCGCCGGTGACCAGTGCAATTGCCATCTATGTCTCCTTATAAAAAAAGCCGGGTAGCGTTAACGCTGACCCGGCCTGTACACATTATAACCGCGGAACGATTACTGGTATTCGCTCATTGGCACACAAGAGCAGAACAGATTACGGTCACCGTAGACGTCATCGAGACGTTTCACGGTCGGCCAGTATTTGTTTGCTATGCCGGCCGGGAACACCGCCTGCTCACGGGTATAACCGTGCTCCCACCCGGAGACCAGCTCATTCTGGGTGTGCGGTGCGTTAACCAGCGGGTTATCAGCCAGCGTCCACTCACCGGCTTTCACGCGGTCGATTTCAGTGCGGATAGCCAGCATCGCGTCAATAAAGCGGTCCAGCTCAACTTTGCTTTCAGACTCGGTGGGTTCAACCATCAGCGTACCCGCCACCGGGAACGACATGGTTGGCGCATGGAATCCGTAGTCAATCAGACGCTTAGCAATATCCAGCTCGCTGATACCTGTCTCTTCTTTCAAAGGACGGATATCGAGGATGCACTCGTGCGCCACGCGACCATCACGGCCCGTGTAGAGCACCGGATACGCTTCTTTCAGACGCGTTGCGATGTAGTTAGCATTGAGGATAGCCACCTGGCTTGCCTGCTTCAGCCCTTCCGCGCCCATCATGCGGATATACATCCAGCTGATGGGCAGGATTGAGGCGCTACCGAACGGTGCCGCAGAGACCGCGCCCTGACGGGTCAACATGCCTTCAATCTGCACTACGCTGTGGCCTGGGACAAACGGCGCCAGGTGTGCTTTCACACCGATTGGGCCCATACCCGGACCACCACCGCCGTGTGGAATACAGAAAGTTTTATGCAGGTTCAGGTGCGACACATCCGCGCCGATAAAGCCCGGAGAGGTAATGCCAACCTGTGCGTTCATGTTCGCACCGTCGAGATAAACCTGACCGCCGAACTGATGGACCACTTCACACACTTCACGGATGGTCTCTTCGTACACACCGTGGGTGGACGGGTAGGTCACCATGATGCAGGAGAGTTTTTCGCCCGCCTGCTCGGCTTTCGCACGCAGATCGGCCAGGTCAATGTTGCCGTTCTTGTCGCAGGCCACTACCACCACTTCCATACCCGCCATCTGGGCAGACGCCGGGTTGGTGCCATGCGCAGAACTTGGGATCAGGCAGATATCGCGATGCCCTTCATTGCGGCTTTCGTGATAGTGACGAATTGCCAACAGGCCCGCGTATTCCCCCTGCGCCCCGGAGTTTGGCTGCATGCAGAGTGCATCGTAACCGGTCAGCTTCACCAGCCAGTCGGAGAGCTGGTTGATCATCAGGTGGTAACCTTCCGCCTGCTCTGGTGGGCAGAACGGGTGCAGTTCGGAAAATTCAGGCCAGGTGATTGGGATCATCTCTGCCGCAGCGTTCAGCTTCATGGTGCAGGAGCCCAGCGGGATCATCGCCTGGTTCAGCGCCAGGTCTTTGCGCTCCAGAGAGTGCATATAGCGCATCATCTCGGTTTCGCTGTGGTAGCGATTGAACACCGGGTGAGTCAGGATCGCATCATCACGCAGCATGCTTTCCTGGATAGAGCGGCTGTCGAGCGCGACATCTTTATCGAGCGTATCAATATCTAGGCCGTGCGCATCGCCCAGCAAGACGTTAAACAGGTTAACGATATCTTCGCGGGTAGTGCTTTCATCCAGGGTAATGCCTACCGCGTTATGGATATCGCTACGCAGGTTGATCTCTGCCGCGTCAGCACGAGCCAGCACCGCGGCTTTGTCAGCCACTTCAACGCACAGCGTGTCAAAGTAATGGGCGTGGCGCAGTTTCAGGCCTTTCTGCTGCAGACCACAGGCCAGAATATCCGCCAGACGGTGAATACGGCTGGCAATGCGTTTCAGGCCAACCGGACCGTGGAAGACAGCGTACAGGCTGGCGATATTGGCCAGCAGGACCTGCGAGGTACAGATGTTGGAGTTCGCTTTCTCACGACGAATATGCTGCTCGCGAGTCTGCATTGCCATGCGCAGCGCGGTATTACCGGCAGCATCTTTTGAAACGCCGATGATACGGCCAGGCATGGAGCGTTTGAATTCATCTTTTGCGGCAAAGAACGCCGCATGTGGGCCACCGTAGCCCATCGGGACACCAAAGCGTTGTGCAGAACCGAAAACAATATCCGCGCCCTGTTTACCTGGAGCCGTCAGCAGGACCAGCGCCATAAAATCAGCCGCGACGCTGACAACCACTTTGCGGGCTTTCAGCTCAGCAATCAGTGCGCTGTAGTCGTGAACGTCACCGGTGGTGCCGACCTGTTGCAGCAGCACGCCAAACACATCCTGATGATCGAGGACTTTGTCGGCGTCGTCGACAATCACGTCAAAACCAAAGGTTTCGGCACGAGTACGAACCACATCAAGCGTTTGCGGATGCACGTCCGCTGCCACGAAGAAGCGGTTGGCATTTTTCAGTTTGCTCACGCGCTTCGCCATTGCCATTGCTTCGGCGGCTGCGGTGGCTTCATCCAGCAGTGAAGCGGACGCGATATCCAGGCCGGTCAAATCCAGCGTAACCTGCTGGAAGTTCAGCAGCGCTTCCAGACGGCCCTGAGAAACTTCTGGCTGATACGGGGTGTAGGCGGTATACCAGCCCGGGTTTTCCAGCATATTACGCAGAATAACCGGGGGTAACTGCACGTTGGTGTAGCCCATGCCAATATAAGACTTATAGCGCTTGTTCAGGCCGGCAATTGCCTTCAGCTCCGCCAGAGCGGCGAATTCAGTGGTGGCTTCACCCACCTGAGGCGGCGTGGCAAGCTGGATGTCTTTTGGCACAATCTGGCCGATCAGTGCATTTAATGAATCCGCGCCAACTGTCTTCAGCATCTCCTGCTGTTGCTGAGCATCCGGCCCAATGTGACGTTCAATGAAGGCGCCACGGTTTTCAAGCTGGCTTAAAGTCTGTGTCATGAGCGATGGTTCCTGAAACGTGCAGTGAATGTGTTTTCTCCCTCTCCCGGAGGGAGAGGGCTGGGGTGAGGGTGTCGTCTGTTCCCCTCACCCTACCCTCCCCCAAAGAGGAGAGGGTTAAGGCTTACTCGTTTTCTAACAGCGCTTCGTACGCGGTGGCATCCAGCAGCGCGGCGACCTGCGATTCGTCGCTGGCTTTGATCTTGAAGATCCAGCCGCCTTCATAAGGCTCGCTGTTCACCAGCTCCGGGGAGTCGCTCAGGGCGTCGTTCACGGCAACAATTTCACCGCTTACCGGAGCGTAGATATCAGAAGCCGCTTTTACGGACTCGGCCACGGCGCAGTCATCGCCTGCTTCCACGGATGCGCCGACTTCAGGCAGGTCAACAAACACCATGTCGCCCAGCAGCTCCTGCGCATGCTCGGTGATCCCTACGGTGTAAGTGCCGTCCGCCTCTTTGCGCAGCCACTCGTGTTCTTTGCTGTATTTCAGTTCTGCTGGCACATTGCTCATTGAAGTTCTCCTGATAAAAATGATTAGGCGACCGGCTTACCGGCGCGAACAAAAATCGGTTTGGTCACGTTGACCGGCATTTCACGGTTGCGGATTTGCACCACTGCCGTTTCGCCAATGCCCGCCGGAACACGCGCCAGTGCAATACTGTAGCCCAGCGTCGGGGAGAAGGTACCGCTGGTGATCACGCCTTCACGCGGGTTGCCGTCAGCATCTGTAAAACGCACCGGCAGCTCGCCGCGCAGCACGCCTTTCTCGGTCATCACCAGGCCAACCAGCTGTTCAGTGCCCTTTTCACGCTGCATTTCCAGCGCTTCACGGCCAATAAACTCACGGTCAGCCGGTTCCCAGGCGATGGTCCAGCCCATGTTGGCCGCCAGCGGTGACACGCCTTCATCCATCTCTTGCCCGTAGAGGTTCATACCGGCTTCCAGACGCAGCGTATCGCGCGCGCCCAGACCTGCCGGCTTAACGCCAGCTTCCACCAGCGCACGCCAGAAATCGGCGGCTTTCTCATTCGGCATGGCAATTTCATAGCCCGCTTCACCGGTGTAGCCGGTGGTCGCGATAAACAGATCGCCCGCCTGTACGCCGAAGAACGGCTTCATGCCGTCGGTGGCTTTACGCTGCTCATCGGTGAACAGAGAGGCGGCTTTAGACTGCGCGTTCGGCCCCTGTACGGCGATCAGCGACAGATCATCGCGGACGGTGATGTCGATGGCGTAAGGTTCAGCGTGTTGGGTAATCCAGGAGAGGTCTTTTTCGCGGGTGGCGGAGTTTACAACGAGGCGGAAGAAATCTTCAGAGAAGTAATAGACGATGAGGTCATCAATTACGCCGCCGGAGGCATTCAGCATGCCGGTGTAGAGCGCTTTGCCTGGCGTCTTCAGTTTGGCGACGTCGTTTGCCAGCAGATAACGTAAAAACTCCCGGGTGCGGCTGCCATGCAGGTCGACAATCGTCATGTGTGACACGTCGAACATACCGGCATCGGTGCGCACCGCGTGGTGCTCATCAATCTGCGAGCCGTAGTGCAGCGGCATCATCCAGCCATGGAAGTCCACCATGCGTGCGCCGCATAACACGTGTTGTTCGTACAAAGGAGTCTGTTGAGCCATCTTTTCCTCGTTGAATAAGCAGGGCTGTCTTGCGTTTCGCACACCTGAACAGTGCCACGAAACCCGGCGCCGCGATCGCTTTCTGGACCCCGACGCAAACGTTCTCTTTTACCTGAACTTACCACCGAAACCGGCGATTAACCATAAGGTAAAACGGGTCATCACATTAGCTTATGACCTAAAAACACGAAAAAGCTAACAGAGTTATTCACTGGAAAACTGCGATTAAACCCGCATAAAATTAACATTGCTCTAACAGGATTTAGCAGATGGTGATATTTCATGCGGAAAAACGGGCGGAATTTCCGTAACATAAAAATAGTAAGATTAGATTTTCTAATGCGAAAAATGCGGTGAAATTAGATTATTTCAAACGAGCGAATTTCCCCGGCGCAGAGGCCGGGAAAACAAAGTGTGACGGGGGTCTATATTAGCGCAGCCAGTCCGGCAGGTCGTTAAGACCCATCGCCTGGCGAAGGAGTTGAGGTTTTACGCCCGGAAGGGTATCGGCAAGTTTAAGGCCGAGGTCGCGCAGCAGTTTTTTCGCTGGATTCGCGCCGGCAAACAGCTCACGGAAACCCTGCATGCCTGCCAGCATCACCGCTGCACTGTGCTTACGGCTGCGTTCGTAGCGACGCAGATAGAGGTGCTGGCCGATATCTTTGCCTTCGCGATGCAGGCGACGCAACTCTTCAACCAGCTCTGCCGCGTCCATAAAGCCAAGGTTCACGCCCTGCCCGGCCAGCGGATGGATCGTATGCGCCGCGTCACCCACCAGCGCCAGACGGTGCGCCGCAAACTGACGCGCATAGCGCCCGGTTAACGGGAACACCAGCCGCTCGCTCTCAAGGGTGCATAGCCCAAGACGGTTATCAAACGCGACGCACAGCGCCTGGTTGAATGCCTCGGGAGTCGCCTCCTGCATCTGTTGCGCTTTATCAGGAACCAGAGACCAGACAATCGAACACAGATGTGGATCGCTCAACGGCAGGAATGCCAGAATGCCGTCATTGTGGAAGATTTGGCGCGCCACCCCACCGTGCGGCTCTTCAGTGCGAATCGTTGCCACCAGAGCATGATGGCGATAGTCCCAGAACGTCAGCGGAATATCCGCCTTGTTACGCAGCCAGGAGTTGGCACCGTCAGCGCCCACAACCAGTCGCGCGGTCAGCATGTCACCGCTTTGCAGGGTGATAAAGGCGTCGTTTTCTCCCCAGGCAACCTGCTGGATTTGCGCCGGTGCCAGCAGCGTGACATCGCTGCAGGACTGCGCTTTTTGCCAAAGAGCATGGTGGATAACGGCATTTTCGATGATGTGTCCCAGATGGCTGTAGCCCATGCTTTCATCATCAAACGCGATATGACCAAAGCTGTCTTTGTCCCACACTTCCATGCTGTGATAACAGCTGGCACGCTGCGCCACGATATCTGACCAGACGCCAAGGTGCGTCAGCAACTTTTCACTGGCCGCATTGATTGCCGAGACGCGCAGTTCCGGCGGCGCGTCCTGCGCGACAGGCTGAGGCACGTTTTGCTCCAGTACCGCAACGCGCAGGCCGCTGCCCTGTAAACCACAGGCCAGCGCCAGTCCTACCATTCCGCCGCCAACGATGGCGACATCAACATTTTGCACGGTGATAACTCCTTAACGCGCGACCCAACCAAGAGTCCGCTGCGCCAGCACGTCACGTGCCGGAATGAATAATTCCATCGCCATCAGCCCAAGATTGCGGCCTGCAACCAGGGGTGCCCAGCGATTGGCAAACAGGTGCACCAGACCATCCGTCACACCAATCGTCGCCTCTTTATCTGCCCGGCGTCGCTTCTGGTAATGGCTGAGCACCGACCAGGCACCACAGTCTTTTTGCTCGCTCCACGCCTGCGAAAGCGTTTCTGCCAGGCTCATCACGTCGCGAAGCCCGAGGTTAAACCCCTGCCCGGCGATGGGATGCAATGTCTGCGCGGCATTGCCGACCAGCGCCATGCGATGGGAGATAGACTGCGAGGCGGTGGTCAGCGACAACGGGTATACGCTCCGCTTTCCCGCGTGGGTAATACGTCCCAGCCGCCAGCCAAAGGCTTTTTGCAGCTCGGTACAAAAACGTTCGTCAGACCAGGTCTGTATCTCAGCCGCGTTGTCCTGCGGATGGCACCACACCAGCGAACTGCGATCGTGGGACATGGGCAGCATCGCCAGCGGGCCATGCTGGGTAAAACGCTCAAAAGCGCGGCCGTTGTGAGCGCCCGCTGTCGAAACGTTAGCAATGACGGCCACCTGCCCGTAGGGCTGTTGTCGCCACTCCACGCCGCACTGCGTGCCGAGCGAAGAGCGCGAACCGTTTGCCGCTACCAGAAGCTGGCCTTCAAGGACGGTACCGTTATCCAGCACCACGTTGACCGACGCGTCACTGCGGCTAAAGCTGGCCACACGCGCCGGGCAATGCAGGGTCACGCCTGGCGCATCCTTAAGCAGGCGGAACAGGCGTAACCCGACGTCGTGCAGCTCCACGACCCGGCCCAGCGCATCTATACGGTAATCATGCGCATCCAGAGTAACGAAACCGGCATGACCGCGATCGCTGACGTGAACGGTTTTAATCGCCGTCGCGCAGTCGGCTATCGCCTGCCAGATGCCAATGCGTGAGAGTTGCTGACAGGTACCCTGCGCCAGTGCAATGGCGCGGGCATCAAAACCGGGGTGATCAGAGGCCTCTGGCGCAACGGCCTCCACCAGATGCACCGGCAGTTTTCCCTGCGTAAAATGCGAGATGGCCAGTGCCAGCGTGGCTCCGGTCATCCCACCGCCAACAATAATCACGCTCATACGCGTGCCGCTGCCATCAGCGCCTCGATATCGTCAGCATTTTTCACGACGCTGGCGGTCAGGTTTTCGTTGCCGGTTTCGGTAATGACGATGTCGTCTTCGATACGAATGCCAATCCCACGGTATGCTTCCGGCACGTCGGCATCCGGCGCGATATACAGCCCCGGCTCAACCGTTAATACCATGCCTGGCTCCAGCACGCGGGAACGATCGGCACCGTATGCTCCCACGTCATGCACATCCAGCCCCAGCCAGTGGCTCAGGCCGTGCATAAAGTACGGACGATGCGCGTTCTCGGTAATCAGGGTATCCATGTCGCCTTTCAGGATACCGAGATTCACCAGACCGGTGATCATGATGCGCACCACTTCGCCGGTCACTTCCTGAATGGACGCGCCTGGACGGTACAGCCTGAGCGCCGTCTCGAGCGATTCGAGGACGATGTCATACACCGCGCGCTGTGCGGGGGTAAATTTACCGTTCACCGGGAACGTACGGGTAATATCGCCCGCATACCCCTGGAATTCGCATCCGGCGTCAATCAACACCAGATCCCCGTCGCGCAGCGCACTTTCGTTTTCGGTGTAGTGCAGAATGCAGCCGTTTTCACCGCCACCGACAATGGTGTTGTAAGAAGGATAACGCGCGCCGTGGCGGTTAAATTCGTGATGAATCTCCCCTTCCAACTGGTATTCAAACATTCCCGGGCGGCATTTCTCCATGGCGCGGGTGTGCGCCAGCGCGCTGATTTCACCCGCACGGCGCATCACGTCCAGCTCTTCCGGCGATTTGAACAGACGCATCTCATGCACCACCGGACGCCAGTCCGTCAGGGTGGCCGGGGCGGACAGATTCTGCCTCGAACCTTTGCGCAGCTTATCCAGAGCGGTAAAGACAATCTCATCGGCATACGCATACTCGCCCTGCGCGTGGTAAAGCACATCCAGGCCATTGAGCAGTTGATAGAGCTGCTGGTTGATCTCACTGAATGCCAGCGCCCGATCCACCCCCAGCTTCTCTGGCGCAGCCTCTTGCCCTAAGCGGCGGCCAAACCAGATTTCTGCAGTGAGATCGCGTACGCGGTTAAAAATCACGCTGTGGTTGTGGGTGTCATTACTCTTAATCAGCACCAGTACCGCTTCCGGCTCGTTGAAGCCGGTGAAGTACCAGAAATCGCTGCTCTGGCGATAGGGGTATTCGCTGTCGGCGCTGCGCGTCACTTCTGGCGCAGCAAAAATCAGCGCGGCGCTGCCCGGCTGCATATTGGCCAGCAGCGCCTGACGACGGCGCGAATACTCTTGATTTGAGATAACCATGACACCCTCCTGTGCGTTATTTTTCTTAATGTAAGGTTGGCTTGCGGACTTCCGGCGCGGTCGGCTGCGAACGCGTAAAGTGGTCGTGGCACAGCAAAGCAGCAACGCGAACGTATTCGATGATCTCTTCGAGAGACATTTCCAGCTCTTCCTGGTCTTCGTCTTCATCGTAGCCCAACTGCGCAATGTTACGCAGATCGTCGATCGCCTCACCCGCTTCGCCGGTCACTTTATCGAGTTTCGGCTGCGTGACGCCCAGCCCCAACAGGTAGTGGTTGACCCAACCTGCGAGCGCATCGGCACGATCGAAGACGCTGACGTCATCGCCTTCAGGCAGATAAAGCTGAAAAAGGAAGCCATCGTCTTCCAGCGAATCGCTGATCGCGGAGTGCATTTTACGCACGGCTTCCGCCAGCTCGTGACCAAACGCCAGCCCTTCGTTCGTCAGGTCGTGGATCAGCGGCTGCCATGAGCTGTCGCTGTTTCCGCCGCACAGCATGCCACTGATCAGACCGTGCATTTCCGCAGAGGTTAAACCGACTCCCTGCTGGTTCAGTAACTGGTTTAAATCCTTGTAACCAGGCATTTCGTTCTGTATAGACATGCGCATTCGTCATCGTTGGGAGGAATATTCATGATATGCTACCACTTTGGACCCTGGTGATACCAGAAAAGGGCTTGTATCTTCACATCAGGGTAGCTATAGTGTCGCCCCTTCGCAGCCCCCGGGGCAGTAAGCGAAGGCAGCGCAGTCAATCAGCAGGAAGGTGGCATGTCTGCACAACCCGTCGATCTCCAGATTTTTGGCCGTTCACTGCGAGTGAATTGTCCGCCTGAACAAAGGGATGCCTTGAATCAGGCTGCGGACGATTTGAATCAGCGGTTGCAAGATCTCAAAGAACGCACTAGAGTCACAAATACTGAGCAGCTGGTTTTCATCGCCGCGTTGAACATCAGTTATGAACTGACTCAGGAAAAAGCGAAGACCCGCGATTACGCGGCAAGCATGGAGCAGCGCATTAAAATGCTCCAGCAGACCATTGAACAGGCATTGCTTGATCAAGGTCGCAATCCCGAAAGACCGGGACCAAAGTTTGAATAACACTTCTCAGTTGACTATGGTAGAGTAACTGTGAAGACAAAATTTCTCTGAGATGTTCGCAAGCGGGCCAGTCCCCTGAGCCGATATTTCATACCACAAGAATGTGGCGCTCCATGGTTGGTGAGCATGCTCGGTTCGTCCGAGAAGCCTTAAAACTATGACGACACATTCACCTTGAACCAAGGGTTCAAGGGTTACAGCCTGCGGCGGCATCTCGGAGATTCCCTCTCTTTTTCTTCTACCGACTACCATGACCCAACTCCCTGAAGTCTCTTCCTCACGCCAGGACATCCGTCAGCTCATGCGTCAACGCCGTCGTGCGTTAACTCCCGAACAGCAAGCACAGTTTGCCCAGCAAGGCGCAGCCCGTATGATGGCCTATCCCCCTGTTGTGATGGCGCGTACCGTCGCCCTGTTCCTCTCGTTTGATGGCGAGCTGGATACTCAACCGCTGATCGAACAGCTGTGGCGCGCCGGGAAAAGAGTGTACCTGCCGGTGCTGCATCCGTTTAGCCGGGGAAATCTGCTGTTTTTACACTACCATCCGCACAGCGAACTGGTGGTGAATCGTCTGAAAATCACCGAACCAAAACTTGATGTCCGCGACGTCCTCCCCCTCTCAGAACTGGATGTACTGATCACGCCGCTGGTGGCGTTTGATGAGCAGGGTCAGCGCTTAGGGATGGGTGGCGGTTTTTATGACAGGACGCTGCAAAACTGGCAGCAGTATAATTTACAGCCTGTGGGGTACGCACATGACTGTCAGGGCGTGGAAGCCTTGCCGGTAGAGAAGTGGGATATTCCGCTGCCTGCGGTAGTGACGCCGGGCAAAACCTGGCGCTGGTAAAATAAAGCCGGGTAGCGACCCGGCTTTATGCTCACAGAAACAGAATCAGTACAGCAGACGGGCGCGAATGGTACCCGGAATAGCCTTCATGCTCTGCAGCGCTTTTTCCGCTACATCTTCGTCCGCTTCAATATCAATTACCACGTAACCCATCTGAGAGTTCGTTTGCAGATACTGTGCGGCAATGTTGACGCTCTGCTCGGCAAAGATCTGGTTGATCGCAGTCAGCACGCCCGGACGGTTTTCATGGATGTGCAGCAGACGACGGCCACCGTGCAACGGCAGAGACACTTCCGGGAAGTTCACGGCAGAGAGCGTAGAACCGTTGTCGGAGTATTTGCTCAGCTTGCCCGCGACTTCCAGACCGATATTTTCCTGCGCTTCCTGCGTCGATCCGCCGATGTGCGGCGTCAGGATCACGTTGTCGAATTCGCACAGCGGAGAGGTGAACGGATCGCTGTTGGTAGCAGGCTCAGTCGGGAAGACGTCAATTGCCGCCCCCGCCAGATGCTTACGCTTCAGCGCATCGCACAGCGCCGGAATATCGACAACCGTACCGCGCGCAGCGTTGATCAGCAGTGACCCCGGCTTCATCAGCGCCAGTTCCTCAGCACCCATCATGTTTTTCGTCGACGCATTTTCCGGCACGTGCAGGCTGACCACGTCGCTCATGTTCAGCAGGTCAGAGAGGTGTTGAACCTGAGTGGCGTTGCCCAACGGCAGTTTGCTTTCGATATCATAAAAATAGACATGCATCCCCAGGGATTCAGCCAGGATCCCCAGCTGAGTACCGATGTGACCATAGCCGATGATACCGAGTTTTTTACCACGGGCTTCGTATGAACCCGCAGCCAGTTTGTTCCACACGCCGCGGTGCGCTTTGGCGTTAGCTTCCGGAATACCACGCAGCAACAGCAGCAACTCGCCAATCACTAACTCCGCCACGGAACGGGTGTTGGAGAACGGGGCGTTAAAGACAGGCACACCGCGTTTTGCGGCGGCATTCAGGTCAACCTGGTTGGTACCGATGCAGAAACAGCCGATGGCAACCAACTTTTCCGCCGCGGCAATCACGTCTTCAGTCAGTTGGGTACGGGATCGCAGGCCAATGAAATGGGCATCACGGATGGACGCTTTCAGCTCTTCGGTGTCCAGCGCGCCTTTGTGAAATTCGATGTTGGTGTAACCTGCTGCACGAAGGCTATCAAGCGCTTTCTGATGCACGCCCTCAACCAGCAGGAATTTAATCTTGTCTTTCTCCAGTGATACCTTTGCCATTTACCTTACCCGACCCTGTTTTTGTCTGAACTGATGTTGTGCTGGATTAAAATCCGCTGTAGCCAACATATCAAAAAAAACTATTGCAGCAATATGAACGTTTGCGTCGGCACTCTGAAGAAAAGTCATACAGAGCAAAATGACAGAGGAAAATGCTGTAGAAATTTGCGAATGCGGCAGGATCGGCAAACGAGAGGTAAAAAGCGTGACACAAGTCACCGAATTTAGCTTTTCAAAATTTTTTTAGCGGGGGGAGGGCTCCCCCCATCAGATCATTTTACGATGGTTTGCACGCCATCTGCCGTGCCGATCAGCGCGACATCCGCGCCACGGTTGGCGAATAACCCTACAGTCACTACGCCTGGAATACCGTTAATGGCATTTTCCAGCGCAATGGCGTCGAGAATTTCCAGACCGTGAACGTCGAGGATCACGTTGCCGTTATCAGTGATGACGCCCTGACGATATTCCGGGCGTCCACCCAGTCTCACCAGTTCACGCGCCACAGCGCTACGCGCCATTGGGATCACTTCTACCGGCAGCGGGAATTTACCCAGGATATCAACCTGCTTTGACGCATCGGCGATACAGATGAATTTATCCGCCACGGAGGCGATGATTTTTTCACGCGTCAGCGCCGCACCGCCGCCTTTGATCATCTGCATATGGCCGTTGATTTCATCCGCGCCATCAACGTAGATACCAAGACGGTCAACTTCATTCAGATCGAAAACGGTGATGCCAAGGCTTTTCAGCTTTTCCGTGGAAGCGTCGGAGCTGGAAACTGCGCCCTCGATCTGCCCTTTCATCGTGCCCAGCGCATCGATAAAGTGTGCCGCCGTCGAGCCCGTACCAACACCGACAATGGTACCCGGTTGCACATACTGGAGAGCGGCCCATCCTACTGCTTTTTTCAGTTCATCCTGCGTCATGATCGTTTAGCCTGTGGTGTGAAAACGTAGGCCGCATTATAGAACACGTCGGGTGGATTTCGTCTGCCACGAAGGGAAAATTGTGTCATAGTGCAGATTAAGCAAAATTAAGGAGTCAGCCAGAGCAATGAAACGTCCGGACTACAGAACACTACAGGCACTTGATGCAGTTATTCGTGAACGCGGTTTTGAGCGCGCAGCGCAAAAGCTTTGTATCACTCAGTCCGCCGTATCACAACGCATCAAACAGCTGGAGAACATGTTCGGGCAGCCTCTGCTGGTACGTACCGTTCCACCGCGTCCAACGGAGCAAGGGCAAAAGCTCCTCGCCCTGCTGCGCCAGGTTGAACTGCTCGAAGATGAGTGGCTGGGCGACGAACAGACCGGCTCAACGCCGCTGCTGCTCTCGCTGGCGGTGAACGCCGACAGTCTGGCAACCTGGCTGTTGCCAGCCCTTGCGCCGGTATTAGCAGACTCCCCGATTCGCCTGAATCTGCAGGTCGAAGATGAAACCCGTACACAGGAGCGCCTGCGTCGCGGTGAAGTGGTTGGGGCGGTCAGTATCCAGCCTCAGGCGCTGCCGAGCTGTCTTGTCGATCAGCTGGGCGCACTGGACTACCTATTTGTCGGCTCAAAAGCGTTTGCCGAGCGCTACTTCCCGAACGGCGTCACCCGCGCCGCGCTGCTGAAAGCCCCTGCGGTAGCGTTCGACCATCTGGACGATATGCATCAGGCCTTCCTGCAGCAAAACTTCGATCTGCCGCCGGGCAGCGTGCCATGTCATATCGTGAACTCGTCTGAAGCGTTTGTGCAGCTCGCACGTCAGGGCACCACCTGCTGTATGATCCCGCACCTGCAGATAGAGAAAGAGTTGAAAAGCGGAGAGCTGATTGACTTAACGCCGGGGCTGTATCAGCGCCGGATGCTCTACTGGCACCGTTTTGCGCCAGAAAGCCGCATGATGCGCAACGTCACCGACGCGCTGCTGGCGTATGGGCATAAGGTGTTGAGACAGGATTAAGGAACAATTCCCCTCTCCTGACGGGAGAGGGGAATTGTGAAGACAGATTACTGCGCTTTTGCCGGCTCAGTCTGCTGACTTTGGGTCGGCTGCAGCTGGAATACCACATCAACCTGATCGTCGAACTGAATCGTCGGCTGCTCATAAGTTTCCTGAGCAGACACCGGCGCCGCGTCGGCCTTCATCATCCGTACCATCGGGCTTGGCTGATAATTTGAGACGTGGTAACGCACGCTGTATACCGGACCGAGCTTACTGTTGAACCCGGACGCCAGCTGTTGCGCCTGATGGATTGCATCATCAATGGCGGCTTTACGCGCCTGGTCTTTGTATTTTTCCGGTTGCGCAACGCCCAGTGAGACGGAACGAATTTCGTTCAGACCCGCTTTCAGCGCGCCATCCAGCAACGAGTTCAGTTTATCGAGCTGACGCACGGTCACTTCAACGGTGCGCACGGCACGGTAGCCTTTCAGGATGCTTTTACCGTTCTGGTAGTCGTAATCAGGCTGGGTACGCAGGTTGGCAGAGCTGATGTCTTTTTTAGCGACACCGTTCTGCTCCAGGAAAGAGAGATATTGCGCAACACGATCGTCAGCCTGCTTCTTGGCAGAAGCGGCATCTTTCGCGGCCACGTTCACTTCAATTGCCAGCGTTGCAACATCGGGTACCGCATCCACGCTTGCGGTGCCTGAAGTGACGATGTGCGGGCCATCAGGCAATTCACTTGCCTGCACCGACACCGCACCTAAACTCACTAATGCCGCCAGGGCCATCACTTTAAACTTCACTGTCATTCCTCCATGTCGCGAAGAGTGCCCAACAACAGGGCGCATGCCAGCAAGCTTAGCGGCTCTCGCTCAGTTGTCCATAAGACAACGCTTAGTTGAGCAATTCCTGAACATGATGAATCCCCTCTTTTGCCAGCTGAAAGGCAATAAACCACATCACCACGCCCACCAGCGTATTGATGATCCGCTGGGCTTTAGCGGTACGCAGACGCGGGGCCAGCCATGCCGCCAGAATCGCGAGACCGAAGAACCACAGGAATGAGGCGCTGACGGTACCCAGGGCAAACCAGCGTTTTGGCTCAACGTCGAGCTGCCCGCCCAGGCTGCCCAGCACCACAAAGGTATCCAGATAAACGTGCGGGTTGAGCCAGGTGACCGCCAGCATGGTGACGATAATCTTCCAGCGGCCCTGCTTCATGACCTCGGCGCTCGCCAGTTCGAGATTGCTGCTCATTGCCGTTTTCAGCGCCCCAAACCCATACCACAGCAGGAACGCTACCCCCCCCCAGGTCACCAGCGCCAGCAGCCAGGGAGACTGCATCAGCAGCGCACTGCCGCCAAAGATTCCGGCGCAGATCAGCAGCAAATCGCTCACCGCGCACAGTAGGGCAATCATAAGATGATACTGACGGCGAATGCCCTGGTTCATCACGAACGCGTTCTGCGGGCCAAGGGGAAGGATCATGGCCGCACCTAATGCAAGACCTTGAAAATAATAAGATAACATGAATAAATTCTCAGCAAGTTGTCCTGGGAGCTGACTATACTGCGAGAATCTTATTAGAGGAAATTGATAATATTAATTGGTGATTAGTATTGCTAATAAAAAGGCCCGGTGGCGTTGCCGCTCACCGGGCCTGCTGAGGAAGAGGATTACTCGGCTTCTTTCTCGCGTTTAAGGTTCACGTCCATCTGTGGATACGGGAAGCTGATCCCGTTGGCATCAAAATCACGTTTGATACGTTCCAGAACATCCCAGTAAACGTTTTGCAGATCGCTGCTTTTGCTCCAGATGCGCACGACAAAGTTGATGGAGGATGCCCCCAACTCGTTCAGGCGAACGGTCTGCTCTTTATCTTTCAAAATACGATCGTCGGAGGCAATGATATTGGCGATCAGCGATTTCACCTGATCGATATCAGAATCATACGCCACGCTGATAATCAGCTCGTTACGACGCACCGGCTCGCGGGAGAAGTTAATGATGTTGCCCGCGATAATTTTCCCGTTCGGTACCACCACGATACGGCCATCCACAGTTCGCAGGGTGGTTGAGAAAATCTGCACCTGCAGTACGGTGCCGGCAATACCGCCCAGGTCAACGTACTCGCCAGAGCGGAACGGACGGAAGGTTACCAGCAACACACCCGCTGCCAGGTTCGAGAGCGACCCCTGCAGCGCCAGACCAATGGCCAGACCGGCGGCACCGAGAACAGCAATCACCGAGGCAGTCTGTACGCCAACACGCCCCAGTGCAGCAATCAGCGTAAAGGCAATAATACCGTAGCGCACCAGTGCAGAGAGGAAGTCAGCCACAGTGGCGTCAATGTGACGCGCCAGCATCACGCGGTTTACGGCGTTTGATACGATACGCGCCACGATCATCCCGACGATGATGATGGCAATCGCCGCGACGATGTTAACGGCATAGCTCAGCAGCAGCGCCTGGTTGCGCACCAGCCAGTTACCGGCATTATTGATGCTGTCTACAACATCGAGTTGTTCCATTTAGTCTTCCTTTTGTTATCCCAAAAACACAAAATCCATCCCCCATGGAGACAGGCAGGTCAGTAAAGGGTAAACAAAAAGGACCGGTTTTGCCAAACAGATCACATAAACGGGCCGGGCAGACCATTGAAAAAGCATAAAAAAAGGCCCGCATTCGCGGGCCTTCTGATGCTATGAGCAGCTTAAATTACAGAACGTCAACCGCGTTCAGTTCTTTGAAAGCCTGCTCCAGACGCGCCACCATGGAAGTCTGCGCAGCACGCAGCCATACACGTGGATCGTAGTATTTCTTGTTCGGCTGGTCTTCGCCTTTCGGGTTGCCCAGCTGGCCCTGCAGGTAAGCTTCGTTCGTTTTGTAGTACTGCAGGATACCGTCCCATGTTGCCCACTGGGTATCGGTATCGATGTTCATTTTCACTACGCCGTAGCTTACGGAGTCTTTGATTTCCTGAGCAGAAGAACCGGAACCGCCGTGGAAGACGAAGTTCAGGCTGTTGTGCGGCAGGTTGTGTTTCTTAGAAACGTATTCCTGAGAATCACGCAGGATAGTTGGGGTCAGAACCACGTTACCTGGTTTGTAAACGCCGTGTACGTTACCGAAGGACGCTGCGATGGTGAAGCGTGGGCTGATTTTGCTCAGCTCGGTGTAAGCGTAATCAACGTCTTCTGGCTGGGTGTACAGTGCAGAAGCGTCCATGTGGCTGTTGTCCACGCCGTCTTCTTCACCACCGGTGCAACCCAGTTCGATTTCCAGGGTCATGTCCATTTTGGCCATGCGCGCCAGGTACTTAGAGCAGATTTCGATGTTTTCGTGCAGGGACTCTTCAGACAGGTCGATCATGTGAGAAGAGAACAGTGGCTTACCGGTCGCTGCGAAGTGTTTTTCACCCGCGTCCAGCAGACCGTCGATCCACGGCAGCAGTTTCTTCGCGCAGTGGTCAGTGTGCAGGATAACCGGAACACCGTAATGTTCAGCCATCTGGTGTACATGGTGCGCACCAGAGATTGCGCCCAGGATTGCCGCGCCCTGAGGAACGTCAGTTTTCACGCCTTTACCAGCGATGAATGCTGCGCCACCGTTAGAGAACTGAACGATAACCGGTGCTTTAACTTTTGCAGCAGCTTCCAGTACGGCGTTAATGGAGTCGGTACCAACGCAGTTAACTGCTGGCAGAGCGAAGTTGTTTTCTTTAGCTACCTGGAACACTTTCTGAACATCATCACCAGTGATCACGCCAGGTTTTACGAAATCAAAAATTTTAGACATGTTGCTTAGTCCTGTATCTTCGGCCGTTAGAAAAGGTGCGAGCTCTTAAAGCGCGCTGAAAATTGGGCAGGTTTCCCTGCCCTTGAATGGCTTACTTCTTAGCGCGCTCTTCGAGCATTGCTACTGCTGGCAGTACTTTGCCTTCCACGAACTCGAGGAATGCGCCGCCACCAGTGGAGATGTAGGAGATCTTGTCAGAAATACCGAACAGGTCGATTGCTGCCAGCGTATCACCGCCGCCTGCGATAGAGAACGCTTCGCTGTCTGCGATAGCGTTAGCAACGATTTCAGTACCTTTGCGGAAGTTCGGGAATTCGAACACGCCAACAGGACCATTCCACAGGATAGTTTTTGCGTTTTTCAGGATTTCAGCCAGTTTCTGTGCAGAATCGTCGCCCAGGTCCAGAATCTGCTCATCATCTTTGATGTCGTTAACAGATTTCAGGGTCGCAGCCGCTGTTTCAGAGAACTCAGTCGCGACGCGAACATCCGTTGGAACCGGGATATCGCAGGTGGTCAGCAGACGTTTTGCTTCGTCAACCAGATCCGCTTCGTACAGGGATTTACCGACGTTATGGCCTTGTGCCGCCACGAAGGTGTTCGCGATACCACCACCAACGATCAGCTGGTCAGCGATTTTAGACAGCGAATCCAGTACGGTCAGTTTGGTAGAAACTTTAGAACCACCAACGATTGCAACCATTGGACGAGCAGGTTCTTTCAGCGCTTTACCCAGTGCGTCCAGCTCAGCAGCCAGCAGAGGACCGGCACACGCGACGTCTGCGAATTTACCGATACCGTGGGTTGAAGCCTGCGCACGGTGAGCAGTACCGAAGGCGTCCATCACGAATACGTCACACAGTGCAGCGTATTTTTTGGACAGCGCTTCGTCGTCTTTCTTTTCGCCTTTGTTGAAGCGAACGTTTTCCAGAACAACCAGTTCACCGGCAGCGATGTCTACGCCGTCCAGGTAATCTTTTACCAGGCGAACCGGGTTGGACAGTTTGTCTTTCAGGTAATTAACAACTGGCAGCAGAGAGAACTCTTCATTGTACTCGCCTTCAGTTGGACGACCCAGGTGGGAGGTCACCATCACTTTAGCGCCCTGCTTCAGAGCCAGTTCGATGGTTGGCAGAGATGCACGGATACGCGCGTCGCTGGTCACTTTGCCATCTTTAACCGGTACGTTCAGATCAGCACGGATGAAAACGCGTTTACCAGCCAGATCCAGATCGGTCATCTTAATTACAGACATGGTGAATCCTCTCGTTGATTCTTAAAGTTTTGCAGACGCACGATGCGTCTTACCTGAAACCTTGAGCGGCCATTGCTAACGTGGTGTCGAGCATTCGGTTAGCAAAGCCCCATTCGTTATCACACCAGACCAGCGTCTTGATAAGGTGTGCGCCACTGACGCGCGTTTGAGTGCCATCGACAATGGCGCTGTGCGGGTCGTGGTTAAAATCTACTGAGACCAACGGTAATTCCGTATAGTCAACTATACCATGAAATGCCCCCTGTGCCGCTTTTTGCAGCAACAGGTTGACTTCACAGGCTTTTACCGGTTTTTTCACCGTCACGCTCAGGTCAATTGCGGTGACGTTAATCGTCGGTACACGTACGGCAATTGCTTCAAAACGATCATTAAACTGCGGGAAAAAACGGGTGATACCTGCCGCCAGTTTTGTGTCCACCGGAATGATTGACTGGCTCGCGGCTCGCGTGCGTCGTAAGTCCGGATGATAGGCGTCAATCACCTGCTGATCGTGCATCGCTGAATGAATCGTGGTTACGGTGCCGGATTCAATGCCATACGCATCGTCTAACAGTTTGATGACCGGAATAATGCAGTTGGTGGTGCAGGAGGCGTTGGAAACAATGCGGTGTTCGGCTTGCAGCTCATGCTGATTCACGCCAAATACGACGGTCGCGTCGAGGTCGTTGCTGCCAGGATGGGAAAACAGGACTTTTTTCGCACCTGCTGTCAGATGCGCTTCGCCATGCTCGCGGTTACCGTATACGCCAGTACAGTCAAGTACGATATCCACACCCAGTTCACGCCACGGTAGCCCGGCAATACTGCTCTCATGCAGCACGCGGATGGCATCGTCGCCGACAAACAGCTGATCTCTTTCCTGGCGAACATCCCAGGCAAAGCGTCCGTGGCTGGTGTCATATTTCAACAAATGCGCCATGCCCGCAGCTTCCGCCAGTTCGTTGATAGCCACCACGGTTATTTCCGCCCGACGCCCGGATTCATATAAAGCACGAACCACGTTACGCCCGATGCGACCGAAGCCATTAATCGCTACGCGTACGGTCATAGATCTCCTGCAAAGCTATCCCTGAGTTTGAGGTGGCTGAAAGAGTAATCCAGCTACGCCCGAAGGGGAATCCTTGCTGTCACAAACTGCGATTGATTGGTCAATTGTCGAACATTTAATCGACTGAAACGCTTCAGCTAGAATAAGCGAATCAGGGAATAAAAGGAATGTCTGTCCAGAGCAATAAGCGCGCTATATGACTTGCGTCACATTTTGGATGGAATAATTCACAGGAACGTTACATGTTTGAGGAATAGTGGACATATAAAGCGGATAGCGTGAAAAAACAAAACGGTAACCCAAAGGTTACCGTTTAGGGTATTTGCGCCCTCTTCTCAGTGAGAGCACGGACAGGGGCTCGCGCCCCTCCCCTACAAACAATTACAGCAGTTCTTTTGCTTTCGCGACAACGTTTTCAACGGTGAAGCCGAACTCTTCGAACAGCAGCTCTGCCGGAGCAGATTCACCGAAGGTTGTCATGCCGACGATTGCGCCGTTCAGGCCCACATATTTGAACCAGTAGTCAGCGATACCTGCTTCTACTGCCACGCGCGCGGTAACGGCTTTAGGCAGTACGGATTCGCGGTAGGCGGCATCCTGCTTGTCGAACGCATCGGTAGACGGCATGGAAACCACGCGCGCTTTAACGCCTTCGGCAGACAGTTTTTCCCATGCGGCAACAGCCAGCTCAACTTCAGAACCGGTCGCGATGAAGATCAGCTCTGGCTGACCCGCGCAATCTTTCAGCACGTAACCACCACGGGCGATGTTCGCCAGCTGCTCTGGAGTACGTTCCTGCTGTGCCAGGTTCTGGCGGGAGAGGATCAGTGCGGTTGGACCGTCCTGACGCTCAACACCGTATTTCCACGCCACGGCGGACTCAACCTGGTCACATGGACGCCATGTGCTCATGTTTGGCGTCACGCGCAGGGAAGCCACCTGCTCTACCGGCTGGTGAGTTGGACCATCTTCGCCCAGACCGATGGAGTCGTGGGTGTAGACCATCACCTGACGCTGTTTCATCAGCGCAGCCATACGCACGGCGTTACGCGCGTACTCGACAAACATCAGGAAGGTAGAGGTGTACGGCAGGAAACCACCGTGCAGGGAGATACCGTTCGCAATCGCAGTCATACCGAATTCACGCACACCGTAGTGGATGTAGTTACCGGCAGTGTCTTCGTTGATTGCTTTAGAACCAGACCAGATTGTCAGGTTAGATGGCGCCAGGTCAGCGGAGCCGCCCAGGAATTCTGGCAGCAGCGGACCGAACGCTTCAATCGCATTCTGAGAGGCTTTACGGCTGGCGATTTTGGATGGGTTCGCCTGCAGTTTAGCAATGAACTCGTTCGCTTTGGCGTCGAAGTCAGACGGCATGTCACCCTTCATACGACGGGTAAATTCAGCCGCTTCCTGTGGGAAGGCTTTCGCATAGGCAGCGAACTTCTCGTTCCATGCGGATTCTTTCGCCTGACCCACTTCTTTAGCATCCCACTGCGCGTAAATTTCAGATGGGATTTCGAAAGCAGGATATTTCCAGCCCAGCGCTTCGCGCGTCAGAGCGATTTCCGCGTCGCCCAGTGGCGCACCGTGGGAATCGTGGGTACCCGCTTTGTTCGGGGAACCGAAACCAATGATGGTTTTGCACATCAGCAGTGACGGCTTGTCCGTCACAGCGCGCGCTTCTTCTACTGCACGTTTAATCGAGTCAGCATCGTGACCGTCAACGCCACGCACAACGTGCCAGCCGTAAGCTTCGAAACGCTTCGCGGTGTCGTCAGTGAACCAGCCTTCAACGTGACCGTCGATGGAGATGCCGTTGTCGTCATAGAACGCAACCAGTTTGCCCAGCTTCAGGGTACCTGCCAGGGAGCACACTTCGTGAGAAATGCCTTCCATCATGCAGCCGTCGCCCATGAATGCGTAGGTGAAGTGGTCAACAATGTCATGACCTGGACGGTTGAACTGCGCGGCCAGGGTTTTCTCGGCAATCGCCATACCCACCGCGTTAGCAATACCCTGACCCAGCGGACCGGTGGTGGTTTCTACACCTGCGGTGTAACCCACTTCCGGGTGACCTGGCGTTTTGGAGTGCAGCTGGCGGAAGTTTTTCAGCTCTTCAATTGGCAGATCGTAGCCAGTGAGGTGCAGCAGGCTATAGATCAGCATTGAGCCGTGGCCATTAGACAGCACGAAACGGTCGCGGTCAGCCCAGGAAGGGTTCTGCGGGTTGTGGTTCAGGAAATCGCGCCACAGGACTTCGGCGATATCAGCCATCCCCATAGGGGCGCCCGGGTGGCCGGATTTGGCTTTCTGTACTGCGTCCATGCTCAGCGCACGAATAGCATTAGCAAGCTCTTTACGTGAGGACATTTTAACTCCAGATCGGACTGTTAAAGGCCATGCCCTTGACGACAGCGCGTTTTGGGCTACGCCGGAAAAAAGTGCCAACAATGTAACCCAAGCGGCATGTCATGTACATGGAGCATTCTTTTGCAGCTTAAGAAATCTCTGGATCATGCTCGCATGTTGCGCAATCTACTCGCCCGGCCCCGTAGATATTCCTTATACTTAGCCCGACCCCGGCTTCGTTGCCGGTGCACTTTTCAGATTTTATTCAGATTAACGAGTACGGAAGCGACATCATGAAAATGCGTGCAATAGTGCTGGCCCTGGGTACAACGCTCCTGCTGAGCGGCTGTCAGAATATGGATTCTAACGGCCTGATGTCCTCAGGCGCAGAAGCCTTTCAGGCCTACTCCCTGAGCGACGCACAGGTTAAAGCGCTGAGCGACCAGGCCTGTAAAGATATGGACGGAAAAGCCACGCTTGCCCCGGCCAATAGTACCTACACGCAGCGTCTGAATAAGATAGCCTCCGCGCTGGGTGATAACATTAATGGCCAGCCGGTGAACTATAAGGTGTACATGGCCAAAGATGTAAACGCCTTCGCGATGGCGAACGGCTGCATCCGCGTTTACAGCGGGCTGATGGATATGATGACCGACAACGAAGTTGAAGCGGTTATCGGCCATGAAATGGGCCACGTTGCACTTGGCCACGTGAAGAAAGGCATGCAGGTTGCGTTAGGCACTAACGCCATCCGCGCCGCGGCGGCGTCTACGGGCGGTATCGTCGGCAGCCTGTCACAGTCGCAGCTTGGCGATGTGGGTGAAAAGCTGGTTAACTCTCAGTTCTCGCAGCGTCAGGAATCCGAAGCGGATGACTACTCCTACGACCTGTTGAGCAAACGCGGCATTAATCCATCAGGTTTAGCCACCAGCTTCGAAAAACTGGCCAAACTGGAAGCCGGTCGCCAGAGCTCTATGTTTGATGACCACCCGGCGTCAGAAGAGCGCGCACAGCATATTCGCGACCGTATGGCCGCAGACGGAATTAAATAATTCGAAAGGAGGCATATTTGCCTCCTTTTTATTTCGCATGAATTGTTAATTTAACCGCACATATCGGTAATAGCGCTTGAGTACCTTTCTAAGCCGCGCAAACACTGGCTTATTGCCCTGAAACGTCTCGTCACATAATTATTGCAATCATTTACCATTCGGGTAATTATCGAACTCGCAGTAATTCAATTTACAATATTAAGACAGAGACGTTCCCTCCGTGAAAAAAGAATTATCATTAATTGCGTTAAGTTTATTCGCCGCATTACCCGCCGTTGCAAGCCAGCAATCCGACAGCAAAGGGTTTGTTGACGACAGCCATTTAGATCTGTTTTTACGCAATGCGTATATCAGTCGTGATTATCATCAGGGCCAGCAGGACAAAGCCGAATGGGGTCAGGGTATCGTTGCCACGTTTGAATCCGGCTATACCGAAGGGCTGGTTGGCTTTGGTGTGGACGGCATTGCCCAGTATGGCGTGCGTCTGGATGGCGGTCGTGGAAAGAGCGGCGCGGGCGGCATTGACTTCTTTAAACAGGAAGACGATGGCCGGGCTAAATCCGATCTGGCGAAATTTGGCGCCACAGCAAAAATGCGTATTTCCAATACCGTGCTGAGCTACGGTAACCAGCGTCCGGAATTACCGATTGTTAATGCCGACAATTCCCGTCTGCTGTTTGAAAGCTTTACCGGCACCATGCTGACCTCAAAAGAGATCGCGGGTCTGGAAGTTAACGCCGGTTACTTCACCGATGAGCAGCGCAAAAGTGACGACCGCCACGACAGCGGCCTGAAGAGCCTCTCCTTCGGCGGTGCGAGCTACCAGTTCAACGACCAGTTCAGCGGTGCGCTGTATGCCTCTCATGTGGAAGAGGTGATGAACAAGCAGTACCTGGGAATGAACTTCAAACAGCCGTTCAGCACCGGGCAACAGCTGGTGCTCGATTTCAACGGCTATAACTCACGCCTGGATCAGCGCTACGCAGACAGCCTTGATACCGGACGCAGCAATAGCATCTGGAGCCTGGCGGCAAGCTACATCTGGGATATTCATACCTTCAAGGTGGCGTATCAGCAGAGCAGCGGCAGCACCGGCTATCACTATGGCAGCTATCGCGATCAGGGTGGCGTAGGTGACGGCGGCAATACCATCTGGCTGGCGAACTCCTACTGGTCTGATTTCAACGGCGAAGACGAGCGCTCCTGGCAGGCTTCTTACGCGCTGGACTTCGGCGGTCTGGGCTTACCGGGTCTGAGCTGGACCACAGCTTACGTGCGTGGCGACAACATCAAGACCTCTGAAACCAGCAACGGTAAAGAGCATGAGTGGTTTAACCAGATCCAGTATCAGGTGCAGGAAGGCCCGGCTAAAGATCTGAAACTGAAACTCCGTTACTCCGTCCTGCGCGTGTCCAGCAACGCCAGCGACTATAACGTGGGCGGGGATGAGATCCGCGCGTACGTGGAATACCCGTTTAACGTGTTCTGATTAAGCCCCTCACCCGCCCTTCTCCCTAAGGGAGAGGGCTGGAGTGAGGGTAAACACGCTTAGTACAACGTCTTCTGCGGCGGCCCGGCAAACTTCAGCGCGCCAATCTGTCCCATCCGCACTTCCACTACCGACGGTCCTGGCATGGCAAGCGCTTCGGTCATCACCGCCTCAAAATCCTCCGCCCGTTCGACGCTCCACGCCTGTAACCCCATCGCATGCGCCAGCTGCGTAAAGTCCGGGGTATGCAGCTCGTTATAATACTGACGCCCGCCGAAATACTTATCCTGAATGCCGCGCATGACGCCGTAACCGCCGTCGTTCATCACCAGCAGCGTCACGTTGGCCTTCTCCTGCGCCAGCGTTGCCATCTCGCCCAGATTCAGGCTTACGCCACCATCGCCCACCAGCCCCACCACTTTGCGTTGCGGGTTGGCAATCGCCGTGCCAATCGCCATCGGTAGCCCCATACCGATGGCGCCTGCCAGCGAGTGAATGTTCATCAGCGGTCCATTGGCACGGAAGAGACGGCTGCCCCACAGGCTTCCGGAAACGGTGATATCACGAACCAGCAGGCCATCTTGCGGTAGCGCGTTCTCGATGGCGTCGTTGAGCTTCGCATAAGCACCGCACTGCTCACGCAGTCCCGCAACGGCTTTCGCCAGCGCCTGCTGCACCTGCGTATCCCACTGCGCATCGCCCCATTCACGCCCCTGCGCTTTAGCCGCCAGCGCGGTTAACAGCGCCGCGCAGTCGGCCACAAGGGTTGTGTCCATCAGATAGTTGCGGCTCGCCGCCGCGGGGTCGATATCGATCTGGACGCGGGGATGCGGTAATTCAAGCGTCCACGAGCGGGTTTCGTTGCTGCGCAGGCGTGAGCCAGCGACCAGCGTAAAGTCGCACTGGGCGATCAACGCCTCAACTGACGGCGAGTTATGAAACGCCCGCAGGCTGGCGCGATGACTGTCCGGCAGCACGCCGCGCGCGTGGGTGCTGGAGATAACCGTCACTCCCGCATCCGCCAGTTTTTTTACCGCATCAGCGCTACCGAGCGCTCCGCCACCCAGCCACAGCAGCGGCCGTCTGGCCTGTTTAAGCTGCGCCCACAGCGTGTCGACCACTGCCGTATCAACCGCGGAAACCGACGTGGGTTTCACCGGAGCGGTGATCAGCGACACGGGGATTTTCGCCCCCTGAATATCAATCGGGATCTCCACGGAGACCGGCCCGCACGGCGGAGTTTGCGCCTCCTGAATGGCCTTGTGAAGGATCGCTATCGCCTGGTTTGCGTTGCTGATGCGGTATGCCCGTTTTGAGCTGGCCTTCAGGAAGGTCAGCTGGTCGCGGGTTTCGTGGATAAAACCGGTGTCGGCATCCAGCCAGGCTTTTTCCACCTGACCGGTGATGTGCAGCAGCGGCGTGCAGGCATTCATGGCTTCCACCAGCGCGCCGACGGCGTTACCCGCCCCGGCGCCGGTACTGGTCAGCGCCACACCGAGCCCGGAAAAACGGCCGTGGGCATCGGCCATGGTGACCGACCCCGCTTCGCCACGTGCGGGTACAAAGCGAATATTCCCGCGCTGCCCTACCGCATCGGCGATGGGTAAATTGTGGATGGAGATGACGCCGTAGATGGCCTCAACCTGATACTGCTCCAGCGTTCTGGCGATGGCGTCGCCGACGGTTATCATTTCGCTCATTACTCACCCTTTCTCAGTCGCACCAGTGGTTGACGCTGTTACCCGTCGCCAGATAAATGCTCTTTTGCTGCATCCAGGCTTTCAGCCCCTGAATGCCCTTTTCGCGGCCCAGACCGCTCTCTTTAAAGCCCCCGAACGGGGTCGAAATCGCAAACACTTTGTAGGTGTTTATCCACACCGTGCCCGCTTCAAGCTGCTCGCTCAGGCGCAGGGCGCGCCCGGTATCCCGCGTCCAGATCCCGGCAGCAAGGCCATAAACGGAGTCATTCGCCTCACGGATCAACGCGGCTTCATCGCTAAAGGGCATCGCCACCAGCACCGGGCCGAAGATCTCCTCCTGACAGGCGCGCGCGCTGTTGGTCAGGCCTTCGATGATGGTGGGCTGGAAGTAACTGCCGTTTGCCAGCAGTGGATCGGCAGGGATCTCCCCGCCACACAGCACGCGGCCCCCTTCACGCTTTGCCAGTTCAACGTAAGCCTGCACGCTCTTGCGGTGCGCGTCGTTAATCAGCGGTCCCACATGGGTGCCGTCGGTAAAGGGATGCCCGACCCGCAGGCCGCGCGTTAATTCGAGCAGCCTCGCCATCAGCGGGGCGTAAAGGCGCTCATGGATAAAGAGCCGCGAACCGGCAATACAGGCCTGACCTGCCGAGCTGAAAATACCGTAGCAGATCCCGCGCGCAGCCAGCTCAACGTCGGCATCTTCCAGCACGATGGTCGGGGATTTACCGCCCAGTTCCAGCGAAGCCGGGATCAACTTTTCCGCCGCCACGTGCGCCAGATGACGGCCCGTGGTGGTGCCACCGGTAAAGGAGATTTTTCGCACTTTCGGGTGACGCGCCAGCGCATCGCCAATCACCGAGCCTTTGCCCGGCAGCACGCTCAGCAGCCCGGCGGGTAAGCCTGCCTGCTCAAAAATACGCGCCAGCTCAAGCGCCATCAGCGGGGTGGCTTCGGCTGGTTTGAGAACCACCGCGTTACCGGCAGCAATGGCCGGCGCCACTTTCTGCATTTCGCTGGCAATGGGGGAATTCCAGGGCGTGATAGCCGCCACCACGCCGAGCGGTTCATACCGGCTGAGGGTAAGCACATCGGGCTGGCGTGGGGTCGGTAGTTCACCTTCCAGCAGCTCGCAGGCAGCGGCAAAATAACGCGCCGTGCCTGCCGCGCTCATCACCAGCCCCCGCGCTTCCGCCAGCGGTTTACCGTTGTCGCGACTCTGCATGCGGGCCAGTTCATCGACGCGGGATTCGATCAGATCCGCCACCTTATGCAGGATCTTTGCACGCGCATGCGGCAGGCTGTTACGCCAGGCAGGATCGCGCCACGCGCGCTCTCCGGCGTCGATAGCCTCCTGCAGATCGTCCAGGCTTGCCGCGTGGAGCGTGGCGTTCACCGCACCGTCTGCCGGGAAATGGCTCTGCATCAGGTTACCACCGCCACGCCGCCAGTTGCCGCCAATGAAAATGTTAAGATCGTCCATCGTCGCTCCTCAGCGCTGCGTCAGTTCACGGCAGGCGCGAACCGCGCTGAGTGCCGCCAGGGTGGAGGTTTTGGGGTTGCTGGCAAGCGGTAGCCCGCTCAGCTCCAGATGGAACTCGCCAAACATCCCTTCGACGTGCAGCGTGTGGGTATTGCGTTGAGTGGCCGGGTCGACCATCAGTTGCACGCGGGTGTCATCCATCCCCACGCCGCCAAGTGCCACGGTCGCCGCCACGTTGGCGTTGGCCGGAAACAGTCGTGCCGCTTCACGTGCGCTGCCTTCAAAGAAGATCTGCGCCTCGGACACGGCGTTAAGATCGATAAGCTGCTCGGCATAGCTGCCGCGCCAGCTGGCCGGGCTTTTACGCGACTGGTAGGTCACCTTCTCAAGCCCGCCCTCTTTTGCCGCTGCCAGGCCATCAATGCCCGCCACCGCCCCGGAGAGCAGCGTCAGCTTTCCGCCTGCGTTGAGCAGACGCTGTTCCAGCTCGCTGTCTGCCAGCGCGCCGGTGGAGATCACCGCCAGATGCCATCCACGGCGTAAAATCGCTTCCCCGTACTGCGCCACCGCCTGCTGGCTGGCACATTCCAGCACCAGATCGGGAGTATCCGTACATAATGCGGGCGAGGTCAGTGCCACCACCGCATCGCCAAACTGCTGGCGAATCGCGGCATGATGCGTCTCGCGCGCCACGATCCAGCCGATGGCAACCTGCTCGGGCAGGCGCTCAATGACCGCCTGCGCCATGGCACCGTAGCCGATTAACATGATTTTTTTCATGATGTGTCCTTACAGATGACGGCAGAAGCCGCCGGAAACGTCCAGCGCCGCACCGGTGGTAAACGAAGCCAGCGGCGACGCGAGGAACAGCAGAGCCTGCGCAGGCTCCTGCGGCTTACCGAGACGCGCCATCGGAATGCCGCGTTTGCGGGCAATATCCGCCGTCCACTGCGGCCAGCTCTGACTTTTATCCGCCCGGTTCTCAAAGCGACGCCGCCACTGGCCGGATTCCACCATGCCAAGCAAAATGGAATTCACGCGGATGCCCTTACTCACCAGCTCTTTCGAGAGCGTGAGCGTCATATTGAGCAGCGCGGCACGTGCTGCAGAGGTGGCAATCATGTGTTCCTCTGGCTGCAGCGCCAGCAGCGAGTTCACGCAGGTAATGGAGGCAATGTCCGATTGCTCCAGCTGCGGCTGAAAAGCCTGCACGGGGTTAATCACCCCAAACAGTTTCAGTTCGGCTTCATGCAGCCAGGCCTCGCGCGGGGTGTCATTGAAGTGCGCCACATACCCCTGTCCGGCGTTATTAATCAGCAAGTCTGTCCCGCCAAAGCGGGACTTAACGGCCTGGGCAAAGGTCTGAACCTGGTCTGCGTCCAGCACGTCGCAGCGGTGAGAGAAAATCTCGCCATCAGGGAATTCGTTTTGCAGCGACGCATGCGCGCTGGCAAGCCGGTCCGGGTCGCGGCCACAGAACGCCACTTTTGCCCCCTCGCCCAGCAGCAAACGCAGTGTTTCAAAACCAATGCCAGAAGAACCGCCGGTGACTACCGCTACGCGCCCGTCAATTTGTGCATTCATCGCGCACCTCTTCGTTGATACGTAAAAGCTGTTGATTAAAAAACGCGTCGTTATCGAGATAGCTGGCGTGCCCGGCCAGGGGAATCGCGGTAAACGGCATGCCGTAACGTAGCGCCAGCCCCTGAACCAGCTCAGGCTGGGTAATGGCGTCCTGCTCGCCGCACCAGACTTCAAAGTCACCGGCGTAACGCTTCAGCCAGCCGTGAATATCGTCATGTGCCAGCATCCATGCGGCAGCGAGGTAGCCTTCCGGGCGCAGTTTGCGCATGCCCGCCGCAACGGTGGCAATATCGTCCTCACGCGCGCCCGGGCGTAATAATTTAGCGGCCCGGGTTTGCGCCAGGATCTCGCCCCCAAGCGCCATCTGCTGCTCCCGGTTACGCCAGACCTGCTCGCGCTGCGCCGGCTCGGCCTGGCCGTAACCCTGCGCGGCATCGGCCAGCACCAGATGCAGCACGCGTTCGGGATACTTCGTCGCAAAGGCGCTTGCCACCAGCGCCCCAAGCGAATGCCCGACCAGAACAACCTGCCAGACGCCCGCGCGGTCCAGCATGGCCGCCAGCGCGTCGGCGTAATCCCCCGCGTTGGCGCGCTCAACCGCCAGCATCGGGCTTTCGCCATAACCGGGCATGTCCCACGCCAGCACGCGAAAACCGTTCAGCGCCATCTGTTTATGCCAGGAGGCAGCACCGGAGCTGATGCCGTGGAGCAGCATCAGCGGGATGCCGCTTCCCTGTTCACGAAAGCCCGTCATCGCGCCCCCTTAGTTCCGCTTCACTTTCGACAGCGGGTGATCGGCCGGATAGGTCGGGATTTCCGGCTTGTTGGTGCCGAGCATCACGCACATCAGCGCCTCTTCTTCACCATGATTGAACAGACCGCGATAGATGCCCGGCGGAACGGAGATCAGATCGCGTTCGCGCAGCACGGTTTCGGTGTAGTGATCGCCGTCCTGGATCATCAGCGTGATCTGCCCTTTAAGCATGAAGAACACCTCTTCCACATCGTCATGCAGATGCAATGGTCCCTCGCACTTCGACGGCAGCACCATGGTGGAGAAGGTAAAGTGCTCAGCCGGCACGGTATTGGTATCGCTTGCCACGCCCGTCGCCCCGGTACCGATGTAGCGCATCTGCGCACGGCGGTATTTAGGATCGAAATCGGCCTGGAACTTCAGCGCGTTCCAGTCATATTTACGCCCTTCAAAGCGCGCAATGCGCGACTCGACCCACTCTTCCATGGTCAGATGGTCAGGTTTAATGCCTGGTTTTGCAGTTACGGTTGAATCAGTCATGACACTCTCCTCAGTAACGTCTCAGCAGCGGCAGTAACAGGACGCAGCCCACCGCCGCCATCACCGCCAGAAAAATCAGCCCGGAATCCATGCTGTGGGTGAAGGCGATCAACGCGCCCATCACCGCCGGCGACAGCGCGCCCGCAAAGTTTCCCAGCCCGTTGAAAATACCGCCCGCCGTCGCGCTCACCCGGGGATGGGTAGCCTTCGCCAGCAGTGCGAAAATGTTCGGCGCACCGGTGCCCCACATAAAGGTGCTAAAGCTCATCGCCGCGATAACGGCCAGCGGGGTATCAAGATGCATGACCGCCGTCAGGCCTAATCCCGCGCCAGCCATCGAGATAAAGCAGGCCACCGCGCGTTTATCGACCCGGTCAGAAAGCCATGCACCAATCACCTCACCCGCCAGCATGGCGATAAACGGCATCGACGACAGCCAGCCCGCGTGTTCAAGATGAATGCCTTTCCCTTTAATCAGGTAGCCCGGCAGCCAGCCGTTGATCCCCCACAGGTAGGTGAGAAACGCGATGTTAAAGATGCAGATAATCCAGAAGTGCGGGCTGACAAACAGCTCGCGCCGCGCGGCACGTCGTTCCTCCTGTGATTCGCGATCCGCAGCCGGTTTGGCACCCAGACGGATCCCGCGCAGGCCGATGCGCACGAACACCAGCACCGGCACGGTGAGCATCGCCATCACAAAGAAGGTGCTCTGCCAGCCGAAGGCATTCAGCAGCCAGATAGAGAGAGGGAAACCAATCGCCGCGCCTACCGGGGTACCCAGCAGCCACAACATGGTGGCTCGCGCCTGCAGATGCTGCGGGAAGTTATGCCGCACAATGGCAAACGCCAGCGGAAACAGCGGCCCTTCTGCCACGCCCAGCAAAATGCGCAGGACGATCATGACCGTGTAGTTATGGGTAAACCCCATGGCCACCATCAGCACGCACCACACCACCATCATGCCGGTGAGCAGGCGAAGCGGCGCAATCTTGTCCCCCAGTCCGCTTAAAAAGACCGATGAGAAGCCGTAGCTCAACAGAAAGGCACTCATCAGAATGCCGAGGCGCGTGGTGTCAAAATCAATGCCCATCGCCTGCTGGAAATGGCTGTCGGAAAAGAGCGCCGCAATGCTGATTTTGTCGAAAAATGCCAGCAGCACGCAGGCCAGCAATGACAGCGGGATGGCCCAGCGCACCGCTTTTTCGGGCGTGCGGGTGCCCTCACCGCTTGCCTCAACCGGCGCGGTGTTAGTCTCAAATGTGGTCATGTCTCCCCCTACGGGTGCGGGTTAGCTATCGCAATGACATCAGTGAAAAAGTCGGGTCAGCCAGCGGCACATCGGACAGATCCCTTCCGGCAGCCATCCAGCGCTTCGCCAGCTTGACGGTACGCGCATCGTTGAACGCCACCAGCTGGGTCAGCCGTCCGTTTTCATCCAGTGAGAAAAACAGCGCATTATCCCGGGCAAGGGTTGTGCAGCCGGCCTGCGGAATACCGAGGATCTGAATGTTGTGCTGGTATTGATCCGACCACAGCCACGGCGCGTCGTCATAGCCGGGGGCATCGGGATTGAGCATCGCCTTTGCCGTGGCAACCGCCTGATTCTGGGCAAAGGCCCACGACTGAATACACAGCCCATAGTGATGGTGCTGGGCCACATCACCGGCAGCAAAAATAAACGGATCCGACGTTCGCCCCTGAGCGTCCACCACGATCCCGCGCTCAGTCTGCAGACCCGCATCACGTGCCAGCTCGAGATTGAGATCAACACCGATCCCGACGACCACGGCATCAAAGGTTTCACGCTTGCCGTCACAGTGAATAACCGGCAGACCATTGTTATCTTCCAGCTCCAGCGCTCCGCAGCCGGTGCGGATATCCACGCCCTGTTCGCGGTGAAGTGTTTCCAGCTGCTGCGATACCTCGGCACTCACTGAACGCATGCACAGCGCGGGCTGCTGCTCAAACAGCGTCACGGCGACGCCACATTTACGCGCGGAGGCCGCAATCTCCAGGCCAATCCAGCCTCCTCCGATAATCGCCAGGTTTTGACTCTCTGCCAGGCGCGCCTTCAGCCGCTGTGCGTCCTGCCAGTGGCGCAGGGTATAGACCTGCGGGTGGGCAGCCCATGCATCGCCCGGCAGACGCGCCCGACCACCGGTAGCGATTAAAAGAATGTTGTAACTAAGGTATTCACCGTTGCTTAAGCACACCGTTTTCGCGTGACGATCGAGAGATTCCGCGCGCACCGGCCGGCACCATGTCAGGTTCAATGCCTGTTGCGCCGCTTCAGTAAAGAGACGCGGTAGCGGCGCGTCCGGCTCCAGTAACGCAGCCTTGGACAGCGGCGGGCGTTCGTAGAAATCCCACTCCTCTTCCGCCACGACACAAATCTCTCCGTCGAAGCCTTCGTCACGCAGGGTTTTCGCCGCCCAGCCACCTGCCTGACCGCCGCCAATAATGACAATGCGCGAGGTCATACCGCCTCCGGCTTTTTCTGCTGACGGCGAGTGTCGTGGTCAATCCCACCCTCTACCGCCCACTCGGTGAACGACACCAGCGAATGTTCCAGCTCGCGCGGCTGCCAGTTTTCGGTGAGGTAATCATCGTTGGTGTAGTATTCAAACGCCCCGCCGGTTGGGCTGTTGACGTACCAGAAATAGGCCGAGGAGACCGGATGACGCCCCGGGCCAATAAAGGTGCTCCAGGCGTTTTTGTTCATCGCTATCCCACCACCGATCACCTCGTGAATGTCGCGTACGGTAAAGGCCACGTGGTTCAGACCCCGCTTACGGTTAGGCAGCTGAAGAAGGAACAGGTTGTGATGCCCGCCGCGCACGCCACAGCGCAGGAACACCGCACGGTTGATGTAGCGGTCAGACACCTGGAACCCAAGCACCTCACGGTAGAACGTCTCCACCGCCGCCAGCTCCTCCACGAAGAACACCACGTGGCCCACGTTAATAGGCTGGGCGCGATCGTAGACCGGGCTTGGTGTGTCGATACGGCGGGCATCGCCCCACTGGTTAATCGGCTCGACGTTCAGCTCCACCGGCACCTGATGGCTGACCTGTACGCGTAAGGTCATGCCGTTCGGATCGCGGCACTCCAGCGCGTCGCCCACCTCACGAAAACCGGGCTGCTTCTCAAGCTTCGGGCGCAGCGCCTCCAGATCGTCCCGGGTGGCGACTGCCCAGGTCATCCGGCGCAACGTATTTCCTTCTTCAAACGCTGGCGGCAGGTCAGGGCTGTCGACAGGATTAAGCTCCACGCGCGCGCCGCTCAGGGTAGTAAAACGCTGGCCGCTGGCATCGCCCGTCAGGCCAAAATCACGCATAAATTTGGCGCAGTGCGTCAGGTTCTCGACACCAAATTCCAGCTTTTCAATTCCGGTTATACACATCGTTCGTTGCCTCGTCTGGCCCAGATTGGGCGTAAAACATGCCCGACGCAATGAAGCGCCTGGCGTTAACCTGATGATTTAACTGGCCTGTGACAAATACCCTAAGAAGCCAGAAATTTTATCCGCCGCCATGCGGACATCGTTTTGCAGGCGCTCGCGATCGGTCTGCGGGATCTCCTCCGAAGGCACCAGAATGCTCACCACGGCTGCCACCCTTCCGCTGCGGTCATACACCGGATAAACGATGGAGGAGATGCCATGACGGAAGAAGGATTCGCCGATCACATAGCCGCGTGCTTTGTCCTGCTGCACCATCTGCCACAACGCTTCACGGTCGTGGATCTGGCCCGGCGTGTTGCCCGGCAGACGCTCGTGCGGGAACAGCTGTTCGAAATCGGCTCGCGAAATATCAGTCAGCAGCATGCGCCCCAGCGACGTGCAGTGCACCGGCAAACGGGTACCAATGCTCACCTGATTGATGCGAGAACCGGCGGCGCTGACGCGGGCGATATAGATGATGTCGCGCCCGTCGCGGATCGCCAGATGACTGCTGCACTGGCTGACGTCACGCAGCTGCTCGATGACCGGCTGACCGACCTGCGCCACATCCAGTGAGGCAATGTATTCAAAGCCCAGACGCAGGACGTTCATGCCAAGCGAGAAGGTATTGGTTCGCGTGTTGCGTTCCAGAAAACCCATGTATTCCAGCGTTTGTACCACGCGGTAGGCGGTGGCTTTCGGCATATCGACCAGCCTGTGCAGCTCGGCAAAGGTCAGTTCACGGTGCTGCTCGCCAAAGGCCAGCAGCAGCTGTAAGCCTCGCTCCAGCCCCGGAACCAGGTACTTCACTTCGTGATCGCTTGCCATATTTGCTTTACCTCAGTTAAAGACAAAACCGCCGTTGACCGGAATCAGCTGGCCGGTGATAAACCGCGACAGATCGCTTAACAGCCAGACCACGCTGCCGGTGACGTCTTCCGGCTGCTGCGCCCCGGTGAGCGCCCGGCCGTTTTCGTAAAGCTGATGCCGCTCTGCAGGGACATATTCCGTCGCTTCGACGCGGGTTAAGCCCGGGGCGATGGCGTTAATACGAATGCGTTTTTCACCCAGCTCACGTGCCATTGAACGGGTCATGGCAATCACGGCGCCCTTGCTGGCCACGTAGGCCATCAGACGCGGCGCGCCCCACAGCGCGGTATCGGAAGCCACATTGACAATGGCTGCCCCTTCGCGCAGCAGCGGTACCGCATCCCGGGTAACCAGCCAGGTGCCTTTAACGTTAACGCTCATCACCCGGTCCCACAGATCCGGATCGTAATCAAGCATGTCCTTGCCGCCGACCCCGGTCGCCATCGCCGCGTTATTGACCAGACCGTCGATCGGTCCCTGTTCGCCAATGGTGCTGAACACCCGCGAAATGGAGAGCGGATCGGCCAGATCGATAACGTGTGATTCAATCGCATAGCCCTTCTCACTTAAGCCATGCGCGCTTTCAGCCAGCTCGCCCTGAAGGATGTCGCACATCACCACCGCCGCGCCCTGCTCTGCGCAGGCTTTCGCGAAATGAAAGCCCAGCCCACGCGCGGCACCGGTCACCACGATGCGTTTCCCGTTCAGCAGCCCATTCATCAGGCGGCTCCCTGCTGAGCTTCACGCGCCGCCAGCTGCTCTTTCGCCGCTTTTTGCATCATGCGGCGCAGGCGCGAGAGGCCCACATCATGCTGGTAAAGGTATTCGTGTTCCCGTGCATCTGGCGCCATGCTCTCCAGCACCACGCGGTCCTGCTCAAGGACTTCCCAGTGCAGTTTTTCCAGACGGTTACGGTACATGAAACGCCACATATCGCGCTGCCAGCCCTGCACGCGGCGGATACGCCAGAAGAAGACGCGGCAGTTATCGTTATCTTCCGGCACCACCATGCCAACAATGAAGAAGTGACCGCCCGGCCCGAAACGCTTCTTATAAGGAATGGACAAACGCATCCAGTAGGTGCCGCTGTTGCCCAGCTCAACCCAGTCGAAGTTGACGCCGCTCTGGCCTTTTTTCTCGAAGATAAACCCGGTTTTCGTTGGCTGCAGAACCATATCCGCTTTGCGATCCCCTTCCGCCATGGAGTGCGACGAAGAGTGCAGATAGGTGCCGTGCATCGGGTCCATCACGTTTTCCAGTGCGTACTGGTAATTGCATTTCCACGCGGCGGTGCAGAGAAAATTGCTGTAGGCGTCGGTGTCAGCCAGTTCGTCCGGGAAGCTCAGTTCGTCGGGTTGCTGATCGGCGGTAACGCCAAACCAAAGGAAGATGGCCCCGTGCACTTCCTGCACGTTGTAGCTGCGCACACACTGCTGGCCGACCAGCGGACATTTGTCCACCGCAGGCACATCCTTCACTTCGCCGTTGCCCGCAACTTCCACGCCGTGATACCAGCAGGCGATACGATCGCCCAGATTCCAGCCCATCGACAGACGCGCGCCACGGTGCGGACAGCGATCTTCCAGCGCCTGCACCTGGCCATCTTTGTTGCGCCAGACCACAATCTGTTCGCCCAGACGGGTGATCCCCACGGGCGCAGACTGAACTTCCCAGCTCGCCAGCACCGGGTACCAGAGGCCGCGCAGACCTTTATCAAGATAGTTTTGTACGGTAGTCGTCATCGCATTGCCCTCAGTAGCCGTTAACCTGTAAGAAAGCCTGGAAGCTGGCATCGCTCCATGGCTCGCCCTGCTGATCGTGCATACGTACCGCGTTCAGTCCGTTGACCAGTTCCGGCACGGTTTCCGCGCCCTGTTCGAAAAGGTCTTCCAGCGTGGAGATAAGCGTGATTTCCCAGTTTTCCGGTACGCGGCTGCGGGTCTGCCAGATCAGGTTCTGGTAATCACCGGGCTTATGGATGGCGCCGTTACCGCCCTCAGCCGGAGGGGTAAACTGACGGCTTTCCGGCAGCGCCGGGTTGAAGTTCAGACTTTCGCTCATGCCACTGTCTCCTCGACGAAGGTAATCTGGATCTGGTTTTCAAATACCCGAACCGGGTAACGATTGAGGTTACGTCCGCCGGGGCCGTGCAGGCACTGGCCGGTTTTGACATCGAAAACCGCCTCATGCAGCGGACATTCCACTTTACCGTCCTCGACGAAACCCTGACTCAGCAGCGCGTAAGCGTGCGGGCATACGTCTTCCAGCGCGTAATATTCGCCATCAATCAAATAAACGCCGATCTCTTTGCCCTCGACGTTACCGCTAAAAGGGAAATCTTCCTGTACTTGTTCTGCGTCACATACGCCTATCCAGCTCATCACGATCCTCCAGGCTTTTGTTTCATATATGAAACTCTGTTTCTTATTTAATACGGTCAATATAAAAGCGATGAATGTTTCGTCAAGCACGAATGTGACGAATTTGTTAATCAGTCGAGGTTTAATTAGCTAAGTGTGCAAGCGATCACGAAAAAATGCAGCGATATGAAATTTTCATTATTCAGGCGTGAATGAATACATTTTTTTGATGATCTTTTATTTTTTAAAATAGAGATTGACTTCTTTTATTTTTATTCCTTAAAAATTATATGTGCGCATACCTCTGGTGTTTCACCTGTGAAACTTTAATTTAATTTATCTCATTAAAACAATGAGTTTCACAGGTGAATCATTTTAGTTACGTGACAATAACGTTCATAAAAAATATAAACAGACAGCACGATTAAGGCGGATTAAATGACGGCAAGATGGCAAGGCACGTTGGCACTTCTGGTGCTCATTATTATTTCCTACGTTGACCGCGTAAATATCTCGGTGATGATTTTAAACCCTGAATTTGCCGAACATTTTCAGCTAAATGAAAACAGAATGTTACAAGGAATGCTCATGACCTGCTTTTTGCTGGGTTATGGTTTTTCCGCTTTACTATTGACCCCAGTTATCGAAAGCAAATTACATTACCGACAGGGATTGTTAACCAGCATTGCGATATGGGCGGTGGTTTGCGCCATCTCGCCACTGCTGGGGTCGCTGATGGGCATGCTCATCGCCCGCCTGATTTTAGGCATTGCCGAAGGCCCACTCTTTTCACTGAAAACACGCTTTATCAGCGATAACTTTAGCGCCGGGGAAATTGGTAAGCCCAACGCCGTTACCGCGCTGGGCGTTTCACTGGGGCTGGCGGTAGGCTTTCCGCTGATCACCTGGCTGATGGCACATCTTGGCTGGGCGGGCTCATTTTATGCCCTCGCGGCGATCAATCTGGCGCTGGGTGGGGGGTTAATCTGGCGTTTCCTGCCGGCCCCTCAACATACGGAAAAGCGCCGAACGTCCGGGTTTGTGCAGACCTTTACGCTTGCCTGGCAGACGCCGCTTCTGGGCTGGATCCTGCTGGTTGAAATCGCCACGCTGAGTTATCTCTGGGGCAGCAGCGCCTGGCTTCCGGCCTGGCTGCGCGATGAACACCACTTCTCCCTGCACGCGACCGGCTTTCTCGCGGCTATCCCCTTTCTGCTGAGTCTTGGCTCAAAGTTTCTGGGCGGTGTGCTGCTCGACAAAATGCGCCCGGACCAGGCACCGCTGCTGTTTGTGGTGGGCGGGATCTTAACGGCGAGTTCCGTCGTCATGCTGATGCTGAGCCACCAGCCCGGCTGGCTGGCGCTGTTTATGCTCTCGGCCAATATTTTCTGGGGACTTCAGGGGGCCGCCATTCCGGCGGTTATCCAGCATCATGCGGCGCGGGAAGCCGTTGGCAGTGCCTACGGGATCATCAACGGGATTGGGAATATTTGCGCGGCGTTTATTCCGCTGCTGATGGGGATGGTGATGAAATCGGTGGGTTCAGTCAGCTCAGGGTTTTCGGTGCTGGTCGTCTCGCAGGTTATCACCCTGCTGGCAGGAGGCATGTTGCTGCTGCGCATGCGTCGCGCAGCAGCAATCCGGGCGTAAGGCTTATTCGCCTTTTTTCGCGGCCTGGATGTAGAGCATTTCCAGCGCGAGGGTGGCCGCTGCCAGAGCAGTGATCTCTGACTGGTCGTAAGCCGGAGCCACTTCCACCACGTCCATACCCACGATGTTCAGATCCTTCAGGCCGCGCACCAGTTTGATGGCGCGGTCAGAGGTCAGGCCGCCGATCACCGGCGTGCCGGTGCCCGGGGCAAACGCCGGATCCAGGCAGTCGATATCGAAGGTCAGGTAAACCGGCATATCGCCGACAATCTGTTTTACCTGAGCGATGATGTCATCCACGCCGCGATCGTTCACCTGGCCGGCATCCAGCACGGTGAAGCCGTTGTCTTTATCAAACTCGGTACGGATACCGATCTGCACAGAGTGGTTTGGATCGATCAGACCTTCGTTTGGCGCGGTGAAGAACATGGTGCCATGGTCGAATTCACAGCCGTTCGCGTAGGTGTCGGTATGGGCATCAAAATGCACCAGCGCCATCTTACCGAAATGCTTCGCGTGAGCACGCAGCAGCGGCAGCGTGACGAAGTGGTCACCCCCGAAAGAGAGCATGCGTTTACCGGCAGCCAGCAGTTTTTCGGCATGGGCCTGCAGTTTTTCACTCATCTCGCGCGCGTCGCCAAAGGCGTACACCAGGTCACCGCAGTCAACCACGTTCAGGCGCTCGCGCATGTCGAAGTTCCACGGGAAGCGGTTGTGCTCCCAGGCCAGGTTAGTGGAGACCTGACGAATAGCTGCCGGACCATGACGGCCACCAGCACGGCCTGACGTGGCCATATCAAACGGCACGCCGGTGATCACCCAGTCAGCGTCACTGTCGTACGGCTGGAAGTTCATCGGGAGACGTAAAAAACCAAACGCGTTAGATACCAGAGAGTTATCGTACTGATGGCCTAAAGTGCTCATGTCCTGACCTCTTTAAAGTCGATACATTAAAAACAGATGAAAAAAAATCCCCTCCGCGTCGTTAAACCCGACGAGGAAGGGATTGATTCGTAAATCGCTTATTGGGGCGAATTATCGCCGCTAATTCATACGGGTTCAAGTGAGTATAGGCGAGGGTATTGCCCCTTGCCCTCACCCCGCCCCTCTCCAACAGAGAGAGGCAGGTTTACTTACTCGTCTTCCAGATAGGTGTATCCGTAAAGACCCGCTTCAAACTCTTCCAGGAACTGCTGCTGCAGCGCGTCGTCCAGACCGGTATTCTTCACCTGGTCACGGAACTGGGTCAGCAGCTTTTTCGGATCCAGCTGAACGTATTCGAGCATATCCGCCACGGTGTCCCCTTCGTCGGACAGCTCAACTTCTACGCTGCCGTCAGGGAAGACAAACACGTCAACCGCTTCGGTGTCACCGAACAGGTTATGCATGTTGCCGAGGATCTCCTGATAGGCACCGACCATGAAGAAGCCCAGCATCGGCGGGTTCTCCGGATCGTACTCTGGCATAGGCATCGTGGTCGCGATACCGTCGCCGTCGACGTAGTGATCGATAGCACCGTCGGAGTCGCAGGTGATATCCAGCAGCACCGCACGACGTTCCGGGGCGTGGTTCAGCCCTTCCAGCGGCAGAACCGGGAACAGCTGATCGATACCCCAGGCATCCGGCATCGACTGGAACAGCGAGAAGTTGACGTACATTTTGTCCGCCATGCGCTCCTGCAGTTCGTCAATAATCGGACGGTGAGCACGGTTGCTCGGGTCCAGCTGCTGCTGTACGTCGTGGCACATGTTCAGATAAAGCTGTTCTGCCCATGCGCGTTCCTGCAGGCTGAACGTGCCCGATGAATACCCCACATGAATATCATGCAGATCCATCTGGCTGTCGTGCAGCCACTCGCGCAGCGAACGGCGGGTACCCGGCTCGTGCATCTCCTGCCAGGTCTCCCACATGCTTTGCAGCGCACGAGGCGCGTCCTCAGCCGGTGGGGTTACCTCGGAAATTTCACTGCGTTCAACGCCGATAATGTTCGATACCAGCACGGTGTGGTGTGCGGTAACCGCGCGACCAGACTCGGTGATCACCGTTGGGTGCGGCAGGCCGTGCTCTTCACAGGCATCGCCAATCGCCCAGATGATGTTATTGGCATATTCGTTCAGGCCGTAGTTCACGGAGCAGTCGGACTGCGAGCGGGTACCTTCATAATCCACGCCCAGACCACCGCCCACGTCGAAGCACTGAATGTTTACGCCAAGCTTGTGCAGCTCAACGTAAAAACGTGCTGATTCGCGTACGCCGGTGGCGATGTCGCGAATGTTGGCCATCTGCGAGCCGAGGTGGAAGTGCAACAGCTGAATGCTGTCCAGACGACCACGCTCACGCAGAATCTCAACCAGCTGCAGAACCTGGGTCGCCGCGAGACCAAATTTGGATTTTTCGCCGCCTGAGGACTGCCATTTACCGGAGCCCTGCGACGCCAGACGCGCACGCACGCCCAGACGCGGGATAACGTTCAGACGCTCTGCCTCTTCCAGCACGATAGCGATCTCTGTCATCTTCTCGATAACCAGATAGACCTTGTGGCCCATCTTTTCGCCAATCAGCGCCAGACGAATGTATTCACGGTCTTTATAACCGTTACAGACGATCACCGAACGGGTCATGCCAGCATGTGCCAGCACGGCCATCAGCTCCGCTTTGGAACCCGCTTCCAGGCCCAGCGGTTCACCGGAGTGGATCAGGGATTCAATCACGCGGCGGTGCTGGTTCACCTTGATAGGGTAAACCAGGAAGTAATCGCCTTTATAGCCGTAAGATTCACGCGCGCGTTTAAACGCGGCGTTAATGGAACGCAGACGATGTTGCAGGATCTGCGGGAAGCAGAACAGTGCAGGCAAACGCTGGCCCTGCGCCTCGCGTGCTTTCACCAGTTTGGCGAGATCCACGCGCGCTTCAGGAACGTCAGGATCCGGGCAAACGCTGATATGGCCCAGTTCGTTGACGTCGTAGTAGTTATTGCCCCACCAGGCAATATTGTAAGTGCGCAGCATCTTGCTGGCTTCCTGGGAGCTCATCGCAACCTCCTGCATGGAACGTAGTACACCCTGTTCGCCCGCTGACGAAGGCGAAAGCGAAGACATGTCGTCAGACATAGCGAACCTCAACTCTTTGTATTAAGTGTAAAACAGTTGACTACTATCGCAGCGTTATACGGCGATAACAACCCATAAACGGATCCATTTCCCAGCAGACTATGCTGAAAACCAGACCGTGCGACCGGTTTCATATTCATATCATTGTAAACACGTGTCCGAACTTAATTATGACAACGTTCGGCGAAACCACGAGAAAACTCTTGTCTTAACAAGAGCGCCCTTGTTCAGTTTTCACAAAGCGTGACCGGCCCTGGAATCCTGAGAAGCCCCGAGATGGGTATAACATCGGCAGGTTTGCAGATTAGAAATGCGGGTTGCGGGAATCAAATACGCGCCAGAACGGCTGCGCTGAATTAGCGGAAAACACTGGTTCATTATCTCGTATCACCTCCACGGCCGCTCCTGCTGAAACGGACCACAAGCCAAAGCTAAAAGTTCACTGCTTAACCCGGCTGGAAGTGGCGACACGATGAGTTCATCGAGCGCTTATTGGTATGAGCCGCGCGCCGCGTTTTATACCGAGAACAGGGGTAAATTGCAAAAGATAAATGCGCGGGTTGCCAGCGCCGTCAGGAAAAATTTCCAGCAGCGAATTCAACTCAGTGAGAGGTTAGTCAAAAAAAACTGGAAATCGGGCGAAGAACTGACCTAAAATAGCCATCCAGATGTTAATCCATCCATACTGATTAACACTCAGACTGCCAGTGTCATTAACCTGCAGGCCTTGGTAGAATTATCTCCTTTGGCTATTCCACACAGCAGCTTGAGCTAAACAAATTCCTTTTAGGTGAAATAAAACATGGCAAAACACCTGTTTACGTCCGAGTCCGTATCAGAAGGACATCCAGATAAAATTGCTGACCAAATCTCCGATGCGGTGCTTGATGCGATCCTGACGCAGGATCCAAAAGCGCGCGTCGCGTGTGAAACCTACGTCAAAACCGGCATGGTTCTGGTTGGCGGTGAGATCACCACCAGCGCATGGGTGGATATCGAAGAGATCACCCGTAACACGGTTCGTGAGATCGGTTATGTCCATTCTGATATGGGCTTTGATGCCAACTCTTGCGCGGTACTGAGCGCAATTGGCAAACAGTCTCCGGACATCAACCAGGGCGTTGACCGTGCCGATCCGCTGGAACAGGGCGCGGGCGACCAGGGCCTGATGTTTGGTTATGCAACCAACGAAACTGACGTGCTGATGCCAGCGCCAGTGACCTACGCACACCGTCTGGTGCAGCGTCAGGCTGAAGTGCGCAAGAATGGCACCCTGCCGTGGCTGCGTCCTGATGCGAAAAGCCAGGTGACCTTCCAGTACGACGACGGCAAAATCGTCGGTATTGACGCGGTCGTTCTGTCTACTCAGCATTCCGAAGAGATCGACCAGAAATCCCTGCAGGAAGCAGTGATGGAAGAGATCATCAAGCCGGTTCTGCCAACTGAATGGCTGAGCTCCGCAACCAAATACTTCATCAACCCAACCGGACGCTTTGTTATCGGCGGCCCAATGGGTGACTGCGGTCTGACCGGCCGTAAAATCATCGTTGATACCTACGGCGGCATGGCGCGTCACGGTGGCGGTGCCTTCTCCGGTAAAGACCCGTCTAAAGTTGACCGTTCTGCTGCGTACGCTGCGCGTTATGTTGCGAAAAACATCGTTGCTGCTGGCCTGGCTGACCGCTGTGAGATTCAGGTTTCCTACGCTATCGGCGTGGCTGAACCGACCTCCATCATGGTTGAAACCTTTGGTACCGAGAAAGTGCCATCCGAGCAACTGACGCTGCTGGTGCGCGAGTTCTTTGACCTGCGCCCATACGGTCTGATTCAGATGCTGGATCTGCTGCACCCAATCTACAAAGAAACCGCTGCATACGGTCACTTTGGTCGTGAACATTTCCCATGGGAAAAAACCGACAAAGCCGCTCTGCTGCGTGAAGCTGCTGGTCTGAAATAATCGACTGACAGCGAATGTTAAAAAAGGCCAGCCCCGTGCTGGCCTTTTGCTTTTGTCAGCCAGAGAGCCTGACATTGCGCTTTGCGTGAAACCGATTACACCCCACCCGATATACCTCGCTTTCAGAATAATCTCTTTGCATGATCGCATGTCTTATGCTGTTACATTTCCTTTCAGTTAAGTCTGAAATTCATTCAAACGCGATGCGCATCAACTAATTTACCTCTATATTTTCAAAGCTTTAATTTTATTTACGGTTGCACACCAGTGTAACCGATTACACCAATGTGATTTATCTCACATATTTATACGGGTTGCTCACTTACCCTTAACATCGATAAAACTGATAACCCAACTGGAGGGCATAATGCCTGACAATAAAAAACAGGGGCGTACGTCCAATAAGGCGATGACATTTTTCGTCTGCTTCCTCGCCGCCCTGGCAGGATTACTTTTTGGCCTGGACATTGGCGTGATTGCTGGTGCGTTACCCTTTATCACTGAAGAGTTCCAGATAAGCGCTCACACCCAGGAGTGGGTAGTAAGTTCCATGATGTTTGGTGCGGCCGTGGGCGCCGTGGGCAGCGGCTGGCTCTCTTTCAGGCTGGGCCGCAAAAAGAGCCTGATGATCGGTGCAATTCTGTTTGTTGCAGGTTCGCTCTTCTCAGCAGCGGCTCCAAACGTTGAGGTATTGCTGCTTTCCCGTGTGCTGCTTGGTCTGGCCGTGGGTGTGGCGTCGTATACCGCCCCACTCTATCTCTCTGAAATCGCACCCGAGAAAATCCGTGGCAGTATGATTTCGATGTACCAGCTGATGATCACCATCGGCATCCTCGGAGCTTACCTTTCCGATACCGCGTTCAGCTACAGCGGCGCATGGCGCTGGATGCTTGGCGTGATCATTATCCCTGCCATTCTGCTGCTGATTGGCGTTTTCTTCCTGCCGGACAGCCCACGCTGGTTTGCAGCGAAGCGTCGTTTCGTCGATGCCGAGCGCGTGCTGCTGCGACTGCGCGATACCAGCGCGGAAGCGAAAAACGAACTGGAAGAGATCCGCGAGAGCCTGAAGGTAAAACAGTCAGGCTGGGCGCTGTTTAAAGAGAACAGTAACTTCCGTCGTGCGGTATTCCTGGGCGTGCTCCTGCAGGTGATGCAGCAGTTCACCGGGATGAACGTCATCATGTACTACGCACCAAAAATCTTTGAACTGGCGGGGTATACCAATACCACCGAGCAGATGTGGGGGACCGTCATCGTTGGGCTGACCAACGTTCTGGCGACCTTTATTGCTATCGGTCTGGTGGACCGCTGGGGCCGTAAGCCGACCCTGACGCTGGGCTTCCTGGTGATGGCCGCCGGTATGGGTGTTCTCGGCACGATGATGCACGTGGGGATTCACTCTCCAACCGCCCAGTATTTCGCTGTGGGGATGCTGCTGATGTTTATCGTCGGGTTTGCGATGAGCGCCGGTCCGCTGATTTGGGTGCTGTGCTCTGAAATCCAGCCGCTGAAAGGGCGTGATTTCGGTATCACCTGCTCCACCGCGACCAACTGGATTGCCAACATGATTGTCGGTGCGACGTTCCTGACCATGCTCAATACGCTGGGCAACGCGAACACCTTCTGGGTCTACTCCGGCCTGAACATCTTCTTTATTGTTCTGACGCTGTGGCTGGTTCCTGAAACCAAACACGTGTCACTGGAACATATTGAACGTAACCTGATGAAGGGTCGTCCACTGCGCGAGATTGGCGCACACGACTAATTCTCTGGCGGGAGGTGCCTCTTGCACCTCCCCGCTTCGCGCTTTATGCTCTGCCCCTATGAAAGCACCCCGTCTCCCCATCGCCCTTCAGCAAGCCGTTATGCGCAGCCTGCGGGAAAAACTCGCCCAGGCCAACCTGAAACTCGGCCGGAATTACCCTGAGCCGAAACTCGTCTATCAACAGCGTGGCACGGCGGCGGGCACAGCGTGGCTCGAATCTTATGAGATCCGTCTGAACCCGGTGCTGATGCTGGAAAATCAGCAGGCGTTTATTGAGGAAGTGGTGCCGCACGAGCTGGCGCACCTGCTGGTATGGAAACACTTTGGCCGCGTGGCACCCCACGGCAAAGAGTGGAAGTGGATGATGGAAGCCGTGCTGGGCGTTCCGGCACGCAGAACCCATCAGTTTGAACTTGAGTCGGTACGCCGCAATACCTTCCCCTACCGCTGCCAGTGTCAGCAGCATCAGCTTACCGTCCGCCGTCATAATCGCGTGGTGCGCGGCGAGGCCACCTACCGTTGCGTCAAATGTGGTGAACCGCTGGTCGCGGAATAACCAACTGAACTTTCAGGAACTTTCCTGATCTGACTGATTGCATACAGGAACAACATTCGTTACGTTGCGGGCTCGTTTTGACACGGAGTGTAAGATGTCCCGTAATTTTTCTCTCGCGGTCGCTTTTCTGGCGACAGCACTCTCCGGCCAGGCTCTGGCCGACGGTATTAACAGTTTCTCCCAGGCAAAAGCGGCAGGCGTAAAGGTCAACGCGGATGTTCCCGGTGATTTTTATTGCGGTTGTAAGATTAACTGGCAGGGTAAAAAAGGGATCGTTGATCTCGAATCCTGCGGCTATAAAGTGCGTAAGAATGAAAACCGCGCCAGCCGCATCGAGTGGGAACATGTGGTGCCGGCATGGCAGTTTGGCCACCAGCGTCAGTGCTGGCAGGATGGCGGTCGTAAAAATTGCGCCAAAGATCCGGTCTATCGCCAGATGGAAAGCGATATGCACAACCTGCAACCCGCGGTTGGCGAGGTGAATGGCGATCGCGGCAACTTTATGTACAGCCAGTGGAACGGCGGAGAGGGTCAGTACGGCCAGTGCGGCATGAAGGTTGATTTTAAAGAGAAAGTCGCTGAGCCCCCAGCCCGCGCGCGCGGCAGTATCGCCCGCACCTATTTCTATATGCGTGACCGTTACGACCTCAACCTTTCCCGCCAGCAGACGCAGCTGTTCAACGCATGGGACAAGCAATATCCGGTGACGGAATGGGAATGCCAGCGTGACGCGCGCATCGCGAAAGTTCAGGGTAATCACAACCCTTACGTCCAGCGGGCTTGCCAGGCGCAAAAGAGCTAACCTACACTAGCGGCAATTCGCTTACACCGCATGACATATGGAATTTCTGACTATGCGCATTCCTCGCATCTACCACCCTGAGCTGATTACCGTCGGCCGCGAAATTGCCCTCTCTGACGATGCCGCCAACCATGTTGGTCGCGTACTGCGCATGGGAGCAGGACAAGCTATTCAGCTGTTTGATGGTTCGAATCAGGTTTTCGACGCGGAAATTACGCGTGCTGATAAAAAAAGCGTGCATGTAACGATATTGCGCGGCGAAGTGGATGACCGTGAATCTCCGCTGCACATACACCTGGGACAGGTGATGTCGCGCGGAGAAAAGATGGAATTCACCATCCAGAAATCCATTGAACTGGGTGTAAGCCTCATTACGCCACTTTTTTCTGAGCGCTGTGGCGTTAAACTGGATGCGGAACGTCTGAATAAAAAGATCCAGCAGTGGCAGAAAATTGCCATTGCTGCCTGTGAACAGAGTGGCCGCAACCGTATTCCGGAGATCCGCCCGGCGATGGATCTGGAGGACTGGTGTGCTGAAGAGGAAAGCGGGCTGAAGCTCAATCTCCATCCACGCGCCAGCGCCAGCATCAATACGCTGCCGCTACCCGTTGAACGTGTTCGCCTGCTGATTGGTCCGGAAGGCGGCTTGTCCGCTGACGAAATTGCCATGACGGCGCGTTACCAGTTTACTGATATTCTGTTGGGACCTCGCGTTCTGCGTACTGAGACAACGGCACTCACAGCCATTACCGCGCTACAGGTGCGTTTTGGCGATCTGGGTTAACGCTAAGCCTGAGCCCTCAGGCTTTTAACGGAGATGAAAATGATCAAGCTCGGCATCGTGATGGATCCCATCGCAAACATTAACATCAAGAAAGATTCCAGCTTCGCGATGCTGCTGGAAGCGCAGCGTCGCGGCTATGAACTCCACTACATGGAGATGAACGATCTTTACCTGATCAACGGTGAAGCCCGCGCACGCACCCGCATCGTTAACGTCGAGCAGAATTACGACAAATGGTATGAATTCGGCACCGAGCAGGATATTGCCCTTGCCGACCTCAATGTCATTCTGATGCGTAAAGATCCTCCGTTCGACACCGAATACATTTACTGCACCTATATCCTTGAGCGCGCGGAAGAGAAAGGAACGCTGATCGTCAACAAACCGCAGAGCCTGCGCGACTGTAACGAGAAACTCTACACCGCATGGTTCTCTGACCTGACGCCTGAAACGCTGGTGACCCGCAACAAGGCACAGCTGAAAGCGTTCTGGCAGAAACACGGCGACATCATCATGAAACCGCTGGACGGCATGGGTGGCGCATCTATTTTCCGCGTGAAAGAGAGCGACCCGAATATTGGGGTGATTGCCGAAACGCTGACCGAGCTGGGCACGCGTTACTGCATGGCACAGAACTATCTCCCGGCCATTAAAGATGGCGATAAACGCGTTCTGGTGGTGGATGGTGAACCGGTGCCGTATTGCCTCGCGCGTATCCCGCAGGGCGGCGAAACCCGCGGTAACCTGGCGGCCGGTGGCCGCGGTGAGCCGCGCCCGTTAAGTGAAAGCGACTGGGAAATTGCCCGCCGCGTTGGCCCGACACTGAAAGCCAAGGGCCTGATTTTTGTCGGCCTGGATATCATCGGCGATCGCCTGACCGAAGTGAACGTGACCAGCCCAACCTGCATTCGTGAAATCGAAGCGGAATTCCCGATTTCGATCACCGGAATGCTGATGGACGCCATCGAGAAACGTTTACAGAAATAACCTTTCAATACTATTAGTGACAGCACCCCGGTTTGTCCGCATACTGGGGCTGTCGCTTTTTAAACCAGGAAACAGTACCTCTGACAATGAATTTACAGCATCACTTTCTTATTGCCATGCCTGCTCTCCAGGATCCGATTTTTCGCCGCGCCGTGGTTTATATTTGTGAATACAATGAAGACGGCGCGATGGGCATTATCATCAACAAACCGCTGGAAAACCTGCAGGTTGAAGGGATTCTGGACAAGCTGAAAATTTCGGCTGAAGAGCGTCTGCCGGAAATCAGGCTTGATAAACCGGTGATGCTGGGCGGGCCACTCGCAGAGGATCGCGGTTTTATCCTGCATACGCCGCCGGTCTTCTCTTCCAGTATTCGCATCTCTGACAACACCGTCATTACGACCTCTCGCGACGTGCTCGAAACGCTGGGTACCGCTGAGCAGCCGTCGGAAGTGCTGGTGGCCCTGGGCTACTCCTCCTGGGAGAAAGGCCAGCTTGAGCAAGAGATCCTCGATAACGCCTGGCTGACCGCGCCTGCGGACATGAACATTCTGTTTAAAACCCCTATTGCCGATCGCTGGCGTGACGCCGCGAAACTGATCGGCATTGATATCCTGACTATGCCTGGCGTAGCGGGGCATGCCTGATGAGCGGAACACTTCTGGCCTTCGATTTTGGCACCAAAAGCATAGGCGTCGCCGTGGGTCAGCGAATCACGGGTACCGCACGCCCGCTCACGGCCCTGAAGGCCAGTGACGGCACACCGGACTGGAACCTCATCGAGCGCCTGCTAAAAGAGTGGCAGCCGGATGACGTCATCGTTGGGTTACCGCTGAACATGGATGGCACTGAACAACCGCTTACCGCCCGAGCGCGTAAGTTCGCCAATAAAATCCATGGCCGCTTTGGCGTCTCCGTGAAGCTCCACGACGAGCGTCTGAGCACCGTTGAAGCACGCGCAGGTCTTTTTGAACACGGCGGCTTCAGGGCTCTCAACAAAGGCAGCGTTGACTCCGCGTCTGCTGTCATCATTCTCGAAAGCTATTTCGAACAGGGTTATTGAGCGCCGGGGCCTGGAGTTGCCCCTGCGCCCGTCTTTCAGCCAGGCTCTGGTCAAAGTTCTGCATCCCCGACTGCTGGCCGGTTTGAATAATACCGGGCAATTGCCACGTTTTTCCTTCGCGAATGAGATTCGCCGCCGCCGGAGTATTCACCAGCAGCTCATAAAGCGCCACGCGCCCGCCCTGCGCATCGGGGAGGAGCTTTTGCGCCAGCACCGCCCGCAGGCTGCCGGCCAGCTGATTACGCACCGGATCTTTCTCCTGCGCCGGAAACGTATCGACCAGCCGCTCAATCGCCTGCGCTGCCCCGCGGGTATGCAGTGTCGCGAGCACCAGATGTCCGGTTTCCGCCGCCGTCAGCGCGAGGCGGATTGTTTCACTGTCGCGCAGCTCTCCCAGCAGTATGACATCAGGATCCTGGCGTAACGCCCCGCGCAGCGCGTCGGCAAATGACGGGCTGTGTTGCCCAATCTCGCGCTGCTGGATCAGGCACCGTTCGCTCTGGTACAGAAACTCCACCGGGTCTTCGAGCGTCAGAATATGCCCGTCAGTATGGTGATTAAGAAAATCCACCATCGCTGCCAGCGTAGTGGACTTACCGCTGCCGGTTGCCCCGGTGACCAGGATCAACCCGTTGTCACTGGATAACAGCTCAGGAACAACCCGGGGCACCCCCAACGCGGAGAGTTGCGGGCAGACCCCGGGCAACAGCCGCAGCGTCATTGAGACGCCGCTTGTCTGTTTAAACGCGCTTCCGCGCAGGCGCTGGTTGCCCGCCAGGGTGACGGCAAAATCCACCTGCCCGTTCGCCCACCACGTTCCCTGCTGTTCATCGTTGAGCCACGCTTTTAATAGCGTATCGACTTCGGGAGGCGGAAACGGTGCGGGTTCAAGACGACCTGATCTGCGCCAGCGCGGTGGCGAATCACTGCACAGGTGTAGATCGGAGACATTATGCTTTACACTAAGGGCCACAATTTCTTCCACATCCATACAATACTCCTCGGAAAATGAACGACATTGCGCACAACCTGGCACAGGTCCGGGACAAAATCTCAGCTGCAGCAATACGTTGCGGCCGTGCTTCAGAAGAAATTACGTTACTTGCAGTGAGTAAAACCAAGCCTGCGAGCGCCATCGCAAATGCGATTGAGGCGGGACAGCATGCGTTTGGTGAAAACTACGTGCAGGAGGGCGTGGATAAAATTCGCTTCTTCCAGGAACAGGGGAAGACGGATCTGCAATGGCACTTTATTGGCCCCTTGCAGTCGAACAAAAGCCGTCTGGTCGCTGAACATTTCGACTGGTGCCATACCATTGACCGTTTGCGTATTGCTTCGCGCCTGAACGACCAGCGCCCTGAAGCGTTACCGCCGCTGAATGTGCTGATTCAGGTCAACATCAGTGACGAAAACAGCAAGTCCGGTATTGCGCTGGAAGAACTGGATGCGCTGGCAGCAGACGTCGCGGCACTGCCGCGCTTAACCCTGCGCGGGTTAATGGCCATCCCGGCACCGGAGTCAAGTTATGAAAGGCAGTTTGCCGTGGCACAGCAAATGGCTGTAGCATTTGAGGCGCTTAAAGCGCGCTATGAAACGGTAGACACGCTTTCTCTGGGCATGTCGGATGATATGGAAGCCGCCATCGCGGCAGGCAGCACTATGGTGCGCATCGGCACGGCAATTTTCGGTGCGCGCGATTACACCCAATAATAAGGAAACCTGAGGAACGCCATGAAGACGTTGACTTTCCTGCTTTCAACGGTCATTGAGCTGTATACGATGGCGCTGTTACTGCGCGTCTGGATGCAGTGGGCCCGCTGTGATTTTTACAATCCGTTCTCGCAGTTTGTCGTGAAAATCACGCAACCTATCGTAGGACCGCTGCGTCGCGTCATTCCGGCGATGGGCCCCATTGACAGTGCTTCTCTGCTGGTCGCGTTTATTCTGAGCGTTATCAAAGCGATTGTGCTGTTTATGGTTATCACCTTCCAGCCGATAATCTGGATTGCCGCCGTACTGATTCTGATAAAAACCGTCGGTCTGCTGATCTTCTGGGTGCTGCTGGTCATGGCGATCATGAGCTGGGTAAGCCAGGGCCGTAGCCCGGTGGAGTACGCGTTAATTCAGCTGGCTGAACCGCTGCTGCGTCCAATCCGTAACCTGCTTCCGTCTATGGGTGGCATCGATTTCTCTCCGATGATCCTGGTTCTGCTGCTGTACGTCGTGAATATGGGGATCGCTGAGCTGTTACAGTCCACGGGCGATATGCTGCTGCCGGGGCTGTGGATGGCGCTATGAGTGCAGTGAGCACCTGCGCTGACGGGCTGGTTTTACGGCTGTATATTCAGCCGAAAGCCAGCCGTGACAGTATTGTTGGACTGCATGGCGACGAGCTAAAAGTCGCCATCACTGCCCCACCGGTTGATGGCCAGGCGAATGCGCATCTGACCAAATATCTGGCAAAACAGTTTCGTGTCGCCAAAAGCCAGGTGATCATCGAGAAAGGTGAACTTGGGCGGCATAAACAGGTAAAAATTCTCAACCCGCAATCTATCCCGACGGAAGTCGCGGCGCTGACAGAGCAGGATTAAACCATGCAGAAAGTTGTTCTCGCTACCGGTAACGCCGGTAAAGTGCGCGAGCTGGCCTCGCTATTAAATGATTTTGGACTGGATGTCGTTGCACAGACCGAACTGGGTGTGGATTCCGCCGAAGAGACAGGGCTGACGTTTATCGAAAACGCGATCCTGAAAGCGCGCCATGCCGCACAGATTACCGGTTTGCCCGCGATTGCCGACGACTCCGGTCTGGCGGTAGATGCCCTTGGCGGTGCGCCGGGTATCTACTCCGCACGCTATTCTGGCGTCGATGCCACCGACCAGCAGAATCTGGAAAAGCTGCTTGTCGCACTGAAAGACGTGCCAGATGATAAACGCCAGGCTCAGTTCCACTGCGTACTGGTCTATCTGCGTCATGCCGAAGACCCTACGCCAGTCGTCTGCCACGGCAGCTGGCCGGGTGTGATTACCCGTGAAGCGGCAGGCAGTGGTGGCTTTGGCTACGACCCGATTTTCTTTGTCCCGTCTGAGGGCAAAACCGCTGCGGAACTGTCCCGCGAAGAGAAAAGCGCGATTTCCCACCGTGGACGCGCCCTGAAACTGTTACTGGAAGCACTGCGTAATGGCTAATTTGCCGCCTCTGAGTCTTTATATTCACATCCCGTGGTGCGTGCAGAAATGCCCGTACTGCGATTTCAACTCGCACGCGCTGAAAGGTGAAGTGCCGCATGATGACTACGTTGCGCATCTGCTGGCCGACCTGGATGCCGATGTACCTTACGCACAGGGACGTGAAGTTAAGACCATTTTCATTGGTGGCGGTACGCCGAGCCTGCTTTCTGGCCCGGCGATGCAAACGCTGCTGGACGGCGTGCGTGCGCGCCTGAACCTGGCCGCGGATGCTGAAATAACGATGGAAGCCAACCCCGGCACCGTTGAAGCCGACCGTTTTGTCGATTATCAACGTGCAGGCGTGAACCGCATCTCGATCGGTGTCCAGAGCTTTAGCGAGCCGAAGCTGAAACGTCTGGGACGCATTCACGGCCCGGAAGAGGCAAAGCGCGCGGCAAACCTGGCCACTGGCTTAGGCCTGCGCAGCTTTAACCTGGATTTGATGCACGGCCTGCCGGACCAGTCGCTGGAGGAAGCGCTGGACGATCTGCGTCAGGCGATCGCGCTTAACCCACCGCATCTCTCATGGTATCAGCTGACTATTGAGCCAAACACGCTGTTTGGTTCCCGTCCGCCGGTGCTGCCGGATGATGACGCCCTGTGGGATATCTTTGAGCAAGGTCATCAGCTTTTGACCGCGGCAGGTTATCAGCAATACGAAACCTCCGCATACGCGAAGCCGGGTTACCAGTGTCAGCACAACCTGAACTACTGGCGCTTTGGTGATTATCTGGGGATTGGCTGTGGCGCACACGGTAAAGTGACCTTCCCTGACGGGCGCATCCTGCGTACCGCCAAAACGCGTCATCCGCGTGGTTACATGGAAGGCCGCTACCTTGAACGTCAGCATGATGTTGAGGCGGCGGATAAACCGTTTGAGTTCTTTATGAACCGCTTCCGCTTGCTGGAACCCGCACCACGTGCGGAGTTTGCGCGTTATACCGGATTGCCGGAAGCCACGATTCGTCCGCAGATTGACGAGGCGCTGGCGCAGGGATATCTCACCGAGTGTGAGGATTACTGGCAGATCACCGAGCACGGCAAACTGTTTTTAAACTCCCTGCTTGAGTTGTTCCTCGCAGAAGATTCCTGAAGGCTGATTCAGGATTTTGCACCCCATTCTGCTGGCTGAGGGAAAGGCTGGCAGAGTGTGGGGATGGATATTACTCGTACTTATGCAAAACAGCTCAGACGGGAGCTGACAAAAGAAGAAAGACGGCTTTGGTATCTACTGCGCAGCCGCCGTTTCGAAAATTATAAATTTCGTCGACAACATCCTGTAGATCACTACATTCTGGATTTCGCCTGCTGCGCGGCTCATCTGGCTATTGAACTGGATGGCGGGCAACATGATGAAAAGCAGGAATACGATCGTCAAAGAACGTGCTGGCTTAACGAGAAAGGCTGGTATGTCATTCGATTTTGGAACAACGAACTCTGGAATAACGAAGAAGCGGTGTTAGAAAAGATCCTTGAAACACTGCAAATGCTGCAACCCTCACCCCGGCCTTCTCTCTAAAAGGGAAAGGGAGCAAACCATCCCCTCGCCCCTTTGGGGAGAGGGTTAGGGTGAGGGGAAATTACTTCAGCGTCCCCACCAGCGCCTTGCGGCTATCTTCCAGCGACACCACGCGTTTACAGACGTCTTTGCCGAACTGCTGGAAATCGTCTTCCTGGTTCTTCCACTCGTTCTGAATCGAGGTCTGCAGCCCACCCAGGCTACCGAGCACGCCCTGCAGTGGGTTACCGCCGCCTTTCAGCACCGCTTTAGCCCCCATCTCGTTAATGCTGTCCTGCAGGATGCCACCCATTGCCTGGTTCACCAGCTGCTGACCGTCGGCACGAACCTGATCGATTGCCTTGTAATGGAACGTCAGGCCGTCGGAGCGATGCTCAATAATGCGGTTCATCTGCTCTTTCAGCTGTTTGTCGAGCTTCGTCAGGCGGGTGCGCATGTTACTGCTCTCACCCACCTCTTTAGTGATGATCTTATCCAGCGCGACACGGCTCTTCTCTACGCGCGTCAGGGCACCTTCATCAATCCACGGCAGCGCGGTACGCAAATCGGCCTGGTAGTCTTTCGCCTGCTCACGCTGAGCGGGGGTCAGGTTGTACTGTTTACCGTTAAATGTGACGTTCCCGTCCGGCGTAATCACCAGATGACCGTTCTCGCCTTTGACCTGCACGGTTTTCGGGCTTAACACCACGTCATCACGCGGGGTGACGCTACATTTATACTCCGCATGAGCGGTGAATCCGGTTGCCATTAAGGCAACAGCCAGCAACGTTTTGCGCATCTTAAACACTCCCTCAGACAAAATGGGCCAGCTAATGCTGGCCCCTTACTGCTTAATTAGTCCCACCAAACGTCAAAAAGTTCGCTGACGCGGACATCTTCCAGTTTGTGGTCTTCAAGCCATTTGCGCACAAGCGCCTGATGTTCTTCGGTGCATTTACCGACTTCCTGGGTGCAGATCAGACCTTCCCATGCCAGGTAACCGCTACCATCAAAGGCCAGCTTGTTTGGCTCGATCACTTCATTAATGAACGCATCTACGTCCTGATCGATCTGGTCTACGCTGGTGCCTTCCGGGAAACGCCACGCAACGGAGAAGCCCACTTCCTGGAATTCTTCGATGTGCATTTTTTTACGCAGACGACGGCTACGATTCTTTGCCATTATTTCACCCTCTCGAACATTAAGTCCCATACGCCGTGACCAAGACGATGGCCACGCTGTTCAAATTTTGTCACCGGACGTGAATCCGGACGCGGTACATAGTCGTTGCTTGCAGACTGGTTTTTATACCCGTCCAGAGACGACATGACTTCCAGCATATGTTCCGCATAAGGTTCCCAGTCGGTCGCCATATGGAAGACACCGCCCAGTTTCAGCTTACTTTTTACCAGCTCAGCAAACGGCGCCTGAACGATACGGCGTTTATTATGCCGTGCTTTGTGCCACGGGTCAGGGAAAAAGAGCTGAACCATCGTCAAAGAATTGTCAGGAATCATTTTGTGCAGCACTTCAACCGCGTCGTGACACATAACGCGCAGGTTCTCAACGCCCTCTTCATGAGCCGTTGCCAGACATGCGCCTACGCCTGGTGAGTGCACCTCAATGCCGAGGAAATTTTGCTCCGGGCGCGCGTGGGCCATGGTAACCAGTGAAGACCCCATACCGAAGCCAATCTCCAGTGTTACCGGCGCGTCGCGGCCAAACAGCTCGGTAAAGTCCAGAGGCTGCTCGCTGAACTCAACGCCCATCACCGGCCAGTAGTTGTCCAGCGCATGTTGCTGCCCTTTGGTCAGGCGACCCTGACGGCGGACAAAGCTGCGAATACGGCGCAGCGGGCGACCGTTTTCATCAAATTCCGGTGAAATGACGTCGTTTTTCATAAAAGAGTTGTCTGCTTGTGAGAATGTTCGGGAAACGGGCATTATCCAAAGTTAAGGCTTCTATGCAAGCATGGGAAAGATCCGGTTTACAGCAGATTGACGCTGTGCTGCAATCGGCGTCCCTGATTATACGAATCGATGACCATGCAAGCCTCTCAATTTTCAGCCCAGGTGCTGGACTGGTACGACAAATACGGGCGTAAAACCCTGCCCTGGCAAATTGAAAAAACGCCTTACAAAGTATGGCTCTCCGAAGTGATGTTGCAACAAACGCAGGTCGCTACGGTGATTCCCTACTTCGAGCGCTTTATGGCACGTTTCCCAACGGTGACCGACCTGGCCAATGCGCCATTAGACGAGGTGTTGCACCTGTGGACCGGTCTCGGTTACTACGCCCGTGCGCGCAATTTGCATAAAGCCGCGCAGCAGGTGGCGACCCGACACCACGGCACATTTCCGGAAACCTTCGATGAAGTGGCCGATTTGCCCGGCGTCGGACGTTCAACCGCAGGCGCGATCCTCTCCCTGTCTTTAGGCAAGCATTTCCCGATCCTCGACGGCAACGTGAAGCGCGTCCTCGCACGATGCTATGCCGTTGACGGCTGGCCGGGAAAAAAAGAGGTCGAAAAACGGCTGTGGGAGATCAGCGAAGCGGTTACCCCGGCAAAAGGCGTGGAGCGCTTTAACCAGGCGATGATGGACCTGGGGGCCATGATCTGCACGCGATCAAAACCGAAATGCGAACTTTGCCCGGTCAATAATCTCTGCGTGGCTTATGCAAACCACGCATGGGCGCAGTATCCGGGCAAAAAGCCAAAGCAGACGCTGCCAGAGCGCACCGGCTACATGCTGTTGATGCAGCATGGCGATGGGGTCTTTCTGGCGCAGCGGCCGCCGAGCGGCCTGTGGGGTGGTCTATACTGCTTCCCACAGTTTGAAGATGAAGAATTGTTACGGGAATGGCTTAAACAGCGCGGCATCGCTGCCGATAACCTGACGCAGCTGACCGCGTTTCGTCATACCTTTAGCCATTTCCATCTGGATATTGTACCGATGTGGCTTCCCGTGTCCTCAATCACCGCCTGCATGGATGAAGGAACGGCTCTCTGGTATAACTTAGCGCAACCGCCATCAGTCGGGCTGGCGGCTCCCGTGGAGCGCCTGTTACAGCAATTACGTGCCGGTGCAATGGTTTAGCATCAGCCACCAACAGAGGAATGAGTATGGCCAGAACTATTTTTTGTACTTTCCTGCAGCGTGACGCTGAAGGCCAGGATTTCCAGCTTTATCCGGGCGAACTGGGTAAGCGCATCTATAACGAAATTTCCAAAGAAGCCTGGGGACAGTGGCAGAAAAAACAGACCATGCTGATCAACGAGAAGAAACTCAGCATGATGAACCCGGAGCACCGCAAACTGCTTGAACAGGAGATGGTGAACTTCCTGTTCGAAGGCAAAGACGTCCACATCGAAGGCTATACGCCGCCGGAAAAATAACAGCGTGCGGGGGCAACTCCGCCGTACAAGCAAACACAACACGCACTCCCGGAATGATGAAAAAATTTTTAGCGCTAGCCCTTGTTGCGCCGTTGCTTGTCTCTTGTTCTTCCAAAAAAGGCGATGATTACAACGAAGCCTGGATAAAGGACACCAACGGTTTTGACATTTTGATGGGGCAGTTTGCCCATAACATCGAAAATATATGGGGATTTAACGAAGTTCTTATTGCCGGACCTAAGGACTACGTTAAGTACACCGACGCCTATCAGACCCGTAGCCACATCAACTTTGATGAGGGGACTATCACGGTTGAAACCATCGCAGGCACCGAACCTGCCGCACGGTTACGTCAGGCGATCGTGAAAACCTTGCTGATGGGTGACGATCCAGGCTCAATCGATCTCTACTCCGACGCCGATGACATCACCATCTCCAAAGAACCATTCCTGTACGGCCAGGTTGTCGATCAGACCGGACAGGCCATTCGCTGGGAAGGGCGTGCCACAAAATTTGCCGATTATCTGCTGCAGACGCGCCTGAAAAGCCGCTCTAACGGCCTGAAGATCATCTACAGCGTCACCATTAACCTCGTGCCGAACCACCTCGACAAACGTGCGCATAAGTACATTGGCATGGTACGTCAGGCCTCGCGTAAGTACGGCGTGGATGAGTCGCTGATCCTGGCGATCATGCAGACCGAATCGTCGTTTAACCCGTACGCGGTAAGCCGTTCCGACGCGCTGGGACTGATGCAGGTCGTGCAGCACAGCGCAGGTAAAGACGTCTTCCGCGCTCAGGGTAAATCCGGTACGCCGAGCCGCAGTTATCTGTTCGATCCGCAAAGCAACATTGATACCGGCACCGCCTACCTGGCGATGCTCAACAATGTCTACCTGGGCGGGATTGATAACCCGACATCACGTCGCTATGCGGTGATCACCGCGTATAACGGCGGTGCGGGCAGCGTCCTGCGTGTCTTCTCGAGTGACAAAGTGCAGGCGGCGAATATCATCAACAGTATGGCGCCGGGGGATGTCTATTCCACGCTCACCACCCGACACCCGTCTGCGGAATCGCGTCGTTATCTGTATAAAGTGAACACGGCGCAAAAAAACTACCGTCGACGCTAAACCCTTTACCCTGCCCTCTTCCTGTGGGAGAGGGCCAGGGTAAGGGCATCAGACCGCTCCCTCCCCGCCCCACCCATACGAAAATGTTATTTGCATCACAATCCAAACTGCAAATTAATGTGGATTGCATTTTTTTGCGGGAGGTAACAAAACATAACCTCGCCTGCTGATAGAATTGCATCAAATAACAACCCTGAATGTTCCTATAACAACATATCTCCCGCTCACTTGTGAGGAAAGTAACATGAACCTTAAGCTGCAGCTTAAAATATTGTCGTTTCTGCAGTTCTGCCTGTGGGGTAGCTGGCTGACTACACTTGGCTCCTATATGTTTGTGACGCTCAAGTTCGATGGTGCGTCTATCGGTGCCGTCTACAGCTCGCTCGGCATTGCGGCTGTCTTTATGCCAACGCTGCTGGGGATCGTGGCGGATAAATGGTTAAGTGCGAAATGGCTGTACATGCTTTGCCATCTGGTGGGTGCGGGGACGCTGTTTATGGCAGCCCAGGTCACCTCGCCGGGGGCGATGTTCATGGTGATCCTGTTTAACTCGCTGGCCTACATGCCAACGCTTGGCCTGATCAACACCATCTCCTACTACCGCCTGAAATCTGCCGGTATGGAAATCGTCACCGATTTCCCGCCAATCCGTATCTGGGGCACCATCGGCTTTATCATGGCAATGTGGGGCGTGAGCTTCGCAGGCTTCGAACTGAGCCATATGCAGCTCTACATCGGGGCGGCACTCTCCGTGGTGCTGGCGCTGTTCACCCTGACCCTGCCGCATATTCCGGTGTCTAACCAGCAGAAAAACCAGAGCTGGAGCACCATGCTCGGTCTGGACGCCTTTGCGCTGTTTAAAAACAAACGCATGGCGATCTTCTTTATCTTCTCTATGCTGCTGGGTGCGGAACTGCAGATCACCAACATGTTCGGCAACACCTTCCTGCACAGCTTCGACAATAACCCGCTGTTCTCTGGCAGCTTTATCGTTGAACATGCGTCAGTGATGATGTCCATCTCTCAGATCTCTGAGACGCTGTTCATCCTGACCATCCCGTTCTTCCTGAGCCGCTACGGCATCAAGAACGTCATGCTGATCAGTATCGCTGCATGGATGTTGCGCTTCGGTCTGTTTGCCTACGGCGACCCAAGCCCGTTCGGTACCGTGCTGCTGGTTCTGTCGATGATTGTTTACGGCTGCGCCTTCGACTTCTTCAACATCTCTGGTTCGGTGTTTGTGGAAAAAGAGGTGAAACCTGAAATTCGCGCCAGTGCTCAGGGTATGTTCCTGATGATGACCAACGGCTTCGGCTGTATTCTGGGCGGTGTGGTGAGCGGTAAAGTGGTTGAGATGTACACCACTAACGGCATCACCAACTGGCAGCCCGTGTGGCTTATCTTCGCCGCGTACTCGTTGGTACTGTTCTTCGCGTTTATCGCACTGTTCAAGTACAAGCACGTACGCGAACCGCACGCTGCGCAGCCTATCGCGCATTAATGATTATCCCCTCTCCTTTCAGGAGAGGGGTAATTTCGCCAGCACCCATCCTACCGACAATAAATCCGCACTGCCCCCCGGGCTTAAATTCCGTTCAATGAGCGCATTGTCCATCTGTATTAATGCATCACGATCCCAGCCACGCGTCAGTAATGCCCGCGCATAACCCTGCACATAACGCAGCCCTTCCATACCGCCGCGCGACACCAGGTTACTGTCCTGATTCATCGCCATCAGGCGCAGCAGCAGGTCATGCAGCGCGTGCCCGTTCCATTGCGCCAGTGCTGCACGCACCGTAGCAAAACCGCTTTCCGCTTCGCCCCGCGCGCCGGTTAAACCATACTGCTGAAACTGCCGCTCCCCTGCCGTCGCCTGTCCACTGCGCGCTGCCAGCTCACGCGCCACCAGCCCGCGACAGAGGTGACTCACCTCACTACAGAGGCTCTCAGCCGTGGCGTGTTTCACACGTCCGGCGGCAAAGCACAGCAAACCGAGGGCAAAAATGCCGCCTTTATGCGTGTTCACCCCGCATGTTGCAGCGTACATTGCCTGTTCACAGGCAATGCCCATCGGGCGAATGATCCGTATTTGTTCCGCCGCGGGTTTATCCGCATGGGTATGACCCAGCTCTGCAAAGCGCGCAAACCACGGGGTGATGGCCGCAATACTGCGGGCAAACAGCGCATGGTCCATATCGCGGTGTGCACCGTTGTTGAGCTTATCCACCAGACCCGGCTTGGGCGTCAACGCCAGCTCCTGCCATAACGCCTCTTCGGCGAGCCCTGGCACATCGCATGGCTGCGGGTTAGTCGCGAGCAAACCAGTCATCGATCATCTTCTCCACGCGAGCCACCACCTGCTCTACAGGATGCTTACGCGAACGGGAACAGGCGTGGGCAGGCTCATCACATACCAGACAGCGCCGGAGGTGTGCCCCTAAAGACTGGCGCCCCACATGCCCCTGTGCCGGGCAGATCACATCCAAATCCCACAGCCTGCCGAGCGGGTGAGTCTGCTCCAGATCCGTACAGTGCGCTTTGATTTCCGCCGCCGGATGCGCCACGCACCAGATTGCTTCTGGCCCGGTGGGCAGCCACAGCACCTGGCGGTCCAGCACCTGCCAGCGGTTTTCCCACAGCAGCTGGTCGCACATCTGCAATGCCACGCCCATCGTATTGCGATAGCGCAGGCTGTCTTTGATCTCCCCGGGGGTGACGAGCGTGAGAGAAATCACCGGTTGTTGATAGTGCGTGAGCCAGTCAGTCTGGCGTGCTGCACGGCGCTCTTTCGCCGCCAGCAGCTCCTCCAGGCTGACACCCGCCCGCACGGGTGTCGCTACAGTCATCATTACTCCTTCACCTGTCGAACGGTGTCGATGACGCTGCCGTCGCGGTAGCGGATCACACCGACGATTTTGTCGGTAAACTCAATGGGTTTTGGTACGCCGGTCAGTGATATCGCCCGCTCGAAAAGCGCGTTGATATCGACAACGTTGAGGCCTGCGGCAAGCAGTCGTTCGCGGATTTCCGGGCGTGCCGGGTTAACTGCGATGCCGTGATCGGTAACCAGCACGTCGATGCTCTCCCCGGGCGTCAGCCGGGTGGTCACCCGCTTCACGACGGTTGGAATACGGCTACGCAGCAGGGGGGCGACTACGATGGTCAGGTTCGCCGCCGCGGCCACATCACAATGTCCGCCGGATGCCCCACGCATTACGCCGTCAGAGCCGGTAATAACATTGACGTTAAAATCGACGTCAACTTCCAGGGCGCTCAGGATCACCACATCAAGCTGGTCGCAGCTTGCTGCCTTGCTGCCGGGGTTGGCATAAACGTTGGTGGAGATCTCCACATGATTCGGATTTCGTGCCAGCGAGGCCGCGGCCTGGCCGTCGAAACATTGGGTATCAAGCAGCTTTTCGATCAGGCCTTTCTCGTGCAGATCCACCAGGCTGCCGGTAATGCCCCCGAGCGCGAAGCGCGCCTTCACGCCGCTGCGCTCCATTTTCTCCTCCATAAAGCGGGTACAGGCGGTAGCCGCCGCACCGGAGCCGGTCTGCATGGAAAAACCGGGTTTGAAATAGCCTGAATGTTCAATCACATCCGCCGCGTAGCGGGCAATCATCAGCTCACGCGGATTACTGGTCACGCGAGCCGCACCGACGCTGATTTTCGCCGGGTCACCCACGCTCTCCACCTGCACAATGTAATCCACCTGATCCTGCACCAGGCTGGCGGGCATATTCGGGAACGGCACCAGTTCTTCGGTCAGCAGCACCACCTTGCGGGCGAAATGCGCGTCCACCATTGCATAGCCAAGCGAGCCGCAGCACGATTTCCCGTGCGTGCCGTTGGCGTTGCCAAATTCATCGCTGCACGGCACGCCAAGAAACGCCACGTCGATATTCAGCTCGCCGTCCTGCAACAGCTTCACGCGCCCGCCGTGGGAGTGAATTTGTACCGGCTCGGCCATCAACCCGTGTGAGATAGCGTCCGCCAGCTTGCCCCGCATACCGGAGGTGTAAATCCGGGTGATAACGCCGCTTTCGATGTGTTCGATCAGCGCGTCGTTACAGGTCATCAGCGAGCTGGAAGCCAGCGTCAGGTTTTTAAAGCCCATACGCGCAAGCAGCGCCACGACGGTATTGATCACCCGGTCGCCTTCGCGAAACGCATGGTGGAAGGAGACGGTCATCCCGTCCTGTAACCCGCTGCGTAACACCGCCTCTTCGACCGAAGCACAGAGCTTACGGGTGTGTTTTTCGTCAGGGCTGTTCAGCCATGGCGTTGCGCTGTGGGCGGTATCAAACGGTTTTAAGTCCCGCAGATGGGGGAAATTCACATGGAGAAGTTCTGTCTGATTCATTGTGTAATCCTTAACGACGCACGCCGGAGGCCGCCGCGCGTTCCAGCACCATCTGCGCGTGGTTAATAATAGGGGCATCGACCATTTTGCCGTTGAGCGACACGACGCCCAGGCCGTTACGCTCCCCCTCTTCTGCCGCTTCAATCACCCGTTTCGCGTGATCCACTTCCTGCTGGGTTGGGGCATAGGCGTTATGTAACAGGTCAATCTGACGTGGGTTAATCAGCGATTTACCGTTAAAGCCCATCTTGCGGATCAAATCGACCTCGCGCAGGAAGCCGGCTTCATCGTTAACGTCCGACCACACCACGTCGAAAGCGTCGATACCCGCGGCGCGGGCGGCGTGCAGCACGGCACAGCGGGCATAAAACAGCTCAGTGCCATCCCCGCGTTCCGTCTGCATGTCCATCACATAATCAAAGGCGGCCAGCGCGATCCCGATTAAGCGCGGAGAACTGCGGGCAATGGCCACGGCGTTAATCACCCCAATCGCCGACTCAATAGCCGCTATGACGCGGGTCGAGCCCGGCTCGCGCCCACATTCACGCTCGATACGCGCCAGATGCCCTTCCAGCTCATCGATATCCTCTGGGGTGTCGGTTTTCGGCAATCGAATCACGTCCACCCCTGCCCGCACGGCGGCTTCCAGATCCAGCAAGCCAAACGGCGTGCTCAGCGGGTTAATGCGCACCACGGTTTCGATATCCTGATACATCGGGTGCTGCAGGGCATGAAACACCAGCATGCGCGCGGTATCCTTCTCGCGCAGGGCGACGGCGTCTTCAAGGTCAAACATGATGGAGTCCGGGCGGTAGATAAATGCCGTAGAGAGCATGGCGGCGTTTGCGCCCGGCAGGAACAGCATACTGCGGCGGAGTTTGCTCATTTCAGCGCCCCCCAGTTGAGTGTCGGCTCATCGGCTGCGCGCAGGAGCGCACTTTGCAGGCGGGCGCGGATCACACAGTCCAGCGCCCCTTTGTCTTCAACAATAATTAATCCCTGGTGCACGTTCATGGCGCGCAATGTGTCGTTAACGACCTGGCGAATGTGTTCGCCAAACTGCTTAATCACTTCACTGTGGATGATAATTTCCAGCTCACCCTGAGCAGGGGCAATTTTTACCATCAGGTCGCTGGACTCCTGCGTACCGGCCAGCGCCTCCCTTACAATTTTCATGATAAATTCCTGATAGTTATGCGACTTCCGCACTCGCACGGTAATGCGTTTCGAGGTGCGCGAAGGTGGAGTCCGGGACAATCTCCCGGATCCGGGAAAACTGCTGTGTCTTCAGCAAGCGGCGGACTTCCGACGCGGAAATAGCGTTGCCGGTGACCTTGATGCGCGGCATTTCCACCACGTCAATCTGCGAGGCCAGCAGGTCGTGCAGCGTCTGGTTGTACTGACGGGTGATATCGCAAAACGGCTCCGAACCGATAAAGCGATGCGTAATACCCAGCGCCGGGGCGATGAAGTCCCGGAAGATCAGCACATCGATTTCGCTCCACGCCTGCTGTACTTTGCCGGTCTCTTTCAGGAAGTAGGCCGGGAACGTGGCGCGGGAGATGATGTACTGCGATCCTTCATGCACAATCACGTTTGGCAGATGCGCCACGCCCGCCCGTACCATCTCTAGCCGGGCGCTGAACGGGAAGAACGAGGCATCCTCGCGCACCACAAACAGATGCAGCGCATCGCACTGCCCCGCGGCCTGCTCGACCAGATGCCGGTGGCCGAGGGTAAACGGATTCGCATTCATCACGATCGCGCCAATCTTCTTCCCGGCCTTGCGCTGACACTTGAGCGCGCGGCAGTAGCGCTGGATCCCCTGCGGGGTGTTCTCCATCAGCACCGCGTTGTTCCCGCTCTGGGCAATCGGCCAGAAGCCGCTGCGGCCAAAGCGCTCCTTGTTGCACGGACGGGTGCAGAGGAAGAGGTGAAAATGGCCGCGCTCCAGCGCCGCATTTTCCACCTCTGCCAGCAACCGTACGCTGAGGTTCTCCCCACGAAGCTGCTCGTTTACCGCCACGCACTTGATGACGTTAGCGGCAAGCCCGGCACAACCCACCAGCTGCGTGCCGGACCAGGCTTCGACAAACAGCGTGATGTCGTTGTCCAGGCCAAGGCCGCTGTCTGCCAGCAGGTAACGGATCTGGCTTAAGCGTTCCGGGTGTTTCGCCACAAGTGTGTGGCGAAAATCGATAGTGGGTTGACTGTTCATGCCGTTTTACTCAGTGTGCTGCCGCAAGCCCGGTGGCGGGCGCTTCCATGATCACATTGCTCAGATGACCGATATGCTCGATCTCCACCTCAATGCGATCGCCCTCTTTCATGAACAGCGGCGGGTTGCGCTTTTTGCCCACGCCGCCAGGGGAGCCGGTGATGATCACATCGCCCGGGCTGAGGCGGGTAAAGGTGCTGATGTATTCGATAAGCTCCGCGACCTTGTGGATCATGCTGCTGGTGTTGTCTTCCTGCACCATACGGCCGTTAAGCCAGGTGCGGATCGCCAGCTGGTGCGGGTCCGGGATCTCATCCGCCGTCGCCATCCACGGGCCAAACGCTCCGGTCTGACGCCAGTTCTTGCCTGCCGTAAACCAGGTGTGCTGCCAGTCGCGGGCGGAGCCGTCCATATAGCAGCTGTAACCCGCCACATGGCGCAGCGCCTCATCACGGCTGATGTTCTCTCCGGCTTTGCCGATGATGACCGCCAGCTCTCCTTCGTAGTCGAATTCACTGGAGTGACGCGGCTTCAGCACCGGTTCGTTATGGCCGGTCTGCGAATCCGGGAAGCGGACAAACAGCGTCGGCGCCGGGTTGTGCTGGTCAAACTCTTTGCGTTTGTCGGCGTAGTTCATGCCCACGCAGAGGATTTTTTCCGGCTGCTCAATCACCGGTAAGAAGGTGATGGCATTCAGAGGGACATCCACGGCGTCGTTGAGATAACGGGTGGCCTCGGCCAGCCCGTTGCCCTGCAGCAGCGCTTTGAGGTCGCTGTAGCGGTCGCCGAGACGGCGACCTAAATCAATCACACCTTCGGCCTGAACGATGCCGTAGCTGCGTGTTCCCTGGTATAAAAAGCTTGCGAGTTTCATTGTTCTTTCCTGAAAACTTAAACGAGGAAGTTGCCCAGTATCAGCAGAGAGATGGAGACGTTAATCGCGCCGCCGATACGGGTAGCAATCTGGGCGAAGGGCATCAGACTCATACGGTTGCCTGCGGTCAGAATCGCCACGTCACCGGTACCGCCCTGGCCGCTCTGGCAGCAGGAGACGATGGCGACATCAATCGGGTGCATGCCAATCTTTTTGCCCACGAAGAAACCGGTCGCCACCAGCGCGGAGACGGTGCTGACAATCACCAGCAGGTTGGTCAGCGTGAATGCGGCGACCAGTTCATGCCAGGGGGTAATGGCCACGCCCACGGCGAAGAGAATGGGGTAAGTTACTGACGTCTGGAAGAATTTATACACCACCTGAGAGCCTTCCAGCAGACGTGGAGAAGCACCATTACAAAGCTTGACCAGCACCGCCATAAACAGCATGCCAACCGGTGCGGGCAGGCCAATCAGCTTGTGACCGAGCATCCCCAGCATGTAGAGCAGAACGGCCAGCAGTGCGCCAGAAGCGATCGTGGTGACGTCTGCTTTACCGGAGAACGCAGGCTGTGCGGTGGTTTCATCGGTATTCGCACGGTTAGGCATCAGCTGGCCTTCGCCGGTCAGGTGCGGGTAACGTTTACCGAGCTGATTGAGGCAACCGGAGATGATGATTGCCGTCAGGCCGCCGAGCATAACCATAGGCAGAACGCGACCGAGCGCCACGCCCTGGTCCATATGCAGCAGGGTGGCATAGCCGATGGAGAGTGGGATCGCCCCTTCCCCAACACCGCCCGCCATGATCGGCAGAATGATAAAGAAGAAGATCTGGAATGGCTCAAGGCCCAGCGCTATCCCTACGCCCATGCCAACAATCATGCCGACAATTTCGCCGCACAGCATCGGGAAGAAGATGCGCAGGAAGCCCTGAATCAGCACGGTGCGGTTCATGCTCATGATGCTGCCGACAATGATGCAGCAGATGTAGAGATACAGAATGTTGGTGGATTTGTAGAACTTCGTGGTGGACTCCACCACCACATCCGGCAGCAGACCGTAATAGACCAGTGCCGAAGGAATAAAGGTGGCGCAAATCGCCGCCGCGCCGAGTTTACCGACAATCGGCAGGCGCTTGCCAAACTCACCGCAGGCAAAACCGAAGAACGCGAGCGTGGCGACCATCACCACGATATCGCTGGGCAGTTTGCCGCCGAGGCAATCAATGGCAATCAGCGCGCCAGCCAGGACAAACAGTGGCAGAGGGATAATTCCGATTTTCCACGTATCCATAATATGCCACCAGCGCTCTTTGAGTGATGGTCGCTGAATATCAATCGGGTCGTGGGTAACAGAGAAAGAATCGTCAGTTGTGCTCATAATAAGCCCCTTAGTTATTTTGTGCGTTCAGCTTAGAGTCACAAAGGCTTACTTTATGTGAGGAATGGCATATTAAAAGCGAAGTTTTTATGGCAGCTATGGTTTTAATGGTTTCTTTTATTTAATGTGATTCACGCCTTATTTATTGCCGTGGTTTTTATGGTTTCTTTTCTAAAACGAACAATCAAATAACATTTCTCCAGACGGCTTCAGGCGCATAGGCTATTCGGAAAATTCTTTTACAGGGCCTGCTGTGCAAGGGATCACAAGTTTTCGGCAAACCGGGCATCGGCGCGAAAAAAGATGATATATTGGCAATCTTTGCTGCTACCTCGCGTGATAGTTATGAAAGTATCGTTTCAGATTAAGCTGTTTATTTCGCTGGTCGCCTTTTTCTCAGTACTTTTTGCGTTACTGGGCGGATATTATTACGTCGATGTCGGCAAGCAGCTTTATCAGGAAATGAGTGCACGTGCCAAAATACAGGCGGAAGAGATCGCACTTATTCCCTCATTACGTGATGAGGTTGAACAAAAAGATATCAAAGCCATCCATGATTTTATGCAGAAAATTGCCGCTCACAGTGATGCCAGCTTTATTGTGATTGGAGATAATAAAGGTCTGCATCTTTTTCATTCGGTCTTTGCCGACAGAGTGGGCAAGACGCTTATCGGTGGAGACAATGAGGAGGTCCTGCAGGGAAAAAGCACCACCACCATCCGCAAAGGGGGGTTGGGTATTTCGCTGCGCAGCAAAGCGCCCATCTTCAACGATGCGGGGCAAGTGGTGGGGATTGTCTCGGTGGGTTATCTCACCAGCTACCTTGATACCATTACCGTCAGCAAAGTGGTCAATATCCTGCTGGCCGCCGTGCTGCTGTTGATTGCGCTCTTTATCTTCTCCTGGTTCTTTACCCGCAGTATTAAGAAGCAGATCTTCTCCCTGGAGCCACGGGAAATCGGCCTGCTGGTGCGCCAGCAAAAGGCGATGATGGAGTCTATCTATGAAGGGGTGATCGCCATTGATGATGAGCTGCGCATTGAGGTGATCAACCAGGCGGCGCGCAAGCTGCTTGGCCTGAGCCAGCCAGCCCGTGAACTGCGCGGGCAGCTGATTAGCCAGGTTATCGACCCTGTCCCGTTCTTCTCGACGCAGACGATGCTGGCAAAAGATACCCATGATGAAATTTGCCGTTTTAACACCCTCACGGTGATTGCCAGCCGGGTGCGCATCATGCTTGAGGATTCGCTGCAGGGCTGGGTGATCACCTTCCGCGATCGGAATGAAATTGACTCGCTTAGCGCCCAGCTCAGCCAGGTTAAACGCTATGTCGATAACCTGCGCATCATGCGTCATGAGCAGTTGAACCGCATGACCACTCTGTCCGGCCTGCTGCACATGGGCCGCTATGAAGAGGCGATTGGCTATATTCAGGCGCAGTCGGAACACGCTCAGGAGCTGCTGGACTTTATCTCTTCCCGCTTCAGCTCCCCGACCCTGTGTGGCCTGCTGCTGGGTAAAGCCGCCCGCGCGCGGGAGAAAGGGGTCGAGCTCAGTTTTGATCCGGCCTGCCGGCTGGACAGGCCGTTCCCGTCGCTGGCTGAAGAAGAGCTGATCTCAATCATCGGCAACCTGCTGGATAACGCCATCGAAGCAACGCAGCGCTCACCGCTCCCCCATGCACCGGTCGAAGTGCTGATCAAACTGAGCGAGCAGGAGCTGATTATCGAAGTGGCCGACCAGGGCGTTGGCATCAAACCGGAGATCCGTGACAGGATATTTGAACGCGGCATCACCACCAAAACACGCGGCGATCACGGGATTGGCCTGTATCTGATCGAAAGCTATGTTACGCAGGCTGGCGGCGCGATAGAAATTGCCGATAACACCCCGCGCGGCGCCATTTTCTCACTGTTTATTCCCGCCCGGCGTCCCGCCCAGCAACTGGAAGATACCGACTATGCAACATGAACTTATCGACGTATTGATTGTTGAAGACGAGAACGAACTGGCGCAACTGCACGCGGAACTTATCGGTAAACATCCGCGCCTGAGGCTGGTAGGGATCGCCTCGTCTCTCGCTGCCGCCCAGGTCCAGCTTGAAAGCAAGCAGCCGCAGCTTATGCTGCTGGATAACTATCTGCCGGACGGTAAAGGGATCACACTGATCAATGACCCCATGCTCACCCGCGCCAACTGTTCGGTGATTTTCATTACTGCTGCCAGCGACATGGACACCTGCAGCCAGGCCATCCGGAATGGCGCCTTTGATTACATCCTGAAGCCGGTCTCCTGGAAACGCCTCAGCCAGTCGCTTGAACGCTTTGTGCAGTTTGCCGAACAACAGCGAGTCTGGAAGATTGTCGACCAGCAGAACGTCGACTCGCTCTACCAGCTGCAGGCGAAAAACTACCGTCTGGATAACGGCAGCAAAGGCATTGAGGAGAATACGCTGGCACGGGTGCAGGCGTTGTTTAACGACAAGGCGACACACTGTTTTTCCGTCGACGAAGTCGTGCAGGAGACAGGATTAAGTAAAACCACCACCCGACGCTATCTGGAGCACTGCGTGGAGGCGGGGTTTCTGAGCGTAGAGATGTTGTACGGGAAGATTGGGCATCCGCGGAGGATGTATAAGAGAAGTGCGGTGTGAGCCCTGACCCTCTCTTTAGGGGAGAGGGCCAGTATTACGGATGACGGCGACTATGACAATACATACCCGTACAGTCGCTTAATCCCGTCGGGATCCTTTTCGCTGTAAACGCCCTGCAGTTCCGGCGAGAAACCTGGCAGCAGGTTGATGCCCTCCTCCAGCGCCAGGAAGTAACGCTGTACCGCCCCACCCCAGATTTCACCCGGCACCACGCACAGTACGCCAGGGGGATAGGGCAGCGCGCCCTCGGCGGCAATGCGTCCGCCGGCATCACGGATGCGCACCAACTCCACGTTCCCGCGAATATACGCCTGATTCGCATCCTGCGGATTCATCGCCCGTTCTGGCAAACTCTCTTTACGGAACATTGCCTTCTGCAGATCTTTCACGTCAAAGCTCACGTAGAGATCGTGCATCTCCTGGCAGAGCTGGCGAAGGGTGTAATCGCGATACCGTACCGGGTATTTCTGGTAGATGGTCGGCAGGACGTCAGCAAGCGGCGTATCGTCTTCAATATGCTGTTCAAACTGACCCAGCATCGCCACCAGCTGCGCCAGCTTCTCACTGCTTTCGGCAGGCGTCAGCAGGAAGAGGATCGAGTTGAGATCGCACTTCTCCGGCACAATGCCGTTTTCACGCAGGTAGTGCGCAAGAATGGTCGCCGGAATGCCGAACTCGGTATATTCCCCGGTTTCCGCATCAATACCCGGCGTGGTCAGCAGCAGCTTGCACGGATCGACGAAATACTGCTCGCTGGCATAGCCTTCAAACCCGTGCCATTTAGCCCCCGGCTCAAAGCTGAAGAAGCGGCGCTCGCTGGCGATGGCGTGAGTGGGATGATCCTGCCACGGACGCCCGGCCACCATCGGCGGAATAAACGGTTTGATCATATGGCAGTTGGCAATGATCGCCTTGCGGGCCTCAATGCCCAGCTCAACACACTCCGCCCAAAGCCGGCGCCCGCTCTCCCCTTCATGGATTTTCGCGTTCACATCGAGAGCCGCGAACAGCGGATAGAACGGACTGGTCGAGGCATGGAGCATGAACGCATTGTTGAGGCGCTTGTGCGGACAGAAACGCGCCTGGCCGCGAATGTGATTATCCTTTTTATGGATCTGCGAAGTCTGCGAGAACCCGGCCTGCTGTTTATGCACCGACTGCGTCACGAAAATGCCCGGATCGTTCTCGTTCAGATCCAGTAACAGCGGAGAGGTTTCCGCCATCATCGGAATAAACTGCTCGTAGCCCACCCAGGCCGAATCAAACAGGATGTAGTCACAAAGATGGCCGATCTTGTCGATCACCTGACGGGCGTTGTAGATCGTGCCATCGTAGGTGCCAAGCTGAATGATCGCCAGACGAAACGGGCGTTTCTCCATGGCCTTTTCCGGCGCAACTTCACGGATCTGATTTCGCAGGTACGCGTCGTCAAAGCACTGCGCGTCAATCCCGCCAATAAAACCAAACGGGTTACGCGCCGCTTCAAGATAAACCGGCGTGGCGCCCGCCTGGATCAGCGCACCGTGGTGGTTGGACTTATGGTTGTTGCGATCGAACAGCACCAGGTCGCCGCGGGTCAGCAGCGCATTGGTGACCACCTTATTTGCAGCGGAGGTGCCGTTCAGCACAAAGTAGGTTTTATCAGCATTAAAGACTTTTGCTGCGAACTTCTGGGCATGCTTGGCGGAGCCTTCGTGGATCAGCAGATCGCCCAGTTTCACATCGGCATTGCACATATCGGCGCGAAATACGTTCTCACCGAAGAATTCATAGAACTGCCGTCCCGCAGGGTGTTTTTTAAAAAATGCACCGTGCTGGTGTCCCGGACAGGCAAAAGTACTGTTGCCCATCGCCACGTACTGGCTCAGGGTGTCAAAAAATGGCGGCAACAGATTCTCTTCATACCGGCTGGCCGCCGTCTCCAGTTCCAGAAACTCCTGAGCTTTACCTGATATCACTGCCGTTGCGCCATCAGGAACGTCAGACGGCTCTTGCGAGTAAATAAACACCGGAAGCTGAAAGCCCGTGCGTTTAAGCAATGCCAGAATGCCGCTGCAACTTTCCACGGGGGTAATGACGACTGCCGCCACATCCGTAAAATCAGTGTTATCCAGCGTCACCTTTTCGCGGTGCGTAGACACAGTAGAGACCAGCTCGCGGCTGACGGCGATTTTCATGGTTTTCATAAGTGCAGTTACCCTCACCGAACGGTGAGACAGGAGTAGATAATATCGATACGGGTGAGCGTTCGCGCAGCGACAGACAACATCATCATTGGCGGCTCCGTACACAGGAAGGAGAAATTTCGCGCAATCATGTCACCTTTTATTTTGAGGTGCAAGAAGCAATCAGTATGCGTTAACCCGCCTAAACCTAAGCTTAACAGGCCCCTGGCGTGTCATAATCCTGCAATACCCATGATTAACTAACAGGAGTTCACGGTGGTTATCGGACCCTTTATCAATGCCGGTGCCGTATTGCTGGGCGGCGTACTTGGCGCCGTATTAAGTCAGCGGTTGCCGGAGCGTATTCGCTCTTCCATGCCCTCAATATTCGGCCTGGCCTCGTTAGGTATCGGCATTTTGCTGGTGATTAAGTGCGCCAACCTGCCGGTGATGGTGCTTGCTACCCTGCTCGGCGCGCTCATTGGCGAGTTCTGCTATCTGGAAAAGGGTATTAACAGTGCGGTCAGCAAAGCCAAAAACCTGATTGCCCACCCGGGCAAGGCGAAAAACGGCACTCACGAGTCGTTTATTCAGAACTACGTCGCGATAATTATTCTTTTTTGCGCCAGCGGCACAGGCATTTTCGGTTCAATGCAGGAAGGCATGACTGGCGACCCCAGCATATTGATTGCGAAGGCGTTTCTTGATTTCTTCACGGCCACCATTTTCGCCACGACCCTCGGCATCGCCGTCGCCGCGATTTGCGTGCCCATGCTGCTTATCCAGCTGGCCCTCGCTACCTGCGCCACACTGATCCTTCCTCTCACCACGCCGGCAATGATGGCCGACTTCACCGCCGTCGGTGGCCTGCTGCTGCTGGCGACAGGGCTGCGGATATGCGGAATAAAGATGTTTGCAGTGGTGAATATGCTGCCCGCGTTGTTGATTGCAATGCCGCTATCCGCGCTCTGGACGCACTTTTTTGCTTAAGTTTACGGCGAACTGGTGAGAGAGTGTGCAGTCCGTTACGAAAACAACAAATTTCGTTGACGGCAGAGGGCATATCAGGTTTAATGCGCCCCGTTGCCCGGATAGCTCAGTCGGTAGAGCAGGGGATTGAAAATCCCCGTGTCCTTGGTTCGATTCCGAGTCCGGGCACCACTCTTCAGAAAACCCGCCCTCGTGGCGGGTTTTTGCTTTTGGGGTAAAGCAAAGCTAGGGATCGTTCCCATCCGAATCCAGCAGTTTATTTTTAAAGATAAACAAACAAGCCTCGTTGAAGTTCTCTGCCCCCAGCCGTTCTGAGAGCGCGGTCCGTTTACGGTAGAGGCTTTTAATCGACGTATTCAGTTCCTGTGCCACCTCTTCCATCGCCATGCCAGCCCTGAGCAACCGCAGCATAATGGCTTCATGCGTGCTCGGCCGTAAGTTCAGCAGCCACTTTGTTGTCAGACGTTTGCCCTTCATGTTGAGCACCAGGTTGAATAACGACGCCATATCGGGTGCCGTGAGCGACGTGTTCATAAACAACTTCATGCTGAGCAGGTTCTCCTCGCGATGCCGCATATCTAGCATAACGCAGCAGATTGTTTTTTTCGTTCTGGCCGGATGGCGTATCAGGTAATCATATAAACGCAGCGGTGCACGGCTATCAATCAATACAGAATATTCATCTGCGCCGTTATCAAATATCTTTCTGTCAATGGAGTCCAGCAGGATTATATCCGGAAAAAATATCCTCATCCCCCTGACAAGGTAGCGATCCTGTGTCACTAACACTATTGAAGTTGCCACTAACCATCCCTTTTAGATTAAAGCAAGAACGACCCTTCGGAAAGAAGTCCGCCTTCGTTTTATAGCGCTTTTATATTAACGATAAATGTATTCTGGCTTTGATTGACCCTCAATTCGCACATTCATTGATACGTCTTCCCATAGACTATCATTCAATGGCTGCCATTAATTATAAGTAAAAAACAATCTCAGAAAAGTCACTTTTATGGATATTAAGAATTTTTGTCATGAAACTTCCCAAACATGCACCGGAAAGTACTTTAATTCACACCAATAAGGCGCATTAAAAATATAAACAAATTTGTCACAATATAAATAAAAGCCAACCAAATCATAAAGTTACAAATATAAACTCATTTCAAAATAATCGTTTATGACAGCTCATTACAGAATTATCTCAAAACAACCACCCTGCTTTTCAACATATTTATCTGCCAACATATCGGGTGTACATTACCAGCCACTTAGCCCTGACCATAAGGACCCATAATTACCTTTAAGTAAGTACCCCATAACGTAACTGCATTCAGATTAAACGTTCTCATTTATGGCCTTTAACCCCGTGCTTAAAGGCGGCCGTGTTATGCAATGGATTTATGATAAACAAATGGCAAATAGATATGGAAAGATCACTTCGCTTCAATACGTTATTCTTTTACCGCACTCCCGCTTTATTGTTTCTGTTATTACTTTTCCCCTTTCTGGTTCAGGCAGCAGAATCAGTATATGAACAACAGATTCAGCAGGCGCGTAACGGTAATTACGCACCTTTTCTGCAATATCTTCAGCGTTATCAGCAGCAACATGCCCTGACGCCTGAGCAGGTTGCGGACTGGTTGCAGGTGGCGTCCTGGGCGGGTCGTGATGACGACGTTATTCAGGTCTGGCTGCGTTACAAGGTCTATATGGCTCTTCCTGCCCGTGGCGTGGCTGCTGCTGCTCAGGCAAGGCGAAACCAAAAGGCGTGGCAACCTGCGTTAATGCTCTGGAAGGAGGCGTGTAACCTTGCACCGGATAACGACGATTATCGCATCGGCTACATCAAAACCCTCGCCGACGCCCGCATGGATACACTGGCTCTGCAGGAAGCCCGGCAACGGGTGGCGGAAAAGCCCTCTCTGGCTCACCTTCAGACGCTCTCTTATGTCTATTCACGCCAGGGAAAAAACCAGGAGCGGCTTTTGGCAGACATCCGCGCGTTGAATAGTGCGCCAGCGGATGACGCCCTTCGTACTGAGTTGATTGATGCGTTAACAGACAACCGGGCCGACACGCCTGCCCTGCGGCTTTCACAAACGGTGACGCTGCCCCCCGCGCAACGCCGCCGTCTGGCACTCAACGCCGCCGCTGAAATGGTACGCCTTGCCGATGTGCCTGCCCGTACTGAAACAGAGCGTTTGCAGCTCGCGCAAGCGGCGCTGAACCGCTATGACGAACTGCTGTCCCGCTGGCAAAACGAACCTCAGGCAGCGGAGGACGTTATCCGGGCCCGTGTCGATCGGCTTGGCGCGCTTCACGCCCACGGTGATTATCCACAGGTCATCAGGGAATATCAGGCGTTAACGTCGGCTCAGCATCCCGTGCCGACCTGGGCAATTGGCTGGGTTATCTCCGCGTATCTGGAGGAGAAAAATGCCGATGCCGCCCTCTCGCTTCTCAAACGTTATCCAGACTATGCGCCGGATCCGCAGGACGACGATCATGCGCTTTTCTACGCCTGGCTGGATACCGGGCAGTATCAGGCCGCTCGCCAGTATGTTGAGAAGATAACCCGTAACACGCCCTGGACCCGCTACGATTTCGGTTCGCCAACCCCGCAACCCAACGATCAATGGCTCATCGGGCAGTCGCTCACCTTTAACTATTTGCTGATGACCAATGCCCTTCCGCAAGCCGAAAAGCTGGCGCAACGTCTGGCTGCGTCAGCGCCGGGAAATCAGGGATTACAGATTGATTACGCCACCTTACTTCAGGCGCGGGGTCTGCCGCGGGCGGCGGAGCAAAAGCTCAAAATGGCCGAGACGCTGGAGCCATCCAATATCGAGCTGGAACGGCAGCAGGCCTACGTCGCAATGGATCTGCAAGAGTGGCGACAGATGGATTTACTGGCCGATGACGTTATCGCCCGCGCGCCTGTCGACGGGAGCGCCCGACGTCTGGACAGGCTCAGAGACGTCCATCATCTGTCCGAACTGCGTCTGAACGCGGGCAAAGGACTGCACTCTGATAACCCCGTCAGCGGCACACACGATCTGAGCTGGGATGCAACGCTCTACGGTCCGCCCGTCGCGGATAACTGGCGGCTGTTTGGTGGAACCCGATTTGCGCAGGGCAATTTCGACGAAGGCAAAGGCAGCAGCCGCCACCTGTTTGCCGGCATCGAATGGCGGCCTCGCGACCTTCTGGTCGAAGCAGAACTCTCCGGTAACCATTATCACGGTGCAAACAAGCCCGGTGCTCGCCTCTCGGCGGCGTACAGCCTGAACGATAGCTGGCAGGTGGGTGGAAACCTCGAACGTCTTTCACGCACGACGCCTTTACGGGCACTGCGTAATGGCGTCAGCGCAAACCGGGGAGAAGGCTGGGTCCGCTGGTATCAAAACGAACGCCGTGAGTACCAGTTTAACGCCTCTGCCAGCCACTTTTCCGACCATAACCGCCGCCAGGAGTTCGCCCTTACGGGTAAAGAGCGGCTGTGGCAGACACCCACCCTGACGCTGGATCTCGAACCGGGTATATCAGCGAGTACTAACACCCTGCGGGACACGCTCTATTACAACCCGGAGCGGGATCTGTCCGTAACGGCAGCCCTGTCCGTCGATCATCAGATGTACCGCCATTACGACACGCTCTGGAGCCAGCAGGTCGTTCTCGGCGGCGGGGAATACTGGCAGAAAAATCAGCCCGCTGGCGCCATCGCCCTGCTGGGTTACGGGCAGCGCATTCAATGGAACAACGTCATTGATAGCGGCGTGATGCTGAACTGGGACAAGCGCCCTTTCGACGGTAAACGAGAAAGCAATCTCTCCGTCACGTTTGATGCGAATTTACGCTTTTAAGGATGAATATGCTGAACAAACGTTTTTCTGTGAGCCTGATAATTATCGGCTGGTTATGCCTCAGCGCGAGCGTTTGCGCTCAGGCCCTCTCGTTTATGTCCCCCCAGGAACGGCCACAGCCTGAAGCGAGTAAACCCTGGCCAAAAAACCATTTTCTGGTTCTGGCCTACCATGACGTTGAAGATGATGCAGCCGATCAGCGCTACCTGTCCGTTCGTACCAGCGCCCTAAACGAGCAGATCGGCTGGCTTGTGCATCACGGTTATCACGCCATTAGCGTGCAGGATATTCTGGATGCGCATGAGGGCAAAAAAACGCTGCCGCCCAGAGCCTATTTACTCAGTTTTGATGATGGCTACAGCAGTTTCTACACCCGCGTCTGGCCACTTCTTCAGGCCTGGAACGTCCCTGCGCTGTGGGCTCCGGTGGGCAGTTGGGTAGATACACCAGCGAATCAGCAGGTCAATTTCGGCGGACTGATGACGCCCCGCGAGCGCTTTGCAACCTGGGATATGGTGCGGGAGCTAAGCCAGTCTCCGCTGGTTGAGATTGGCTCGCATACCTGGGCTTCGCATTACGGCATACCGGCTAACCCACAGGGAAGCCGTGAACCCGCCATCGCCAACCGCTTTTACGATAAAGCGACGGGGCGTTATGAAACCGATCGGCAGTTCAACCAGCGGATCGCTGATGACGTGCGCAAAGTTACCGACAAAATTACCCGGGTGACAGGAAAAGCGCCCCGCGCCTGGGTCTGGCCCTATGGCGCCGCGAACGGCACATCGCTCGCCATCGCCAGAAAGCAGGGTTATCAGTTGGCTTTTACCCTTGAGGATGGGCTGGCGGATGTGCGCGATCTCGGCAATATTCCGCGTCTTTTGATTTCCGGAAATCCCTCGCTCAAATCCTTTGCCAGCACGGTCAGCCAGATTCAGGAGGCCGATCCCGTGCGCGTCATGCATGTCGATCTCGATTATGTTTACGATCCCGATCCGGCCCAGCAAACCAACAACATCAACAAACTTGTCCAGCGGGTTTACGACATGAAAATCAGTCATGTTTTCCTGCAGGCGTTTTCCGATCCACTGGGCGATGGCACGATCAAAGCGCTCTACTTCCCTAACAGCCGGCTTCCGGTGCGCGCCGATCTGTTTAATTTTGTCGCCTGGCAGCTGCAAACCCGTGCAGGCGTAAAAGTCTATGCGTGGATGCCGGTGCTCTCTTTCGATCTCTCACCCGCACTCCCGCGGGTACAGCGCTGGGATCGTCAAACGGGCCAATTGCACGAGGCTACCGACCCCTACATCCGCCTCTCCCCGTGGAACCCCGAGGTTCGTCAGCAGGTCACGGAAATCTATGAAGATCTTGCCCGCTACGCCAGCTTCAATGGGATCTTATTTCACGACGATGCGGTGCTGACAGACTTTGAAGATGCCGGCCCGGATGCCCTGCGCGCCTGGAATAACCGCAGCATCGCCGCGATGCAACACGATCCGGCCGCCCTTCATGCCTGGAGTCGCTTTAAAAGTCAGACGCTCATCGGCTTTACCCGCAGCCTTAGCCAGGCGGTGAAAAACATACGCGGCCCGCAGATTAAAACTGCGCGGAATATGTTCGCCCTGCCCATCCTGCAGCCCGAGAGCGAAGCGTGGTTTGCACAAAATCTGGATGATTTTCTGATGACCTACGACTGGACGGTTCCGATGGCTATGCCGCTGATGGAATCCGTTCCGGCCGAGGAAAGCGATGCCTGGCTCACGCGGTTGATCGCCGCCGTTGCCGCACGGCCCGGTGCACTCAATAAAACCATTTTCGAGCTACAGGCCCGGGACTGGGAGCAGAAACCTCAACGTGCCGTGCCCGACACGCGTCTGGCCCAGTGGATGCGCGTACTCCAGCTGAACGGCATCAAAAATTATGGTTACTACCCCGACGATTTCATCAACAACCAACCTGATATTTCACGCATCAGGCCTGAATTCTCTTCGTACTGGTACCCTGACAATGACTGATCGCATTATCGCATTCTCTATTTTATGCCTGGTATTCGGGTTGCCTCTGGGCGTGGCTGCCCTCTTTACCGGAGAACTGATTCTGGATTTTGTCTTCTTCTGGCCACTGTTCATGTCCGTGCTCTGGATAACCGGGGGACTCTATTTCTGGTTTCAGCTTGAACGGCACTGGTCATGGGATAAGCAGACGCCTGCTCCGACGTTAGACGGCGATCCGTTAATTTCAATCCTGATCCCGTGTTTCAACGAGGAAAGAAATGCCCGGGAGACCATTAGTGCCGCGCTGGATCAGCGCTACCCCCATATCGAAGTTATCGCGATCAACGATGGTTCTTCTGACAACACCGCAGAGGTGCTGCAGCAGCTGGCGCAGGAACAGCCGCGCCTGCGCGTCATTCACCTCGCAGAAAACCAGGGTAAGGCGGTGGCGCTTAAGGCCGGTGCGGCGGCGGCGCGCGGCGATCTGCTGGTCTGTATTGATGGCGATGCCCTGCTCGATCGTGATACCGCAGCCTATCTGGTAGAGCCGCTGATTAAGTATCCCCACGTCGGGGCCGTCACCGGGAATCCGCGTATTCGCACACGATCAACGCTGATTGGCCGTATTCAGGTAGGCGAGTTCTCATCGATTATTGGTCTCATCAAACGGACGCAGCGGATCTACGGCAGGGTCTTTACCGTCTCCGGGGTTATTGCGGCCTTTCGCCGGCAGGCGCTGGCAGATGTGGGGTACTGGAGCCCGGATATGATCACCGAAGATATCGACATCAGCTGGAAGCTTCAGCTTCGACACTGGGATATCTTTTTTGAGCCGCGGGCGCTGTGCTGGATCCTGATGCCAGAGACGTTAAAAGGTCTGTGGAAACAGCGTTTACGCTGGGCGCAGGGCGGTGCAGAGGTCTTTCTGGTTAACCTTCGCAAGATCGTGCGCTGGGAACATCATCGCATGTGGCCGCTGTTTTTAGAGTACGCGTTGTCAACGCTGTGGGCATTCGCCTATGCGGTAACCGTGTTGCTGTTCATTGTCAGCCATATCATTACGTTACCCACAAACCTGACCGTCGAGAGTCTGTTTCCTCCTGAATTTACCGGGTTGCTTCTGGGGGTCATGTGTCTGATGCAATTCCTCGTCAGTTTGTATATCGAGCGGCGCTATGAAAGAAACGTGGCGAGTTCACTTTTCTGGGTGATCTGGTTCCCGATGGTGTACTGGATGATTGGTCTGTTCACCACCCTCGTCGCCTTTCCAAAAGTCATGCTTAAACGTCAGCGTGCACGTGCGCGCTGGATCAGTCCGGACCGGGGAAAAGGAAGCATTCAATGAACGAAAATACGCTAATTCTGACTGAACATCGGCTATTGCCCCGTCTTTTTGATGCGGTGCTGACGCTGCTGGCATGGGGAGGTTTTCTGTTTTTCCTCTATGCCAATCTGTGGATGCAGGTAACCGAGGAGAGCAACTACCGCTGGGGCATTATTATTGCCTCGTTTAATACGGTGCTGATCTATTTGCTGATCGCCGCGCTAAACGGCTGGTTGCTCATTCTGTGGTATCAGTACAATCGCCGTCGCGCTCAGGTAAGGCGGCGGCGTCCCGATGCCTGGCGTCACGATGAGCTGGCGAGAAGCTTTAACGTCCCCCCGCAAATCATTTCAGAGATGAGTCAGTACAATTTGCTGACGGTCTATCATGACCAGATCGGCCGCATCATTGACCTGAAGATAAGTCAGCAGCACGACGAGCATCCCTGAGCCGCCAGAAAACGAAAAACACCCGCAAGGAACACTTGCGGGTGTGTGTTGACAGCCGGAACAGCTTACTTGTCTTTCACCACAATCAACGGTTCGATGTCGCTCTCTTTCTTCACCACCAGCGAATCATCCCCGCGCAGACAGGTGCCGCCGTAGTTACCGCCCACGGTAAACGTACAGACCTGGATATGCTTGCCATCCACCTTCGGCAGGCACCACAGCTGCTGGTAGATATTTTTGCGATCGACAAACTTGCCGCTCGACTTGTCCAGCACTTCATCCCCGGCGCTAATCAGATCGATATTGCTGCCGCAGCGTCCGGCAATCGGTTTGATGGCGTAACCGGTCTGTTTCAGCAGGTCGTTAACCTCGAAATCGGTATCGAGCAGATAACGGTGATTCGGGAACAGCTGCCAGAGCACCGGGAGGATCGCCTTGTTGCCGGGAATAACCGTCCACAGCGGTTCGAACACCAGCACTTCCGGACGCAGCAGGACGTCAATCAGCCGTACGTCACCTGCCGGATGCCCGGTGCGGATCGGCACGGCGGCGTATTCGGTTTCGCTCACCTCGCGGATCTGCTCTATCGCCGTCTCCCACGCCCAGGTTTTCCACACGCAGTTAACGTGACGGCCTTCATCGTCAATCAGTTGCCCGGCTGCATCCCAACTGAGAGCGTTAAGTCCATGCAGAATTTTGGTTTCAAACCCGGCCTGCAGCAGAGAGCGCTGAATAAAGAGCGCGTGATAATCCTCTTCGACGTCATTGTCCTGCATGATGTGCACGAACGGACGCGCATGGCTGTGCTTCCACGCGCCGGTAAGTTCTTCCAGCAAACCTTCCGCCGGATTGTGGCCGTTACCGCGGTAACCGTTCTTCACCCACTCTTCGAGGATTAATCCCCCTTCCGTGTGGCAGGAGGCGGAATCGGCGTTGTACTCGTAAACCTTGATGCCACGCTCATCCATACAGAAATCCATACGACCAGTGATCATATGATGACGACGCCACTGCCATGAGAGGCGCAGACGCGGCCAGAGGATTTTAGGGATGTCAAAAAGCGCCAGTAAGTTATCGTCTTTCAGCACTTTGTCGGTCGCGTGCAGGTACATCAGGTGCAGTTCATTGGTCGCTTTGATCAGCTCCTGCTCGGCACTTTCGGTGATGGTAAAATACTGGCAGGGATCTTTATTGATAAAGTGGCCGTTTGCGCGCACATACGCCTGCTGCAGGGCGTCGTTTTCGTTGAGCCATTTCCCGTCAAACTGACGTTTATTCTTCAGCCGCGCACCGCTGATTTTCAGCAGTTCACCGTCGAGTTCCGGCTGCGGGATGCTGTGCTCCGTGTCGTCCGTCTGGATCATCCAGCCGAGAATTTCGGTATCGTTAAAGGTGTCATGCAGCGTGTAAGTACCGTTCTCAACGGTCATTCGCAGCTCGCGCGTCCACTGCTGCCCGAGCGGGAGCGGGGAGTGAATAACGTTCTGCTCGGCAATGCGCACCTTATCGTCCAACAGTTGCGTGATCACGGCAACGTGGCCGGTCTCATGAAACTCCCCGCCCTTTTGCCAGATAAGCAATGCCCCGGCCTGCGGCGCGCGTTTCGACCCATTGGCAAAGGCCTGAAGCGGCAGGATGTTATCGTTCACGACCTGGCGCAAAAAGCGCAGAGAGAAGATCTCCCACGCCATACCGACGTCGGTGAAAACACATCCATAATTGAGAAACAGAAAACGGCGGGCAAACTCAACACACTGCCACTTGTGGCCCATGTATTCATTGCCAATATAGCTGCGAAAATCCGCGTCTTCCGGATAACGACGCGGATCGAGACTGCCGTAGTTTGAAGAGTAAATCGCCACGCCACCCGGCGCATAACCTAATAACGTCCCGAATGGCGCGTCACTGCTTAACTTTCCTTTACGCATGTATCCAACCTAAAACGGGCAGGCGGCAATGTTGAAAGGGTTGTCGTCGTCTGCACGTTGTAATTAACCTGACAGAGGTGGGATTTATCATACACCCGTTCCGCTGTCTGTGTAGTGTGGCGCGAAGGGAAAATGTATTGCGCTCAGTTCGCTAAACCCTCCCATGAACTCCTGCTACACTCCCTCAACACATCACAAAAAAGGCAGGCCAACATGTCAGACGAAAATACCTATCAGCCACCCAAAGTGTGGGAATGGAAAAAGAACGGCGGCGGCGCGTTCGCCAATATTAACCGTCCTATCTCCGGTGCGACGCATGAGAAAGAGTTACCCGTGGGCTCGCATCCGCTGCAGCTCTATTCTCTGGGCACACCAAACGGGCAGAAAGTGACCATCATGCTGGAAGAGCTTCTGGCGCTTGGCGTGACGGGTGCCGAGTACGATGCATGGTTGATTCGCATTGGTGAAGGCGACCAGTTCTCCAGCGGCTTTGTTGAAGTGAACCCGAACTCGAAAATTCCGGCGCTGCGTGACCACTCCACGACACCGCCCACGCGCGTATTTGAATCCGGCAGCATCCTGCTCTATCTGGCAGAGAAGTTCGGCCATTTCCTGCCAAAAGATCCGGCGGGACGTACGGAAACCCTGAACTGGCTGTTCTGGCTGCAGGGCGCGGCCCCGTTCCTCGGCGGCGGTTTCGGCCACTTCTATAACTACGCACCGGTGAAGATTGAGTACGCGATTGACCGCTTCACGATGGAAGCCAAACGCCTGTTCGACGTGCTGGATAAACAGCTGGCGCGTAGCCGCTACGTGGCCGGTGAAGAGTACACCATCGCCGATATGGCGGTCTGGCCGTGGTTCGGCTGCGTGGCGCTGGGTAGCGTGTATAACGCCGCCGAGTTCCTCGACGCTGAGAAGTACACCAACGTTCAGCGCTGGGCGAAAGATGTGGCACACCGCCCTGCCGTGAAGCGCGGGCGTATCGTTAACCGCACCAGCGGCGAGCTCAACGAGCAGCTCCACGAACGCCACGCGGCGAGCGACTTCGAGACCCATACGGAAGACAAGCGTCAGGCGTAATGCTCTGCCGGGCGGACCACCGCCCGGCAACAGGGATCCCTGCCAGGGGCATGATTTGCTTAAGGGTTGAGCCGATATTACTGGCACTATGCGGACGTTTTTCTCAGGTCAGATGACGAGAAAAGCAGACTCAACCGACAGCAGTCACAAAGGATTTGTTATGAAATTGATGAAAACAGCGCTGATTATCAGCACCCTGATCTTTTCCACTTCTGGTATGGCGATAGATAAAACCGCCGCCGGTGCAGTGGCCGGTGCGGCAATTGGCGCAGCCACGGGCAAAGATTTGAAATCCACGGTAGGCGGTGCGGTCGTTGGCGCGGGTACCGGTGCGATGTTCAAAAACGGCGACAAAGGTAAAGCTGCGCGTAAAGGCGGCGCGGTGGGTGCCGTGGTGGGCGCAGGTGCTGCAGCGGTAACAGGCAACAGCGTACTGAAAGGGGCCGCCGTCGGTGCCGGCTCTGGCGCACTGATTGGTGAAGCCACCCACTGATAAGCGGCAGGCGGCGCTCCGTTTGGCTCGCCTGCATTTAACCGAAAAAAAGGCCGCACACGGCGGCCTTTTAACAGTGATTAAGCCGAGAGGCGGAATTTCTGCACCGACCGCTGGAGCTCTTCGGTCTGACGTTCAAGCGCGGAGGCCGCTGCCGAGACCTCTTCCACAAGCGAGGCGTTTTGCTGTGTCACGCCATCCATTTGCGTGATAGCAATACCCACCTGCGAAATCCCCTTACTTTGCTCCTCAGACGCAGACGCGATTTGCTTCATGATGGTCGTCACTTCCGTCACATCACGCAAAATGGCATCCATGGTGGTGCCCGTGTCGCCCACCAGCTTTGCGCCCTGCTCAACGCGTGAAACGGAATCGGTAATCAATCCCTCAATTTCTTTTGCCGCGTTGGCGCTGCGGCTTGCCAGGTTACGCACTTCGCCGGCCACGACGGCAAACCCACGTCCCTGCTCGCCCGCGCGCGCCGCTTCCACGGCAGCGTTGAGCGCCAGGATATTGGTCTGGAAGGCAATGCTGTTGATCACATTGGTGATTTCAGCAATCTTCTTCGAGCTCTCAGAAATACCGCTCATGGTGGTCACCACCTCTTCCACCAGCGAGCCGCCGCGGCTGGCCGTTGTTGACGCCACATCCGCCAGCTGGCTGGCCTGACGCGCGCTTTCCGCATTCAGCTTCACGGTGGCGGTCAGCTGTTCCATGCTGGCCGCCGTCTCTTCCAGTGCGGCGGCCTGCTCTTCGGTACGGGACGAGAGATCGTTATTACCGCTGGAGATCTCCGTCGCGCCGCGCCAGATATTCTCGCTGCCGGAGCGAATAGAGCTCACCGCTTCTCGCAGGCTATCCTGCATCGCGCTCAGCAGAGGAACCAGTTGACCCACGCAGTTGCGGCCGAACGGTTCAATCGGTTGACTGAGATCGCCCTGGGCAATCTGGCGGAACTGCTGGCGAATGCGAGCCAGCGGTTTTACCAGCATCGCCACCAGGTAACGGTCGGTGAAGAGCAGGATTAACAGGCCAATAATCGTGGCGGTGATAATCACCGTGCGGGTCATGCTGGTCAGGCTGTCCACGACCACTCGGGTGCTGTCGAGTGCCCGGGCGGCCGCGTTGTTAAAGTTCTCCGCAGCAGCACCAAACGCACGACTCAGCGGAGGGGTGATGTTATTCGCCTGCTGACGGTAGCCCTCCAGAGAGGACTGCTTCGCCTGCTGCATTTGCGGCGTTACGCCCTGCTCAAGCAAAGCCTGCCAGCTACCGATCACCTGAGCTGAAACTTGCTCATCCATCGGTCCTGGTGAGATTGCCTTCATCTCAGCCAGTTTCTTCCCCATATTGTCCAGCGCCTGCTGGGCAGGGGCCAGGTCCGGTGTGCCACCCGCGGCTTTCACTTCCATCGCGCGACTCAACCGGGTCACAAAGCGAAAATACTGATCGTTACCCTGACTGAGTATGGTCATCTGTTTGACCAGCTGGCGATCCACCTCATTGCCCTCTGATACCCGTGACAGAGACCAGGTGCTGTAAAGCCCCACGCCCGCCCACATTAAACAAAAGATCCCTAGAATCGTCAGCATGACGAAACGGATCGTGAAATTACGCAACATATTCATAAGTCTTCCTTGCCGTGAGGGTGAATTCGCCCAGAGGCGAGTCTTACCCTCGTTATCGGCAGGAATGAGCAAATTCATCACCTTTCACGCATTATTTTTATTAAAATTTTTACTGCTCCTGCGTTCATTCAGAAAAAAGAGACACTTTCGAAGGGGAAAATTACCCTGCTAAGAATGTGTTTTACTTTGTCAGTGGATAAATAAATGTAAAACTGCAGCGCATTAAATTAACGGCCATACCTCCTGAGGAGTACATCATCAACAGGTTGCGTCAATCAATAGCGCTACCCTTTCGCGAAAACCCGCTTAATTTGCAGGGTAACTATTCAGTTCTATTTATGACACAAATATATTAACACCTTATTATCAGATTTCATGATTTAAATACCCCAATAACTTACTCCTTATCTTTTAAATTTCATTACATCCTTTACTTATGAGAAATTCCTTAAATTAAATAAATTCCTTTACAAGGATGTCGACGATTTTTTATTAACGGAGTTTCAGATGCGTAAATTTATGAACCGCACATTGCTTTCGCAGTGTGTCTTAATGGCTTTAACCTCTTTCGGTACCCAGGCAGCAATGACGGCAGCGACACCGTGTGAGGATGGCGTGACGACGCAAACCTGTGGATTAACGAAATATACCGATGACAGCTTTTATCAAAATCCCGGTGTGACAAATGCGGTTATGGCCGACGCCACGGCGAATAATATTTTCATGGATGGTCATCGAGGGGATGGCGACACGCAGTCATTAACGGTATCCGGAACGGATATGTCAGGCCACTATATCCAGGGAAGCAACGGCGGTACCGCGAATATCACCCTGAATAACGGCGCTACGGCCGATATGATTGAAGTCGGTAGCGGAGGAGCGACCACCAATACCACCGTGACGGTTGATGGCGCGACGCTGAACGGTGAAAACAGCACAGGCAATTACCAGCGTGATAAAGCCTATATGATGGGCTCAGCGATTTATCTCGATCCACTGGATAAAGGCTACCACACCGTCAATATTGAGAACGGGAGCGCGCTGCACGGCAGCATTGTAAGCGCCGGCGCTGGCGAACAGGATATTACCCTCAGTAACAGTACAATGGATAAGGGCGGTATTTATGCAGGGAGCGATCAATCGGATACCCGCATTACGCTGACCGGAGCCACCGTCGATGCCTCGCAGAGTGAAATCGCGCAGAACATGGGCGACCTGGCCGAAAAACTCAGCGAGTATAAGCCGTTCAGTGACATCAACCTGGATGGCGTGGGCGATCTTGCCATCGCTATGTACGGCACCCAGGCCGATTCCCTGGCCCTGAATAACAGTACCGTCACTGGCGATATTGGCGTTATTAATGAAAAGGGGTCGACATCACTTACGTTTACTAATAAGAGCGTCGTGAATGGCAATATTACCTTGAACGGCAGTTCAGCGAATTCTGTTCTGGTGGATAACAGCACCATTAATGGTGCGGTAAATACCGGTCAAAACAGCGGCAATACCACCATCACGCTGCAAAACAATGCCACCGTAAATGGTGATATTACAACCGGTGCGGGCGATGATACGGTCGTGCTGACCAATAATTCTCATGTTAACGGCAATGTTGATGGCGGTGACGGTAGCGACACGCTGTCAATGGATGCCGGCAGTTCTGTTTCTGGTGAAATTAGTCAGTTCGAGACGGTGAACACGACCAGCAATAACAGCATCGCCATTGATAAAATTAACGATGCCACCAGCTGGAGTTTGCAAAATGGCTCAACGCTTGTCGCTACTACCACCGGCAGTAATGCGATGGTAAATATGAGCACCGACAGCTTTGTTGATTTCGGCAATATCACCGGGGTTAATAACGCCGTTGTCGTCAACAGCATTACTCCCTCGGCACAAAATCAGCAGAACGTGATTCTGGGTACGTTCACCACTTCAGGCACCAGCACCCCGCAAAATTATGCGGCGGCCACCTTCACAAATGGCCAACAGAATGTTGAAAACCGTAGCGGCGCTTATAACTATGACAACAGTCTGAATATTGTGGCCGCAGATACCGCGCCGCAGACACGCCTTACCGCCGATAATACGCAGTCGTGGAATATCGAATTTAACAGCCAGAAGGGCAGCCTCGCGAGCGACGTTCAGGGCCTTGTTGCCGGTCTGGACGCTGCCGAGCAGGCCGGACATCAGGTGGCTGATGATATCAGCAACCATATGAATCAGGTGCATCTGGCTAACCTGCTCGGCAAGCAGGAGGAAGGTGCGCAGGTCTGGGGTGATTTCCTCTATCAGAATGGCAATTTCAGCAATGATGTTGACTATAAGAGCATCACCCAGGGCGCTCAGGGTGGCGTGGACTGGACGGCGCATCTGGACAACGGTGATAGCTTCACTGGCGGTATTGCACTGGCATGGACACGCAGCCGCGTGCAGGATACCCATGACGGCGCTGATAGCTTTAATGACAGCGTCTACGGTAATTACTACAGCCTGTACGGTGGCTGGCAGCAGGCGCTTAACGGCAGAACATGGGGTATGTTTGCCGACGGTAGCTTCAGCTATGGCGATATGCGGTACACCCTGTCTGCGAATAACGTGACGGGGAATACCAGCGGCATGACCGAGGCACTGCACGGTTCGACGGATGGCACCCTGTATATGGCGCAGGCGCGTACCGGTGTGAACGTGTTGCTGCCAGGTGAAACCCTGCTGCAACCTTACGCCACCTTAGGCTGGGATCAAACCAAAGCAAACGGCTTCTCCGACAGTGAAGTGACCTTCGCCGACAGTCAGGTCTCTTCCTGGAACAGTGGGGTCGGGTTGAGACTCACCACAACGCTTCGCGATCTGAGCAAGAACGTGCAGATGATGCCGTGGATCGACGCACGCTTCCAGAAAGAGTTCAGCGACGATACTGATATTCAGGCGGCGGATTACCACACCACCTCCGGCCATAACAACACGATGGGGATCTTCGGAGCAGGCATCAATGCAACCATCGCGCATAACTTCACGCTCAATACCGGGGTGTATGTCGGCACCGGTGACGTGGACAACGATGCCAGCGTGCAGGCGGGGATGAGCTACAGCTTCTGACGAGTGAACGCCCGGTCAGTCTGATGCTGCCGGGCTTTAATCATTCAGGGTGATCAGGCATGTCATCGCTTATCAACAGGATTTGTGATTTGATAAGCACAGAATGAAAACGTTGTTTCGAAAATTCATCGACAAGAAAGGAGACATCATGTCCTGGCACCCTTACCCCGCCCGCTACGAAAATATGCAGTACCGCTACTGCGGAAAAAGCGGCCTGCGCCTGCCGGCGCTGTCACTTGGTCTGTGGCATAGTTTCGGCCACGTACAGCCTCTCGACTCTCAGCGGGCGCTGTTGCATAAAGCCTTCGACCTCGGCATTACCCATTTCGATCTTGCCAACAACTACGGCCCGCCGGCGGGAAGCGCGGAAGAAAACATGGGTCGTCTGCTGCGGGAAGATTTTGCCGCGTATCGCGATGAACTGATCATCTCAACCAAAGCAGGCTATGACATGTGGCCGGGGCCGTATGGGTCGGGCGGGTCGCGCAAATACCTGCTCGCCAGTCTCGATCAGAGCCTCAAGCGCATGGGGCTGGAGTATGTGGATATTTTCTATTCTCACCGCGTGGATGAAAATACGCCGATGGAAGAGACCGCCGCTGCGCTGGCCCAGGCTGTGCAGAGCGGTAAAGCGCTGTATGTCGGTATCTCCTCCTACTCCACGGAGCGCACCCAGAAAATGGCGGACCTGTTACGTGAGTGGAAGATCCCGCTGCTTATCCACCAGCCATCTTACAACCTGCTCAACCGCTGGGTCGATCACACCGGCCTGCTGGATACGCTTGAGAAAAACGGGGCGGGTTGCATTGCGTTTACGCCGCTGGCGCAGGGTCTGCTGACCGGAAAATACCTGAACGGTATTCCTGAAGATTCTCGTATGCAGCGTGAAGGCAAGAAGGTGCGCGGTCTGACGGAAAACATGCTGACTGAAGCCAACCTGAACAGCCTGCGTTTACTGAATGAGATGGCACAGGCCCGTGGTCAGACGATGGCGCAAATGGCACTGAGCTGGCTGCTGAAGGATGAACGCGTGACGTCCGTGCTGATTGGTGCGAGCCGTCCGGAGCAGATCGAAGAGAACGTGCAGGCCCTGAATAACCTGCGCTTTAGCGACGATGAGCTGAAAAGGATTGACCAGCATGTTGCGGATGGGGAATTGAATTTGTGGCAGGCATCGTCGGATAAATAGCGCGGTCTGTCGCGCTCACGCTCCCCCTCTCCCCTGGGAAGAGGGGGGGAAAATTACTTCTTACTGATCTTATCCAGATACCCCATCACGAACGCAGACAGCACAAACGTCAGATGGATAATCACATACCACATCAGTTTGTTGTCCGGGACATTCTTGGCGTCCATGAATACGCGTAACAGGTGGATAGATGAGATCGCCACAATCGACGCGGCCACTTTATTCTTCAGCGACGAGGCATCCATTTTGCCCAGCCAGTTGAGCTTCTCTTTGCGCTCGTCGATATCGAGCTGAGAGACAAAGTTCTCATAGCCGGAGAACATCACCATCACCAGTAATCCGCCCACCAGCGTCATATCCACCAGCGAGAGCAGAACCAGAATCAAATCTGCTTCGGCAATGGAAAAGATGTTCGGCAGAACATGCAAGATTTCCTGGAAAAACTTAATCGTCAGCGCAATCAGCGCCAGCGAAAGGCCAAAATAGACGGGTGCCAGTATCCAGCGAGAGGCGTACATCGCGTTTTCAAAGAAGCGTTCCATAAAGTCCTGTCTGCAAACGAAACCAGCGCCCAGTATATCTCAACGGCGCTGACTGTTTGCAACAACTCACTCGTTGTACGTTCAGACATTGTCAGGATTGACGTCCGGGCGCGCATACTCCGGCCAGACCAGCACCACCAGTTCCGGATACGCCTCCAGGCTGAACTCACGAAAACACTGGCGCAGGTTTAATACGTCCAGATCGGAACAGGAGACCTTCTCACCGTTAAGGCAACGCTTTTTGATATTGTCATAATATTTATACACCGCGGAATTCAGGTCGCTGCAGCGGCGCTGCGCTTCAAACAACCCAGGCGTGTCATTAATTTCCGACATTTTCATTCGCTTAATTGTCGCGTGCAAAAAGTCGATATATTCATGGTTCACCCGCCAGTACCAAACCGGTGTAACCGAGTTCATCAATACGGAGAAATGGTCTTCACCTTCCTCTTTTGTCATCAGTTCAGGTAGCGGAGGTTCACTGGCGTCTTTCGACACTTGCGTTTTATTGAACTCCTGCATCAATAAAAGAACACCAGCGGTCAGTAATAGTAATGTGATGACCGTAAAAAAAATGCTGTTCATGGGTAGGCTCCATTTTTTTTGATTTTAAAATTGCCTCATGATATTGTCAACGAATCTCACGCCTTTACCAACCCCACCCTGTTGTAATTAAAGGAAATTAAAATGCTGCCCGACTACCTCGTCCCGGCTAAGTACCACATTGCGCCTGTGGAACAGCAAACGACGGAAGCAGAAAAAGAGGCTAATTTCACTCAGGGGAAAAGAAAGCTCTCTGATTACGAGTCTGACATATTAATAGGCGTTTCTCGCACCGGTAAATCCCGTAATATGTTACTGGAAGAGCACGACCGTCATATAAAGGACCGGTTATTTCGCGCCGTTAAAATAGAAGCCTTTGTCCACCTGCTGAATGACCTGCAGGCCGAAGGTGAAATAGATGCTCAGAAACTAAGTCAAATAATCGCGGAAAAAACCAAAGAAATAAACGAAGCCGGCAATGAAATTTGGCTTAATCTAATTACGCGTGAAACCAATAACCCTATTTTTTATAACCTGGGGGAAGAGTAACGTGAAAGAAATTAAAGATAACGACGTTTATTTGGCTTTAGATAACAAAAAAAGTGATGAATTTATCTTAAAGCAAAATCTCGATGCACTGCGAAACACAAAAAATGCCGAGATGACGCGAATAACGCAAGACCTGGTATCGATCCCGGCGACGCTGGTACGCCTGAAATGGCATAATCGCCGCGAGATTTATCCTCTGCAGGTGAAGGAAGAGATATACGGCGCGGTGATGAATACCCTCATCGAACAGCGGCCTGAGCTGAAAGAGAAGCTTCTCGGGCGTCTGGAGGCCAATTATCAGTATCTGCTCGCCAGAGAAGTGGCCACCCTGCGCCTGACGCGCAAACTGTCTGACGGCGAGTACCGCACGTCAAACGTCACCTGCGTTGCGCTTGATGAAGACGCGCTGGCGTCCCACGCGCCTGCGTCCACTGAGACAAAAAACTGATCGCCCGACACGCATAAAAAAAGCCGGCTTTCGCCAGCTTCTTTGTTATTTCGCGGCCGCTTTCTCTTCGCCGACCAGCCCAATCTTGAGATAACCCGCCTGATGCAGCGTGTCCATTACCTTCATCATGGTTTCGTAATCGACGGTTTTATCCGCGCGGAAGAAGACCGTGGTGTCTTTCTTGCCGCCGGTGAGCTGATCCAGCGCCGGGATAACAGACTGATCCGTCACCGGGTCGTTGCCGAGGAACATCGATTTATCCGCTTTCACCGACAAATAGACAGGTTTCTCAGGACGCGGCTGCGGCTGGCTGGAAGAGGCAGGCAGATTAACCTTCACGTCGACCGTCGCCAGCGGCGCAGCCACCATGAAAATAATCAGCAGAACCAGCATGACGTCGATAAACGGCGTCACGTTGATTTCATGCATTTCGCCGTTATCGTCCAGATTTTCGTTAAGACGCATCGCCATACAATCAACCTACGCGCAGTTTAGACGCCGCATGCACCGGTTTAACGGAGCTGGCATTGAGGTCAAGATCGCGGCTTTGCAGCAACAGCACCTGCGCGGCAACGTCACCGAGCGTGGCTTTATAGTTGCCAATCATACGCGCGAAGATGTTATAGATGACGACCGCCGGAATGGCCGCGACCAGACCGATTGCGGTCGCCAGCAGCGCTTCGGCAATCCCTGGCGCAACCACCGCCAGGTTGGTGGTCTGCGTCTGCGCAATGCCGATAAAGCTGTTCATGATGCCCCAGACCGTACCGAACAGACCGATGAACGGTGAGATCGCCCCGATAGTGGCCAGATAACCGTTACCGCGGCCCATATGGCGGCCAACGGCAGCAACGCGACGCTCCAGGCGGAAGCCGGTACGTTCTTTAATGCCTTCGTTATCTTCACTGCCTGCGGAGAGTTCCAGCTCGTTCTGTGCTTCGTTGACTAACAGGGTGGTCAGGCTTTTTCCATGGAAGGATGAGGTCATGTCTAAGGCCTGATCCAGGGAGCGGGCTTCAGCCAGTTGCTGTTGTTCCCGCTTGAGGCGACGCTTCTGCGACAGCAGTTCGACGCTCTTACTGAAGAAGATAGCCCAGGTGATCACGGACGCCAGAACCAGGCCGATCATCACAATCTTAACCACGATGTCAGCATGATGATACATGCCCCAGACGGAGAGATCCGTCTGCATCAAATTATTACCCACTCTGTATCTCCAGGACGCAAATCACAAAATCTGACCGTAATAATATCAAAACGTCGTCGAATTGATAGTAGTTCTCATTAGTATTTACATACTGCCGTAATTTTCGTTCACTTTCCTTGCGCTTACGCAGTAAAAATTTCTTATGCGTATTTTTGCTAATATTTTCTGCTTATTCGATAAGCCCCCGGGTGCAGATTTTTACAATCGTGGTAGTCTGGACGTCCAGACGTATAAAAACAGGGTTAGCGAACATGACAAAGAAGCATCTTGATACCACGCTGGTACAGGCAGGACGCAGCAAAAAATACACTCAGGGATCGGTCAACAGCGTGATTCAACGCGCCTCCTCGCTGGTATTTGATACCGTCGAGGATAAAAAAATCGCCACGCGCAACCGCGCCAAAGGCGGGCTGTTCTATGGCCGTCGTGGCACGCTAACCCATTTTTCACTTCAGGAAGCCATGTGCGAACTGGAAGGGGGCGTGGGCTGCGCCCTGTTCCCCTGTGGTGCGGCGGCAGTTGCCAATACCATTCTGGCGTTTGTGGAACAGGGCGACCATATCCTGATGACCAATACCGCTTATGAACCAAGCCAGGATTTTTGCACCAAAATCCTCAGCAAGCTCGGCGTGACCACCGGCTGGTTCGATCCGCTGATTGGCGAAGGTATCGCTGAACTTATCCAGCCGAACACGCGCATTGTGTTTCTGGAATCCCCAGGCTCTATCACCATGGAAGTGCACGACGTCCCGGCTATTGTGAAAGCAGTGCGCAGCAAAGCCCCCGAGGCAATCATCATGATCGACAACACCTGGGCGGCGGGCGTGCTGTTCAGGGCGCTGGAATTCGACATTGATATCTCTATTCAGGCCGCGACCAAATATCTGATTGGCCACTCTGATGGCATGATCGGTACTGCCGTATCCAACGCGCGCTGCTGGGATCAACTTCGGGAGAATGCCTACCTGATGGGCCAGATGGTGGATGCGGATACGGCCTACATGACCAGCCGCGGTATCCGTACGCTGGGAGTGCGCCTGCGTCAGCACCATGAAAGCAGTCTGAAGGTGGCCGAATGGCTGGCCCGGCAGCCGCAGGTCGAGCGCGTTAATCATCCGGCGCTTCCGGGCAGCAAAGGCCATGAATTCTGGCAACGTGACTTTACGGGCAGTAGCGGGTTGTTCTCATTTGTTCTTAAAAAACGGCTCAATAACGACGAACTGGCGAACTACCTGGATCATTTTACCCTTTTCAGCATGGCTTACTCCTGGGGCGGGTTTGAATCCCTGATCCTGCCTAACCAGCCGGAGCAAATTGCGGCCCTGCGCCCCGGTGGAGAAGTGGATTTCAGCGGCACGCTGATCCGACTGCATATTGGTTTAGAAGATGTTGACGATTTAATTGCGGATTTAGCGGCAGGGTTTGAACGTATCGTGTAGAGTGCATGCTGAAAATGTACTCCCTGGACGCTTTTGTGAACACTGCCACCAGAAAAGTCTGCATTAGTTGCGCCCGCGATCAAACCCCACGGGCGAATTAGGGAGTACAATAGCGCTATATCTGCATCTGCTGTTCCACAGGAAAGTCCATGGCTGTTATTCAAGATATTATTGCGGCACTCTGGCAACACGATTTTGCCGCGCTGGCGGACCCTCACGTTGTAGGTATCGTCTATTTCGTGATGTTCGCAACCCTGTTTCTGGAAAATGGATTACTGCCAGCTTCATTTTTACCCGGTGACAGCCTGCTTTTACTGGCCGGGGCGTTAATCGGTAAAGGCGTCATGGACTTCACGCCGACGATGGTCATACTTACCTCCGCTGCCAGCCTCGGTTGCTGGCTGAGCTATCTGCAGGGCCGCTGGCTCGGCAATACGCGCGTCGTGAAAGGTTGGCTGGCGCAGTTACCGCATAAATATCATCAACGTGCGACCTGCATGTTTGACCGCCACGGTCTGCTGGCGCTGCTGGCCGGGCGTTTTCTGGCGTTTGTTCGCACGCTGCTGCCGACCATGGCAGGCATTTCCGGGCTGTCAAACCGCCGCTTCCAGTTCTTCAACTGGTTGAGCGCCCTGCTGTGGGTAGGCGTGGTGACCACACTTGGCTACGCGCTGAATATGATCCCCTTTGTGAAACACCACGAAGACCAGGTAATGACCTTCCTGATGATCCTCCCGCTTTTCCTGCTGGTCGCGGGACTGCTCGGGACGATTGCGGTCGTGATTAAGAAGAAATACTGCAGCGCGTGATATAAAAAAGCCGGGTGACGTTACGCTTACCCGGCTGGACTCTCCCCTCAGGTCCCCTGCATCATTCTGATGCGCGACGCATCTTCCCCCGGCGTGACGCCGAAGTAACGCTTAAACTCCCGGCTAAACTGCGACGCACTTTCATAGCCCACCCGCATCGCCGCCGCGCTGGCCTTCATGCCATCATGGATCATCAGCATACGAGCCTTATGCAGCCGATAGGTTTTGAGATACTGCAGCGGCGAGGTGCTGGTCACCGACTTAAAATTATGATGAAACGCCGAGACGCTCATGTTTGCTTCCGCCGCCAGCTGGTCAACGCTCAGGTTTTCCGTGTACTGGCTTTCGATACGCTTGAGCACGCGGCTAATCAGGCTGAAGTGCGTCTGGCGGCTGACCAGCGCGAGTAATGCCCCACCGCCCGGCCCCAGCAGCACATGGTAAAGAATTTCGCGGATAATCTGTTTGCCCAGGATGCGTGCATCCAGCGGCCGTTCCATAACGTCGAGCAGACGCTCAATGGCGCAGAGGATCTCCTCGGATAACGTCGCGGAGTTAATCCCGCTCGCGGGCATCGACGGCCGGAACAATGCGTCCTCGCCAATCTCCATCAGCAGCTCCTGCAGCTGAAGGATATCAACATTTAAACGAATGCCCGCCAGCGGTACCGCTTCTGTCGCGAAAGTTTCACATTCAAAGGGTAAAGGTACTGTGAGCAGCAGATATTCATTGGTGTCATACCGGAACACGCGCTCATTGATATAGCCAATTTTATGGCCTGAAAAGAGAAAAACGATGCCCGGCTGGTACATGACCGGTGTGCGTGTCCCTGGCTGCGTCCCATACAGAAGACGAATGTCAGGCAACATCTCACCGACGCCATTTTCTTTATCAATCAGTATTTTAATCTGCGCAGTAAGCTGAAGGCAGATCGCTTCACGGTTCATTTTACGTTACTCCGGCTACGGTTTCCGACGTTAACAGTGTGCGCAGTTTACCGTGTTTTCTCCAGCGTTCTGTAGAAATGGGCAAGACATCGGCAGGAATGTGCATTGAGAGGATAGCCCCGGACGGCCACAATGTGCAGCATCAGGTAGCCTTCAGCGCCACCACGGTTTTTCACCCACATAAGGGAACGAGCAATGAATAATTTTAATCTCCACACCCCAACCCGCATTCTGTTTGGTAAAGGCGCTATCGCCGACCTGCGCGCACAGATCCCCGCTGACGCCCGCGTACTGATCACCTACGGTGGCGGCAGCGTGAAAAAAACCGGCGTACTGGATCAGGTTTACAGCGCGCTGGAAGGTCTGGACGTGCGTGAGTTCGGCGGTATCGAGCCTAACCCGTCTTATGAAACACTGATGAACGCGGTCAAGATCGCCCGTGATGAAAAAGTCACCTTCCTGCTGGCAGTCGGCGGCGGCTCCGTTCTGGACGGCACCAAATTCATCGCCGCTGCGGCGCACTACGCGGACGGTATTGACCCGTGGCACATTCTGGAAACCCGCGGCAGCGATATCAAAAGCGCGATCCCAATGGGTTCCGTGCTGACCCTGCCTGCGACCGGTTCTGAATCCAACAAAGGTGCCGTTATCTCCCGTAAAACCACGGGTGATAAGCAGGCCTTTATGAACGATCACGTTCAACCTGTATTCGCCATCCTCGATCCGGTTTACACCTACACCCTGCCTGCACGTCAGGTCGCGAACGGTGTGGTCGATGCGTTTGTGCACACCGTTGAGCAGTACGTTACCTACCCGGTAGATGCCAAAATTCAGGATCGCTTCGCGGAAGGCATTCTGCTGACGCTGATTGAAGACGGTCCGACAGCGCTGAAAGAGCCGGAAAACTACGATGTGCGCGCCAACGTGATGTGGGCGGCAACCCAGGCGCTGAACGGTCTGATCGGTGCCGGCGTGCCGCAGGACTGGGCAACCCATATGCTGGGCCACGAACTGACGGCCATGCACGGTCTGGATCACGCACAAACGCTGGCCGTCGTCCTGCCTGCACTGTGGAACGAAAAACGTGATACCAAACGCGCTAAATTGCTGCAATACGCTGAGCGCGTGTGGAACATCACCGAAGGTTCTGACGATGCGCGTATCGACGCGGCTATCGAAGCAACCCGCAGCTTCTTTGAAGGTCTGGGCGTGCCAACGCGTCTGTCCGGCTATGGTCTGGATGGCAGCTCCATCCCTGCCCTGCTGGCGAAACTTGAAGAACACGGTATGACCCAGTTGGGCGAGCACGGCGACATTACGCTGGAAGTGAGCCGTCGTATCTACGAAGCGGCACGCTAAGCGTTTTTGACATCCCGACTTTCGTTTTTTGACATTTCGTCCAGACTTAATGCACATCACATCGTCGGGGGTTCCCTCCGACGATGAGCACCTGAAGGAGGAAAAATGGCAAACCAAACCGTAATCAAGCTGCAGGATGGCAACGTGATGCCCCAACTGGGGCTAGGTGTATGGAAAGCCGGTAACGACGAGGTCGTCTCCGCCATTCATAAAGCACTGGAAGTCGGCTATCGGTCGATTGATACCGCCGCCGCGTACAAAAATGAGGACGGCGTGGGTAAGGCACTGGCCAGCGCTGGCATGCCCCGCGACGACCTTTTCATCACCACCAAACTGTGGAACGACGATCAAAAACGCCCCCGCGAAGCCCTGCAGGAGAGTCTGGACAAACTCCAGCTCGATTTCGTCGATCTCTATCTGATGCACTGGCCAGTCCCGGCTATCGATCACTATGTTGACGCCTGGAAAGGGATGATTGAGCTGCAGCAGGCAGGGCTGGTGAAAAGCATCGGCGTGTGTAATTTCCAGGTTCACCACCTGCAGCGCCTGATTGACGAGACGGGTGTCGCGCCGGTTATCAACCAGATTGAGCTGCACCCGCTGATGCAGCAGCGTCAGCTTCACGCCTGGAACGCCACGCACAAGATCCAGACCGAGTCCTGGAGCCCGCTGGCACAGGGCGGTGAAGGGGTGTTCGACCAGAAAATTATTCGCGATCTCGCGGATAAATACGGCAAGACGCCGGCGCAAATCGTTATTCGCTGGCATCTGGACAACGGCCTGGTGGTGATCCCGAAATCGGTCACGCCATCGCGTATCGCTGAGAACTTCGACGTCTGGGATTTCCGCCTGGATAAAGATGAACTGAGTGAAATTGCGAAGCTGGACAAGGGCAAGCGTTTAGGCCCGGATCCCGATCAGTTTGGCGGGTGAATAAAAAAACCCCGGCTCGCCGGGGTTTTTATTTTTTACGCTTTACGTTTCACGGGTTTCTTCGCACTGGCGTTACCGTTTGAACGCTGATGCACAATCGGCGTGTGCTTGGTCAATGCCGGGCGCGTGTGGCGGTTCTGGCGGCGCGCTTCACGCATCTCGTCAAGCGTAGGCGCAGGCACCAGGCAGTCGCGGCGCGAGCCGATCAGGTGCTTTTTACCCATATCTTCCAGCGCCTGACGGATCAGCGGCCAGTTAGCCGGATCGTGGTAGCGCAGCAGTGCTTTATGCAGACGGCGCTGTTTATCCCCTTTCGGCACCACCACATCTTCACTCTTATAGCCAATTTTACCCAGCGGGTTCTTGCCGGTGTAATACATGGTCGTTGAGTTCGCGAGCGGTGATGGATAGAAGTTCTGCACCTGATCCAGACGGAAGCGACGCTGTTTCAGCCACAGCGCCAGGTTCACCATGTCCTCATCGCGCGTGCCGGGGTGCGCGGAGATGAAGTATGGGATCAGATACTGCTCTTTACCCGCCTGCTTCGAGTAGGTGTCAAACAGCTCTTTAAAGCGATCGTAGCTGCCCATACCCGGCTTCATCATCTTGGACAGCGGGCCTTCTTCGGTATGCTCAGGGGCAATTTTCAGGTAGCCACCCACGTGATGCGTCGCCAGCTCTTTGATGTAGCGCGGATCTTCCACGGCGATATCGTAACGTACCCCAGAGGCGATCAGGATCTTCTTGATCCCTTTCAGGTCACGTGCACGACGATAAAGGTTGATCGTCGGTTCATGGTTGGTATCCATGTGCTGACAGATATCCGGGTACACGCACGACAGACGACGGCAGGTCTGTTCCGCGCGCGGTGATTTACAGCGCAGCATGTACATGTTCGCAGTCGGGCCGCCCAGATCGGAGATCACCCCGGTGAAGCCAGGCACGGTATCGCGAATGGCTTCGATCTCATTGATGATCGAATCTTCGGAGCGACTCTGAATAATGCGCCCTTCGTGCTCGGTAATGGAGCAGAAGGAGCAGCCGCCGAAGCAGCCGCGCATGATGTTTATTGAGAAACGGATCATCTCATACGCCGGGATTCGGCTCTCGCCGTATGCCGGATGCGGCACGCGTTTGTACGGCAGCGCGAAGACGCTGTCCATCTCTTCGGTGGAAAGCGGGATGGCCGGCGGGTTGATCCAGATAAAGCGCTCGCCGTGCTTTTGCATCAGCGCACGCGCGCAGCCCGGGTTGGTTTCGTGGTGCAAAATACGGGACGCATGCGCGTAGAGCACTTTATCGGCTTTGACCTTCTCAAAGGAAGGCAGCAGCACGTAGGTTTTTTCCCACGGTTTCGGGCGCGGCGGCTGAACAACAATAGCTTTCGTTTCAGCTTTCTTTGGCTCTACCGGTTTGTTATCCGCACACGGCAGATCGTCGCCGTACGGGTGCGGGATCGGGTCGATTTTACCCGGCATATCTATGATACGGGAATCCACCCCGCTCCAGCCCGGCAGCGCCTCTTTCACCATGATCGCGGTGTTGCGCACGTCGCGGATGCTGCTCACCGGCTCACCCTGTGAGAGACGGTGCGCCACTTCCACCAGCGGACGTTCACCGTTACCGTAAATCAGCATATCGGCTTTGGAATCCACCAGCACCGAACGGCGCACGGTGTCTGACCAGTAGTCGTAGTGCGCGGTACGGCGCAGACTCGCCTCGATGCCGCCCAGGATAACCGGCACGTCTTTCCAGGCTTCTTTGCAGCGTTGGGTGTAGACCAGCGTCGCGCGGTCAGGACGTTTACCCGCGACGTTATCCGGCGTGTAGGCATCGTCATGACGCAGCTTACGGTCGGCGGTATAGCGGTTGATCATCGAGTCCATGTTGCCTGCGGTCACGCCGAAGAACAGGTTGGGTTTCCCCAGACGCATAAAGTCGTCTTTGCTGTTCCAGTCAGGCTGGGCGATGATCCCCACACGGAAGCCCTGCGCCTCAAGCATACGGCCACAGATAGCCATGCCAAAGCTCGGGTGGTCGACATAGGCATCGCCCGTCACCAGAATGATATCGCAGCTGTCCCAGCCCAGTTGGTCCATCTCTTCCCGGGACATCGGCAGGAACGGCGCCGGTCCAAAGCAGGCCGCCCAGTACTGGGGCCAGGAGAAGAGGTCACGATCCGGCTGGATCAGGGAAATTGCGCTCATAGTGCTTCCGAAGAAAAAATAGACAAAAGGAGCGGGATTATACGCTGTTAGTCCGCCGGATTTGAAGAAAAGGATGCAAGAAGTAAACAGAAAATCCTGGAAGCCGTTAAAATACAGCGCACTGTTAATTTTGGATCATAATATCCACTCTATCTTGCGGTAATCAGTTACCGGGATGCATTCTGGCACGGAGTTTCTTTGTGAAGTTCAACGATTCGTTACATGTGTCCCAGCTGCGGGTTGTGCTTCACCTCTGCGGTTTTCTGGTTCTTCTGTACAGCCTGTCCATGCTGCCGCCGATGGTTATCGCCCTGCTGAATAAAGAGCGAACCTACTTTGCTTTTTTAACCACCTTTTTGACCTTTTTCACTCTTGGTGGACTCACCTGGCGGGCAACACGTCATTCCGGTATACAGCTGCGCACCCGTGACGGTTTCGTGATTATCGTTCTGTTCTGGCTGCTGTTTTCATTGATTAGCGCCATGCCGTTATGGATGGATGACGGTCTGCAACTCTCCTTTTCCGATGCGCTCTTTGAAGGGGTCTCAGGGATCACCACCACCGGGGCGACGGTGATTGGGGACGTCAGTGCCCTGCCGAAGTCGTACCTTTATTACCGCGCTCAGCTCAATTTCATTGGCGGATTAGGGGTCATCGTACTGGCCGTCGCGGTCCTGCCGCTGCTCGGTATCGGTGGCATGAAGCTGTATCAGTCGGAAATGCCTGGGCCGTTCAAGGAGGAGCGCCTGACGCCCCGACTCGCCGATACCGCGCGTACGCTGTGGGTAACCTATCTGGCGCTGGGACTGGTCTGCACGCTGGCGTACTGGCTGGCGGGCATGCCCTTTTTTGACGCCGTCTGTCACGGGCTTTCCACCGTCTCATTGGGTGGGTTTTCAACCCGAAGTGAGAGCATCGGGTTTTACGACAGCCACGCGATTGAGCTTGTCGCCGGGGCTTTTTCACTGCTTTCCGCGTTTAACTTTACCCTCTGGTATGTCGTCATCGCGCGCCGCACGCTGAAACCGATTCGGCGCAGCCCGGAGGTGAAATTCTTTCTCGGTGCCGCCACCGTCATTATCGCCATCCCCGCCTGGCAGGTGTGGCACGCGGGGATGTACAACGGTACCGACAGCCTGGTACATGCCTTCTTTCTGGCCAGTTCCATGATGACCGACAACGGTCTTTCGACGGCCGATTACGCTCACTGGCCTCCCCACACCATTTTCCTGCTGCTGAGCGCCAGCTTTTTTGGCGGCTGCGTCGGCTCTACCTGCGGCGGGATCAAAGCGCTGCGTTTTCTCATCATGTTTAAGCAGTGTATTCAGGAGATGAATCAACTCGCGCATCCGCGCGCGCTGCTGAGTATTAAGGTCGGCAAAAGCGTCGTGAATGAACGCGTTCTGCGCTCGGTGTGGAGCTTCTTTTTTCTCTACGTGATGATAACGGGCTTTTTCGTCTGGGCGCTGAACCTGCTGGGATACGATCTGTTCACGTCATTTGCCACCGTTGCGGCCTGCATTAACAATATGGGGCTGGGGTTCGGCGAAACGGCATCAACCTTCGGGACGTTAAAAGACGAGGCCAAGCTGTTGATGTGTGCGGCGATGATTATGGGGCGTCTGGAAATTTATCCGGTGCTGATCCTGTGCTCACGCTTTTTCTGGCGGGCATAAACATTCCCGGCGAACCGGGAATCGTATCGTGGTTTAGGGTGCCGGGTTGACCAGCATCTGGCCGACGGATCCCCTGTCCATCATCTCCAGCGTCTGGCTGTGGAACAGGAACGGGAAGTGCGGCCACGAAGGCTGTCCGTAGTAGACCAGCAGTTCGACCTGCCCATCCACCCAGACGGTATCCTTCCAGCCCCTGTCTTCAGGGAACGGCATCGCGCCATTGACGTTGCGGATCAGGAAACTCACCCCTTCGATATGGAACGACTGCGGCATGTCCGAGCGAACCGTCCAGCGCTCCCAGGTACCCTGCTGCGCGGTAATATCGATACGGTTAACGTCCCACAGCGTGCCGTTGATCCCCGGGTCGTCGCCCAGGCTGATATCGCGGCTGCGCACCGGCGAACCGCTCATGATCTCCTGCGGTAGCAGGCGCATCGGCAGGCTGTCGGTCACCAGCGGCAGCAGGCCGGTAGGACGCAGGGTCAGCACCAGGGTGGAGACCAGGATACTCGACGGCTCAAAGAAACCGCGAATGCGGTCCACAATGCTGGCCGCTTCGCCACAGGTGATCGACACCTCATCACCGTTGGTCATATCAATAAGGATTTCGCGGCGTTCGCCTGGCGACAGCGCCAGCTGCTTCACGGAAACCGGGGCCGGTAAAAAGCCCTGGTCGCCGGAGATGACGTGTAGCGCGCGGCCATCGCTCATTTGTAGCTGGTAGCGGCGCGAGTTAGAGGCGTTCAGCAGACGCAGACGTACCCACCCGCGCGACACTTCGACATACGGACTTTGCGCGCCGTTAACCAGCAGCGTATCGCCAACGAAGCCACCGCTGCCCGGCTCGCTGTATTCCGGCGTGCCGAAATTATCCAGCCGTTTGTCCTGAATAATGACCGGAAAATCATCCACGCCATAGTGGTTCGGGATTGGCAGGGATTTACTGATTTCATCTTCCACCAGCCACATGCCGGCCAGGCCGTTATACACCTGCTGGGCCGTGCGGTTAGGGGTATTGGCATGATACCAGAGCGTCGCCGCGCTCTGACGAATCGGCAGAACGGGCGCCCAGTCAGCGTTAGGCGACATCATGCGCGCCGCGCCGCCAAGCAGCGGGCCAGGCACCTGTAAACCACTGATGGTCATGGCGACATTTTCTGTCGTACGGTTACTGTAGATCAGCTTAACGTCATCGCCATTCCACACGCGTATGGTCGGCCCAAGGTAACGCCCGTTAATGCCCCACACCGGCGCACGCGTGCCCTGGGTAAAGGACCAGTGGCTGCGCTGTAGCGTCAGGAAAAGCGGCTGCCCGCGACGGGATTCTATTAACGGCGGAATGGGCAGCGGCTGTTGCTGCCCGGCGGCGTTGGCTGTCAGCGGCAGCGCACCCGCACAAAGGGCGATCCCGGAAGCCTGAATAAACTGACGCCGACTGAATGACATATAAGCTCCATCTGAAACGACTAACAACGCGGGAATTCGTTTTCCCTTTTAACGCCGGCTTACTTCTTACCGGCGGCTTCTCTCTCTGCGACTTCTTTGTCGAGCAGCGCAATATGCTGAGCCATCAGTTCACGGCAGTGTGCTGCCAGCTCGCGAACCTGATCTTTACCGTATTTACTGGTATCCACCGGCGGCAGCATTTCGACAATCACCAGCCCGTTATTCAGGCGGTTAAGATTAATCTTATTAGAAGTATTGGAAACACACACAGGAATAATTGGAACACCTGCCGCAATTGCAGCATGAAACGCACCGGTTTTGAACGGCAGCAGGCCACGACCACGGCTGCGCGTCCCTTCCGGGAACATCCAGATTGAGATCCTGCGCTTTTTGAAGTGATTAACCACTTCAGCAATAGTGCTGTGCGCTTTCGCGCGGTTGTTACGGTCAATCAGCAGGTTACCGGTCAGCCAGTACAGCTGGCCGAAAAAAGGGATCCACAGCAGGCTCTTTTTGCCCACGGTCACGGTCGGTGGCAGAACAATGTTGGAGGCCGTCACCATATCGTAGTTGTTCTGATGGTTAGCGATAAAGATGGCGTTACCGAAGTTCTCAGCCCCTTCCGGCAGGCGTTTTTCAACCTTCAGGCCAAACAGCGGCGCAAGGCGGCCGAACATATGGCCAAAGGTGGCGACATGTTTCGGATTGCGCGGACTGAACAGGCAATAAATAGAGCCGAAAATACAGACCAGAATGCAGTAAATAATGGTAAGAATTAAACGAACAATGAATAGCATAGCGACCTCTGAAGCCCTGACAGCTGACAATTATACTTCACCTGTGGCCAGGTAAGGACTTTATTACGAGCGCGTATTGTTAATCGCAACGCACGAATTAACAACGATTTTACGGGAAATTTTATTGAAATTCCCCCTCCGGAACAGAGGGGGAGATAACGGCGTTACTCTTCGCTGTCGCCCGCGGTACTGCGCGCAGGAGAGTCAATCTCCACGCGGTCAATACGCTGCAGGCCGCGCATCAGCGAGCCGCGTCGACCGCGCTCGCCCACCACTTTCTGCAACTCTTCCGGACGAAGCTTGATTTTACGTTTGCCGACATGAATGGTCAGCGTGCTCTGCGGCGGCAGAATAAAGAGGTGCGCCAGACCATCTACCCCTTTCGCCGCTTCCGCTGACGGGATGCTGATGATCTTGTTGCCCTTGCCTTTTGACAATTCCGGCAGGTCGCTGACCGGGAACATCAGCATACGCCCGGCGGCAGTGATCGCCAGCAGCATATCGCTGTCGTTTTCCACCACCAGCGGCGGCATCACATGCGCGTTGTCAGGCAGGCTGATCAGCGCCTTACCGGCACGGTTGCGGGAAACAAGATCGTTAAAGGTACAGATAAAGCCGTACCCCGCGTCAGACGCCAGCAGCAGTTTCTGGTCATCGGCTTCCATCAGCATATGGTCAACCGTCGCACCCGGCGGCAGCGTCAGCTTACCGGTAAGCGGTTCGCCCTGTCCGCGGGCAGAAGGCAGCGTGATCGGGTCGATGGCGTAGCTGCGCCCCGTCGAGTCGATAAAGGCGACCGGCTGGTTGCTCTTACCTTTCACGGCGGCTTTAAAGCTATCGCCCGCCTTGTAGCTCAACCCTGGCGCGTCGATATCGTGACCTTTAGCACTGCGCACCCAGCCGCTCTGAGACAGCACAATGGTGACCGGCTCTGATGGCTGCATGTCGTGCTCATTCATCGCCTTCGCTTCTTCGCGCTCATGCAGCGGAGAACGACGGTCGTCACCGAATGCATCGGCGTCAGCCTGCAGCTCTTTCTTAAGCAGGTTGTTCATCTTGCGTTCGGACGCGAGGATCGCCTGCAGCTGATCGCGCTCTTTTTCCAGTTCGTTCTGCTCACCGCGGATCTTCATCTCTTCGAGTTTGGCGAGATGACGCAGTTTCAGTTCAAGGATCGCTTCGGCCTGGGTTTCACTGATGCCAAAGCGCGACATCAGCGCCGGCTTCGGCTCGTCCTCGGAACGGATAATCTCAATAACTTCGTCGATATTGAGGAACGCCACCAGCAAACCTTCAAGGATGTGCAGGCGTTTAAGCACTTTTTCCAGTCGATAGTTCAGACGGCGGCGAACGGTATCGCGGCGGAACGTCAGCCATTCGCTCAGGATCTCCAGCAGGTTTTTCACTGCCGGACGACCGTCGAGGCCGATCATGTTCAGGTTGATGCGGTAGCTTTTTTCCAGATCGGTGGTGGCAAACAGGTGGTTCATCACCTGCTCCATGTCCACGCGGTTGGAACGCGGCACGATCACCAGACGCGTCGGGTTCTCGTGGTCGGATTCGTCGCGCAGGTCATCCACCATCGGCAGCTTTTTATTGCGCATCTGGGAGGCAATCTGTTCCAGCACTTTCGCGCCGGAGACCTGGTGCGGCAGCGCGGTGATGACCACTGCGCCGTCCTCTTTGGTCCACACCGCACGCATGCGCACGGAGCCGCGGCCGTTCTGGTAGATTTTGCGGATTTCCGCGCGCGAGGTGATGATTTCGGCCTCGGTCGGGTAGTCCGGCCCCTGCACGATATCCAGCAGATCGTCCAGCGTGGTTTTCGGCTGTTCAATCAGGGTGATGGCGGCTTTCGCCACTTCACGCAGGTTGTGCGGCGGAATGTCCGTCGCCATACCCACCGCGATACCGGTAGTGCCGTTCAGCAGGATGTTCGGCAGACGCGCAGGCAGCATTTTCGGCTCCTGCATCGTACCGTCGAAGTTTGGCACCCAGTCCACGGTTCCCTGACCCAGCTCGCCCAGCAGCACTTCAGCATAGCGGGAGAGACGGGATTCGGTATAACGCATCGCTGCGAAGGATTTCGGATCGTCCGGCGCCCCCCAGTTCCCCTGACCATCCACCAGCGGATAACGGTAAGAGAACGGCTGTGCCATCAGCACCATCGCTTCATAACAGGCGCTGTCGCCGTGCGGATGGTATTTACCCAGTACGTCACCGACGGTACGGGCGGATTTTTTGAACTTGGCGGTCGCATTCAGCCCCAGCTCGGACATCGCATAGACGATGCGGCGCTGAACGGGCTTCAGGCCATCCCCGATAAACGGCAACGCCCTGTCCATGATGACGTACATGGAGTAGTTCAGGTAGGCGTTTTCCGTGAATTCATGTAGCGCGAGGCGCTCTGCCATATCGCTCATTATGTGTGATTCCTCAACTCAGAAACCGAAAGGTTTCAGGCAATATTGCCGCAGATACTACCTTATCTGGCGTGTTGAGTCACAAAGAAAAAGGGCCGCATCCGCGGCCCTTTCGGGGTTATTTGTTCAGTTTGATAACCTGCTTCACGTCGATTTCAAAATCGTTCCACTCTTTATCGACTTTACCCTGGATTTCCACCTTATCCTGCGGGGTTACGGTCACGCCGTTCCAGCGCTTGTGGTCAATCTCCACGTTAACCGTACCGGTCTCATCGCGGAAGGTGTAGCGGTCATCAGACAGTCGCTGAGTGATGTTCCCGCGCAGCTTCACCCAGCTGTCGTCCTTCATGTCCTTCACTTTCACCGCGGTGGTGAGGTTCGCGTCATTATCGACAAAACCGCCCGCCTGCGTCTGGGCCTGGGTTTGTGCGGCAGAGGGGCCGTTAAATCCGCCCTGTGCAGCAAAAACAGGGGCAGTGGTCATCATCATGATGGCGGCAATCGCAGCGAATTTTTTCATATTAACTCTCCCTTTAATGTGGTTTCGCAGTCCATTTAACAGGGTAAACCTTAACAACTTCTTAAGGGAAAAATTTATTTATTATTACTGTACAGCAGGCTGATGCAGAGGGTTTACTGACGTTATCAAGGAGGGAACATGCGCATTTTACTGGTTGAAGACGACAAGTTGATCGGCGATGGCATCAAGGCGGGGTTAAGCAAAATGGGCTTTAGCGTGGACTGGTTCACCGACGGAAAAACCGGCCAGACCGCGCTTCATTCTGCACCGTATGATGCCGTAGTGCTGGATCTGACGCTGCCGGAAATCGACGGACTGGATATTCTGCGCGCCTGGCGCGAAAGCGGACGCCGCGAGCCGGTATTGATTCTGACGGCGCGGGATGCGTTAAACCAGCGTGTCGAAGGGCTGCGTCTGGGGGCGGATGATTACCTGTGCAAGCCCTTTGCACTGATCGAAGTGGCTGCCCGCCTTGAGGCGCTGGTGCGCCGAAGCCACGGCCAGACCCGCAGCGAGTTGCACCACGGAAAGGTCACGCTCGATCCCACTAGTCTCGTGGCCACGCTGGACGGCGAAACGCTGACGCTCAAGCCGAAAGAGTTCGCCCTGCTGGAGCTGCTGATGCGTAACGCGGGCCGCGTGCTGCCGCGCAAGCTGATCGAGGAAAAGCTCTACACCTGGGACGACGACGTCTCCAGCAACGCCGTTGAAGTCCACGTTCACCATCTTCGTCGTAAACTGGGCAGCGAATTTATCCGCACCGTGCACGGTATCGGCTATACCCTGGGTGACGCATGAAACTGACCCAACGCCTGAGCCTGAAGCTGCGCCTGACGCTCCTCTTTTTAGTGCTGTCGCTGACGGCGTGGTTTGCCGCAAGCCTGGTCGCCTGGCAGCAGACCACCCACACGCTGGATAAGCTGTTCGATACGCAGCAGATGCTATTTGCCAAACGGCTGTTGACCATGGATCTGGATGAGATCCGGGCCCCCGAACGGATGCGTGAGATCCCCAAAAAAGCGAAGCACGGTCGTCTGGATGACGACGCGCTGGCCTTCGCCATCTACGCCACCGACGGCAAGATGATGTTAAATGACGGCGAAAACGGGCGGGACATTCCGTACCACTATCGCCGTGACGGGTTTGATAATGGACGGCTACAGGGCGACAACGACGAGTGGCGTTTTTTATGGCTCACCTCACCCGACGGGAAGTACCGCGTGGTGGTCGGCCAGGAGTGGGAGTATCGCCAGGAGATGGCGGTAGATGTGGTCAGCTCCCAGTTGACCCCGTGGCTGGTGGCGCTGCCCCTGATGCTGCTGTTGCTGATCGTTCTGCTGAGCCGGGAACTGAAACCGTTAAAAAAACTGGCGCAGACCCTGCGCTCCCGCTCACCGGATGCCACCGACGCGCTCCCGACTCAGGGGGTTCCCACTGAGGTGCGCCCGCTGCTCGACTCGCTGAACCATCTGTTCACGCGAACCCAGGAGATGATGACCCGCGAGCGTCGTTTTACCTCAGATGCCGCGCACGAGCTACGCAGCCCTCTCGCGGCCCTGAAGGTGCAAACCGACGTGGCGCAACTGTATCAGGACGATCCGCAGGCGCAGCAAAAAGCGCTGGCGCAGCTGCATGCGGGTATCGATCGCGCATCCCGGCTGGTGGATCAGCTCCTTACGCTGTCGCGTCTGGACTCGCTGGATAACCTCGACGATATCGAACCGATCGTGATGGCCGATCTCCTGCAGTCGGCAGTGCTGGATATCTGGCATCCGGCACAGCAGGCCGGGATTGATATTCGCCTGAACATTCATGCTCCACAGATCACACGTCAGGGCCAGCCGCTGCTGCTGAGCCTGCTGGTGCGTAACCTGCTGGACAACGCCGTGCGTTATAGCCCGCATGGCAGCGTGGTGGACGTCACGCTGGACACCCGGCGTTTTACCGTGCGTGACACCGGCCCCGGCGTTTCCACCGATGCGCTGGCGCGTATTGGTGAGCGTTTTTATCGGCCACCGGGACAGGATGCAACGGGTAGCGGCCTGGGGTTATCGATCGTCAGGCGCATTGCCACCCTGCATGGTATGCGCGTCGCGCTGGGCAATGCGGCAGAAGGCGGCTTCGAAGTGAAGGTCAGCTGGTAAGGGATTATTGCGTTTAATGCAAAAGACTTTGCACATTTTGCTCATTTAACCGCATCGCTCGCGCGCGTAGAATCCTCGCCATACTTTCATCTTCGAGGACACCTCATGAGCAACATTCTGATTATCAACGGTGCAAAAGAATTTGCGCACTCTAAAGGCCAGTTGAATGACACCCTGACCGAGGTCGCGGACGGTTTTCTGCGCGACGCCGGGCATGATGTTAAGATCGTGCGCGCGGACAGCGATTACGATGTCAACGCGGAAGTGCAGAACTTCTTGTGGGCTGACGTGATTATCTGGCAGATGCCTGGCTGGTGGATGGGCGCCCCCTGGACCGTGAAAAAATACATGGATGATGTCTTCACCGAAGGCCATGGCGCACTGTACGCCAGCGACGGTCGCACCCGCTCCGACGCATCCAAAAAATACGGTTCTGGCGGCCTGATTCAGGGCAAAAAATATATGCTGTCCCTGACCTGGAACGCACCGCTGGAAGCGTTCACCGAGAAAGATCAGTTCTTCGAAGGGGTGGGCGTTGACGGCGCATATCTGCCGTTCCACAAAGCTAACCAGTTCCTCGGAATGACGCCGCTGCCAACCTTTATCGTGAACGACGTCATCAAAATGCCTGACGTCCCGCGCTATATCGCAGAATATCGCAAGCATCTCGCGGAAATTTTTGCTTAACTGGTAACCTGGAATTAGAAGGAGTTAACCATGCTTACTGTTATTGCTGAAATCCGTACTCGTCCAGGCCAACATCACCGCCAGGCGGTGCTGGATGAGTTCGTGAAAATTATCCCCACTGTACTGAAGGAAGAAGGCTGCCACGGTTACGCGCCGATGGTCGACGCCACCACCACCGCCAGCTTCCAGGCTACTGCCCCAGACTCGATCATTATGATTGAGCAGTGGGAAACCGTGGCCCATCTTGAAGCCCACCTGCAGACCGCGCACATGAAAGCGTGGAGCGACGCGGTGAAGGGCGATGTGCTGGAAACGCATATCCGCATTCTGGAGCAAGGGGTGTAAGTTTACCCTGTTCCTGATTCCTGCCCTCCCCCTTCCGGGAGAGGGTCAGGGAGGCATATTACCAGTACAACTTCCAGCTTTGGGTAAACCTGACCAACGCCTCCACGTAGAAGTAGTCCCCCCAGCTCGCGCACTCGTCCACGCCTTTATTGCTTGCCAGATGATAAACGGAGTGCTTCAGCAGCCCAGTGCCCTTCTCATCTTTGCCCATCAGGTAGTGTTTCGTCAGTGACGACATCATTCCTTTTGCCCATTCAGAATACCGCTCGCGATCCGGGTCGGTCACCGGCAGATGCTTCACCAGCTCCAGCAGGCCACATACCGCAATCGCCGCCGAGGACGCGTCGCGTAGCGCATCCGTGCCGACCAGCGCCAGGTCCCAGTGGCAGACGTAATCTTCCGGCAGACGGTTGAGGAAGTAGTTCGCCAGCCGTTTCGACAGGGCAATCATCGTCGCATCACCGGTATAGATGTAGCTCAACAGGAAGCCGTAAATTCCCCACGCCTGCCCGCGCGACCAGCAGGAGTCATCGGCATAGCCTTGCTGAGTATTGCCGTAGCGCGGCGCGCCGGTGTGCACATCCATATAGTAGGTGTGGAACGTTGAGGCATCTTCACGGATAAGGTACCTCGCTGCCTGCATCACGTGTGCTTTGGCGGCATCGGCAAAGCGCGGATCGCCCGTCTGTTCGCTCGCCCAGTAGAGCAGCGGCAGGTTCATATTGCAGTCGATAATCATCCGCCCGGCCTGTTCCGGGTCAGCCAGATCGCCCCACGCCTGAATAATCTTTGCCTTCTCGTGGAAGCGCTCCAGCAGCGCCTCCGCCGCCAGCAGCGAGAAGCCACGCGCCTCACGGTTACCGGTCAGTCGCCAGGCCGCCACGCAGGAGAGCGTATACAAAAATCCCAGATCGTGGGTGTTAGTGTCGTGGCGCCCGGCGATACGCAGGCCAAACGAGCGCACATGTTTTTCCGCCATCGCGCGGAATTTCGCTTCGCCGCTCATCTCCCACGCCAGCCACAGCTGCCCGGTCCAGAAGCTGGTGGTCCACTCCACGTTGTCGGTCAGCGGATAAAAACCCTGCTGGCAGGTTTCCGCCGGGAACTGCTCACCAAACGCCGTTAAATGGCGGCTAATCAGCGCGAGGACATGGTCGCGCGCTGAACTCAGTTCATCGCGGAATACGCGCGAATCAACGGGCACGGGGATAGCGGGCAGGCGTTCCTCTGCGATACGACTTAACATATTTCGGTTCCTTCTTTGACGGCTTAATTATCGTGATGAGGGTTCTGCTACGTTCAGCGCGCGGGGGCCGCGCCATTTACTCTGGCAGGCAGATAACGTAAAGGCAGAAATAAACGTGAAGATCAGCGCCGTGGCGCCCATGATGATATAGGTGTTCTCGAAACCGATGCGGTCATACATATAGCCAGCAGGCGATGAGACCACGACATTGCCGACGTACAGCATCGCCTGATATCCCAGCAAATACATAGTGGCGTTAACACGCTTATCGAAATGTTCGGCAATATATTTAAAGACGGAGACCAGCAGCAGACAAATTTCCAGACCGTACAGCGGCTTAAGAATGGAAATTAACAGATGTGAATCACACAGACCAGAAATAATCAGACGCGCACCGACCACCAGCCCGACAATTAACAGCCCTCGTTTGGCACCAATAGCGTTCACCAGCAGCGGGATCACCATATACATGACAAACTCCATTCCCGACTGCACGGTCCCCAGATAACCAAACACCGCATTGCCCTGGTGAATATCATCAAAGAAGGTCACGAAATAGCGCGAAAACTGCTGCTCGGCGATAAACATCATCCACGCCACACCGGCCACGTACAGACAGAAGGCCCAGAATTTACGGTTACGCAGCAGCGCGTAAACGTCTGACGGGGCAATTTTCTCTTTCGTCAGCACTTCGCCGGCATGTGCGGAGTTAGTGTTCACTTTCAGGCTCAACAGGACAATCAGCATCACCACCGATGCCACGCTGCCCATAATAAAGTTATACGCTGGTGAGAGATTAAACAGCAGGCCGGAGAAGGAGGACGCCACTGCCCAGCCAAGGGAGCCCCACATCCGGATCTGGCCAAATTCCATGCCATTTAAACGGCTAAAACGGTCAGAATAGGATTCGCACGCCGCCACGCCCGCATACCAGGCAAAGCTTAAATAGAGTGCGCCAATAATAATCCCCAGCAGCGTGTTGGACATTAACAGCGGCTGATAGACATAAATAAAGAACGGCGCCATCAGGGCAGACATTGCCACCACAAAATAGAGCAGGTATTTACTCATGCCGATCTTATCGAGAATATAGCCATAAATGGGCTTCAGAATGACGGAGAAAATACCGTTCACCGCAAATACGGTACCAATCACCGAACCACTGAGGTTCGCTTTCTGGCCTAACCAGATAGCCAGCAGGCCAATACTGGCAGACCAGGTAAAGAAATAGAGAAATATAAAACTGCTGATTTTGTAATATTCAGTTCTGTTTGTTGTAGCGGTCTTTTTCATATCATCCTCGCCGACGTGTAGGGTCAGAGTTTTTATAATGAGAACGACAGCTGTCGCTCACTGCCGGGCTCGCGGATAACAACCCGGTTCTCGCTAATATTCAGTTGTGGGACTGCCATAACCGGCTGGCTTTCGCCGGCGACGGCGGCACAACAGAGCCAGCTCTCCCCCTGCGCAAGCGTGGTTTTCAACAGCGGAATGGCAGCGCATTCCGGGAACATAATGCTGCTGTTCGGCGGTGTGACGATGCTGTCCGGTTCACGGTTAACCACCGGAGAGAGATCGACCAGCACGCTGGTGCCGTTACCGGCGACAAGCCAGCATCCGTTCTCACGGATCTGCGGTTCGGTGTTCATCACCGCAAAACCGCCCTCCGCCGTATTCAGTCGACGGGCGCTGTTGATACGGTGCAGTCGCAGGTGCCACTCACCAAACGGCACTTGCCAGGTCTCGATATGGACGTCATGCCACGGAGACCAGCGTGAGTAGAGATAATCTTCAGTGACCCGCACCGCTTCACATTCGCGGCGACCGCGGAAATAGTTATCCCCGTCTGCCAGCAGCAGCATGGAGTCGCAGGCGGCATGTTTCAGGCCAAACCTTCCGCGCTCAATCGTGAAACCAAAGCGGCTGGAGTAGGCAAATTTGGTGTATTTGGCTTCCGTATTCACGTAGTTATTCAGCTCAAGCTGCCCGGCGGTAAGCAGGGTGACGTGCTGCGACTGACCGGCATGCATCAGGATCTGCTGTGCATGCGGGATGACGCGTTTTTCCGCAAGCGCGGGCAGCGGCTGCTCTTCAGCCTGCCAGAACGGATGGTCCTCCGGCATCGCCAGAATCAGGTAGGTTTTCAGCGCCCAGTATGGCGAGCCGGGGGCGTTATAGTCCTCACACATCGCCAGGTTCGGATAAGCAAAACCGAGGGTCAGAATGCCGTCCCGATCGGTGATGGGCTGTTGCTGCCACCAGCGCAGATGGCGCAGCACGATGCCCTTCACAATCCCCGGCGTGAACACCTCCAGACCGGAAAAGGCGACCGCACTCCAGAAGGCGACCATTGCAAAGCGATAGGTCAGGCTGCGACCAAACGGTACCGAGGCACCGTCGGCGGCTGACCAGTAGATAAAGTCTTCGGCGAACAGACGCGAACGCGCTCGCAGCACCTGCGCCCTCTCCTCGTCACCGCTCAGGGTGGCGTAAATCAGGCCGTAGAAATGGAATGCCATCGAGATGTAATAGTCTTTCGGCCGCCCCGGCCCGTCGGAATACCAGCCATCGCCCAGATAATAGGCCTCCATCATCGCAAACCGTCGGTCAATCGCCGTCTGGTCATACGGCAGCCCGGCGCGCTTAAAACCGAGCTGCACCATAATGGCAAAGTAGTTCCAGTTGCTGTCCGGCATTTGCGCATGGGCGATCTGGTTGAGCCATGCGTGCAGGTTCATGACCTCGCGCCTGGTAAAGTGCGCGGTGAGTTTATCCCCCAGCAGGGCAAGCCCCAGACCGTAGGCCGCCATTTCGACCAGACGCTGATCGTAGGGGCCGGTTTCGCCCCAGTAACCGTCACTGTGCGGATCGGTGCCAAGTTTGATCGCGGTAAGGTATTTTTCGCAAAAGGGGCTGGCATCGCCGGATGCCAGCAGCGGAAACAGCCCCCATAACGCACGTGAGAGTCCCTCCATCTGCGCGATATCCGTGCTGTAATGCGCACAGGTTTCACCCAGCGAAAATCGTGAACTGCCCGGCGCAAACGCCTTATCCAGCGCACTCAACAGGGTATTCAATGACGCCACGATATCCTGGCGTGAAGACAACGGATTTGATTTTTCTTTATTTGCCGCCCACATACGCTCACCCTCGTAATCAACTGCGGCAAAGCATAGTGAATCCACACGGGGCAGAAATGTTAGCCATGTCACAGCTAAGAGCGATGAATAAACCCGCAGTTAAGAAAATTTAAAAAGGTGGTTTATAAAGAGATTCTGACGGGAAAAAGTTGAGTTTTATTGCACTATGCGCGACACGCCAACATCCGATCATCTGGAGCTGATTACCTTAAATGACACCGTGGTGTCGTTTAGCCGCCTGTTCGCCAATACGGTGCGCTATCACCACTGGCATCAGTGTCTGGAAATTCTCTATGTGGAAGAAGGCTTTGGCGTGGCGATTGTCGATAACCGTCATTACACCATGCGCCCCGGGCGGCTGTTTTTCTTCCCACCGTTTACCCTGCATAAGGTGATGGTGGACGAGAAGGCAGAAGCCCTTTACAGGCGCACCATTATTCATCTCGACCAGCATGCCGTACTGAAAACCCTGCGTGATTTTCCGCAGGCTCAGCAGCGTCTGCAGAAGCTGTCTCGTCGTGGCGGCGAGGCCTGGGTCGCTGACCTGGCGCATTGCCAGAAGCATATCGATTATCTTCTTGGCTGTTATCAGCCGCCGCTGAACAGCGAAAACATTGCCGGGCTGTTGATTAGCCTGTTTGCCATGCTGCCGGATGATAACGACGGTGCCCCGGGGAGCAGTCAAGGGGTGGCAAGCCAGGTGATGTTCTGGCTGGATGAGCACTATCGGGAGAAATTTCGCCTGGATGCGCTGGCGGCTGAGCTGGGGAAATCACGCAGCTATGTATCGCGAAAATTCCATGCGGAAACAGGCGAGAAGATCCACGACTATCTGAATACGCTACGGCTGCGAAAAGCCTGCGAGTACTTACTGCACAGCGATGCCAGCGTGCGTGAGATTGCCGCACGGGTGGGATTTTCCGATGTGACGTGGTTTATCAGCGCCTTTAAAAAAGGGATTGGCGAGACGCCGCTGCAGTACCGGAAAAATCATGGCGCGGCGTGATCCCCTCACCCGCTCTTCTTGCCCGGTTTTAACCCGCGGTGAAATTCGTTAATGCGCTTCATCGACCTGATGGTGCGCTGGGGCTCCGTTGACGCTACAGATAAAATAATCATCTCCAGACACAGCAGCACCGTGCCGTGGAGCGGAATTTTGCCCTTTTCACCGCCGCGCGGAACGTGGATCACCACGCTGGTCTCTTTGCTAAAGCGCGAGTCCGTAGCATTGGTCAGCAATATCGTGGGAATACCCAGCCGTTTCGCTTCACGCAGCGTGGTTTGTCCTTCCCGGTGGGCCGATTTTTGCGCCATCATCACCAGCACGTCGCCGCGCTGTAAGGCTATCAGTTGCTCTGCCAGGCCAATGCCGGTGCGGTTGAGCGCAATAGCGGGCAGGCCGATACGGCTGAACAGCCGGGAAGTGTACTCGGCCAGAATGCCGGAAGCCCCAATCCCAAAGATCGCGACCTGACGTGCCTGCGCCAGCAACGATACCGCCTGCGCCATTGCGTAGCGGTTGTGCGGCTCGGATAGTACGTCACAGGTATGCTGATGCCCTTCCAGCACAAAATCGATGCTCGCGTTCACGTCGCTGGTGAGCGTATTCACCGTGGTGGACATTTTTTCGCTGGAGGAGACCACCGGCCCAAACCACTGCTCCAGAGTCTGCTTCAGGTCACGCAGCCCGGCAAAGCCAAGAGCCTGAATGGCGCGTACCACCGTAGCGTCCGAGGTTTTCAGCAACGCGGCAATCTCCATCGCCGTCTGCTCCATCACCGCTTCGCGGTTTTCATTGATGTAACGCGCAACCTGCAGCAGGCGCGGCGTGAGCTGGTGCCCCCGCGAGCGAAAGCGGTCGCCATAGACATCAACCCGGGCTTTGTCTTTTCTGATCACTGTGACGCCTCCGGCAGCGGTCGACCGACAATCTGCGACTGCACCTGGGCGGCCATCAGTCCTAAGGAGGCAAAGGAGTTCGAGATGGCCTCTTCACGGGAGATCAGTATGTAGTGGCCGGTGCGACAGGCATTGAGGAACTGACACCAGCCAGGCATCACAGCATCCATCGCTGCCAGCTCATCCTGCGGTTTGCCGCCGGTATCCCCGCGCCAGGTGGCAAAGACAAAATCTGCATCCAGCTCGGGCAGACGCTCGGCGCTGACGTCAATTCGACCGCCGTCAGGGATGGACTCAATCAGCGGCGGGAATGTGAATCCTGCGTCGCGCAGCACGCGCCCCAGCGAGTGGTAGCTGTGCATGGCGTTGATTTTGCCCTGGTTGGCCTGTATCACCGACACGGTGATGTTGCGGGTGTCGATGGTCGCTTTCAGGGCGTTAATCTGCTCCTGATAGCGACGTTCAAGGATCTTCAGCCGGGCTTCGGTGCCCGTGAGCTGTGCCAGCTTGCGGTAGATCTCCGGCGCGCCGCCATCGAGATGATCGATACTCACCGTCGGGGCAATTTTCTCCAGCTGTTCAACCGGCGTGTTACGGGTCGGTTCGGTGATGATTAAATCCGGCTTTGCAGCAGCGATGGCCTCGATGTCGATATCCGCGGAGCCGATAAATTTGATGTCGGCATTATCAAAATCAACGCCCGTCAGCATGCCGCTGGCGCGCAGAAAATGGCTACCGTCCGGCCGCGTGCGCCCGTGGCTTGCCACTGGCGGCACGCCGAGCTCAATCAGCGGAATGGTGATATCCAGATCGTGCAGCGAGACAATCCGCTTTGGGTGAAGGGGCACAGTCACCTTGCGGTTCAGATCGTCGGTAAACGTCTGCGTCGGCTCCGACGCACTCACGGTAAACCCCACCAGCAACAACATCGAAAAAAGTATACGCATCACCATCTCCTAAAATCTGTCCCGTCGCTGCCAGAGCAGCAGCAGGAAAAACGGTCCGCCAATCAATGAAATGACTACGCCTGCCGGCAGCTGCAGCGGCAGGAAAGCCAGACGTCCGACGTTATCTGCCAGCAGAACCAGCAGCGCACCCAGCACGGCACTTCCCGCCAGCAGCGCGGTTTGTCCGCCGCGCAGCAGCAGGCGTGCCATATGTGGCGCAATCAGTCCCACAAAACCGATACTGCCCACGCAGGAGACGCAGGCCGCGGTCAGCACCACCGGGGCAAGCACGCGCAGCAGCGCCAGCCGTGAGGTGTGTACGCCAAGCCCCGTTGCGGTGGGGTTGCCCATCAGGGCCACGTCTGCGGCGCGCGCGGTCAACAGCAATAGCGCAAATGCCGGCAGCGTCCAGGCTGCCGCAATGCCCACCAGCGTCCAGTTTGCGGCATGCAGGCTTCCCGCCAGCCACAGCATCGCCGTTTGCACGTCACGCACGTCGGCGGTGGTCATAAAGACCCCCACTGCCGCGGCAAACGCCCAGGAAACACCGATCCCCGTCAGGATAAATCGCGGCCGCGAAATATCGCGCGCCAGCGCCACCACCAGCAGCGCGGTGAGTATGCCCCCCGCCATTCCCGCCAGCGGTCGCCAGGCCAGGCTGAGCGCCGGGAACTGAAAAATCAGCACCAGCACCGCCGCGCTACATCCCTCTTTCACGCCGATAAGCCCCGGGTCGGCAAGGCCATTACGGGTGACAGACTGCATCGCTGCCCCCGCCATGCCGAGCATGGCACCGCATAACACCGCCATCAGCAGACGCGGCAGACGGATATCCATCACGATGTAGCGTGTATCCGCCTCCAGACTTTGCGGATACAGCAGCGCCCGTCCGATGGCCGACGTCGGGATCGGCAGCGAGCCGTGCGTCAGGCCAAACCCGAGCAGGATAAAGGCCGTGAGTGAAATCAGCGCAAGGCAGGCCAGCGCCCTCGGGCGTACCAGCGTTGAAAAGGTGCCAATACGCAACGCGCGCAGTCCGGCCCGGCTCATTTGAACGCCCTCGAGGCCATAAAGATAAAGACGGGAGCACCGACCAGCGCGGTCATAATGCCGGTCGCCAGTTCATTAGGGGTAAACAGCGTGCGGGCGGCGAGATCCGCCAGCAGCAAAACCAACCCTCCACACAGGGCTGAAAGCGGCACCATCACGCGCAGATCCACCGTCACCAGACGCCGTATCAGCTGCGGCACCACGAGGCCAATAAAACCAATCGGCCCGGCAACGGAGACTGCCGCGCCGCACAGCAGCGCGATTGCCAGCAGCGCGAACAGGCGCGTCCTGAGAAGCGATACGCCAAGCCCCTGGGCCATCCGGTCTCCCAGTGCCAGCATATTGAGTGATGGCGACAGCCAGAGCGCAAGGGCGAAACCCGCGCCAGCGGCCCACGAAGCGCTGCGAAGCGTCCCTTCTGTTATCCCGGCCAAATCCCCCGCCAGCCAGGTGCGTAAGGCGAGAAGCGTCTGCTCATCGAGGATCAGGACCGTGGCGGTAATCGAGGAGGCGAACGCCGACATCGCCACCCCGCACAAGGTGACTTTCATCGGCGTCAACCCGGTGCGTCCCGAAGAGGAGAGCATCAGTACCAGCAGAAACAGCCCGGCGGCGCCGGTGGCGGCAATCAACGGGCGACCAAACGGCAGGGTGAACCCGAGTGCACTTGTCAGCACGACGGCCAGCGCGGCGCCAGCATTCAGCCCCAGAATATGTGGCTCACCCAGCGGGTTACGGATAACGGACTGCAGCAAGACGCCTGCCACGCCAAGTGCAGCGCCGGTCAGCATGGCCGCAAGGAGGCGTAACAGGCGCAGCCTGATAATGATGTTATGGTCGAAATTGCGCGGGTCGGAATCGACAAAAGCCTGCACGACCGTCAGGGGAGAAATAACGCGTGCGCCCGTGCCCAGATGTGCAATTGCGCCCATCACCAGCAGCAGCGCAAAAAGCAGAAAAGCCAGTGACGTTCGTATCATGATTTTTCTGCGACCTGGCGAAACGGCATGAAGAACGGTTTGCCGGTGAGCGGATTAACTGACATATGTACGTCAACCTCAAACACCGCTTTGATCAGTTCCGGCGTACAGGTATCGCCCTCGTGAAGCACACCCTCTACTTTCCCCTGGCGTAAAAAGACCAGGGAATCACCGTAGTTCACCGCGAAGTTAAGATCGTGCAGCACCACCACGACGGTGCGCCCGTGCTGGCGGGTCAGCGTATGCAGCAGTTCAAGGATTTCCACCTGATAGCGGAGGTCAAGAAACGTTGTCGGCTCGTCGAGCAGGATATAGGGCGTTTGCTGCGCCAGCGCCATCGCAATCCAGCAGCGCTGACGCTGGCCGCCGGAAAGGCTTTCCACCGGCAAATGGGCAAACTCCGCCGTACCGGTCAGGCGCAGTGCCTCTTCCACGGCCTGCTCGTCTTCGTCACTCCACTGGCGCATAAAATTTTGCCAGGGGAAACGCCCGCGCGAAACCAGCTCAAACACGGTTAACCCTTCCGGCAACAGCGGTGACTGCGGCAGAATGCCCAGCTGACGGGCGACCGCTTTGGTTGGCTGTTGATGAATGGCTTTGCCATCCAGCAGCGCAGCTCCCCCGAGCGGTTGCAGCAAACGTGCGATCGTGCTCAGTAGCGTGGATTTTCCACAGCCTTTCGCGCCCACCAGAACGGTTATTTTCTGTGGGGGGATCGCAAGCGAGATCTCATCGACGATGATTTTTTTCTGATAGCCAGCAGAGAGGTTCTCAAGAACCAGCCCTGACTTATTCGTGTTGTGAGCCACGTGAACGCCAACTTAATAAAAAACTAACAAATAAAAATAAAACTCATTCTCTTTTGAGAGAATGCCGCTGCGCCATGTAGTAGTCAAGAGAAGAAACACCCTTAAAACCCCAGGGTTATCGTGCAGGAACGGGAAAACCGCTAAACGAATTAATTAATTTATTTTCAACAAGTTAATTGCTTACCACGCTAAGTATCAGAGGGGGCGTACTGCTGTAGTCGATTTTTGCTTTTTTCCATTTACTACTACATCAGCGCATGATTGAATGATTCTCAATTACATGTTCGATGCCAGCGATGGCTAACGAGCAGACCGTAAAGGGCAATGACTCACACATTCTTCCGTGAAGCTTCATTCGCGGGATATTTCGGGAAAACAGATGTAATGGCTACGTTCACTCCTTCACTCTCTGGGGTAAAAGGGCGCGCGCTCTTTTCACTGCTGTTTATGGCGCCGCTGGTGCAGGCAGCAGACAACACCGCGGCTCAGGACGGCGAAACGCTTACCGTCACCGCCGATCCTAATGCCGTGGCCGATGCCACCAACGGCTATCAGCCGCTGAACACCTCCACCGCCACGCTGACCAATATGCCGATGCTGGATATCCCGCAGGTGGTAAATACTGTCAGCGATAAAGTGCTGGAAGATCAGCACGCTACCACGCTGGATGAAGCCCTCTATAACGTCAGTAACGTGGTGCAGACCAACACGCTGGGCGGCACGCAGGATGCGTTTGTACGCCGTGGATTTGGCGCGAACCGCGACGGTTCAATCATGACCAACGGCCTGCGCACCGTTCTGCCGCGCAGCTTTAACGCGGCCACCGAGCGTGTGGAAGTCCTCAAGGGACCGGCCTCAACGCTGTACGGCATCCTCGATCCGGGAGGGCTTATCAATGTGGTCACCCGACGTCCGGAAAAACAGTTTGGCGGTTCGATCTCGGGCACCTCCTCAAGTTTTGGCGGCGGTACCGGCCAGCTCGATGTCACGGGTCCCATTGAAGGAACGCGCCTGGCTTACCGCCTGACGGGCGAGTACCAGGACGAAGATTACTGGCGAAGTTTCGGCAAGGCGCGCAGCACCTTTATCGCGCCCTCGCTGACCTGGTTTGGTGATGACGCCACCGTGACCGTGCTCTATTCACATCGTGATTATAAGACGCCGTTCGATCGCGGTACGATCTTCGATCTCACGACCAAACAGCCGGTGAATGTTGACCGTAAAACCCGGTTTGACGAGCCGTTCAACATTACCGATGGCCAGTCCGATCTGGCGCAGCTCAACGCGGAATACCGCCTTAACAGCCAGTGGACGGCGAAGTTCGATTACAGCTACAGCCAGGATAAATACAGCGATAACCAGGCGCGGGTGATGGCCTATGACGCGAAAACCGGCAACCTGACCCGTCGTGTCGATGCGACGCAAGGATCAACGCAGCGCATGCATTCCACCCGTGCAGACCTGCAGGGGAACGTGGATATCGCGGGCTTTTACAATGAGATCCTGACCGGCGTGTCGTATGAGAATTACGACCTGCTGCGCACGGATATGATTCGCTGTAAGAATGTAAAAGATTTCAATATTTACCATCCGTCTTACGGCAATCTGAGCAAGTGTACGACCGTTTCCGCCGCGGACAGCGATCAGACGCTCAAACAGGAGAGTTACTCCGCTTATGCTCAGGACGCCCTGTACCTGACGGATAAATGGATTGCCGTCGCGGGGCTGCGTTATCAGTATTACACCCAGTACGCGGGCAAGGGCCGGCCGTTCAACGTCAATACCGACAGCCGCGACGAGCAGTGGACGCCAAAGCTGGGGCTGGTCTACAAGCTCACGCCATCCGTCTCGCTGTTTGCTAACTACGCCCAGACGTTTATGCCGCAATCGTCCATCGCGAGCTACATTGGCGACCTGCCGCCAGAAACGTCCAATGCCTACGAAGTCGGCGCTAAATTTGACCTGTTCAACGGCATTACCGCCAACATCGCGTTGTTTGATATCCACAAGCGCAACGTGCTGTACACCGAAAGCGTGGCGGGTGAAAACATTGCTAAAACCGCTGGCCGCGTGCGCTCGCAGGGCGTGGAAGTGGATCTGGCTGGCTCTCTGACCGAGAACACCAATATTATTGCCAGCTATGGCTACACCGATGCGAAAGTGCTGGAAGACCCGGATTACGCCGGCAAACCACTGCCAAACGTGCCGCGCCATACCGGTTCGCTGTTCCTGACGTACGATATTCACAACGTCATCGGCGGGAATACCCTGACAATCGGCGGCGGTGGACACGGCGTGAGCCGTCGCTCCGCGACCAACGGTGCGGATTATTATTTGCCAGGGTACGTTGTTGCTGATGCCTTTGCGGCCTATAAAATGAAGCTACAGTATCCGGTGACGCTGCAGGTCAACGTGAAGAACCTGTTTGATAAGACCTACTACACCTCGTCGATTGCGACCAATAACCTCGGCAACCAGCCAGGCGATCCGCGTGAAGTGCAGTTTACGGTGAAGATGGAATTTTGATGTAAAAAAGCCCGGTGGCGCTAGCGCCTACCGGGCCTTCGTTTCATCCCCTCTCCCAACGGGAGAGGAGTAAAGAGAGGGCATCAGGCCTCAATATCCGCCATATCGCCTTTTTCCTGCAGCCAGTTGCGTCGGTCTTCCGAACGCTTCTTGGCAAGCAGCATATCCATCATGGCGTTGGTTTGCTGTTCGTCTTCGTCGCTGATGGTCAATTGCACCAGGCGGCGGGTGTTTGGATCCAGCGTGGTTTCGCGCAACTGCATCGGGTTCATCTCGCCCAGCCCTTTAAAGCGCTGCACGTTCGGTTTGCCCTTCTTACGCTTGAGCTGTTCCAGTACGCCCGCTTTTTCCTCTTCCGTCAGCGCGTAGTAAACTTCTTTGCCGAGGTCGATACGGTAGAGCGGCGGCAGCGCCACGTGGACGTGACCGTTTTTCACCAGCGTCCTGAAGTGCTTCACAAACAGCGCGCACAGAAGCGTAGCGATGTGCAGACCATCGGAGTCCGCATCCGCGAGGATACAGATCTTACCGTAGCGCAGCTGGCTCAGATCGTCGCTGTCCGGATCGATGCCGATCGCAACGGAGATATCATGCACTTCCTGCGAGGCCAGCACTTCATCCGACGACACTTCCCAGGTGTTCAGGATCTTACCCTTGAGCGGCATGATCGCCTGATATTCACGATCGCGCGCCTGCTTGGCAGAGCCCCCTGCCGAGTCCCCTTCCACGAGGAACAGCTCGGTGCGGTTCAGATCCTGCGCGGTACAGTCCGCCAGCTTGCCCGGAAGCGCCGGGCCACTGGTCAGTTTTTTACGTACCACCTTCTTGGCAGCACGCAGGCGTCGCTGGGCGCTGGAAATGGCCATTTCTGCCAGCATCTCGGCGGCCTGCACGTTCTGGTTCAGCCACAGGGTGAAAGCATCTTTGACCACGCCGGAGACGAACGCCGCACACTGACGTGAGGACAAACGTTCTTTGGTCTGACCGGCGAACTGCGGATCCTGCATCTTCACCGACAGGACGTAGGCGCAGCGATCCCAGATATCTTCCGCCGACAGCTTCACGCCGCGGGGCAGAATGTTGCGGTATTCGCAGAACTCGCGCATTGCATCCAGCAGCCCCTGACGCAGACCGTTGACGTGCGTACCGCCAAGCATAGTCGGGATCAGGTTGACGTAGCTTTCGGTCAGCAGCTCGCCGCCTTCTGGCAGCCACAACAGCGCCCAGTCCACCGCTTCCGTATCACCGGTGAAATTACCGACAAACGGTTTTTCCGGCAGGGTTGGCAGGCCGTTAACGGCTTCGCACAGATAGTCGTTTAGACCGTCTTCATAGCGCCAGGTCTGTTCGGTGTTGTTGACGTTATCTTTAAAGGTAATTTCCACGCCAGGGCACAGTACCGCTTTGGCTTTCAGCAGGTGCGTCAGGCGTGAAACAGAGAAACGAGGACTGTCGAAGAAGCTTTCGTCAGGCCAGAAGTGAACGCTGGTCCCGGTATTGCGCTTGCCGCACGTGCCGACGACCTGCAGATCCTGCACCTTCTCGCCGTTTTCAAAGGCGATGTTATACACCTGGCCGTCGCGGCGGACGTTGACTTCCACGCGTCTGGACAGGGCGTTAACCACGGAGATCCCCACGCCGTGCAAACCACCCGAGAACTGGTAGTTTTTGTTGGAGAACTTACCGCCCGCATGAAGACGACAGAGGATCAGCTCAACGGCTGGCACACCCTCTTCCGGGTGGATGTCCACCGGCATGCCGCGTCCGTCGTCGATGACTTCCAGCGACTGATCGGCATGGAGGATGACGTCAACGCGTTTGGCATGGCCAGCCAGCGCTTCATCCACACTGTTATCAATAACTTCCTGGCCCAGATGGTTTGGGCGTGTCGTATCGGTGTACATCCCAGGGCGGCGGCGAACCGGCTCAAGCCCGGTGAGTACCTCAATGGCATCAGCGTTATAGGTTTGCGTCATGATTTAAACTAGCAGTTCGCATTGATTGTCAGTGGCTGTGCAGTCCAAGAAAATCGACAATCTGGGTGAAATGATTCTCAAAGCCCGTGAAAGCATGGTTTCCGCCTTCTTCTATAGTCTGGCGGCAGGATGCGTAATACGCCACTGCCTGGCGGTAATCCAGCACTTCATCACCCGTCTGTTGCAGCAACCAGATAAGATCGGGCGCTTCAAGCGGGTCTACCTGCATAACTTTGAGATCGTAAATATGGCGTGACTCTAGCACATATTGTTGGCCGGTGTAGGGGTTCTCGTTTTGCCCGAGAAAGTCCCGCAGCAGCTCAAATGGCCGAACCGCCGGGTTAACCACCACCGCAGGCAGCATAAAACATTGCGAGAGCCAGGTGGCGTAATATCCGCCCAGCGAAGAACCGACCACGCCGAACGATTCGCCGCCGTGTTCCATCACTACCGATTCCAGCATTTCTGCGGCTTCCGCCGGGTAAGGCGGCAGTTGAGGGACGATCATCTCAACGTGCGGGTGATGTTCGCTTAGCCACTGGCGAAACTGCGTCGCTTTCGCGGAACGCGGCGAACTGTTGAATCCGTGCAGATAGAGGAGCGTAGACATCAATAGCCTTCTGAAGCGGTGTCCGGGCGGAATTTTGCGCCGGTTAAACGGCAGACTTCCGTGGTGAGCAGGCCATCGGGATGCAGTTCGAGCCAGCGCCAGCCCGGTGCGATGGTGTCCAGGGTAAAGTTTGCGCAATGCGGCTTGAACTGAACGCAGGTCGAGGGCGTGGCCAGCAGTCGGCGGCCATTCCAGTCGAGATCCTGTTCCTGATGAATATGTCCGCACAGGAGATTCTGCACCCGCGGGAATTTCGCCAGCACTCTGTCCAGCGCGGCAGAGTTGCGCAGGCTGTGTTGATCAAGCCAGCTACAGCCTGCCGGCAAAGGATGATGATGCAGCAACAGCAGCGTATGACGTTCAGGTTCGGCAGACAGTTTGGTCTCAAGCCAGTCGAGTTGAAAGTCGCTTAACTCACCGTGTGGGACGCCAAAGACCTGGCTGTCCAGCAGCAGGATCTGCCAGTGGTCACCCACAAAAACACATTTTGCCGGAGAGATCCCCGCATCCTGCAGCGAGCTGTACATGGCAGGCTGGAAATCGTGGTTTCCCGGTAGCCAGACGCAAGGCACGCTAAAACTCGCGATGCCTTCAGCGAAATGCTGGTAGGCCGCGGAGGATTGGTCCTGCGCCAGATCGCCCGTCGCGACAATCAGATCGCATGGGCGATTTTCAGCGTGAATGGCGCTAAGTACCGCCTGATAGCTCTCCCAGGTATTCACCCCAAGCAGAGTTTCATGCTTTTCGGCAAAAAGGTGGGTATCGGTGATTTGTAATATCCTGACTGGTGCCCCACCAGCAACAGTCAGGTTCAACAGGCTTTCCAAATGGTGTCCTTAGGTAGGTTTATGACGCTAACAAACCGGAATCGCCATTGCTCCATGTGCTAAACAATATCTTAGCCAGTCGGCTAAAAACTGGTTAATTTGATGCTTTTCGTCGCGTTGATGCAACTTTTTATTCGGATAATCATACCGCGCTTTGAAGCGAAAGATCTGCTGGCTTGAACACACTTCAGCGACCATCGCGTCATGGTAAAGGCGCACCGTCATCGACGGCAGGCTCCAGTAGCTAATGCTGGGCGCCGTTTGTTCAATTTCGACAAGCGTAGTGTAGCGCGTTGATTCTGTTATCGTTAATCGATACTGCGCGTTGCTCACCTGATAGCTCACCGTTTCGCCGGGTGCGTCGTTTTTCGGCAGCAGGCGGCGCAATTGTGCGAAATTGGTTTCGCACAGGCGCATCATTTCTGGGAAGTCAGGTGTATAACGCTTCATTTTTTCCACTCGTTTCGTAAAGTCAGATAATGCAGTTGCAGCCATTGCAGAGCGATGACAGACGCTGCGTTGTCGATTTTCCCCTCTTCTACCCACTGATAAGCCTGCTCCCGACTCACCACATGAACCCGAATATCTTCGTTTTCATCTGCCAGACCGTGGATCCCTTCCGCCGTCGTGGCGTCCACTTCGCCCACCATAATGGACAAGCGCTCGCTGGTGCCGCCTGGGCTTGCCAGATAACTCAGCACCGGTTTTGTCCGGCCAACCACCAGCCCCGCCTCTTCCAGCGCCTCGCGGCGGGCAACGTCTTCGACCGATTCGCCCTCTTCAATCATGCCGGCCACCATCTCCAGCAGCCAGGGGCTGACGCTGACGTCATACGCGGCAATGCGGATCTGCTCCACCAGCACGACTTCATCACGCACTGGGTCAAAGGGTAGCAAGACTGCCGCATGCCCGCGCTCAAAAATTTCGCGTCTGATTTCACCGCTCATTTCGCCGTTAAACAGGCGATGCCTGAAACGGTAAAGTTCCATTGAAAAAAAACCGCTATAAAGCGTTTCTCGTGCAATAATTTCTACATCGTTTTTCGCGAATGTCACGGGCAAGTTTTCTGGTTTTTGCATGAGTCGAGTCCTGGTAGCAATGGTGATGAAATTATGAATTTCAAGGCTGTTTGGCTGCCGTTTGTAAGGCTATATGGTAGATTGGTGCAAATTACCGCCAGATGGCACGTAACGCCAACCTTTTGGTATGGAAGATTCTGTTAGAATCGGCAATTATTTTTTAATTAGATCAGCGCTAATACTGCTTCACAACAAGGAATGCAAATGAAGAAATTGCTCCCCATCCTTATCGGCCTGAGCCTGACGGGCTTCAGTGCAATGAGCCAGGCGGAAAACCTGTTACAGGTCTACCAGCAGGCACGTCTGGGCAACCCTGATTTACGTAAATCAGCGGCCGATCGTGATGCTGCGTTTGAAAAGATTAACGAAGCGCGTAGCCCATTGCTGCCACAGTTAGGTTTAGGTGCAGATTATACCTACAGCAACGGCTTCCGCGACGCCAATGGCGTTAACTCCAATGCTACCAGCGCCTCACTGCAATTAACACAGACGCTGTTTGATATGTCCAAATGGCGTGCCCTGACCCTGCAGGAAAAGAGCGCGGGCATCCAGGACGTGACGTATCAGACCGATCAGCAGACGCTGATCCTGAACACCGCCACCGCATACTTCAACGTGCTGAGCGCAATTGACTCGCTCTCCTACACCGAAGCGCAGAAACAGGCGATTTACCGCCAGTTAGATCAAACCACCCAGCGTTTCAATGTGGGTCTGGTGGCAATCACTGACGTTCAGAACGCCCGTTCACAATACGATAGCGTCCTGGCCAACGAAGTGACCGCACGTAACAACCTCGATAACGCGCTGGAATCCCTGCGTCAGGTTACCGGGAATTACTACCCTGAGCTGGCGTCTTTGAACGTCGACAGCTTCAAAACGGATAAACCGCAGGCCGTTAACGCCCTGCTGAAAGAAGCGGAAAACCGCAACCTGACGTTACTGCAGGCGCGTCTGAGCCAGGATCTGGCCCGCGAGCAAATCCGTCAGGCACAGGACGGCCACCTGCCGACCCTGAGCCTGAGCGCGTCTACGGGCGTGTCTGATACCACTTACAGTGGTTCTAAAACGAACACCTCCCAGTACGACGACAGCAACATGGGTCAGAACAAAGTGGGTCTGAACTTCTCGCTGCCACTGTATCAGGGCGGCCAGGTGACCTCTCAGGTGAAACAGGCGCAGTACAACTTTGTTGGCGCGAGCGAACAGCTGGAAAGTGCCCACCGCAACGTGGTACAGACCGTTCGTTCGTCCTTCAACAACGTGAATGCCTCTATCAGCAGCATCAACGCCTATAAACAGGCCGTAGTGTCTGCGCAGAGCTCTCTTGATGCCATGGAAGCGGGTTACTCCGTGGGTACGCGTACCATCGTTGACGTCCTGGATGCGACCACCACGCTGTACAACGCGAAACAGCAGCTCTCCAGCGCACGTTATCAGTACCTGATCAACCAGCTGAACATCAAACAGGCGCTGGGTACGTTGAACGAGCAGGATCTTCAGATGCTGAACAGCACCCTGGGTAAACCTGTCTCTACTTCTCCGGAAAATGTTGCGCCAGAGAACCCTGAGCAGGTTGCCGCCGTTGATAACTTCAACGGTAACGGTGCTGCACCTGCCGCGCAGCCAGCTGCCGCACGTACGACTGCACCCGCCAGCAGCGGTAACAATCCGTTCCGCAATTAAGCATGTCATCGGGCCCACTGCGGCCTGATGCCCTCGCCATACCCCTCTCCTTTCGGGAGAGGGCGTACGCAAATCACACCTGAACGTAAGCCAACGTAAAGATCCCCCTCATTCCGGCCATCATCGCTTCATTTTCAACCACTCATCCTCTATCCTGAGCGTTATTACCACTGGGTCCAGGAAGACAACGATGAAACGGACAAAATCTATCAATCACGCTTCGTTCCGCAAAAGCTGGAACGCGCGTCATCTCACCCCTGTTGCGCTGGCCGTCACGGCTGTCTTTATGCTTGCAGGCTGTGAGAAAAGCGATGAAACAGTTTCGCTTTATCAAAACGCGGACGACTGCTCTGCTGCAACCGGCAACGCCGCAGAGTGTAAAACGGCGTATACCAACGCCCTGAAAGAGGCGGAACGTACTGCGCCGAAATATGCTTCACGTGAAGACTGCGTGGCAGAGTTCGGTGAAGGTCAGTGTCAGCAGGCACCGGCTCAGGCAGGCACAGCCCCTGAAAACCAGGCACAGGCCCAGTCCAGCGGCAGTTTCTGGATGCCGCTGATGGCAGGTTACATGATGGGCCGCCTGATGAGTGGTGGTGCGGGTTACCAGCAGCAGCCGCTGTTTAGCTCGAAAAACCCGGCCAGCCCGGCTTATGGGCAATATACCGATGCCAGCGGCAAAGGCTATGGCGCAGCCACCCCTGGCCGCTCCGTAACCGTACCGAAAACGGCGATGGCTCCGAAACCCGCGACCACCAGCACCATTACCCGTGGCGGGTTCGGTGAGTCTGTGGCGAAACAGACCAGCATGCAGCGTAGCGCGTCAGGCACGTCCACTCGCTCAATGGGCGGCTGATCATGGAACGAGTCAGTATCACCGAGCGCCCGGACTGGCGCGAAAAAGCGACCGAATACGGTTTTAACTTCCACACGATGTACGGCGAGCCATACTGGTGTGAAGACGCTTACTACAAGCTCACGCTTGCCCAGGTTGAGAAACTGGAAGAGGTGACCGCCGAGCTGCACCAGATGTGCCTGAAAGTGGTGGATAAAGTCATCGACAGCGACGCGCTGATGGTGAAGTTCCGCATTCCGAAGCACACCTGGAGTTTCGTCCGCCAGTCGTGGAAAACCCACCAGCCTTCGCTTTACTCACGTCTCGATCTGGCGTGGGACGGCGTGGGCGATCCTAAGCTTCTGGAAAACAATGCTGATACGCCAACCTCGCTGTACGAAGCGGCGTTCTTCCAGTGGATCTGGCTGGAAGACCAGGCCAATGCCGGCAACCTGCCGCAAGGCAGCGACCAGTTCAACAGCCTGCAGGAAAAGCTGATTGAGCGTTTCGCCGAACTGCGCGAACAGCATGGTTTTAATCTGCTGCACCTTGCCTGCTGCCGCGACACGGAAGAAGACCGTGGCACGGTGCAATATCTGCAGGACTGCGCGGCCGAAGCTGAAGTGGCGACCGAGTTCCTCTATATCGAAGATATCGGCCTGGGTGAGAAAGGTCAGTTTACTGACCTGCAGGATCAGGTGATAAGCAACCTGTTCAAGCTCTACCCGTGGGAATACATGCTGCGTGAAATGTTCTCCACCAAGCTGGAAGACGCCGGCGTGCGCTGGCTGGAGCCGGCGTGGAAGAGCATCATCTCCAACAAAGCCCTGCTGCCGATGCTGTGGGAGATGTTCCCGAACCATCCGAATCTGCTGCCGGCTTACTTTGCGGAAGACGATCACCCGCCGATGGAGAAATACGTCGTTAAACCGATCTTCTCCCGTGAAGGGGCGAACGTGTCGATTATTGAAAATGGCAAAACGCTGGAAGCCGTTGAAGGGCCTTACGGCGAGGAAGGAATGATCGTCCAGGCGTTTTATCAACTGCCGAAGTTTGGTGACAGCTATACCCTGATTGGCAGCTGGCTCATCAACGATCAGCCAGCCGGGATTGGCATCCGCGAAGATCGCGCGCTGATCACGCAGGATCTATCACGGTTCTATCCGCACATTTTTGTCGAGTGATCGGGTGTGCCGGGGTGCGAGCGGAAGCCCTCACCCCGGCCCTTTCTCTTTGGGAAAGGCACGCATACGTTATCCAATCTGCACCGACAACATACTTAAGCTTCCCATCTCAATGCCATCGACCGGTATGCTGATCGGCTCCTGACCATCCCACGCGCCCAGTACATACAGCAACGGCAGGAAGTGTTCCGGCGTCGGGTTAGAGAGTGAACCGCCTTCGTGATCCAGATAGTTCACCAGCGGATGCTCCTCAACCGGCCCTTGCCAGGTCAGATTCGCTTTCACGTAATCGTTAAAAGATGTCGCCCACGGGTATGGCGTGTTCTCACCGTGCCAGCGCGCTGTACGCAGGTTATGTACCACGTTGCCGCTTGCGATCAGCATGATGCCCTCGTCGCGTAAGGTCGCCAGTTTTCGCCCCATCTCCAGGTGCCAGGCCGCCGGTTTAGTGCTGTCGATACTCAACTGCACCATTGGGATGTCCGCCTCGGGATACATCTTTATCAGTACGCCCCACGAGCCATGGTCAAAGCCCCAGGCTTCGTTATCCAGCGCCACAGGCACAGGCGCGAGTAATTCCACCAGCTGTCGAGCCAGCGCTGGCGAGCCGGGTGCCGGATAGTGCGTGTCGTACAACGCCTGCGGGAAGCCGCCGAAATCATGAATGGTTTTTGGCGTTTCCATTGCGGTTACGCCCGTGCCCCGGGTAAACCAGTGTGCAGACACCACCACAATCGCTTTCGGACGCGGTAGCGTCTCGCCCAGATGACGCCATAATCGGGTATAGACGTTGTCTTCCAGAACGTTCATTGGGCTACCGTGGCCTAAAAACAGTGCTGGCATACGGGAAGAAGTCATGGTGATATCCTTACAGAAGGTGTCAATTTAATGGTTCTACATTACGCGCAATCTCGCCCGGATGAACGCTGATAAGCGTGAAGATCATCATCAGGAAATTTGAATGTAAGGAATGTGTAAAGCAGGGTTTCACCTCTCGCTTTGACCGAAATGAACCATTAATATTAATGATAATCATTATCATAAGGAGCAATGCATGTCAGTCCCCTTGATCCTGACTATACTGGCGGGCGCCGCAACGTTCATCGGTGCCATTCTCGGTGTGCTTGGTCAAAAGCCGTCTAACCGCGTGCTGGCCTTCTCATTGGGCTTTGCTGCCGGGATCATGCTGCTCATCTCTCTGATGGAGATGCTCCCTGCCGCACTGGGCACCGAAGGCATGTCTCCGGTGCTGGGGTATGGCATGTTTGTATTCGGCCTGCTTGGCTACTTTGCCCTCGACCGCATGCTGCCGCACGCGCATCCGCAGGATTTAATGCAAAAAAGCGTGACCCCGATGCCGCGCAATATTAAGCGCACGGCCATTCTGTTAACGCTCGGCATAAGCCTGCACAACTTCCCGGAAGGCGTGGCAACCTATGTCACCGCCAGCAGCAATCTGGAGATGGGCTTTGGTATCGCCCTGGCGGTAGCTTTGCACAATATTCCTGAAGGACTGGCAGTGGCCGGGCCGGTTTATGCCGCCACGGGCTCGAAACGGACCGCGGTCTTCTGGGCGGGGATCTCGGGGATGGCCGAAATTCTCGGCGGCGTGCTGGCGTGGTTGATTCTGGGCAGTCTGGTCTCGCCTGTGGTGATGGCCGCTATCATGGCCGCCGTGGCCGGGATAATGGTGGCGCTCTCCGTGGATGAGCTGATGCCGCTGGCGAAAGAGATCGATCCGAATAATAACCCGAGCTATGGCGTGCTGTGCGGCATGTCGGTGATGGGCTTGAGCCTGGTGCTGCTGCAAACAGCAGGGATCGGCTAAGACAATCGCGCATTAACGTCTCACAACAAAAAAGCCGGGTTTCCCCGGCTTTTTCACATCAGCCCTTTCAGCTGGCTTTGCGCGCGTGCGCCTGGCGATACTCCACCAGATCTTCAATCGTCACCACGGGCATATTATGCAGACGGGCAAAGGTGATGCACTCCGGCGCACGTGCCATGGTGCCATCGTCGTTGGTGAGTTCACACAGTACGCCCGCAGGTTTAAAGCCTGCCAGGGTCACGAGGTCAATGGTCGCTTCGGTGTGACCGCCACGGGTCAATACACCGCCAGCCTGCGCACGCAATGGGAAGACGTGGCCTGGACGATGCAGGTCTGATGGCTTCGCATCATCGGCAATCGCGGCACGTACGGTGGTCAGACGGTCAGCCGCCGACACACCGGTGGTCACGCCATGTGCCGCTTCGATGGTCACGGTAAAACCGGTTCCAAAGGCGCTGGTGTTGTTTTCAACCATCATGGGCAGGTCGAGCTGCTTACGACGGTCTTCGTTGATACACAGGCACACGATGCCGCTACCGTGACGGATGGTCAGCGCCATCTGCTCAACGGTCATGTTTTCGGCGGCGAAAATCATGTCGCCTTCATTTTCACGGTTTTCATCGTCAAGCACCATCACGCCGCGGCCTTCGCGCAGTGCATCCAGTGCATGTTCAACACGTTCAATAGAAGTGCCAAAAGAGGAAAGTAGCGTCTGATTCATGGTAAAAAAACCTCATTAACATTATGGTTACCAGAATCAGGGCAGTCTTAGGAGCGCCGTATTAGCGGCAAAAAGATAACGTGAGCGGGCCAGGCCCGACTTGATCGTTACTCTCTCCCATCCGGACTCTAACCGTCGGCCCCGGAATTACACCGGATCTGCTGTCCTTTGAGTGGTGACCCAAAGCGCTCGCGGGCTTTCAGCGTTACGCTGATTTACCGCCGGTGGGGAATTTCGCCCCGCCCTGAGAATAAGCGAGATAACTATAACGCGATTGATTACCCTGGGCAATGCGCAGACATAAAATCTCCTTTATCCTGGGGCATGACGCGCTACAATGTTCATTAACACCGTCTTATCAAGGGAAGCCACAATGATTGACCCGAAGAAAATTGAGCAAATTGCGCGTCAGGTTCATGAGTCTATGCCAAAAGGCATTCGTGAGTTTGGGGATGACGTAGAGAAGAAAATCCGCCAGACGCTGCAGGCGCAGTTGGTTCGCCTTGATTTAGTCAGCCGCGAAGAGTTTGACGTGCAGACGCAGGTTCTGCTGCGTACCCGCGAGAAGCTGGCCCTGCTGGAGCAGCGTCTGAACGAGCTGGAAAACCGCAATACGCCAGCGGAAGTAAAACCGGCACCGGCCATTCCACCGGTTGATGAAGCAGAATAACAGCCGCGTATAACGGGCTGTTTGCGAAGATACCCTCTCCTGCAAAGAGAGGGTGAAAAAAACGGGCCAGATGGCCCGTTTTTTATTGGCTGACTTTATTTGCTGTCTTTCTGGATCTTCTTGATGATGTTGGTGGTTGAGCACCCGTCCTCAAAGTTGAGCACCATCACTTCACCGCCATTAGCCCAGACCTCTTCGCTGCCTGCGATTTGATCCGGTTTGTAATCGCCGCCTTTCACCAGCAGATCCGGCAAAATTCCGGCAATCAGGCGCTGCGGGGTATCTTCTTCAAACGACACCACCCAGTCCACCGCTTCCAGTGCACCCAGCACGATCATGCGCTGCTCCAGCGGGTTCACCGGACGCGTTTCTCCTTTAAGACGTTTCGTCGACGCATCGCTGTTCACCGCCACAATCAGACGGTCGCCCAGCTTACGCGCATTGGCCAGATAAGAGACATGACCGGCATGCAGGATGTCGAACACGCCGTTGGTCATCACCACTTTTTCACCGCGTTTACGGGCGGCGGCAACGGCCACTTTCAGCTCATCTTCGCTCATCACGCCAAAACCGGTATCGGCACGACCGCGCACCGCGTTTTCCAGTTCGATCGGCGAAACGGTGGAAGTCCCCAGCTTGCCGACGACCACGCCTGCTGCCGCATTAGCGAAGTAGCACGCTTCTTCCAGAGAGTTCCCTGCCGCCAGCGTCGCCGCCAGAACGCCAATGACCGTGTCGCCGGCACCGGTCACGTCATACACTTCCTGCGCCTGGGTCGGCATATGCAGCGGCGCTTTGCCAGGCTGCAGCAGCGTCATCCCCTGCTCGGAGCGGGTCACCAGCAGCGCGGAGAGTTCGAAGTCAGCAATGATCTTCATGCCGCGCTCAACGAGCTCTTCTTCCGTCTTACATTTGCCCGCCACCGCTTCAAACTCAGAGAGGTTTGGCGTCAGCAGCGTTGCGCCGCGATAGCGCTCAAAGTCAGTACCTTTCGGGTCAATCAGCACGGGCACATTGGCTTTACGCGCGAGCTGAATCATCTGCTGTACGCTTGCCAGCGCACCTTTGGCGTAGTCGGACAGCACCAGCGCGCCGATAGTGCTCAGCGCCTGGTTAATGCGCTCGTGCAGCGGCTCAGGATCAACGCCCTCAAAGCCTTCCTCGAAGTCGAGGCGGATCAGCTGCTGGTTACGCGACAGAACGCGCAGTTTGGTGATCGTCGGGTGTGTCGGAACCGAAACGAAATCGCACTTCACGTTCACGTCCGCCAGCGACTTGCTCAGCGCACGCGCCGCATCGTCAATGCCGGTTAAGCCAACCAGACGCGACTGCGCGCCCAAAGAGGCAATGTTCATCGCCACGTTTGCCGCGCCGCCAGGACGCTCTTCAATGGTGTCGACCTTAACTACCGGTACCGGTGCTTCCGGAGAGATGCGGCTGGTCGGCCCGTACCAGTAGCGATCCAGCATGACATCCCCGACAACCATAACTCCAGCACGTTCAAACTCTGGCAGTGTTACTTTCATTCCTGACTCCAGAAAGATTCACAATTTGCGCGCGATAATATCACACTTGTTTTGTTACGCACGGTTCCACCAGCCACTTCTGCCAGCTGGCGGTGACCTGCGCGCGTTCAGTGGCGAAACAGTCCAGCGCGACGTGGCCAGGCTGCTCCTGTAAGGCCAGGTGGTGCAGCTCGTCGCGCAGCGTGGTATAGGCGCGCGTTAAGGCCTGCGCCTCCTGCTCATCCATAATGTCGTTTTGCGCCAGCAGTTCCAGAATACGCACATTATCAGACCAGCGGGTCAGCTTCGGTTTAGCGTGCGCATGGCGTAGCACCAGATATTGCGTAATAAATTCAATATCGGTAATGCCGCCCTCATCCGCTTTAATATCAAAGCGATCGCGATGCTTATTGCCCAGGTGTGCGCGCATTTTCTCGCGCATCTCACGCACCTCGGTCTGCAGCTTGCTGCCGTCACGCGGGGTCGTCATAATCTCCCGACGAATGGCATCAAACTGCGTTTTCAGCGATGGATCGCCGTACACCACGCGGGCACGCACCAGCGCCTGATGTTCCCACGTCCAGGCTTCATTCTTCTGGTACTCAGCGAAGGACTCCGTTGAGGTCACCAGCATACCGGCCGCGCCGGAAGGACGCAGACGCGCATCCACTTCATATAAAATGCCGGATGACGTGCGGGTGCTGAACAGATGCATAATGCGCTGGGCCAGACGCAGGTAGAACTGACGCCCGTCGATTTCACGCTCGCCGTCGGTCATGACGTCTGCCGGGCAGTCATGCAGGAAGATTAAATCGAGATCCGAGCTGTACCCCAGTTCCCATCCACCGAGCTTACCGTAACCCACAACGGCAAAACCGCGGCCTTCGCGGTCAGCAAGGTGTTTCGGCTGGCCGTAGCGCGCCACCATCTGAATCCATGCCTGATGCACCACCGCATCAATGATCGCTTCTGCAAGCCAGGTTAAGTGATCGCTCACTTTCATCACTGGCAGCGTTCCGGCGATATCTGCCGCCGCCACGCGCAGCATTTGCGCCTGCTTAAACTGACGCAGCGCCTCCAGCTGTTGCTCTTCGTCCTCTTCCGGTACGCGCAGCAGATACTGACGCAGCTCGTCACGGTAGGCGTCCGTTGCCGTCGGCTGGTAGAGCGTATTGGGATCGAGCAGCTCATCCAGCAGCAGCGGATACCGCGCCAGCTTGTTGGCCACCATCGGTGAGGCGGCGCAAAGCGTAATCAGATGCTTGAGCGCGCCCGGGAACTCGCTCAGCAACTCAAGATAGGTCGTACGGGTGATGATCCCGCTCAGCAGCGGCATCATGCGCGACAGCGGGACCGGCGCATCCGCACGCGAGCAGACGTTGCTCAGCAGGTGCGGCATCAGATGATCCAGCACCTGACGACCGCGCGGACCAATGGCCCGTTTATTCAGTTCAAGACGGAAATCAGCAATTAACGCCACCACACGATGGCGATCGTCGTCGCTCAGGTGCGCCAGCACCGGCGTGGTGTCATCTTCCTGCAGCGCGTCCTGCCACAATTCGCGCCAGTGTTCAGAGAGCGTATCGTCCTGCGATTCACTTTCATCGTCACCAATCAGCGCGTTAAAGACACGGCGCACGCCGGCCATATGCGCATCCAGTTGCCCGGTCAACGTTGACCAGTCGTCGACGTGCATCCCCCAGGCCAGCCGCGCCCGGTTCAGATCATCGCCTGGCAAAGTCTGGGTCTGCTCGTCATTGATGCTTTGCAGCAGGTTTTCCAGGCGACGCAGGAACAGATAGGCCTCACGCAGGATCTGCGCGTCGCCTTCCGGCAGCAGATGCAGTTGCTCTATGGCTGACAGCGTCGGCAGCAGCGAACGGGATTGCAGTGAGGGCTCACGTCCGCCGCGGATCAGCTGGAAGACCTGAACGATAAATTCGATTTCGCGAATGCCGCCCGCGCCGAGCTTGATGTTGTCCTTCAGACCCCGACGGCGCACTTCACGGGCGATCATTCCTTTCATGTTGCGCAGCGACTGAATAACGCTGAAGTCGATATAGCGACGGAACACGAACGGGCGCAGCATGGCGCGCAGCTCGTTGGCGTAGGCATCGTCGCTGTCTCCCATGATCCGCGCTTTGACCATCGCGTAACGCTCCCAGTCGCGCCCCTGCTCCTGGTAATAATCTTCCAGTGCCGCAAAGCTCAGCACCAGCGGACCGCTGTCGCCAAACGGGCGCAGGCGCATATCCACGCGATAGACAAAACCATCCTGGGTAGGTTGATCCAGCGCTTTAATCAGACGTTGCCCTAGACGGGTAAAGAACTGCGCATTGTCCAGTTCACGGCGGCCCCCGCGTGTGGAGCCGTTCTCCGGCCAGGCAAAAATCAGGTCGATATCCGAGGAGAAATTCAGTTCGCAGCCCCCGAGCTTGCCCATGCCCAGAATCAAGAGTGGCTGAGGAACCCCATCCTCATTGCATGGCGTGCCCCACTCTTTACAGCAGGCGGCATAGAGCCAGTCCCGTGCGGCAACAATTAGCGTCTGTGCCAGCTCGCTCAGCTGTTGCAGGGTACTTTCTTCGCTGACCAGTTCCAGCGCCTGAGCCCAGGCAATACGCACCATCACCCGGCGGCGGAACTGGCGCAGGACGCGCATCAGTGTCGCTTCATCCGCGACCTCTTCAAGTGCGGTTTGCAACCAGCCCGCATAATGCCGCCACTCGTCTGCCTGCGGCGGGGTGCGCTCAAGCGCCTCCAGCCAGTCCGGGTAAGCGGTGATACTTTCCTGCACAAAATCACTGAAGGTGAGCACGCTCCTGGCCTGCTCGCTTAACGATGACGCCGGTAATGACTCAGGCAGACGTTCGCAAACGGTCTGCCACTGCTGCTGTAACTGCGAAGAAAGCGGCATTATAGGGTTCCTTGCCAGAGTTAACGTTTTCCGCTGTGCAGCCAGAACGGCTCCTGCGAAATGGCTTCATTGCGGAAATGCTCAATCTCAATGTGCTGACGGGTTTCGATAGCATGTTTCAGCCCCTGCCAGTTCTCCAGCCAGGCCTGCGCTTTAGGGCCGTCATAGGCACCCGACAGCAGCAGCATGCTGTCGATATTGCGCGACAGGCGGATCAGCTGATCGCCATACTGGTCTCCCAGCGGATACGCAAAGGTGGTTTTAAGCTCCGCCGCGTGGCGTGAAAGATGGATATCGGCGAAACGTTTGAAGTTATCTTCAATTTTGGCCTGCGCTTTTGCATCCAGGAAGGCACGCCAGCTGCGCGTCACCAGAAACTCGGTCAGCGCCAGCCTGGCGGCGGCGTTTTGCGGGCTGTAGAGTGCCGTTTGTGCGGATACGTCAGAGAGCAGCAGCGCTTCGGTCTGGGTCAGCAGGTCACGTAAGTGAGCGCTCGCTTTACGAGGTACGATGCCGCCGAACAGCGCCAGGGTATGACGCACAAGGCTCATCGCCGCTAACACGTGCGCTTTTGCGTTTTTCACATTACGCACCCACAGCTCTTCATGATAAAGCCACTGTGAGAGCGCCAGCTCCAGCGCCGCCTCCATGCCCTGCTCAACGCTGGCTTTCGGTGGCACGTGCAAAATAGTGGTCTCTTTCAGCAGGCGCGGCGCATTCCCGGCGGCCAGATGATACCCCCGCGCCGCTTTGCTCAGGCTGCCCTGACGCAGGCCCGGCTGGCTTACCAGCTTACGCGCCAGCTTCAGTACGTCCTGGACTTCACCCTCCAGCAGTTCGAGCTCCAGCTCGCAAATCGGCTCCTGAAGCTCACTCGCTTTTACCTCACCCTGATCGAGGGCGATTTCAATGCGGCTTTTCCCTTCCGTTACCAGCCATTTTTCACGCCAGAAATCAGTACTAAACAGCGGTTTCACCTCGGCGGATAAGGTTTCTGGCAGCACGCCGTCCGGCCAGACTTCTGCCGGGAAACGATCCAGCTCAAGTTCTGGCTGATTGATGTCGATATTGTATTCCGGGCGCTGATGCAAACCGCCGACCACGCGGCCAGCGATTTTCATCGTCATCTCGTAGCGCCCGTTCGCGCCACGGATGCGCAGTCCCATATCATGGCGGCGCAGCCAGTTGTCTGGCGTTTCGTAATAGATATTAAGCAGTTGTACCGGTTCATGGTGTTCGCCGGAAAGGATCTGCAGATGCTGACGGAGTGCGTCAACGCTGTCTTTTTCGACGATAAATTTTAATTCGATTTCTTGAGCCATAGCCTTGTACTTTTGCAGGCGTCACAGACGCGTCAATGAGGGCGAACTTCCTCGCCATTTGTTTGTCAGTACATAGTATTTTGCGCCAAATTGCCACGCAATGAGCAATTTGACGGGCGTAAATGTTTAGGGTCGTGACACAGATGATTCTGATTGCTGACGAATGCTTTGCGTAGAGACACTGTTGCCACTACTATCGTTCCACTATTTATGAAAATAACGACTAATGATGCTTAAATTACGCCTGATTGGACTTACTTTCCTCGCTTTTAGCGCCGCAACCGCCGTGCACGCTGAAGAGAAGCGTTACGTTTCTGACGAACTGAACACCTGGGTACGCAGTGGCCCTGGAGATAATTATCGCCTCGTGGGTACGGTCAATGCCGGCGAGGAAGTGACGCTGTTACAGACCAACGCGGAGACCAATTATGGTCAGGTTCGCGACAGTACCGGCCGCACGTCCTGGATCCCACTGAAAGAGCTGAGCGCGGTGCCAAGCCTGCGCACCCGCGTGCCGGATCTGGAAAATCAGGTGAAAACGCTGACCGACAAGCTGAACAATATCGACGGTACCTGGAACCAGCGTACCGCGGAAATGCAGCAGAAAGTGGCCCAGAGCGATAGCGTGATTAACGGTCTGAAAGATGAGAATCAGAAACTGAAAAACGAGCTGATTGTCGCGCAGAAGAAGGTGAATGCCGCCAATCTGCAACTTGATGACAAACAACGTACCATCATCATGCAGTGGTTTATGTACGGTGGCGGTGTGCTGGGCGTTGGCCTGGTGCTGGGTCTGGTGCTTCCTCACCTGATCCCAAGCCGTAAGCGTAAAGACCGCTGGATGAACTAATTCGTCTTCTCTGCCAGACTTACGTATTATCTTGCGAAAAGAGAAAACGGGAGTACAGGGCGTGAAGAGTTATCTGGTCGGTGGTGCGGTACGTGATGCGTTGTTAGGTCTGCCGGTCAAAGATAAAGACTGGGTGGTGGTGGGAGCCACACCTGAAGAGATGCTTAACGCGGGCTACCAGCAGGTAGGCCGCGATTTTCCCGTGTTTCTGCATCCGCAAAGCCGTGAGGAGTACGCCCTGGCGCGTACCGAACGGAAATCCGGTTCGGGTTATACCGGCTTCACCTGCTATGCCGCACCGGACGTCACGCTGAAGCAAGATCTCCTGCGTCGCGATCTCACCATCAACGCGCTGGCGCAGGACGAAGACGGCCAGATCATTGACGCGTATGGCGGTCAGGACGATCTGCGTAATCGACTGCTGCGTCACGTCTCCCCGGCGTTTTCTGAAGATCCGCTCCGCGTACTGCGCGTGGCGCGCTTTGCGGCGCGTTACGCGCATCTGAGCTTCCGCATTGCCGATGAGACCCTGGCACTGATGACCGCCATGACCGAGGCGGGCGAACTGGCCCACCTCACGCCAGAGCGCGTCTGGAAAGAGACGGAAAACGCCCTTACTACCCGCAACCCGCAGGTCTTTTTCCAGGTGCTGCGTGACTGTGGCGCACTGAAAGTGCTGTTCCCGGAAATTGACGCGCTGTTCGGCGTGCCCGCCCCGGCGAAATGGCACCCGGAAATCGATACCGGCGTGCATACCCTGATGACCCTGAGTATGGCTGCTATGCTCAGCCCCGAGGTGGATGTGCGTTTTTCAACGCTGTGCCACGATCTCGGCAAAGGATTAACGCCAAAAACCATGTGGCCGCGCCACCATGGCCACGGTCCTGCCGGGGTGAAGCTGGTCGAAGGACTTTGCCAGCGCCTGCGGGTACCCAACGAGATCCGCGATCTCGCCAGACTGGTGGCGGAATTTCACGACCTGATCCACACCTTCCCGATCCTCAAACCGGCCACCATCGTTAAGCTGTTTGATAACATCGACGCATGGCGCAAACCCCAGCGCGTCGAGCAGATCGCGTTGACCAGCGAAGCCGACGTACGTGGCCGCACCGGTTTTGAAGCCTGCGATTATCCGCAGGGGCGGCTGTTACGCGCAGCGTGGGAAGTGGCAAAAGCGGTACCGACTAAAGCGGTTGTCGAGGCGGGCTTCAAGGGACCGGAAATCCGGGAAGAGCTGACGAAACGTCGAATTCAGGCGGTGACGGACTGGAAGGAAAAGCATTGCCCTCAGCCTAAAGACTGAGGGCCGTCGGTCAGAAGAAGACCACGTAAACCGCAGCCGCCACGATAAAGCGATAGATCGCGAACGGAATAAACGAGATACGTTTAATCAACTGCAGGAAGGTTTTGATGGCGATCAGCGCCACGATAAAGGCGGTGACAAAGCCCACGGCGAACATCGGAATGTCACCCGTGGTGAGGAAGCCAATGCTTTTATAGACGTCGAGTGCGGTCGCGCCCATCATCATCGGCACCGCCAGCAGGAACGAGAACTCCGACGCAGCATAGCGGCTAACGCCCATCAGCATCCCGCCAGAGATGGTCGCGCCTGAGCGTGAAAAGCCCGGCCACAGCGCCAGACACTGGAAACAACCAATGATAAACGCCTGACGGTAGGTCATGTCATCCAGACCTTCCGCGCGTGGCGTTTTCGGCTTCAGCAGTTCTGCCGCGATCAGCAGGAAACCGCCGACGACCAGCGCATACATGACGTTAATCGGGTTAAACAGCGATTTAATGGTGTCGTGGAAAACCAGGCCCAGAACCACTGCCGGAACCATGCCAAGCAGAATATGGATAAGCGTCAGGCGACCTTTGCTTTCACCCTCGCGCTGAGGAAGACGGCCAAAGTGGATACCGATAAGCCCGAACAGACGACGCCAGAACATTACAACGACCGCCAGAATAGACCCCAACTGAATGACAACTTCAAACGTCTTTGCGGTATCGCCTTCAAAGCCCAGCAGATGGCCAACGATAATCATATGGCCCGTACTGGAAACCGGCAAAAACTCCGTCAATCCTTCGACCACACCCAGTATTGCCGCCACCAGCAGCGAGTGCATATCGCTCATCTATAAACCCCTAAAAAGATATAAAAAAAACGGTGTCCCACGCGGACAACCGTGAAAGATACAGCTTTAAGACCGGTATAACCTAAAATGGTTTAGCTATTATGACGTTAAATCTTCCCTTTCAGATTTGTGCCACGCTCAATGATCACGCCGACGTTAGCGGCACGCGCCACGGCGCCCGGTTTGCTCAACTTGATGCGTACCCACGGTGCGTTGAACTTGCTCAGCAGCAGCTCGGCCACCTCTTCTGCCACACGCTCCACCAGCGCAAAACGTTGCCCTTCGACGTGGCCCACGACCGTTTCACTGATATCGGCGTAGCTCAGACAGTCATTCACGTCGTCGCTTTTTGCTGACTTGCGGTTATCCCAGCCCATTTCGATATCGAACACGAGTTTCTGCTCAATGGTCTGTTCCCAGTCGTAAACACCAATAGTGGTGATTACCGAAAGTTGCTCTATAAATACAATATCCATCACGACCTGCCTGCTTTTTGGCTAAACCGGATACCACTTCCGGCGAATTATGCGTATTATCCACAGATGCTGAGAATACAGATACATTTTCAAAACGGAACAGCGTTATGAGTGCAATCGCGCCTGGAATGATCCTCCTCGCCTACCTTTGCGGCTCAATCTCCAGCGCCATTCTGGTCTGCCGCATTGCCGGGTTACCTGACCCGCGCGAAAGTGGTTCCGGGAATCCGGGGGCGACCAATGTACTACGAATTGGCGGCAAGGGAGCAGCCGTAGCGGTATTGATTTTTGATGTTCTGAAAGGAATGTTACCCGTCTGGGGAGCGTATGCGCTGGGCGTAACGCCGTTCTGGCTGGGGCTCATTGCTATCGCCGCCTGTGTCGGCCATATCTGGCCTGTATTCTTTGGTTTTAAAGGCGGTAAAGGCGTCGCCACCGCCTTTGGTGCTATTGCCCCAATCGGCTGGGACTTAACCGGCGTAATGGCCGGCACCTGGCTACTGACCATTCTTCTGAGCGGTTACTCGTCATTGGGCGCCATCGTCAGCGCGCTGATCGCGCCATTCTATGTCTGGTGGTTCAAACCGCAGTTCACCTTCCCGGTGTCGATGCTCTCCTGCCTCATCCTGCTGCGTCATCACGATAATATTCAGCGCCTGTGGCGTCGCCAGGAGACCAAAATCTGGTCGAAGCTCAAGAGAAAGAAAAAAGACGCCCCGTAAGGGGGTTAGTTATGCCTTATAACCAAATGTGATTTTGGTCACCCTCTGCCTGTGGTAACTGTTAATGACACAACACAACCACACAAAAAGAAAATGGCAGACATTACAGACACAACTCCCCTTTCAACGGCAGGACATTCGCCTGATGGCGACATCAAGTGGGTACGTAACGCCTCTGACGTTTCACGTCTGGTCAACGACGGTTCTCAGGGTCGGGCCAACGCCCGCATCGTAGTCGGTATCGCGCTGGGCGGTATTTTCCTCGATGCGTACGACCTTGGTGCGCTGGCGTTCGGCATCAAAGACATCACCCGCGAATTTAATCTCACCCCTGCCGGTACCGGCATGGTGGCCTCGGCCATTACCTTTGGTGCGATTGTCGGGGCGCTGCTGGGTGGCTATCTCACGGACAAGATCGGACGCTACCGCGTCTTTATGGCCGACATGCTGTTCTTCGTGGTAGCGGCCATCGCCTGTGCACTGGCACCGAACGAATATGCGCTGGCGGGCGCACGCTTTGTGATGGGCCTCGGCGTGGGGATCGATCTGCCGGTGGCGATGGCGTTTCTTAGCGAGTTCGCCAGGCTCAAAGGCCCCGGAAACAAGGCCTCCAGCGTCGCAATGTGGTGCCCAACCTGGTATGCCGCAATCAGCATCTCTTACTTGTTGGTGTTATTCTTCTACGCCGTACTGCCAGAAAGTCACAGCGACTGGCTGTGGCGCTTAATCCTGGGGTTTGGCGCGGTGCCTGCGCTGGTGATTATCGCCATTCGTAGCCGCTACATGAGCGAGTCCCCGGTCTGGGCGGCGAATCAGGGCAACCTGAAAGAGGCGGCCGCTATCTTGCGGCAATCGTATAACATCAACGCCCACGTGCCGCAGGATGCGCTTAACCAACCGGCACCGGTGGTCAACAAGGCGAAGTGGGCAAATTATCTGAACCTGTTCCGTGGCGTCTATTTGCGACGTACCACGCTCGCCACCCTGCTCTCGGTGGTGTCGTCTTTCGCCTATAACGCCGTCGCATTTGGTCTGCCGGTCATTATCTCCAGCTTCTTTGTGCAGTCGATGCTGACCACTATTCTGATTTCACTGGTGCTAAACCTGCTGTTTGCCTTCGTCGGCGGATTGCTGGCAGTACGCTATGTTCCGCGCTTCGGCGCGTGGCGGATGTCACTGGCGGGCTACGCCTGTCAGCTTGTTGCTCTGCTGGGGCTGGCGCTGATTGGTCGTCCGGAAGGCGTATCGGAAGGCGTTATCGCCGTCGCGATGCTGGCGCTGTTCCTGTTCGGTCAGGGATTTGGGCCCGGTGCCCATACCATGACGTTTGCGTCCCTGAGCTATCCCACCTCTCTGCGCGGCGTGGGCGTGGGCCTTAACCAGACGCTGATGCGCAGCAGTTCTACGCTCTCCCTGTTTCTGTTCCCGCTGCTGGTGGCCTCTCTTGATACCGCCGTGTTCTGGGTGATCGCTCTGGCACCGTTTATCGGGCTGGCTTCGCTGCTGGCGATCCGCTGGGAGCCGTCCGGCTATGATGTGGATGCAGAGGATTATCGATAACCTTCTCAACCGGCTCCTTGAGCCGGTTTTTTTATCCATAAGCGACTCATATGACAGCCTTCATTTCTGCCAGGGCATACTGAAACGTCTCCCGATGATGAGCAGATGGATGCAGCATGTTAGCAGCTCAGGTCACTGATAATTCTTACAAAGGCTGGCAGGCATCGCTTGCCCTGCAGTTTTGTTACACCCCTGAGAAAACCCTCCTGCACGCTGCTCATCACATCGGGCCCCTCACCGTACAGCGACCTTTTTATCCCGAAGGCGACACCTGCCACCTGTATTTACTGCACCCGCCAGGCGGGATAGTCGGCGGCGATACGCTGGATATTTCGGTGCATCTGGACGCGAAAAGCCATGCGCTGATCACCATGCCCGGCGCGAGCAAGTTCTATCGCAGCAGCGGCCCGCAGGCCTGTCTCAATCAGCACTTCTGGCTCGGTGATGAGGCTACGCTGGAGTGGCTGCCGCAGGACACCATTATCTTTCCCGGTGCGAATGCCGCCCTGCGTTCCGTTTTTCATCTGAAGGCCTCCAGTACACTGCTGGCATGGGAGCTGTACTGTCTGGGTCGCCCGGTGATCGGCGAAACCTTCAGCCACGGCACGCTGGAAAGCCGCCTTGAGATCTGGGTCGACGATGAGCCACGGCTGATTGAACGTCAGCACCTCAGCAATGGCGATCTCACGCCCGTTGCAGGTCTCCCGTGGGTCGGCACGCTGCTGTTCTTTCCGGCCAGGGAAGCGCACCTCGAAACGGTGCGCGAGCTGCTGACGCCGCTGAGCCACTTTGCCGGGGCAACGCTCACAGACGATCTGCTGTCGGTACGTTTTCTCTCCCACGACAACCTGATTTGCCAGCGGGTGATGCGCGATATCTGGCAGTCGCTTCGCCCGCTTTTAACCCCCAAAACCGCCTGTTCGCCGCGTATCTGGCAGACATAAGAGAAACGTTATGGAACTGACCCCCAGAGAAAAAGACAAGCTGTTGCTGTTTACCGCTGCGCTGGTTGCCGAACGCCGCCTTGCGCGCGGGGTAAAACTGAATTACCCGGAATCAGTCGCGCTGATCAGCGCGTTTATTATGGAAGGCGCCCGCGATGGCGAAACCGTCGCCTCACTGATGGAAGCGGGCCGTCACGTCCTGACGCGCGACCAGGTGATGGAAGGCGTACCGGAGATGATCCCCGACATTCAGGTGGAAGCGACGTTCCCGGACGGATCAAAGCTCGTCACCGTCCATAACCCGATCGTATAAGGAGCGCGTGATGATCCCAGGCGAATACCAGATCCAATCCGGAAACATTACGATCAACGTTGGGCGAGACACGCAAAACGTGATCGTCGAAAACCATGGCGACAGACCGATCCAGGTGGGATCGCACTACCACTTTTATGAGATTAACCCGGCGCTGAAATTCGACCGGGAAGCCACCAAAGGCTATCGGCTGAATATTCCGGCAGGCACCGCCGTGCGTTTCGAACCCGGACAGAAGCGCGAGGTGACGCTGGTTCAGGTCAGCGGCGCGCAGCGTATTTTCGGCTTTCGCGGCGAGGTGATGGGAGAGGTGAAAAATGGCTGAAATTTCACGTCAGGCCTACGCCGATATGTTCGGCCCCACCACTGGCGATAAAGTGCGTCTGGCCGACAGCGAGCTGTGGATAGAAGTGGAAAACGATCTCACGGTCTACGGCGAAGAGGTCAAATTCGGTGGCGGGAAGGTGATCCGCGACGGTATGGGCCAGGGGCAGATGACATCCGACGGCTGCGTGGATCTGGTGCTGACCAACGCGCTGATTATCGATCACTGGGGGATCGTTAAAGCCGATATTGGCGTAAAAAACGGGCGGATCTTTGCCGTGGGTAAAGCCGGTAACCCGGATATACAGCCCGGGGTCACGATCCCGATTGGCGCAGCGACAGAAGTGATCGCCGCCGAAGGGAAAATTGTCACCGCCGGCGGGATCGACACGCACATCCACTGGATCTGCCCGCAGCAGGCGGAAGAGGCGCTGGTCTCTGGCGTCACCACCATGATTGGCGGGGGCACGGGCCCTGCGGCAGGCACCAACGCCACGACCTGTACGCCGGGGCCCTGGTATATCGCACGGATGTTGCAGGCGGCCGATACACTACCGGTGAATATCGGCCTGCTTGGCAAAGGTAACGGTTCCAACCCTGATGCCCTGCGCGAGCAGATCGCAGCGGGTGCCATCGGGCTGAAGATCCACGAAGACTGGGGCGCGACGCCGGCCGCCATCAACTGCTCACTGGCGGTGGCGGAGGAGATGGATATTCAGGTGGCGCTGCACAGCGACACGCTGAACGAATCCGGGTTTGTTGAGGACACGCTGGCGGCTATCGGCGGACGGACCATTCACACCTTCCATACGGAAGGGGCGGGCGGCGGACATGCACCGGATATTATTACTGCCTGCGCGCACCCGAATATTCTGCCCTCCTCCACTAACCCGACGCTGCCCTACACGGTGAATACCATCGACGAGCATCTCGACATGCTGATGGTGTGTCACCACCTCGACCCGGATATCGCCGAGGATGTGGCCTTTGCTGAATCACGCATTCGCCGGGAGACCATCGCCGCGGAAGATGTCCTTCACGATATCGGTGCCTTCTCGCTGACCTCGTCCGACTCCCAGGCAATGGGTCGCGTCGGCGAAGTGATTATTCGTACCTGGCAGGTGGCGCACCGTATGAAGGTTCAGCGCGGCGCACTGTCGGAAGAGACCGGGAACAACGATAACTACCGCGTGAAACGCTATATCGCCAAATACACCATTAACCCGGCGCTGACCCACGGGATTGCCCATGAAGTGGGCTCGATTGAGGCCGGGAAACTGGCGGATTTAGTGGTCTGGTCCCCCGCGTTCTTTGGCGTCAAACCCGCCACCATTGTGAAAGGCGGGATGATCGCCTGCGCGCCGATGGGGGATATCAACGCCTCTATCCCAACGCCGCAACCGGTCCATTACCGCCCGATGTTTGGCACGCTGGGTGCCGCACGCCATGCGACACGGCTGACGTTTGTTTCCCAGGCTGCCGATGCGAAGGGCATTTCGCACCAGCTCAGCCTGCAGAGCGGCATAGCCGTCGTAAAAGGCTGCCGCACGGTGAAAAAGGCCGACATGATCCACAACAGCCTGCAGCCCAACATCACCGTTGATGCACAAACTTACGAGGTTCGCGTTGATGGCGAGCTCATTACCAGCGAGCCGGCAGACGTTCTGCCGATGGCCCAACGCTATTTCCTGTTTTAAGGAGTGACGATGATCTACCTGACCCAACGCCTTGACCATGCCCATCCGATAACCGCCAGCGTCACGCTGCCGATTGATGTCCGGGTAAAAAGCCGTGCCCGCGTGACGCTGAATGACGGTCGCGAAGCCGGGCTGATGCTGCCGCGCGGCCTGCTGCTGCGCGGGGGAGATCTGCTGACCACTGACGACGGCAGCGAGGTGATCGAGGTGATCGCCGCGCCGGAATCGGTCTCCGTGGTGCGCTGCGACGATCCGTTCCTGCTCGCCCGCGCCTGCTACCACCTCGGCAACCGCCACGTGCCGCTGCAGATCATGCCCGGCGAGCTGCGCTACCACCACGATCATGTGCTCGATGACATGCTGCGCCAGTTCGGGCTCGAGGTGACATTTGCCACCCTCCCGTTTGAACCGGAAGCGGGGGCGTATACCAGCGATGCCCACAGCCATAGTCATAGTCACTCTCACGCTCATTCACATTAAGGATTCATCATGCGTACGTTTTTACCTCTGCTACTGCTGGCCTTTTCTCTTCCTGCCCTGGCGCATCCCGGACACGGCACAGACAGCTTTCAGGCCGGTTTTTTCCATCCGCTGACGGGTCTTGATCATCTGCTGATGCTAACCGGTGCGGGCGTACTTTCGGCCCTGAGCGGGCGCAAGCTGCTGCTGCCCCTTGCCACTCTCAGCATGATGCTGGCCGGTGCCGTTGCAGGCAGCCTGCTTGGCGGCTTTAGCGGCATGGAAATGCTGATTATCGCCTCGCTGGCGGTCTGCGGCGCGATGATGTTTAAAACCGAAAATCGCCTACTGTTGGCCGTGCCGGCGCTGGCAATGTTCCACGGCTGGGCGCACGGGGTAGAGATGTCTGGCCACAACTTCTGGCTCTTCACCAGCGGCTTTATGTTTGCCAGTGCCACGGTGCTGTGCGCCAGCTTCGCCGCCGGGTTACTGCTGCGCCGTCACGACGGGTTGCGTAAAACCTTTGGTGGCGGGCTGATTGTCTCTGCGCTGCTGGCGCTGATGGGCTGATGGAGCACGTCCGCCAGCGGCTGCGCCTGATGCAGCTCTCCAGCAGCAGCCTTCCGGTCGGGTCATTCACCTGGTCGCAGGGGCTGGAGTGGGCCGTAGAAGCAGGCTGGGTCCCCGATGCTGAGGCGTTCAAAAACTGGCAGATCCTGCAGATGGAGCAGAGCTTGTTCTGTGTCGATCTGCCGCTGTTTTCCCGACTTTATCAGGCGTGCGAGCAAAACGATTTGGCGACGGCAACACGCTGGACGGCCTACCTTCTCGCCTGCCGGGAAACGCGTGAACTGCGTGATGAGGAACGCAACCGCGGGGCGGCCTTTACGCGCCTGCTCAAAAGCTGGGAGCCGGACTGTCCGGCAGAGTGGCGGACGCTGTTTATGCAAAGCCAGCTCAGCGGGATGGCGTGGCTGGGAGTACGCTGGGGCATTAGCGCCCATGAGCTGGCCCTGAGCCTGGGCTACAGCTGGATTGAGAGCGCGGTCATGGCGGGCGTCAAGCTGGTGCCGTTCGGGCAACAGACGGCGCAGCAGCTGATTATCGACCTGAGCGACCACTTTGCCGCCGGGCTTGAACCGGCTTTTTTGCGTGGCGACGACGCGCTGGGTGCGGCAACGCCGCTGTCGGCCATCGCCTCTGCGCGCCACGAAACACAATATTCACGATTATTCCGTTCCTGAGGAGACAACATGGCTGATTACAAACATCCCCTGCGCGTGGGCGTGGGCGGCCCGGTGGGGTCGGGCAAAACCGCGTTACTGGAAGCACTCTGCAAAGCAATGCGCGACACCTATCACCTGGCAGTGGTGACCAACGATATCTACACCAAAGAGGATCAGCGCATTCTCACCGAAGCGGGGGCCCTTGAGCCAGAGCGCATCGTGGGCGTGGAGACGGGCGGCTGCCCGCATACCGCAATCCGCGAAGATGCCTCAATGAACCTGGCGGCAGTGGAAGCGTTAAGCGAAAAGTTCGGCAATCTGGACCTGATCTTCGTTGAAAGCGGCGGTGACAACCTGAGCGCCACCTTCAGCCCGGAGCTGGCTGACCTGACGATCTATGTGATTGACGTCGCTGAAGGTGAGAAGATCCCGCGTAAGGGCGGCCCAGGGATAACCAAATCCGATTTTCTGGTGATCAACAAAACCGACCTGGCGACCTATGTGGGGGCCTCACTGGAAGTGATGGAGCGTGACACCAACCGCATGCGCGGCGAGCGCCCGTGGACCTTCACCAATCTGAAGGCGGGCGACGGACTGGCGACGATCGTGACATTTCTGGAAGAGAAAGGGATGTTGCGGGTGTAACCGTATAAATCCCCTCTCCCTGGCGGGAGAGGGTCAGACATTACGCCTCCGGCAACTCCGCCAGCGGCCAGCGTGGACGTACAGAGACGCTCAGATCGGCGGTCGCGCCAGCGTTCAGACGTACCATACCCGCGTAGGCGATCATCGCCCCGTTATCGGTACAGAATTCCGGACGGGCATAAAATACTTCCCCACCACGCTTTTGCATCATCTGCGCGAGTTTTGCACGCAGCGTGCGGTTGGCGCTGACGCCCCCGGCCATCACCAGACGCTTAAAGCCGGTCTTTTCCAGTGCGCGTTTGCATTTGATCATCAGGGTATCGACCACCGCGTCTTCGAACGCACGGGCGATATCAGCACGGGTATGCTCGCTATCGTCATTATTGCGAATGGTATTGGCCGCGAAGGTTTTCAGACCGGAAAAGCTGAAATCCAGCCCTGGACGGTCAGTCATCGGACGCGGGAAGACGAAACGCCCTTCCGTGCCCTGCGATGCCATTTTCGAGAGCATCGGACCGCCAGGATAATCCAGACCCAGCAGTTTGGCCGTTTTGTCGAAGGCCTCACCGGCTGCGTCGTCAATGGACTCGCCGAGCAGCTCATACTTGCCAATCCCCGTTACGCTAATCAGCTGGGTATGGCCACCTGAAACCAGCAGCGCCACAAAAGGAAACGCAGGCGGATTATCTTCCAGCATCGGTGCCAGAAGATGCCCTTCCATATGGTGAACCGGAATGGCCGGCACATCCCACGCGAATGCCAGCGAACGGCCCACCGTTGCGCCGACCAGCAGCGCACCCACCAGGCCCGGGCCTGCGGTATACGCTACAGCATCAATATCAGTAGAGCTCAACCCGGCTTCTTTCAGCGCCGCCTGAATCAGGGGAACCGTTTTACGCACGTGGTCACGAGAAGCCAGTTCAGGCACGACGCCGCCGTAGTCAGCGTGTAATTTCACCTGACTATACAGTTGGTTGGCAAGAAGCCCTTTTTCGTCGTCGTAAATGGCGATGCCGGTCTCATCGCAGGATGTTTCAATACCCAGTACACGCATGACTTGTTTTACCTCGTTTCAATACCGCGCAGTGTAGGGCCAATGCGGATTGATGTAAAACTTTGTTCGCCCCAGGAAGAAGCCTCGTGTATACTCCTCACCCTTATTAAAGTCCCTTTCAAAAACGCGTCGGTGCTTTACAAAGCAGCAGCATTTGCAGTAAAATTCCGCACCATTTTGAAATAAGCTGGCGTTGATGCCAGCGGCAAACCGAATTTATCAAAGGTGAGAGTTACATGCCGGTAATTAAAGTACGTGAAAACGAGCCGTTCGACGTTGCACTGCGTCGCTTCAAACGTTCATGCGAGAAAGCAGGTGTTCTGGCTGAAGTTCGTCGTCGTGAGTTCTATGAAAAACCAACGACCGAACGTAAGCGCGCTAAAGCTTCTGCTGTGAAACGTCACGCGAAGAAACTGGCTCGCGAAAACGCACGCCGTACTCGTCTGTACTAATCAATTGAGGGCCTCAGCCCTCAATGACAGACAGAGTTGTAGTCGTAAGGCCGTGCTTCCGGAAGGAATGCGCGGCTTGTTTTCGTTTATGAGTTACTAAAATTTTTGGGGCATATGGCCGGACGAATCCCACGCGTATTCATCAATGACCTGCTAGCCAGAACCGACATCGTCGATCTCATCGACGCGCGGGTAAAGCTGAAAAAGCAGGGCAAGAACTACCATGCGTGCTGTCCTTTCCATAACGAAAAAACCCCCTCCTTCACCGTAAACGGTGAAAAGCAGTTTTACCATTGCTTCGGCTGTGGTGCTCACGGTAATGCTGTCGATTTTTTAATGAACTACGACAAGCTTGAGTTCGTTGAAACCGTCGAAGAGCTGGCGGCGATGCACAACCTTGAAGTGCCGTATGAAGCAGGCAGTGGGCCAAGCCAGATCGAGCGCCATCAACGGCAGACGCTGTACCAACTGATGGATGGTCTGAACTCGTTTTATCAACAGTCTCTTAAGCACGCTGCTGCTGAGCCTGCGCGTCAGTACCTGACAGCGCGTGGACTGAGTGACGATGTGATTGCGCGTTTCGCTATTGGTTACGCCCCGCCCGGCTGGGACAACGTGTTAAAGCGTTTTGGCGGCAATAGCGAAGATCGTAAGTCTCTTATCGATGCCGGCATGCTGGTCACCAATGACCAGGGACGAAGCTACGACCGCTTCCGCGAACGGGTGATGTTCCCGATCCGCGACAAGCGTGGCCGGGTGATTGGTTTTGGTGGTCGCGTGCTGGGTGATGCCCTGCCGAAGTACCTCAACTCCCCGGAGACCGATATTTTTCATAAAGGCCGCCAGCTTTACGGTCTTTATGAGGCGCTGAAGGATAACGCGGAACCTCCGCGCCTTCTGGTCGTCGAAGGCTATATGGATGTCGTCGCGCTGGCGCAGTACGACATCAACTATGCGGTTGCATCTCTGGGCACCTCGACCACAGCCGATCACATTCAGCTGCTGTACAGGGTGACTAACAATGTCATCTGCTGTTACGACGGTGACCGTGCAGGGCGCGACGCCGCCTGGCGTGCGCTGGAAACCGCACTGCCTTATATGACCGACGGGCGTCAGTTACGCTTTATGTTCCTGCCCGACGGTGAAGACCCGGATACGCTGGTGCGTAAAGAGGGCAAAGCGGCGTTTGAAGCGCGGATGGAGCAGGCTCAGCCGCTCTCCACGTTTTTGTTTAACAGCCTGATGCCGCAGGTCGATTTGAGTACCCCTGACGGGCGCGCGCAGCTCAGCACGCTGGCGCTGCCGTTAATCAGTCAGGTGCCCGGCGAAACGCTGCGCATCTATCTGCGTCAGGAGCTAGGCAACAAGCTCGGCATTCTGGATGACAGCCAGCTTGAACGTTTAATGCCTAAACAGTCTGAAAACGGTGCGGTTCGTCCCGCGCCTCAGCTAAAACGCACAACCATGCGTATACTGATAGGGTTACTGGTTCAAAACCCCGAACTTGCTCCGCAAGTGCCATCGCTGGCGGGTTTGAACCACGAAAAATTGCCCGGGCTTGGCTTATTTTCAGAATTGGTCAACACTTGTCTGTCTCAGCCAGGTCTGACCACCGGACAACTTTTAGAACATTATCGCGGCACAAAAGAGGCTGCTACCCTTGAAAAACTGTCGATGTGGGACGATATAGCAGATAAGGACATTGCAGAAAAAACGTTCACCGACTCACTCAACCATATGTTTGATTCGATGCTTGAGCTGCGCCAGGAAGAGTTGATAGCTCGCGAGCGCACACACGGCTTAAGCAGCGAAGAACGCCGGGAACTCTGGATGCTGAACCAGGAGCTGGCAAAAAAATGAATTCAACGGCTTAAGTGCCGAATATCGATCGGGAAGCCCCCGGCAGCCGCACTGAGAGGCAGCGGCACAAATATAAGTACGCCCTCGCTTTAAAGGTTGGCAGCCCCATCGCCGACACCAATCAAACGAATTAAGTGTGGATACCGTCTTATGGAGCAAAACCCGCAGTCACAGCTGAAACTTCTTGTCCAACGCGGTAAGGAGCAAGGCTATCTGACCTATGCCGAGGTCAATGACCATCTGCCGGAAGATATCGTCGATTCAGATCAAATCGAAGACATCATCCAAATGATCAATGACATGGGTATTCAGGTGATGGAAGAAGCACCTGATGCCGATGATCTGTTGCTGGCTGAAACCTCCAACAACACTGACGAAGATGCGGAAGAAGCTGCTGCACAGGTCCTGTCCAGCGTGGAATCTGAAATCGGGCGTACCACTGACCCGGTCCGCATGTACATGCGCGAAATGGGTACCGTTGAACTGTTGACCCGCGAAGGCGAAATTGACATCGCGAAACGCATCGAAGACGGGATCAACCAGGTTCAGTGCTCTGTTGCCGAATACCCTGAAGCGATCACCTATCTGCTGGAGCAGTACGATCGTGTTGAAGCGGAAGAAGCGCGCCTGTCTGACCTGATCACCGGTTTTGTCGACCCGAACGCTGAAGAAGATATGGCACCGACCGCCACTCACGTGGGTTCTGAACTGTCTCAGGAAGAGATGGATGATGACGAAGACGAAGATGAGGAAGATGCCGACGACGACACCGCCGATGATGACAACAGCATCGACCCGGAACTGGCGCGCGAGAAGTTTGCCGAGCTGCGTACCCAGTACGAAGTCACGCGTGACACCATCAAAGCAAAAGGTCGCAGCCACGCAGCCGCACAGGAAGAGATCCTGAAACTGTCTGAAGTCTTCAAACAGTTCCGTCTGGTGCCTAAACAGTTCGACTACCTGGTTAACAGCATGCGCGTGATGATGGATCGCGTACGTACCCAGGAACGCATCATCATGAAACTGTGCGTTGAGCAGTGCAAAATGCCGAAGAAGAACTTCATCACCCTCTTCACCGGCAACGAAACCAGCGAAACCTGGTTCAACGCGGCTATCGCGATGAACAAGCCGTGGTCTGAAAAACTGCATGACGTGAAAGAAGACGTGTTCCGCGGCCTGCAGAAACTGCATCAGATTGAAGAAGAGACCGGCCTGACCATTGAGCAGGTTAAAGACATCAACCGTCGTATGTCCATCGGTGAAGCGAAAGCCCGCCGTGCGAAGAAAGAGATGGTTGAAGCGAACCTGCGTCTGGTTATCTCTATCGCCAAGAAGTACACCAACCGTGGCCTGCAGTTCCTGGATCTGATTCAGGAAGGCAACATCGGTCTGATGAAAGCGGTTGATAAGTTTGAATACCGTCGTGGTTATAAGTTCTCCACCTATGCTACCTGGTGGATCCGTCAGGCTATCACCCGCTCTATCGCGGATCAGGCGCGCACCATCCGTATTCCGGTGCATATGATTGAGACCATCAACAAGCTCAACCGTATCTCCCGCCAGATGCTGCAGGAGATGGGCCGCGAGCCAACGCCGGAAGAGCTGGCTGAGCGCATGCTGATGCCGGAAGACAAGATCCGTAAAGTGCTGAAGATCGCCAAAGAGCCAATCTCCATGGAAACACCAATCGGTGATGATGAAGATTCGCATCTGGGTGATTTCATCGAGGATACCACCCTCGAGCTGCCGCTGGACTCTGCGACGACCGAGAGCCTGCGTGCTGCAACGCACGACGTTCTGGCTGGCCTGACCGCCCGTGAAGCAAAAGTGCTGCGTATGCGTTTCGGTATCGATATGAACACCGACCATACGCTGGAAGAAGTGGGTAAACAGTTCGACGTTACCCGCGAACGTATCCGTCAGATCGAAGCGAAGGCGCTGCGTAAACTGCGCCATCCAAGCCGCTCTGAAGTACTGCGTAGCTTCCTGGACGATTAATCGATCCTGTCAGTGAAAAAGCTCCCTTTGGGGAGCTTTTTTTTGCATTTTCTCCGCCCCTCAGGGACAAGGAAACACCGCCCTACAGCCCACGCACAACCAGGGCCTCATCCAGTTCCCGATACGCCTCCACCAGCTTATCCAGCGTTGCCCTGTTAAGCCCGCTCGGGTTCGGCAGCACCCACACCTGCGTGACGCCAATGGTGATGGCCTGTTTGCCCCACTGCGCACCGCGCTGACTGAACGCCTGTTCGTAAGCCTGCTTGCCCAGGATGGCCAGCGCTGCCGGCTGATAATCTTCAATCTTCTTAATCAGCTCCCGCCCACCGCTGCGCAGTTCATGCAGGTTCACCTCACTCGCCTGAACCGTGGGCCGCTCAACCAGCATGGTAATCCCGCAGCGCGTATCCAGCAGGTGCTGCTCCTCTTAAGGCTTCAGTAGCCTGTCGGTAAACCCGGCCTGATAGATAACCTTCCAGAAGCGATTCCCCGGATGGGCAAAGTGAAAACCGGTGTGCGCCGAGGACTTCCCCGGGTTAATCCCGCAAAACACCACCCGCAAGCCCGGGGCCAGAATATCGTTGATCATCTCTACTCCCATTGATACATCCTTATGGAAGTATAAAGGATTGATTATGCATTGTTTATAAAAACAGCAGGCAGGTGTGAATGGCTGGATTGCTGAAGGGAGTTCCTCTATAATTCACCGCCACGGCCCCTTAGCTCAGTGGTTAGAGCAGGCGACTCATAATCGCTTGGTCGCTGGTTCAAGTCCAGCAGGGGCCACCAAATTTAGCTGTAGAATCAAATGATTAAGCCACTCGATTGAGTGGCTTTTTTATTGGTTTTTTTGAGCCGGTGGCGCAGTCGCTAACCGTGGGTCTGCGAAGCCGTTCGGACACGCTCAGCGGCGCCAGGTGTCGCAATCAGACGCTCCACGGACTCCATCGTCACGAACGTACAGCTGCAGTCCACATTGGTGCACTGGTGATAGCGCTCTTTGGTATTTTCACTTAAATAGCGACTGGTACGCGCATGCGCGGAATGCTTGCACTTAGGACAATGAAACATGTACCCCTCCACGTAATTCACAATTTGTGAATTTATAATACCCAAAAAGAACTCAATAGCAAATATATCACTCACTTTTGATAGAAAATTTTTCATCGGCGACGTTCAGCTCAAGCTTAAGTTGCGTGGTAAATCCACTCTCGCTGAGAGTATGAACCACCTCGTTGATAATCCACGCCTGCTCGTCAATGACCCGTTTAAAGCCGTTGACCAGCACCGGCGTTTCGGGATACAGATCGGCGCGTCCCAGCGCCAGCTGGATAGAAAAATTCACGGTACCCCGCTGAAGCGCGCGCCACTTCGCCTCTGCAGCCCTGAGCGCCTGCTCTTGAGAGGCATAAACCGTGGTGAGCTCAAAAACGTTTTCCGCCGATCCCACCAGCCTCTCTTGCGGCTTCTCTGCCTTGCCTCCTGCTCCCGCTACCGGTGTAGCGGCATCCGGGTGCTGTAGTCCTTCTGTCGGCTGCCCCCCGGGCTGACGAGCAATACTCAATTGAGTATTTTGTTGTTTTGGGTCACGCGTTTGCAGCCATTTGGCCGTCACGCCGGAATAATTTTCACGGTCAGCGACGGAAAAAAGGTGCCGATCGCCATCTCCACGCTCAATCATCATTAAGGGAAGCGGTGTGCCACTGGCCGTCACGGCATGGCCCGCTTTCATAAAAATAACCTTCCCGGCTTTGATTGAAACAAATGCACCATTACGTTCGGCCAGGCGGGAGAGAAACGCCGCGTCAGTCTCCTGAGACTGATCGATATGAGAAATGGCGATGGATGCAAGTCCCGCCCCGACGCTGGCGGTAAACCGGTTACGCTGAGCAATGGTGTTGACTATCGCGCCGATCGTCGTGTCATGCCACGACTGTTCGCGCCGCACGTTGAGCTTCCCACGAAAATCGGCGCTGCATCCTCGGATGGTCAGCGTGTCCGGCGTGCCCCGGAATTCAATCGCATCTATCGTAAAGTCCCCTTTCGGCTGGAGCGGTGTTCCTTCCCATCCCAGCCATAAGGACAGTCTTGCCCCCCGGGCAGGCAGGTCTAACAACCCGTCGGAATCATCCAGTAGAATATCCAGCTGATCGGCTTCCAGCCCACGTTTGTCGGTCATGGTCAAACTGATAAGACGATGGCTGAAATTTTGCGTGATATCGCGCTCGTCAAGCTTAAGCATAAAATCAGGGGCGATTTTCCCACCCGCCCGGATATTCATTTCGGTGATCATCCCACCAGCCCTCCAATGCTATTACGTGCGCTTTCCACCAGCTCTGAGGCTTGCGTTCTCAGGTCGCCAAACGTCGTCATCAGCGATTCGTCCACGCGTTTCAGTACCAGGGTAAAATCAATTTTCCGGGCAGTGCCATCGCTGTAAAAATCCGAATGCGTATGCGTGACTTTCTCAATGATAAACATGCCGTGAATGATGCCGGTACCGTCTATCAACGGCCATGCCCGCCCTTCATTCGCCATCAGCTCAACCGCCTTGAGAGAAAGTCGCCCTCCCGTGAGCTCCGGGTAAAGTAATCCGGAAAGGTTAAAGGATGTCTCACCTTCGCCAAGGTACTGCCAGGCTTTGGGTTTCCCGATGCGTTCGTTGGATGCCCAGCGGTAGTCTTTTGTAAATACCATTGACTGATACGGTAAGGTTCGTCGTTCAAAGACAAACAGACCCAGCACCATTAACATTTTCTCTCTCCTTAACCATACATAAAGCTGGATTGCTGCCGTCTCGCTTTTTCCTGTTCACTGCTCTCTATAGCCTCCCGGATTTGACGAGTCAGATCCGTTCCGGAGGCTGCGCTTCCCTGCAGCGTGAAGTTGTATTCACTTTTACTCTGATCGATGTAAGAACGCCCTCCCGCTGCTGCCATCGGCTGGTATCCCATGAAGCCGCTGTAAACAGGTGACGCCGGGTCCCAGGCACTGCCGGCGTCAGCAGAGGAGGTGCCTTCTTTCGGTACAGCCGAGTCGATATTGCCCGACTCTTTTTTTATGACGCCGAGTTTCTCCAGCAGCCAGCTGGCCTTGCCGCGCAGGCTGTTAAAGAGATTTAGCGGCGCCATTAGCGCATCTCCCAGCGCCTGACCGAACGCCACGCCGACATTTTTGCAGCTGTCGAGCGTTTCCTGCGTCGCCTTAATCGGCGCAATCAGATCGATGAACCACTGCCAGATCCCGCCCAGTTTTTCTGAAATGAAACCAAAGGCCTGTAACAGCGGAGAGAACAGCTCGCCCAGCGGCGCGAAGGCCGCAGAAAGCCCCTCAATCACCCCGCCAAAGAAGGCGCTAATGGGCTCCCAGTATTTAAGAATCAGTAAAGCGCCGGCGGCAATTGCCGCTCCGAGAGCAATAACGGGCCAGCTCAGGGCGCCCAGCACCGTCATGATGCTCCCCCCCACTACGCTGAATACCGTGCCCAGCATCCCGGCAGCGGTTATCACCAGATTCAGGCCTGACACAATGGGGGCGACCACCATACCTAGCGTGCCCAGGACACCGGCAAAGGCTTGTGCGCCCATAACCACGCTGACCAGGGCTTGCGTCAGTGCAGGGTTAGCGTTGACCCAGAGAGAGAGCGTACTAAGCCATCCGGTCGCGGTTGAGATCAGCGTGCGTAGGGCACCATCGGCCTTATCAAAGACATCAATCTTCAGGCCGTTTAATGCAGCCTGGAACTTGCTGATATCACCCTCGAGGTTATCGCCCTGAACCGAGGCTGTCAGCGCGGTGCTCCCCCTCGCGCCCTGGAGTGTTTGGCGCTTGTTATCCAGCGTTCCATTCCCAGCCGCTGAAACCAGTACGCCTGCGCCTTGCATCGCATCCGCACCGAAAATGGCCTTCAGGTATTCAGTTTGTTGAGCCGCACCGATTTTGCTGTTTTCGAATGAGGCAGAGATCGCCTTGAGGATATTCTCTGTCGGCAGTGGATTACCCTCGCCATCCCGGGTTTGCACCTTCAGTTCATTCAGCGCTGCAGAACGCTGCCCATCCGGCGTCTGCAGGCGGCTCAACATGGCGCTAACCTCTGCGCCGGCATCGGCACCTTTCATCCCCTTTTCCATCAGAATACCAAGCAGCGCGGTGGTCTCCTCAAGGCTGGCGCCGGCTTCTCCGGCGGCAGGTGCGGCGGATGCAACGGCGGTACTCAGTTCGGTGAGACTGGTATTGGACGCAGTGAAACCGCGGGTAAGGACATCTGCAACGCGTTCAACATCCGTATTCGCCAGGTTAAACGAGGCCTGCGTGCTGCGGATGATGTCGACCGCTTTTGCGGCATCAATATTCCCTGCGAGGCTGAGGTTAACCGTCGGCACAGTGGCGGCCACCACCCCGTCGGCGTCATAGCCTGATCGGGCCAGCTCGCCCTGCGCCCGGGTGACCACATCTGTAGAGGTTCCTGTACTGACGCTGACATCCCGTGCCTGCTGGCGAATGGCCTCCAGCCTGGTATCCCCCTTCTGCAGACCCAGGCTTGCCTGTATGGCAGACATCTGCTTTTCAAAACGGATGCCTGGGGCAATAAAGCGGGACGTCTGATTAAAGCCCGCCTTTGCCATTCCTGCGCTCGCATTAGCAAACTGCTGCACACCCGCGGCAACACGTTTGCCAGACTCGTAGCGGTTCTGAACGGTATTAAGCCGCTCCTGTTGCTGATTGACCCTGGCAAGCGCCTCTTTATGTCGATTTAGTTGTAGCGTTTTTTCGCTGATACCCTGTCTTAAACGACGCTCATCTGACGACAGCGTGCGCGTATTAATCCCTGCCTGCGCCAGCTCACCGCGCTGGCGCTGCACCGACTGGCGTAAACTGTTGTACTCAAGCTTAAGCGCGGCGGCAGATTGGCGGGCTGCCGCCAGCGCATCCGCCTGGTCACGGGTGGGGTTCTGGGTGTTTTTGAGCTGGAGCGCCAGCTCCGCGGTCTGCTGTTTCGCCCGGGCAAGAGACTGCCCCGTCACGGCGAGCTGTTCGTTGGCTTTTCTGAAGCCGTTAATGCGGCCCGCCTGTTCATCAAGCGCGCGCAACGCCGCCTCTGAATCGCGGATACTGGCCGCGAGAGAGAGACTGGCGTTCTGGATAGCGTTAAGCGGTCGGCTTGCCCGGTCGACTGCCTTAAGCAACTCCTGAAGTCTGACATTATTACTCATGGTAGTTTCCGCTTCGCTGCAGCGCCTTTTCGCGCCATATAAGGAGTTCGGTCATGCTCAGCGAGTACAGCTCTGACGGCGGCCAGTGAAAGATCACCGCGATATCCGCCATCAGATCATCGACCGACAGGTTTTCGGGAAATGTTAGCGAGCCGAAGCCGGTGACAAAAAACCGATCACCTTGCCCGCAAAAGAGAGCAGATCGGAAGCATCCAGACGCGCAATCTCATGCTCGGTCAGGGCCGGAGAGGTCATTCGCGGCAGCACTTTAATCAGCGCATCGACGTCAGATTGTGCCAGCGACGCCAGCGATACCCCACGCAGGGTCCCCGCGTTAGGTTTTGCGACGGTCACCTTTTCGATTTTTTGCTCGCCGCGCAGAACGGGGGTGTCGAGCGTAATGGTGTTCGGGTTTTCGCTTTCGTTAATGACGGTCTCGTTGATATTTTCCATTTCGTTACTCTTCAGAAAGTTAACTTACCGGCCGGCAGTCCCGGCCGGTTAAAGGTTTACAGGCCAATCGCCTTACGGTGTTCCGCCAGACGATCGACGCCGTCGACTTTCAGCACCATGTTGATGATGTCAATTTCGATGATCTCTTTGCCATCGATGGTCAGCTGGTAGTAAGCGCACTCGGTGGACATCTTGGTGGTGCCGCTCTCGCCCTGCTTGTTTTCACCACCATCAAACTCTTTATGACGGCCTCGCATGACGATTTCGACGGGGGAGATTTCGCCCGTGTCGTCACGCTGGAAGGAGCCGGTAAAACGCAGGGGCACGCTGTCCGCGCCCGGAGAGGCATACTGTGCCCACAGCGCGACGTCCGGCAGACCGCCAATGGTCCACTCAAGCGCCAGGGCATCATCGTCCAGGCCGAGGTCGACAGAGACCGAGCCCGGCATACCGCCGCCGCGATACTTCTCCAGTTTGCGGGTGAGCTTCGGTAAGGTGACAGACTCAACAACGCCCATATAGCTCAGGCCATCGTTGAACATGTTCAGATATTTAAGTTTGCGTGGTAACGCCATGCTTCAGCTCCTTAGCTGTTAACCGAATCGGACAGGTCTGCCAGATAGGTATCGGTGATGCGCTGGCGCAGGGTCAGGTTCTCCAGCGGCGGGACAGGGGTGTAGTCGTAATCGATGTACAATTTCCCTGCTTTCAGGGTCGATGCATCATTTGATTCCGGGTCATACCAGCAAGTGCCATCAACGATATAGCCGTTGGTTTTCAGCTCACGGAATTTGGCATTGATACCGGAAACGATGTCGCGGATGAGCGTTGGCGTAATGGGTTTATCCATTGCCCATGCGTGTGCTTCGGCCATGGTATCGGCCAACACCTGCGCGGTACGGGTGTAGTTTTCAAAGACGAAGAGCGGATCGTCTGAACAGGTACGGTTGCCCCAGAATTTGAAGCCGTCGTTACGAATAAGCGTGGTGACGCCGGCCTGGTTAAGCAGGTTCGCATCGGTCGCTTGTTCCTGCAGATCCCAGGACACGGAGGCGCTTACACCTGTGACACCGTTAACGCCGATGTTGGACAGGGTTTTGTGCCAGCCAATCGTCTGGTCGATTTTGGCGCGCAGGCCGAGAGCACGTGCAGTGGCCCAGGCGTGGGTCGTCGTGTTGGTGGTGGTATCCCACGCCAGAAAATCAGGGTGAATCACCATCAGCTCGCGCTGACTGAAGTTTTTGCGGTAATCGATAGCGGCTGAAATGGTTTTACAACCCCATGCGCTGACATAGCCAAACGCGCGCAGGCTCTGGCACATGGCGGCCAGCGCGGTCGCCACTTCCTGCGAATCCAGCCCCGGAACACCGAGAATACGTGGCTTAACGCCAGTGACCGTTTTCGCGGTAAGGAGCGCTTTCAGACCGGTGTACTTACCGTTTTCATCGGTTGTACCGATGATATTAGAGATAGTCTCTTTCTGTGCTTCCTCAGCGGTATCAGCGGTGCCTTCAGCGACACGTACGACAACAACAACCGGTTTACACTGATCGGCAATCGCCTGCAGGGAAGCGGACAACGTCCCCATTTTCCCGGCTTTCGCAATCGCGGTTTGCACGTTCGTAATGAGCACAGGCTCGTTTAAAGGAAATGTCTTGTCGTCCGCATCGCTGGCCGTACAGACCATGCCGATGATTGCCGTCGAGACGGTGGAAATGGTGCGGGTGCCATCGTTGATTTCGATGACTTCCACGCCGTGATGATAGTCGCCCATCCGTTTAACTCCTTCGTTTAGTGGTGAGGCTATTGTCTGTGGAGCGCACGATTGATGCGACGTATTGGGGTTGGAGAAAGGATTACACAACAAACGAAAAACCCTCCGGATGGAGGGTTTGGGGTCAGGCAGGGCGTTCTGGCCATTCAATTTCTGGTGAAGTGCTGAGATCCAGCCGGTTTAGCATCACCCGATAGTGCTTCCAGAGCAACAGCGTGGCAGCTTCCTCGTCTGTTGCAATGCCGAGTTCTGAAGCGTCCTGAAGGGGGGCGATAGTATCCGAAGCTTCGGCAAGCAATTCACTTCTTCTGGTTTCCGCCTGTTGAATTAATTCCTCCCTTGTCAACTGACGTGGAATAATTTTAGTGCCACTCCACACCCAGTCACCGTGTATATTCAGCCCTTCTGGCACTTCTGTTGGATCGACTTCCGAAACAGACATCCCCAGAGGAAAGAGGCGATCAACCTGATGACTGAAAGAGCGAATAATATTATTTTTGTCAAAGCAAATCTTCAGTGTATCAGGCTGAAAACGTGACATATGGTAATACCAGTCCAGCCCCTCCTCTGATTGAATAAATATAGCATTAAACAAAAATTCTTTATATTCTGGTTCATATTGAACGAAATTTTTAAGTGTAATCATGCTGTATGACCTACCGTAATCCATCCAATATTAGACATGTATTTTTGAATCGGACGATAAAAAATAGTATCCCCGCCGGGGTTTTGACCTTCTGCATTCCATCCAGTCATTGCGCATCCAGCCGGAACCCGTTGCCAACCGTTTTGCATAATTATGAATGACCCTTCTGCCCCCATTGCTACATCTCGAACAAAGTATTGCAACGTCCAGTCTTGCCTTGCATAAGGACTTAAATCCTGTTGTGGAGGTGGGTTATTTGACGAGTAAACTCGTACCGCTCCGCCTGATTCAAATAAACCCTGCCCGGCAACAATATTACCACCGCTAGTAACTTGCCCAGGGGCATCAAAATTACCGTTAATATCAAACAGAAAATTAACACTATTCCTGGCATCGCCAGTTAAATTGATAATCGCCGCTCCAAAAGCGTTGGTGCCAGTGCGATAAACGCCAAAACTTATCGCTGTTCCATAACCATGACCGACAGTTTCCGAAAAGCCCTTAATTATCGGTAGATAAATAGAAGTACCGTTAGGAGATTGATATCCTTTTGGCATCAAAAATGGTGCAGCATTGTTTTGATACTGATCAGCAAAAGCGCCAGAGCCGTACCAACCTGTGGGATTCGTCTGGTAATAAGTTGCATCTGACAAGTACGAAACACTTCCGCCATGATTAGTGATGACCTTTGTCCAGCCTCCCCAGACATTGTTGTCGCCATTAAGGGAGCGGAATTTAAGCTGTTTACCACCATCACCATAAGATGCAGCATACTGCACCCGATAACCGCCAAGCCCGCCAATATCGAGGATAGTTGCCTCATAACCTGGTGAATTTGTTGCATTCGAATAACAAAAGCTAACTGAATTGGATGGCAGAGCATCGGCATTTGAAAGTCCCGTGCTGGCTCTCGCAGACACTCCTCTGATAGCAACTGCACCACCATTTACCAGCACCCGACCTGGAGTAATATCGTCTGGAGCTTCCTGTATGTTTTTGGTCGCTGCCGTACCCAGGCTGCTTTTTAGTTTTGAGAGGTCATCGCCAACTATTTTCACAGCCTTAGGTGTTGCTGCAAGAGACTCGGATACACTATCAATTGTGCTACTGAGCTGAACAATACCCTTTTGTCCTGTAGTGGCGTCCTGAGCCGTGTATTTCCCGGCTGCAAGATCATAGGCGGCCTTAACCGCTTTCGGTGTTGCGGCGAGTGTCTCAGACGCACTGTCGGTCGAACTGCTGAGTTGTGTAAAGCCTTTATCCTTGGTCGTGGCATCCGGATGACGGCGGGATTGTTCATGCTCTTCAAGCTTCTCGTCTACATACTCCTGCGTCGCCATGACCATAGAAGTATCTATTGAGAGCTCGACCGAGGCGATATCGCTGACCATGATCACCATCCTCACAGTCTGCGCGCGACCTGAGCCTTCATCCAACAATGGCTTGTAACTTTCAGCCATGTTCCCGACGGCAATTAGCGTCCCGGTGTCATCATAAAGCCCCATTTCTCGCATCCAGAAACCGCCTGTTTCGGGAGGAATGAGAAGTTCTGCGATCACATAGTTCCGCTTTTTGTTGTCCTGACTGATTTTATTCAAGGCATGACGCCAGACTTCATTCACAAGCCTGGTCTGACTGGCATCCGGCATCGGCAACGTGCCGCCGCCATCACCCAGCGCCATCGCCGTAAAATTCACTTTCTTCCCGTTCGGGACGGTTGCGGCAGCCAGTTTTTCGGCGCCGACTTTGGTGATAACCGTTTTATACTTCACTGTCATTGTGCTCTCACTTATCCGGGGTAAACCGTGATGATGTCGCCGTCATAGCTCAGGGCACCGGTATAGAGATAGCCCGGAACGTCCTGAATGATATTGAGGCCGATAAGATGTCGGCTGGCAGGCTTTGCATCAGCAATAAGCCGCTCCATTTCGTAATACATTTCTTCGGTGATGCCGGTTTCCAGCACGCCAATGTCCAGGCGAAACGTGCCTGCCGGGTCGTTGGTTTGCCACCATTCCGTCACGTTGATCAGATAGCCAAGTGGCTCCACCACGCGGCGTACTGCGCCGATCGTTCCTTTGTGTGCATGGATAAACCATGCATTGCGGATAACATCGCGCTTGGTGGCCTCCGGCCAGTTTTCATCCCAGCGATCAACCGAAAACGCCCAAGCCAGCCAGGGCAACAGATTTGCCGGGCAGGTGTCGGCATTCCAGAGGTGACGAAGCGGGACGGGGGTATTCTCAATGTCGGCACAGGCGCGCGCCGCCGCGACCTCAAGCGGCGACGACCCCACCGGTAACAATCGGGTATTACTCATCGTTTCCCCCAACGGTTACGCTGTACTGGCTGCACCATGAGGCCTGGGTTTCATCAAGCACAATATCGGCCGCAGGCGCGGTCAGTTCGACGCGTTGTACACCCTCAACATGCAGTGCAGCGTAAATGGCGGACTTACGAATATCCCGCCCGAGCCGGTGCTGTGCCGTTATATAGGCCTGCAGCCGGGCCCTTGCCGCGTTGAGCACTGGCTCGCTTTCGGGACCTGGGAAGAGAAAAAGAGAAGCCGCAATGCGGTAGTCGACAATGCTGGCGGACTGAACGGTCACACGATCGGCAACGGGCCTGACGTCCTCATCGTTCAGCGCGTTGCGCACAATGGCCAGCAGCTCTTCAGACGCCACGCCGTTATTCTCCCGGGACAGCACGGAGACGGTAACGTTCGCAGGCTGAGGACTGATGACAGAGATATCCGCCACCCGGCCATCCGCGCTGCGGCCATGGAACTGATAAGCCCCCGTCGATCCCGCCACGCTCAGCCCTTCCGGGGCTTGCTGGATGCGCAAACGAAAGTCGGTGTCAGACTCCATCACTGCCGGTGTGGGCGGAAACGTCGTGTCGTCGGCAGGCGTTATCACCAGACGCGCAAGGTTAGCGTTAGCACCAAGCTGGTCGAGATCGCTACCGGTGGCGTAGGCCAGCATGACCGCACGCGCGGCCTCGTTAACGCGCTGGCGCCAGATAACTTCCCGATACGCATTCTCCTGCAGCAGTTTCACAATCGGTTCCGACTCAAGCGTCAGCGTTCGTGCAATTGCCTCCTGCTCTTCTTCGGGATAGAGCGAGACAAAAGTGGCCTTTCGTTCTGCCAGCAGCGTTTCGTAATCCACCTCCTCCACGACATCCGGCGCGGCGAGCTGGCTCAGATCAACAATAGCCATAGCGTTTAACTCAATGAAATAGTGATAGAAAAGGAATGCCCGGAGGTCTGGCGGGTGCCGGTGAGATCGACATACAGCGTCCCGTCATTCTCCGAACGTTCGAAAGTGATGGCCGTCAGGCTGATCCGCGGCTCCCATTTCTGGATAGCGGAGTAACATGCGGCCATGATTTGCAGGCGCAGCGCCGGACTCTGCGGCCTGTCGATCATTGCCGCCAGCAGTGAACCGTACTCGCGGCGCATCACCCGCGAGCCAATCGGCGTAACCAGAATGTCCCGCACGCTTTGTCTGATATGTTCAGCCTCTGAAATGCTGAGCCCGGTCTGACTGTTCATTCCCCTGTAGCGCACCGTCATTGCGTCCCCTTAGTCCAGCTTCCGCCGCTTTGCACACTGCCGTGAGCATGGTTGTCCACCTGCACCCCATTGGAGGTGAATTTACCGCCGGAATGCTCAATATTGCCGGCCATTACCCCGCCCTTCTGCACTTCAAGAGAGGCGGTAATTAGCTTGTTGGTACACACCACCTCAGGTGTATCCAGGGTGATGCGCGTCTCAGACTTCACCAGGACCACCGGTACGGTGGCGGTGAGTGATTCAGAGGCTGTGATGTCAGCCGTTTTAATGCCTGTGGCCGTGAGTGCTCCGCTCCCGGGCTCGTACTCGATAACCGCCCCATCAGGGAACGAGACGTGGAGTGCGTCAGGGGAACCTGACGGCGCCGGGTGGTCATCGGAAAAGATACCTGGCAGCACGAAGGCGGTATCAAGCTCACCGCCGATGGCCAGCAGCAGCACTTGTTCTCCCTCGGACGGCGCCCACCACACGCGCGAACGGCCGGCGCGACAGGTCAGCCAGTTCAGCCAGGTGGTTTTCATCCCTCCGGACTGGACGCGGCAGAGCCCTCTGTTGAGGTCAACATCGGTGACAACACCGATACGAATCAGGTTACGGATCGCGCGAGCGATACCGTGCATGGAAGTGAGTGTATTCATGAGAAGAGAATGCCCTTCAGGGGGATCGGCAGCAACGAGACGGAGTTTTATGCGGGATGAAACAACAATCGTTCACGCTGATGGCTGGACAGCCATCAGCGTGGTGAACTTACGCTTTCCACTGGCTGACCAGTTCACCGTTGATATACAGCTCCAGCGGACGTGTGACGGGCTCTGGCAACGGCGGCTCCGGGGAATAGGTGGCATGCAACGTTCCCTGCTCCTGCGAAACAAGAATGCGCTCGGTGAGCTGCAGGCTAAAGCTGATATTCACCGTACCATCGTCGTTGAAGGTGACGCCAAAGAGAAACCCGTTTTTTCGCCCGTCATCGAGGGTAAAAATATCTGGCTGGTTTTCACGCAGCCAGGCCAGTACCGGGACGAAGACCCCCTCGCTGTCGCCGGCGAAGCTACTGATATTCGCTTTCAGTTCATACTTTTTTTCAAAGGAGAGCGAGGACGCGAGGCGGGCGTCAATATTTCCGCTCCCCACCGACATCTGCAGATGATCAGGGTGATCGTTCAGTTGGGGAACGGCGTCAATTAATGCCTGACGCAGGCTGTTGAGTTTGTGCATCGAGTTTATCCTGACAGTCTTTTATGGTTTCGACCTGCAGCGCGCAGGCGATAAGGGCATGCTCAAGCCGACGAATATCAGCACTGAGATCGCCGTTGGTGATGGGCTCACTTCCCGGCATCGGACAGGCGCTCACCTTCGGGCAGGCGTTGTAAACAATGTGCTGCGGAGGCGCAGGCGGCGCGGGTGTGCAACCTGCGCACAGCATCAGGCAGCTGAGCGTTATACCAGCGGCGTAACTCTTCATTTTCATTTACCCATTTCCCGATAGCCGCTTCGCGTCGTGCCATCTCCTCGCCGACGGCAACAAGATCCTCGCGGAGCCTGACCTGCGCATCTTCGTTCGACCTGGCAATCCGCTGTGCTTCGGATAACTGCTGAAGCAGCGTGTTGATTGTGTTTTTTTGATCGCGGGCGATCTGGTTGGCTTTAGCAAGAGAGCGGGACAGGTTCACGTTGTCATGACGAAACCACAGCGTGATGGCCAGCAGAACGGCCAGTACCAGCAGAAGAGGTTTCATGGCTTCCCCTTCAGGCACCAGGCCTTCTCACGAGCTCGACGGTTTTCCAGTCCAGCATTTTTGACCCCATTGACGTACACCCAGCGGGTAAGCTGATTGCACGCCTGCGGCCACTGTTTACGCTTAATGAATGACACCAGCGTGGAACGGCAGGCAGCCCCTGTTCCAACGTTAAAGGCAAAACTCACCAGCGCATCATAGACACGGGGCGGCATCTCCACCGGTGCGCATACCGCCAGCCGTCTTTCAACGTTCATCACGTCGGCAACAAGGTTCGCTGCCGCCTCACGCTCTGTAATTTCCCGTCCCGGCACGACGCCTGACGTATGGCCAATGCCTGATGTCCATACGCCCGCACTGCAACGATAAGGCGACAGGCGACACCCTTCGAGATCAGCAATGAGCGCCAACCCCTCCGGTGAGGTGTTCAGTAACCGGAAGTCAGGCATCAGCACCGCCAGGGCCAGTACGCCCGCGGCGCTGCAACGCTTAATGATTGAGTTCACGAATACTCTTCTTATCGAGTCCAAGAGAGGTCAGATAGCGATAGGTTTTCCGCTTAAACCAGTAATTCGTCAGCGCGGTAAAAATGGCGCAGAGGCTTCCCACGTATAGCGCGACTTTTTCAGGAGACATCGCCCCGAACCAGGCCAGCGCTACGGCCAGCCAGTAGGCGATAAACGTGGTGATTTTCTCAAGACTCAGTCCCATAGGTTCACTGATTCTTTAGTCGGTGCGCTATCAACCTCTGGCATGTCTATCGGCGTGCCATGAGGTAAGATGACCCCCAACTCCGCGAGGCCAGAATTGGCGTTCAGAACGGTTTCAACCACCCCTGCCGTGCGCCCATAATAACGGGCACAGATGGCATCAAGCGTGTCCCCCTGCATTGCATAGATTTTCATCAGACGCTCCCAACATCCGGATTTCCAGGTACCGTTGAGTTTCCAGCGCTGGCGCCCTTTTTGCTATCGCTGCAGGATGGACAATCGCGGACACAACAGACTGCCCGCGAGATGGCAGAAGGCCTAGCGCCAGCTCTCGTCTTCCCAGACTTCGCGGAGGATGTTGTCCAGCGCTTCGCGATCGGCCTCTCTTTCAATCCCCTGCAACTCCACGCCGGTCATGGATCCTTTTTTAACGGTAACCAGCGTTGACGGAAACACGGATCTTATCCTGCGGGTTAATTCGTCCTGAAACGCCTCCACGACGGACGGACCAATAAGCTGATCCTTATCCAGGGTAATGTTCACCCGCACGCTGGCCTCTTTTTTGATTCTGTCCGGAACGGGTGATGCAGAGAAAACCACGGTAAACGCGTTGTTCCTGATTAAATTTCCTCTCGCAATCTCAGCGATCAAATTCAGGGCAATTTCACGATCTCTTTCCTGACACGTTCCTTCTGTCGTCAGCCGCGCAATCATCTCGACGCGTTCAATCATGACTTGCTCGTTCAACTCTCTGTCCACACAACCTCCACCACGAGATACTGTATAAACATACAGTAGCATGTATTCATAAAAAGAGTGAAGCAAAAAATCAGAACCATGCGAGGTATGTACATGATATCGATGAAGATTAGCGAATCCCTTTGCTTATCAGATGCGTTAAATACCTTATACGTTCAAGGATTTTCCGGGCCTTTTGCTGATAAGACGGTGCCGCAGGAAATAGCGATCCGTCTGCAGATCCCCGGCACCATTTGTCGTTAAAACGGCTAATGCCCCCCGCCATAAGATGCAGGGCTTCCCCCCGGCTGATCGTTATTCCGGTGGCGAGCCGTATCTCATCAATCACTCTCTCTGCCACTCCGTTCTGCGGATCCTTTTCATAGACAAAGGGAGTCTTTGCAACCGGTCTGGGGAGGGTTATGCGTGCGGCTAACGCGCGTCTCGCACGCCGGCTGAGGGGTTGAGAGACGTCGCTCACCGTACAGTTATTGACAGAACTCCAAGAACGCGCAGCGGTGCCGTTAAGGTCAACGGCCAAATCAACGGCACGCTTCGGCACAATTTTCCACTGCGTGAGCCGGGTCAAAATCGGCGAGCCCGGGCCGAGTGCGGTGTCGTAAACGCCGCGAATACAGACTCGTTCTTCGCCGTACTGATTGTATTCGGCACGGGGCTCATACAGCGTGCGCACCTGCAACGCATCCCGACGAACAAACGGTCCTCCCTGTGCATTGACGTATCCTGCCCAGTCTCCGGCATCCGCGGCGTCATGCGCTGCCGCAAATTCTACGCTCAGACCGTGTGCGGCCTGCGTATCAGTCAAACGGCGCAGCTCACGGTAGACGGTCACCGGTGCACCGCCGATAAACTGAAACTGACGGATATGCCAGCGCGCCGCCCAGGCCGAAACAGCAGATGCAGTCACTTTAAGCAACTCGCCGCTTTCGTGATCTGTCTCGCCATCAAGGGCATAGCCGTCGATATTCTTGGAGATGTATTTAGCGATATAACCGGTGGCGCTGCCCTTCTGCGGGTCTATAGCTTCAGCGTGAAAACGAGCTTTTCTGGCGTTATCGCTTTGCAGTTCAAAAGCGTCTTCCTCCTGTGTGTATTCCTCCATAATGCGGCGAACGCGCTCAACGTTTTCGGGCAGCATGAACATCAGCATGTGCCAGTGAGGCGTACCGTCATGGTGGGGTTCAGCAACGCGGATGCCAAACAGACGAATCGCCTGCCGGTGGAGTTTTGCCCGGATCCGCGCCCACAGTTTTGTCAGGTAGCTTTGTGTATCCGCAGGGCTCGCCCCGTTCCATTTGCCATTACGATAGCCGGTGTTCAGGGTGGCGTGATATTTCGACGGCGCGGTTAAGGTATAGAACTCGCCCACGTAGCCAAGCTCATGGCAGATATTTTCAAACCCGCGGATGCGGGTCATCAGTTCGCAGCGACGTATCGCGGGATTGGCCACCGAGCCATCGTGCCTGGCAATCAGGCTTATACGGTTGCCCTCTTCATCCTCCAGTTCCAGACCTTTAAGAAATTCACGCGTGCGCCGCTTCTGTTCACGCCAGTCAGTGATGCAGCGTTTACTCGCATAGGCAGACTTCTTTTTGCTGACGTTTCCAAGTGCAATCTGCACATGCTCACGCCAGGCGGCCGCCATGCGACGCAGTCGTCCACGCCACCAGTCTTCGGAAAACATGCGGATCACCGCTGGCGCAATGTCCTCTTTGTTAAAGAGTATCTTCGACACGCGCTCCCAGTGAGGAGGCAGTACATTGAACTGGCGGGTGATTAATCCAGCTCGCTGATACCAGACATGAAGGGTTTGAAATTCGCCGAGGCCAGCGTCATTGATATTCGCCAGCTCGGAACGAATAAAGCCAGCGATGTCAGCGGCCAGCAAATCAATATCGGCGCGGGACATATCCGGGAGACGGTTGAAGCGGGCAATCAGCGTAACCATCCGCGATGCAAGATATTGCAAAAGCGGCGTGTCGAAGTGTCCACCAAAAACGGCGGTGGAGACGTTACGGTCAACACCTGAACAGGCATACCGTGCAGAGACCTGCTGCAGACGTGGTAATACCCTGTTGCAGAACCGAATCAAAAAGGCATTGGCTCGCAGGCTGCCCTGATGGAGTTCAAGAGCATCAACCGTGCGCCAGACGTCAAAACGCACGCAGTCAGGCTGCAGAGCGAGCGCTTTTCTGGCTTGCAGCAGCGCCGCGAACAGACGGTCGCGACGCTGTAATTGGGGGTGAGTCAGGTAGGGGCTGGCAATAGCCGATCGGGGTTCATTCCACGGATAAGCAAATGACATCACCAATTTATCCTCCCCGGAAATGTTTGTTTTTCAGCTCCGTTATCTCCTGGCAGGTGACGCATAAGGCCACTCCAGGTAACGCCTTTCGCCGCGCCTCGGGGATGGGGATGTCGCACTCCTCGCAGGTAAAACGCGAGGGCGATGCGCATCGCTGGCGGGCGCTATTAATATGACGTTCGCGATCTTCAAGCTCACGCTCCTGCGCCTGATCGATAAAATCGGCCATCAGTGCAGCTCCTGGGATTCGCGTTCGTAACGGGCAGCCTCGTGACACAGCAGTTCCGCTGCGTCTTCGCCACACATTCCGGTTTTATAGATGTGACTGGCTAATGCCTCCAGACGCAGGGAGACGGCGAGAGCGCGCGCCCTGCGCTCCTCCATCTTCGCCTGCACCAGCAGGCGCTGGAGTTCCTCGCGCCCGTTCAGAAAAGTGCGGTTTTCGCTATTTCGCATCACTCATTCTCCTTAATTCAGGCAATAAAATGCCCGGCGGGTTTACGCCATTACGTTTTGGGGTGGATTAAAGCGGCATGGTCAGCCGTTCAGGAAATAAACTCACGACTGCACGGAAATGATTCATGGCTCCGATAAGTGCTCTTTTCTCCTCAGTCGTCAGCTCATTGATACCGCATTCGTGACGGGCGGCGGGTAATTTAGCCAGGAAAAAGATGGCGGCCAGCGCCCTGTTATTCTCTTCAAAACAGGGATCGCGCTTATCACGCATCTCGGCCAAAAACCGCGCCAGCGCTTTCTCGTTATCGCCCCAGTGCCTGGCACGCAGTTCGGCCACGTGATTAAGCCCGGAAAGACGTGCCCCCACCTTGAGTGGGACCGTTGCACGTGTCGCTTCTATTGCCATAACGTCCCTCGCGTTGATTCACACTGTGTGAATTACTCACCCGTAACGGGCTGAAAACGGGATTGGCCTACGCGTTACGCCGCTTTCCAGCGCAGCGAACTGCGCCAGCCTAACGACAGGGCTGGCACTTTGATGATTGCGATTTCAGAAGCCATGTTGCATGATTCCCATTTTGATAATGTCTGCAATCATTAGCCTCTGTTTGCCAACGTCTGCCGCTGATTGCCCGAATTCGCATTGATACTAATACCCAATTGAGCATTAGTAAATACCCAAAGGAATATATTTTGATTTTAGATTCTCAAGTGAATAATGAAGAGTTACTCGATAGAATCTGTCAGGTATATGGTTTTACCCAAAAAATCCAGCTGGCCCGGCACTTCAATATTGCCGCCAGTTCCCTTCAAAACCGCTACGCGCGCGGCACCATCTCCTACGACTTCGCGGTACAATGTGCACTGGACACAGGGGCCAGCCTGCGCTGGTTGATGACCGGACAGGGTGCCCAGTTTGAAGGTAACCCTGCGCCTGGCGATCCCGTTGCTGTTGTCACATTCACTCTGAGTGATGGTCAGCTGGAAGAAAATTCCACTTTGAGTATCGATTCACATCTCTTTAGCAAACCGCTCACTCGCGGTATCGCAGTCCGGTCTGAGGCAAAGCTCCACTTTGTTGAAAAAGGGGCGTCATTAACCGACGGGCTATGGCTGGTTGAGATTGAAGGCACTGTCAGTCTTCGTGATTTAACCCTGCTGCCGGGGAAAAAACTCCACGTCGCGGGCGGCAAAGTCCCCTTTGAATGCGGTATCGATGAGATAAAAACACTGGGCCGTGTGGTGGGCATCTACAGCGAGGTGAACTGATGGCGGGTCGTATGGTACGTATGGCATCATTCGATTTCGCTATGCAGGGCATTCAGCCTTAGGTATTCCTTCAGGACTGGCAGAACAAGAACCGGGGCCAACGCTCCCCCGCCAGCCTTTCGGCTTCCTGTTCGTGCCACTCTTCTTCACAAACCCTAAAAACTAAAGAAATCCCTCATCGCGCCGATCATCATCCGTGTGTATTATTTCCTGTAGCGTTTACAACAATTAACCTTAACTCAAATACTTAAGCGCCAAAGCGAAAGGCATCATGAGCACACCGATCAAACGGCTAGAAATCATAAAAAATGCGATTGAACTGGAAGACGACGACATCATCCAGAGCCAGCTGACACGGCTGAAAAATGAAGCGTTTGACGATGAGCTACAGGCAATCGTCGCGGCGCTTGAGCAGAAAAACTATACCGTTGCCATGGCGGCGATCGCTGCCTGGCTACAGGGCCAGCGCGCCATGACGCAATGGCGTGACCCGCAGGTGGCGGCCAGCAAGATGGAGCTGAAAGCGCTGGAAGAGCGCCTCAGGGATTTGATTGACCGTCGCAATGCCCGCGTGCAACAGCTCGATGAATTCAACGATCTCTATTTCTCACGCCTCGGACCGCTGATGCAGCAGATCCTCGCCCTGCGTAAAACGCTGGCGGAGCTGAACCTGCGACGTCAGCAGGCGGAGGCGCGTCGACGTGAGGAAGATTACCGTCGCTGCCAGCGCTATATGGCGCAGGCGGTGGAGGTGCTGGCGATGCTGACCCAGCGCTGGCGCGATCTGCCTGCGGATTCCGTACAGGCCGCCGAGGCGCGTAAGCAACTGCAGCAGCAAAGCAATCTGATTGCTAACCTGCTGGCCGAAGCGCTGGAGCTGGAGAGTGGCTTAACGCGCGAAGAAGAGCCTGCACGTCAGGCGCGCGACGAGGCCAATGAAGAGTACGAGAAATACCGCGAGCAGCATCACGATGCCGAAATGCGTCTGCGTAAAGGCAAGAACCTCTCCGAGGAAGATCAGAACGAACTGAAGCGTCTCTGGCGTCAGGCGAGCAAGCTCTGCCATCCGGACCTGGTCGCTGACGATCTGAAAGAAGAAGCCAACGCGATGATGGTGCAACTCAACCAGGCCAAACAGCGTGGTGACGTTAAAGCCATTCGTTCGCTGGTGGCACGTCTGCAGCAGGGCTTTGAGCCGCTGATGGCCAGCGACAGGCTGAACGATCTGGAACGTATCCGCAAAAAAATGGCGCAGGTTCGCGAGCAGATTGACACGTTAGTGAACGAGCTGGCGGAGCTGGAGAAAGAGGAGTCCTGGCTGCTGGTCTCGTCGCTGAGCAATATGGAAGCCTACTTTGCCCAGCAGGAGAAGGCGCTGCACGACGTTCGCGCCTCGCTCGAACATCAGGTGAGCGAAGCGCAGCTGGAGTCCGCAGCCTGATTATTTAGCGTGCCAGTATGCACTGGCACGCACCAGCTGCTGGTCGATTGCGTCGGTTTCAAACTGACGGCTCAGGTTTTTCACCACCTTCCCTTCCCCGGTCAGCCAGATAAAATAATCTTCCGCAGGCACCGTCAACGCTGCCAGACGCTCGGCCACCGCCTGTTCGCTGTGGCCGACAACCCAGGTGATGTTGAACGCGCTCAGATGGGCCAGATAGTCCTGATACGACGCATCACCGACCGTCACCACCGCATGAATGTCCGGGCGAACCGGCAGTGTTGCGATGCTTTCCAGGCGATGGCGCAGCGCGGGCATGCCGGATTCATCGCACACGTACAGTTGCCAGGCATAATCTTCCGGCACAACCAGCGAACCGCGCGGGCCGCCAATCGTGAGCGTGTCACCCACTTTTGCCTCTGTCGCCCAGTGGCTGGCAACGCCGCTATCGTGTATGAAGAAATCGAGCACCAGCTCATGCCGTTCGGCATCGTACAGGGGCGTATAGTCTCGCGCCTGCGGACGCACACCGTCGCCCCAGTCGATACCTTCATCGGTAACAACCGGTGGTACAAAGGTCGCCCCCGGAGCCGGGAAAAACACTTTTGTGTGGTCGTCGAAACCGCGAGAGCTAAAGCCCTCCAGCGCCTCGCCGCCTAAAACAATGCGCTGGAAACCTGCGCTGACACGCTCAACGCGAAGCACGTCCAGCTTGCGAAAACGGAGATCATTACGAACACGTTGTGGGTAACGGGTGGATGTCATGGTGAGACCCTTCTCAGGTGAATACGATATATCTAAATCAATTTTAAATGATAATGATTGCTAATCAGCAAGAATGCAAGATCTTTTAGATTGCATCTGAATATATCTAAGATATAGTTTAGATATATCAACTTGAAGGGGTGAGTATGCGAAACGAACACGACGGCGGCGGACGCCGACCACGCTTTTTTGGTCACGGCGATCTGCGTCTGGTGATACTGGATATCCTGACCCACAACGCGAGCCATGGCTACGAGTTGATCAAGGAGATCGAGAACATGACGCAGGGGAATTACACCCCAAGCCCTGGCGTTATCTACCCGACCCTCGATTACCTTCAGGATCAGACCTATATCACCATCACCGAAGAAGAGAATGGCCGCAAGAGAATTGCGATTACCGTGGCCGGTCAGCAGTGGCTGGATGAAAATCAGGAGCAGCTGGCGCAAATTCAGGCGCGTATTAAAGCGCGCTCCGTCGGCTTCCAGCTGAGAAAAAACCCGCAAATGAAGCGGGCTCTGGATAACTTCAAAGCGGTGTTAGACCTGAAGGTGAACCAGGGCGAACTCAGCGATGCGCAGCTTAAGCAGATCATCGGCGTGATCGACCGCGCAGCGCTGGAGATCTCCCAGCTGGATTAAGCCAGTACGCGATCGCTCACGCGGAAGACGCGGACAAGGTCTTTCAGGTGCATCGCCTGTTCGTTCAGGGACGCTGCTGCCGCGACAGACTCCTCCACCAGGGCGGAGTTCTGCTGCGTGGTGGCATCAATCAGACCAATCGCGCTGTTAATTTGCGAGATCCCTTCCGTCTGCTCATGGCTGGCCTGGCGGATCTCACGCAGAATGACGTCCATCTCTTCCACGTTGCCGACCATACCGTTAATCAACTCGCTCGCTTTCTCGACCAGGTTCATCCCGTCCTGCGTCTGGCTGGTAGAACTTTCGATCAGCTGACGAATTTCACTGGCGGATGACGCACTCTTCTGCGCAAGCTGACGCACTTCGCCTGCCACCACCGCAAAACCACGACCGTGCTCGCCCGCACGTGCTGCTTCCACCGCCGCGTTCAGCGCCAGAATGTTGGTCTGGAAAGCGATGGCGTCGATCAGGTCGATGATGTCGGACATCCGGTTAGAAGTCTCGTTAATCAGGCGCATTTTGCTGGTGACCTGCTTCATCATCTCGCCGTTGTTTTTGACCACCATGGCAGCGTCCGCCGAGAGGTGAGTTGCTTCTCCGGTGTGTGAGGCGGTGTTTTTTACCGTCGCCGTGATCTGCTCCATCGAGGCAGCGGTCTGTTCAACAGAGCTGGCCTGCTCTTCGGTGCGCGCGGCAAGATCCTGGTTCCCCGCGACAATCTGCGCGGCGGCACTCGAGATATTCTCCGAACCGGTCTGGACCTGCTGCACAATGTCCAGCAGACGCGTTTTCATCTCCATCAGCGCATGCAGCAGCAGGCCGGTTTCGTCTTTACCGTGCGGCGTGATGCTGCCGGTCAGATCGCCTTCAGCAATGGCTTTTGCAAAATCCACCGCCTCGCCCAGCGGACGCGTGATTGAGCGCACGATAAACCAGCCAATCAGGCTGCCGGTCGCGACGCTAAAGAGCGTGATCAGGATCAGCAGCAGGCGGTTCGATTTGAAATCGCCCTCGACCTGCACTCCTGCGCTTTGCATTTCCTGGTTCTGAATCGCGATCAGCGCCTGCACGTTGGCTTTATAGGCCTGCTGTAGCTTCAGGGTGTTGGTCATCATCTCCTGAATAGCGCCCGCCCGATCGTTATTCTGCACCGCCTGCAAAATGCGATAACGCGAGTCCAGATACTGCTGACGCACGCCGCGTATCTCAGCAAGAACCCGCTGTGATTCAGGATCCTGCAGCGCAGTATTTAGCTCGCCGAGGATCACCGTAATCTGTTCGCTGATCGCTTTAAGACGCTGCTGTGACTGCGCTGTATACGTTCCCTGTTCATCCAGTAACATCAGCTGCTGAGTGCCAATAAATTCCTGGAAGTTGTCGATTAACTGGTTCGCTTTTACCGTGGTCGGATAATCACGGGTAATGATGGATTGCATTCCGTTGTTCGCCCGGTTCAGGCTTAGCAAGGATAAACTCGCACTGACCACCATCAGGACAATAAAGAATCCAAACGCCAGAAATAATTTCGTGCCGATCTTTACGTCATGTAAGAACATATTTTCTCCATCGATGTGATTATTTCTCAGACGATCACCGTTATCGGTAACGAAACCGCTAACTTTATGACTTTGATCGTTTTTTTATTTCATAACCACAACAATGGATAGGTGTAGGCTATTAATATCCGTAAATCGATCGTTACGTCACCCTCTGATGAGGCATTTTCAAAATAGCATCGGGAAAAACGGACTTAGGCTGGGGTAAATATCTGATGTGCTTTCTTTAGTTACTTAATATAAAGTTAACAATAAAAGACATTAATAATTACATTCAGAAAAAATAAAGCCGCTTATTCCTGATGAAATAAACGGCTTTCTGGAACCTTACTGGCTCAATGGAGCACGGTTACCGCATCCTTAAGACGCCCGGCGCGATGCTTCACCATTGCGGATATGTGGGCACTTTCCTCAACCAGATCGGCATTTTTCTGCGTGATGCTGTCCAGCTCGGCCACCGCACGGGTGAGCTCTGACAAGCCGGTAGCCTGTTCAGAGGTGGAGTGGCTGATCTGCGCGATAAGCTGCGTCACGTTTTTCACCTGCTCGACGATATCATCCATTGTACGACCGGCGGCATGAACCTGATCAGAGCCGGACTGCACCTTGCTGGCGCTGGCATCAATCAGCTTGCGAATATCGTTGGCTGCACTGGCGCTACGGCTGGCGAGATGGCGCACTTCGCCGGCGACAACCGCAAAGCCTTTTCCCTGCTCACCGGCTCTTGCTGCCTCCACCGCCGCATTCAGCGCCAGAATATTGGTCTGAAACGCGATGTCGTTAATAAGGGAGGTAATCGAGCCAATCCGCTGCGTGCTATCCGCGATGTCATCCATGGTTTTCACCACCGTCTGCATCGCGTTTCCGCCTTTGGTCGCCGCGCTGCTGGCGGCCACTGACAGCTTGTCCACTTCGGCGGCGGTTTCTGAATTACTCTGCACGGAGGCGGCCATCTGGTTCATTGTCGCCACGGTCTGCTGCACATTGGCCACGGTCTGACGCGTCCGATCGTTCAGATCTTCATTCCCCTTTGCTAGCCTGTCGCTGCCATCACGCACGCTCACCACCTGGCTTGACACATCGTTAATCAACCAGCGGCACATCAGCCCCAGCTGCCCTACCGCACGCAGGGTCAACCCCAGCTCGTCGCTGCGGTTCAGGTGCTGCACGCTGTTGCGCTCGCCGGTGGCGACTTTCAGCGCCTGACGCGCCACGTTTTCGATCGGACGAACAATCTGCTGCTCAAACAGCAGCGTGCCCAGCAGCATGACTACCGCGGCGGCAGCCAGCGGGTACGCACCCGCGGAGGTGGCCACCAGCGTGGCAGCCAGCACCGCAAACAGCCCCGCCATCACGCTGCGCACACGCCAGCGCAGCGGCATTGCCGGAAGTTTCCCCAGCCAGCCTTTCCTTACCACCAATCCTTTATGAATACGTTTCTTGCAGCGCCCGTCATTCAGAGCACGATAGAGCGGCTCCACGCCAGCAATCTCTTCTGCCGTGGCTTTGGTGCGAATCGACATATAGCCCGTCACCTGCCCGTGACGCACCATCGGCACCGCGTTGGCGCGCACCCAGTAGTGGTCACCATTTTTACGTCGGTTTTTGACAATGCCGCTCCACGGCTCGCCCTTTTGCAGGGTGTACCACATATCGGCAAACGCCGCTTTTGGCATATCGGGGTGGCGCACCAGATTGTGCGGCTGGCCCATCAGCTCATCAAGCTGATAGCCACTCACCTGCACAAAGGTGTCGTTGGCGTGGGTCAGGTAACTGTGGATATCGGTGGTCGACATTAAGGTGGTGTCATCGTCCAGAGGATATTCATTCTGGGTGACAAAGGTTGGAGCGGACATCGTGAGCATCCCTTGCAGGTTATTTGAATGTTAATTTTGTGGATTAATGTTTTTTCGGCGGTAAAGAATTTATCTTTAGTTGTTAAAGTTGATAGAGATCGCAGATTTCACTTAAACCGCACTTTTTGTGAGATTTTATAATTGATTGATTTCAAATACTTTCACAGAGAAATTACCTGCAGAGTATGACGCGTTAACGCTCACTTAAGTCGCAGCGTCTGCACTCTATAAGTGCAATGGCCTCTAAATCGCACCTCCCCAGGCCTTTTCCGCCGTACCGCTAAATCCCGTATCGGTTATATCGGCATGATTAAATTTTGCGCAACATAATGTTAACCTGGTGTTTATCCTGATTTTCGTTAAGGCATCTGAAGTGGCGTAATCCCTGCAATACTTAATCCAGTATCATGTGATACGCGATCCCCGGGAGCACATTTTGAACAGGTTACCTTCCAGCGCCTCGGCTCTTGCCTGTACCGCGCACGCACTGAATCTCATTGAGAAGCGAACGCTTGATCATGAGGAGATGAAACAACTTAACCGAGAGGTCATCGATTACTTTAAAGAGCATGTCAATCCAGGGTTTTTGGAGTATCGCAAATCTGTTACCGCCGGCGGGGATTACGGAGCCGTAGAGTGGCAAGCGGGAAGTCTTAATACGCTTGTCGACACCCAGGGACAGGAGTTTATAGATTGCCTGGGTGGTTTTGGAATTTTCAACGTGGGGCACCGTAATCCAGTTGTGGTTTCCGCCGTACAGAATCAACTTGCGAAACAACCTCTCCATAGCCAGGAACTGCTCGATCCGCTTCGCGCTATGCTCGCGAAAACGCTCGCGGCCTTAACGCCCGGCAAACTGAAGTACAGCTTCTTTAGCAACAGCGGCACGGAATCGGTCGAAGCGGCGATTAAACTCGCCAAAGCGTACCAGTCGCCGCGCGGCAAATTCACGTTTATCGCCACCAGCGGCGCGTTCCACGGAAAATCCCTGGGCGCACTGTCAGCTACCGCCAAATCCACCTTCCGCAAACCGTTCATGCCGCTGCTGCCGGGCTTCCGCCACGTGCCGTTTGGTGACATTAGCGCTATGCGCACCATGCTGAGCGAATGCCGTAAAACCGGCGACGATGTGGCAGCGGTGATCCTGGAGCCTATTCAGGGTGAGGGCGGCGTGATCCTGCCCCCGCAGGGCTATCTGCCTGCCGTGCGTCAGTTGTGCGATGAGTTTGGCGCACTGCTGATCCTCGACGAAGTCCAAACCGGGATGGGGCGTACGGGCAAGATGTTTGCCTGCGAGCATGAGAACGTCCAGCCGGACATTCTCTGTCTGGCAAAAGCGCTGGGCGGCGGCGTGATGCCGATTGGCGCGACGGTGGCGACCGAAGAGGTCTTCTCGGTGCTGTTCGACAACCCGTTCCTGCACACCACTACGTTTGGCGGTAACCCGCTGGCCTGCGCGGCCGCGCTGGCGACCATCAACGTGCTGCTGGATCAAAACCTGCCTGCACAGGCGGAACAGAAAGGCGATATGCTGCTGGACGGTTTCCGCCAGCTGGGCCGGGAATATCCGGATCTGGTGCAGGATGCGCGGGGTAAAGGGTTGCTGATGGCCATTGAGTTTGTCGACAACGAAATCGGCTACAGCTTCGCGAGCGAGATGTTCCGCCAGCGGGTCCTGGTTGCCGGAACGCTCAACAACTCGAAGACCATTCGCATTGAACCGCCGCTGACGCTGACGGTTGAACAGTGTGAGCAGGTGCTGAAAGCGGCGCGTAAAGCGCTGGCAGCCCTGCGGGTAAGCGTGGAAGAAGCGTGATATCCACTCCCCCTCCTGACGGAGGGGGCGTTTTTAGCGGTGAAACTCCGCCACCGTCATGGTAAACCGCAACACATTTTCGCCCTCATTCGCGTAGCCGTGTGCCGCTTCCGTTTTCGCCACCGCCGAAGCGCCTGCCGCCACCTGCGTCACCGTCTCTTCCACCGTCAGGGTTAATCCTCCCTCAGTGACATGCAGCAGCTCAAACGTTCCCGCCGGATGCCCCGGCGAGGTAAAACGCTCCCCCGGATGCATCACCCACTGCCAGAGTTCAATCATATCCGGGCCAGACGTGCCCGCGAGCAGCCGGGCATATCCGCCCTGTGGGCCCTGCCACAGAACCGGGATCGCCGCTTCTTCTATGACGTGCACCCGCGGCTCGCTGGAGACGTTAACGATATCCGCCACCGAAACGCCCAGCGCGGCAGCCAGCTTGCAGAGAATGGCAATGCTGGGATTCGCCGCCCCTTTTTCAATCTCCACCAGCATGCCTTTGCTGACGCTCGCGCGGCGTGAAAGCTCATCCAGCGACAGTTTTTTCTCTTTGCGCCAGTTGCGAATGCGGGTGGCGACGGCCAGGCTTACCTGGGCGATATCGGCACCCGAATCGGTCATTATATTGACTTTATCAGTCATTGGTCACTACCATAGTATAAAACAGTCAATACAGGATTATTTATGTCTCTCGTTACGCCGTCAATAGACCCGCGTCTTACCGGGATTGCCCCCGGCTTTCGGGCGCTGAGCATTCTGGTTGAAGCCGCCCCGATAACCCAGCCGGACGTGGCCTCTGCCGCGCTGGCACAGGCCTGCCAGCAGGTCCTCACTGATGATGTCGCCTGGGCGGAAGCGCACCTCAGCGCCTGGGATGACGTGTTCAGAGCGTTTGGTGCGAAACCGAAACGCACGCCCTGCTCGGCATCGGCCCTGCGTAAGCGAGTGCTGAAGGAGGGCGCACTGCCCCCGCTCGATCCAGTGGTTGATATTTACAATGCCATCAGCATTCGTTACGCCATTCCCGTCGGGGGTGAGAATCTTGCCGCTTATGCAGGCGCACCGCGTCTGACGCTTGCCGAAGGTAATGAACCGTTTGATACCCTGAAAGAGGGCCAGCCGGTTATCGAATACCCGGATGCGGGCGAAGTTATCTGGCGCGATGATATCGGCGTCACCTGCCGTCGCTGGAACTGGCGCCAGGGCGTGCGTACACGTCTCGATAGCCAGGCGCAACACATGTGGTTTATTCTCGAAAGTCTGCCGTCGATGCCGTTATCGGCGTTGCAGGAGGCTGGCGATGAGTTAGTCAGCAACCTGCAGCGGCTGATGCCGGGCTCCACTGCTCACCTTCAACTGATTGAACTCTAAAAGGATAAGCGGATGTTTCACGGGTTAAGCGCATTCCCTCTGACGCCATTGCGAGAGGGGAAATTTGATGAGCAGGCGTTTGTGCAGTTGCTGCGCCCGCTGGTGGATGCCGGTGTCGATTCGCTGGGGATCCTCGGTTCGACGGGCAGTTACGCGTATCTGACGCCTGAAGAGCGCACGCATATCACCCGCTGTGCCGTGGCGCATGCCGACAACATTCCGGTGAGCGTAAGTATTGGCGCGCTTCGCCTCGACGATATTCTCCGTCTGGCGGATGAGGCGCAAAGTGCCGGCGCCCGCGGGGTGTTACTGGCCCCCGTGTCGTACCAGCGCCTGACGGCAGAGGAAGTGTTTACCCTGTATGAGACGGTGACCCACCGGATCTCTGTTCCGCTGTGCATTTACGACAACCCGGCCACCACCGGGTTCGAGTTTAACGACGATTTGCTGTATGCCGTGGCGGCGCTACCGAACGTCAAATCCGTCAAGCTCGGGCGCACACCGGACAATATCGCCCACATGCGTGCCCGTCTTCCTGAAAACGTCACCCTGGGCATCAGTGGCGACTGGCGGGCGGCGTCAGCCCTGCAGGCCGGGTTCGATGTCTGGTATTCGGTTATCGCAGGGCTCTATCCGCAGACGGCACTGGCGATTGCACGAGCCAAAGACACCGCAGCCTCTGACCGGCTGGCACCGCTGTGGGCGCTGTTCCGCCAGTACGGCAGTTTGCGGGTGATGGCCGCAGCAGCAGAAATGTCAGGGAAAGTGGCCGCGCCTGCACTGCCGTTCCCGCTTGCGTCGCTGAGCGGGAAACCGCGCGAAACGCTGGCGGCGATCCTGGCGGATCTGGCCCTCGCCTGAGCATCGCCGGGCTAGCGTAAGCGCTACCCGGCGGTCTGTTACGCCGGCAACAACCCGACAAAACTGCGTTTTTTGCGCGGCTCTGACATCAGGTCCTCAAGCTTATCCACGCAGGCCAGATAGTGCGGGGTTTTCTTGTGCGCCAGCACCGCCTCTTCATCCTTGTAGGCTTCGTAGATAAAGAACCGGGTTTTCACGCGCGGATCCTGTAAAACATCAAAGCGCAGATTGCCCGGCTCCTGAATCGCCCCTTCGTGGTTAGCGCGAAACACCTCCAGAAACTCATCGACCCGCTCGGGTTTGATGTTGATTTCCACTAATGTCACGTTCATTTTGCTTCTCCCTGTTTCTCTTCCTGCCAGAACTGGAACGCGTCCCGCGCGCTCATGTTCTCATGTACCACTTTTTTCACCGCTTTCAGCATGGCCAGCGGGGCGCTGGACTGGAAGATATTGCGGCCCATGTCCACGCCGGACGCCCCCTGGTCAATCGCCCGCCAGCACATCTCCAGCGCGTCGTGCTCCGGCAGCTTTTTGCCTCCGGCAATCACGATCGGCACCGGGCAGCTGGCGGTTACTTTTTCAAACCCTTCGTCGACATAATAGGTTTTGACGAACTGCGCCCCCATCTCGGCCGCGATACGGCTGGCAAGCGAGAAATACCGCGCGTCGCGCGCCATCTCTTTGCCAACGCCCGTTACCGCCAGGGTCGGCATGCCATAGCGCGCACCGGCATCCACCAGTTTGATGATGTTGTTGATCGACTGATGTTCAAACTCACTGCCGATGTACACCTGCGCCGCCACCGCGCAGACGTTCAGGCGCAGCGCATCTTCCATCGCCACCGCCACGCACTCGTTGGAAAGTTCTCCTAAAATCGAATTGCCGCCAGAGGCGCGCAACACGACGGGTTTATTGGTGGCGACAGGCACCTGGCTGCGCAAAATACCGCGGGTGCACATCAGCACGTCGGTTTCCCCAAACAGCGGGGCGATAGAGAGATCGATACGCTCAAGGCCGGTAGTCGGTCCCTGGAAATAGCCGTGATCAAAGGCCAGCATCACCGTGCGGTTGCTTTTTGGGTTGAAGATGCGCGCCAGCCTGGACTGCATTCCCCAGTCCAGCGAGCCGCATCCCTTCAGGGTAAACGGCACGTTCTGCTGCGGTGTGCCGATGCCAAAATCTTTGCCGTCTTTGATGTCGTCTAAATCAGCCATTTGCTCCCCCGTCAGAAATCGTATTTGTTGATGTTCTCTTTGGTAAACACCACCCGCTCCGGCAGCAGCACAATGCCGTTGCCCTTCGCTTCATACTGGTAGCCCTGCACGCTGTTCGGCTCGACCTTCAGCGTACCGATATCTTTCACGTCCACGCTGTCGCCAACGTTAAGATCGCCTTTTTTCAACAACCGATCGGCGACATTGACCGCAATTTTGCCCTGTTGCACCACATCCCACAGGCCGAAGGCTTTCACCGTGCCGCGCTCTACGTACGGGCGCATCACGTTAGGCGTGCTGAAGCCGACAATCGCCACCCCTTCTCGCTTCAGGTTTTCCGCCGCCTGCGCCGCTGCCGGCAGGGCGTTGGCATCCGGGGCGATGATCGCATCCAGATCCGGATACGCTTTTAAGATCCCCTCGGCGGTTTGTAGCGATTTGGTGGCATCGTTATAGCCAAACTGCGTGGTCACAACCTGCCACTGCGGATGATCTTTCTCGATTTTGGCCTTCGCCTCTTTCACCCACTGGTTCTGGTCGGTAACGGTCGGGCTGGAGTAAAAGAACGCCACTTTGGCATTCGGTTTGGTGACCTGTTTACCGGCCATGTCGACCAGCAGGCCGCCAAGCTGCGCCGGGGTGCCCTGGTTGATGTAGATGCTGCGGCATTCCGGTTTGGTGTCGGAGTCCCAGGTCAGTACTTTGACGCCACGCTGCATCGCGCGCTTCAGCGCCGGGCAGAGGCCATCCGGCGACACCGCCGAAACGATAATGGCGTTATAGCCCTGGTTAACGAAGTTGTTGATAAGCTGCACCTGGCCTGAGACGCTGGGCTCGGTCGGGCCGTCGTAGGTGACGTCCACGCCGAGATCTTTACCCGCCTCTTTCGCGCCATTGCCGCCGCTGGTAAAGAAGCCAACGCCCACCAGCTTGGGGATAAAGGCGATGCGGTCCGCGGCCTGTGCCGACGCGAAGCTGAGTGCCATCGCCAGGACTATCAGTTTTGTTTTCATCTTACGCTCCGGGTATGTTTTGTGAGGAGAGAGCGCACCCATTCACGGTGCAAACTCAGTGAACGTCCCATCACCACCACAACCAACAGCGCCCCTGACAGCGCGCTCGACACCTGGTTGGGGATGCCGACCATCTGTAAACCCTGCTGCAGATACCCCACCAGCAACGCCGCCAGGGCCGTACCGATTACCGACCCCGAACCGCCATAGATATTGGCGCCGCCGAGGACCGCTGCGGTCAGTGCAGGCATCAGTAAATCGCGTCCCAAATCCGAACGCGCCGAACCGAAATAGGAGACCATCACCAGCGCAGCAATGGCCGAAGCAACGCCCACCAGGCCATACAGGGCGTAGGGCATCCCGTTGACCGAGAGCGCCGCATAGCGCGCCGCGCGCGGGTTCTGCCCAATCAAAAACAGATGGCGGCCAAAGCGTCCGCGATGGGTAATCAGCCAGAAGAAGACGGTAATCACGGCGAACAGCACCAGCGGGATTGGCAACCCCAGGAACGTGAGATTAGCGAACGCGGTAAAGCTGTCCGGGAAGCCACCGATGCCTTCGTAACCGGTCGCCCCCGCCATGCCGGAGAGCAGCAGTGCGCCGCCGCCGTAGAGATAGAGCGTGCCGAGGGTGATAACCAGCGGGCTGATGCCGGTGTAGTGGATCAGCGCAGCGTTGACCAGACCGCACAGCAGGCCGAGCAGCAGCGTCAACGGTATGGCCAGCGCCATCGGCCAGCCCGCCTGCATCATCACCCCCAACGCGATGGCACACAGGCCGATGGTCGAACCGAGAGAAATATCAATGCCGCCGCTGATGATCACCAGGGTGAGCGGCAGCGCCACAATGCCAATGCAGATAAAATCACTGGTGCTGAACAGCAGCATGTTGATATCGAGCATGCGCGGATTGATGGCCCCAAAGAGCAGGATTTCCAGCACCAGTAATATCAGCAGCGCGCTTTCCCAGTTAAGCTTCATTTACGCCACCTCTTTTTTGTGTTTCGTAAACGGGGTGACATGCTTCCCCCCTTTGTTACCGGGCTGGAAGCGGCTGTACTTAAGTGCCCGTTGATGCCGGGCCAGCGCCTGGCGTAAACGCCCGTCGAGCACCAGCACACCGAGCAGCACCAGCCCGGCGATAAAGTCATTCCACCACGCGGGCAGCCTGAACAGCACCAGCACGGTGTCGATTTGAGTCAGGAAAAAAGCCCCCAGTAAGGCGCCAATAAGCGTCCCGGTACCGCCCAGCAGAGAGATCCCCCCGAGTACGCAGGCGGCAATGGCTTTCATCTCCAGCCCGCTGCCGGTCTGGTTAGGTACAAAGCCAATCTGCGAAGCGAAGACAATCCCCGCACACGCGGCCAGCATGCCGTTCAGCGTAAAAGCGATCATTCGCGTGCGGTTCACCGCCACGCCCAGCTGGCGTGCGGCGGTAAGGTTGTCGCCCACGGCGTAGAAATCGCGTCCGAAGGCGGTGCGCGACAACGTCCATGCGCCGACCGCGGCTAAAAACACCACGCCCATTCCGAGCGGTGAAATACCCATAGCGGCAGGTTCAGAGAGCGATTTCAGGCTCGGCGGTAGCCCTTCAATCCACTTTCCTCCCGTCCACAGCAGCATCGCCCCGCGATAGAGGCCCAGCGTACCGAGGGTGGCCACAATTGCCGGAATACGCAGCCCCACCACCAGAAAACCGTTAAATGCTCCCGCCAGTGCGCCAATCGACAGCGCAAAGAGGATCGATACCGGCAGGGTGTAGCCGCTGTTCAGGGCCACCCCCACGGCAATGGCAGACAGCCCGACGGTAGAGCCGACGGAAACATCAATATTGCGGGTCAACATCACCAGCGCGGCGCCGAGCGCCAGCAGGATCAGGATTTGCGAACTGGCGAAGATCATCCCCAGCGTTTGCAGGCTGAAATAGGCCGGATTGAGCCCCACCAGCACCGCGAACAACGCCAGAATGGCGATGAACGCGCTCAGTTCGCGATTTTTCAGTAAGGTCTTCATGACTGCCCTCCGAATGCCAGCGCCATCATTCTGTCGAGACTGACCGCGTGCCGGGACAACTCGCCGCTGAGCACGCCCTGGTGCATCACCAGCACGCGATCGGCAAGCCCGGGGAACTCATCCAGATCGCTTGAGATCATCAGCACCGCCACGTTCTGCGCCGCCACGCTTTTGATGAGCTGATAGATATCGGCCCGCGCCGACACATCCACTCCGCGTGTCGGTTCATCGACGATCAACAGCAGCGGGTTCGCCTCCAGACAGCGCGCCAGCAACACCTTCTGCTGGTTGCCGCCGGAGAGCGTGCGCACGGTTTGATCCGCATGGTTAAGCTTGATCCCCAGCGCCCGGTGATAGCGCTCCACCACCGCCGACTCCCGTTTGCGCTGCTGCCAGACCGAGGGCTCATTCAGTACCACGGTGTTCCAGCGAATCGGCGCATCCAGGAACAAGCCGGAAACCTGTCGGTCCTCTGGCAGGTAGACCAGCCCTTTCTCCAGCCGTGCCGCCACGGGTTCGCCGGTTATTTCCTGATTTTCCAGCCAGACTCGCCCACCGCGCACCGGGCGCAGCCCATACAGCGTTTCCGCAAACTCGGTGCGCCCGGAGCCGACCAGCCCGGCGAGGCCAACTATTTCCCCGGCATAGATTTCCATGCTGAGATCGATAAACCCCTCACCGGTAAGCTCTTCCACCCGCAACACCGGGAAATCCTGCGGCTGCGTGCGGCGATTGCCCGGCAGCGCCAGCCACAGTTTTTGCGCATCACTTAATCCTTTTTCGCGGCTCACCGGCGTCATGGCGGCAATCAGGGCGTTATCGTCAAACTGTGCAGTTTCACCGCTGAGCACGATCGCGCCGTCGCGCATTACCGAGACGTGGCTCGCCAGCTGGCGGATCTCCGGTAATTTGTGCGAGATAAAAACAATGCCGACGCCCAGCGCCTGCAACGCGCGGATCTGGCGGAACAGCCGTTCGGTTTCCCCCGGGGTGAGCGACGCCGTGGGTTCATCAAGGATCAGGATCTTCGCGTTACGCATCAGGCCGCGCAGGATCTCCACCATCTGTTGATCCGCCACTTCCAGGGTGCTGGCGGTGGCATCAAGAGTGAGCTGACACTGCAGCTGCTGGAGTTTCTCCGCCAGCCGTTCCCCCATACCGGCCTCACGCGGCAGGCGGAAAAGGATGTTTTCCCGCACCGTCAGGTTGGGGAAAAGCAGGGGTTCCTGCGGCACCAGATAAATCCCCAGCCTGTGGGCCTGCGCGGGCGAAAGCCGCGCAAACGCGTGGCCGTCAATCGAAAGTTCACCGCTGTCCGGCGTTTCCACCCCGGCGATGATTTTCATCAGCGTTGATTTTCCCGCGCCGTTACCGCCCATCAGCGCATGCACCTGACCCGCAAGCAGCGTGAAATGAATACCTTTCAGGACCGGTACGCCGGAGAACTGCTTGCTGATATCACGTGCTTCGATAAGTGGCGTCATTATCGCTCCGCTATTGAACAAATGATTTTTAGATTTAATAATGTTCAAAAGCGTAGACGGTGAACTATATTTAGAACCGTGCAGGGATCACAAATTTATCGATTAAGATCCACACAGACACAAATCAATCTAAAAGATCTGTTTTGTCGCGTGGTTCACACTTTCTTTCTGCGCGATCACGAACATATGATCTAAATTTTTATAAGAGTTCAATTATGAGCGATAAACGCACTGCGGAAGAAGGTCGTTTTGCCGGGCTGGCACTGGCGGAAGAAGAGCTGGTTGCCCGCGTCGCCTGGTGCTACTACCACGACGGATTAACCCAGAATGACATCGGCGAGCGGCTCGGACTGCCGCGCCTGAAGATCTCGCGTCTGCTGGAGAAAGGACGACAGTCCGGGGTGATCCGCGTGCAGATCAACTCCCGCTATGAGGGGTGTCTGGCGCTGGAAACCGAGCTGCAGCAACGCTTCGGGCTCAAGCTGGTTCGCGTGTTGCCGGCCCTGAATACCCCGCCCATGAATGTTCGGCTGGGCATTGGCGCAGCGCAATCGCTAATGGGCGTGCTGGAGCCCGGCCAGCTGCTGGCGGTGGGATTTGGTGAAACCACCATGAGCAGCCTGCAGCACTTAAGCGGTTTTATCAGCTCGCAGCAGATCCGCCTGGTGACGCTCTCCGGCGGCGTTGGGCCGTATATGACGGGCATCGGTCAGCTTGATGCCGCCTGCAGCGTCAGCATGATCCCCGCCCCGCTTCGCGTTTCCTCCGCCGAAGTGGCCGGGATCCTAAAACGTGAATCCAGCGTGCGGGACGTGATCCTCGCCGCCGCCGCGGCCGATGTGGCGGTGGTAGGCATTGGTTCAGTAAACCAGCGCCGGGACGCCACCATATTGCGCTCCGGCTATATCAGCGAAGGTGAACAGCTGATGTACGCCCGCAAAGGGGCGGTGGGCGATATCCTTGGCTATTTCCTGAACGCCGAAGGGGAATGCGTGCACGAGCTGGAGATCCACCGGGAATTACTGGGCGTCACGCTCGATGAACTGGCGCAGTTGCCCACCATCGTTGGCGTGGCCGGAGGTGAAGAGAAAGCCGATGCGATTTATGCCGCACTCAAAGGCCGCCGTATTAATGGCCTGGTGACGGAGGAGACGACAGCCCGCGCGGTGCTGGCTCTGGCGAGCTAAGAGCCTGTCCTGCGCCTGACACGAGGCATGCTCATGAGTTACCTTTTAGCGTTAGATGCAGGGACAGGCAGCGTTCGCGCCGTAATTTTCGATTTGCAGGGCAACCAGGTTGCCGTCGGCCAGGCCGAGTGGAAACACCTGAGCGTGGAGAATGTGCCGGGCTCGATGGAGTTTGATCTCGACATTAACTGGCGGCTCACCTGCCAGTGTATTCATCAGGCGCTGGAGCGCGCCCGCCTGAGCGCAGCGGATATCCAGTCCGTGGCCTGCTGCTCAATGCGCGAGGGGATCGTGCTGTATGACCGCAACGGCGACGCCATCTGGGCGTGCGCCAACGTCGATGCCCGCGCCAGCCGCGAGGTAGCCGAACTCAAAGAGATCCACGACTACCGTTTTGAATCCGAAGTGTATGACGTCTCCGGCCAGACCCTGGCCCTGAGCGCCATGCCGCGCCTGCTGTGGCTGGCGCACCATCGTCCGGACATCTACCGCAAAGCCGCCACGATCACCATGATAAGCGACTGGCTGGCGGCAAAACTGTCCGGCGAGCTGGCCGTTGATCCGTCCAATGCCGGGACTACCGGTATGCTGGATCTCTTCTCCCGCGACTGGCGTCCGGCGCTGCTCGACATGGCCGGGCTGCGTGCCGATATCCTCTCTCCGGTGAAGGAGACCGGCACCGTGCTCGGTGCGATCACCAAAGATGCCGCACAGCAGAGCGGCCTGCGCGAAGGCACGCCGGTGGTGATGGGCGGTGGCGACGTGCAGCTTGGCTGTCTTGGGTTAGGCGTCGTGCGGGCCGGGCAAACGGCCGTGCTGGGTGGTACCTTCTGGCAGCAGGTGGTCAACCTGCCGCAGGTACGCACCGACCCGGAGATGAACATCCGCGTGAATCCGCATGTGATCCCCGGCATGGCGCAGGCGGAGTCGATCAGCTTCTTTACCGGCCTGACCATGCGCTGGTTCCGTGACGCCTTCTGCGCGGAAGAGAAACTCATCGCGGAGCGGATGGGAATGGACACTTACTCCCTGCTTGAGGAGATGGCCAGCCGCGTGCCTGCCGGTTCACACGGTGTTATGCCGATCTTCTCAGATGCTATGCACTTCAAGCAGTGGTATCACGCCGCGCCGTCGTTTATTAACCTCTCCATCGACCCGGAAAAATGCAACAAAGCCACGCTGTTCCGTGCGCTGGAAGAGAACGCGGCGATTGTCTCGGCGTGTAACCTGACGCAGATCTCACGGTTCTCAGGGGTAACGTTCGACGGTCTGGTGTTTGCAGGCGGTGGCTCGAAAGGCGCGTTGTGGAGCCAGATTTTAAGCGACGTGACCGGTCTGCCGGTGCGCGTCCCGCAAGTGAAAGAGGCGACAGCGCTGGGCTGTGCGATTGCTGCCGGAACGGGAGCCGGGCTGTTTTCGGATATGGCGGCGACAGGCGAACGGCTGGTGAAATGGAGCCGCGAGTTCACGCCGAACCCGGCGCACCGGGAGCTGTATGACGGTATGATGCAGAAGTGGCAGGCCGTTTATGCCGACCAGCTTGGGCTGGTGGACAGCGGACTGACGACATCGATGTGGCAGGCACCGGGTTTAGTGCGTGCCCCCTCTCCCTGAGAGCTATAACGCCCCCTCTCCCTCAGGGAGAGGGGGTCAGGCCACACCAATATTTGAATCCCATCACAATCGCCGCATTCCCCTTTTCCCTTTTACTCATCGCTGGCTAAATTAGTAACTCATCCGACCACATAACAATAATTTTACACTGGAAGAGACTATGAGCCACTACCCGTCGTTATTTGCCCCCCTCGATCTGGGGTTCACCACCCTTAAAAACCGCGTGCTGATGGGCTCAATGCATACCGGGCTTGAAGAACATCCGGACGGGGCCGAACGTCTGGCGGCCTTCTATGCCGAGCGCGCACGTCACGGGGTGGCGCTGATTGTTACCGGCGGGGTGGCCCCTGCGCCTTCTGGCGTGGGGATGGAAGGCGGTGCGGTGTTGAACGATGCCAGCCAGCTGCCGCATCATCGCGTGGTCACTGACGCCGTTCACCGGGAGGGCGGGAAAATTGCCCTGCAGATCCTGCACACCGGGCGTTACAGCTATCAACCGAATCTGGTCGCACCGTCGGCCATTCAGGCCCCGATTAACCGCTTTACGCCCCATGCCCTCAGCCACGATGAGATCCTGACGCTGATTGACGACTTCGCCCGCTGTGCAGCGCTGGCGCGTGAAGCGGGCTATGACGGTGTTGAGGTGATGGGCTCGGAAGGCTACCTGATCAACGAATTCCTCGCGGCCCGCACAAACCAGCGCGACGATGAGTGGGGTGGCGATTACGCGCGCCGCATGCGCTTTGCAGTGGAAGTGGTGCGCGCCGTGCGTGAACGTGCCGGGGCGGATTTTATTATGATCTACCGCCTGTCGATGCTCGACCTGGTGGAAGGCGGCGGGACGTTCGACGAAACCGTGCAGCTGGCGCAGGCGATTGAAGCCGCCGGCGCGACCATCATCAATACCGGCATCGGCTGGCACGAGGCGCGTATTCCGACCATCGCCACGCCGGTGCCACGCGCGGCGTTCAGCTGGGTCACGCGCAAGCTGAAAGGGAAAGTGTCTGTCCCGCTGGTGACCACTAACCGCATTAACGACCCGCAAGTGGCGGAAAATGTGATCGCCGCCGGTGATGCCGACATGGTCTCCATGGCGCGTCCGTTCCTTGCAGATGCCGAGCTGCTTTCCAAAGCGCAGAGCGGGCGTGCAGATGAGATTAACACCTGCATCGGTTGTAATCAGGCCTGTCTGGATCAGATTTTTGTTGGCAAGGTCACTTCGTGTCTGGTCAACCCCCGCGCCTGCCACGAAACCAAAATGCCGATTTTCCCGGCGGTGCATAAAAAACGCCTGGCCGTGGTCGGTGCCGGCCCGGCGGGTCTGGCGTTTGCGGTGAATGCCGCCTCGCGCGGCCACAGCGTGACGTTATTCGATGCCGCCGCTGAGATTGGCGGGCAGTTCAATATCGCCAAACAGATCCCGGGCAAAGAAGAATTTTACGAAACCCTGCGCTATTACCGCCGAATGATCGACCTGACGGGCGTGGATCTTCGCCTCAACCAGTTTGTAAATCCGGCGGATGTAATGGATTACGATGAGGTGATCCTGGCGAGCGGGATCGCACCACGCAGGCCTGCGATCGAGGGCATCGATCATCCGAAAGTCCTGAGCTATCTGGACGTTTTGCGTGACAAAGCGCCGGTGGGGGCAAAAGTGGCGATCATCGGCTGCGGCGGGATCGGGTTCGATACCGCGATGTACTTAAGTCAGCCCGGCGAACCCACCAGCCAGAACATTGCCGACTTCTGCGTGGAATGGGGTATCGACACCAGCCTTAACCAGTCCGGCGGCTTGCGACCGGAAGGACCCCAGCTGCCGAAAAGCCCGCGTCAGATCGTCATGCTGCAGCGTAAAGCCAGCAAACCCGGTGAAGGCCTGGGCAAAACCACGGGCTGGATCCATCGCGCAACCCTGCTCTCTCGCGGGGTGAAGATGATACCGTCGGTGAGCTATCAGAAGATCGATGATGCGGGGCTGCACGTGCTGATCGGCGGTGAGCCGCAGCTGCTGCAGGTGGATCATGTGATTTTGTGTGCGGGTCAGGAGCCGAAGCGCGATCTGGTGGATCCGCTACGTGAGGCGGGAAAAACGGTACACCTGATCGGCGGATGCGACGTGGCGATGGAGCTGGATGCACGACGCGCCATTGCGCAGGGGACAACGCTGGCCTTGAGTCTCTGAGTGACGCAACGCTCACCGGGCCTGCACGCGAGGCAGGCCGGTGTAAACTCAGCGCCCCGCGTTAGCGGCGGCGACCCAGCTTGACGGATTTCAGCACCACGAACTTGTTGTTGGTGGCAACCGTGGTGCAGTTACCGAAGATTTTCTTCAGCTTGTGGAAGTAGTCCAGGTGACGGTTCGCCACGATATACAGCTCGCCGTTAATTTTCAGGCAGCGGCGTGCATGGTGGAACATCTCCCAGGCGACGTTATCCGTCAGGGCGTGTTTCTGGTGGAACGGGGGATTACAGAACACGGCATTAAAGCGGAACGGCTCAACGCCCGACAGCGCGTTATTAATCATAAACTCGCAACGATCCAGCGCGTCCGGCATGTTGGTTTCAACGTTCAGACGACTGGAGGCCACCGCCATCGGCGACTCATCACTAAATACAACGCTCGCTTCAGGGTTCTTCGCCAGCAGCGTCAGGCCAATCACACCGTTACCACAGCCCAGATCGACGATTTCGCCTTCCAGGTTATCCGGCAGATTTTCAATAAAGAAACGCGCCCCGATATCAAGGCCGGTGCGGGAGAAGACGTTCGCGTGGTTGTGGATTGTCCAGTCAGTGCCTTCCAGCGTCCAGCTCAGGGTTTCTGGCGCGTCGGCCAGTTCCGGGGCACTGAAAGTACAGTTAATGAGACGCGCTTTTTTCCAGGCCAGCGTCGTGGTGGTTGGGCCGAGCACTTTCTCGAACAGTTCCAGCGTTGAGGTATGGATATCACGCGCCTTGGCCCCCGCGATAATACGCGTTTGTGGGGTTACGACGTTGCGCAGTGCGCGCAATTGTTGTTCCAGCAGCGCCATTGTTTTTGGCACTTTGATCAGCACCACGCCCGGCGCCTGCGGGTAGTCCGCGGTGCTGTCGAGGAACTTAACGCTGGATTCGTCGATGTCGTTGTGGCGCAGGTTTTCCCGCGTCGCCAGCTCGCTCAGGTAGGAATCACCGATGCTGTAAGGCGTGTGTTCTGCCAGAGCACAGCCCAGCGCGCCAAATGCGTCATTCAGGATCAAAACCGGGCCGCTGATTTCAGTGTCATCCAACTGTTGCAGCAGATATTCATCCGCCGCTTCCCACGCCTGAAGCGGGTTAACGTCGTCCGTTTCCGGGAAACGTTTTAGGTTGAGTGAACGGAAACCGTTGTCTAAGTGGCTCATCGGCCCTCCTGAATGGTAAAATTTCGGCGTTATCCCTGAAAAGGGTGCGTGAGTATACCCGTTTTATTGTCAAATTGGGGCGTTGATGAACCAACTAACTTATCTCCAGGGCTACCCGGAGAACTTACTTTCTCAGGTTCGCAGCTTAATTGCCGAGCAAAAGCTGGGCGCGGTGCTGGAAAAACGCTATCCGGGTACGCATGACTTCGCGACCGATAAGGCGCTCTGGCAGTATACCCAGGATCTGAAAAACACCTATCTGAAGAGCGCGCCACCCATCAATAAGGTGATGTACGACAACAAGATCCATGTGCTGAAAAACGCGCTCGGCCTGCACACTGCCGTTTCCCGTGTTCAGGGCGGCAAGCTCAAAGCGAAAGCGGAGATCCGCGTTGCTACCGTGTTTCGTCACGCGCCGGAAGCGTTCTTGCGGATGATCGTGGTGCATGAGCTGGCACACCTGAAGGAAAAAGAGCACGACAAGGCCTTCTACTCTCTGTGCTGCCATATGGAGCCGCAGTACCACCAGCTGGAGTTCGATACCCGCTTATGGCTTACGCATTTATCGTTAAAGAGTAATGCGCAGTAGCGCAGTGGTTTTGCAATAATCACGTGCTACAGTGGCTAAAGGTTCCCTGCTACGGAGTACGTAAACGTTTATGATACGTTTCGCAGTTATTGGCACGAACTGGATCACCCGCCAGTTCGTCGACGCCGCCCATGAAACCGGCAAATTTAAGCTCACCGCAGTCTATTCCCGCAGCCTGGAGCAGGCGCAGAGTTTCGCGAACGACTATCTGGTTGAACATCTGTTCACGTCGCTCGATGAGATGGCGCAAAGTGACGCCATTGACGCGGTCTACATCGCCAGCCCAAACTCCCTGCACTTTCCGCAAACGTCGCTGTTTCTTAGCCATAAAAAACATGTGATTTGCGAGAAGCCGCTGGCCTCGAACATTCAGGAAGTGGAAGCCGCGATTCAGCTTGCCCGCGACAATCAGGTGGTGCTGTTCGAAGCGTTCAAAACCGCCAGCCTGCCAAACTTCCTGCTGTTACAGCAGTCTCTGCCGAAGATTGGCAAAGTGCGTAAAGCGTTTATTAATTACTGCCAGTACTCGTCGCGCTATCAGCGTTATCTGGACGGGGAAAACCCGAACACCTTTAACCCTGCCTTCTCTAACGGCTCGATTATGGACATCGGTTTTTACTGTCTGGCCTCTGCCGTGGCGCTGTGGGGCGAGCCGCACGGCGTCACCGCCACGGCCAGCCTGCTGGAAAGCGGTGTGGATGCGCACGGCATCGTGGTGCTGGATTACGGTGATTTCAGCGTTACGCTGCAGCACTCCAAGGTGAGCGATTCCGTTCTGCCCAGCGAAATTCAGGGCGAAGCGGGCTCACTGGTTATCGAGAAGATTTCCGAGTGTCAGAAGCTGAGCATTGTCCCACGCGGCGGCAAAGCGCAGGAGCTGACGCAGCCTCAGCATATTAACACTATGCTCTATGAGGCAGAGGTCTTCGCCCGTCTGGTGGAAGACAACGAAGTGAATCACCCTGGGCTGGCGGTCAGCCGCACCACGGCGAAACTGCAAACCGAGATCCGCCGTCAAACCGGCGTGGTCTTCCCTGCAGATGGCGTGGGCGCAGAAGCTATCGCGTAAAGCTGTGTAATGAAACGGTGCAGACCATTGACGAAATCACTGGTCTGACATATTTTGTTACCTGCAAAGGGGAGTAACTTCCTTGCCGGTGGATCGTCATTACGATGCGTGCAAAACCGCATCCGGTCGCCGGGCAACCAAAAAGCCCGTCTTTTTGGTTGTAAGTGAGACCTTGCCGGAAGGCGAGGTCTATGCATAAAAAGCTAACGGCTATCGTCTTCTGACCATGGCCGTTTTTGTTTTTTATGTGTAAGGAAAATAGTATGCATTCTGTCGGCACTCCCATGTTGTGGGGCGGATTCGCGGTTGTCGTGCTCATCATGCTGGCGATCGACCTCTTTTTGCAGGGGCGTCGCGGCGCACATGGCATGACCATGAAACAGGCTGCGGCCTGGTCACTGGTGTGGGTCACCCTCTCCCTGCTCTTCTGTGCTGCCTTCTGGTGGTACCTGGCCTCAACGGAAGGCCGCGCGGTTGCCGATCCTCAGGCGCTCGCGTTCCTCACCGGCTATCTGATTGAAAAAGCCCTGGCGGTCGATAACGTCTTCGTCTGGCTGATGCTGTTCAGCTACTTTGCCGTGCCTGCGGCCCTGCAGCGTCGCGTGCTGGTGTACGGCGTGCTGGGTGCGATTATCCTGCGTACGATTATGATCTTCGCCGGAAGCTGGCTGATTACGCAGTTCGAATGGCTGCTGTATGTCTTTGGCGCATTCCTGCTGTTCACCGGGATCAAAATGGCCCTGGCAAAAGAAGATGGCTCCGCCATTGGCGACCGTCCGCTGGTGAAGTGGATCCGTGGTCATCTGCGCATGACCGACAAGATCGAGAGCGAGCACTTCTTCGTGCGTAAGAACGGCCTGCTTTTTGCCACGCCGCTGCTGCTGGTGCTGATTCTGGTTGAGCTGAGCGATGTGATTTTCGCGGTAGACAGCATTCCGGCTATCTTCGCGGTCACCACTGACCCGTTCATTGTGCTGACATCTAACCTGTTCGCCATCCTCGGTCTGCGTGCCATGTACTTCCTGTTGGCAGGCGCGGCTGAGCGCTTCTCAATGCTGAAATATGGTCTGTCGGTGATCCTGGTGTTTATCGGTATCAAGATGCTGATTGTCGATTTCTACCACATCCCTATCGCTATCTCACTCGGTGTGGTGTTTGGCATTCTGATCGTGACGTTGCTTATCAATACCTGGGTTAATCGTCAGCACGATAAGAAGCAACAGGTGGGGTAATTACGGTCCTTCCTGCTGCCTTTACGCTGGCCCTCTTCCCCCCAGGGAGAGGGCCAGCACACTTTTGTAAATGAATAGTTAAAAACTATGACACAACACGTAAAATGCAGCATTTTACGCTTCCCTCCGCATCCGGTTTCCCTATACTCAACCAGGCAAACATTTTCTTACATCCGGACATAAATGTGACTTAGAGCACATAAAGGATGGAACGCAATTTCACTTAGGAATTTTTATGAGCACACAATCAACTGGTCTCTTTGCGCGCCTGGCGCAAGGCAGTCTCGTTAAACAAATTCTGGTAGGGCTGGTACTGGGGATTCTGCTGGCAATGGTGTCAAAACCGGCTGCGGAAGCGACGGGGCTGCTTGGCACCCTTTTCGTTGGCGCACTGAAAGCCGTGGCACCGGTGCTGGTGCTGATGCTGGTCATGGCGTCAATTGCCAATCATCAACACGGACAAAAAACCAACATTCGCCCTATCTTGTTCCTGTATCTGCTGGGCACCTTCTCTGCAGCCTTAACAGCCGTCGTTTTCAGCTTCCTGTTCCCGTCCTCGCTGCACCTGACCAGCGCTGCGGGTGATATCACCCCGCCATCCGGTATTGTGGAAGTGCTGCGCGGCCTGCTGATGAGCATGGTCTCTAACCCGATTACGGCACTGATGAACGCTAACTACATCGGCATCCTGGTCTGGGCGATCGGTCTTGGTTTTGCCCTGCGTCACGGCAACGAAACAACGAAAAACCTGGTCAACGACGTGTCGAACGCCGTGACCTTTATGGTCAAAATCGTGATTCGCTTTGCGCCAATCGGCATCTTCGGTCTGGTCTCTTCCACACTGGCGACCACCGGCTTTGGCGCACTGCTGGGCTATGCGCAGTTGCTGGTGGTACTGATTGGTTGCATGCTGCTGGTTGCGCTGGTAATTAACCCGCTGCTGGTGTTCTGGCAGATCCGCCGTAACCCGTATCCGCTGGTGTTAACCTGCCTGCGCGAGAGCGGTGTGTATGCGTTCTTCACCCGCAGTTCTGCGGCAAACATTCCGGTTAACATGGCGCTGGCGGAGAAGCTGAATCTGGATCGCGACACCTACTCGGTTTCCATCCCGCTGGGTGCGACCGTGAATATGGCGGGTGCGGCAATTACCATTACCGTGCTGACGCTGGCGGCTGTGCATACGCTGGGCATTCCGGTCGATCTGCCCACGGCGCTGTTGTTGAGCGTGGTGGCGTCGCTGTGTGCGTGTGGTGCATCGGGTGTGGCGGGTGGTTCGCTGCTGCTGATCCCACTGGCGTGCAATATGTTCGGTATCCCGAATGAGATTGCCATGCAGGTAGTGGCCGTCGGCTTTATCATCGGTGTATTGCAGGACTCCTGCGAAACCGCGCTGAACTCCTCAACGGACGTGCTGTTCACCGCAGCGGCATGCCAGGCGGAAGACGCGCGTTTAGCGAAGAACGCGTTACGCGGGTAAACAAAAGCCCGGTGACAAACGTAAAGCAAAACGGCAACCGAAGGTTGCCGTTTTAGTGTTTGACCCTCTCCACAGGGTTGAGGGCATCACCCGCACCACACTTACAGCGTCACGCCACTCTTGAAGATCGCCAGTTCGCGGAAGTCATTCTTCTCGTTACAGGTCTGTCTGCCGTTGGCAAACTCTACAATGGTATCCACGAATTCCGTCAGTAACTGCGGCATCCCTTTGCCGTGGATTAACTGGCCTGCATCAAAGTCGATCCAGTGTTTTTTCTTCGCTGCCAGCTCGCTGTTGGTCGCGATTTTGACCGTCGGCACAAAGCCACCGTACGGTGTCCCGCGCCCGGTGCTGAACAGCACCATGTGGCAGCCGGCGCCGGCCAGCGCGCTGGTCGCAACCGCATCGTTACCCGGTGCGCTGAGCAAATTCAGACCGTGCGTTTTCAGACGTTCACCGTAGCGCAGGACATCAACCACCGGGCTGGCACCCGCTTTTTGCGTGCAGCCGAGAGACTTCTCTTCAAGCGTGGTGATCCCGCCCGCTTTGTTACCCGGAGACGGGTTTTCATAAATCGGCTGGTTGTGGGCGATAAAGTACTGTTTGAAGTCGTTCACCATGGTGACGGTCTTCTCAAACGTCTCTTCGTCGCGACAGTGGCTCATCAGAATACGTTCAGCGCCGAACATTTCCGGCACTTCTGTCAGCACCGTCGTACCGCCGTTGGCGATCACATAATCTGAGAAGCGGCCCAGCATCGGGTTCGCGGTGATCCCGGACAGGCCATCAGACCCGCCGCACTCCAGGCCGAACTTCAGCTCACTCAGCTTGCCCGGCTCACGCCTGTCGTGACGCATCACCTCATACAGCTGGTGAAGGTGCTCAATGCCCGCTTCCACTTCATCATCCTGGTGCTGACACACCATAAAGTGCACGCGCTCGGGGTCAAACTCACCCAGCGTGTCGCGAAACGCATCCACCTGATTGTTCTCGCAGCCCAGGCCAATCACCAGCACCGCGCCCGCGTTCGGGTGGCGGACCATGTTTTGCAGCATGGTGCGGGTGTTGATGTGGTCGTCGCCAAGCTGAGAACAGCCGTAGGTGTGGCTGAACAGGTGCACACCGTCCGTACCTTCGGCGTCGTGGGTCTCTTTCAGGAAACGCGTCTGGATTTGACGCGCGATCCCATTCACGCAGCCGACGGTGGGAAGGATCCACAGCTCGTTGCGGATCCCCGCCTCACCGTTCGCCCGGCGGTAGATCTGTACCTCGCGATCCGCCGCCTGCGCTTCTTCCGCCGCTAAATCAGGTTGATAGCTGTACTCGTCCAGATCGCTCAGATTGGTGCGGGTGTTGTGGGAATGAATATGCTCACCCGGCGCAATATCCGCCAGCGCATGACCAATCGGGAGACCGTATTTAACAACGTTGTCTCCTTGGGCGATCGGCTTCACGGCAAACTTATGCCCGCGAGTCACCGCCTGACGCAGGGTTACCGTCTGGTTATCAACGGTGACAACTTCACCTTCGGCCAGATCCGCCAGCGCGACGGCAACGTTATCCAGCGAATGGATTTTGATGTATTGCATATCAACCTCAAACGGCCTTAGTTCAGTTCAATGGCGAAGTAGTCGCGCGCATTGTTAAAGCAGATGTTTCTCACCATTTCGCCCAGCAGCTGAATATCGGCAGGGGCCTCACCCGCGGTCACCCAGCGGCCAATCATCTGGCACAGAATGCGGCGGAAATATTCGTGGCGCGTGTAAGAAAGGAAGCTACGGCTGTCGGTCAGCATGCCCACAAAGCGGCTTAACAGACCCAGCTGCGCCAGCTGCGTCATTTGACGCTCCATCCCGTCTTTCTGGTCATTGAACCACCAGCCGGAACCGAACTGCATCTTGCCTGGCATACCTTCACCCTGGAAGTTACCGATCATGGTACCCAGCACTTCGTTATCGCGCGGGTTCAGACAGTAGAGAATGGTTTTTGGCAGCAGATTTTGCTCGTTCTGTTTGCTCAGCAGCTTAGAGAGTTCTTCCGCAAGCGGGCGATCGTTGATGGAGTCGAAGCCCACGTCCGCGCCCAGCAGTTTAAACTGACGCTGGTTGTTATTGCGCAGGGCACCAATGTGGTATTGCTGCACCCAACCGCGGCGAGCATATTCCGCACCGAGGAAGACCAGCACCGCCGTTTTGAACTGTGCCACTTCGTGCTCGCTCAGGGATTCACCGGACAGGCGACGTGCCAGAATGCTATCAAGCTCAGCTTCATTTGATTCCGCAAACATCACCACATCCAGCGCGTGGTCAGAGACTTTACAGCCGTGTGCCGCGAAGTGGTCCAGACGTTTGGTCAGCGCGCTCTGCAGGTCTGCAAAACGACGAATGTCGGTGTCAGACACTTCCGCCAGCTTCGCCATGTAATCATTGAACGTCGCCTGTTCGATATTAAAGGCTTTATCCGGACGCCAGCTTGGCAGCACTTTAATATCAAACGAGGTATCGCGGGCGACCACCGCGTGATGTTCCAGGGAGTCAATCGGATCGTCAGTGGTCCCCACCATCTTCACGTTCATCTGCTTCATGATACCGCGGGCGGAGAAGGTATCCTGCGCCAGTAATTCATTGCACCGATCCCAGATTTCATCGGCGGTAGCCGGGGAGAGCAGCTTTCCGGTGATGCCGAACGGACGGCGCAGCTCAAGGTGCGTCCAGTGATATAACGGGTTGCCGATGGTGTGCGGAACGGTCGCCGCCCAGGCGTCAAACTTCTCGCGGTCGCTTGCATCACCGGTACACAGGCGCTCCGCCACGCCGTTGGTGCGCATCGCACGCCATTTGTAGTGGTCACCTTTCAGCCAGATGTCATACAGGTTTTTGAAACGGTAATTTTCGGCAACCTGCTGCGGCGGTAAATGGCAGTGGTAGTCGAAAATTGGCTGGTCTTTGGCGTAGTCGTGGTACAGGCGGCGAGCAAATTCGGTATCTAACAGAAAATCTTCGGTCATAAACGGTGTCATTATCGTCTTCCTCGTAACGAGAGCGTCAGAAAGCTTATGCTCAGATGCTGCAAAGTTATCACACCAATTTCCAGAGACAGAACATTTTTTCGTGAGTTAGATCAATAAACGCAGACAAATTAATTACCTCAAATGAGGTAAACCCTTCGCCAGGCCGCGCCAGAACTGGCTTTATCCGTAACACATAATGTCCCTACAAATAATCATGCATTTGTGATGTCACTCACCTTTTAAAGTTGTATGACAAGTTATCTTTTCGCCGTCGCAAACACTAAGCCGACGGAATGCATTCCCGGTGTGAAAACATCGGTTTTAACGGTACGGATACCGACTTATGCACGCTTACTTATGGCAAGGTTCGGGCCGTTCCGGGACATCTCCCGGTTATGCCCCTCCCGTTACACAACCGCTCCCGGACACGGTCGAGAGGTTGCCGTGCAAGGCACGGAATTAACATAACGATGAGGTTTTAGATGCGTAAAATTAAAGGGTTACGTTGGTATATGATCGCACTGGTGACGTTAGGCACCGTGCTGGGCTACCTGACACGTAACACCGTGGCAGCCGCAGCCCCGACGTTGATGGAAGAGCTGCATATCTCCACTCAGCAATATTCCTACATCATTGCTGCTTATTCCGCGGCTTACACCATCATGCAGCCTGTCGCAGGCTATGTTCTGGATATTCTCGGGACCAAAATCGGCTACGCCTTCTTCGCCATCGCCTGGGCTATTTTCTGCGGCGCCACGGCGCTGGCGGGCAGCTGGGGCGGTCTGGCGCTGGCACGTGGTGCGGTAGGTGCGGCGGAAGCGGCAATGATCCCGGCCGGGCTGAAAGCCAGCTCTGAGTGGTTCCCGGCGAAAGAGCGTTCTATTGCCGTCGGCTATTTCAACGTCGGTTCTTCCATCGGTGCGATGATTGCACCACCGCTGGTGGTGTGGGCTATCGTGATGCACAGCTGGCAGATGGCGTTCATTATCTCTGGTGTACTGAGCTTTGCGTGGGCCATGGCGTGGCTGATTTTCTATAAACACCCGCGCGATCAGAAAAAACTGTCTGAAGACGAACGCGAATACATCATTGGGGGTCAGGAAGCTCAGCATCAGACCAACAACGGCAAAAAAATGACGGTCTGGCAGATTCTGGGTACCCGTCAGTTCTGGGGTATCGCCCTGCCGCGCTTCCTCGCCGAACCCGCCTGGGGGACCTTCAACGCCTGGATCCCGCTGTTCATGTTTAAGGTCTACGGCTTTAACCTGAAAGAGATTGCGATGTTCGCGTGGATGCCAATGCTGTTTGCCGATCTGGGCTGTATCGTGGGCGGTTATCTGCCACCGCTGTTCCAGCGCTGGTTTGGCGTGAACCTGATCGTTTCCCGTAAAATGGTCGTGACGATGGGCGCAGTGCTGATGATTGGCCCGGGCATGATCGGCCTTTTCACCAGCCCGTATGTGGCAATCGCCCTGCTGTGCGTCGGTGGTTTTGCTCACCAGTCACTGTCCGGCGCGCTGATTACACTCTCTTCTGACGTCTTCGGGCGTAACGAAGTGGCTACCGCTAACGGCCTGACCGGTATGGCTGCCTGGACGGCGAGCACCCTGTTTGCTCTGGTGGTCGGTGCGCTGGCGGACACCATCGGCTTCAGCCCGCTGTTTGCCGTACTGGCTATCTTCGACCTGATGGGTGCAGTGGTTATCTGGACGGTGCTGAAAAGTAAGTCGGCAGAAGAGGTGCTAAAAGAGTCCCTGGGGGGACCGGCAACGCAAAGTTAGCGCCCCTCCTGATGTCACAGAAGCCGCCTCCGGGCGGCTTTTTTCATGGCAAAATCTGGAGACTGGCACGCAAAAGTGGTATAACAAATAATCCGCCGTACCCTGCCTGGAGCGCATATGGAAATCACCGAACCACGTCGTTTATATCAACAACTTGCTGCCGAGCTGAAAGATCGCATCGAGCAAGGTGTCTACCTTGTCGGTGATAAACTCCCCGCTGAGCGCTTTATCGCTGATGAAAAAAGCGTAAGCCGCACCGTGGTGCGTGAAGCGATTATCATGCTGGAAGTGGAAGGCTACGTTGAAGTTCGCAAAGGCTCCGGCATTCACGTGATTTCTAATCAGCCGAAACACTCCCCGGTCGCCGACGAAAGTCTCGAATTCGCCAGCTACGGTCCGTTTGAACTGCTCCAGGCGCGCCAGCTTATCGAAAGCAATATTGCGGAATTTGCAGCGACTCAGGTGACCAAGCAGGACATCATGAAGCTGATGGAAATCCAGGAAAACGCGCGCAAGGAAAAATGTTTCCGTGATTCAGAGTGGGACCTGCAGTTCCACGTTCAGGTCGCGCTGGCAACGCAAAACACGGCGCTGGCGGCAATCGTGGAAAAAATGTGGACTCAGCGCGTTCACAACCCGTACTGGAAAAAACTGCACGATCACATCGATTCCCGCACCGTGGATAACTGGTGCGACGATCACGATCAGATCCTTAAAGCGCTGATTCGCAAAGATCCCCATGCGGCAAAACTGGCGATGTGGCAGCACCTGGAAAACACCAAGCAGATGCTGTTCAATGAAACCAGCGATGACTTCGAATTTAACGCTGACCGCTATCTTTTTGCCGATAATCCTGTCGTTCATCTCGATACGGCAGCCAGTGCGGCAAAATAGTTGACCTTTTCGCTGGCAGGCGCTTCGCTGCGCCTTCTGGCAGAGGTGGGTAAGCAAAACATATATAGTGTCAGCCTTTGTAAATCCCCTCGCTCCCCTCCATGGCTTACGCCAAAATCATCACACCCCTGCAAATTCTGTGACGCAGAACCTTGGGCTTTGTTACAATTGGATTCAATTCGTTATTTTGTAAGTTAGTGCTTGCTAACCAGCCAATTAACAGGGAACAGTGTTGGCCACACCTCAATGTGTCCGCGAGCGACCATAATGAAATCACAACAATGTCGCCGTGCTGTTTGTCCCGGATAACAGGCGTGACGTTAACCGATTTCCAGGAACACTGAATGGAACTTTTGACCCAACTACTGCATGCCCTCTGGGCGCAGGATTTTGAAACGCTGGCCAACCCTTCCATGATTGGCATGCTCTACTTCGCCTTATTTATGATTCTGTTCCTTGAGAACGGTTTACTGCCTGCCGCCTTTTTACCTGGCGACAGCTTACTGGTGCTCGTCGGCGTGCTGTGTGCCAAAGGGGCAATGGCCTTTCCGCAAACCATTTTATTACTGACCATCGCCGCCAGCCTTGGCTGCTGGGTGAGCTATATCCAGGGACGATGGCTGGGCAATACGCGTCTGGTGCAGAACTGGCTCTCCCACCTTCCTGCGCATTATCACCAGCGGGCGCACCATCTTTTCCATAAGCACGGTCTTTCCGCGCTCCTGATCGGCCGTTTCATCGCCTTTGTACGCACCCTGCTGCCTACCATTGCGGGTCTTTCCGGATTAAGCAGCACCCGTTTCCAGTTCTTCAACTGGATGAGCGGCCTGCTGTGGGTTCTGATCCTGACCACGCTGGGCTATGCGCTGGGCAAAACGCCGGTCTTCATGAAATATGAAGATCAGCTCATGTCCTGCCTGATGCTGTTACCGGTGGTTCTGCTGGTCTTTGGTCTGGTCGGTTCGCTGGTGGTGCTGTGGAAGAAGAAATACGGGGCCAGAGGTTAACGATGGTTATCTCACCGCTTGCCGTGCGCCGTTTTGCCGTGGCCATGATTGCCCTGGGGTTGCTCAGCCTCATGTTCCTGGCCTGGACGACGCTTTCGCATCAGGAATCGACGCTGGCCATTCGTCCGGTGAGTCAGGGTGTCAGCGTGCCTGACGGTTTTTCGGTGTGGCATCATCTTGATGCCAACGGCATCCGCTTTAAGAGCATCACCCCGCAGGACGATGTTTTACTGATTAAGTTTGATTCCCGTGCGCAAAGTGCCGCCGCGAAAGTGGTGCTCGACCGTACGCTGCCGCACGGTTATATCATTGCCCAGCAGGAAGATGACAACCAGCCTGCAGCCTGGCTGTCACTGATTCGCGATTCGTCGCATAGATTTGGATAATTACCAGGATTCCGAATCTTTTCACTCACTTTGGTGAATCCCCCGTTTACTTACTATGCTTAAGTACGCGGAGCACCCCATGAATGTACTCCGCTTGACTCTGGATAGCGGCTCACGCCGCAACACAATGGAAGGTTTCGATAATGAAATTCCGCATTACTCTGGCTCTGGCCCTTTTTTCTTTAAGCACAGCGTCCTTCGCCAACTCTCTCTGTCAGGAGAAAGAACAGGATATTCAGCGTGAGATCAGTTATGCCGAAAAGCATAACAATCAGCATCGTGTTGAGGGTCTCAAAAAAGCGCTGAGCGAAGTGAAAGCGAACTGTTCTGACAGCAAGCTACGTGCCGATCACCAGAAAAAAATCGCTGAACAGAAGGACGAGATAGCCGAGCGCCGTCACGACCTGCAGGAAGCGAAAGAGAAAGGGGATGCGGAAAAAATTGCTAAGCGCGAGAAGAAGTTGAAAGAAGCGCAGGACGACCTGAAAGCGCTGGAAGCTCGCGATTATTGAGTTAACGGAAATCTCAACAGGAGAGAATCATGTCAAAAGATACGACGTCTGAAAATCTGCGCGCTGAACTGAAATCCCTGGCCGATACCCTGGAAGAGGTGCTGAACTCCTCTGCAGATAAGTCAAAAGAAGAGGTCAGCAAACTGCGCAGCAAAGCTGAGCAGGCGCTGAAAGAGAGCCGTTATCGCCTGGGTGAAACCGGTGATGCACTGGCGAAACAGACCCGCGAAGCGGCAGCTCGCGCGGACGAATATGTTCGCGATAATCCGTGGACGGGTGTAGGGATTGGTGCCGCGGTAGGTGTGGTACTGGGTGTCCTCCTGACGCGTCGTTAATATGGAAGATCCTCGTCACGCACAAGGGCCTGCTAATAACGTCCTCGGCATCGGCCAGCGTATTCTGACGACGCTGGTCGGGATTGCCGAAACGCGCGTCCGACTGGCAGTGGTTGAACTGGAAGAGGAGAAAGCGAACCTTTTCCAGATGCTGCTGATGCTCGGGCTTACCATGCTCTTCGCCGCGTTTGGTCTGATGAGCCTGATGGTGTTAATCATCTGGGCCATTGACCCGCAATATCGACTCAATGCGATGATTGCCACCACCGTTGTTCTGCTGGTTGCGGCATTGATTGGCGGCATATGGACGATGCGTAAAGCACGCAAATCCACTTTCCTGCGCCATACGCGCCAGGAACTGGCCAACGATCGCGCCCTGCTGGAGGATGACAAGCCGTGAGCGATAAAGCCGAACGTCAGAAGCGAAAAGCATTCCTGCTCAGTCAGATCCAGCAGCAACGGCTGGATTTGTCTGCCAGTCGTCGCGACTGGGTTGACGCGACGCGTCGTTTTGACCGGGGCTGGAATACCTTCCTGAGCCTGCGCTCATGGGCGCTGGTCGGAAGCAGCGTGATGGCTATCTGGACGGTTCGTCATCCAAATATGCTGATCCGCTGGGCCCGCCGCGGCTTTGGTGCCTGGAGCGCCTGGCGTCTGGTGAAAGCGACGATTCGTCAACAACAGCTGCGTTAGTTCTTATGCCGGGTAGCGTTTCGCTTACCCGGCACACTTTCCCCCTTCCCCGTTACTCAATATCTTTGAAGAAGATTGACAGTTTTCCTTGCTAACAATTCCCATCTGCCCCGTTTACACTCCTCTCCATCAACAGCAAAGACGCGGTATCTACCCGAATTTGCACACAAATAAAGTTCAGCCGCTGATGTGGTTTTTTGGAGAGTAAAATGAAAAAATTAGAAGATGTTGGTGTTCTGGTAGCGCGTATTCTGATGCCGGTTCTGTTTATCACCGCAGGCTGGGGCAAAATCACCGGTTATGCGGGCACGCAGCAATACATGGAAGCCATGGGTGTTCCCGGGTTCCTGCTGCCACTGACTATTCTCCTTGAGTTCGGCGGCGGCCTGGCGGTACTGTTCGGCTTCCTGACCCGCACCACGGCACTGTTTACCGCAGGCTTCACCCTGCTGACGGCGTTCATCTTCCACAGTAACTTTGCGGAAGGCGTGAACTCTCTGATGTTCATGAAAAACCTGACCATCGCGGGTGGCTTCCTGCTGCTGGCCATCACTGGCCCAGGCGCATACAGCATCGACCGCGTTCTGAATAAGAAGTGGTAAGCACGCTATACTGAATGAACACAAAGCGAGGAGATATCTCCTCGCTTTTGCTTATTGACGGAGGAGAAAAAAATGGGACAACTCGTAGACGGCGTCTGGCAGGATGTCTGGTATGACACCAAATCCACCGGGGGACGCTTCAAGCGCTCTGTTTCGGCCTTCCGTAACTGGCTAACCGCCGATGGCGCACCGGGCCCAAGCGGCGAAGGCGGCTTTGCGGCTGAGAAAGACCGTTATCATCTCTATGTTTCTCTGGCCTGCCCGTGGGCGCACCGCACGCTGATTGTGCGCAAGCTGAAAGGACTCGAATCCTTAATTCCGGTTTCGGTAGTCAACCCCCTGATGCTGGAAAACGGCTGGACGTTTGACAGTGATTTCCCGGCCGCCACCGGTGATGACCTCTACCACCACGATTTTCTCTATCAGCTCTATCTGCGCGCAGATCCGCACTACACCGGACGCGTGACCGTACCCGTGCTGTGGGACAAGAAAAACCAGACCATTGTCAGCAATGAGTCCGCAGAGATCATCCGCATGTTCAACACCGCGTTTGATGCCCACGGGGCCCGCGCCGGGGATTACTATCCGGTTGAGCTGCGCGATAAGATTGATGAGTTGAACAGCTGGATTTACGACAACGTGAATAACGGGGTCTACAAGGCCGGCTTTGCCACCAGCCAGGAAGCGTATGACGACGCGGTGGGAAAAGTGTTTGAATCGCTGGAGCGTCTTGAGCAGATCCTCGGCCAGCATCGCTACCTGACGGGCGACCGCCTGACGGAAGCAGACATTCGTCTGTGGACAACGCTGGTTCGCTTTGATCCTGTTTATGTCACCCACTTCAAGTGTGATAAACACCGCATCAGCGATTACCTGAACCTGTACGGTTTCCTGCGCGATATTTATCAGATGCCGGGCATTGCTGAAACGGTCGATTTCAACCATATCCGCACCCACTATTTCCGCAGCCATAAGACCATCAACCCGACGGGTATTATCTCGGTGGGCCCGTGGCAAGACCTGGATGAACCGCACGGTCGCGACGTGCGTTTCGGATAAATATCAAGGGCATCAATTGATGCCCTTTTTTAATTCACAATCTCCATCTATCCTTACCTCGATCGCTTAAAAAACAAGTGATTGACTGACTAATGAGGCAAGGAAAATGGACTGGTATTTAAAAGTACTGCGCAACTACATTGGATTTGGTGGCCGCGCTCGCCGTAAAGAGTACTGGATGTTCGTTCTGGTGAACTTCATCCTCATCATGGTGCTGGGCATTATCGATAAAATTCTTGGCTGGGAACGAGCCGGCGGTGAAGGTGTTCTCACCACGATTTACGGCCTGCTGGTCCTGCTTCCCTCATGGGCCGTACTGTTCCGACGGCTACACGATACCGATCGTTCAGCCTGGTGGTTACTGCTGCTGCTGATCCCGATTGTGGGCTGGCTGGTCATTCTGGTCTTCAACTGCCAGGCCGGCACGCCGGGCGAAAACCGCTTCGGGCCCGATCCAAAACTCAACGCATAAAACAAAGCCCGGTGGCGTTTCGCGTACCGGGCTCGATTTTTTATTTGTTGTGATGGGCAAAGAGCTTGGGTATTTCACGCAGGCACCACGATTTGGCCTCACCCATGCTGTCGCGCCGCCACGCCATAATGATGTCCACTTCGCTGGTGTACTCCGGGCTGACCACGCGTAGCCGCCCTTCTGCAATATCTTTTTCGACAAACGGATACGGCATCGTTGCCACGCCCAGGCCCGCCAGCAACGCCTGACGTTTGTCTTCAAGCGATGTGACGGTCAGACGCGGTTGTTTATCCAGCAACTGCACCGTTAACACCGGACGCTCGCGGGCGGTATCTGCGACCGCGACCCCGCGGTACTTCACCCGCGTCACTTCCGAGAGCGGCTCCGGCTCCTGGTGAATCGGATGATCGGGTGCGGCGACATAGACGTTCATCACGCTGTAGAGCTTGCGGGAGTTGATTTCAGATGAGGAACGGAAGTGCATGTCCGGGGCAATGACGATATCCGCCCTGCCCGTCTCCAGTCGCTCCCAGGCCCCGGCCAGCACCTCGGTGATGATCGATAACTGGGTGTTTGCTTTGTCGGCCAGCCGGTTCACCAGCGGGAACAGCGCCTCGGTGGGCACCAGCGCTTCCGTCACCAGCGTCAGATGGGTTTCCCAGCCGCGCGCCAGCGCTTCGGCGTCCGTCGTCAGCTTGTCCGCCGCTTCCAGCAGGACGCGACCACGCTCCAGCAGCATCCGTCCGACGTTAGTGAATTTTGTTCGATGACCGGAGCGGTCAAAGAGCACCACGTCCAGCTCTTCCTCCAGCTTCTGCATGGTATAGCTGAGCGCAGACGGAACGCGCCCCAGTTCATCTGCCGCCGCGGCAAAACTGCCACGCCGATCAATTGCGTCCATGACGCGAAGCGCCTCAAGCGTCAATGCTCTCTCTTTAGCCATCTCGTTCTCATTCAGGAAATTTGAACATACCGGGCAGAATATCTGGCTAACAATGAAGCGTCCATACCTTTACCATTGTTTAGTGTAAAGAGAGGTCAAGTTTATGATTACGACAAGAACAGCTAAACAGTGCGGACAAGCCGATTTCGGTTGGCTGCAGGCCCGCTACACCTTTTCCTTTGGACACTACTTTGACCCTAAACTGCTCGGTTACGCTTCATTGCGCGTATTGAATCAGGAAGTGCTCGCCCCAGGCGCGTCCTTCCAGCCGCGTACGTACCCGAAAGTCGATATCCTGAACCTGATCCTGGAAGGCGAAGCAGAATACCGCGACAGCGAGGGCAATCATGTCCAGGCGAAGGCCGGCGAAGCATTATTAATCTCCACGCAGCCGGGCATCAGTTACAGCGAGCATAACCTCAGCAAAGATAAAACGCTGACCCGTATGCAGCTGTGGCTGGATGCCTGCCCTGAGCGGGAAAACCCGCTGGTACAGAAGTTAGATTTGACGGGCGACAGGCAGCAGCTGATAGCCTCCCCGGACGGCAGTCAAGGCAGCCTGCAGTTGCGCCAGCAGGTGTGGCTGCACCATATCGAACTGAAGAAAGGGGAACAGGCGAGCTTCCAGCTTCATGGTCCGCGCGCCTATCTGCAATCGATTCACGGTACGGTGCATGCGGTGACGCATACGGAAGAGAAAGAAGCGCTCACCTGCGGTGACGGGGCGTTTATTCGCGACGAAGCGAATATCACGCTGGTTGCTGATTCGCCGCTGCGCGCGCTGTTAATTGATTTACCGGTTTAACACCCGATGATCCTCTCTCCCCGGCGGGGAGAGAGGAAACCGTTACACTTTACGTGCCATAATCTCAATAATCTGCCGGTCCGTCGCCTGCATGGCGCGGCACGCCAGCGAACACAGGTTCGCGATCGACTGCTCCACATCGTGCGCCACAATCCCTTCATTGCCCGTTACAGCCGAATCATCCAGCGCCATCATCACCGCTTTCCAGGCACTGCCGACGCTGGTTGAGACCTTCATGGCACAACTGTTGGACGCGCCATCGCAGATCATCCCGCTGACATCGCCAATCATGCTGCTGATTGCCATTGAGAGCGTCTGATAGCTTCCGCCCATCAGCCAGGCCATGCCCGCCGCCGCCCCCATCGCCGCCGTGGTAGCCGCACACAGCGCTGACAGGCGCGGAAGCTGGGCGTGGATATAAATAGCCGAAAGGTGTGAAAGCATCAGCGCCCGGGCAAGGCGTTCATCATCCGCCTGGACATGTTCCGCCACCACCACAACCGGCATGGTGGCCGTGATCCCCTGGTTGCCCGATCCGGAATTGCTCATTGCTGGCAGCGTCGCCCCGCCCATTCGGGCGTCCGAGGCCGCGCTGGTGCGAATGACAATATCCGAGCCCAGATCCTGCGCTATCCATCCGCGAGCGCGCTGCTTATTGAGCGTCGCGCCAATATGCAGCCCCCATTTTCCGCTTAAACCTTCACGGGAGAGCGCATCATTTAATTGTCCGGCAGCCAGGATAAAGCGGATCGCGTCAAACGGCACCTGCTCCACAAACTCAAGGATCTGCGATAGCGTGGCGTTTGAAAGTACCGCCAGCGGGTCGTCATTCCTCTCGTCGGGTTGAGAATCAAGCGTAAAGCGGGTTTCGCCCTGACAGACAATCTCCACCACCCGCGTATGCCCACCGGCGATGGTCACCATCGCCGCGGCCTGTCCGGCGTGAACGCAGGCGCGGGAGTAGAGGATGTCATCGCACGGCTCCTGCAGCTTGACCTGCACCTGGCCGGCGTCCAGCAGCGCTTTGGCACGCACCAGCGCATCGGCAGTGGCATCTTTCAGTACCTCCAGTCCGGCGTGCGCGTTGCCGCCAATGGCCCCCAGCGCCGCCGCAATCGGCAACCCGACCATCCCGGTGCCAGGTACCGTCACGCCAAGGCCATTTTTCATCAGATTCGGTGAAACCCACGCCTCAATCTGTGTGACGTCACCCGGCAGAAGCTCCGCGGCCATCGCACAAGCCAGCGCCAGAGAGATCGGCTCGGTACACCCCAGTGCAGGTTTAACTTCCTCCTGCACCGCCCGAATAAATTGATTCCATAAAGATTGAGTTTGCTCTGACATCGTTACGACCTTGTTTGCCCTTAAGAAAACGCGAGGAAAGGAGAAACACACAGCAGCAGACCGGTGATGATAATGATCACCAGCGACACGCCTTTATATTTGTGCAGCGCCGGCACTTTGTAGACCAGCCACGCCGGAATCAAACACCCCACCATGCCGAAGATTGGGCTGCAAATAGAGGTGAAGCTCAGTACCGGCGCGTTTAACACAATCGCGCTCCATGCCAGCAGAATGGCAAACAGCATGATGCCGCGCTGTACGGTGTTTTCGTTGATTTTCTCTGCCGGCATTTTGCGGCGCAGAATGTTCATCACAATGCCCTGCGTCGCTTCACGAAAGCCCAGGTACACGCCGAAGAACGCGGTCATGACGGCAAAAATATTCAGGATAACGCTGACAATTTTGACCCAGCCGGCACCGTCGCCACTGATAAACTGCGCGGCAATTGCCAGTGCGGAAATATTCTGTTCGTAGGCTTTGACCGCCTCATCATGCCCCATTGCCAGGGTGAACGAGACCGCGTAGAAAAAGACCGTCACGAAGAGGATCGCGAAGGCGATGTTCATCGCCCGCAGCGCTTTATGGCGCGCCACTTCAACCGATTTTTCGCGTGAACGATAGGAGATCACCATCGGGCTTAATGTCTGAATAAACAGAATCGACGTTAAGGTAAACGGCAACGTGATAATCGCGTTTTTAATGAGTAGCCCCACGGGTGGCAGCATGCCCACGTTGGCTAAATGCCAGAGGCCAATCATCGACAACCCGAGCGCCGCCACCACAAATAACTTGGTCAGCACCATCAGGCTAGAGACTTTAAACAGCAGTTTCTCGCCACGGGAGGAGATCGCCACCAGGATGCAGATCAGGAACAGACCGTAGAACGGATTTTCAGAGAGCAGCCCCTCCGTCACGCCGAAGGTGTGTAAATAGGAGGCGCTGTCGTTGGTGATGGCGGTGGAGTAGACGAACATCCAGATAACCAGCATCACGAAATAGAGCGCACCCAATAAGATGCCCCAGTTCTTACCGAGGTAACCGCTGATGACGCTCGGATAATCTTTGCACTCTGGCGATTCTGCCAGCGTGTTAATAAACAGCCGCTGAAACAGGTACATGGCCGGATAGCCAATCACTGACGAAAGCAGAAACACCCACAGTCCCATCAGCCCCACCTGTACCGGGAGAAAAACAATCCCCGCGCCGATGGCCATTCCGATACTCATGATGACCCAGCCCGTATCGGTGCTGTCGAATTTAATGGCCTCCTGCCACTCGCTTTCACTCATCCCTGCCCGCTTTGCCGCGGGTGAATCGTTCACAATCACACTGCTGTTTGTTGCCGTATCCATAAGGCACTCGCTTATTTTGTAGGGTAACCAGTTGTTTTTATGGGATTCTGACCACCAGCGATAATGAGCCAGACTGCTGCAGGTGTGTGTTATTGGAATGGACAAATCATACGTGGAGAGCGGGAGAAAAAAGTCACAATATTTATAAGGCTTTTCGCAAGCGAGAGAAATAATTACTCTGATATGATGAATAATCGATGGGTTTTTCTAAAAGTGATGCCGATCAAGAAATAAAAAACCCGCGACATGCGCGGGTGTGTCATCAGTTAGCCAGCGCGTTCGCCATATCGGTTTTCACCTGTTTACGCTGCTCCGCTGTCAGAACCTGGCTGACATCAAAGTAGTATTTGACGCGGTAATAGCGGGTCTGCTCTTCAATTTTACTGAACGCGGCAAGCTGGTTTTTCACCGTGCTTTCATCCCATTTCCCGGTCTGGAACATCTCGATCAGCGCCCCGTCTTTCACGCCGGTCATCGGGATCTTGCTGACATTTTGTTCCAGCGTCTGGTGCAGCGCGTCGATCTTCTTAATCTGATCGTTGCTCAGCTTGAGGTGTTGCACCAGCGGATCCTGCGCCGGAGAGGGGGCAGCTTCAACGTCAGCGGCCTGTGCGGCAAAACTGCACGCCACCAGCGAGGCAGCAACCAGGGTGATACGGGTCATTTTCATCATCTTACTGTCCTTACATACTGTTTCAGGGGAAAAGCAGGCGCATTGTTTTTCAGAAGCGGATGAAGATGTGTGAGTAATTATATAAACATTTTTGTATGTTCCGCGGACAAAAAAGCCCCCTTAACCAAAGGGGGCCTGTTTCAGACGACGATCACAGTGCCTGGGTAAACGTCCTTGAGATCACGTCCTGCTGCTGCTCGCGCGTCAGCGCATTAAAGCGCACCGCATACCCTGAGACACGAATGGTCAGGTTGGGATAGTTCTCCGGGTGCTCAATCGCCTCCATCAGCATCTCCCGGTTCATGACGTTAACGTTGAGGTGCTGTCCCCCCTCAATGGCCGCTTCGTGGTGGAAATACCCGTCCAGCAGCCCGACAAGGTTGGTTTTGCGCACTCTCTCATCCTTGCCCAGCGCCTGAGGCACGATGGAGAAGGTGTAAGAGATCCCGTCTTTCGCATAGGTAAACGGCAGCTTAGCGACGGAGGTTAACGAGGCCACCGCCCCTTTCCTGTCTCGTCCGTGCATCGGGTTCGCGCCCGGTGCGAATGGCGTACCGCCGCGGCGTCCGTCCGGCGTATTGCCGGTCTTCTGGCCGTAGACCACATTCGACGTAATGGTCAGGATCGACTGGGTCGGCACCGCGTTGCGGTAGGTCGGCAGCGCCTGAATTTTCTTCATAAAGCGTTCCACCAGGTCACAGGCAATGCTGTCCACACGGTCATCATTGTTACCGTACTGCGGGTAGTCCCCTTCAATCACAAAATCGACCGCCAGGCCGGTATGGTCGCGTACGGGTTTTACCGTGGCGTATTTGATGGCGGACAGCGAGTCCGCCGCCACCGACAACCCGGCGATACCGCAGGCCATGGTGCGGTAAACGTCCCGGTCGTGCAGCGCCATCAGCGAGGCTTCGTAGCTGTACTTATCGTGCATGTAATGAATGAGATTCAGCGCGCTAATATACTGCACCGCCAGCCAGTCCATAAAGTGATCCAGACTCGCCATTACGGTGTCGTAATCCAGCACCTCATCCAGCAGCGGCGCGGTTTTCGGCCCGACCTGGATCTTCAGCTTCTCATCCACCCCGCCGTTGATCGCGTACAGCAGCGTTTTCGCCAGGTTAGCGCGGGCGCCAAAGAACTGCATTTGCTTGCCGATCACCATCGGGCTGACGCAGCAGGCAATAGCGTAGTCGTCGCTGTTGAAATCTACGCGCATCAGGTCGTCGTTCTCATACTGCAGCGACGAGGTGTCGATCGACATCTGTGCAGCGTACTTCTTGAATGCGACGGGCAGTTGTTCGGACCACAGGATCGTCAGGTTTGGCTCCGGTGCAGGTCCCATCGTGTGCAGGGTATACAGGTAACGGAAGCTGTTTTTGGTGACCAGCGTGCGGCCATCCAGCCCCATTCCGCCAATCACTTCGGTGGCCCAGACAGGATCGCCGGAGAAGAGCGTGTCGAACTCCGGAGTACGCAGGAAGCGCACCATGCGGATCTTCATGATGAAATGATCGATCAGTTCCTGCGCCTGGATCTCACTCAGGCGACCCGCCTGCATATCGCGTTCGAGATAAATATCCAGGAACGAGGCCGTGCGTCCCAACGACATCGCCCCGCCGTTCTGGGATTTCACCGCGGCCAGATAGGCAAAGTAAACCCACTGTACCGCTTCCTGCGCATTCATCGCCGGGCGAGAAATATCGAAGCCATAGTTCGCTGCCATCTGCTGGATCTGCAGCAGTGCGCGTTTGTGTTCCGCCAGCTCTTCACGCAGGCGGATCGTCGCCTCCAGATCTTCACCCCGTTCGAGTTTGCCCTGCAGATCCGCGAACTGGCGCTCACGCTCGTGCACCAGATAGCGGATACCGTACAGCGCCACGCGGCGGTAATCGCCGATGATGCGCCCGCGTCCGTAGCCGTCCGGTAGCCCGGTCAGCACGCCTGATTTACGGCAGCGCATCATCTCGGGGGAGTAAACGTCAAAGACCCCCTGATTATGGGTTTTGCGCAGTTCGGTAAAGAGATATTCGAACTGCGGATCCATCTCACGGCCATAGGCTTCGAATGAGCTGCGGATCATATTGATCCCGCCGTACGGATGCAGCGCACGTTTGAGCGGCTTATCGGTTTGCAGGCCGACGATCGTCTCCAGCTGCTGGTCAATATAGCCCGGTCCGTGGGCCGTGATGGTAGTGGCAATGTTGGTGTCAAAATCCACCGGCGCATGGGTGGCATTCTCCTGCCGAATGCCCACCATTACCTTCTCCCAGAGCGCCGTCGTTGCTGGCGTCGCCTGCGCGAGGAAAGTTTCGTCGCCTTCATAAGGGGTATAGTTATGCTGAATAAAATCGCGCACGTTGACGGTGTCTTTCCATTCTTCACCGCGAAATCCGGCCCATGCGTCGCTGTAAGGGGCAACGCGCGTATCGATTGCTACTTTCATGAATTTCTCGCTCTGTCAGGCATAAGCCGCAGCCGGAGTGACCTTCCCAAGACGGAGGGCATCCAGCGCGATCATTTTTTCTTCGTTGGTTGGGATCACCGCGCAGACCACGCGGGACGAATCGGTGGTGATCACGCGCTCACCTGCGCTACCCGGCAGGGCGTTTTTGGCTTCATCGAGGGTGATGCCAAAGACGGCCAGATGTTCCGCCACCAGCGTGCGGATCAGTCTGGAGTTCTCACCAATCCCGCCGGTGAACACCACACCGTCCAGGCGGTGTAACGACGCCGCGTGCCCGGCAATATGCCGTGCGATACGGTGAACAAAGGTCTGGATCGCCAGCTGTGCCCGCTGATGTCCCTCATGCCAGGCCTTTTCGAGGGTTCGCAGATCGGAGGATATTCCCGAGATCCCCAGCAGGCCGGACTCTTTATTGACGACGCGTTCCAGATCCTCAAATGACTGTCCGGTCTGTTGGGCTATCCAGGCCATGGCGCCGAAATCAACGTCGCCACAGCGGGTCCCCATGATCAGCCCTTCCAGCGGCGTCATGCCCATGGAGGTATCCACGCTCTCACCATTGCGTACCGCGCAGATGGATGCCCCATTGCCGAGATGGGCAATCACCAGCCCGCTGTCCTCAGGCGAAATCCCGAGCAGGGCATGCGCCTGCCCGGCAACGTAGCGGTGGGACGTACCGTGGAAGCCATAGCGCCGCACGCCAAGCTCTTCAAAATAGCGGTACGGCAGCCCGTACAGATAGGCCTGCGGGGCCAGCGTCTGGTGGAAGCTGGTGTCAAACACCGCCACCTGCTGTATGCCCGGAAACAGGCGTTCGGCTGCCTCGACGCCGCTTAAGTTGGCGTAGTTATGCAGCGGTGCCAGCGAGGAAACCTGACGGATCTGCTCAATAACCTGTTCCGTGATAAGGGTCGACTCGCTGAAGAGGTCGCCGCCGTGCGCAATACGATGGCCAATCAGGGCCACGCTGCTCATCAGGTCACGCTTCTCCAGCTCCAGGGCGATGGCTGCCAGCGCCCCTTCGTAGTCATGGTGAGCCAGTCTGGCTGGCTCACCCCCGTTCACGGAAATAAAGGCTTTTTCAGTGTTAATCCCGTCTGCAATGCCCGTCATCAGGGCATCACAGCTGCTGGCATCGAGTACTGAAAACTTAACAGAGGACGATCCGCAGTTAATAACCAATACAACCGGAAACTCAATCATGGTGTTACTCCGCTCTTCCTGAGCCAGGGTTTAGAACAGTTTGTAGACGATGTTCAGGATGGTCAGCAGGCCCACAACCGTGACGAAGATGTTCTCGGGTCTGCCCTTATATTTCGCCATTGCCGGCGCTTTACGAATGGCATACATCGGCAACAGGCACAGCAGAGAGGCGATGATTGGCGCCCCCATGGCTTCGATAAGGTCAAGAATGTTCGGGTTGGCATAGGCAACGACCCAGGTCGACCCCATGATGAATACCATGCTGATGGTGTTCAGTTTGCCCACGGAGACTTTCTTCTTATCGCCTTTATAACCGAACTTTAGGATCAGGCCGTTCAGCCCTTCCAGCGTGCCCAGATAGTGGCCGAAGAAGGATTTAAAGATAGCGACCAGCGCAATGATGGAGGCACCGTATTCCAGCACCGTGGCAAACGTTGATTTAGTGCCTGACATGGTCGCAAAGTGGTTCGCCAGGTAAGAGAGCACGGGAATATTCTGCGCTTTGGCATCGGCCATGTTCTGCGGCGAGAGCGTGAACAGGCAGCTAAAGGCGAAGAACATCACCACCGCAACCATCAGCAAGCTGGCGCGACCGATGATTTTGGAACATTTCTGCTCGGTAAACGCTTTACCGAACTCGGGTTCGTACTCTTCACGTTTAGAGACCACAAACGAGGAGACGATGGGCGAGAAGTTGAAGGAGAAGACCATGATGGAGATCCCCAGCCAGACCGTCACCAGAATGCCGTCATGCCCGGTAAACGCAATATCACTCAGATTGACCTGGTCAATCACCGACGAGTTCCAGTAAGGGATCAGCGACAGGGAAATCAGCACCAGGCTTGCGATAAACGGGAACACCAGGAAGCTCATCACCTTCACCATCAGGTCTTTACCAAACCAGATAACAAAGGCCATCAGCAGCAGCAGGAACAGCGCCACCACGCCGCGGTTAAGCGCGGGCAGCTGGAGCTGGTTTTCCCAGAAGGTCATAAAGGTGTTCGTAATGGTGACGCCGTAAATCCACAGCAGCGGGCAAATGGCGAAGAAGTAGAGGAACGTGATCACCACCCCACCGGTCTTACCAAAATGCTCTTCCACCGTTTCGGTGATGTTGCCAGACACGTTACTGCCGGACAGACACAGGCGCGCCAGCGCCCGGTGGCAATAAAACGCAATCGGGAAAGCGAGAACCAGCATCAGCAGGATAGGAATCAAGCCGCCGAAGCCTGCGCGAATCGGGAAGAACAGCACACCTGCGCCAATGGCGGTTCCAAACAGGCCAAGCGTCCAGGTGGTATCAGACTTACGCCAGGAGGACGTTTTTGTCTGGCCAACGATAATGCTTTCTGTGTTGCTCATAGGTCATCCTTTATGCGTCAACGAAGCCGGTAATTTGGGATACGCGGGAGAGATCGATATTGCCGCCGGAAATAATGCAGACGGTTTTACGACCCTGAATATAGTGATCAAGCTTGCCGCTTAATAACGCCGCACAGGCCAGTGCGCCAGCACCTTCTGTAACCACTTTATTTCGCTGAATGAGGGCAATCATGCTGTTACGAATTTCGTCTTCGCTGACCAGCACAATGTCATCGACTAATTCACGAACAATCTCGAAGGTTAATTTACCCGGGCGAGACACATCACATCCGTCGGCTAGTGTACCGGTAACGCGGTGGTTAATGATTTCTCCTGCCTGATACGATGCGGCCATTCCATGTACGTTTTCAGACTGCACGCCGATAATATTAATGGTCGGGTTGATGGATTTAATGGCCGTTGCAATTCCGGCAATTAAACCGCCACCGCCGATGGGTACAATCACGTTATCCACATCATACAAATCTTCGAGAATTTCCAGGCCAATGGTGCCCTGGCCGGCAATCACTTTCGGATCGTCATACGGCGGGATAAAAATGCGCCCTTCCAGCTCCACGATTTCGCTGACTTTGGCGATGGTGTCGTTGAAGTTTTCGCCGTGCAGCACCACTTCAGCCGAGTAGTCACGGGTAGCGGCGACTTTAGATTTCGGCGCGCCCATCGGCATGACCACTTTGCCGTCGATACCGAGCATTGCACAGGAGAGCGACACGCCCTGCGCGTGGTTGCCTGCAGAACAGGCGACCACGCCTTTACGTTTTTCAGCTTCGGTCAGCGAACTTAATTTATTAAACGCACCGCGGATCTTGAAGGAGCCAGTACGCTGCATATTTTCAAACTTCAGGAATATCTCACCTTTACAGCGTTCGCTGAGATAATTTGAGCGCGGCATGCCGGTTTTATATATTTTGCCTGCCAGTCGTTTTCTGGCGTCCTGAATATTTTCAATGGTCACCGGGAGATCGTAGGTAATATGCATAATATCCTCGTTATAATAATTCATTTTCTTCAGGCAAAGTCAGGGTATCAGAGCACGGATAAAATAAGCTCTGGGTGTTTTTAAACAGGTTAACGCGTTATCAGAGGGTTATTTAATCATCGTCGTCTTTCACTGGTCAGTGACGCGTATTGTTTTGCCAGTTCGACTAATACTGACGCCGATTTCTTAATTCTGTAATTTTTTGACCACACCGCAGCATAACGCGCTATGGGTAATTCATCTTCCACCGGCAGTACAATAAACTGGTCGGAACCGAATGGCGCAATCATGTCGCGGGGAATAACCGTCAGGTAATCGGCATTCAGGACAAGGTTATAAATGGTCACGACGGAATCGGTCTGGACGATGTTTTCAATGCTGATGTGATTGTCTTGCAGGGTGGTCAGAAGTTCTTTGTAGTAGCCCATATCGGTTTGCGGCATCACCCACTGTTCATCCGTGAGTGATGCCAGTGTAGTCGAGCCGGTGCACGTTCGTGATTTGTTGGCTACCAGGACAAACTCAGACTCAAACAGCGGCTCGACATGAAGATCCTGCAGCAGCATTTCATCACTTAATGTGCCGATGGCAAAATCCAGCCGGCCGTCGCGAATGGCCGGCAGGAAAGAGGACAGCTGAGCTTCGTACATCGAGACGCGCGCTTTCGGGAACACTTCCTTGAATTTTTTGATCATTTCGGACAGGAAGGTGAAGCCAATGAGCGACGGGTAACCAAAGGAGACATCCATGACGGTACTGAAACTGAGGCTGTTAATCTCGCTCACCATGTTTTTCATCTCACGGGTGATCGACTCAGAGTACGAGAGTAATACCTGGCCTGCCGCAGTCAGTTTAACGCCGGTGTTTTTGCGCACCATGACTTCAACGCCAAAGTAAGATTCGATATCGCTGATAATTTTGCTGACGGCAGGTTGCGTCAGGCCCAGTTGTCTTGCTGCAGAACCAATGGAGCCACTTTTAATGACTTCCTGAAATACCACGAGGTGCTGTGTTTTCGGTAGAATAATAGTGTTCATAATATTCTGCGCTTATTTCCCTATGACGGGGTGGATTCTACTCAATATGGCTGACGGGGGTATGTGCTGTTACTCACAATTTGCTTTTTCACACCCTTAATCAGCATAACGATAATCCTTTAAAACACATTATTATCAATGGGTTACATTAAAATAAATACGCCATAACGCTGATATTGATCAACAAAAAGAGCAGTAATAAATTTATTTTATGGCGATAACACAGGTAAATTTTTCGGCGTTAAAAAAATCGATAAAGACTATCTTTCAGGCAATTAAAGATTAATAAATAACCTTAATTCGTTTAAAACATTCTTTCAATTTATCAAATTTGTCTGGGGTGATTTTGCTGACTTTCGGGAAACAGTGGAATGCATCACACATTCATGAGCTAAATGTTTTTGAATTCAATATACATATATCAAATAAGAAAACATTCACGATCATAAAAGCAACATTCATAACAAATTAACAATACTGCAGAATCAGGATTATTTAGCGCGAAATTTTGTGATTACGATCGCCAGCAGATGCGAAAAAGACACTGAAGGGGTGAAAGCAGTGAAATGTGCTTAATGTCGCAAATATGATAATTGATGTCGTGTGAGCGATGCATCGGGTGGCACTTGCTTGCAATTTGCAAGGCCGATAAAAACAAAAACCCCGCCGAAGCGGGATTTTATAAAAAGTTGAAGCTGGCCGATAAGCCGCGTTCTTTCATAGAAAGCGGAGTGGACAGTCATTCATCTCATTTAGCGCAGACAGCAAAAACCCCGCCGAAGCGGGGTTTTGTAAAAAGTTGAAGCTGGCCGATAAGCCGCGTTCTTTCATAGAAAGCGGAGTGGACAGTCATTCATCTCATTTAGTGCAGATAGCAAAAACCCCGCCGTAGCGGGGTTTTGTAAGAAGGTGAAGCTGACCGATAAGCCGCGTTCTTTCATAGAAAGCGGAGTGGACAGTCATTCATCTCATTTAGTGCAGATAGCAAAAACCCCG
>NZ_BSCM01000005.1:0-261976 GCF_027924865.1 Enterobacter sp. 200527-13
TCAACACGACCGGTAACAACGGTACCACGACCGGAGATGGAGAATACGTCTTCGATTGGCAGCAGGAACGGCTTGTCGATCGCACGCTCTGGTTCTGGGATGTAAGAATCCAGGAAGCCAGCCAGTTCGATGATTTTCGCTTCCCACTCAGCGTCGCCTTCCAGCGCTTTCAGCGCGGAACCACGAACGATTGGGGTGTCGTCGCCTGGGAAATCGTACTGAGACAGCAGTTCACGAACTTCCATCTCTACCAGTTCCAGCAGCTCTTCGTCATCAACCATGTCACATTTGTTCAGGAACACGATGATGTAAGGAACGCCTACCTGACGACCCAGCAGGATGTGCTCACGAGTCTGAGGCATTGGGCCGTCAGTCGCAGCAACAACCAGGATCGCGCCGTCCATCTGCGCAGCACCGGTGATCATGTTTTTAACATAGTCGGCGTGGCCTGGGCAGTCTACGTGTGCGTAGTGGCGAGTCGGGGTGTCGTACTCAACGTGAGAGGTGTTGATGGTGATACCACGAGCTTTTTCTTCTGGTGCGTTATCGATCTGGTCGAATGCACGAGCAGAACCACCGTAGGTTTTAGCCAGAACGGTAGTGATTGCAGCGGTCAGCGTTGTTTTACCATGGTCAACGTGGCCGATAGTACCGACGTTAACGTGCGGTTTTGTACGTTCAAACTTTTCTTTAGACATCGATTGTCCCTCTAAGACACGGATAAATCGGTGATATCACCACATCAACCAGGCGAAATGCCTGAATTGTTGAATACAGTAAAATTGAAACAGAGAGAAACGGGAAGGAGAAGTGAAGTGGTGCTGATACCCAGAGTCGAACTGGGGACCTCACCCTTACCAAGGGTGCGCTCTACCAACTGAGCCATATCAGCACGTATTGGAGCGGGCAGCGGGAATCGAACCCGCATCATCAGCTTGGAAGGCTGAGGTAATAGCCATTATACGATGCCCGCATCCTGAAACTCGGCTACCCAGTTCTTTCTGTAACAAAAAAAGAGATTTCTCTCTTTTTAGGTTCGAGCTGATTCAATTTTCAAACCAGCTCCGGCGGCTTAACGCTGCCAGAAAGTGGTGGTGGGGGAAGGATTCGAACCTTCGAAGTCTGTGACGGCAGATTTACAGTCTGCTCCCTTTGGCCGCTCGGGAACCCCACCGGACTTGATGGTGCCGACTACCGGAATCGAACTGGTGACCTACTGATTACAAGTCAGTTGCTCTACCTACTGAGCTAAGTCGGCATCAAGTAGCGCGCATTCTATGGAGACATGCGCAGTCATGCAACTAAAAAATTGCATAAAACGTTCTTTCGCTCACATTTTATTCGAAACCAGGGTTAACCGCTGTAAATTCATCCACTCAAGGTCAAAAATTCAACATCTACGCCCGATTTACACCACTTATACCGTATCGTGATGACTCCCGCGTAAAGCATCGCTTCCCCATATTTTTTCTTATTATTCCTGTCATCTGGTGTTAACCTCCTGCCCATTGTCCAAAATTAACTATGTTGAGCCCGGACGCGCTGTGTTGTGCTGGCTCACTGAAGCATGCTTATGAGCAAAAAAGAGCAAACGTTAATGACACCTTATCTTCAGTTTAACCGTAGCCAGTGGGCTGCACTGCGTGACTCCGTCCCGATGACGCTGACGGAAGGCGAAATCGCACGGTTAAAGGGGATAAACGAAGATCTGTCGCTGGAAGAAGTGGCAGAAATCTATTTACCACTCTCGCGCTTGCTTAACTTCTATATCAGCTCCAACCTGCGCCGTCAGGCGGTGCTGGAGCAGTTCCTCGGGACGAACGGCCAACGCATTCCTTATATCATCAGCATTGCAGGCAGCGTGGCCGTCGGTAAAAGCACCACCGCACGCGTATTGCAGGCGTTACTGAGCCGCTGGCCAGAACACCGCAGCGTGGAGCTCATCACCACTGACGGTTTCCTGCACCCGAATGAGGTGTTAAAGGAACGCGGGCTTATGAAGAAGAAGGGCTTCCCGCTCTCTTATGATATGCACCGTCTGGTGAAGTTTGTCTCTGACCTGAAATCGGGCGCGCCTAACGTGACGGCTCCGGTCTATTCGCACCTGATCTACGATCGCATCCCGGGTGGAGACAAAACGGTGGTTCAGCCGGATATCCTCATCCTCGAAGGGTTAAACGTCCTGCAAAGCGGGATGGATTATCCTCACGATCCCCATCATGTGTTTGTCTCTGACTTCGTCGATTTCTCTATTTATGTCGATGCGCCGGAAGACCTGCTGCAGAACTGGTATATCAACCGCTTCCTGAAGTTCCGTGAAGGGGCGTTCACCGATCCTGACTCCTATTTCCACCACTACGCCCAACTTTCTGAAGAAGAAGCCATTAATGTGGCGAGAGGGCTGTGGAATGAGATCAACTACGTGAACCTGAAAGAGAACATCCTGCCCACCCGTGAGCGCGCCAGTCTGATCCTCACCAAGAGTGAGAAACACGCTGTCGACCAGATCCGTCTGCGCAAGTAATCACGCAGACATAAAAAAACCGGCTTAGCGCCGGTTTTTTTATTGATGGATTACGCCATCGGCTTTTCGCCATTCTCATCCTGATCGACCGCGAAGCAGGCAACCAGCTGACCGCCATAATCCTTGAGCTGTGGCTGCAACTGGGTGCACGGGCCAAAGCGGCGACTGCAGCGGGCGTTGAATGCACAGCCTGGAGGCGGATTCAGCGGGCTGGGCAATTCACCCGTCAGCTTGATACGCTCACGACGATCGTCAGGGTTCAGACGCGGGGTCGCAGACAGCAGCGCCTGGGTGTACGGGTGACGAGGATGAGTAAAGATCTGCTCTTTTGTCCCCTTCTCCACGCAGCGCCCCAGATACATCACCATCACTTCGTCGGCAATGTGCTCCACAACCGACAGGTCGTGCGAAATAAACACGTACGACAGCCCCATGTCCTGCTGCAGATCCATCATCAGGTTCAACACCTGCGCACGCACAGAAACGTCGAGGGCTGATACCGGCTCATCGGCGATGACCACGTCAGGGTCGAGCATCAAACCACGCGCAATCGCGATACGCTGGCGCTGGCCGCCAGAGAACATATGCGGATAACGATCGTAATGCTCGGTCTTCAGGCCCACTTTCGCCATCATCGCCAGCGCTTTTTCACGACGCTGCTCTTTGTTCAGATTGCTGTTAATCAGCAGGGGCTCTTCCAGAATCTGTCCCACTTTTTTACGCGGGTTCAACGATCCGTACGGGTTCTGGAACACAATCTGGATTTTCTGACGGCGCAGTTTCTGCGCCTGCGGATCGTGCTTGAGCAGGTCCTGTCCCTGATAATGGAGTTCACCGCCGGTGGGGACTTCAATCATCGTCAGCAAACGACCCAGCGTCGATTTGCCACAGCCTGACTCACCGACCACCGCCAGCGTTTTGCCGCGTTCAAGGGTAAAGGATACGCCATCCAGCGCTTTCACCAGGCGTTCAGGCGCAAACAGCCCCTTCTTCACCGGATAGTATTTTTTCAGGTCGATAGCCTGCAACAGCGGTTGTTGCGTGGTGGCCTGTTGCGTACTCATAGTGTTGGCCTCCCGGCATCATCGAGTGGGTAGTGGCATTTCGACTGACGACCGTCAGCAAGCAGATTGAGCTCTGGCTCTTCTGCACGACATTTGTCTGTAGCATACGGACAACGCGGATTAAGCAGGCAGCCCTGCGGTCGGTCATATTTACCCGGTACGACGCCCGGAAGTGATGCCAGGCGCGCTTTGTCCTGGGCAAACTCCGGCAGCGCACGCAAAAGCGCCTGCGTATACGGGTGACGCGGCGCGCGGAAAATATCGTGCGAATGGCCAGTCTCGACCACCTGACCTGCATACATCACGATAATTTTGTGCGCCGCTTCGGCCACCAGCGCCAGGTCATGCGTAATCAGCACCAGCGCCATGTTCTCTTTCTGCTGCAGTTCCAGCAGCAGCTCGATGATCTGCGCCTGGATAGTCACGTCCAGTGCCGTTGTCGGTTCATCCGCGATCAGCAGTTTTGGCCGACAGGCAATCGCCATGGCGATCATCACACGCTGGCTCATCCCACCGGAGAGCTGGTGCGGGTAAACGTCCAGACGCGATGCCGGGTCAGGGATACCAACCTGATTCAGCAGATCGATCGCACGCTGACGCCGGGTCTTCTTATTCCCGCCCTGGTGCACCTTGATGGCTTCCATAATCTGGAATCCCACGGTGTAACAAGGGTTCAGGCTGGTCATTGGGTCCTGGAAGATCATCGCCACTTCCGCACCGACCAGCTGGCGGCGCTGCTTTTCGGAGATACGCTGCAGGTCCTGACCGTTAAACTCCAGACTTTCGGCCATGACGCGGCCGGGATAATCAATCAGCCCCATGATGGCCAGTGAACTGACCGACTTACCGGAACCCGACTCACCCACAATGCCGACCACTTCGCCCTGATTTACGCTGTAGCTGATGCGGTCCACGGCGCGAAACGGAGTGCCTTCGTCACCGAAGTGCACCGATAATTTATCTACATTTAATAACGCCATCTCGTGCCTCTTACTGCTTCAGTTTGGGATCAAGTGCATCACGCAGGCCATCACCCATCAGGTTAAATGCCAGCACCGTCAGCAGGATTGCCAGACCCGGGAAGGTCACAACCCACCAGGCGCTTTGGGCGAACTGCAACACATCGGAGAGCATGGTGCCCCACTCCGGTGTTGGCGGCTGCGCACCCATGCCCAGGAAGCCAAGAGCGGCCATATCAAGAATGGCGTTAGAGAAACCGAGTGACGCCTGAACAATCAGCGGCGCCAGGCAGTTCGGGAAGATGTTGACGAACATTTGACGCATCGCGCCAGCACCCGCCACGCGGGAGGCCGTTACGTAGTCGCGGTTTACTTCCACCAGCACCGCCGCACGTGTGAGTCGCACATAGTGGGGAAGCGCCACGAAGGTTAATGCCAGCGCGGCGTTACTGATAGACGGACCAAAAATCGCCACCAGTACCAGCGCCAACAGCAAGCTGGGCAGCGCCAGCATGATATCGACGATACGCATGATGATGTTATCGATAATGCCGCCGAAGTAGCCAGCAACCAGACCGAGTACGATCCCCATAACCAGCGACAACACGACCACCAGGCAGCCGACCAGCAGCGACAGACGCGCACCGTACATCAGACGCGACAGCACATCGCGGCCCACGTCATCGGTACCCAGCAGGTGCGACAGGCTACCGCCGTCCTGCCATGCTGGTGGTGCCAGCAACGCATCACGGAACTGATCCGCCGGGTTATACGGTGCAAGCACGTTGGCAAACACCGCAATCAGGATCATGACAGAGACATAAACCAGCCCCACCACCGCGCCTTTGTTGCGCTTGAAGTAGTGCCAGAATTCCTGCAGCGGCGTCATGGGAACCGGTGCAGTAACCACTTTATTTTCAGAAACGTGTGACATGATGGCCCCTTACTTCTTATGACGAATACGCGGGTTCACCACGCCGTAGAGCAAATCGACCAGCAGGTTGACGAGAATAATCATCGTCGCGACCAGCAATACCCCGCCCTGCACTACCGGATAATCACGGCGTTGCAGTGCGTCAATCAGCCAGCGTCCGAGGCCCGGCCAGGAGAAGATGGTTTCGGTCAGGATCGCACCCGCCAGCAACGTCCCCACCTGCAGACCAATAACGGTCACAACCGGCAGCATGGCGTTACGCAGGGCGTGAACGATAATGACGCGCATACGCGTCAGACCTTTGGCGCGTGCGGTGCGAATGTAATCCTCACCCAACACTTCCAGCATTGAAGAACGGGTCATACGCACGATAACCGCCAGAGGAATGGTACCGAGCACCATCGCAGGCAGGATCATATGTGCCACCGCATCAATGAAGTTACCCTCTTCGCCCCAGATAGCCGTATCGATCAGCATGAAACCGGTCAGAGGATTCGTATCATCCAGGAAGACCATATCGCTGACGCGTCCGGAGACCGGCGTCAGGTTTAGCTGCACCGAGACCAGCATGATCAGCATCATGCCCCACCAGAAGATAGGCATGGAGTAACCCGTCAGCGCCAGGCCAACAGCCGTATGGTCGAAAATAGAGCCACGTTTCACGGCAGCCAGGACCCCAACAGGGATACCCACCGCAGTGGCGAAAATCATGGCGCAGACACCAAGCTCCAGTGTCGCTTTAAAACGCGGCACGAACTCGTCCCACACCGGAAGACGGCTTTTCAGCGAAATCCCTAAATCACCGTGCAACACGCCCCAGATATAGTTGAGGTATTGCTGCCACAGTGGTTTGTTCAGGCCAAGCTCAGCCAGCAGCTGTGCATGGCGTTCAGGTGAAATACCACGCTCGCCCGCCATAATCATTACCGGGTCGCCGGGGATCATATGGACGAAGGCAAAAGTGAGAAGGGTGATACCGATAAACGTGGGGATAACAAGTCCCAGACGTCGGAGGATGAACTGCAACATAACCCGGATTCTCTCTGATGACGTACAACCAGTTGGCGTGACGTCTGTATTGCTCACAAATGTAAATTCCCTCTCTCTTCAGGAGAGGATTAGGGTGAGGGAATGCATGCACGCCCTCACCCCTGCCCTCTCCGTGAAGGAGAGGGAGAACACCCTACTTATTATTCAACAGAGACGTTTTCGAAGTGGTGTTTGCCCAGTGGATCAACCACGTAGCCCTTCACTTCTTTACGCACTGGTTCGTACACGGTGGAGTGAGCCACAATCAGAGCCGGAGCCTGATCGTGCATCACAACCTGAGCCTGTTTGTACAGCTCGATACGTTTGTTGTGATCGTCGGTCGCACGCGCCGGCTGGATCAGGTCTTCAAACGGCTTATAGCACCAGCGAGAGTAGTTAGAACCGTCTTTCGCGGCTGCACAGCTGAACAGGGTAGCGAAGAAGTTGTCCGGATCCCCATTGTCACCGGTCCAGCCCATCATCACTGCCTGATGCTCACCCGCTTTGGCACGCTTCAGATACTCGCCCCACTCGTAGGTCACAATCTTGGCCTGAACGCCCACTTTAGCCCAGTCAGCCTGAACCATTTCAGCCATACGGCGTGCGTTCGGGTTATACGGACGCTGTACTGGCATCGCCCACAGCTCAACGGTAAAGCCTTTCTCCTGGCCTGCTTCTTTCAGCAGCGCTTTCGCTTTTTCAGGATCGTAGGTGTAGTCTTTAACGTCGTCGTTATAGCCCCACATGGTTGGTGGGATCAGGTTCTTGGCGGCAACACCCGCGCCCTGATAGACCGCTTTAATGATCGCTTCTTTATTCACCGCATAGGTCAGCGCCTGACGGACTTTCACGTCATCAAACGGTTTCTTCTCGGTGTTGAAGGAGAGGTAACCCACGTTCAGACCAGCCTGCTCCAGCAGGTTGATGTTTTTATCCTGCTTCATGCGCGCGATGTCAGCCGGGTTCGGGTATGGCATGACCTGGCATTCATTTTTCTGCAGTTTTGCGTAACGCACAGAAGCATCAGGCGTGATGGAGAAGACCAGACGGTCGATCTGCGGCTTGGTGCCCCAGAAGCCCGGGAAGGCTTTATACAGAATACGGGAATCTTTCTGGTACTGCAGAAGCTGGAACGGACCGGTACCGATTGGGTTCAGGTCCACTTTCTCCGGGGTGCCGGCTTTCAGCATGTTGTCCGCGTACTCTTTAGACAGAATAGAGGCGAAGTCCATGGCCAGGTCAGCCAGGAATGGTGCTTCCGGACGCGTCAGCACGAACTGAACGGTTTTATCGTCCACTTTTTTCACTTCAGCGATCAGGTCCTGCAGGCCCATCCCTTCGAAGTATTCATAGCTGCCGCCAGACACTTTGTGATACGGGTTCTGAGCGTTTTTCTGACGGTCGAAGGAGAACACAACGTCATCGGCGTTAAAATCGCGCGTTGGTTTGAATTCTTTGTTGTCCTGCCACTTCACGCCCTGGCGCAGGTGGAAGGTATAGGTCTTACCGTCTTCGCTGACGTCCCACTTCTCCGCCAGACCTGGGATCACTTCCGTGGTACCGGTTTTGAATTCAACCAGACGGTTATAGATAGGCACAGAGCTTGCGTCGTAAGTCGTACCAGAGGTAAAGAGCTGTGGGTTAAAGCCTTCCGGCGAGCCTTCAGAACAGTAAACCAGGGTTTTTGCCTGTACGCTTGCTGCCACGGTCATAGCCACCAGGCTCAGACCAAGCTTCAGCATCCCTGACTTCTTCAAGGAAATACTCATTATTCTGCTCCAATGTGATGTTTTGCTTTGTTGTGTTACGCCGCCAGACCTTTATTTATTTTTTACCCGGTCCGGTCGGTGATGCCCGAAGGCGTTTAAGGGATGGAGAATCCTTTCAGAAGAGCGTTTGAGTTGCAGCGCAGATCGTCCCTGAAATGCCCCTCATGCCCTACAATCTGTCAACAGAATGTGAAAACGTCAATACAGGTGACGGGGATTTACGCTGAGTGTGAGAAACCGCAAACAAAGATTAAAAAAACTATGTATGCCAGTTTTCAGCAGGGAAATTTATGCTACTCGCTATGTTGCAGCACAATTATCTTCATATTTCGCAACAATCAGTGATTAACTTTTATTCAGATCGGGTAAATTTTCTTGCAGAACGGTGATTATCTGAGCACTAAATACCGCGAACGTTAAAACGCACAGCGAAAAATGCTGAGGTTATCCATAAGCAACGCGAAAAAAGATCAATCTATATATAAAAAAATACAATGGATTATGTCACAAAATCGTTAACAGACAGGAAGAAGGCGGGATAAGGTGCGTTTTGGTGAATCAGGATGAGTAAGCTGCTAATGCAAAAAGGGCTAACCTTGCGGTTAGCCCTTCTTTAAATGTGGTCGGCGAGAGAGGATTCGAACCTCCGACCCACTGGTCCCAAACCAGTTGCGCTACCAAGCTGCGCTACTCGCCGAATGCGGAGCGCATCTTACTGCTGAGGTGCGCCCCCGTCAATCCCTTAAATTAAAAAAGCCCTTCAACTGGCGATATTCTCGCCAGACGCGTTACTGCGCGGCTTTCGCCTTGCTATCAGGGAGTTTGCACCAGTTGTTATTTTCGTTGATACCGCCGTCAGGAGAGGTATAACCCAGGCAACCCAAAATGGTGTCGTACAGTTCAACGTGACGACGCGGCACCTTCATGTCTGCCTCTTTTTTCAGGTGGGCAAACATCTTCGCTTTCTCTGGGTCTTCGAGGTACTTGTCCGACATCCACATGATCATCGGTACACGGAATTGCTCAGGCGGTGCCAGCTTGCGCGGCGTACCGTGCAAATGCTCTTTCTCGTTGATTGACTCTCCGTGGTCAGCAGCATAAATAACAATCGCTTTCTTATCACGAAGCTGGTCAATCACCCGGCTCAGGAACGTATCCACATACAGAACCGAGTTATCATAGGCATTGATCAGTTCTTGCTTGCTGCAGTCTTTATTGATGCCTACACACTCCGGCTGCCACTTCGCAAAATCACGCGTGTAACGCTGGTAATAGCTGTAATGGGAGCCTTTAGTATGCAGGATAACCAGATGTTTACCCTGCGGATGGCTCTTCAGGGACTGTGACATCTCCTCAAGGAGCAACATGTCATCCACGTTCTTGCCGCGGTTACGTGGTTCGGCGCCAATCTGCTCGCGATACGAGATGTTGTCCGCCAGCGTGTTGGTGTAGAACCACATCTCACTTTGCATCGCGAATAAATCGGAGCTGAAACCGAGCTGCTTCAGTACCGCAAATACGTTCTGCTCTTTCAGGGTACGCTGTGGGTTATCACTGGCACCGCCTTCACGAACAAACATACAACGCAGCGAGAGCTTGGTTGCGGTATCGCAAGAATACCCCCGGTAAGCCACCAGGTTCTTTTCCTGCGCCAGTTTTGGCGTGGTATCCCGGTCATAACCGAGGATGCCCATATGATCCCAGCGCGTCGTTTCACCAATAACAAAGACAACATAGGTATCATCGAGTTGGTTACCCGGCGCTTCGTAACTGAATTTTTTCATTGGGTTGATGAGCGATTTCACATCACTTGATTCATCCGCCTGCGCCCAGGCATAAAGACCCAGCGCTGAAATCCAGTTTGATGGCAGGTAGGAGTTTGCTACCACGCCGCCATAGCTTGGCATATCCACGCCCGTCGCTTTTTCGATTCGTTTTTGCTGTTTTTCCATCAAGCGGATGGGTGCCCATACCAGCAAGGCCGCCAGCACAACGACGGCGATATTCCTGATTCGCTGCCCACGGGTGCGGAGCTGGCGCAGCAACGTATAGCGGCAGGTATTACTCCAGATAAAGAAGAGCGGGATCAGGCAGGTTAATACCGTCCAGACGATAAACCCTTTTCCGACCACCTCTTTCGAGAGGTCGATATCCGTTGTCATTACCGACGCGACGATGCCGTAGCCAATAACGACATTCATAAAGGTCATGTAATAACTGGCAGCGGCGGAAATAATTACCACCAGTGAGGCCAAAATTTGCCAGGTGCGTCGGCCGAAGAGTGAGAGCAGGCGTAACAGGAAGAATGTGGCGAGAACGGAACCGAACACTTCAATTGCGGCAAAAATTCCATTTCTTACGGTGAGATGTTCTAAATAACCTTCCACTCTTCTGAACAACACCGCGCCATTCAGAAATAAACCGATATAGACAGCCAGCATCAGACACAATCTTTGCTGGGTAAGAGACCTAATGTATTTCATGCAAACAACCCTGGGGAAAGGGGTATAGAGACCCGCTTAATCTCGATGAGAAAGCAGACAGAGTAAGTAAGTGCGTAAGAAACCGTTATCAGAAACGTCTACAAGCGCGTTAAGTAGACCACAGCGGGAGAGAAAAGTGGCAGCAGAGAATGTGATCGGTGCATTTTTTTACAAAATAACACGACCAGGCATACTTTGGACGACCATAAAAAAGAGGCCGTAAAGGCCTCTTAGCGATAATCAGGCATGCGCTTCGTTAAAGACTTCACGCTGCGGCTGGCGAATGGTGGTCGACAAGGCCAGCGAGATTATCAGCAAAGCAAATATCACGCAGAAGGTCACATAGAACCCACCGAACAGCGAGGCGATTAACGAGCCGCAGATACTGCCGATGCCAAAGCCCAGATAGATAACGCCATAGTTTTTCGCCAGATTGTTCAGGCCAAAGAACTCACTGACCAGCGACGGGAAGACGGTAATCGTGCCGCCGAAATTAAAGGCCACACAGGCAATTGCGGCGAAGAACGTGGCTTCGTTCAGTGGGGCAAACAACAGCGCCGCCATCCCCACCAGCGAAACAACCTGCCCGATAGTAATCACGCGGATACGGGCAATTTTGTCAGACAGAATCCCGAGCACCAGACGGCCAGAGAGGTTGGCAATGGAGATGACGGTGACCGCATTCGCCGCTGTTGCCGCATCCAGTTTCACCATTCCCTGAGCAATATCTTTCGCCACCCCAATCACATACAGACCGCTCATGCAGGCTGTCAGGAACATGACCGCCAGCATCCAGTACTGTGGTTGACGCATAGACTGCGCGAGGGTGAAATCATTCTCCACCACACCGTTAACGGTTTTCACCTCCTGCTGCGGCGCATCTTTCATCAGCGTGGCGCCGAACAGGATCATGACCAGAACGATAGCGCCCCAGATCATGAACGTTTTTTCGAGCCCCACGGAAGCAAGCAGGTGGGAATCAATAAATTTAAAACCAAGGCTCCCCAGGCCATAGGACCCGATGGCAAACGCAGAGATTAAGCCTTTACGTTCCGGGAACCACTTCACACAGTTTGACAGGGTCAGCAGATAACCTGCACCGTCGGCAAGTCCCACCAGCACCCCGGCGCTCAGCCACAGCATCATCAGGTTGCTGGAATGCGCCGTCAGGAAAAAGCCCACGCCCAGCAGGATACCGGATGCCATCGTCACCCGCTTCACGCCGAATCGCTCCTGCAATTTTCCCGCGACGGAAGATGAAAGCGCCAGCCCGAGGCTCAGCAAGCCGAAGGAGAACGCCACCTGGCTGACCGGTGCACCAAGCTTATCGGAAAGCGCACTGTTAAACAGGCTCCAGGTATAGACCGACCCCAGCGCAAACTGGGTCACGATGGTGCCAAAAAGCGTTAGCCAGCGCGTACGGTTGTAAGTTGATGTGTTCATGGCAGTTGTCCTGCAAGAGAAAGTAAGGGAATTCGCTGAGGACAACGATAAACAAAACCTTAATATGCCTGGGGTAAAACGGCATGAAATGCAGGAGGAATGGAATGAAATGCCATAAATCGGGAATGAATGACCTTGCCGGGGAATGAAGCGACAGCGTGTTAGTGAATGCTATCGCTACAACCCCTGCGGCTATTGTATTCAGGATGTTATCGGCACGTTTAAAAAAGTAACAACCTTAAAAATTAGCGCTCACGCCCAGGGTGTACATAAACTCCTCACCCGTGGTGGTGTATTCCCCTTGAGCCAACGACGCATAGGCCGCCATATGCGTGTTAAACGGAATATCCGTTCCGACGGTTACATCCATCCAGTTGCCGCTTTGTGTTGGTGCCGGCGTCTGTGGCATCCCAAACTGGGATTTCCACTGGTTTTCGCCAAACTGCTGGTTATAGCTTATCTGCGCCCACGGGCGAAGCTCGCCGTACTGTGTATCCACGCGCCAGCCGAGCGTGCTAACGCTGGCATGCCAGAGTGGGTCGGTAAGCCCCTGCGTCGTCGCGCTGTCACCAAATTCGTTGATCATCATCGGTGCCGTGCCGTCATAACGCCACGCCATCACCGGACCGGTCGTGATACGCCCTGACACCGGAATGTTCCAGCCCACGCTCATGGCCCCTGCCGGCGTGGAACCCGACGGTAAATTCAGCGCAAGCCCGGGGGCATTTTGTGATGACTGAATCCGCTCGGCGAGAATATCCTCATAACGCGGTTGGTGATCCGCATCCCATGTATAGCGTTCCGCCGTATTACTTTGGGCGTCTGAAACGATATATTCCTGTTGCCAGGCAAATGCTGTATTACAAAAAAACAGACAGGCTGAAATCCCCGCCAGGCCAGAAACAGCATGGCGACCACTGATTTTTTTTATCATCATCAAAGCGACTCCAGAGAGAGCCGAATTCGGCGATATTTGTCATTGTTTAGGAAGAGTTTTGCGGGCATATGGCCCTGTATTAACTATTGTCTTTATAGTAGACACGTCAAGCCTGACAGAATGAAAATTTTGCGATAACCGTTTCATTAAGGGAGATAACCGATGCAGCGTTGCGGTTGGGTAAGCCAGGATCAGCTTTATATCGACTATCACGATCGGGAATGGGGCGTACCGGAGACAGAAGGGAAAAAGCTTTTTGAGATGATCTGCCTGGAAGGTCAACAGGCGGGCTTGTCATGGATTACGGTGCTTAAGAAACGGGAAAACTATCGTAATGCCTTCCATCAGTTCGATCCGGTCGCCGTCGCTGCCATGACCGAGGACGATGTGGAACGGCTGGTCCAGGATGCAGGCATCATCCGCCATCGCGGTAAGATCCAGGCCATCATTGGTAACGCGCGCGCTTATCTGGCGATGGAGCAAAACGGAGAACCGTTCTCAGAATTTGTCTGGACGTTTGTAAACAATACGCCGCAAATTACCCAGGCCGCCACGCTCGCGGAGATCCCGGCTTCCACCCCGGCGTCGGATGCGCTCTCTAAAGCGCTGAAAAAACGCGGCTTTAAATTTGTCGGCTCCACCATCTGTTACGCCTTTATGCAGGCCTGTGGCCTGGTCAACGACCACGTTACCGGCTGCGTCTGTCATCCAGGGAGGCACCATGATCCGCAAATGGGAAAGTGATAATGCCGGGCCGCTCCTGAATCTGTGGCTTGAAAGCACCACGGAGGCGCACCCGTTTATCAGTGCAAGCTACTGGAAAGAGAACGAAGGTATGGTGCGGGATGTTTACCTGCCCGCCGCCGAAACCTGGGTATGGGAAGAGGATGGAATGCTGCGCGGCTTTATCAGCGTCATGCAGTCCCAGTTTGTAGGCGCGCTGTTTGTCTCAACTGATTTTATTGGTCGGGGGATTGGGCGTGCGCTGCTGAACCATGTTCAACAGCGCTTCCCGTATTTAAGCCTGGAGGTCTACCAGAAAAATATCCGGGCGGTGAATTTCTATCATGCACAGGGTTTTCGCATTGAAGACAGCGCCTGGCAGGATGACACTCAGCACCCAACGTGGATCATGAGCTGGCAGGCGGATCAAACGCCGTGAGCGTAAGCTCGGGTCCCTGATATTTCTCGACCCAGGCCAGCGCCGTGTTCCCCGCGCAGCCATTCCCCAGCTTCGAGCTGGGGAGATCTTTGGTCAGAACGTTTACTGCACCGTTTTTACAAATACCGCCTTCGCTCGGCTCCAGGTCTGGCCATGCCCCCTGGTGAATGCAGATAACGCCAGGTTTAATCCCGTCGCTCACCACCGCCCCTGCCAGCACCTGGCCACGCTGATTCCAGACGCGAACCACGTCACCGTCAACGATCCCACGCGCGCGCGCATCTGCGCTGTTCAGGGTCACGGGCTCCCGTCCGGCTACCGCATACCGCTCGCGCAGTGATGAATAGTTAAGCTGGCTGTGCAGACGATGGGCAGGATGGGCTGATAACACCTGCAGCTGCTCCGGCTGGGCATTACCGTGCCACTCGTCTGGCTCAAGCCACGTTGGATGCGCCGGACAGTCGGCATACTTAAATTGGGCGATACGCTTGCTGTAGATCACAATCTTCCCGCTCTCGGTTTTCAGCGGATGGTTCTCCGGGTCGCGGCGGAAATCGGCGAAGCGAACAAACTGCGCATTCTGTTCGCTCTCCGGCATCTCAATAATCTGGTTCGCTTCCCAGAACTGTGCAAATGGCGGCAGCGTCACGCCCTGCGGGGCCCCGCGCTGACCTGCAATCTGGTAGAACGTCTCCAGCCACTGCAAATCCGTTTTGCCCTCGGTAAAACGCTCGCGCCCCCCCGTTTCCCACAACTCGCTCAGCTCAGCAAACACCTCAAAATCATCACGCGCCTCATCACGCGGCGCCACGACGCGCTTCATCGGTACCATATGCTGATTGCTGTAGTCACCGGTCATGGTGAGGTCGTTACGCTCAAACGAGGTGGTCGCCGGCAGCACAATATCGGCATGTTTGGCTGAGGCGGTCCAGAAGCATTCTGAGATAACCACCAGTTCTGGCTTCTGCCAGGCGCGGATCAGGCGATTCGTGTCCTGGTGATGAGTAAAGTTCGCGCCGCCGGCCCACCAGACAAACCGGATATCCGGGAAGTGGCGATCCAGACCGTTATGCTGATAAAACCCGCCCGGGTTTTCCAGGGCTTCAACAATGCGCGCCACCGGGATTTTATCCACGGCATCCACACCGCCCTGAACCGAGCCCTGCAGAGAAGCCAGCACTGCCGCTTTGCGGGTTGGGTTGCCGCCATTGGCGAAGTGATAAGAGAGACCAAACCCACCGCCCGGCGTACCAATCTGCCCAAGCATCGCGGCCAGCGTCACGAGCATCCAGTGTTTCTGCTCACCGAACTGCTGGCGCTGCATCCCCCATCCGGACATTAACATCGTGGTGTTTTGGTGGAATAACGCCGCCAGTTCACGCAGTTTGGCCGCAGGAACCCCACAAATCTCTGCCGCCCACTCTGCCGTTTTGGCCATACCGTCTGTATTGCCCGTCAGATAGTCGGCGAAGTTGTCAAAACCGGTGGTACAGCGTGCGAGGAACCCGGTATCGTGCCAGCCGTTCTCCACCAGCGTATGGGCAATGCCCAGCATCATCGCCACGTCGGTGCCCATATGCGGGGCAATCCACTCGGCGCTGTCGCCAAAGAAATCCATGGTTTCCGAGCGCATCGGGTCAATGCAGATGATGCGCTTGCCGCTTTTACGCAGCGCATCGAAATACGGGATCCCCTGCTCGTCACTGGCATTCCACGCGATTTTCAGGGTGTTGAGCGGGTTGGCGCTCCACAGCACCACCACATCGGTGTGCTCCAGCACCAGCGGCCAGCTGGTCTGCTGCTGATACACTTCGTTACCGCCCACCACGTAGGGCATGATCGCCTGCGCTGCGCCGGTGGAGTAATCCCCAAGATGCCCGGTATACCCCCCGGCCAGACTCATATAGCGCTGAAGTAACGTTGAAGCCTTATGCAGCACGCCGTTTGAACGCCAGCCGTAAGATCCGGCAAAAATGGACGACGGGCCATACGTGTCGCGAATACGTTTGTGCTGCGCATGGATCAGCGCCAGCGCGTCATCCCAGCTCACCCGGACAAACTCATCCTGACCACGAATACCCTGCGGCTTGTCTGGCGACGCCAGAAATCCTTTACGCACCATCGGCCAGCGCACGCGCGTTTTGCTGTGCACCTGATCGCGAACGACGGTCTGTAAAGAGTTGGGATGTTGCGTTGGCAATGCCCCGCGAGACGACAGAACATTTTCGCCATCGGTTTCGACCAGCATCGGCCCCCAGTGGGCGGCGGTCAGAATCGTTTTTGTTGAGGTGCTCAAGCGTGCGCTCCTGGTTGCGTGCAGGTTTTACGGCCTTCTTAGTGAGGCAGTTTATGGTTTGTCACAAATTTCAGAGTTATACCCGGAATTTTCTCCGTATCTGGACGTCATAATCAACTGCCACGCGCGTCGTGGCAAAGAATAAAAAGGATTAAGGAAATAAGATGAAAAAACGCGTATTCGTTATTGCCGCTCTGGTGAGCGGTGCACTGGCTGTTTCTGGCTGCACAACAAACCCTTACACCGGTGAAAGCGAAGCTGGTAAATCCGGCATCGGTGCGGGTCTCGGCTCGCTGGTAGGGGCTGGTGTGGGCGCACTCTCCTCCTCCAAGAAAGACCGCGGCAAAGGCGCGTTAATTGGCGCAGCGGCAGGTGCAGCCCTGGGCGGCGGCGTGGGTTATTACATGGATGTGCAGGAAGCAAAACTGCGCGACAAAATGAAAGGCACCGGCGTGAGCGTAACGCGCAGCGGCGATAACATCATCCTGAATATGCCAAACAACGTCACCTTCGACAGCAGCAGCGCAACGCTGAAACCTGCAGGGGCGAACACCCTGACCGGCGTGGCAATGGTGCTGAAAGAGTACAACAAGACTGCGGTGAATGTGATCGGTTATACCGACAGCACCGGCCGCCAGGATCTGAATATGCGTCTGTCTCAGCAGCGTGCCGACTCTGTGGCCAGCTCGCTGATCACGCAGGGCGTTGCAGCAAACCGCATCCGCACCAGCGGCATGGGCCCTGCAAACCCTATCGCCAGCAACAGCACGGCGGAAGGCAAAGCGCAGAACCGTCGCGTTGAGATTACCTTAAGCCCGATTCAGTAAGGGCTGCCCCCCTCTTCCTGGGGGAGAGGGGGATAGGGCGTCATGCCGCCACGTCGGCATGAACCGCTTGCCATCGCTCATTTTCCCGCTAAGGTGTTCTCACTCACTTCAGGGAATTCAGCGATGAGCAAACCAACACGGGCCACAATCAGCGACGTGGCGAAAGCCGCAAACACCGGTAAAACCAGCATTTCACGCTACCTCAACGGCGAGAAACACCTGTTGTCCGATGCGTTGCTCGCTCGTATTGAACAGGCCATTGCCGATCTCGACTACCGCCCGAGCCTTATGGCGCGCGGGCTCAAACGGGGTCGTACCCGTCTTATCGGGCTTATCATCGCCGATATCACCAACCCCTACTCCGTCAACGTATTGAGCGGAATTGAAGCCGCCTGTCGCGAAAAGGGCTTTACGCCGCTGGTCTGTAACACCAACAACGAAGTCGATCAGGAGCTGCATTACCTGGATCTGCTGCGCAGCTATCAGGTCGAAGGGATTGTGGTAAATGCCGTGGGCATGCGTGAAGAGGGTTTAAACCGCCTGCAGCAATCCTCCCTGCCGATGGTTCTCATCGACCGCAAAATTCCGGAATTCGCCTGCGATGTCGTCGGGCTGGATAACACTCAGGCGGCGACAACCGCCACTGAGCATCTGATTGAACAGGGCTTTGAAGCCATCCTGTTTCTGAGCGAACCTCTGGGCATGGTCAACACCCGTCGTGAGCGACTGAGCGCGTTTCGTGCCACGCTGGAGCGTTACCCCGGCGTGATTGCCGAGAATGCCGAAACGCCCCTCCACGAAGCCGATCAGCTCGACAATACCCTGCGGCAGTTCCACACCCGCCATCGCGGAATGCGTAAAGCCGTTATCTCTGCCAACGGGGCGCTGACCCTGCAGGTCGCCCGCTCGCTTAAGCGCATCGGCCTGCACTGGGGAAGCGATATCGGTCTGCTGGGTTTCGACGAACTCGAGTGGGCAGAACTGGCTGGCGTCGGGATCACCACCCTCAAACAACCCACCTGGCAGATTGGCTATGCCGCTGTTGAACAAGTGGTTCGTCGTATTGAAGGCACCAGCGATGCCGTTCGCGAGCAGGTATTTTCCGGCGAGTTGATTGTTCGCGGCTCCACCGCCCGTTAATTTTCCCTTGTGATACCGATCATAAATTCAACATCCTGACCTTTTCTTTGGAACCGGTTCCATCTAGCGTAATAGTATTGATGTGTTGCGATGGAGTCCGACGATGGGCAGAAAAATCATGGTGGTCACCGCCGCGTATGGCGCGGAACAGGTGCGACAGGCAGGTGGTCAACGGGCAATGCTGCCCGTCATTGCGGGCGCGGGTGCCGACGGCGTCGAGATCCGCCGCGAGCTGTTCAACAGCGAAGAGCTGCTGGCGCTGCCCGCGCTGGGTGAATCCATTGAGCTGCTGGGCCTGCTGGCATGCTACTCCGCCCCTGCTGCCCTGTTTATGCCCGATGGCACCCTCAACCCTGACCTGCCCCGTTATCTCAGCGAAGCCAGTACCCTGAATGCGCTGTGGCTCAAGGTCTCGCTGGGTCATTTCAGCGACACCCAGCCGCTTCACGCCCTGCGTGCCCTGCTCGATGAAAGCGGTATGGCCCTGGTGGTGGAAAACGACCAGACCGACTGCGGCCAGCTTGCGCCGATGCAGCGCTTCAAAGCCGCCTGCCGGGACATGGCGCTGCCCGTCACGCTGACGTTCGACATGGGCAACTGGCTGTGGGTGGGCGACTCCCCGGAAGAAGCCGCGCGCCATCTAGCCTCCGCAGTGAGCTATATCCACGTTAAAGCCGCCGTGCCGCATAAAGAAAATTTCCGCGCCGTGGCGCCGGATCGGGCCGATGCGCGCTGGCTGGATCTGCTTTGCCAACTGCCCGCCGATGCCCCGCGTGGTATCGAGTTCCCGCTGGAAGGGGCGGATTTAACCGCCGTCACCCGTCATTACGTAAACCTGCTGCGTGAGGAGTAAACCATGCACAAGACGCTGGATGTGATCACTATCGGCGAAGCCATGGCGATGTTTGTCGCCACCGAAACGGGCGACCTGAGTACGGTGGAGCACTTTATCAAACGCGTGGCGGGGGCTGAGCTGAACGTCGCGACCGGCCTGGCGCGCCTGGGTCTGAATGTCGGCTGGGTCAGCCGCGTGGGTGATGACAGCTTTGGCCATTTCGTTCTCGATTCGCTGAAAAAAGAGGGCATTGATGCTTCCGGCGTCACCCTCGATGGACGCTTCCCGACCGGTTTCCAGCTTAAATCGAAAGTCGAAAATGGAACCGATCCCATTGTGGAGTATTTCCGTAAAGGGTCTGCGGCGAGCCACCTCTCAGTCGAGGATTACCACGCCCACTATTTCGCCTCCGCACGCCATCTGCATCTGAGCGGCGTGGCGGCTGCGCTTTCAGCCAGCTCGTATGCATTACTGGATCATGCCGCAACCACCATGAAGGCTCAGGGGAAAACGATCTCATTCGATCCTAACCTGCGCCCGGTGCTGTGGAAAAGCGAAGCGGAAATGATCGAGAAGCTGAACCGTCTGGCGTTTCAGGCTGACTGGGTTCTGCCGGGCGTGAAAGAAGGCATGATCCTGACCGGTAAAAACACCCCTGAAGGGATTGCCGATTTTTACCTCAACAAAGGGGTAAAAGCGGTGGTGCTGAAAACCGGCGCCGATGGCGCCTGGTTTAAAACGGCTAACGGCGAGCAAGGCGCAGTCGCGGCCGTGAAGGTCGATAACGTGGTTGATACCGTCGGCGCTGGCGATGGTTTTGCCGTGGGGGTCATTAGTGCCCTGCTGGAAGGCAAACCGCTGCAGCAGGCCGTCGCCCGGGGCAATAAAATTGGCTCGCTGGCAATCCAGGTGCAGGGCGACAGTGAAGGATTACCGACCCGCGCACAGCTGAACGAATAAATTCCGTTTCCCTCCCCCTCTCCTCAGGTAGGTCAGGGGGAAACAAAACAAACCACCGTGTACCCTACATACAACGGCGGTACAAACCTCAACAACAGAGGCAAGCCTATGAACAGTTCGACCAATGCAGTAAAACGCTGGTGGTACATCATGCCAATCGTGTTTATCACGTACAGCCTGGCGTACCTTGATCGTGCCAACTTCAGTTTCGCGTCCGCGGCAGGGATCACCGAAGACCTGGGGATCACCAAAGGTATCTCTTCGTTGCTGGGTGCCCTTTTCTTCCTGGGCTACTTCTTCTTCCAGATCCCCGGCGCTATCTATGCGGAGCGTCGCAGCGTCCGCAAATTGATTTTCGTTTGCCTGATCCTGTGGGGTGCCTGCGCCTCACTGACCGGCGTGGTGAATAATATTCCTGCTCTGGCAGCCATTCGCTTTATTCTTGGGGTCGTTGAGGCAGCGGTAATGCCCGCGATGCTGATTTATATCAGCAACTGGTTTACCAAATCCGAACGCTCACGAGCCAATACTTTCCTGATCCTCGGTAACCCGGTCACCGTGCTGTGGATGTCGGTGGTTTCTGGCTACCTGATCCAGTCCTTCGGCTGGCGCGAAATGTTCATTATCGAAGGGGTGCCGGCGGTTATCTGGGCATTCTGCTGGTGGATGCTGGTAAAAGATAAACCTGCGCAGGCGAAATGGCTCTCCGAAGATGAAAAAGCCGCTCTGCAGGCGCAGCTGGATAAAGAACAGCAAGGCCTGAAAGCGGTGCGTAACTACGGTGAAGCATTCCGCTCGCGTAACGTGATTCTGCTCTGCGCCCAGTATTTCACCTGGAGCATTGGCGTGTACGGTTTCGTACTGTGGCTACCATCGATTCTCCGCAATGCCGGTGAAAACCTTGGCATGGTGGAAGTGGGCTGGCTGTCATCCGTGCCTTACCTCGCAGCCACAATCGCCATGATCATTGCGTCATGGGCATCGGACAAAATGCAGAACCGTAAGCTGTTTGTCTGGCCGCTGCTGCTGATCGCTGCCTTTGCCTTCATTGGTTCCTGGGCCGTCGGCGCGAACCATTTCTGGGTCTCTTACACCCTGCTTGTGATTGCGGGTGCGGCAATGTACGCCCCTTATGGACCGTTCTTTGCGATCATCCCGGAGATGCTGCCGCGTAACGTCGCAGGCGGCGCGATGGCACTGATTAACAGTATGGGGGCGCTGGGCTCGTTCTGCGGCTCCTGGTTTGTGGGTTACCTGAACGGAGCAACCGGCAGCCCGTCCGCATCGTACATATTTATGGGGGTAGCGCTTTTCGCCTCCGTGTGGCTTACTCTGATTGTTAAGCCTGCTAATAATCAACAATTACCTGTCGGCGCACGCCACGCCTGAATCCTTAAAAATCAACGGAGATTAGCATGAAGCCGTCCGTCATTTTGTATAAAGCACTGCCGGAAGATCTGCAGAAACGCCTTGAGGAACACTTCACCGTTACCCAGGTGAAGAACCTCAGCCCGGAAACCGTGGCGCAGCACGCCGATGCGTTCGCCAGCGCCGAAGGTTTGCTGGGTTCAAGCGAAAAAGTGGATGTCGCCCTGCTGGAGAAAATGCCGAAACTTCGTGCTACCTCTACCGTTTCCGTGGGCTATGACAACTTCGACGTGGATGCCCTTAACGCCCGCAAGATCCTGTTGATGCATACGCCACATGCGCTGACGGAGACCGTGGCCGACACGCTGATGGCGCTGGTCCTCAGTACGGCGCGTCGTGTGGTCGAAGTGGCCGATCGCGTCAAAGCTGGCGAATGGACAAAAAGCATTGGTCCGGACTGGTTTGGGGTGGATGTTCATGGCAAAACGCTGGGCATCGTTGGCATGGGCCGTATTGGCCTGGCCCTGGCACAGCGCGCACATTTTGGTTTTAACATGCCGATTCTGTATAACGCGCGTCGTCATCACAGTGAAGCCGAAGAACGTTTTAACGCCCGCTACTGCGAGCTGGATACGCTGCTGCAGGAAGCCGATTTTGTCTGTTTGATCCTGCCGCTGACGGACGAAACCCGTCATCTTATCGGTAAAGAGGCGTTTGAAAAAATGAAGAAAACGGCCATTTTCATCAACGCGGGTCGTGGCCCGGTGGTGGATGAGAAGGCGTTGATTGAGGCTCTGCAACAGGGTGAGATCCATGCTGCCGGTCTTGACGTGTTTGAACAGGAACCGCTGCCGGTGGACTCACCGTTGCTTTCATTGCCCAACGTGGTGGCCCTGCCCCACATCGGCTCAGCAACCCATGAAACACGCTACAACATGGCTGCAACCGCGGTAGACAACCTGATCGCTGCCCTTAGCGGAAAGGTGAAAATCAATTGCGTTAACCCGCAGGTTCAGCGATAGAAATGAAAAAACCCGCCAGAAGGCGGGTTTTTAAAATTTGTGCTACTGGGTTGGAAGCTTACAGGCTTACAACGTTACCAGCTGCTGGGCCTTTAGCGCCGCTTTCGATGGTGAAGGAAACTTTCTGACCTTCATCCAGAGATTTGTAGCCTTCGTTCTGGATAGCAGAGAAGTGTACGAACACGTCTTTAGAGCCATCGTCAGGAGTGATGAAGCCGAAACCTTTATCAGCGTTGAACCATTTTACCAGACCAGTCATTTTAGCAGACATAGAATTACCTTAATTAACAAATATATTGTGCCTTCCGGCTTGATGGATTGTGTTACAGATTTTTAAGCGATGAAGGAAGGGTCACTACGAAGGGTATCTATGGATAACAATCTGGACTGCTTTACTAAACTGCTTTAGGTCTGTGTAACAAACCGACCTGTATAGTTATACCGATGTGGTAGAAGAATAACAAGCGTTATTTTCGCCCGGAATAAAAAACCCCGCCTGAGGCGGGGTTTTCCGATTTATTCTGTGGCAGCGACCGCTGCACTCCACGCCTGACTAAAGGCCTGGTGCTGGGAGGCCAGTGGTCCAATCAGCGCATTATACTGGCTTGCCTGCTGCGAGGTCGGGAACTGAATACCGTTGGCCACAAAGCTCACCTGAGTGCCCTGCTGGGAGATGAAGTCCCCCACCTGAACCAGCTGCTGCGTGAAAATTTGCGCGGCCGGGATCAGCGGTTGCATCGCTTCAGAAGGTTTCGACACCACTTTCTCATACACTTTGTCGAAGACCGGTTTGAGATCGTCGCCCTGCTTCAGCGCGGAACGTGACGCGTCCGCCTGCATTTTCGCATTCTGCAGCTGTTGGCTCAGCACGCCGAGCGCACCGTTGGACTGGCGCAGCGGTTCACGTTGCGTCATGTAATCCTGCGGGACGCGAATAGCGTTCACGCTATCCACAACCGGACGGATACCGGAATCCATCGCCTGGCTCACCTGCTGTGAATAACCATAAAGAATGGCGTAATCAGACACGAAGGGGCCAAACTGTTTTTTCTGATCCGCAGTCAGCGTCGGCAACCGTTCACCGCTGCGCATCACCGTATTCTGTAGAAAATCGATAAACGCTTTGCGCTGATCGCCTTCTTTATCAAAACACCCACTCAGGCTAACAACCATCAACAACGCCGCAATAGGCGCAAACCAGCGAGAGCAGGACTTTCCTGTCGCCATTTCATTACTCCTTTCACCCAAAAAAGCGCACACCGGCACATGCGTGCCCGACGCTGACAAGGATAGTCCAGGTCAGCCCTGCAAGATACTCTTTTCATGCAAAACGGCTATTGCCGTTTTATTTCTTACTATTTACAAAAAAATACCTGGCGAAGCCGACATAAGCGTAATCAGGTAATTAGTCTCACCGTGGCAACGGCTGAAACGCATAAAGCGATCGTTACCGCACGATTAATCACATCCGTGACGATCCGTCGTTTGTATTAGGGACTATTCTTAACAGGCTCTCTGATGTTCTTGATCCCGGTATGTGATTTAAGAGGAGTCCTCAATGGAATATAAAGATCCTGAGCTTGAGCTGCTGAGCAGCCTGGAACAGATTATTTTTAAAGATGTACCGCAGACGTTAACCCTGCAACAAAGATCCAATCCCTTTAAAGAATATGAGCAATTGCGCAAAGGGACTGGATTAAAAACTGAAGAATTCGCCAGAGCGATGGGTGTCAGCGTGGCTATGGTGCAGGAGTGGGAGTCAAAACGCGAAAAACCCACCCCAACCGAGCTAAAGCTGATGCGCCTGATTCAGGCCAACCCTGCACTCAGCAAGCATATAGCATGATGCAGTAAAGTGAGTTACCGCCCCCGCCTTTGCGGGGGCTTGTGTTTTAAAGGGGGGCACACCGCCAACCCGCCTCTTCCCAGACCAGTTCATGCGTCAATGCTAACCCCCGCAAAAAAGCCTCATCGTGAGAAACCACCAGCAATGCCCCGGGAAAACCGGCCAGTGCGGCTTCAATCGCCTCGACCGAGGCCAGATCCAGATGGTTGGTCGGTTCATCCAGCAGTAAAAGCTGCGTAGCGTCTTCACGCCACAAAACACAGGCCAGAGCAGCCTTAAGACGTTCCCCGCCGCTCAGCTCAGCCAGCGGAAGCGCCACTTTGTCAGCGCCCAACTGAAGCTGCGCTAAACGGGTTCGCAGCACACCCTCTTCCAGAGGTGTGTGACTTAGATTGAGATGCGCCATCACCGACTGCGAAAGATCGAGTTGCGACAGATGTTGATCGAGATAAGCGCAGTTTACCGATACCTTACACGTTCCTGAGAGCGGAGCCACTTCGCCGAGAATGGCTTTTAAAAGCGTCGATTTACCGCAGCCGTTTGGTCCTTTTAGCGCCACGCGCATCGGTCCGTCCATTCGCCAGTTGGTCGGCAGGAGAGTGACGTGTGGCAGCACCAGCCCCTCCATCACCAGCACCTGTTTCCCCTCAGCAATCTGGCTTCCAGGCAACGTGAACATCACCGGATTCTCCTCTTCAACTCGCTCCCGGGCCTTGTTCACCGCGGCATTCAGAGCTTCATGTTGATCGCCATGCTGTTTTTTCCAGGTGCCAATGCGCTCTTTGGCGGCCATTTTGTATCTGACCCGCTCGAACGAGGCGATATTAAGGTTATCGACCGTACGTAACGTCTTCGCCGAACGCCGCTGGCTTTCGTCATGCTCTTTTTGCATCCGCGCGCGGGTGCGTTTGCGTTCTGTTGCCGCATGTTCCAGTGCCGCACGGGCTGCCTGCTGTTCGGCGTCCCGCTGATGCGTATAGTCGTCGTAACTGCCACCGTAGTGGCGAAGACCCGAGGCGCTCAGTTCAAGAATACGCGGTACCTTCGCCAGCAGTTCACGGTCGTGGGAGGCCACCAGCACGCCCCCCTGATAACGGGCGAGTTGGTCGTAGAACCACTCACGTCCCTGCCGGTCGAGATGGTTGGTGGGTTCGTCCAGCAGCAGATAATCCGCATCAGCCGTAAACGCGCCACAGAGCAACGCGCGAATGCGCTCGCCGCCACTGAGTTCCATGGCTGATTTATCCGGGTCAAATGGTGGAAGTTTTGCGTGGAAAAACGCCTCGCTCAGACGTTCTGCCAAATCCCAGTGTCCGTCGAGTAACGCTAAATCATCGGGCTGGTAGTCACCGCTGTCGATGCGCTTACGCGCCGCAAAAATCGCCTCATACTCCAGCAGCTCAGCAAGCGTGGTTCGCGGGGAGATATCGGGCTGTTGTGCCACATAAGCGTGCGTTGCAAAACGTTCGATATGACCGCTGGCAGGTTCATCACACCCTGCCAGCAAACGTAGCAGACGTGTTTTACCGCTGCCGTTGCGGCCAACCAGCGCGCACAGTGACGGCGCCAGAGAAAGATTCAGCGGACCAAAAAGGGTATCGCCCGTCGCAAACTGACAGGTCACCTGATGCAAAATAAAAGAAGGGGATTGCGCAAAATGAGCCATAAGCACTCCTGAATGAAATCAAAACATCCCCTGCCGACGCGGTCGCGTTTAGCAAGGATCGAAATTCATCAGTCGTGTTTGTTCATTTTCGGGATGCGCTCCTGAGGGAGAAATATAACGAGAAACAGGATAACGGTAATTTGCTGACCATTTCAAGGTGAATTTTTAGGCGATTGCACTGCGCTTAGCTGGTCCACAAAAAAACGAGACATAAAAAACCCGCCGAAGCGGGTTTTTCTCATCTGCTGGCCCGTCACCGGGCACATGCACGTTACTGCAGCAGCGAAATATCCGCCACGCGCAGGAACAGCTCACGCAGTTTTTCGAGCATAGAGAGACGGTTGATACGCAGCTCTTTATCTTCCACGTTCACCATCACTTTCTCGAAGAAGGCATCGATGACATCACGCAGTTCCGCCAGCTCCACCAGGGCTTCCTGGTAGCGGCCTTCGGCGAAATACGGCTCCAGCTTGTCACGCAGTACCACAACCTGCATCGCCAGGGCGATCTCTTCTGGCTCTTTCAGCGTCGCAGCGTTGACACGCTCGTTCAGCGTTTCGTCGGATTTCGCCAGAATGTTAGAGACACGCTTGTTAGCCGCGGCCAGTGCAGATGCCGCTTCCAGCGTACGGAAGTGGGAAACCGCCTTCATACGCGCATCGAAATCTGCCGGACGGGTTGGACGACGTGCCAGTACCGCCTGAATCGTATCGACGGTGTAACCTTCGTCCTGATACCACGCACGGAAGCGACCAAGCATAAAGTCGATCACATCATCGACCACGTTGGCGTTGGTCAGCTTATCACCGTACAGACGTACCGCTTCTTCAGTCAGGGTCTGCAGATCCAGGTTCAGGTTCTTTTCAACGATGATACGCAGCACGCCCAGGGCAGCACGACGCAGCGCAAACGGGTCTTTGTCGCCTTTTGGATGCTGGCCGATGCCAAAGATACCTGCAAGGGTGTCCATCTTATCGGCAATCGCGACCGCACAGGCCACCGGATTAGACGGCAGCGCGTCACCCGCGAAACGCGGCTGATACTGCTCGTTCAGGGCCACGGCCACATCTTCCGCTTCACCGTCGTGACGCGCGTAGTGCATCCCCATCACACCCTGGGTGTCAGTAAATTCGAACACCATATTGGTCATCAGGTCACACTTGGACAGTAAACCCGCGCGCGTTGCGTGGTTCACATCCGCACCGATTTCACGTGCGATCCAGCCAGACAGCTCCGCAATACGGTCAGTCTTGTCGCGCAATGTACCCAGCTGTTGCTGGAACAGCACGGTCTGCAGACGTGGCAGGTGATCTTCCAGACGCTTTTTACGGTCGGTGTTGAAGAAGAACTCGGCATCCGCCAGACGTGGACGCACCACTTTCTCGTTACCGGAGATAATCTGGATCGGATCTTTTGATTCAATGTTCGCCACGAAGATGAAGTTTGGCAGCAGCTTGCCGTCGTTGGCGTAAACCGGGAAGTACTTCTGGTCACCCTTCATGGTGTACACCAGCGCTTCAGCCGGCACGGCCAGGAATTTCTCTTCGAACTTCGCGGTCAGTACCACTGGCCATTCAACCAGAGAGGTTACTTCTTCCAGCAGGCTGTCGCTCAGATCCGCTTTACCGCCAATCTTACGCGCCGCGTCTTCCGCATCCGCCTTGATTTTGGCTTTACGCTGTTCGTAGTCAGCAATAACTTTACCGCGCTCCAGCAGGATCTGCGGATACTGGTCAGCATTGTCGATGGTGAACTCAGGCTCGCCCATGAAGCGGTGCCCACGGATCACGCGATCGGACGCCACACCCAGGATGGTGGCCGGAATAACGGTATCGCCCAGCAGCAGCGTCACGGTGTGCACAGGACGCACGAAGTGCACGTCGCTTGCGCCCCAGCGCATCAGTTTTGGAATCGGCAGCCTGGCCAGCGACGTGGCAATCATGTCAGGCAGCAGCGCTTGCGCACTTTCACCTTTCACATGTGCACGGTACAGCAGCCACTCGCCTTTATCGGTGGTCAGACGCTCAGCCTGATCGACGGTGATACCACAACCACGCGCCCAGCCTTCAGCCGCTTTGCTTGGCTTGCCTTCAGCATCAAACGCCTGAGCAATCGCCGGGCCACGTTTTTCAACTTCACGATCCGGCTGAGACGCCGCCAGGTTCGCCACTTTCAGCGCCAGACGACGCGGAGCAGCAAACCATTCAATTTTACCGTGTGCCAGGCCAGCGTTATCCAGCTCAGCAGTCACGTTCGCAGCAAAAGATTCAGCCAGGCTGCGCAGGGCTTTTGGTGGCAGCTCTTCGGTGCCAATTTCCACCAGGAAAGTTTTCTCAGACATGGCCGCCTCTTATTTGTTTCGGTTGCACATCGGGAAGCCAAGGGCTTCACGGGACGCATAGTACGCTTCTGCAACGGCTTTGGTCAGGGTACGAATACGCAGAATGTAGCGCTGACGTTCAGTCACGGAGATGGCTTTGCGGGCGTCCAGCAGGTTGAAGCTGTGGGCGGCCTTCAGAATACGCTCGTAAGCAGGCAGCGGCAGCGGAGACTCCAGCGCCAGCAACTGCTGCGCTTCTTTCTCGTACTGCTCGAAGCAGGTGAACAAGAAGTCCACATCCGCGTATTCGAAGTTATAAGTGGATTGCTCCACTTCGTTCTGATGGAACACGTCGCCGTAGGTGGTTTTACCCAGCGGGCCGTCGCTCCAGACCAGGTCGTAAACGCTGTCTACGCCCTGAATATACATGGCCAGACGTTCCAGACCGTAGGTGATTTCGCCGGTAATCGGTTTACATTCCAGACCGCCAACCTGCTGGAAGTAAGTGAACTGCGTCACTTCCATACCGTTCAGCCACACTTCCCAACCCAGACCCCAGGCACCCAGCGTTGGGTTCTCCCAGTTATCTTCCACGAAACGGATGTCGTGAATGGTTGGATCCATACCCAGCTCTTTCAGTGACCCGAGGTACAGTTCCTGAATGTTGTCTGGCGATGGCTTAATCACCACCTGGAACTGATAGTAATGCTGCAGACGGTTCGGGTTTTCGCCGTAACGGCCATCGGTCGGACGACGTGAAGGTTGCACATAAGCAGTCGCCATTGGCTCCGGCCCCAACGCGCGTAAGCTGGTCATTGGGTGTGAAGTGCCTGCGCCTACTTCCATGTCCAAAGGTTGAACAATGGTACAGCCCTGACGAGCCCAGTAATCCTGTAAGGTCAGGATCAGGCCCTGGAAGGTCTTGGTATCAAACTTTTGCATAGTATGTCGTGCTGGATACGTGTGGTTTTAAATGGAAGGGACCAGTATACCCGCTGCCTGCAAGATATACAGTACGAAACGGGTTTGTTTAGGGAAAATTGGGGAAATAAGCCACCACGCCAGGCAGCTGCCGGCGTCTGGCTGTTGATTATGCGAGCGGCTTAGCGCATGGAGAGATGTAAAAACTGACCGTCTGCGTCAAACGAACAGACAAAGCCCTCTTTACGGGACGTATGGCCTTTCAGCTCATAACTCCCCTGGAATCGCTCAAATCCGGTGACATCAATGTTCTGCGCATCCGAGTTATAGCGGCGCGCAGCCTGATCCTTACAGAACTGCTCCATATTCAGGGAGCGTTCCGGGCTGATTTTTCCCTGCTGTGCTTTTTGCACGGGTGCAGAGGGTGGCGTACTGCATCCTGCCAGGATAAACAGCAGAAAGAGTGACGCCGCACGCTTCATCATCATTTTTATTACCGCCCTGTTCAGTGGCTGTTATTTTTAGTAGCAAAGCTTTTATAGATTATGCCCTGGCATTCTGCGAACCTCGCGGCTTTCAAACAAGGCTGCTCAATAAAACTCAGAATTTTCCAGAGAGAGGCTTCAATACAATCGCAGTCACACTGAATTTACAAGGGATGATGAGGAACTGATGTCGTCAAAAATTAGCTGGATTGATAATCTGCGAGGAATAGCGTGTCTGATGGTGGTCATGATCCACACGACGACCTGGTATGTCATCAATGCGCACAGTATCAGCCCTGTTAACTGGGATATAGCCAATATTCTTAACTCCGCGTCGCGGGTCAGTGTGCCGTTGTTCTTTATGATTTCCGGCTTTCTCTTTTTTGGCGAGCGTAGCGCGCAACCGCGTCATTTTATCCGCATCGCCGCCTGCCTGGGCTTCTACAGCGCCGTGGCCTTGCTCTATATCACCCTGTTCACCTCGATTAACGCCGGGCTATCTCTCAAATACCTTCTGCAAAAACCCGTCTTCTACCATCTGTGGTTTTTCTTCGCCATTATCGTTATCTATCTGGTTTCCCCACTGATTCAGGTGAAAACCGTGAGCGGGAAAATGCTGCTGGCGCTGATGGTGGTCATTGGCATCATAGCCAACCCGAATACGGTCTCGCAGAAAATTGATGGTTTTGAATGGTTACCGGTCAATCTCTATATCAACGGCGATACCTTTTACTACGTACTCTACGGCATGCTGGGGCGAGCTATCGGGATGATGGACACCCAAAAACGCGGCATGAACGGGCTATGTGCAGCGCTGTTTATCATCGGCGTGATCGTCATTTCGCGTGGGACGCTGCATGAACTGCAATGGCGCGGCAATTTTGCCGATACCTGGTACCTGTATTGCGGCCCGATGGTCTTCATCTGTGCCGTATCCCTGCTTACGCTCGCCAAAAACACCCTGAACGCACGTCCCCTTCCGGTGCTGAGCGTTATCTCCCGGCACTCGCTCGGTATATACGGTTTTCACGCGCTGGTGATCCACGCCCTGAGAACGAGAGGGGTGGAGTTCAAAAGCTGGCCGGTGCTGGATATCCTCTGGATTTTCACCGTCACGCTGATGGCGAGCCTGCTGCTGTCAATGCTGTTGCAGAAGGTCGACACCCGCCGCTTCGTCAGTTAACGCTGCGCTGTCGGGCACGATGATACTGGCGCGGGGAGGAAAACCCCGCGGCCAGTGAGGCCTGTTCCACGCCACGCCCTTGCAACAGCCACTGTTCAGCCACCGCCAGACGCAACTGCTCCAGATAGTCGCGAACGCTTATCCCTAAATGCGTCTGAAAAAGCCGCGTTAAATGGCGCGGGCTGACATGCGCCAGAGCGGCAATCTCGGGTAAAGCCCAGGCTTTGTGCGGCTCGGTGGTAAGCGCATCCTGCGCACGATGAATGGCCGGGTGAAGATGATTGCGGTAGCGTAACCATGGCGACAGCTGGGGATCGTCCCCGGAGCGACGAAACCAGACCACCATTTCACGCGCCACGGCCAGCGCTTTTTCTGCGCCACACAGGCGGTTAATCATATGCAGCGCCAGGTCGATACCCGAGGTGATGCCGGCGCTGGTCCAGATATTCTCATCCTGCACGAAGATCCGGTTTTCTTTGATGATTGCCGTCGGAGCCGCCGTACGCAAACGGCTTATAACGTCATGATGCGTTGTGCACTGCCGGTGGTTCAGCAAGCCCGATTTTGCCGCCAGCAACGCCCCTGAACAGACACACATGACGGTGATATCCTGACGATGAATGTGCGGCTGCAGGCGCATTAACCAGTGCTGGATCAGCTGCGCCTGCGGCGTTGAGAACTGAAAGCGGGAGTCGCTTACCCCCGGCAGCACCAGCAAACTGCCCTCAGGCAGGTTTTCCGGCAGCGGCTGAATACCGCCCATCATCAGACCAATCGACGTCGGAACCTCTGCCTGCGGACCAATGTAATGCAGGCGAAACGCGTCCCCGGCCAGCACAAAGGTCTCTGCCGGGCCCGCCATGTCTAATGACAGCACCCCGGGCAACATCACAAACCAGACGTCGATGCTCATTACAGTAACTCCAACGTCTCCGCAACCGTTTTAATGTCGGCAAACCGCCCGGCCAGTACCGTCTCGGTACGATGGCGCAGTTCCTCTGCGCTCAGGGTTATCCCCTTGTGCGTCATTGGAAACGTGAGCGTTGCCTCGCTAACGAAGGTCACAGCATAGCCCAGATCGGATGCCACCCGCGCAGTGGTTTCACAGCATTGCTCCGTGCGAATGCCGCACACGATGAGCTGATTAATGTCTCGCTCACGCAGCCAGCGGTCAAGCCCGGTATCCGTGAACGCATTATGGACGTGTTTCTGGAAGACCACGTCCGGCTGATGACGTAAAAAGGCCATCGGTTTGACATAGCCGCTTTGCAGTGTGAACGGACCGTCTTCATCTACATGGAAAATATCAACGACAGGAATGCCACGCGCCTGGCAGCCCTCAATCAGCCCCAGCATCGCCTGCTGAAAGGCAGGAATTTCGTCCTCCTGCCAGTAATCGCGGTGATGAAATGACTGCTGAGTATCGATGTTGATTAATGCAGTACGTGACATGTTGAATCTCCTCGCCAGTGGGTATGACACCATACTGGCAAGGAAATAAAGGCCCGCACAGACCAAAAAAGGACAACCTCATGCCTCTGACAGACAACCGTATTTACGACATCAGCGGCAACAGCTGTTGGTAGATTTTGCGAAAGACCTCGCGTCTTTGCGCATAACGCGCATGACGTGCCGCATCAGGCAGATGCGCCTGTTCCAGTTGAAGCTGCGGTAACAGCTGAGAAAGTGGCGCTTCCGGGTTCATGGCAATCTGCGCCAGTCGCGCTGCACCGAGCGCAGGCCCCACATCACCACCGGTACGAAAATCGAGCTGCAGTCCGCTGATATCAGACAGCATCTGGCGCCAGTAGCTGCTACGCGCACCGCCGCCAATCAGGGTGATACTCGCCGGCGTCACACCGCAGTCATGCACCACGTCCATTCCGTCCGCCAGGGCATATCCCACGCCTTCCAGAACGGCACGAGCCAGTTCCGCCGGGCCATGCTGATGGGTTAACCCAAAGAATACCCCTTTCGCTTCCGGGTTGTTATGCGGCGTGCGCTCGCCGGAAAGATAGGGTAAAAACCAGACGGTACCCGCACTTTCATCCGCCTGCTGTGCAGCAGCAATCAGTGCCGGAACATCAGCCATCCCGGTCATTTTCGCGGCCCAGTCAAGGCAAGAGGCGGCGCTCAACATAACCGACATCAGATGCCATTTTCCCGGCAGCGCATGGCAGAAACTGTGAACGGCACTTTCAGGATTACTGCGATAACCATCGCTGACTGCAAAATAGACGCCAGACGTTCCCAGCGAAAGCATCGCCTGCCCGGCTTCCACCATCCCGACCCCCACGGCACCCGCCGCGTTGTCACCGCCACCGGCCACCACCGGGACAGCGGGCATATTCCAGCGTTCTGCGACGGCAGGCTGTAAGGTACCCGTTATCTCACTGCCCTCATAGAGCGCTGGCATATGTTCGCGAGTCAGATGGCAGGCATCGAGCATGGCCTCGCTCCAGTCACGTTTGGCCACGTCGAGCCACATCGTGCCGGCAGCGTCGGACATGTCGCTGGCGAAATCACCCGTCATGCGAAAACGCAGATAATCTTTTGGCAGTAAAACTTTCGCCACCTGACGGAAAATTTCCGGCTCATGGCGGTGTACCCACAGTAACTTTGGTGCGGTAAAACCGGGCATCATCAGGTTGCCGGTAATACTGCGGGAGGTGGGTACTCGCTCTTCAAGGAGTGCGCACTCTTCCGCACAGCGACCATCGTTCCAGAGAATGGCCGGTCGCAGAACGTGATGCTGACTGTCCAGTAACGTCGCGCCGTGCATTTGCCCGGCAATGCCGAGGGCTTTGACGTCACGCAGACTGTGCTGTTCACCTAGCGCTTTGATTGCACGATCCGTTGCCAGCCACCACTGCTCCGGATCCTGCTCCGACCATAGCGGATGCGGACGTGAGACCTGCAGCTTTTCTGTCTGCGTTGCTAACACGTCGCCCTGCTCGCTTAACAGGATGGCTTTCACACCCGATGTGCCAAGATCAATCCCGATATACATTAGGTGACTCCTTTAACAGAAATGCCCGGTGGCGCGACGCTTACCGGGCTTACGTTATTATCTACTCGCTGTTATTTATCGAACAGGTAGTGATTAACCAGGTTTTCCAGCAGCTCCTGATGCCCGCTCTGATGCTGCGGCGCCAGTTGATGTTGTTCAGCGTACTTCGCGACGTCCGCAAGCGATAACTGGCCTTTTAAAATTTGCTGACCCAGCTCACTGTTCCAGCCGCTATAACGCTTCGCGACACGTTTATCCAGTTCACCGTCTTCAATCATGCGGGCGGCGACTTTCAGCGCCAGCGCCATGGTATCCATTGCGCCAATATGGCCGTAGAACAGGTCGTATTTGTCGGTGCTCTGACGGCGCACTTTGGCATCGAAGTTCAGCCCGCCGGTGGTGAAACCACCCGCTTTGATAATTTCATACATCACCAGCGCATTCTCTTCCACGCTGTTCGGGAACTGGTCGGTATCCCAACCCAGTTGCGCATCGCCGCGGTTAGCATCAACAGAACCGAAGATACCCAGCGCGATAGCAGACGCGATCTCGTGATGGAAAGAGTGGCCGGCCAGCGTGGCATGGTTGGCTTCAATGTTAACTTTGATCTCTTTTTCCAGGCCGAACTGTTTCAGGAAGCCGTAAACGGTAGCAACGTCGTAGTCGTACTGGTGCTTCGTAGGTTCCTGAGGCTTCGGTTCGATCAGCAGCGTACCGCGGAAACCGATTTTGTGTTTATGGTCGACCACCATCTGCATAAAGCGGCCAATCTGCTCGCGCTCCTGACGCAGGTCGGTGTTGAGCAGGGTTTCATAGCCTTCACGACCGCCCCACAGCACATAGTTTTCGCCGCCCAGCTGATGCGTGGCGTTCATTGCGGTAACCACCTGCGTTGCCGCCCAGCTAAACACTTCCGGATCAGGATTGGTTGCCGCACCCGCGCCATAGCGTGGGTTGGTAAAGCAGTTGGCCGTGCCCCACAGCAGCTTCACGCCGCTTTGCTGCTGTTTAGCCGCCAGCACATCCACCATCTGCGCGAAATTGTTCAGATACTCTTTCAGTGAGGCGCCTTCCGGCGACACATCCACATCATGGAAGCAGTAGTACGGCACGTTCAGTTTGTGGAAGAATTCAAAGGCGACATCGGCTTTACGCTTCGCCAGCTCGATGGCCTCACCCGGCTGCTGCCATGGACGGTCAAAGGAACCCACGCCGAACATATCGGCTCCGTTCCAGCAGAAGGTATGCCAGTAACAGGCGGCAAAGCGCAAATGATCTTCCATGCGCTTACCCAGCACCAGCTCATCCGGGTTGTAGTGACGAAATGCTAAAGGATTGGTTGTTTTCGGGCCTTCGTAACGAACACGATCGAGTTGGTCGAAATAAGCTTGCATATTGAGCTCCATAATCAGGGTATGCGGCGAGTCGTTGATACAGGAGTAATAGTGAATAGACATTTTGGCTTGCTCAATTACGTTATTTCACACTGCTATTGAGAGAATGCACAACTGTGCGCTGGCTCGCAAAATAATGTGCAGGCAAACTATTTTTCGGTCCCTCTTCCATAATCAAATGTAATTAAGACGTTAGTATTTTAAAATTCGATCGCGGTCATAAATTCAGAAATAAACCAAATATCATAATGCGAAGATAAAAATCTGTAATTGCCAGCCCGCCTTTCCCCGTTAAAAATTTGCTGCGTCCCAGCAGTGAATGTTTCTTTTATCTCAGCAACACATACCCCTACAAAAAGGCCCTATAATTATGAAGATAAAGAACCTGTCCCTTACTCTCTGCACTACGCTCCTCCTTGCAAGCTTTGCCGGACATGCCAAGGAAGTCAAAATTGGCATGGCGATTGACGATCTGCGCCTTGAACGCTGGCAGAAAGATCGCGATATTTTTGTGAAAAAAGCGGAATCACTTGGCGCGAATGTGTTTGTGCAATCCGCGAACGGCAACGAAGAAACGCAAATGTCGCAAATTGAGAATATGATCAACCGCGGCGTCGATGTGCTGGTCATTATCCCTTATAACGGCCAGGTATTAAGTAACGTCGTTAAAGAAGCCAAACAAGAAGGCATAAAAGTCTTAGCCTATGACCGCATGATTAATAATGCGGATATCGATTATTATATTTCGTTCGACAATGAAAAAGTGGGTGAATTACAGGCTAAAAGCCTGATCGACAAAGTACCTCAGGGCAATTATTTCCTGATGGGCGGCTCGCCGGTTGATAACAACGCCAAGCTGTTCCGCGAAGGGCAAATGAAAGTCCTGAAGCCGTATATCGACAGCGGTAAGATTAAAGTGGTCGGCGATCAGTGGGCGGATGGCTGGCTGCCAGAAAACGCGCTGAAAATCATGGAAAACGCCTTAACCGCCAACAACAACAAAATCGATGCTGTCGTCGCATCCAACGATGCCACCGCAGGGGGCGCAATCCAGGCACTCAGCGCCCAGGGGCTGGCAGGAAAAGTGGCTATTTCGGGTCAGGATGCCGACCTCGCGGGCGTCAAACGCATCATGGCAGGCACACAAACCATGACCGTCTACAAACCGATTACCCAGCTTGCGAATACAGCGGCGGAAATTGCCGTGGAGCTGGGAAATGGTAAGCAACCTAAGGCAGACGCGACGCTGAATAACGGGCTTAAAGATGTTCCGGCTCGTCTGCTCACCCCCATTGAAGTCAATAAAGAGAACATTGACGCCACCGTCATTAAAGACGGTTTCCACAAGAAGAGTGAACTGTAATCCAGCGCGCCCCTGCTCTGCGGGGGCGCATCGAGTTGTACTGTTCTTCCCTCGGGTCATGTGGAGCAGTTATGCCTTATTTACTTGAAATGAAAAGCATCACCAAGCGCTTTGGCGCGGTGAAAGCGGTCGACAACGTCAGTCTGCGGCTCAATCCCGGCGAAGTGGTCTCGCTGTGTGGCGAAAACGGATCGGGCAAATCGACGTTGATGAAAGTGTTGTGTGGGATCTACCCGCACGGCAGTTACGAAGGCGAAATTGTCTTTGCCGGTGAAGTGATTCAGGCGACACACATTCGCGATACCGAACGCAAAGGCATCGCTATCATCCACCAGGAGCTGGCGCTGGTGAAGCACCTCACCGTGCTGGAGAACATTTTTCTGGGGGCCGAAATTTCACGTCATGGCGTACTGGATTACGACACCATGACGCTACGCTGTGAAAAACTGCTGGCCCAGGTAAGTCTCGCGATCTCCCCGGATACGCGCGTCGGTGATCTTGGCCTCGGGCAACAACAGCTGGTTGAAATCGCCAAGGCGCTGAACAAACAGGTAAGGCTGCTGATCCTCGATGAGCCAACGGCCTCCCTCACCGAGCAGGAAACGGCCGTCCTGCTCAATATCATTCGCGATCTGCAAAACCACGGCATTGCGTGCATCTACATTTCGCACAAGCTCAATGAGGTAAAAGCCATTTCGGACACCATCTGTGTGATCCGCGACGGTCAGCACATCGGCACACGTGAAGCTGCCGGCATGAGTGAAGATGACATTATCACCATGATGGTGGGGCGCGAGCTCACGGCGCTCTATCCAAACGAACCGCACACCACGGGTGACGAAGTGTTACGCGTGGAAAACCTCACCGCGTGGCATCCCGTTAACCGCCACATCAAGCGCGTGAATAACGTCTCGTTTTCCCTTCACAGCGGCGAAATCCTCGGTATTGCGGGGTTAGTCGGGGCCGGGCGCACTGAAGCCGTCCAGTGCCTGTTTGGCGTGTGGCCGGGCCGCTGGGAAGGCCGTATTTTTATCGACGGACAGCCGGTAAAAATCGAGAACTGCCAGCAGGCGATTGCCCACGGTATCGCCATGGTACCGGAAGATCGCAAGAAAGATGGCATCGTCCCGGTCATGGCGGTGGGTAAAAACATCACGCTTGCCGCGCTTGACCGGTTCTCCGGTGCGCTGAGCAGCCTCGATGATGCTGCTGAGCAGCAGTGCATTCTCCAGTCGCTCGCCAGACTCAAGGTCAAAACATCCTCCCCGGAACTGGCCATTGGACGCCTGAGCGGGGGCAACCAGCAGAAGGCAATCCTGGCGCGCTGCCTGCTCCTCAACCCACGCATATTGATCCTGGACGAGCCGACGCGTGGGATCGATATCGGCGCCAAGTACGAAATCTACAAACTGATTAATCAGCTTGTACAGCAAGGGATTGCCGTCATTGTCATCTCGTCTGAGTTACCCGAAGTGCTCGGCCTGAGCGATCGCGTGCTGGTCATGCACGAGGGAAAACTGAAAGCCAATCTGATTAACCAGAACCTGACGCAGGAGCAGGTGATGGAAGCCGCTTTAAGGAGCGAACGTCATGTCGAAAAGCAATCCGTCTGATATTAAAGTCGCTGTTCCGACGCCCGGCGCGTTTGCCGGTCTAAAAGCGCTGAACCTGCAGGTTTTCGTGATGATCGCGGCGATTATTGCCATCATGTTGTTCTTTACCTGGATGACCGATGGCTCGTACTTAAGCGCGCGTAACGTCTCTAACCTGCTGCGTCAGACTGCCATTACCGGCATCCTCGCGGTGGGCATGGTATTCGTGATTATCTCGGCGGAAATCGACCTGTCGGTGGGGTCGATGATGGGTCTGCTTGGTGGCGTGGCGGCCATTTTTGACGTCTGGCTTGGCTGGCCACTGCCGCTGACCATTGCGGTTACGCTGGTGCTGGGCCTGCTGCTGGGCGCCTGGAACGGCTGGTGGGTTGCCTACCGTAAAGTCCCGTCGTTCATTGTCACGCTGGCGGGGATGCTGGCCTTCCGCGGGATCCTAATTGGCATCACCAACGGCACCACCGTCTCCCCTACCAGCGCAGCCATGTCACAAATTGGTCAGAGCTACCTCGCCGATAGCGTCGGCTTTACGTTCGGTGTGATTGGGTTGCTGGCGTTTGTGGCCTGGCAGTGGCGTGGGCGAATGCGCCGTCAGGCGTTGGGTCTGGCATCGCCAGCGTCAACGTCCACAGTTGGTCGTCAGGCACTCACTGCGGTCATTGTACTGGGCGCAATCTGGCTTCTGAACGACTATCGCGGTGTCCCGACGCCGGTATTGCTGCTGGCACTGTTGCTGCTGGCCGGGATGTTTATGGCCACGCGTACCGCGTTTGGTCGCCGTATTTATGCCATCGGCGGCAACCTTGAGGCTGCTCGCCTTTCAGGGATCAACGTCGAGCGCACCAAACTCGCCGTCTTCGCCATTAACGGCCTGATGGTTGCTATCGCCGGGTTGATCCTCAGCTCGCGTCTGGGGGCGGGTTCTCCCTCGGCCGGGAACATCGCCGAGCTGGATGCTATCGCCGCCTGCGTCATTGGCGGCACCAGCCTCGCAGGCGGTGTCGGCAGCGTGGCAGGCGCGGTGATGGGGGCATTTATCATGGCTTCGTTGGATAACGGGATGAGTATGATGGACGTCCCGACGTTTTGGCAGTATATCGTCAAGGGGGCCATTCTTTTGCTGGCAGTCTGGATGGACTCTGCAACCAAGCGACGAGCCTGATAACAATATTGTGACTTATTTGGGAAGTTAGCCATGTTTGAAAAGCGTCACCGCATCACGTTGTTATTCAATGCCAACAAAGCCTACGACCGTCAGGTGGTGGAGGGCGTTGGTGAATATTTGCAGGCGTCGCAATCCGAGTGGGATATTTTTATCGAAGAAGATTTCCGAACCCGTCTCGAAAACATCAAAGAGTGGCTGGGCGATGGGGTCATCGCTGACTACGACGACCCCGTCATTGAGCAATTGCTGACTGACGTCGACGTTCCGATTGTCGGCGTCGGCGGCTCTTACCATGCGCCCGAGCACTATCCGCCGGTCCACTATATCGCCACCGATAACCATGCGCTGGTTGAGACCGCCTTCCTGCATTTGAAAGAGAAAGGCGTCCATCGCTTCGCGTTTTATGGTTTACCGTCAACCAGCGGCAAGCGCTGGGCAGTTGAGCGCGAACATGCTTTCTGCCAGCTTGTCGCGCAGGAGAAGTACCGCGGCGTGGTTTATCAGGGGCTGGAGACCGCGCCGGAAAACTGGCAGCACGCGCAAAACCGACTGGCGGACTGGCTGCAAACTCTGCCGCCGCAAACCGGCATCATTGCCGTCACGGATGCTCGTGCCCGCCACGTTTTGCAGGTCTGCGAACATTTACACATTCCGGTGCCGGAAAAACTGTGCGTCATTGGCATCGATAACGAGGAGCTGACGCGTTACCTCTCTCGCGTGGCGCTCTCGTCCGTTGCACAGGGTACACGTCAGATGGGCTATCAGGCGGCGAAGTTACTGCATCGTCTGCTGGATAAAGAAGCGTTGCCGCTTCAGCGCTTACTGGTTCCCCCTGTCCGTGTAGTCGAACGCCGTTCAACGGATTACCGCTCCTTAAGCGACCCGGCAGTTATTCAGGCCATGCACTACATTCGCAACAACGCCTGCAAAGGGATTAAGGTCGATCAGGTGCTGGACTCGGTGGGCATTTCCCGTTCGAATCTGGAGAAGCGGTTTAAAGAGGAAGTGGGCGAAACCATTCATGCCGTCATCCACGCCGAGAAACTGGAGAAAGCGCGCAGCCTGCTGATCTCCACCTCATTGTCGATCAACGAAATCTCACAGATGTGCGGTTACCCGTCGCTGCAATATTTTTATTCGGTGTTCCGAAAGGAGTATGAAAGTACGCCAAAAGAGTACCGGGAGCGTCACAGCGAAGTGATGATGTAGAAAAAAGAGAAAAGAAAACGCCTTCCGATGGAAGGCGTTTTTTTGAATTACATATGTGCGGCGATTAATCGCTGGTTATCCTGGTACATCGCGAACAGATAGTTGTTATAGCTCTGTCCCTTGGTCGAATAACCTTTCAGCTTGTGGATCATCGTGCTGGCCGTCACTTCCTGATCCGCTTTACGCAGCTGAGCGCGCGATTTACGGAACGATGAGTAGGCCGGATGCGTGTTCAGATTCACCACGTAGGCATTCACGGAATCTTTCACCGATTCAAACTGAGAATAGCCTTTCACCTTACCTGGTGCATTGTTACAACGCCCCTTGATACATTTCATACCAAACAGGTTGTTGTTATTACGCGCCAGTTTCGAGGTGCCCCAGCCACTTTCGGCTGCAGCCATGGTCGCAACCATGCTCCCCGGGATAATGTCGACACGCTCTAAGAGAGAGTTCCACGGCACACGGCGCGTGTTACCGTTCCAGCTCACCTTGTAGCGTTTGGTGATATCTTTCAGACGCGCGCGTTCTGATGGCGACCAACGGCTATCGTACTGTTTGGCAATCAACCAGTTACGATCCGCAGTAATCGCGGCGTTTTGACTTGTGATGTAAGGCATTACCGTCCGGAGAAACGCTTTTTTCCTTGGTGTTCCGGAAGGGTATTTTCGCAAATCAGGAAGTGAACTACTCTTTGCACTATTGCGAGAATACTCTTGTTTACTGCTAACCTTACTACTTGTCGTCTTTATTACGTGGGCTTTCTTACTCGTTGTATCCGTGTGCGTCTTCGCAAGCACCTCACCCGAAAATGCCATGGTGAGTAACATGAGTATCGCGGCCCCATATCGTCGAATGGGAGTCGATATCATTAGGTCTCCTGGTCGGATATAAACATTCCAACACCTTATTTTTTTCACAAATTTGAGAGCGGAATCTCAAATCATAACAAAAATAGACTGCAAGAGCACGTATAGAAATAGTCCAATTCCGAAACTATGTCACCTGAAACCTGCTCACATAAGCATCAATTCTGAAAAATTGTGCGCGAACTCGCAGATAACTTCCTAATTTTGCGCGGGATCACTCATCCTCACGCGTCATCCTTGCAGAAAGCCCCGGGGGATGAGTTTTTACCCCACACCTGATGGCACACTGGTCAAAAATGCCGCGACAGGAAAATGGAATGAAACGCACCGCATTAGCTTTTCTGATGTTACCCGCACTGGCTCATGCTGACTGGTCATCACCGGGTTTCAACGCTTTTAGCGCCGAAGGTACCGGGATATTCACCAGCCAGGCAAAGCTTGCGAAGGGTACTCGCCCTCTTACGCTGAGTTTTGACAACACGTGCTGGCAGCCAACGGATGCAATAAAACTCAATGAGATGCTGTCGCTTAAAAAATGTGACGGCACGCCGCCGCAGTGGCGACTGTTCCGCGACGGCGAGTATCAGATGCGTGTCGATACCCGCTCCGGTACGCCCACACTGATGCTGACTATTCAGAGCGCAGCGGAACCGTCGGTTGCAAACGTTACCCGCCAGTGTCCGAAGTGGGACGGTAAGCCCCTGACGCTTGAAGTTGGCAACGATTTCCCAGAAGGATCGGTGGTCCGTGATTTCTACAGCAAACAGACTGCAACAGTGCAGAATGGAAAAATCACCCTGCAACCCGCCGCCAACAGCAACGGCCTGCTGCTGCTTGAACGCGCCGAGACCGACAAACCCGCGCCCTTTAGCTGGCAAAACGCCACCGTCTATTTCGTGCTGACTGACCGCTTTGTCAACGGCGATCCCTCTAACGATAACAGCTATGGACGCCACAAAGATGGCATGCAGGAGATCGGCACCTTCCACGGTGGCGATCTCAAGGGGCTTACAACCCGGCTCGATTATTTACAGCAGCTGGGCGTGAATGCGCTCTGGATAAGCTCCCCGCTGGAGCAGATCCACGGCTGGGTTGGCGGTGGCACCAAAGGTGACTTCCCCCACTACGCCTATCATGGCTACTACACCCAGGACTGGACCACGCTTGATGCCAACATGGGCACCGAAGATGATTTACGCCACCTTGTCGATGAAGCGCATAAACGCGGGATCCGCATCCTGTTTGATATCGTCATGAACCACACGGGTTACGCGACGCTCGCAGACATGCAGGCGTTCCAGTTCGGGGCCCTTTATCTGCAGGGTGATGAACTGAAAAAAACGCTGGGCGAGCACTGGACGGACTGGAAGCCGGGAGCAGGCCAAAGCTGGCACAGCTTCAACGATTACATCAACTTCAGCGACAAAGCCGCCTGGGAAAAATGGTGGGGTAAAAAGTGGATCCGCACCGACATTGGCGATTATGACAATCCCGGCTTCGACGATTTAACCCTGTCGCTGGCGTTCCTGCCGGACCTGAAAACGGAGTCGACGACCCCTTCCGGTTTACCTAATTTCTACCAACATAAACCTGATACCCACGCGAAGGCCATTTCGGGCTACACCCCGCGTGATTACCTGACCCACTGGCTCAGCCAGTGGGTACGTGACTATGGCATTGACGGTTTCCGTGTGGATACGGCAAAACACGTGGAACTCGAGGCCTGGCAGCAGTTGAAAGATCAGGCAAGCCAGGCGCTGGCAGCCTGGAAAGGCGCGAACCCCGACAAAAAACTCGACAATACCCCGTTCTGGATGACCGGCGAGTCATGGGGCCACGGCGTGATGCAAAGCGATTATTACCGCCACGGGTTTGACGCGATGATCAACTTTGATTATCAGGAGCAGGCAGCAAAAGCGGTCGGTTGTCTGGCGGACATCGACCTGACCTGGCAGCAGATGGCGGAAAAACTGCAAAGCTTCAATGTCCTGAGCTATCTCTCGTCGCATGACACACGCCTTTTCCGTGAAGGCGGCCAGCGTGCCGCAGAGCTGCTCCTGCTCGCCCCGGGCAGCGTACAAATTTACTACGGCGATGAATCCGAGCGGCCATTCGGACCGACAGGGTCCGATCCATTACAGGGCACCCGCTCGGATATGAACTGGCAGGACGTGACGGGCAAGCAGGCCTTAACCGTCGCCCACTGGCAGGTTCTGGGCCAGTTCCGCGCCCGTCATCCCGCAATAGGTGAAGGCAAACAAACCACGCTGTCGCTGAAAGAAGGCTACGGCTTCGTTCGCGAGCACAATGGCGATAAGGTCATGGTGGTGTGGGCAGGTAATCAATAACGACGCAAACCGGTTCCCTCTCCCCCTCCGGGAGAGGGATATTTCACCAGAACAATCCACTACCTAAATACCTTCCCACCACATAAAACAACAATCCCGACCGCATCTCTCGATTTGCACCAGCACGGTGCTAGCGTTATGGTTACCCACTTTCAAAATAAGCTCGACAGATCACCTGCTATGACGTTTTCACTTTTCGGCGACAAATTCACCCGCCATTCAGGCATTACTCGCCTGATGGAGGACCTCAACGACGGGCTGCGCACACCAGGCGCCATCATGCTCGGCGGCGGAAACCCGGCTCAAATCCCGGAGATGAACACCTATTTTCAGACGCTGCTGGCTCAGATGCTGGAAAGCGGGAAAGCAACCGATGCGCTTTGCAACTACGATGGCCCGCAGGGTAAAACCGAACTGCTGACACTGCTTGCTGAAATGCTGCGCAAAGAGCTGGGTTGGGATATCGAACCACAGAATATTGCACTGACAAACGGCAGTCAGAGCGCATTTTTCTACTTGTTTAATCTGTTCGCAGGCCGTCGCGCCGACGGCACCACCAAAAAAGTGCTGTTTCCGCTGGCGCCAGAGTACATCGGCTATGCCGATTCCGGCCTCGAAGAGGATCTGTTCGTCTCGGCGCGCCCGAATATTGAGCTGCTGCCAGAAGGCCAGTTCAAATATCACGTCGACTTTGAACATCTGCATATTGGTGAAGAGACGGGCATGATCTGCGTATCACGTCCAACCAACCCAACGGGCAACGTCATCACCGACGACGAACTGATGAAGCTGGATGCGCTGGCGAATCAGCACGACATCCCGCTGGTGATTGATAACGCTTATGGCGTGCCGTTCCCGGGGATCATCTTCAGCGAAGCACGTCCGCTGTGGAACCCTAACATCGTCCTGTGTATGAGCCTTTCCAAGCTGGGTCTGCCGGGCAGCCGTTGCGGGATCATCATCGCCAATGAAAAAATCATCACCGCCATTACCAACATGAACGGCATTATCAGCCTTTCCCCGGGGGGAATCGGCCCGGCGATGATGTGTGAAATGATCAAACGTAATGACCTGCTGCGCCTGTCGAACGAGGTTATCAAGCCGTTCTATTACCAGCGGGTACAGGAAACGATCGCCATTCTTCGCCGCTACTTACCGGAAGAACGCTGCCTGATCCACAAACCTGAAGGGGCAATTTTCCTGTGGCTGTGGTTTAAGGATCTGCCGATCACCACCGAGCTTCTCTACCAGCGCCTGAAAAAGCGCGGCGTGTTGATGGTGCCGGGTGATTACTTCTTCCCGGGTCTGGATAAGCCGTGGCCGCATACGCATCAGTGCATGCGCATGAACTACGTGCCCGATCCGGAGAAAATCGAAGCGGGCGTGAAAATTCTCGCCGAAGAGATCGAGTACGCCTGGCGCGAAGATAGCCAGTAACGCGTTACGCCAGATTATGCAGCCGTTCGGTGCGTAATCTGGCGGGGTCAACGCAGCGCAGCGCGTGGGTTGGGCACGCCTCCACACAGGCGGGTCCAGCCTCGCGATCTGCGCACAAATCACATTTCACCGCCTGAACGCGGTTCCCCACTCGCTGAACCTGCATTGCTCCAAACGGGCACGCTACCACACAACTTTTACAGCCAATACAGCGCGCCGGCTCCACCCGCCAGGCACCCGCGGTGTGGCGAATCGCCTGTGTCGGACAAACAGTGGCACAAGGGGCATCTTCACACTGATGGCAGCCCACAGCCGTAGTGAATGCACCGCCTTTGACCACCCGAATGCGGGGCGTAAACGCGCCTGCAGAAAGCATTCCCTGATGCGACACCACGCAGGCCACTTCGCAGGTACGACAGCCAATGCATTTTTCCGTATCAGCCAGGATAAATCGGTTCATCTGTCACGCTCCGCGCACGTTAAAACCCAACTCTTTTGAGATAGCCTCTGCCGTTTCCCGCAGCGGTTTCAGCAGGTTTTTTTCACCAATTTGCTTCATGCGGGACGTCGAGAGCGAAATGGAGATCGCGTACGGCACGCGGCCATGAATATCAAACACCGGTACGGCAAGACAGGAGACGCCCAGCTCGTTCTCTTCTTTATCCATCGCCATGCTGTGCTCGCGGATTTCCGCCAGCTCGTCATACATTGCGCTCAGTTCGGTAATCGTGTTGCGGGTGAGCGGCTGGATCTGCTCCTGATGGCTCTGCCAGTAGCTCGCCACATAGTCCTGATGACCAAACGCCATGTAGATTTTGCCCATCGCCGAACAATAAAGCGGCATATGCTGACCGATGTAAGCGCGCGTGCGCAGCATACCGGTTGTGGGCTCCAGCTTATAAATCAGAATGGCGTGATCGTCCTCGCGGCTTGAGAAGTTCACCGTCTCACCGGTGGCGATATTCAGCGTCTCAAGGTGCGGGGCCGCCACGTGAATGATATTCAGCGACGACAGCGCCTTTTGCCCGACGGCGATAAATTTGGTGGTCAGGCGGTAGCTGCCCGCCGCAGGCGCCGGGGTAACGTACCCGCACGACTGTAATCCCTGCAGTAAGCGGTGCACGGTGCTTTTATTCAGCCCTGCCAGTTCCGATAAATGGGCCAACGGACACCCGTTCGGGTAGTTGCTGAGGATCTCAATCAGCATCAGGCCGCGAAACAAGCTCTGGCTACCTGCTGGCCTCTCTTTTTCTTGCGTCATTTCGCTCTCTTTCGTGCTCATCCAATGGCTCCTTTTTATCGCGTCCTGATGGTAGCGCAAAGTGTGGTTCAGTTCACGATCTCAACAGAAAAAACACAACCAGTTGATTTTAATCGATTTTGAAAATCATTAATGTCGTTGATCTGGCAAAATTTGATCGCTATATTTGAAATCAGATTTCGCATAGTGAAATTTAGCGATAAAAAAGCACTCGCACTTGCCCCGACAAAAACAGGAGAACAGGGATGAAAGTGACCTTTGAAGAGTTAAAAGCGGCGTTCAGGCGGGTCCTGGTCGATCGCGGCGTAAAAGCGGACACCGCCGACGCCTGCGCGGAGATGTTTGCCCGCACCACGGAATCGGGCGTCTATTCACACGGGGTTAACCGCTTCCCTCGTTTCATTCAGCAGCTTGATGCCGGCGACATCATTCCTGATGCCCAGCCAACACGGGTGACCTCGCTAGGTGCCATCGAACAGTGGGATGCCCGACGTTCGATTGGCAACCTGACGGCGAAAAAGATGATGGATCGCGCCACCGAACTGGCCGCCGACCACGGTATCGGCCTTGTGGCACTGCGAAACGCCAACCACTGGATGCGCGGCGGCAGCTACGGCTGGCAGGCCGCAGAGAAGGGGTACATCGGGATCTGCTGGACTAACTCCATTGCCGTCATGCCAGCCTGGGGCTCAAAAGCGTGCTGCATCGGCACTAACCCTCTGATCGTGGCGATTCCGTCTACGCCGATCACAATGGTCGATATGTCGATGTCAATGTTCTCCTACGGCATGCTGGAAGTGAATCGCCTGGCCGGACGCACGTTGCCGGTGGATGGGGGCTTTGACGATGAAGGGCATCTCACCAGAGAACCTGGTGTGATCGAGAAAAACCGCCGCATTCTGCCGATGGGCTACTGGAAAGGATCGGGCTTATCCATCGTCCTCGACATGATCGCAACCCTGCTCTCCAACGGATCCTCCGTTGCGGAAGTGACCCAGGACAACAGCGACGAATATGGCGTGTCACAAATCTTTATCGCCATCGAGGTCGATCGTTTGATCGACGGACCCACCCGCGATGCCAAACTGCAGCGCATCATGGACTTTATCATCAACGCCGAGCGGGCTGATGACAACGTCGCGGTTCGACTGCCGGGTCATGAATTCACACGTCTGCTCGAAGAGAACCGCCGAAACGGCATCACCATTGACGACAGCGTGTGGGCGAAAATCCAGTCTCTGTAAGGAGTGGGCCATGATTTTAGGACATATTTCGCAGCCAAATCCGTGTCGCCTGCCGCAGGCGATAGAGAAAGCACTCGATTTTCTGCGCACCACGGATTTCACGGCGCTGGCACCTGGCGTGGTGGACATTGACGGACGTAACATCTTTGCTCAGGTGCTCGACCTCACCACCCAGACGTGGGATGAGAACCGTCCCGAAGTGCACCGTCGCTATCTGGACATTCAGTTTCTGGCATGGGGTGAAGAGAAAATCGGTGTCGCCATTGATACCGGCAATAACGAAATAAGCGAATCACTGCTGGAACAGCGGGATATTATTTTTTATCACGGCAGCGAAAATGAATTTTTTATAGAAATGACGCCCGGCAGTTATGCCATATTTTTTCCGCAGGATGTTCACCGTCCTGCCTGCATTAAAAATAAGGTATCGGCAATTCGTAAAATTGTGGTGAAAGTAGCAATCAGCGAAATAGATTAATTTTCTGAACTCTATTGGGAATGCGAAATGACTAATACCGGTTTTATAATTGGTGCGTACCCCTGCGCACCCTCGTTTCACCAGCAAGGGGAACAAGAAGAGCAGGACTTCTGGCGAGCGCTTTCCGATACGCCAGATATTCGCGGGCTGGAGCAACCGTATCTTGAGGATCTCCATCCGTTGGGTGACGAATGGCTGTTCCGCCATACGCCGGGAGACTGGCAAATGGTGGTTACCGCGGTGATGGAAACCATGCGCCGCCGCGGCACAAATGGCGCGTTTGGCCTGGCCTCTGCCGATGAAGAACAGCGCAAAGCCTGCGTTGACTATTACCGCCATCTGCTGCGAAAGATTGATGCCATCAATACTCGCTTTCCAGGCAAAATTATCGCTCTGGAGATGCAGGCCGCGCCGCAGGCGGGAAACCCGTCTGTTGAACAAGCTACCGCTGCGTTTTCCCGTTCTATACGTGAAATCACCTCATGGGACTGGTCATGCGACCTGGTGCTTGAACACTGCGATGCCATGACCGGCCCCGCGCCACGCAAGGGGTTTTTGCCCTTAGCGCAGGTGCTTGAGGTGGTGAAAGAAACGGATATCAGCGTATGCATCAACTGGGCGCGGTCGGCTATCGAAGGACGCAGTGCCTTGCTGCCGCCTGAACATGTTAAAGCCGCACTGGAGGCCGGGAAGCTGGGCGCACTGATGTTCTCCGGGACCTCCGTTCGCGGAGCGTACGGCGAATGGCAGGATCTGCACGCGCCATTTTCCCCGTTCTGCGCCGACAGTTTAATGACCACCGAACAGGTAAAAGCACTTTTTACTGCGGCGAGCGCCGCAACATTGAAATTCTCCGGTATTAAATTACTGGAAATAAATGCTAATGCTAACGTCAGCCATCGCATCGCTATTTTGCGCGACGGCATTAGTGAAATGAAAAAAGCAACGCAATAACAATAAAAATCTTATTCCGGTTACATTCACTGAGATATTAAATATGAATATTTCTACTCATGCTCTACAAGCGGATATTCCGCGTCAGCGCTGGTTAAGAATCATTCCGCCTATTCTTATCGCCTGTATTATTTCATATATGGACCGCGTGAATATCGCATTTGCGATGCCAGGCGGTATGGATGAAGAGTTAGGTATCTCTGCCACCATGGCAGGCCTGGCGGGTGGGATCTTCTTTATCGGTTATCTGTTCCTGCAGGTGCCCGGCGGCAAGATTGCCGTGCATGGCAGCGGTAAGAAGTTTATTGGCTGGTCACTGGTTGCCTGGGCGGTGATTTCGGTCCTGACCGGCGTTGTGACCAACCAGTATCAACTGCTGGCACTGCGCTTCTTACTCGGTGTGGCAGAAGGCGGGATGCTGCCTGTGGTGCTCACGATGATCAGTAACTGGTTCCCGGACGCCGAACGCGGCCGCGCCAATGCGATTGTCATCATGTTTGTTCCCATTGCGGGGATCATCACCGCACCCCTGTCGGGCTGGATTATCACCGCACTCGACTGGCGCTGGCTGTTCATCATTGAAGGGCTGATGTCCATTGTGGTGCTGGTGCTCTGGGTGTTCACCGTCTACGACCGCCCGCAGGAGGCTCGCTGGATCTCCGAGGCCGAGAAAAATTATCTGATACAAACGCTGGCCGCAGAACAGCAGGCTATTGCCGGAAAAGCGGTGAAAAATGCCTCGCTGAGTGCTGTTCTGTCCGACAAAACCATGTGGCAGCTGATTGCCCTGAACTTCTTCTACCAGACCGGGATTTACGGTTACACCCTCTGGCTGCCAACCATTCTCAAAGAGCTGACGCATACCAGCATCGGCCAGGTGGGAATGCTCGCCATCCTGCCTTATGTCGGCGCCATTGCGGGCATGTTCCTGTTCTCCTCACTGTCTGACCGTACCGGCAAGCGCAAGCTGTTCGTCTCCCTGCCGCTGATTGGCTTCGCGCTCTGCATGTTCCTCTCCGTGGCGTTGAAAGAGAACATCTGGCTGGCCTATGCCGCGCTGGTGGGCTGTGGCTTCTTCCTGCAGTCCGCTGCGGGTGTGTTCTGGACGATTCCGGCGCGCCTGTTCAGCGCAGAGATGGCCGGTGGCGCTCGCGGCGTGATTAACGCCCTGGGTAACCTCGGTGGGTTCTGCGGCCCTTACGCGGTGGGCGTGCTGATCACCCTCTACAGCAAAGATGCCGGGGTGTACTGCCTCGCGGTTTCGCTGGCGCTGGCCTCGCTGCTCGCCCTGATGCTACCGGCGAAATGCGATGCCGGAGCGGAACCCAACCCCGGCGTGAACCCGCATAAGCACGCAGCCTGATCCCCCCGCCCTCTCCTGAAGAGAGGGCGTAAGACAAGAGAGTCAACGATGAGTGAAAAAGAGCCCTTCTGGCTGGGTATCGATTGTGGCGGAACGTATCTGAAAGCCGGTCTGTACACCCGCCAGGGCCAGGAAGTCTGTATTGAGCGCCGCGCGGTTGACACACTCAGCCCACACGCAGGCCACGCTGAGCGGGATATGCACCAACTCTGGCAGCAGTGCCACGCCACCGTCGCCCTGCTGCTTAAGAAGGCTGGCATCGGCGGCGCACAAATCAAAGGCGTCGGGATATCGGCTCAGGGTAAAGGACTGTTTTTACTGGACAAGTATGACCAGCCGCTCGGCAACGCCATGCTCTCCTCTGACCGCCGGGCGCTGGAGATTGTACAGCGCTGGCAGCAGGACGGTATTCCTGAAAAGCTTTATCCGCATACGCGCCAGACGTTATGGACGGGGCATCCCGCCTCCCTCCTGCGCTGGGTGAAAGAGAATGAACCGCACCGTTATCAGCAGATTGGCTGTGTGATGATGGCGCACGACTACCTGCGCTGGTGCCTCACCGGCGTTAAAGGGTGTGAAGAGAGCAACATCTCTGAATCCAATCTCTACAACATGAACACCGGGCAGTACGACCCGCAGCTCACACGCTGGCTCGGCATCGATGAAATTGACGGCGCATTGCCGCCGATCGTCGGTTCAGCAGAAATTTGCGGGGAAATCACCGCTCAGGCCGCCGCCCTGACGGGTCTCGCAGCGGGTACACCCGTTGTGGGGGGGCTGTTTGATGTGGTTTCCACCGCGATCTGCGCCGGGTTACATGACGACAGCACGCTCAACGCCGTGATGGGCACCTGGGCTGTCACCAGCGGGATCGCCAACGGTATAGGCCATAACGAGCCGTATCCCTATGTGTATGGGCGCTACGTTCATCCGCAGCACTACATCGTTCACGAAGCCAGCCCCACCTCGTCCGGTAACCTCGAATGGCTGACCACACAGTGGGGCGACATGTCATTCGATGCGATCAACCAGGCCGTGGCCAGCCTGCCGAAAGCCGGAAGCGATCTGCTCTTCCTGCCGTTCCTCTATGGCAGCAACGCCGGGCTGGAGATGACCTGCGGGTTTTACGGCATGCAGGCCCTGCACACTCGCGCGCATCTGTTGCAGGCGGTCTATGAAGGTGTGGTCTTCAGCCACATGACCCATCTTAACCGCATGCTAGCGCGCTTCACGCACGTGCAGACATTGCGCGTAACCGGCGGCCCTGCCCATTCGGATGTGTGGATGCAAATGCTCGCGGACGTAAGCGGTCTGGCAATAGAACTGCCGCAGGTCGAAGAGACCGGCTGTTCCGGCGCGGCGCTGGCCGCGCTGGTGGGTACCGGCGTTTATCCCGATTTCCGCACCGCGCAGCAGGCTGTCAGACATCACATTCGCGTCATCACACCCGACAAGCATGCCCATGCGGCCTACCAGCGCAAGTATCAGCGCTACCAGCTACTGATTTCAGCACTACAGGGCTATCACGCCCATGTTAAGGAGCACGACCTATGAGCCGACCATTACTGCAGCTGGCGCTCGACCATACCTCACTTCAGGCCGCACAGCGCGACGTCGAGCGGCTTGCGGATCACGTCGATATTATCGAAGCAGGCACCATTTTGTGTCTCACCGAAGGGCTTAATGCCGTGCGCGCACTGCGCCAGCAGTGTCCGAAAAAAACGATCGTGGCTGACTGGAAAGTGGCCGATGCCGGAGAAACGCTGGCTGAACAGGCGTTTGGCGCAGGCGCGAACTGGATGACCATCATCTGCGCCGCGCCGCTGGCAACCGTCGAGAAGGGTCACGAGGTGGCTCTGCGCTGCGGCGGGGAAATTCAGATGGAGCTGTTTGGTCACTGGACGCTGGATGATGCGCGTGAATGGCACCGTATCGGGGTCACACAGGCCATTTATCACCGTGGGCGCGACGCACAGGCCAGCGGCCAGCAGTGGGGCGAGGCGGATCTCGACAGCATGAAAGCCCTCTCGGATATCGGCCTGCAGCTCTCGATCACCGGCGGCATTACCCCCGCCGACCTGCCGCTGTTTAAGCAGATCAATGTGAAAGCGTTTATTGCCGGACGGGCACTGACAGGCGCTGCTAACCCACCGCAGGTAGCCCATGCATTCCATTCACACATCCGCGACATCTGGGGGGAGTAACCATGCGTCAGCATCCGTTAGGTATCTACGAAAAAGCGCTGCCGAAAGCGCTCACCTGGCCAGAGCGCCTGGTGCTGGCAAAAAGCTGCGGATTTGATTTTGTCGAGATGTCGATCGATGAAACCGATGAGCGTTTGTCCCGCCTTGAATGGAACACCGCGCAGCGCGCCTCTCTGGTTGAGGCGATGCTGGAAACCGGGGTCGCGATCCCGTCGATGTGTCTGTCTGCCCACCGCCGTTTCCCGTTTGGTAGCCGGGACGAGACCGTCCGCGAGCGCGCACGCGCCATCATGACCAAAGCCATCCGTCTGGCGCGCGATCTCGGTATTCGCACCATCCAGCTTGCCGGGTATGACGTCTATTACGAAGAACATGACGAAGGCACCCGGCAACGCTTTGCCGAAGGGCTGGCATGGGCCGTGGAGCAGGCCGCCGCCGCGCAGGTCATGCTGGCAGTGGAGATCATGGATACCGCGTTTATGAACTCCATCAGCAAATGGAAAAAGTGGGACGAAATGCTCGCTTCACCATGGTTCAGCGTTTATCCGGACGTCGGCAACCTGAGCGCGTGGGGTAACGATGTGGCCGCCGAGCTGACGCTGGGCATCGATCGCATCGCCGCCATACACCTGAAAGATACCCAGCCCGTGACTGAACAAAGCCCCGGACAGTTTCGTGACGTACCGTTCGGCGAGGGGTGCGTCGATTTCGTGGGCATATTTAACACGCTGAATCAGCTCAATTATCGCGGCGCATTTCTGATTGAAATGTGGACTGAAAAAGCCAAAGAGCCGGTACTGGAAATCATCCAGGCACGCCGCTGGATTGAAGCCCGGATGCAGGAAGGAGGGATGACATGTTAGAACAACTCAAAGCCGAGGTCCTGGCGGCAAACCTGGCGCTGCCCGCCCACCAGCTGGTGACTTTCACCTGGGGCAACGTCAGTGCGGTGGATCGTGAACGCGGCCTGATGGTGATTAAACCCTCCGGCGTGGAGTATGACGTGATGTCCGCAGAGGATATGGTGGTGGTGGACATTGCCACGGGCCAGGTGGTCGAGGGGGTTAAAAAACCCTCTTCCGACACGCCAACCCACCTGGCGCTGTATCGCCGTTACCCTGAAATTGGCGGCATTGTGCATACCCATTCCCGTCATGCCACTGTCTGGGCGCAGGCAGGGCAGGATTTACCGGCATGGGGTACCACGCACGCTGACTATTTTTATGGTGCGATCCCCTGCACGCGGTTGATGACCCCGGCTGAAATTGCGGGTGAATACGAATACCAGACCGGCGAAGTCATCATCAAAACCTTTGAGGAGCGCGACGTAAACCCGATGCAGATCCCGGCGGTGCTGGTGCATTCTCACGGCCCGTTCACCTGGGGAAAAAATGCGGCCGATGCGGTACATAACGCTGTGGTGCTGGAAGAGTGCGCCTTTATGGGGCTGTTTTCACGCCAGCTTGCGCCACAGCTACCGACGATGCAGCAGGAACTGCTCGATAAACATTACCTGCGCAAGCATGGAGCAAATGCCTACTACGGGCAGTGATCACCCGGAATTAATATGCTCCTTACAGTACCGCCGTTTCCAGACGGCGGGCGTTAAGCCGGTATGCTTTGAAAATATCTGCCGGAAATACCCGACATCATTAAAACCGCAGCGGGTTGCCACTTCGGTCAGGGACGCGGAGTCGTTCAGCAACAGCTTTTCTGCCGCCCTGACGCGCTGGCGATGGATCGCCTCCGTCAGGGTTAAGTGAAAGGTCCGGCGAAATACGCGTCCCAGATAATCGGCATTGCAGTGCAAGGCTTTTGCCAGTTGCGATGTGGAAAGCGGCAGATGAAACTGCGTGCGAATAAGCTGTTTTGCCTTCCATGCCATGGCCGCGCCGGCTTCATCGGCTCTGTCTTCATAACCTGAGGAGATCGACACTTGCTGTAAAATCAGCAGCAAAATCATTTCCAGCGCCACGCTTCGCTGTAATTTTTCCTGCTCACTCAGGAATTGCCGGAATAGCGCAATCACATATTGAGCATCGCGCACGCAGCAATGTTGTTCAATGGCCACCGGAAAAGCATGTGGCAAAGGCGACGATTGTGCTTCGACCTCAAAATGCAGCCAGTAGAACCGCAGGTCCGCCGGGAAATCTTCTGTCCCCACGTGTCGACGCGCCGGCCAGAGCAGTAAGCTCTCTCCCGCTTTCACTTCAAAGAGCGTGTTTTCTTCCTGGATCGTTAATGTCCCTTTTTCGACGAAGATAATCTCCCACGAGGTTAATTTGCGCGCCGGATGCCGGCCCACGCCCCGGGAAATAAAGAGCCCACCATTTTGCACTTTAATCGGAAGCGCTATGGATAATTCAAGCATGGATATTCACCATTCCGCTCTGATTGCCATTAATATTCATCTTATGCTTTGATTATTAATGAATATCTTCCTGCCTTCCCGATCGAAATCACAAATTTATCATCAGGTCGGAATCGTCACCTTTTTATACTTTTCCCTTCCCTTGTTGGCCTGAGCGTTCGGTGCAGAATGAATGGGGTACCTTGCATAAATACGATAAAAATCGATTACCGAGGAGTTACCTCATGACTTCCACACCGATTACAGAATCACAGGTCGTACAAGGGGCAATGGATGACCGCCTGTCAGTCCGCGAAAAAATAGGCTACGGCCTGGGTGACGCGGGTGGCACGGTCATCACCTGCCTGATCATGAATTTTCTTACCTTCTTCTACACCGACGTTTTTGGTTTGACGCCAGCGCTCGTTGGCACGCTGTTTATTGCCCTGCGCGTGTTTGACGCCATTTCCGATCCGGTGATGGGGGTGATTGCCGACCGAACACAAAGCCGTTGGGGGCGTTTTCGCCCGTGGCAGCTGTGGGTGGCGCTTCCTGTCGGGGTTATCGGTGTACTGACCTTCACCGTGCCTGACGCCAGCATGGGGGTGAAAATCGCCTGGGCGTTTGGTACCTATCTGCTGTTGTCAGTGGGCTATACCGCCATCAACGTGCCCTACTGCGCGCTAATCAACACCATGACCACCCGCCACAGCGAGGTCATCTCCTGCCAGTCATGGCGCTTTGTGCTGTGCGGTGTGGCGGGTTTTTTGGTCTCTGTTGGCCTGCCGTGGCTGGTCGCAGCGCTGGGCGAGGGCAACGCCGCGCGAGGCTATCAGCTCGGCGTTGGGGTGTTGTGCGCCATCGCCGTGGTGATGTTCCTCTGCTGCTTCTTCTGGGTGCGTGAGCGCGTCCCGCTGGCGCTGATGGGCAAATTCACCCTACGCGAGCATCTGGCCGGCCTGCGCAACAACGATCAGCTCCTGCTGATGCTGGTGATGTCATTCCTGCTGATCAACGTCTTCAACATTCGTGGCGGCGGCTACATGTACTTCATCACCTACGTGCTCCAGGGCAGTACCGCTTATACCTCGCTGTTCTTCACGATGGTGACCTTTGCCGCCATTCTCGGCGCGGTGATCGTGAATCCCCTTTCTCGCCGGATTGATACCGTCAAACTCTATTACTACACCAACCTCGTGCTGGCCGCGCTCGCGGCAGGAATGTGGTTTCTGCCAGGCGGTCCGGCTCATCAGACGCTCTGGCTGATCGTTATTCTGAGTAACGGCGTCATTCTCGGTTTTACCCTGCCCCTGCACTTCTCGCTGATGGCATTTGCAGATGACTATGGTGAGTGGAAAAACGGGGTACGTTCATCTGGCATGAACTTCGCTTTCAATCTGTTTTTCATCAAGCTCGCCTGGGCGTCCAGCGCCGGGATCATCAGCCTGGTGTTTATCGCCGTCGCCTACCAGCCGGGCGCGGGCAACCAGACGCCAGCCTCGTTACAGGGAATTACTGCGATGGAGACACTGCTCCCCGCCCTTTTCCACCTGCTGCTGGCGGTCTCAATCCGCTGGTGCAGACTCAACAATCCCATGATGTCGCGCATTGCCACCGATCTGCGCCAGCGTCACGTATCGTCCTGAGGAGAATGACATGTCCATAATGGAAGCCGACCTGCACACACTGAACATCAACGACCCGTTTCTCGGCCAGTATCAGCGGCTGGTGCGTGATGTGGTGATCCCCTACCAGTGGGATGCGCTAAACGATCGCGTTATCGAAGCCGAACCGAGTCACGCCATCACCAACTTCCGCATTGCGGCAGGGCTGGAACAGGGGGAGTTCTATGGAATGGTGTTTCAGGACAGCGACGTGGCGAAATGGCTGGAAGCCGTCGCGTGGTCGTTGTGCCAGAAGCCCGACCCGGAACGTGAAAAAACCGCCGATGAGGTGATTGAGCTGATTGCGGCGGCGCAGTGTGACGATGGCTATCTCAACACCTACTTCACGGTGAAAGCACCCGGTGAGCGCTGGACGAACCTTGCCGAATGCCACGAACTGTACTGCGCCGGACATATGATTGAAGCTGGCGTGGCCTATTTTCAGGGGACCGGAAAACGCCGTCTGCTGGATGTGGTATGCAAACTGGCGGACCATATCGACCGGGTCTTTGGCCCCGGCGAGGAGCAGCTTCACGGTTATCCGGGCCATCCGGAAATTGAGCTGGCGCTTATGCGGCTTTACGACGTCACTCAGGAACCGCGTTACCTGGCCCTTGTGAAATATTTTATCGACACGCGCGGCACGCAGCCTCATTTCTACGATATCGAATATGAGAAACGGGGCCGGACATCGTACTGGAACACGTACGGCCCGGCGTGGATGGTCAAGGACAAAGCCTATAGCCAGGCGCATCAACCGCTTGCCGAACAACACACCGCCATCGGCCACGCGGTTCGATTTGTCTATCTGATGGCGGGCATGGCGCATCTTGCTCGTCTGAGTCATGACGAGGGTAAACGCCAGGACTGCCTGCGACTGTGGAATAACATGGCCCAGCGACAGCTCTATATTACCGGCGGGATCGGCTCGCAAAGCAGTGGCGAAGCCTTCAGCAGCGATTACGATTTGCCTAACGATACGGTATATGCCGAAAGCTGCGCCTCCATTGGCCTGATGATGTTTGCCCGCCGGATGCTGGAGATGGAAGCGGACAGCCAGTACGCCGACGTGATGGAGCGTGCCTTATACAACACGGTACTGGGCGGCATGGCGCTGGACGGTAAACATTTCTTCTATGTGAACCCGCTGGAGGTACACCCTAAAACACTGGCATTTAATCATGTCTACGACCACGTTAAGCCGGTTCGCCAGCGCTGGTTCGGCTGCGCCTGTTGCCCGCCCAATATCGCCCGCGTGCTCACTTCGCTGGGCCACTATCTCTATACCGTTCGTCAGAACGCGCTCTTTATCAACCTCTATGTGGGGAACGACGTCGCCATACCGGTAGATGAGGGCACCTTACAGCTACGGATTAGCGGTGATTATCCATGGCAGGAAGAGGTCAACATCGAGATCACCTCACCTGCCCCGGTGACCCACACGCTGGCACTACGTTTACCAGACTGGTGCACAAGCCCGGCCGTGTCACTGAACGGCGAAAGGGTCACGGGTGATGTCTCCCGGGGGTATCTGTACCTCACCCGCCGCTGGCAGGAGGGAGATACCCTTACGCTGACCTTACCCATGCCGGTCCGCCGCGTGTACGGTAACCCGCTGGTACGCCAGCAGGCCGGTAAAGTCGCGCTGCAGCGTGGCCCGCTGGTCTACTGCCTGGAAGAGGCCGACAATGGCGCGAACCTGCATAACCTCTCCCTGCCTGAGCAGAGCGAATTTCGGGTCTTTGAAGGAAAAGGGATCTTTGCGCACAAGATACTGATTCAGGCGGAGGGCATCGCGCGTCACGCTGATGAGGAAGGCACGCAGGGACTGTGGCAGTACGATCGCGCCCCGGTGCAGCGCCAGCCCCGGACGTTGACCTTTATTCCGTGGTTCAGTTGGGCAAACCGGGGAGAAGGGGAAATGCGGATTTGGGTGGATGAGGCCTGAAGGCATCTGTCCTGTCAGCCTCACCCCAACCCTCTCCCACAGGCGCGGGAGATAAAAACCGAGGCCAGGTAAGGCAATCGCCACCCGGCTTTAGATCAGAAACGCCAGGACATGCCGGTCATCAGCGCGAAACTGTCTTCGCGGTCGATCATCGGACTGTTCTTCACGTCGTCAGGTAACACGGTATAGACCGCGCTGGCGTTGATAAACAGATTCTGGGTTAACTGATATTTAGCCGCGAGACCCACATACGGCGTCCAGCTATCACCTGCGGTGTATTCATTGAGGCCTGAGCGGCGAGACTCATTGCCGGATACGCCGTAGTAGTAATCGTTATAGCTTTCGTCGCTGTAGAAAATACCTACCGATGGCGTCAGCGTCAGACGTTCCATCCGAACCGGACGGAAGTATGAGATTTCACCGATCACGCCGCCACTCTCATCCATCGCATCACCCGAGACCGCCACTTTCAGCGAGCCCCAGTGTTCATGGCGGTAGTACGCCCCGCCGAGAAACGCTGATGCTTTACGCTCATCGAGGTGTTTCATCTGAGCGTCGTCGTTATCTTCAGGATCAAATCGCAGTGGCATCCACGATGCGGTCATGCTGAATTCATTTTTTTCGTCTTTCCACAGGATCCATCCGCCGGTGGTCTGGCGAATATAAAACCGGTCGCCTTCATAGCTAATTAACGGTACCGCCGTGGTATTTTCGTTATAACCTTTATAAGGCGACTCATTAAATACAGCCCCCGCCCCAAGTGAAAAGTCACCAGCCATTGCAGATGATGTTGCAAATAACGTGGCTGCGATGAGTAAATTGTATTTAATAGTCATTACATGTAATCCATTTAGACGCCAAACAAGCGAGGCGAATAATAATGGTTACAAATTTGCCAATGCAACGCTGCAGTTTATATAATATTATATATAAAAACATATAGATGGGTGCGCATGATGAATAAGTTCCAGCTAAAACCACGCGAGTTAAAAATTATTTCCGTCATCGCAGCCACCCACAGTATTGGCGATGCCGCAGCCCTGCTGGGCATGGCACAGGCTAACGTCAGTAAATACCTTTCTGACTTTGAAACGCGTGTCGGTCTTAAGGTATTTGAGCGCACGACCCGTCAGCTGGCGCTAACCCAGTTTGGCGAAGCGTTACTCCCCTACATTGACGCCACACTGGATAAAAATAGCCAGCTCATTAATTTCATTGCTGATTATAAGCATGAGAAGCGCGGAAAAGTGACCATTTACGCCCCAACGGGTATCGTGATGTATCTGGCGAGACACGTGATCCATCAGATTGAAGACATCGGTGATATCCGCATCTCGTTAAAAACATACAACCTGGATCGTAATGAATATTCCGAAGGGGTCTCGTTCCCCGATGATTGCGATATTCTCATTACCTATGCTCAGCCGAAAGATGAAAGTCTGGTCGCCAGTGTGTTAACGAAATATTCCGTCACGGCATTTGCCACAGAAGAATATTTGAAAAACCACCCCTTAACCGGACCTGAAGATTTAATTAATCACTCCTGTATTTTAATAGACTCGATGCTGGTGGATGAGGCGAACATCTGGCGTTTTCGCGTCCACGGTAGTGAGACCGTATATGATTACAGAGTGACCGGAAATTATATTTGCGACAATACACAGACGGCGCTGGAACTGGCACGAAATAATCTCGGTATTGTTTTTGCGCCGAAAGAAAGCCTGAAAAAAGAGCTTAAGAGTGGTTCTCTTGTTCCCTGCTTCCCCCATCAGGAAGAGTGGTGGCTCGACCTGACGGCGATATTCCGCAAACGTGAATACCAGCCCTGGGGCGTGCAGTACATTCTGGACGGCGTACTGAACTGCCTGCGTCAGCAAATTGCTCAGGCTGCCCAGGGGCAGCCTGAGCTGGAGGGTTAGAACAGCCCCAGAGGTTTATCGGAATAACTCACCAGCAGGCATTTCGTCTGCTGGTAATGCTCCAGCATCATCTTGTGGGTTTCACGCCCGATGCCCGACTGCTTATAGCCCCCAAAGGCCGCGTGCGCCGGATAAGCATGGTAGCAGTTGGTCCACACGCGCCCGGCCTGAATGCCCCGCCCCATTTTATAAGCCAGATTACCGTTGCGGCTCCAGACGCCAGCCCCGAGGCCATACGGCGTATCGTTAGCAATCTCCAGCGCCTCTTCCATCGTTTTGAAGGTGGTGACGGCCAGCACCGGTCCGAAAATTTCCTCCTGGAAGACGCGCATGTTGTTTTTGCCGAACAGGATCGTCGGCTCCAGGTAATACCCGTCCTGCAGATCGCCGCCCAGCATTTTACGCCGACCGCCGGTCAGGACATCCGCCCCTTCTTTCTTGCCGATATCAATGTAGTTGAGGATAGTGTCCATCTGCCCGTGCGAGACCTGCGCGCCCATCTGGGTCACGTTATCAAGCGGGTTACCGCTGCGGATAGACTCGACGCGGCGAATGGCTCGCTCCATAAAGCGCTCATAGATAGACTCCTGCACCAGCGCGCGGCTTGGGCAGGTACAGACTTCACCCTGGTTAAAGGCAAACAGCGCAAAGCCTTCCAGGGCTTTATCGAAGAAGGCATCCTCTTCCTCCATGACGTCGGCGAAGAAAATGTTCGGCGATTTACCGCCCAGCTCCAGGGTCACTGGAATGATGTTCTGGGTCGCGTACTGCATGATCTGCTGACCCACTTCCGTCGACCCGGTAAACGCGACTTTGGCGATCCGTTTTGAGGTCGCCAGATATTCCCCTATCTCACCCCCCGCACCGTTCACCACGTTAATCACGCCTGGCGGGAGAAGGTCGCCAATGACTTCCATCAGCAGCAGGACTGACAGCGGGGTCAGGCGGGCCGGTTTGAGCACAATGCAGTTACCCGCCGCCAGCGCGGGCGCCATTTTCCAGCTCGCCATCAGCAACGGGAAGTTCCACGGAATGATCTGCCCCACCACGCCCAGCGGTTCGTGGAAGTGGTACGCCACGGTGTCGCTGTCTACCTCGCTAATTCCGCCCTCCTGAGCGCGAATACAGGAGGCAAAATAGCGGAAGTGGTCAATGGCCAGCGGCACGTCTGCCGCCATTGTTTCACGGATTGGCTTGCCGTTATCCCAGGTTTCCGCCGTTGCCAGCAGCTCCAGATTCTGTTCCATCCGGTCAGCGATTTTGAACAATATCGCCGCTCTGTCCTGAACAGAGGTATGCCCCCATTTGTCTTTGGCTTTGTGCGCGGCGTCCAGCGCCAGGTCGATATCCCCCTTGCCGGAGCTGGCTATCTCACACAGCGGCTGGCCGGTAACGGGCGTCAGGTTGGAATAGTATTCGCCGCCGACGGGTGCAACCCAGTCGCCGCCGATAAAGTTTTCATAACGGGGCTTCAGCTTGAGGGGAAAACCATACTCGCCAGGCTGGATACGCGATGAGGGAGGATTGTTTGTCATGACCGTCTCCTTGCTGTTGGTGTACAACAAGGGTAGTTCCGGCTGGCGATTTTCTCGCCAGCCGGTAACGGTGTTTACGACGGGGGTCACGGAGTTTCAGGAAATAATAACGAATCCCGCAATAAATGATCGTTGCCACGACGACGGGTAAAACCGATGCGGTTGAAATATTCCAGGATCTGAATCGCCAGCTTGCGCCCGACGTTCAGCCGATCGCGGAAATCTGCTGCGCAGGTCGTGCCTCGCGCCTGATCCAGCTCGCGGATCAGGTTAGCAAACGCCACAATGCGATCGTTACGGTAATAACGATCTTTCACGATCGCGACGATTAACCCCTGCTGCGCCGCATGGCGCAACACCTGGCGCATCACCTGTTCGTCGGTATTCGTTTCACGTGCGAGATCGCGAACCCACCACGGCTCGTCGCCAAACAGCGGGGCCACTTTCTGCCATATCGCCTCTTGCCCGGCGTTGAACCCGGCTTTGTGATCCGGCAGATGCAGCCAGCCGTGGTGGCTTTTTATCAGCCCACTTTCGCGCATGTTTTCAATCAGCAGCAGCACCAGCGCATCGTTTTCCATCGGCAACGCCATGCGTCGCAGGCGTTCACGTCCCGGGCCGGGTTCATCCTGATGCTGTTCATGGTAAGTGGCGAGCGTGGTCAGTACCTTGCGCTGCCAGCATGCTGCGACCGGGGCATTCAGTAAATTGTTACCCGCCTGAATAAAACCGGGCTCCTGGGTCAGCAGGCGTAATCCTTCCGCGCTGAGCTGACGAGCCCATGCGAAATCGTTCAGATTGACGGCACCACGCTCAAGATGAACAAGCAACGCGGCTTTATCATCCGCGGCCTGCGCCAGCGCTCCCAGCCATTGCAGATACTCCGGCTTGCGCTTGCCGCGACGCGGCGGGTTGAGCGTGACCACCCGCGCCCCGGCCAGCGTCTCCCGGGCCGAAATGTCACGCAGTACCAGACGGTCATTATCCGCGAGCCACAGTGGCGAATCGAAAACCAGTTCGGCAAGGTCGTTTTCCAGCAGTGACACGCGCCCGGTGATATGGCTGGCCGCGTGGTGGATATGCAGCGGCTGCCATTGGGTCAGCGGCACATGCGTCTGCAGGGCGACGATTGCCCGCTCAGAAGGCTCTGGCGGTGCACCGGCCAGCAGCCAGTCGCCACGGTTAAGCTTCTCTTTTTCCGCATCGCCCGCAATATTGAGCGCGATCCGCTGCCCGGCATGGGCATGCTCTACGGGCTGGTTCTGCGCATGCAAACCGCGCACACGCATCGGGGCGTTGGCACCCGTGAGCCATAAGGTATCGCCCACGTTCACTTCACCGCTCAGCGCGGTACCGGTGACCACCAGCCCCGCGCCTTTAACGGTAAAGGCCCGGTCGATCGCCAGACGGAAACGATGATGGCTGGCATGCTCGCGTGAAGTAAGCTGCTGCAAATGGTGGCGAAATTCGTCAATACCGCGCCCTTCTGTCGCCACGGTGACGAACAATGGCGCATCGGCAAATCCATACTCCCGCAAGGTCGCCTGCACGGTTTCACGCACCGCGTTGAGTCGCGCCTCATCGACGCGGTCAGCTTTGGTCAGCGCAACGGTCAGCTGCGGGTTGCCCGTCAGCTGTAAAATTGCCAGATGTTCACGCGTTTGCGCCATCACGCCGTCATCACAGGCCACCACCAGCAGAGCATGATCGATGCCACCGACACCCGCCAGCATGTTAGAAAGAAACTTCTCGTGTCCCGGTACATCAATAAAACCCAGCACCCGGCCATCAGGCTGAGGCCAGTAGGCATAGCCCAGATCGATGGTCATGCCGCGTTTTTTCTCTTCCGGCAGACGATCGACATTCACCCCGGTCAGGGCCTGTAATAAGGTGGTTTTTCCGTGGTCGACGTGACCGGCGGTGGCAATAATCATTTCAACAGCATCTCCAGAAATCGCGCTTCATCTTCAAGACAGCGTAGATCCAGCCACATTCGGCCATCGTAAATGCGCCCGATAACCGGTGCTGGCAAGGCACGCCAGCGCGCCGACAAAGCGTCAAGCTGGCTGCCGCGCCCGTCACGGGGTGTAAACGTGAGCGCTGCGCTGGGCAGCCTGTCCACCGGCAGTGAACCGCTGCCGATCTGCGACTGACAAGCTTCAAGGCGCACGTCAAAATCGGGGTAGTGCGGCGCAACGTGTGGCAAGAGCAGCTCACCCTGGGCGCGAATTGAGGCGGCATCTCGGGCCAGCAGGCGCAGCGTGGGCAGACGTTCAGCCAGTTTTTCCGGGTGGAGATAAAGGCGCAGCGTCGCTTCCAGCGCGGCAAGCGTCATTTTATCGGCTCGCAGTGCACGCTTGAGCGGGTGCTGCTGCAGCTTCGCAATAAGCGCACGTTTACCCACGATAATCCCCGCCTGCGGGCCGCCAAGCAGTTTGTCGCCGGAGAAACTCACAAGACTGACGCCCGCCGCAATCATCTCCTGCGGCATGGGCTCTTTTGGCAGACCGTACTGGCTCAGATCGACCAGCGAACCGCTACCGAGGTCGGCCACCACTGGCACACCCAGCTCACGGCCCAGCTCCGCCAGCTCCGCCTCTTCAACGGTTTTGGTGAATCCGGCTATCTGGTAATTACTGGTGTGGACCTTCATCAGCAGCCCGGTATTTTCATTCACTGCCGCGCGATAATCTTTTGCATGCGTGCGGTTGGTGGTGCCCACTTCATGCAGGGTACAGCCCGCCTGGCGCATAACATCCGGAATGCGAAACGCACCGCCAATCTCGACCAGCTCGCCACGGGAAACCACCACCTCTTTACCGCTGGCGGTCGCTGCCAGCATTAACAGTACCGCCGCCGCGTTGTTATTCACGATGCAGGCATCTTCTGCGCCGGTCAGCTCGCAGAGCAGGTCCGCCAGCGCCCGATCGCGATGTCCGCGCCCTGCGCCGTCCAGATCGTACTCAAGCGTCACGGGGGAACGCATGGCCTGCACGACCGCAGCGACGGCCTCTTCTGCCTGTTGAGCGCGACCAAGGTTGGTGTGCAGCACGGTTCCCGTCAGGTTGATGACCGGGCGTAACGCGCTTTGTGCTTTCTCCTCGAGCCTCAGTTCCACTTCCAGCCCCCACGCCGCACACCAGTCCGGCAATGCATTTTCTGTCTGAATATGGCTGCGGGCTTCGTCCTGAAGCAGACGTAATATTTCAACCGTCGCGGTATGGCCGAACCGCGCAACGGCAGCATGCACGCGCGGCTCGCGAAGAAGACGGTCGGTTGCAGGGATCTGGCTGTACAGGGAGTGATGAGTTGTCATGAAAGCGCCTGGCGAGTAAATATCATCCCCCCTCCCGACGGGAGAGGGAGTCAACATAAGAAGGGATTGTACCGCCTCCTGCTGCGAAGTGTTATAACCCGCATCAAGCCTTTGGCGGTTCGGTACGGGCAAAGCTCTCGCGCTGAAAGAGCGTTTCTGCAAGCTTCACCAGCAATGGACGGTCGACGCACCAGCCGGGGGAAACGTGCCGGAAATTGAGATAACCGATGGCGCAGGCAATGGCTATCGTTGCCAGGTTCAGGCTATCGGGTTGAATTTTTCCCTCCCGGATAAGCTGTTCGCACCAGTCCAGGCTGCGGCTGATTTTTTCACGCTGGCGTAACAGTTCCGTTTCAGACTGCTGGGCGGCGGGTCTTGCCTGCTCGCGTACGGACGTTAACGCCGCATCCATAATACCGTCGGCCAGCGCTTCAATTTGCTTCATTGCCAGCGCCGCGTTTGGATCGGCCGGTAACATCGCCGGGGCCACGCCGAGCAGCTCGATGTACTCCGCAATAATGGGGGAATCAAACCAGTACTGGCCTTCGTCTGTTACCAGCGCCGGCACTTTTCCCAGCGGGTTGTACTGCGCCACACCGTTTTCAGCGTGATAAGGCTGTTCATTGACGAACTCGAATTCAATCCCTTTCTCCAGCAGGAGAATCGAGATTTTTCGCACGAAGGGACTGGTGTAGCTGCCGATAAGTTTCATTGCCTGATCCTTGATGCCGAAAAAAGTCAGTATGGATCAAGCGATGAAAAAAGGGCAGGTATGCGTGTCGCATTCCTGCCCTGAAGAGGTTAGTGATCGAGATAGAGGTAGTGCATCCAGCTGGTCATACGCAGCAGCACCTTACGCATTACCGAGACGTGAGCAAAGTGATCCGAATAGACCGCCACCTGAGCATAAATGCCGTCGGGCAGCGCATCGACATCAGCATTCGGCTCCAGCTCGATAGTGCCTAATACGCCATCGGTACCAGGGATCACGGTCAGCGACTGCAACGCACCCTGCGCCTGGTATGACCCCCCCGGCACCACCGGCAGAATACTGGTGAGCTTGCCGGAGAAGACCTGGCCCGGCAGCGCGTTGAAGACCACTTCCGCTTCGTCGCCCGGCTTCAGACGCAGCAGCGAGTTCTGACGGAACTGGGCCACAATCTGGCGTTTCTGTTCAGGAATAAAGACCATGACCGGGCGCAGCGGCAGCGCGGCAGCATAGGTCCCCGGACGAATCAGCACCTGCGTGATATAGCCATTGCTCGGCGCACGCACCACGGTCTGATCCAGGTTGTATTTCGCTTCAGCAAGCTGAGCACGCAGGGAAGCAACCTGGGATTGCTCACCGTTGACCATACTGTCTAACTGACTTTGTATTTGCGTCTGTTCAGCCACCGAGCCTTTTACCAGCGCATCCTGCGCCAGATAGTTTTGCCGTGCGTTGTCGATATCGCTTTCAGAGAACGGGTTAACCTTTGCCCGGCTGCCTTTCAGGTAGCGCTGGTAATCTTTATACAGGCGGTCACGTTCAGCGGACACGCGCGTGGTATTGGCGACCGCTTCCGCAAGCTGCGCTTTGAGATTGTCGATATTGTGCGTGGCGGTGACCAGGTCGGCCTGCAGTCTGTCGACGCGCGCCTGATAGCGGCCCGGATCAAGTTTAAATAACACTTCGCCTTTTTTAATTAGCTGGTTATTTTTATCGGTAACTTCACTCACTACCCCAGTAACCTGCGGCGTAATCGGAATGGAAATAACCGCTTTTTGCGCCGTAAAGGTATAGGGATGGTTATAGTTCATCAACAGGATAAGCCCGGCGACAATAAACACCCCACCTAATGTTGCGGTCGCGAGGGTCCACTGGTTTACCGGAATACGGAATATTTTAAAAATGGCCCATGCAAAGGCCACATAGGTCAAAATAATCAGCAGATCCATGATTAGTGCTCCAGCGTATTCTTGTCAGCCGTGGGAGATACTGCTGCCAGTTTTTGTTCTAATTCGGCCACACGTTTAGTCAGAGCATCCATACCCGGGACCTCATCAGGTTTTGAGATGTGGTTCTGCATCCCCCAGCCGCGATCTTCACGGTACAACGTGGCCCAAATCCACAGGAACGGCCAAATCGCATGGAGCGTAAACAGGCTAATCCATCCTGCCGTATGAATGGCATCCGCATGGGGATGATTCCGTTTTTTGGCCATATTATAAGGAATATCATGGATGGCGATGATTCCGTAAAAAAGAACCAGAAATACAAAAATCAATACGCCCAGCGCAAAATAGTTGAGAAACATATTCTCCTCACTTAAACAACGTCAACTCATTAAATTAATAAAACGGTACGCAACCTAATTAATTTTTTATAAATACGAGGTGTACTTATATTTCAGAGCCGGGGAGTATCGTTTTTTATAATATCTCCATGCAAGTTTATAAGCGTGTCAAAATATATCCTGAACAATAATAGACTTAACCTTACAATATGAGCGTAACGTACCTTATTGCTTTTCGCCATACCACACATGAAAAGTCATTTTTTAGCTTTATGTGTGACTTCATGACATCCTGGCGTTGAATCGCCAGGCAGAATTTGTCGCCGATCACATCCGGAGAATTCTGCATAAAAATTTTTTGTGAAATTAGTCACAATCCAGAAACAAACTCACGACAACCAAATGTGATTTACATCACAGAAGTGGGTGGTTTTTGCTTTATTTATCGCCATCGTATTTTTTTTATCCACTATTTTTGTGATGAAGATCACTTCATTTATGTCTGCACCCCCTACATTTACGTGATTCATATCACACAAATTTCCGTCGTCTGGACAGTTGAACGATTCAGTGCCAGATTTCACAGCATCAGAACAGGGCCCGGCTACCTCTGCCGCCTCATTAACAATAAACCTCGGGCCGCAAGCCTAAGCGTAAACAGAAGAAGGGGTGTTTTATGTCATCCGATTTCAAGATCAAAGTTCAAAGCTTTGGTCGTTTCCTCAGCAATATGGTGATGCCAAATATCGGCGCGTTTATCGCGTGGGGTATCATCACTGCGTTGTTCATTCCGACAGGGTGGTTGCCTAACGAAACGCTGGCGAAACTTGTTGGCCCAATGATTACCTACCTGCTGCCGCTGCTTATCGGGTTTACCGGTGGTCGTCTGGTGGGTGGAGACCGTGGTGGCGTTGTGGGTGCCATCACGACGATGGGGGTTATCGTCGGTGCGGATATGCCGATGTTCCTCGGTGCAATGATTGCGGGCCCTCTGGGCGGCTGGGCAATTAAGAAATTCGACGTCTGGGTTGATGGCAAGATCAAATCCGGCTTCGAAATGCTGGTGAACAACTTCTCTGCGGGCATCATCGGTATGATCCTCGCGATTCTGGCGTTCCTCGGTATTGGCCCTGCGGTTGAAGTGCTGTCCAAAGTTCTGGCGGCAGGCGTTAACTTCATGGTTGCGCACGACATGCTGCCGCTGGCGTCTATCTTTGTTGAACCGGCGAAAATCCTGTTCCTCAACAACGCCATTAACCACGGTATCTTCTCACCGCTGGGTATTCAGCAGTCTCATGACCTCGGCAAGTCCATCTTCTTCCTGATTGAAGCCAACCCGGGCCCGGGCATGGGTGTTCTGCTGGCGTACATGTTCTTTGGTCGCGGCAGTGCGAAACAGTCTGCGGGCGGCGCGGCTATCATCCACTTCCTGGGCGGTATCCACGAAATTTACTTCCCTTACGTGCTGATGAACCCACGTCTGATTCTGGCCGTTATCCTCGGCGGTATGACGGGCGTGTTCACCCTGAGCGTGCTGGGCGGTGGTCTGGTTTCTCCGGCCTCTCCAGGCTCCATCCTGGCGGTCCTGGCGATGACCCCGAAAGGTGCCTATTTCGCTAACATCGCAGCCATCTGTGCGGCAATGGCCGTCTCCTTCGTGGTCTCTTCTATCCTGCTGAAAACCAGCAAAGTGAAAGAAGATGACGATATCGAAGCGGCAACCCGTCGTATGCATGACATGAAAGCCGAATCAAAAGGCGCAACGCCGCTGGCGGCGGGCGATGTCTCTAACGACCTGAGCCACGTACGTAAAATCATCGTGGCCTGTGACGCGGGTATGGGTTCCAGCGCCATGGGTGCCGGCGTGCTACGTAAGAAAGTGCAGGATGCGGGTCTGACCAACATCTCCGTCACCAACAGCGCCATCAACAGCCTCCCTGCAGATGTTGACCTGGTGATTACGCACCGCGATCTAACCGAACGTGCGATGCGTCAGGTTCCTCAGGCACAGCACATTTCGCTGACCAACTTCCTGGACAGCGGCCTGTACACCAACCTGACCGAACGTCTGGTGGCCGCGCAGCGTCATGAAGATAACGAAGTCAAAGTCCGCGACAGCCTGAAAGACAGCTTTGACGCGAACGACAGCCACCTGTTCCGCCTGGGCGCAGAAAACATCTTCCTGGGCCGCACGGCGTCCCACAAGGAAGAGGCGATTCGCTTTGCCGGTGAACAGCTGGTGAAAGGCGGCTACGTGCAGCCTGAATACGTTGACGCGATGCTGGAGCGTGAAAAGCTGACCCCAACCTATCTGGGTGAATCCATTGCGGTTCCACACGGTACGGTTGAAGCGAAAGACCGCGTACTGAAAACCGGCGTGGTGTTCTGCCAGTATCCGGATGGTGTACGCTTCGGTGAAGAAGAAGACGACATCGCCCGCCTGGTGATTGGTATCGCCGCTCGCAATAACGAGCACATCCAGGTGATTACCAGCCTGACCAACGCGCTGGATGACGACTCTGTCATTGAACGTCTGGCCAACACCACCAGCGTGGAAGAAGTGCTGGCGCTGTTGAACAAGTAACGGAACCTCTTCCCTCTCCCCCTGTGGGGAGAGGGTTAGGGTGAGGGCAAAGCCTCACCCCAGCCCTCTCGGGTAAAAACATTGATTAAGGTTAATACTATGAAAGCATTACATTTTGGCGCAGGTAATATCGGTCGTGGCTTTATCGGTAAACTGCTGGCAGACGCAGGCATTACGCTGACATTCGCCGATGTGAATCAGGTAGTCCTGGATGCCCTGAATGCCCGTCATAGCTATCAGGTACACGTGGTAGGCGAAAACGAGCAGGTTGAGACGGTGTCTGGCGTTAATGCGGTAAGCAGCATTGGCGAAGACGTTATCGACCTCATCGCCAGTGTCGATCTGGTGACCACGGCCGTTGGTCCGGTGGTGCTTGAGCGCATTGCCCCTGCGGTGGCGAAAGGCCTGGCAAAACGTAAAGCGCAGGGCATCGACACACCGCTGAACATCATCGCCTGTGAAAACATGGTGCGCGGCACCACGCAGCTGAAAGGCCATGTGCTCGCCGCCGTCGCGGACGAAGATAAAGCCTGGGTGGAAGCGCACATCGGCTTTGTGGATTCCGCCGTTGACCGTATCGTTCCGCCATCAGAATCCGCCACCCACGATCCGCTGGAAGTGACCGTGGAAACCTTCAGCGAGTGGATCGTCGATAAAACCCAGTTTAAAGGCGCGCTGCCAACCATTCCGGGGATGGAATTAACCGATAACCTGATGGCCTTTGTCGAACGTAAACTCTTCACGCTGAACACCGGGCATGCTATAACCGCGTACCTCGGAAAATTGGCCGGTCATCAGACCATTCGTGACGCGATCCTCGATGAGAGCATCCGTGCGGTGGTTAAAGGGGCAATGGAAGAGAGCGGCGCGGTGCTGATCAAACGCTACGGTTTTGATGCTGAGAAACATGCAGCATACATCCAGAAAATCCTCGGTCGTTTTGAAAACCCGTATCTGAAAGATGACGTTGAGCGCGTAGGCCGTCAGCCACTGCGTAAACTGAGCGCGGGCGATCGCCTGATTAAACCGCTGCTGGGCACGCTGGAGTATGGTCTTGCGCACGCCAACCTGGTGAAAGGGATTGCCGCCGCGATGCATTACCGCAGCGAACAGGATCCACAGGCGCAGGAGCTGGCTCAGCTGATTAACGATAAAGGCCCGCAGGGTGCGCTGGCGCAGATCTCTGGTCTGGATGCCAACAGCGACGTGGTTGTGGAGGCGGTGAACGCTTACAACGCAATCAAATGATGCAGAGTGCGGCGCAGGATAGCCTGCGCCCAAATAACAGATTGTCAGATATGCAGGCAATAATGGAACAAACCCAGGCCTTTGAAAATCGTGTGCTTGAGCGTCTGAATGCTGGCAAAACCGTACGAAGTTTCCTGATTGCCGCCGTCGAGTTGCTAACCGAGGCGGTGAATATTCTGGTACTTCAGGTGTTTCGCAAAGACGACTACGCGGTAAAATATGCTGTAGAACCGTTACTGGACGGAGACGGACCGCTGGGCGATTTATCGGTACGTCTGAAGCTGATTTATGGTCTTGGCGTGTTGAACCGACAAGAGTATGAAGATGCCGAGCTGCTGATGGCGCTGCGCGAAGAGTTAAATCATGACGGTAATGAGTACACCTTTACCGATGATGAGATCCTTGGCCCCTTCGGCGAGCTACACTGCGTCACCGCGCTTCCCCCTGCTCCCCATTTTGATAACAGTGACCCTGAGCTATACGCGATGCAAAAGCTGCGTTATCAACAGGTTGTCCGTTCCACGATGGTCCTTTCCCTGACTGAGCTGATTTCCCGAATCAGCTTAAAAAAAGCGTTTCAGAAGTAAGCCTGCTCACATTGGTGTATCCTTCCCTGTAAATTCCCCGTTTTCAGAGTTATTTGTCATGAAAGAAGTCGAAAAGAACGAAATTAAACGCCTGAGCGACCGCCTGGATCTGATCCGCCACCAGATGGCTGGTCTCTCGCTGGTTGAGTCCGCCGAGAAATATGCCGAGCTGGAGAAAGAGAGTGAGAAGCTTGAAGCGGAAATCGAGCGTCTGCGCGAAGTCAAAGGCCAGAAGCTGAGCAACGAAGCCCAAAAGCTGTTGAGCATGCCGCACCGTCGCGCCATCACTAAAAAAGAGCAGGCCGACATGGGCAAGCTGAAGAAAAGCGTCCGTGGCCTGGTGGTGGTTCATCCCATGACCGAGCTTGGTCGCGAAATGGGTCTGAAAGAGATGACGGGTTTTTGTAAGACCGCGTTTTGATCGTCCCCCGCCCTCTCTCCCAGGCGAGAGGGCGAAAACCACACCGCGTCGCCCCCCTCACCGCTTAAAATTGGCCCAACCAATCTCCCGGTAATCACTTTCCTGGTTCACAATTCCACTAATTCCCCTCACAAAATCATTGCCGACTCATAACAACTGGTTAACCATTTATTGTCATTCACCCTACAACACAATATTGGCAGGACCACTTTTACACAGTTTGTGACGCAGAGATGAGCGGAGACTCACCCGCTACGCAGACTGTCTGGTCCTCAGGAGACCTGCATGAGCCTCTGGCAACAAAACTACGATCCGGCTGGCAATATCTGGCTGTCGAGCCTGATCGCATCGCTTCCGATCCTGTTCTTCTTCTTTGCGCTGATTAAGCTTAAGCTGAAGGGATACCTTGCCGCGACGTACACCGTTGCCATTGCGCTGATGGTGGCACTGTTCTTCTATAAAATGCCGGTCGATCGCGCGCTGGCCTCCGTCGTCTATGGTTTCTTCTACGGCCTGTGGCCGATTGCGTGGATCATTATCGCGGCGGTCTTTGTCTACAAAATCTCGGTGAAAACCGGGCAATTCGACATTATCCGCTCATCGATACTTTCCATTACTCCGGACCAGCGTCTGCAGATGCTGATTGTCGGTTTCTCCTTCGGGGCTTTTCTGGAAGGGGCGGCCGGGTTTGGCGCACCGGTTGCCATCACCGCGGCGCTGTTAGTCGGGCTGGGGTTCAATCCGCTTTACGCCGCAGGTCTTTGTCTGATCGTTAACACCGCGCCGGTGGCGTTTGGTGCGATGGGGATCCCGATTCTGGTCGCCGGGCAGGTCACCGGTCTGGACAGCTTTGAAATTGGCCAGATGGTTGGCCGTCAGCTGCCGTTCCTGACCATCATCGTGCTGTTCTGGATCATGGCGATTATGGATGGCTGGCGCGGCGTGAAAGAGACATGGCCTGCAGTGGTCGTCGCTGGCGGCTCGTTTGCCATTGCCCAGTATCTCAGCTCGAATTTCCTCGGCCCCGAATTGCCGGACATTATCTCTTCACTGGTGTCGCTGGTCTGCCTGACGCTGTTCCTGAAACGCTGGCAGCCAGTACGCATCTTCCGTTTCGCCGATATGGGTGCTTCACACGTCGATCAAACCCTGGCACGTACCGGTTATACCGCGGGACAAATCATTCGCGCATGGTCTCCGTTCCTGTTCCTGACCGCCACGGTTACGCTCTGGAGTATTCCACCGTTTAAGGCCCTGTTCGCACCGGGTGGCGCACTGTATGAGATGGTCATTAACATCTCCGTGCCGTTCCTCGACAAGATGGTCGCCCGTATGCCGCCCGTGGTGCACGCCGCCACGCCGTATGCCGCGGTGTATAAATTTGACTGGTTCTCAGCAACCGGCACCGCAATACTGTTTGCCGCTATCCTGTCTGTGGTGTGGTTACGCATGAAGCCAGCGGCTGCAGTACAGACTTTTGCGGCTACCATTAAGGAGCTGATGCTGCCGATCTACTCCATCGGCATGGTGCTGGCGTTCGCGTTTATCTCGAACTATTCCGGCCTGTCATCGACACTGGCGCTTGCGCTGGCGCATACCGGCCACGCCTTCACGTTCTTCTCGCCGTTCCTCGGCTGGCTGGGGGTGTTCCTGACCGGTTCAGATACCTCATCTAACGCCCTGTTTGCGGCCCTGCAGGCGACGGCAGCCCAGCAGATTGGCGTGTCGGACATCCTTCTGGTGGCCGCCAATACTACCGGCGGCGTGACCGGCAAGATGATCTCACCGCAATCCATCGCCATTGCCTGTGCGGCGGTGGGACTGGTCGGTAAAGAGTCGGACCTGTTCCGCTTTACCGTGAAACACAGCCTGATATTCACCTGTATGGTCGGGGTGATCACGACCCTGCAGGCCTATGTCTTAACCTGGATGATCCCATGATAGTCATGCCCAGACGCCTGTCCGACGAGATTGCCTCTCGCGTACGGGCGCTGATTGAAGAACAACAGCTGGAAGCGGGCATGAAATTGCCCGCCGAGCGCCAGTTCGCCGCCCAACTGGGTGTATCTCGTAACTCACTGCGCGAGGCGCTGGCGACGCTGGTCAGCGAAGGGGTACTGGTAAGCCGTCGGGGCGGCGGCACCTTTGTCCGCTGGCAGCACGATGACTGGTCCGAGCAAAACATCGTGCAGCCGCTTAAAACACTGATGGAAAACGACCCGGACTACAGCTTCGACATCATTGAAGCGCGGCACGCCATCGAAACCAGTACCGCCTGGCATGCGGCCATGCGGGCCACTGAAGCCGACAAAGAGAAGCTCAAAGCCTGCTTTGACGCCACCCAAAGCAGCGACCCGGACATCGCCTCGCAGGCGGACGTGCGGTTTCATCTGGCGATTGCCGAAGCATCGCACAACGTCGTTCTGCTCCAGACCATGCGCGGTTTCTTCGACCTGTTGCAATCCTCCGTGAAGCAGAGCCGCCAGCGTATGTATCTGGTCCCGCCGGTATTTGCCCAACTGACCGAACAGCACGAGGTGGTACTCAACGCCATTCTGGCCGGGGATGCTGAAGCCGCGCGCAAAGCGATGATGGCGCATCTGGGGTTCGTGCACACCACCATTAAACGATTCGATGAAGATCAGGCCCGACAGGCGCGTATTACCCGTCTGCCTGGCGACAGTGATATTTCCAGGGAGAACAAAGCATGATTATTTCAGCAGCCAGTGACTATCGCGCCGCGGCGCAGCGCATTTTGCCGCCGTTCCTGTTCCACTATATCGACGGTGGGGCATATGCCGAATACACCCTGCGCCGCAACGTGGAAGATCTGTCGGAAGTGGCGCTGCGCCAGCGCGTGCTGAAAGATATGTCTGAGCTGAGCCTTGAGACAACGCTGTTTAACGAAACGCTTTCCATGCCGGTGGCCCTTGCACCAGTCGGTTTGTGCGGCATGTACGCCCGCCGGGGTGAAGTCCAGGCGGCAGGGGCAGCGGATGCTAAAGGTATTCCGTTTACCCTCTCCACCGTCTCCGTCTGCCCGATTGAAGAAGTGGCCCCGACCCTCCAGCGTCCGATGTGGTTCCAGCTGTACGTCCTGCGCGATCGCGGCTTTATGCGCAACGCGCTGGAGCGTGCCAAAGCCGCGGGCTGTTCAACGCTGGTCTTTACCGTTGATATGCCGACGCCTGGCGCCCGTTACCGCGATGCCCACTCCGGGATGAGCGGCCCAAATGCTGCCCTGCGTCGCTACTGGCAGGCGGTAACGCACCCGCAATGGGCCTGGGATGTCGGTGTGAATGGTCGCCCGCACGATCTGGGGAATATCTCGGCCTATCTCGGTAAACCCACCGGGCTGGAAGATTACATCGGCTGGCTGGCGAATAATTTCGATCCGTCCATCTCGTGGAAAGACCTGGAGTGGATCCGCGAATTCTGGGACGGCCCGATGGTGATCAAAGGGATCCTCGACCCGGAAGATGCCCGCGATGCCGTGCGCTTTGGCGCTGACGGTATTGTGGTCTCTAACCACGGCGGACGTCAGCTTGACGGGGTACTCTCTTCCGCACGCGCACTGCCGGCGATTGCCGATGCGGTGAAAGGTGATATCGCTATCCTCGCCGACAGCGGTATCCGCAACGGGCTTGACGTGGTGCGTATGATTGCCCTTGGCGCAGACAGCGTATTGCTCGGACGCGCATATCTTTATGCACTGGCTACGGCTGGTCAGGCAGGGGTGGCGAATCTGCTCAACCTGATCGAAAAAGAGATGAAAGTGGCGATGACGTTGACCGGCGCAAAAACGATTCGCGAAATCAGCAAGGACTCCCTGGTGCAGGAGTTGGGTAAATTACCCGCCGCACTGGCACCGCTTGCCCAGGGTGACGCAGCCTGACGCCCGTCTGATACCCCTTCCCCCTCTCCTCGCGTCCGAACTCCCCTCGGGCGCTTTTTTTTGTCAAAAATAACATCCAGGTAACATATTGGATAAGAAAATTTGACATACCTGTGCCGCACGCAATTGTATAGACAAGCAAATACAAGAACACAAAAACACCATAACATCAGAGGGGAGCGTATGAGATATTCAGGTCAGGTGGATATTCAGCAGGTGATCGACGACAGTCCCTTTTCCGGGTTTCACTGGGTGCTCATCGTGCTGGGCTTTCTGGTGCTGGCGATCGATGGTTTCGATACCGCAGCAATGGGCTACATTGCGCCCACGCTGTCGGCGGAATGGGGCATACACAAACAGGATCTGGGACCGGTACTGAGCGCAGCACTGCTCGGGCTGTCGCTGGGAGCACTGGTCGCAGGCCCGGTATCGGACCGGATAGGCCGCAAGCGCGTACTGGTCTTTTCTTGTCTGTTCTTCGGCCTTTCAAGCCTGGGGACGGCCTGGGCACAAAGCCTTAACACCCTGACGCTATGGCGGTTTCTGACGGGCCTGGGGCTGGGTGCCGCCATGCCGAACGCCATCACCCTCATCTCAGAGTTTGCCCCTCAGCGCTGTCGCGCCATGGCGATTAATACCATGTACTGCGGCTTCCCGCTGGGCGCGGCCGGCGGTGGGGCGATATCGTCCTGGCTTATCCCGCATCATGGCTGGCGAAGCGTACTGCTGACCGGCGCGATAGCACCGCTGATATTAACGCTGCTGCTGATGCTGTTTTTACCGGAATCGGTGAAATACCTGGTGCAGCGCGGGAAAGACGTGATGCAGATCCGCCGTATCGCCAGCCGTTTCGCCCGCACGACCCTCGATGGCGTCACCGGTTTCTTCCTTGCAGAGGATCGGGTCGCCGCCAAAAAAGGGAGCGTAGCACAGCTGTTTTCACAGCCCTGGCTGCCCGGCACCCTGATGCTATGGGTAACCTATTTTATGGGGCTGGTGATTTATTACGTCCTGCTTAGCTGGATGCCGACACTGATGCTGGGGATGGGCTATCCCCTCGCGGAATCCGCATGGCTCACCTCGCTGTTCACCTTCGGCGGTACCGCAGGCATCCTTCTCGCGGGCTGGATGATGGATCGCTGGGAGGCACACAAAGTGGTCGCAGGTGGCTTTGTCCTGACCATGCTGCTCATTCTGGCGCTCGGCATTGAACATAACCATATCGCCCTGTTTGGCGGCTTGATTTTCCTGATGGGGATCGCGATGAACGGCGCACAATCGGGAATGCAGACGCTGGCAGCCACCTTTTATCCTACCGAGTGTCGCGCAACGGGCATTGCCTGGATGCAGGGCATTGGCCGCTTTGGTGGCGTGGCGGGCACCATGACCAGCGCGCAGCTTCTCTCCATGCAGTGGCAGGCAGACAGCATTTTGATGATCCTTAGCCTGCCCGCCCTGCTGGCGGCCGCGGCAACCTTCTACAAAATGCTGCGTTGCCGCTCGCAGGATCTCGGCGTCGCATAAGCGGCCCGGTTTCTGCTATTCTGCCCCCGCAATTAAGGGGGCAGCATGCTTAACATCGTTTTATTCGAACCAGAAATTCCGCCGAATACCGGCAATATTATCCGCCTGTGCGCCAACACCGGTTTTCGTCTGCATATCATCGAGCCGATGGGTTTTACGTGGGACGACAAACGTCTGCGCCGCGCGGGGCTGGATTATCATGAATTTACGGCCGTGGTTCGCCATCATGATTACGCCGCGTTTCTGGAAAGCGAAAACCCACAGCGCATGTTCGCCCTGACCACCAAAGGTACGCCGGCACATAGCGCCGTGCGCTATCAGGACGGTGATTATCTGATGTTTGGCCCGGAAACGCGCGGCCTGCCGGCCACCATTCTTGATGCCCTGCCCGCTGAGCAGAAGATTCGTATTCCGATGATGCCGGACAGCCGCAGCATGAACCTGTCAAATGCGGTGTCGGTGGTGGTGTATGAAGCATGGCGCCAGCTGGGATACCCGGGCGCCATTCTCAGAAGTTAAATACCGTCACCATACTCAAACGTATGGTGAATACCGTTGAAGTGCTGATCCATATCCATCGACGGTTTGTCGCTGTCTGGTTTACCGACAATACGAGCCGGTACGCCAGCGGCGGTCGTGTGCGGCGGAACAGGCTGCAGAACAACCGAACCGGCGCCAATCTTCGCACCACGACCCACTTCGATGTTGCCGAGGATCTTGGCGCCCGCGCCAATCATCACCCCTTCACGGATTTTCGGATGGCGATCCCCGCTGGTTTTACCGGTACCGCCTAACGTGACCGACTGCAGAATCGAAACGTCATCTTCAATCACCGCGGTTTCACCGACGACAATGCCGGTGGCATGGTCTAGCATGATCCCGCGGCCAATTTTCGCGGCCGGGTGAATATCCACCTGGAAGGTCACGGAAACCTGGTTTTGCAGGAAGATAGCCAGCGCGCGGCGGCCTTCATTCCACAGCCAGTGGCCGATGCGATACGCCTGCAAGGCATGAAAGCCCTTCAGATACAGCAACGGCGTAGAGTATTTGTCCACCGCCGGGTCACGCGTGCGCACGGCCTGGATATCACAGGCAGCAGAAGCGATCATTTCAGGGTCAGCGGCATAGGCCTCTTCCACCACTTCACGAATGGCGATGGCGGGCATAATCGAGGAAGCCAGTTTATTGGCGAGCATATAGCTCAGGGCGCTGCCGAGGTTTTCGTGCTTGAGTAGCGTCGCATGATAGAAACTGGCCAGCATTGGCTCGCAGTCAGCCAAAGCCCGGGCTTCAGCTTTAATATTGTTCCAGACTATATCCAGTTCTTCACACGGCATTGCTTACTCCAGACGACATGTTAATGACCGGCCAGTTCTGTGCTGGCCGGGTCATAGTGCTAACAAGAATCCCTGCGACTAGTTACTGCTGCGCTCATCCTTGCGCGAACGACCTAATAAGGTCAATGCTGCCTCGCGCGCATTTTTTCCGCAATACAATACCTGATAAATTTCCTCGGTTATTGGCATTTCGACACCAAAACGGTGCGCCAATTCGCGAACTTCTTTGGTATTGCGATAGCCTTCAACCACCTGACCAATCTTCTCCTGCGCGCCTTTCACATCCATGCCCTCACCGAGCATCATGCCAAAGCGGCGGTTACGGGACTGGTTGTCGGTACAGGTCAGCACCAGATCGCCCAGGCCCGCCATGCCCATGAAGGTGGTCGGATCGGCACCCAGTGCTGCGCCAAGGCGGGACATCTCGGTTAAGCCGCGCGTAATCAGTGCGGTACGTGCGTTGGCACCAAAGCCAATCCCGTCGGACATTCCGGCGCCGATCGCAATCACGTTTTTCACCGCACCGCCCAGCTGTACGCCGATAAAATCGGGGTTGCTGTAAACACGGAAGCTTTTGCCGCAGTGCAGCAGATGCTGAAGATCGTCGGAGAAGGCCTGATCGGTTGATGCCAGCGAGATCGCCGTCGGCAGGCCAGCGGCCAGCTCTTTAGCAAACGTCGGCCCCGAGATAACCGCCAGCGGGATGTCATCACCCAGCGCTTCGCGGGCGACATCCTGCAACAGGCGTCCGGTTTCGGCTTCCAGCCCTTTGGTGGCCCATACAATGCGCGCATCAGGGCGCATCAGCGGCTTGATCTGACGCAGCACTTCGCCAAACACATGGCTCGGCACCACAATCAGAATGTTGCGGCTGGCCGCCAGCGCGGTCGCAAGGTCACTTTCAAGGTGCAGGGAGTCTGGGAACGGAACGTCCGGGAGGAACGCCACGTTGCAACGGTCGCGTTGCAGCGTCGCGATATGTTTTGGGTCGTGGCCCCAGAGAACCACTTCGTGACCATTTCTTGCCAGCGTGATGGCAAGAGCGGTGCCGTATGAGCCGGCACCGATCACAGTCATTGACGCATTAAGATTGCTCATCAGGCATCCTGATGTTGTTCAGTACCTTCGCCAGCTTGCTGCTGCAGATAGTTCATGAACAGCGCATCAAAGTTAACTGGCGCAAGGTTCAGTTGCGGGAATGTACCGCGAGAAACCAGGCTGGTGATGCATTCGCGAGCATACGGGAACAGAATGTTCGGGCAGTATGCACCCAGGCAGTGCGCCATCTGGTTGCCTTCGATGCCGCCGATGGAGAAGATGCCGCCCTGCTGAACTTCACACAGGAATGCAGTCTCTTCGCCCAGAGAGGCAGTAACAGTCACACGCAGTACGACTTCATACACGTCATCCGCCAGTTGGGTAGATGCGGTATCAAGATCAAGTTTAACCTCTGGCTGCCAATCTTTCTGGAAAACGTGTGGCGCATTTGGCGCTTCGAAAGAGACATCCTTGGTGTAGATACGCTGGATCTGGAAAGTCATTTCGGTGTTGTTTTGTTCTGACATGGAAAAACCCTTTTTAATTGTCCTAAAGTCTCTTAGCTCAGCAGCGGATCGAGTCCACCACGGGCATCGAGCGCATACAAGTCATCACAGCCGCCAATGTGCTGCGCATCAATAAAAATCTGCGGAACCGTCGTACGACCACTACGTTGGATCATCTCTTCGCGTTTAATCGCGTCACCGTCAATCGGCAGTTCTTTGAACGCTACGCCTTTGCTGTTCAGAAGCGCTTTTGCACGGTGGCAGAACGGGCACGTTGCTTTGGTGTAGATCTCGATATTGGCCATTACTGAACTCCTTATTTACCGCGAACCAAAGGAAGATTTTCCCCGCTCCAGCCGGAAATACCTTCTTTCAGAACCGTTACGTTTTCGAAGCCTGCTTTATGCAGCGCGCTGGCAGATTCCTGCGCCTGCATTCCGGTCGCGTCAACAACGATAATCGGCTGGGCTTTATGTTTCTCAAGCTCACCAACGTTGTTTGCTTTGATTTCAGCAGGTAACAGGTTGATAGCACCAGCAATGTGACCTTTACGGAAATCGTCACGCTGACGCAGATCGACCACGACGGCATCTTCTTTGTTAATCAGACGCGTCGCTTCACCACGGGTGATAACCTTAATCTTAGACGTCAGGCCTTTAAATGTGGTGAACAGCACAGCAGCCAGCAGGCCAATCCACGCGATGCTCAGAACCGGATGGCGGCTAACGAATTGCATAATTTCTTGCATGGAGGGTAACTACTCCGACTTAGTGATTAAAAAAACCAGGACAGGAGTATACCTGTGCGTTGTGGCAAATACAGCCAGCGACCATAACCTAATCCATTTTCTGAGGCCTGCCACCTAAAAAATTGCCTCAAAAGCGTCCGCTAAGCACCTTGCCCCTGCGCTTTCTTTGATCTTCTGCGGCTATTTGATCGATTCAGCTGTAGTAAAATTACGCAAATTTTGACTCTTGAGCATGAGGTTGTCGCAATGTCGGTTTCTAAAAAACCTATGGTACTGGTGATTCTGGATGGCTATGGCTACCGTGAAGATCAACAGGATAACGCCATTTTCAACGCCAAAACGCCGGTGATGGACGCGCTGTGGGCAAAACGTCCCCACACCCTGATTGATGCGTCCGGGCTGGAAGTGGGTCTGCCAGATCGTCAGATGGGCAACTCCGAAGTTGGCCACGTAAACCTGGGTGCAGGTCGTATCGTGTATCAGGACCTGACGCGTCTGGACGTTGAAATCAAAGAACGTACCTTCTTCAACAACCCAGTACTTTGCGGCGCGGTGGACAGAGCCGTGGCGGCCGGTAAAGCAGTTCATATCATGGGTCTGCTCTCCGCCGGTGGCGTACACAGCCACGAAGATCACATCATGGCGATGGTTGAACTGGCGGCTGAGCGCGGCGCAGAAAAAATCTATCTGCACGCTTTCCTGGACGGTCGTGATACGCCACCACGCAGCGCAAAAGGTTCACTGGCCTCCTTCGAAAACAAATTCGCCGCGCTTGGCAAAGGACGTGTGGCCTCTATCATCGGGCGCTACTACGCAATGGACCGCGACAACCGTTGGGATCGCGTTGAACAGGCCTATGACCTGATGACGCTGGCAAAAGGTGAATTCCAGTTCGCGACCGCGGTGGAAGGTCTGGAAGCCGCTTACGCGCGTGATGAAAACGATGAATTCGTGAAAGCAACCGTCATTCGTGCTGAAGGCCAGGCTGATGCCGCCATGGAAGACGGCGATGCGCTGATCTTCATGAACTTCCGTGCTGACCGCGCGCGTGAAATCACCCGTGCGTTCGTGAACAGTGATTTCGACGGTTTCACCCGTAAGAAAGTGGTGAAGATCGACTTTATTCAGCTGACCGAATACGCCGCTGACATCAATGCGCCATGCGCTTATCCACCCGCATCACTGGCCAATACCTTCGGTGAGTGGATGGCGAAGAACGACAAAACACAGCTGCGTATCTCCGAAACCGAGAAATATGCCCACGTCACCTTCTTCTTTAACGGCGGTGTTGAAGAGCCGTTCAAAGGCGAAGATCGCATTCTGATTAACTCACCCAAAGTGGCCACCTACGATCTGCAGCCAGAAATGAGCTCTGCCGAGCTGACTGAAAAACTGGTTGCGGCAATCGAAAGCGGCAAATACGACACCATCATCTGTAACTACCCGAACGGCGACATGGTGGGTCATACCGGCGTGATGGAAGCCGCCGTAAAAGCGGTTGAAGCGCTGGATCACTGTGTTGAGCAGGTCGCGAAAGCGGTTGAATCCGTTGGTGGCCAGCTGCTGATCACCGCTGACCACGGTAACGCAGAACAGATGCGCGACCCGGCAACCGGCCAGGCGCACACGGCTCACACCAACCTGCCTGTTCCGCTGATTTATGTGGGTGATAAATCACTGAAAGCAGTGGAAGGCGGCAAGCTTTCCGACATCGCGCCAACCATGTTGTCGCTGATGGGCATGGAGATCCCTGAAGAGATGACTGGTAAGCCGCTGTTCATCGTGGAATAATCGCTCCCCATGAGGGGAAAGGCGATTTTTTCAATCACATGGGTCGTGAAGCCGCTTAGGTTATCAGTCAGACCTCTGCTTTGCGCCAGCGCACTCAGCGCTGGCGTATTGCTGTGCGCCGCATCCGCCCACGCGGATGACCGTGACCAGCTGAAATCCATTCAGGCCGATATCGCCGCGAAAGAGCGTGCGGTACGCCAGCAACAGCAACAACGCTCTGCTCTGCTCGCTCAGCTTAAGCAGCAGGAAGAAGCCATCTCCGCTGCCGCACGTAAATTACGTGAAACGCAAAACACCCTCGCCCAGTTGAATAAACAGATCGACGAAATGAACGCGTCGATTGCCAAACTGGAACGCCAGCGTGATGCCCAGGAACGCAACCTTGCCGCACAGCTTGATGCTGCTTTCCGCCAGGGTGAGCACACGGGCCTTCAGTTGATCCTCAGCGGTGAAGAGAGCCAGCGCGGTCAGCGTCTGCAGGCCTACTTTGGTTATCTGAACCAGGCGCGTCAGGAGACTATCGCGCAGCTGAAACAGACGCGCGAAGAGGTCACCACGCAAAAAGCCGAGCTCGAAGAGAAGCAGAGCCAGCAACAGACGCTGCTCTACGAACAGCAGGCGCAACAAGCGAAGCTCGAGCAGGCCCGCAACGAGCGCAAGAAAACCCTTTCCGGTCTCGAGTCCTCAATTCAGCAAGGCCAAAGCCAGCTGAGCGAAATGCGCGCCAACGAATCGAAACTGCGTAACAGTATCGCCCGCGCGGAAGCGGCGGCGAAAGCGCGCGCCGAAAAAGAGGCCCGCGAAGCGCAGGCCGTACGCGACAAGCAGCAGGAAGCCTCACGCAAAGGTACGACCTACAAGCCAAGCGAAAGCGAACGCTCCCTGATGTCACGTACCGGCGGTTTAGGCTCCCCTCGTGGTCAGGCTTACTGGCCCGTGCGCGGTACAATTCTGCATCGCTATGGCGAACAGCTGCAGGGTGAACTACGTTGGAAAGGGATAGTTATCGGTGCGTCTGAAGGTAGCGAAGTAAAAGCCATCGCCGATGGCCGTGTGATTCTGGCCGACTGGCTGCAAGGTTACGGGCTTGTGGTAGTGGTGGAACACGGTAAAGGCGATATGAGCCTTTACGGCTACAACCAGAGCGCACTGGTCAGCGTTGGTACTCAAGTGCGCGCCGGCCAACCCATCGCCCTCGTGGGCAGCAGTGGCGGTCAGGGCCGCCCGTCACTCTATTTCGAAATTCGTCGCCAGGGTCAGGCGGTCAATCCACAGCCGTGGTTGGGAAGATAAGTTTTGCTTCAATTTCGTCGAATTGTTCTCTCCTTCGCCAGTGCACTGGCGCTGGCAGCACCGGTCTACGCTGGCAAACTCGCGATAGTGATTGATGACTTCGGTTATCGTCCGCACACCGAGAATCAGGTGCTGGCGATGCCGGCCGCCATCTCTGTTGCCGTCCTCCCGAATGCGCCGCACGCGCGTGAAATGGCGATCAAAGCGCATAACAGCGGCCATCAGGTTCTCATCCATCTGCCGATGGCACCGCTCAGCAAGCAGCCGCTGGAAAAAGATACTTTGCGCCCTGATATGAGCAGCGATGAGATCGATCGCATCATTCGCGATGCTTACAATAAAGTGCCGTACGCCGTCGGGCTGAACAACCACATGGGCAGCGCGATGACCTCCAGCCTGTACGGGATGCTCAAAGTGATGCAGTCGCTGGAGCGCTATAACCTCTATTTCCTCGACAGCATGACCATCGGCAACAGCCAGGCGATGCGTGCCGCGCAGGGTACAGGCGTGAAGGTAATAAAGCGCAAGGTGTTCCTCGATGACACCCAGAACGACGCGGATATCCGCGGACAGTTCAATCGCGCCGTACAGCTAGCCCGACGCAATGGCTCGGCTATTGCTATCGGCCACCCACACCCGTCTACCGTTCGCGTTCTGCAGCAGATGCTGCCGACATTGCCCTCTGATATTACGCTGGTTCGTCCTGGCGATCTGCTGAATGAGCCACAGGTTGATACGTCGCGTCCTGGCAATGCACAGCCACCGGTAACGCAGCCGCGCAATCCATTCAGGGGTGTGACGCTGTGTAAAACGAAACGCCCGCCGGAACCCGTCTACGCGACGCGGTTCTTTGCCGTGCTTAGTGAGAGCGTGAGCCAGAGTACACTGGTGCAATATTTCCAGCACCAGTGGCAGGGCTGGAATATTACCCGGCAACAGACTGTGAGAGGCGATTAAGGTAGAACGATGCTGCAACGACACAAAATACTGCTCCTCGATACCGGCAAAGAGTGGGGCGGTGGCACCAACAGCATGCTCGAACTTCTGAAGCGGATTGACCGCGAGAAGTTTGATATCACCTGCTGTTTTTACAGTGATTACAGCCGTGCCGAAGGGCAAACGATCGGCCAGGTGCTGGACAGTATCGGCATTCCCTTAATTGTGATCCCTCAGCCACGGCAGCCCGTATGGGCGAAACTTGCGAAAGAGCTGGGCCGCAGTCTCCTTTTCTTCTCGCGCAGGGGGCGTAAGGCCTTTACGCGCCATATCGATACGCTCTGGCGTATTCGGCCCAATGTTCGCAGAATTGCAACGCTGCTCAGTGAAGGCGGATTCGATACGCTGTATATGAACAATCAGCCTGCCTCAAATGAAGAAGGGTATTTAGCCGGTGCAAAACAGCATGTGCGGTTAATTCAGCACTGCCGCATCGAACCTGTCATGACACCGCCGCTGGTCAGGCTGGTTAATGACCATGCCACAAAAATCATCGCGGTCTCCCACGGCGTTGAGCGTGTTTTACTTCAGAATGGGGTTCGCCCTGAGCTCTGCACAACCGTAAACAATGCAATCGACATCCACCAGCCCCTGCCGGACCGAAGTGCAATGCGCCAGCGGCTGAACATTGATGACGATACTTTCGTTTTCGGTAGCGTGGGGTCACTGATCCCCCGCAAAGCAAACCATCATACTCTGGAGGCGCTGGCGCAGTTCAGTCAGAAGAACCCTGACGCAAAATGGAAGATGGTGTTAGTCGGTGAAGGTGGCGAACGCGACGCATTAATTGCCCAGGCCACCGCATTGGGTATTGAGAAGCAGGTCGTCTTCACGGGGTTCCAGAATACCCCCTTTGATTACCTTGCGACATTTGACGCTTTTATTTTAGCCTCACAGAGCGAAGGATTACCTCGCGTCGTGCTGGAAGCCATGTTGCTTAATATCCCTGTCATTGGCTCGCAGGTGACCGGGACAGCGGAATTAATTGACCCAGGGTCGACGGGACTCTTGTTCCCCTGGGGCGACGTTTCACAGCTTGCCGCGCATCTTGAGAGCATCTGGAAAGATGCCGATCTGCGCGCACGCCTGGCTTTGGCTGCCCGTCAGAATGTCTGTGGAACCTATGCCATTGAACAGTATGTTAGCGGCGTCGAAGCGGTACTTGGCGCAAAATAATCACACGAGATGAACATGTTTAAATTCCTTAACGCTCGCTATCGTCATATTACCGGACGACACAACATTCCGTACCGTTCCCTACTGGTAACGGGCAATCTTGTTGCCGTTGACTCCATCGTCATTCCTTGCACCGGCGCTGATTTTGTTGAAGAGGCGTTACTGTCGGCAACTTTTGCTGAGCGTTATGCCACCGGCGTCAGCGAGATCGTGATTGTCAGCGATCAGCCAGAATCTGCTTTCGGGGTGCTTCCCCCTAAAACTCGCGTAGTGACACTCACGCTTCCTAAACGAGAAGAGAGTTACCGCTACAAGCAGATCTATCTTAGCCGTCTGGTGAAGCTCAATGCGCCGCTACAGGCCCGGGGTGAAGGCGTTTTGATGATCGACTCCGATCTCAATCTGCTCAAAATGCCTGAGATCAACATGGCCGATATGCATATCTACTCCAGCTTCCGTCAGGGTAAGATGATCGCCAAACTCGATGGCGCTCCCGCGGAGAAAGTGCCCGCCTATTACAAAGAGACGGTGCGCCCTTATCTTGTCGATCACGTGAACGGCGCTTTCCTCGCAGCAACCCAAAAGACGTGGCGACGCATTTGCCCGCTGTGGTTGACCCTGTTCCAGGATACCTGGGAGCTAATGGAAGATAATCAGCCCCCAACCGATCAGCTTCCGCTCGCCGCACTTCTGGATATGCTGGATGTGAAAACGGTCAATCTGGGTGACTGGATGAACTGGCCGGTCTCTAAGAAAATTGGCGGACAAGAGGCTGTGGTACCGAAAGAGGTCATTGGTGCACACGGCGGTTTCCCGCTATCCGAATGGCAGAAGTATCTTGAGTCACCAGACAATAAGCTGCAGTTCAAAGGTCAGGATTACACGCGAAAGGTGCGTTACCTGACAGACGAAGAGAAGAAGAATCAGTAAAAAAAGGGGCCTGAGGCCCCTTTTTTATGACTAATCCCAGCTCAGGATAACCTTCCCGGACTGGCCAGAGCGCATCGCGTCAAAGCCTTCCTGGAACTCATCGATGGAGAAGCGATGGGTGATAATCGGAGACAGGTCCAGACCAGACTGGATCAGTGCCGCCATCTTGTACCAGGTTTCGAACATCTCGCGGCCGTAGATACCTTTGATGAACAGCCCCTTGAAGATAACTTTGTTCCAGTCGATAGACATATCAGACGGTGGAATGCCCAGCATCGCAATACGTCCGCCGTGGTTCATGGTGTCCAGCATGGTGCGAAACGCCGGTGGTGCGCCGGACATCTCAAGACCCACGTCAAAACCTTCGGTCATGCCCAGCTCTTCCATCACGTCGCTCAGGCTCTCTTTTGAGACATCCACCGCGCGGGTCACGCCCATTTTGCGCGCCAGGGACAGGCGATACTCGTTCACATCGGTAATCACCACATTGCGGGCACCAACGTGCTTCGCCACCGCAGCAGCCATAATCCCGATGGGACCCGCGCCGGAAACCAGCACATCTTCGCCGACCAGGTCGAAAGAGAGCGCGGTGTGTACCGCGTTGCCGAAGGGATCAAAGATAGAGGCCAGATCGTCAGAAATGTTGTCCGGGATTTTGAACGCGTTAAACGCCGGGATCACCAGGTATTCTGCGAAGCAGCCCGGACGGTTCACGCCCACGCCGATTGTGTTGCGGCACAGGTGCGTGCGTCCACCACGGCAGTTACGGCAGTGACCACAGGTAATATGACCTTCACCCGAAACGCGGTCGCCAATGTTGAAGCCTTTTACTTCCTGACCCATGCCCACCACTTCGCCGACATATTCGTGGCCCACGACCATCGGTACCGGAATGGTTTTCTGCGACCACTGGTCCCAGTTGTAGATATGAACGTCAGTGCCGCAAATGGCGGTTTTACGAATTTTGATCAGCAGATCGTTATGACCGACTTCCGGCTCCGGCACGTCGGTCATCCAAATCCCTTCTTCCGCTTTCAGTTTGGATAACGCTTTCATCACACGTCCTCAGGCAATTACGCCCAGCTGTTTGCCGATGCGGGTAAAGGCTTCCACCGCACGTTCAATTTGTTCAGGCGAATGCGCCGCAGACATCTGGGTGCGGATACGCGCCTGGCCTTTTGGTACCACCGGGAAGAAGAACCCGGTAACGTAAATTCCTTCTTTCTGCAGCTCGCGGGCAAAATTCTGCGCCACAACCGCATCGCCCAGCATCACCGGAATAATGGCGTGATCGGCACCGGCGAGCGTAAACCCTGCGGCACCCATTTTTTCACGGAACAGGCGGGCGTTTGACCACAGACGGTCGCGCAGCTCAGCGCCAGACTCCACCATTTCCAGGACTTTAATGGATGCGGCAACGATCGCCGGCGCCAGCGAGTTGGAGAACAGGTATGGACGGGAACGCTGGCGCAGCCACTCAACCACCTCTTTACGCGCAGCAGTATAACCCCCTGACGCGCCGCCCAGCGCTTTACCCAGCGTACCGGTGATAATGTCCACGCGGCCCATTACGTCACAGTATTCGTGAGATCCACGGCCGTTCTCACCAACAAAGCCGACGGCGTGTGAATCATCAACCATCACCAGCGCATCGTATTTGTCTGCCAGGTCGCACACGCCCTTCAGGTTGGCAATCACGCCATCCATAGAGAACACGCCGTCTGTGGCGATCAGCACATGGCGGGCACCTGCTTCACGTGCTTCTTTCAGGCGCGCTTCCAGTTCAACCATGTCGTTGTTGGCGTAGCGGAAGCGCTTCGCTTTACACAGGCGCACACCGTCAATGATAGAGGCGTGGTTCAGGGCGTCGGAGATAATGGCATCTTCTGCGCCGAGCAGCGTCTCAAACAGACCACCGTTGGCGTCGAAGCACGAGGAGTACAGGATCGCATCTTCCATCCCCAGGAAGTCCGCCAGCTTTTTCTCAAGCTGCTTATGGCTGTCCTGCGTACCGCAGATAAAGCGTACGGAGGCCATACCGAAACCGTGGGTGTCCATGCCTTGTTTTGCCGCGGCAATCAGCTCAGGGTGATTCGCAAGACCTAAGTAGTTGTTCGCACAAAAGTTGATCACATGGCTGCCATCGGCAACGGTGATGTCCGCCTGCTGAGCAGACGTGATAATACGCTCTTCTTTGAACAACCCTTCCGCACGTGCGGTGTCGAGGTCGCTGTTTAACTGTTTGTAAAAATCACCACGCATTGCAATTCTCCAGACTCGGCAAATTTTGGCACATATTACCCAACCCTGGCCGCCATGACGAGATGACACATTATCTCTTCTCGTTTTTGCAGCATAAATCACGTGTACCCTTGCGCTATGTCGGTGAATGGCTGAAGGGCAGCCATACTAATGATATGATAAGAACATTAGCGTCCGGGATTGTCCCCGGACTCCACACTTCAAAGGTTACAGTTATGATCATCGTTACCGGCGGCGCGGGCTTTATCGGCAGCAACATTGTTAAGGCCCTCAATGACAAAGGCATCACCGACATTCTGGTGGTGGACAACCTGAAAGACGGCACCAAGTTTGTAAACCTGGTGGATCTGAACATCGCTGACTATATGGATAAAGAAGACTTCCTTATCCAGATTATGGCAGGTGAAGAGTTCGGCGAGATCGAAGCCATCTTCCACGAAGGTGCATGCTCTTCCACCACCGAGTGGGATGGCAAGTATATGATGGACAATAACTATCAGTACTCCAAAGAGATCCTGCATTACTGCCTGGAGCGTGAAATTCCGTTCCTGTACGCCTCTTCTGCAGCAACCTACGGTGGCCGTACGTCAGACTTCATCGAATCCCGCGAATATGAGCAGCCGCTGAACGTCTATGGCTACTCCAAATTCCTGTTCGATGAATACGTGCGTCAGGTTCTGCCTGAAGCCAATTCCCAGATTGTGGGTTTCCGTTACTTCAACGTGTACGGACCGCGCGAAGGCCACAAAGGGAGCATGGCGAGCGTCGCGTTCCACCTGAACACGCAGCTGAACAATGGCGAAAGCCCGAAACTGTTTGAAGGCAGTGACGGCTTCAAGCGTGACTTCGTCTACGTAGGCGACGTGGCGGCAGTGAACCTGTGGTTCTGGGAAAACGGCGTCTCCGGTATCTTTAACCTGGGGACAGGCCGTGCGGAATCCTTCCAGGCCGTGGCAGACGCCACCCTGGCGTACCACAAAAAAGACAGCATTGAATACATTCCGTTCCCGGACAAACTGAAAGGTCGTTACCAGGCCTTCACGCAGGCGGATTTGACCAACCTGCGTGCGGCGGGTTACGACAAACCGTTCAAGACCGTTGCCGAAGGCGTAACGGAATATATGGCCTGGCTGAACCGCGACGCGTAAGTATGAAAATTCTGGTGATCGGCCCGTCATGGGTGGGCGACATGATGATGTCGCAAAGTCTCTATCGCACGCTCAAGGCGCGTTATCCCCAGGCGATAATTGACGTGATGGCACCTGCCTGGTGCCGTCCGTTGTTATCGCGTATGCCGGAAGTTAACGAGGCGATCCCAATGCCGCTCGGCCACGGCGCGCTGGAAATTGGTGAACGTCGCAAGCTCGGCCATAGCCTTCGCGAAAAGCGCTATGACCGCGCCTATGTCCTGCCTAACTCCTTTAAATCCGCCCTGGTACCCTTCTTTGCGGGCGTCCCCCATCGCACCGGCTGGCGTGGAGAAATGCGCTACGGTCTGCTGAACGACGCGCGCGTGCTTGATAAAGACGCCTGGCCACTTATGGTCGAGCGCTACGTCGCGCTGGCCTATGACAAAGGCGTGATGCGCAGCGCAAAAGATCTGCCGCAACCGCTGCTCTGGCCCCAGCTCCAGGTCAACGACGGTGAGAAATCCCACACCTGCAACGCGTTTGGAATTTCATCAGAACGCCCCATGATCGGTTTCTGCCCCGGAGCAGAGTTCGGCCCGGCAAAACGCTGGCCGCATTATCATTACGCTGAGCTGGCAAAACAGCTGATCGATGAAGGTAATCAGGTCGTGTTATTTGGCTCGGCGAAAGACCACGAGGCGGGTAACGAAATTCTGGCTTCGCTGAATACAGAACAGCAGGCATGGTGCCGTAATCTGGCAGGGGAAACCCAGCTGGAACAGGCGGTAGTTTTACTTGCCGCCTGTAAAGCCGTCGTCACCAACGACTCAGGCCTGATGCACGTCGCCGCTGCGCTCAACCGGCCGCTGGTTGCTCTGTATGGCCCAAGCAGCCCTGACTTTACGCCACCGCTTTCTCATAAAGCGCGCGTCATACGTCTGATCAGCGGTTATCACAAGGTGCGAAAAGGCGATGCGGCTGAAGGCTATCACCAGAGCCTGATCGACATCACGCCCGAGCGTGTCCTTGAAGAGCTCAACGAGCTGCTGTTGAGTGAAGAAGGATAACGGATGCGGGTATTGATCGTTAAAACCTCTTCCATGGGCGATGTCCTGCATACTCTGCCGTCGCTCACCGACGCCATGCAGGCCATTCCCGACATTCGTTTTGACTGGGTGGTGGAGGAGGGCTTCGCACAGATCCCCACCTGGCATGAAGCAGTAGACCGCGTGATCCCGGTTGCTATCCGCCGCTGGCGTAAAGCGTGGTTCTCGGCACCGATTAAGGCTGAACGTCAAGCCTTCCGTGATGCGGTGCAAGCGCAGCGTTACGATGCCATTATTGACGCACAGGGTCTGGTCAAAAGCGCCGCGCTGGTCACGCGTCTGGCGCACGGCGTTAAGCACGGTATGGACTGGCAAACCGCCCGCGAGCCGCTGGCGAGCCTGTTCTATAATCGCCGCCACCATATCGCGAAACAGCAGCACGCCGTGGAGCGCACCCGTGAGCTGTTTGCGAAAAGCCTCGGCTATGCAAAACCGGACACGCAGGGTGATTACGCTATTGCGCAGCATTTTTTGCGCGATGCGAAGACGCACACACCGCCCTATCTGGTCTTTCTGCATGCCACAACGCGCGATGATAAGCACTGGCCGGAATCACACTGGCGAAGACTCATTGAGCTAATGCAACCGACCGGCATCCATATTAAACTCCCGTGGGGCGCAGAACACGAAAGGCAACGCGCAGAGCGTTTGGCCGCGGGTTTTTCAAATGTGGAAGTGTTACCTAAACTCACGCTGGCTCAGGTTGCCGCGCAACTGGCAGGCGCCAGCGCCGTCGTATCCGTGGATACCGGATTAAGCCATTTAACCGCAGCGCTGGACCGCCCCAATATCACCCTTTTCGGTCCGACCGACCCGGGGCTGATCGGGGGGTACGGTAAAAACCAGCATCAAATGGTCAGTCCGACGCAGCAGATGAGAGACATTACCGCAGATGCGATTTTTTCGTTTTTACAGGGCAGCCATCGGCTTTCTAACAGGGATATTTAACCCATGAGTTATGTATTTCTGCTGATTTTACTTTTTCCGGTGAAACTCATCCGGAAGCTGTTTCGCAAAGACACGGGCAGAAACCTTGTCATTCAGACAGCCAAAATCGGTGACTTTATCAATGCAACGCCTCTACTGGCGTATCTGCAAAAAAGCGATGTGCTGATCAGCCGCAGCGTTAACGCATTGGCTCAGCATGACGACAGTATCGAAGAGATCTTTTTTGTGGAGCAGCAAAAGCGCAACCTGTGGCGTAAGCTCTGCTTCGCCTGCCGGATCATGAATCGCTACGACAATGTCTATCTGCTGCAGCCCAACAGTGTGAATCTCTTTTTCGCCTCAGCCTGTAATGCAAAAAACAAAAAATTTTTAAGCACTTATACGCGCAGGTGGTATCACGGAATTTTTTATGCCACGGCTGATGGTACCGTTGAGCATGGCAAAAAGACGCTGTCCGTCACTAACTATCTCAAGCTCGCCGATCGCGCGCTCACCTGGCAGGACGCACCCAAGCACGCCACAAAGCCCCTGTTCAAGCCTGCGGTTTACCCGCAAATTCTCGATAAACCCGGGGTTATCCGAATTGGTATCAGCATTTCTGCCGGTAACAAAGCAAAGACGGTTCCCCCGGCAATCTGGAAACGTATTGTCGATCATCTTGCCGACCTGCCCTGCGAGTTTTATGTTTTTGGCGCACCGAACGAACAGCCGTGGATGGATGACATCACCCGCACTTACGGTGAAATTCCCAATTTTATCAACCTCATTGGCAAAATATCGCTCGAAGAACTGCCGTGGGCGATATCCAAAATGGATTGTTATATTGCGTCAGATTCAGGGAATATCTACATTGCCGATGCGGTGGGCGTCCCGGTGGTGTTGCTGTTTGGCCCTTGCTGCCATTATGAACAACGTCCGCTTGGCAAAGTATTGCTGATTGGGAATGATGCGCATATTTGCTCGTATGTGTTTGAAACACGATATTATTTCTCTCAAGAGCGGGAAGAACTTTTCGCTGTGACAGACAAATCACTACGTGAGCTTAAAGATTTTATTCGCGAATTACCAAAAGCTAACACAATCACATCTCTCACTGATGCCCAGGGAAACTAATTTTTATGGCTTTTCTAAGCATCATTATTGCCGCGCATAATGCCGAAGATACCCTTCATGCCACTTTAGAAAGCCTGCAGAATGCGATTGGGAGTGCAGGCGATGCTGTTGAGATCATCATCTTTAATGACAGCTCAGATGATGGCACACAGGATATTATTGAAGCGTGGTTACCAAAATTACCTCATGCAACAACGCGATGTGTGGATTACCGTAACGTGGGTCGGGTCCGAAACAGTGCTGTTACGCTGGCATCAGGGGACTATATTACGATGCTGGACAGCGATGACCGGCTAAAACCGGGCAGCATTCAGGATGCCGTGGATTTTCTGCAAGCACAGCGTCCAGATATGCTACTGACGCGCTTACGTGAAATTCGTGATATTCAAAAGATCACCTCAACCTGGCAGGGTTTCGACCCTGTGGCAATCTCACAACAAGACGCGACCTCCCGTTTTTTGCGACATAAAGACTTTCAGGCACATCTGATCGGCCAATTTATTCACAAAGACCTATATAAAGCTAACCCTATACCTTCGATGGTCTGTTACGAAGATTTCGCTGTGTTCCCCGGAATGATTATGCAAGCGCATAAAATATTTTATCAGCGTCAGGGGCATTATTATTACATCAAACGTCATGGAAGCTTATCCAGCGAACTTGATGCCAGCAAAGTCTCTTCACTTGTTGATTGCACGCTTCGCATGGAAGAAACCTTCCCGCGCAGTTTTAAACATCTCATCAATTGTCACTGGTTTGATATATACAGTAACCATAAAAAGTATCTCTCGACGCCACACTTAAATCTGGTAAAAGATCGGGTGAGCCAGCTTTATTCGATTTCGTTCTTTATGGACACACATATTCGGTTTAGTTATAAGAAAAGGGTTATTGAGGCATTATGGAAAAAATAAAACTTCGACTTTATCAACTGACACTTTTTCTGAGCTTCATCTCTTTGATGCTTGCATTAGTCAATTCAGGGAAGCAACGTGAGTTTTTCTATATTGCAATTTATATCGCTATTCTCGGTTTAGCGTTTGAATATAAAAAAATTACGCTAAAACCATTCTCAATAGCACTACCCATACTTCTTATTGGATTACTGAATTTTGTCTGGTATATGGTCTACGAGTACCATAGCGAAGGCTTAAACATGTACAGCGATTATCTCGGTGCAAGTAAAAAATTACTTTTGGCGAGTATTCTCGTTTTCTATATTGACCGTTTTAAAGATTATATCGACAGAGAAAACTTTAAGAAATATTTTCTTTTAGCGACTGCGACAGGATTTGCTCTCGCAACCGGTTATGGATTGTGGCAGGCATCGCAAGGTATGGCTCGTGTTGAAATGGCAATCAATCGAGCCACGGTCTCTGCCTATGTTTACTCCGTGCTGTCACTTGCCTTTGTGTACAGCCTTTACCTTCAGAAAAATGTAAAGCTCTATGTTCTGGCCGGTTTTACCATTTTGGTATCGTTCTTTGTTATTCTTTTAACCGGAACGCGTGCTGCAATGGGGCTCTATTTACTTCTTGCTATCGTCATGACGCTTTATCATTTCAGAAGAATTCATCTGAAATCGACTCTGATCTTTTTATGTATTGTGGCGGGTATTGTAGTCGTAAGCTACAAGCCTCTGATTTCACCTAAGATTATGCAAACGCAAATCGAAGTCGATAAATATCAGAAAGGTTACGATCGCACTTCTCTCGGCGCACGTTTTTCCATGTGGACTATCGGTATTCAAAATGGTCTGGCGCATCCGTTAGGTCAGTCAGTCGAAGAGAGAGAAACATGGACAAAAAAATATATTCAAAATGGGCATCCGCATCTCGCAACGGCTCTCGTTTACATCAAAGTGCATCTACACAATGAATTCATTGAAAAGTATTCATTACAAGGAATACCTGGCCTGGCAATACTGCTCTTTTTCTTCGTGTCGATGATGGGCTACGCCATCAGAAACAAAAATGGTCTGCTATTGACTGCCATGCTTCTATTATTGCTCTATGGCCTGACAGACGTCATATTGTTGAGTTCAGAGGCATTGATATTCTTTATGATCCTGTTTGCTCTGAGTACACCTTTCTCTCAGACAAAACAACGATGATAAATAATGCCCGCCTGGCGGGCATTATTATTTCTGGTGTTGATAAAACTCCGCCAGCGTCATCCCCACCGTCTTGTCCGACAGCCATGTAAACAACTGTTCCAAATCCTGGTACAACCCTTCAATGGCCGCATCATCTTTGAACGTAGGACTTCCGCCGGGCATAAATTCTGAAGAATGGAGCATAAACTCCACATAATCATTGCCCTGCGACAAGCACTGTTGTGCGACCTTAATCATCTCAGACGCATTTCCACCGGACGGACGCAGCCAGTTAACTGACGGGGAACGATATTTCCCACGCAGCCGATCGTAGCCCTGTTTAACGGTGTTCAGCCAGGCCGGGTGTTTATACTGAATACTCATCGGCACTTCGAGCAGAGGGCTCTTTCCCGGGCGGGAAATATCCTCTGTATCGATAAAGTAGGCATGGTCAGGGAAATGCTGGTAATTCGTTCCTCCGTGACCCTGCGGTGCCCCTTTGGCATTTCGCCAGTTCACCCGTGGGGTGACGGAACAGTCAACCTGATAACCCAGCTCTATCAGCAAGTTTGCGTAGCGACGATCAAACGCCCAACGCCCGGCACGGTGGCTCAGCATTTTGGTCTGGAAGGTCTCTTCCAGTAAGTGCGTCATAAAAAGCACTTTCTCGCGCATAATTTCATCTGAAAACTCAATCAGATAAGGTTGCCAGCGCCAGTCATCACCGGTGAGGTCATGTTCAGGTGGGCTGTTCCACGCATGAAGATGCATGCCAACCTCGCCCTGGCCGCGGGCAATCACATCTTTTGCGAACTCAATGAAAACCGGTTCGATCGCCATCTCATAGTTGGTCAGCCAGACCGGCTTAAAACCAAAACGCTCGCATAGCGCCTGAAATCGTGCCAGGTAACGTGCGTTTTCCGTTTTGATAACACGGTGGTTTTGCCAGAGATTATCGCCTTCTGTATCAATGGTGATGATAAACGCTGGTTTTTTCATAATGAGTCCGTAAGACGTAAGAGTGAGGGCTATGTTACGCACTCTGCGAAGCAGGAGTAAACCCTTCCAGGGAAATTCCTGACATTATGGAGAAAGAGTGCAAGTCGCCATCAGGTCTATTAGAATTGCTGACAGTATACCGCTGATAAGATGATGATGATTAACCTACTCGACACGCCTGATTTACGTATTTTACTTATCAAACTTCGACATCATGGCGACATGTTACTCACAACTCCGGTCATTAATTCGTTACGTCAAAAATGGCCCACGGCGCAAATCGATGTTCTTCTTTATGAAGAGACACGCGATATGCTCGCCGCGCATCCGGCGATCGGCACCATCTACGGTATAGATCGTAAATGGAAGCAGCTCGGCACCCTGAAACATCTGCAAAAAGAGTGGCAGTTACTCTGTGCCTTAAGAGCGCAGCGTTATCATCTGGTGATTAACCTCGCCGATCAGTGGCGCAGCGCCATTGTCACCCGTTTCACCGGCGCGCCAGTACGCCTTGGGTTCGCGTTTAACAAGCGAAAAAACGCGTTCTGGCGTTTTTGTCATACCGATTTGGTTTCGGTCACCAATCACCCGTCTCTCCATACCGTTGAGCAAAATCTTTCTATTCTTTCACCGTTGCCCGCCCCGGCTCAGCCAGACGTCACTATGGCCTACCGCGCAGAGGACTGGGATCGTGCGCGCCAGCTACTGACACAACAGGGTGTGGCTGATAACTACGTGGTGATCCAGCCAACGTCACGCTGGTTCTTTAAGTGCTGGGACGAAGGCAAGATGGCGCAAACCATCACGGCACTCCAGCAGGATGGCCACACTGTGGTTCTCACCGCAGGCCCGGATAAAAAAGAGCTGGCGATGATAGACCGCATTCTCGCCGCGGCGCCAAAAACGGGCGTAGTCTCACTGGCCGGTCAACTCACGTTGCGCCAGCTGGCATCACTTATCGATCATGCGCGCCTCTTTATTGGCGTCGATTCCGTTCCGATGCACATGGCCGCCGCGCTTCAGACGCCGTGCATTGCTCTCTTCGGCCCGTCAAAACGGGTGTTCTGGTCGCCATGGCAGGTCAACGGTGAAGTCATCTGGGCTGGCGAATTTGGCCCACTTCCCGACCCGGACGCCATTGATACCAAAACAACTGAACGCTATCTCGACGCCATTCCCGTTGATGTCGTGGTCTCCGCCGCCAGGAGATACCTGTAATGAAACACCATCGTCTGGCGATTGTTCGCCAAAAATACCGTCCTGATGGCGGGGCGGAACGCTTCGTTTCCCGGGCACTTACCGCACTGAGCAACCAAAACCTGGAGCTCAACGTCATCACGCGTGAGTGGCAGGGGGAGAAGCAGGACGACTGGCATATCCATATTTGCGACCCACGTAAATGGGGTCGAATCAGTCGCGAACGCGGGTTTGCACATGCTGCGCGTGCGCTGTGGGAACAGCAGCAGTTTGACATTGTGCAGAGCCACGAGCGTATTCCTGGCTGCGATATTTACCGCGCAGGGGATGGCGTGCACCGGCGTTGGCTGCTGCAGCGTGCGCGCATTCTGCCTGCCTGGCGTGCACAACTTCTGATGCACGATCGCTACCATCGCTACGTCATGCACGCCGAACGTGAAATGTATCAGGCTCCTGAATTGAAAGCCGTTATCTGCAATGCGGAGATGATCAAACGCGAAATCATCGAAGACTTTGATATTGACGCAAAAAAGATACATGTGATTTATAATTCAATAGATTCCAGCCGCTTCGTTCCGGCAACCAAAGGACAGCGCGCTGCACTGCGTCAGCAGCTCGGATTGCCTCTCGATGCCGTGGTGTTGTGTTTCGTCGGGTCAGGTTTTGAACGTAAGGGGCTGGCCAGCGCTATCCGCGCTATTGCGGGCACACCCGCGTGGCTGATTGTGGTTGGACAGGATAAAGCAGAAAGTCGTTACCGTGACCTTGCCCGTTCATTGGGCTGTGAGGGGCAAATTCGCTTCCTGGGGATGCAAAAAGAGACACTGCCATTTTACCAGGTATCCGATGGATTACTGCTGCCAACGCTGTATGATCCTTTTCCAAACGTCATTCTTGAAGCGATGGCCTGCGGTTTGCCCGTCATTACTTCAGTGAGTTGCGGTGGTGCAGAGTTTATTGAGCAAGGTCAGAATGGCTTTTACTGTGATGCACTTGATATCAGCAGATTGAAGGAGGCAGTCATGACCCTTCCATCTTTGGATAAGAATAACGATATGGGGCGGGCAGCGCGTGAGCGCGTAAAAGAAGCGACCCCAGAAAAATTATCAAGTCAGCTTATTTCGCTTTATCAAAAATTACTGGATTAAAAATGCGCATCCTAATGATTATTGATGGTTTGCCCGGTGGAGGAGCCGAAAAAACGGTTCTCACCCTCTCCAGCGGATTGATAGAAATGGGGCATCAGGTCTCCCTTTTCTCCCTGCGAAAGGTGTGCGACTACGCCATCCCGGCAGGCATTGATTATCAGGTCATTCAGGATACGTGTAAAAAGCCCTGGAGAAAGCTCACCGAGATCCCGCGCCGGGCGCAGCTGCTGGACAATGCCATTGAACAGGCTGAGCGCAGCGGGAAGTTCGACGTCATATTCTCGCACCTGCATAAAACCGATCGTATTGTGGCGCACAGTCGTGCGCTGGATCGCGATAAGGTCTGGTTCTGCGTGCATGGCATGTTCTCATTCTCCTACCTGCGTCATCGCCACGGCCTTTCACGCTGGTTTAAGCATTACAAAATTCGTCATACCTACGAAAACCGAAACGTTGTCGCCGTCTCCGCCGCCGTGCTGAAAGATCTCTCAGAGACGCTGTCCATCGACCTTCGTCGCAAAGCGGTTATCCATAATCCCTTTGATATTCCTGAAATCCAGCGTCTGGCGGATGCGCCTTTTGAGATGCAGGGGCAGGATTACATTATTCACGTGGGTCGTTTTCATGAACATAAACGCCACGACCGCCTTCTGCGTGCCTATGCGCAGAGCAAAATAGACGCATCGCTGGTGATGATGGGCAACGGTTCTGACACCAAAATTCAACAGCTTAAACAGTTAGCGAAAGAACTCGGGATCGAAGACAAGGTTATTTTCCGCCCCTTCGAGTCCAACCCTTATCCGTGGATTAAAGGCGCACGGCTTTTAGTGTTAAGTTCTGACTGTGAAGGTTTTGGTAACGTACTGGTAGAATCCATCATCTGCCAGACGCCGCCTGTCAGTACGAACTGTCCTGGCGGGCCTGCTGAAATCCTCACGGGTACGCTGGCGCGCGGGCTGTCGGAGATGAATGATGAATCACTGGCGAAAACACTGGCCGATCTCTATACCTCCCCGCCTGTCGTTGATAGCGCAACGATCGCGTCGTTCGGGATAAATGCCATTTGCCAGCAATATGTTGCGTTGGTAGACAATCAATAATAATCAGGTTTCTTATGCAAAATTCAGCGCCATTATTAAGCGTAGTGGTTGCCGTTTATAACGGCGAAGCTTTCCTGGATCAGTTCTTTACCTGCCTTGCGAATCAACGGATCGACAGTATGGAAGTCATCATCGTCAATGATGGCTCCACGGACAGTTCGATGCAGATAGTCGAAACCTGGCGTGAAAAACTGCCACAAATGCAGGTTATCGAACAGGAAAATCAGGGTGTATCCATTGCGCGCAATACCGGTCTGGCCGTCGCTACCGGCCAATATCTCTCTTTCCCGGATATTGATGATGTCTTTAAGCCCGGCATGTATCAGCGCTTGCTTGATATGGCCGTCACACAGAATCTGGATGTCGCCACCTGCAACGGAAACTACGTCTGGGAAAACAATAAGAAGCCTTCACGGCCGATTTTCCCGGAAGACAAGCTGGCCTCGACAGACGTCATGACCGGTGCGGCCTGGTTAAAAAAAGCGCTCGACTCACGCAAGTTTCTGCATGTGACCTGGCTGAATATCTATCGCCACGACTTTATTCGTCAGAACGGTTTTCGTTTTGAGCCCGGCCTGCGTCATCAGGATATCCCGTGGACTACCGAAGTCTTGCTCGCAGCTGACCGCGTGCAGTACACCAGTGAACGTTTTTACGACTATTACATTCACTCCGCATCGGTTTCCCATATGCCGGACAATGATGACACGCTGATTCGCTCGGCGCGCCATTACATGAAAATTCTGCAGATGCTGGATGCCATCAACCAGCGTTACCCGGAAAAAGTGAAAGATATCCCCGCCTGCCACTGGCAAATCGCCAAAGAGGGGCTTGGGATCATTCATACCTTCGACAATATGAAGGATGTGCAGAAGAAGTCGATGATAATAAAAGAGTTCTTCGACACGGGTATCTGGAGGCTTATCTGGAAAAGTGCCAAAAGCCCCCGTTTGCGCTGGCGCCTGGGCCGACGCTACTTCCGTTTAAAACGGTATCTGGCATAAGAGATAGCTTTACCCGGCTTAAATGCTTAGAATTTCCCCGCCGAAACTAAAAAACGGATAATCGCTTGGAATTGTTGTATACCGCCCTGCTCTACATCATCCAGCCACTGGTGTGGCTGCGACTGTTGCTTCGTAGCCGTAAAGCGCCTGCGTATCGTAAACGCTGGGCTGAACGCTATGGTTACTGCCGCAATAAAGTCGTGCCGGACGGTATTTTGCTGCATTCCGTTTCTGTGGGCGAAACGCTGGCGGCGATCCCGCTGGTTCGCGCCCTTCGTCACCGCTATCCGTCACTGCCGATCACGGTCACGACCATGACGCCGACGGGATCTGAACGCGCATTATCGGCGTTCGGTAAAGACGTTCAACACGTCTATTTGCCTTACGACCTGCCTTGCGCCATGAACCGCTTCCTGAATACCGTTCGCCCGAAACTGGTGATCGTCATGGAAACCGAGCTGTGGCCAAATATGATTTCCGCCCTGCATGCCCGTAAAATTCCGCTGGTGATTGCCAACGCGCGCCTTTCAGAGCGCTCGGCGAAAGGTTACGGCAAGTTAGGTAAATTTATGCGCCGCCTGCTCAGCCGAATTACACTGATTGCCGCGCAGAACGAAGAAGACGCGGCGCGCTTTCTCGCTCTGGGCCTGAAGCGCAACCAGCTTGCGGTGACGGGTAGCCTTAAGTTCGATATCTCCGTCACGCCTGAACTCGCCGCCCGTGCGATTACGCTACGTCGCCAGTGGGCACCGCGTCGTCAGGTGTGGATTGCAACCAGCACCCATGACGGCGAAGAAGCCATTATCCTGCAGGCCCATCGTAAGCTGCTGGAAAAATTCCCCGATTTGCTGCTGATTCTGGTCCCCCGTCACCCCGAACGTTTTAAAGATGCGCGTGAGATGGTGCAGAAAGGCGGCTTCAGCTTTACCCTGCGCAGCAGCGGTGAGATCCCCTCCGGCAGCACTCAGGTGGTGATTGGCGATACAATGGGCGAGCTGATGCTGCTTTACGGCATTGCCGATCTGGCTTTTGTCGGCGGAAGCCTTGTGGAGCGCGGCGGCCATAATCCGCTTGAGCCGGCCGCACACGCCATTCCGGTGCTGATGGGTCCACACACGTTTAACTTCAAAGATATCTGCGCTAAATTGCAGCAAGCCGACGGGTTAATTACCGTGACCGACGCGGACTCGGTGGTCAAAGAGGTCTCAACCCTTCTGACCGACGAAGACTACCGCCTCTGGTATGGTCGCCATGCTGTCGAAGTGCTGCATCAGAACCAGGGCGCACTCACTCGTCTGCTGCAACTTCTGCAACCTTATCTGCCTCAGCGGAGCCACTAATGTCAACGCGTCTGTCGGTCGTGATGATCGCCAAAAACGCCGCCGACCTGCTTCCGGACTGCCTGGCCTCCGTCGCCTGGGCTGACGAAATTGTCCTTCTCGACTCCGGCAGCGAGGACAACACGGTGGATGTCGCCCGTGCCGCGGGTGCAAAGGTCTTTATCGATACCGACTGGCAAGGCTACGGCATCCAGCGACAGCGCGCGCAGCGCTATGCTACTGGCGATTACGTGCTGATGCTGGACACTGACGAGCGCATCACACCTGAGCTCCGCCAGGCCATTCAGGCGGTGCTGACAGCACCTCAGCCTGGCGCGGTATACAGCATTGCACGTCGCAACTATTTCCTTGGCCGTTTTATGCGCCACAGCGGCTGGTATCCAGACCGCGTAATGCGCCTCTACGAGCGTGAGCGATATCAGTACAACGATAATCTGGTCCATGAATCCCTGGCATGCGACAGTGCCCCCGTCATTCCTCTGACAGGCGATCTGCTGCATCTGACCTGCCGGGATTTCGCCAGCTTCCAGCGCAAACAGCTTAACTATGCCACCGCATGGGCACAGGAGCGCCACCTGCGCGGCAAGAAGGCCACGCTGACCGGCATTTTCACCCACACTCTGGGGGCATTTCTGAAAACACTGCTGCTGCGAGGCGGCGTGCTGGACGGTAAACAGGGGTGGTTACTGGCGGTGGTGAATGCCCAGTATACTTTCAACAAATACACCGAGCTGTGGGCGCTTTGCCGCGGCTACTCAGAGAAAACGTGAGCCATGAGCACAAAAGCGATTTATCCGGGTACCTTTGATCCCATCACCAACGGTCATCTTGACATCATTACCCGTGCGGCATGCATGTTTGATAAGGTGATTCTGGCGATCGCCGCCAGCCCCAGTAAGAAACCCATGTTCGATCTCAATGAGCGCGTTGCACTTGCCACTGACGCTATCTCACATCTGCCAAACGTCGAGGTGGTGGGCTTCAGCGATCTGATGGCCAACTTCGCCCGTGCCCGGCAGGCTAACATTTTGATCCGCGGGTTACGCGCGGTGGCTGACTTCGAATACGAAATGCAGCTGGCACACATGAACCGCCACCTGATGCCAGAGCTGGAGAGCGTGTTCCTGATGCCCTCCAAAGAGTGGTCGTTTATCTCTTCCTCGCTGGTCAAAGAGGTGGCGCGTCATCACGGTGACGTGACCCATTTCCTGCCGGCTAACGTCCATCAGGCGTTGATGGAAAAATTAAAGTAGCCCTATTTCTGGCACTGACGGCAATAGAACGTGGCGCGCTGGGCGTGCTTCGTTGCAATAATCGGTGTCCCACAGACTCTGCACGGCTCACCCTTACGGCCATATACCTGCAGCTCCTGGGCAAAATAGCCGGGTTTACCGTCGCTCTGCAGGAAGTCCTTCAGGGTGGTCCCCCCTTGCTCAATAGAACGCAACAGCACCGCTTTAATCACCCGGACCAGCAGTTCACACTCCTGGGATGACAGCGACGAGGCCAGCCGATCGGGATGGATCCCGGCGGCAAACAGCGATTCGCTGGCATAAATATTCCCTACTCCCACCACCAGCTTATTGTCCATCAGCCACGGTTTGATCGGGGTTTTCTTCTTTGCACACTTCGTTTTCAGGTATTCCGCGTTAAACGCCTCAGCAAGCGGCTCTGGCCCCAGATGCGCCAGAACGCTGTGTCCTTCAAGCTCTTTGGTCCACAGCCATGCGCCAAAGCGTCGTGGGTCGGTGTAACGCAGCACTTTACCGTTGCTCATCACCAGATCGACATGGTCATGCTTTTCCGCGGGCAGTTCTTCGGTAAGGATGCGCAGACTACCAGACATACCGAGATGGATGATAATCCAGCCGTCGGGCAGCTCCAGCAGCAGATATTTGGCGCGACGCTGGACGCTGAGAATCGGTTTATCGCTTAACGCATGGATTTCATCGGACACCGGCCAACGCAGGCGACCGTTGCGAACGATAGCATGAAGAATAGTCGCGCCGACCAGATGCGGCTCAATACCGCGGCGGCTGGTCTCTACCTCAGGTAATTCAGGCATGGTTCCTCCGGAGTAAGATGCAGAATGCAAAAAACCCCGCAGTTGCGGGGTTTTTCAATACAAGGAGGCTAAAATTATTTGATTTTAGCTTCTTTGTACAGTACGTGCTGGCGTACAACTGGATCGAATTTTTTCAGTTCCAGTTTTTCCGGCTTAGTACGTTTGTTCTTCGTGGTGGTGTAGAAGTGACCTGTACCAGCAGAAGAAACCAGCTTGATTTTCTCGCGAATACCTTTAGCCATGATTTATTTCCTCTTTAAGTACTTAGTACTTTTCGCCACGGGCACGCAGTTCGGACAGAACTGTATCAATGCCTTTCTTATCGATTACACGCATACCTTTAGCAGATACGCGCAGGGTGACAAAACGCTTCTCGCTCTCAACCCAGAAACGGTGAGAGTGCAGGTTCGGCAGGAAACGGCGTTTAGTCGCGTTCAGTGCGTGGGAACGGTTGTTACCGGTCACCGGACGCTTGCCAGTAACTTGGCAGACTCGGGACATGTCTATTCTCCAAAAATCAAATTAGCTCGAGCTTCGTATGGGGTATCGGCGCCTCGTCAGGCTTTACAGCCCGGTCATCGCATAGTTCTATGGAACTCTCGATTGCCAGGCCCAAATGCCAAACCCGAGATTCTCAAAGGTGGCGTAGTATACGCTGACTCGGCGGTGTGCTCAAGTCCCGAACAGACAAAGATCCCGATGGATCGCGAGAAATAGCCTAAATCCAGCCATGTTCTGCAAAAGAAATGTACTCGCCGCGACCAATTATCAGATGGTCGAGCACACGAATGTCCATGAATTGACAGCATTTGATAATGCGTTCGGTCATCTCTTTGTCAGCTCTGCTTGGTTCTGCACAGCCAGAGGGGTGATTATGCGCGAGTATCACGCCGGCTGCATTCACTTTTATCGCTTCCCGCACAATTTCTCGTGGATGAACTTCAACGTGGCTCAGTGTTCCGGAAAAAAGACGGCTATGTTTTAGTACCCGGTTCCTGTTATCAAGAAAGATCACCATAAAGATCTCGCGCTCCAAATCTGATAACTGGCTCTGGAGAAATACGCGTGTCATATCCGGGGTGAGTATGGGATCTTCCTCTTCCATACGGACGTCGTAAAAACGGCGGGCCAGTTCAGCAATCCCCCTCAGTTGGGCGAACTTCGCCACGCCAATTCCTTCGACGTGCCTGAATTCCGTCAGATCCGCCGTCAATAAGCCATACAGCGAACCAAAATGGTCGATAAGCTCTTTTGCCAGCGTAAATACCGTTTTGCCGGGCGTTCCGGTGCGTAAAAAGAGTGCCAGCAACTCGTCGTCCTTTAACAACGTGACGCCATAGCGCAGCATTTTTTCACGCGGTAGCAGCAGTTCAGTCTCTTCCATGCCTGTCTCCTTCGGTTTGCCATCATGCTGCCACAGCCACCCCCGGCGCTCGACGCCCACTTTTCATTCCTGCGTAACGCCTCGCAAACTGACCGAAGGACAAAATCACCCCCTTTTTGGGATTGTGATAAAATGCCCGCTCTCTGGTGAAACCCAACAGGAAAGAATCATGATGAGCCTGGCCGGTAAAAAAATCGTTCTTGGCGTGAGCGGCGGTATCGCTGCCTATAAAGCGCCAGAGCTGGTGCGTCGTTTGCGCGAGCGCGGGGCGGATGTGCGGGTCGCGATAACGGAAGGTGGCAAAGCCTTTATCACGCCTCTGAGCCTGCAGGCCGTTTCAGGGTACCCCGTCTCTGACAGCCTCCTTGATCCGGCCGCCGAAGCCGCGATGGGCCATATTGAGCTGGGAAAATGGGCAGACCTGGTTATCCTTGCCCCCGCCACAGCAGATTTAATTGCCCGCGTAGCAGCCGGCATGGCAAACGATCTGGTCTCGACCATTTGCCTGGCCACGCCCGCACCTGTTGCCGTCGTCCCCGCGATGAACCAGCAGATGTACCGCAACGCCGCCACCCAACATAATCTGACGACGCTGGCCTCACGCGGCCTGCTCATCTGGGGGCCGGACAGCGGTAGCCAGGCGTGTGGTGATGTGGGTCCTGGTCGTATGCTTGACCCGCTGACCATCGTTGAGCTGGCCGCCGGCCATTTTTCACCTGTCAACGATCTGCAACATCTCAACATCATGATTACCGCGGGCCCAACGCGCGAGCCGCTGGACCCGGTGCGTTACATTACCAACCATAGCTCCGGTAAAATGGGCTTTGCGATTGCTGCCGCGGCGGCAAAACGCGGTGCAAAGGTCACGCTGGTGAGCGGCCCGGTCTCGTTACCGACACCGCCATTTGTGCAGCGTATTGATGTCACCACCGCCCTGGAGATGGACGCCGCCGTACAGGCGCATGCGCAGAACCAGCAGATTTTTATCGGCTGCGCGGCTGTTGCAGATTACCGTGCCGAAACCATTTCCGGGTCAAAAATTAAAAAGCAAGGCGATGAATTAACACTAAAAATGGTGAAAAATCCGGACATTGTTGCGGGTGTCGCCGCACTGAAAAGCCATCGTCCTTACGTTGTTGGGTTTGCCGCAGAAACAAATAATGTGGAAGAATATGCCCGGCAAAAACGTACCCGCAAAAACCTCGATTTGATTTGCGCGAACGACGTATCGCTGGCCACGCAAGGATTTAACAGCGACAGCAACGCACTGCACCTTTTCTGGCAGGATGGAGATAAAGTCTTACCGCTTGAGCGCAAGGAACTCCTGGGCCAACAATTACTGGACGAGATCGTTACCCGTTATGATGAAAAAAATCGACGTTAAGATTCTGGACCCGCGTGTTGGTAAGCAATTTGCGCTGCCAACCTATGCCACCTCCGGCTCTGCCGGTCTTGACCTGCGCGCCTGTCTCGATGACGCCGTAGAGCTGGCTCCGGGTGCAACCACCCTGATCCCAACCGGCCTGGCAATCCACATTGCTGACCCGTCGCTGGCAGCGGTGATCCTGCCGCGTTCTGGTCTGGGTCATAAGCATGGAGTGGTACTGGGTAACCTGGTCGGCCTGATCGACTCTGACTACCAGGGTCAACTGATGGTTTCCGTCTGGAACCGTGGTCAGGACAGCTTCACCATTGAACCGGGCGAGCGTATCGCACAGATGGTCTTTGTACCGGTGGTTCAGGCAGAATTTAACCTGGTGGAAGACTTTGACGCCACCGACCGTGGCGAAGGCGGCTTCGGCCATTCCGGGCGCAAATAACCGCCCGACCGACACGTATCCCACAGCGCCATAATGCAATAACAAACCGCAAACGTCAGTTTGCGGTCGCTGTGTGGATGCCAGCCTGGCAAGTGCTTATTTTCAGGGGTATTTTGTAACATGGCAGAAAAACAAACCGCGAAAAGGAACCGTCGCGAAGAAATACTTCAATCTCTGGCGCTGATGCTTGAATCCAGCGATGGTAGTCAACGCATCACCACCGCAAAACTGGCCGCCTCCGTGGGCGTGTCTGAAGCGGCGTTGTATCGTCATTTTCCGAGCAAAACCCGGATGTTTGACAGTCTGATCGAATTTATCGAAGACAGTCTGATCACTCGCATCAACCTGATTCTGAAAGACGAAAAAGACACGACTGCGCGTTTGCGTCTGATTGTGCAGCTCATTCTGGGCTTTGGTGAGCGCAATCCGGGCTTAACCCGTATCCTGACTGGCCATGCGCTGATGTTCGAGCAGGACCGATTGCAGGGCCGTATTAACCAGCTCTTCGAGCGTATTGAAGCACAACTGCGCCAGGTACTGCGCGAGAAAAAAATGCGTGAGGGTGAAGGTTACAGCACCGATGAAACGCTGCTGGCAAGTCAGATCCTGTCGTTTTGCGAAGGCATGCTCTCCCGCTTTGTACGCAGCGAGTTTAAATACCGTCCAACGGACGATTTTGACGCCCGTTGGCCGTTAGTGGCGGCACAGCTGCAATAATCTTCAGGCCCGGTAAGCAGAACGCCACCGGGCTTGATATTACACGCCGAAAGCTTCGCGATACCCACGTACCGCAGCCAGATGATCCGCCATCTCAGGCTTCTCTTCCAGATACGCAATCAGGTCTTTCAGGGTGATGATTGAGGTCACTTTACAGCCGTAATCGCGCTCAACTTCCTGGATAGCAGAGATTTCGCCACGCCCGCGTTCCTGACGATCCAAAGAGATCAGCACGCCAGCAAGCGTAGCGCCGTTGGCCTGAATAATCTCCATCGATTCGCGAATAGCGGTACCGGCGGTGATCACATCGTCCACCAGCATAACGCGACCCTGCAGCGCGCTGCCTACCAGATTACCGCCTTCACCGTGGGTTTTAGCCTCTTTACGGTTAAAGCAGTACGGTACGTCGCGGTCGTGGTGTTCCGCCAGCGCAACCGCAGTGGTAGTGGCAATCGGAATGCCTTTATAGGCCGGGCCAAACAGCAGGTCAAAATCAATGCCGGAGTCCACCAGCGCTTCGGCATAGAAACGGCCTAACAATGCCAGATCGCGCCCGGTATTAAACAGTCCGGCGTTGAAGAAATAGGGGCTCTTACGCCCGGATTTCAGCGTAAACTCGCCAAATTTCAGGACCTGCTTGTTAAGCGCAAACTCAATAAACTCACGCTGCCAGGATTTCATGGGCTTACTCCTCCGACTTTTGCTTTTGTACGAACAAAAAAAAGGCGACTCATCAGTCGCCTTTAAAATCAATTTTCTAACGCCGCCTTCTGCGTCGTTACGATAGATTCAATTCCCCCTCGGGCCAACGCCAGCAAGGTAAGAAGTTCTTCATGGGTGAACGGCTCACCTTCTGCCGTGCCCTGCACCTCAATGATGCGACCGTCTTCAGTCATCACCACGTTCATGTCAGTCTCGGCAGCGGAATCTTCGACGTATTCCAGATCGCAAAGCGCTTCACCGTTAACGATACCCACGGAAACAGCCGCGACCATCCCTTTCATCGGATTCGTTTTCAGCTTACCGGCTGCAAGCAGCTTATTCAGGGCATCAGCCAGCGCCACACATGCACCGGTAATCGACGCCGTACGCGTACCACCGTCTGCCTGAATGACGTCGCAGTCCAGAGTAATGGTAAATTCACCCAGTGTTTTCAGATCAACGGCGGCGCGCAGCGCACGTGCGATCAAACGCTGGATTTCCATGGTACGGCCGCCCTGCTTGCCTTTTGCCGCTTCGCGGGCGTTACGGGTATGGGTTGCACGCGGCAACATGCCATATTCCGCAGTGATCCAGCCCTGGCCCTGACCTTTCAGGAAGCGTGGAACGCCCTCTTCGATGGACGCGGTGCACAGCACTTTGGTGTCACCAAACTCAACCAGTACGGAGCCTTCTGCGTGTTTTGTATAGTTACGGGTCAGGGTGACGGGACGCACCTGATTGGCGCTACGACCTGCTGGACGCATGATGAAATCTCCGGCTTGAAACGAATGTGGCTGCGCATTATACGGATAAAGGACGCTTATTCCTATCCTGAGAAGCCCCCGAAAGCTATAATCCCCCCATCTCTCCTTTAAAAACGGGAATGTCTATGATCCGCAGTATGACCGCCTACGCCCGGCGTGAAATCAAGGGTAGCTGGGGTAGCGCTACATGGGAAATGCGCTCGGTAAACCAGCGCTACCTGGAAACGTATTTCCGTATGCCGGAGCAGTTCCGCAGCCTTGAACCTGTTGTACGCGAGCGTATCCGTGCTCGTCTGACGCGCGGTAAAGTGGAATGTAACCTGCGTTTTGAGCCTGATGCCAGCGCCCAGGGTGAGCTGATTCTCAACGAAAAACTGGCGAAACAGCTCGTCACTGCAGCGAACTGGGTCAAGATGCAAAGCGATGAAGGGGAAATCAACCCGGTCGATATTCTGCGCTGGCCTGGCGTCATGGCCGCCGGTGAGCAGGATCTGGACACGATTGCCGCTGAAATTCTCAGTGCCCTCGACAGCACGCTGGATGACTTTATCATTGCCCGCGAAACTGAAGGCCAGGCCCTCAAAGCGATGATTGAGCAGCGTCTGGAAGGCGTGACCACCGAAGTGGCTAAAGTCCGTACCCATATGCCTGCGGTCCTGCAATGGCAGCGTGAGCGCCTGGTGGCCAAACTGGAAGAAGCGGAAGTTCAGCTGGAAAATACCCGTCTGGAACAAGAACTGGTGCTGATGGCACAGCGCATTGACGTCGCCGAAGAGCTGGATCGTCTGGAAGCGCACGTTAAAGAGACTTACAACATCCTGAAGAAGAAAGAAGCCGTAGGGCGTCGTCTCGACTTTATGATGCAGGAGTTCAACCGCGAGTCGAACACCCTGGCCTCTAAGTCGATCAATGCTGAAGTGACCAACTCCGCCATTGAACTGAAAGTGCTGATTGAGCAGATGCGCGAGCAGATCCAGAACATTGAGTAATGTCTCAGACGATCTCACCTTGTCCCACCCAAGCTAAGACCACCTCTAATAGCCCGTTAATACGGGCTATATCTTTATCATCTTGTCTCATCATGTATCACTACAGCGCATGTTTAGCGTGTACTTAACTATGTACATAATGACTTTTATGGCATCATGATTATGTACACACAGAACATAAGCAGAGTCATATATGGCAAAAATGACAGACATACAAATCAAGGCATGGATCAGAGCTGACGAACGCTTCGAAGCAAGGTCAGATGGCAATGGTTTATCTCTCTGTTTTCCAAAGAAATATGCTGCTCCATTCTGGCGTTTTCGCTATCGTTTCTCTGGAAAACAGCGGGTAATGGGTATCGGTTCCTATGCTGAACTCTCACTAGCAAAAGCGCGAGAGACCGCCAAAGAACTCTCTGCACGTGTAGCATTGGGTTATGACGTTGCCGGAGAGAAGCAAGAACGGAAAGCTGACGCCCTCAAAAAAATAGAGTCTGAAAAACATGCACTTCGGGTATCCCAATTAGCCAGCGAATATTTTGAACGCCAGATACTTAAACGCTGGAAGCACCCCGACATACTGCGCCGCCGAATCGAAAAAGATATAAATCCAAACATAGGCAACCTGCGAATAGAGGACGTTCGCCCCTATCATATTGATGATATGTTGCAAAAGATCCTTAAACGAGGTGCGCCTACCGTTGCCAATGACGTCCTCAGATGGACTCGACGGATCTTTGATTATGGAATCAAGCGGCACATGCTGGCTGCTAATCCAGCAAGTGCATTTGACATCTCTGATGCCGGAGGACAAGAACAAAGCCGTGAACGCTGGTTAAGTCGAGAAGAGCTGGTACAGCTTTTTCAGGTAATGCCTTTGACCAAAGGGTTTTCCCGTCAAAATGAACTAACTATGAAGCTCATTTTAGCCCTATGCTGCCGTAAGATGGAATTGTGTGGTGCCAGATGGTCAGAATTTGATCTGGATGAAGGCGTCTGGCATTTACCTGCTGAGCGCGTTAAAAACGGCGATGGTATTGATATCCCGCTGGCGGTACCCGTTGTTGGCTGGATTAAAGAATTAAAAATCATGTCCGGCAACAGTGAATGGGTTCTCCCAGCAAGAAAAATGCAACATCGCATGATTCCTCATATTCAGGAAAGTACATTACCAGTAGCGTTGGCTAAAATAAGATCAAATATGCCAGATGTGCCAAATTTCACGATTCATGATTTTCGGCGAACAGCCCGCTCCCATTTAGCTGCGCTGGGGGTAGATCCGGTGATAGCAGAACGCTGCTTAAATCACAAAATCAAAGGCGTTGAAGGTATATATAATCGCTATCAATACTTTGAAGAACGTAAGCAAGCTTTGACTGTATGGGCTGAGCTACTTACAACATTGGAAAAGGGTAATAATTACAACGTAGAACCAATAAAAAAAGAAATAGCGTAATATTGTAATCTATTAATATTTACTTTAGCCTGATTAGTTTCAGGCCAAAGTAATCTTTCATTTATTATATGTGCCGTTTATAGAACCTATAGATGTTACACTACAGTGTTTATCACAATCCTTCGAGATAACCTGCATGGCACCATTATCTAATTCACTAATCAACACAACACACATGCTTGACTGATCACTATAAACCCAACGGTTACGTTGCCCTTTACGTGCATCAATAAGTGTTAATTCACCTCCTATTTCACATACTCCCGATGTAGTGCCAAGTGAAGAATTAATACTGAAGGCGGTGTGATTTTTGCTTTGATACAAAGAGAGTGTTCCATTTATTTTTTTGAAATCACTCGCTTTGGTTGAAAAACACAAAATCATCAGTGGTAGAGCCGTCAAAAGTTTCATATCTGCATCTATATATAAAATTAATATTTAACACCATTCTTATTAAATACAACAAAAGCGACTGAATAATATGAGTTAAATACCAGCCCCTCCTCTTCTATATTCTCAGCCGCAATAAGTCCTTTTTCATTTATAACCCCCTTCAAGAAAAACTCATTATCCTCTTGATAAAGTGCAAACCCTGTTGCAGGACGTCCAGCAAGTTTTACTTTGAAACCTATATAATTATCATACTTAACAACTTTGACTGACTGAAGATTTGGAAGGTCGTAAAACACAGAGATAAACTGTTTCAGATTCGAGAAAAATAAAAAGTTATCATTCAAGCTTGCGCGAACATAAACATTAGAGTTGAGTTGCTTATCTGTAAGTCCCAAGCTTGAGATTTCATTACTGTATTTTTCAGATAAGTATTTTAATACATCATTATTTGTCACTCCATCTTGCTGAGTTGACACTGAACTTGCAGTCTCTTGTAAATGTAAATTATGCGAAGATGAATAGACAATATTACAAGAAAACAACAACGAGATACTTAATATTTTAGCGATAGATGAATTGTTCATATTACCTCTCAATTATCATAGATTCTTAGAAAAAGTTATTGCTTGCTAGTGTTAATGAAGCCAGACCAAATTTCAGTTAAGTTCCTTTTATGGAAGCTGAATGATAGAAAAATGGACTTCCTTGAAGCCGAATCATCCATAAAGGAGTAAAAATCAATTTATAATCCATTATCGACGTTCATGCAAGAGTAAAACACCCGCAAAATGTCTTTTATAGACATATACGTTGGAAACAAGGCGGGAAAATGGCGAAGCTTACATCCGAAGTCACTGATAAGATGGTTGGTCAGCGTATCCAGATGCGCAGAAAAGAACTTGGTATGACTGCACAGCAATTAGCCGAGTATGCGGATATTTCCCAGCAACAACTTTCACGTTATGAAAGAGGAGCCAATAAAATTAATGTCGCGCATCTTGTAAATATTGCCATAAAAATGAATACTCCTATTGGTTGGTTTTTCATCGATTGCTTTGATGAGAACTCCTCTGGTAATAACGAACAACCAGAATTTGTTCCAGTGAAAGATGTAGACCTAAAGAATAGATTTGAACAAATTTGGCCTCGTTTAACACATGAACAACGCAGGGTTCTAATCATGTTCCTAGATGAATACAAATAATTAATCTATCTTTCAAGAAGATTTTTAGACATAAATATGTATATGCCATGAAATCTCCTTATTTTAATTCCATAACATCTATATCATTTCGAGTTAATTGATTAAAAATCACTCCTTAAAAACCAATCTAATGTAGTAAAAATAGTCATTATTTTTATCATAGTATCCGCTGAGAGCAGCCCAAAAAGGCTGTTCTCAAGATCTACCAAACTCACCTATTTTGCTCAGTAGGTGCGAAACTTTTCACATGGAAATCTGAAATTTTCCGCCGCTGAACTTTTGTTTTGAAACCCAGAAATTCCGAAACTTTTCGGTGTTTGAAACTTTCGAAAGTTTCAAACACCTCAAAAATACATAAAAAAACATGAAATTCAATATGTTACAAGTTTTTCACTCATTCAATCTACAAAACTGTAAATCGTAGAGGTATCAATCCGATGCGCTTTCTTGTGGATTCAAACGATGCCGAATCAACGTCTAATCAAGGTGAAAACTGTTCTGGAACTATGCGCAATTTCTCGTGCAACGCTCTACCGACTAATCGAAGCAAATGCATTTCCTCGGCAAGTCAGCCTAACCGGAGCACGCGCAGTTGCATGGCGAGAAGAGGAGGTTTTGGAGTGGATAGCAGAACGTCTCAAAGTACCAGCAAGGTATTCAAATTAAAAACCCCCTCTAATAGCCCGTTATAGACACACATAATACGATCATAAATACTGTATCCATCCAATGTATTTTAGATTATATGTTCTTTGAACATAAGTATCTAAAAACACCATTACCTAATTATTCAAGACTACCTAAAGGATTAATAATGATCATCAATAAACACAATATAGATACATGCTCATCATTACCAATTGGGAGTGATGTTAATGGTAATTTATTAAAAATAAGGATAGATAAACTTACAATCGTAAGTTCATTTATTGAAAAAGAAGAAAAGAGTGAAACTTATAAAAAACTTAAAAAAATGAGAAAAAGGAATCATAGTAAGTATTATATAACCCATATTCAAAATAAAGAAGACATGCCATACAGGACCGCATTATTAATAAAAGAAAAAAATCATTTCTCTCCATTGCTACTGCGAATTGACTATTCACCAATTAACAGAAACACTGGCGGAATAAGGTTAGATTTCTATCCGCAATACCTTTCAGCTAAAAAAAATGATCAACTATTATCTTGGCTTAATATGCAACTAGGAGAAATATTTTATCATTTGCTGACAAGAGCATGGGTTACTCGGATTGATATTGCCTTAGATCTTTACGACCGATATTTAGATAACTACATATGGGAGTTGCAACGGTCGGGAAAACCTAGATATTTTAATGAGGGAAATGGATTACCAGGCATTCAATTAGGTAGTAATCGCTCTGTATTACATGTTCTTTGCTATGAAAAAATAGATGCATTTAGGAATAAAAATGTTAGCCATAAGAATAAAAATAAATTTCTCAAAATTAAGCGTAATGAGCATAAGAACTTCTTACGTATTGAGGCGCGATATAGACCCAACTCTAAGCCAACAAGCAAACATGGTAGCCCGCTAATGCTTCGAAATATACTTGAGATGGAAAATCCATTTAAGCGTTTACAATTTTATTCCAATGAATTAAAAAGTTAATTGTTAATAAAAAAACACATTATTTCAATCCCCTCAGAACCAAGTGTATTCGCATTGAAATGCCGGGTTAAGAAGGAAAATAGCTGTTCTCGTATTCCTGGAAATGTTCAAAGAATCATCAATGAACATAAAATTTCAATTTTTAACAAAAATATAATTTGGGATAATTGGCCAATTTATACTAAACAACTGGGTGGAATATTTACAATAGCCTATTCATATAAAGACAGAGATGAAAATCTCTGTTAACATAATAATACTTGAAGCTGTTATTCTTTTACTCTTTGCATGACAGCTTTTAATATTTATTTTTTATATCTATAGAAAAGGATATTAGATGCTAAGCTATCCTTAAAAAATAAGAAGACAGATATAGAAAACAGTATTATTTGAAAACAACCAAGATAAATATGTGGTTTGAAAACCATTGCGGCATACATGAATAGTGAAAAGAATATTAGAAGAATTCTGATTGCGAGATAAAGAGTAAATCTTCGACCATCAACATTTATACCACATATAGGAATAACTCTAGACATCTTGTAAGCGCATTGCCCGAACACTACAGCAGACATTAGAGACCAATCTGTAGTTAACAGAAGTGAAGATATAATTGATGTTAGCGATGTAGAATTCTTTATTATCGTGATGAATATCAAAGCAAAGAAAGGGATTACTAAGAAAATAGCTTCACCGTATATCTCTGCAAGCATAGATCTCTTTTCTGCAGGATTAACTTTAGAAAAAGTCATCTTGCTTTCCTTTGCTTCTTGCTATATTTATAATCTCGATCACTTTCGCATTCTTTATTTTTGGAATATTCTTTTTTCTGCGATCTTTGTATATAACTTCATCATATTCTATAACTGCTTCCATAAGATCTTTCGGTCCAATCGGATCTATAAGCCCAGATTGATAATTATCTAACCAATCACTATTCACAACTTTTGCTGTAAATCTATTTTCAGTAGTTAATTCTTCTAAACGCCAAACCATATGTCCTTTGTTAACTGGGACATGAACATAAAATTTTGATTTTCTTTTATGATGTTTTACTTCGCTGGTGAACATATCTATTACATTGTCATTAAAAGTAAAATTTTTATTAAGAGTTTTAAAATTTTCTAATTTCACTTCTCCAGGTTGACCTTTTCCTATAGAGGCGCTTTCATCAGAATATAGTTTTAGACTTAGCTCTGAGTATTCAGAAAGAACTTTTCCAAGTTGTTCAATGTCAAGACATGGCTCTATTTTAATTTTTTGATCAGAATTTTTGACAATAGATTCGGATAAAACACTTGAGACAGCATCTAAATCCTCCATTGTTGTGACCTCAGAATTCCGATCTAAATAGTTAGCAAGTACTTCTGCTGAACTAAAGATAAAATCATTCCATTCAGAAAACCTACATCTAATCCATGCTATAGCAGAACCGTCTTGTAGGCTGACTAAATCAAATAAAGCGCAATCCTTTTCATTTATAGAATCTAGCGCTATGAATCCAATATCTCTATAAAACTTTACATACTTACTGAGGATAACGAGTACATCCTCAGGGTTCTTCCGATGCTCGCTATAATCAAACCTAATTGCTATAGAAATATTATCCATCAAAAATTTCCGCAGAATTATACTTAAAAGAGTGGCTCACAGCCACTCTTTTAAGAGATAGTGATGATTAGTACGTTATTCTTTATTTTTACGCTGTCTGACAATTTTTGCCTTTGCTACTATTGCGGAAAAACTAACAGCCATCTGAACTGATTGTGTCTTGTTAATGCATTCATTCAACATTCGACCAAGTACTGCATCATCAAAGTTTGAATTTATTACAACATCTGTAATTTTATCAAGCCAATCTCTTGGATCATCTTCTTTTTCAAAAAGATCCCTCTGCATTGCTATAACGTCGGTTTTAGAAAGAGAGTCATTATTAACATCATTTTCTTTTCTGACTTCACTATTAATAGTTTTAGTCGTAAATGCAAAATCTGGCAACTGACTTTTATGTATTTCTCTAATTCTATCAGACTTTCGCTTTGCAAGAATCGTTTGACCAAAAGGTAATGCAAACCACTGCCAACAAGCATTATTTGCTTCATAATAACGCTCATCAATAGTAGTCAACATACCTAACCCCACAAGGGCAAAATCATTATCAACTCTTACTACGGCGTCGTTCTGCTTATATGGAGGAATCCAACTCTGAATTTTAGGATATTCAAAACTATTTTGATTACTAGCTCTACCAATATTAGCAAGTCGTGTAGATTCAGATATTAAATAATCTCGATCCTGTAAGGGCCATGTAAGCTCATGCTCTGAATAAGCTCCCAGTAAAGCTCCACACATGCTAGCAATAGTATCAGTGTCACTATCAATTTCATTGGCAGCACATATTAAAGCGTCCTCTATATTATCGGACTGATAAATATAAGCTAAGGCTGCTGATACTAAGGCTGTCTTTACTCCTGAACCACGATATCTATCTGTTAGACAACCAGTGAGCTCCAGAATATTTTTATAGGTCTTCTCTTTATTTCCTTGAAAAGCCGCAGTAATTCTATCTAAATCATTCAATATTTCTTCTTGACATTTATATATTGAATTGATTAGAGATAATTCATTGTTCCTTTCCCACTCAGCCAACCAGAAAGAGGATAGTTGAGAATCCATATTTATTAACTGAGGAATAGTAGAGAATGATTCAATATATCTTCTCCAATCCCGAGCATCTGGTATTTTTCTATATAATAAAATATCTAATAATGCTTTCGCATGGAATATTGCGCCACAAAAGCCATGAGGGTGCCCATGTGTAACCAACGAATCCTTAAGCACATCTAGAAGTATTTCATCTTCCGAACGGTTACCACATGAAGACCAAACATGCGGTTGAATACGCATGGCTGCGCCATTGCCACCACTAGAAAAATAAGACTGTCGACCAGTAGAGTAAAAATTATTGAACCAATTTACCGTTCTTTTCGCTAAATTTTGCGCAGCAGTTTTAGTCCCTACACCGCCACCTAAAGCATAACTAGGCCATACAGTAAGTTCTATTTTAGCAAAATTTTCTACATCAAAAAAACCATTGCCTCTGATTGACCGGGATACAGCTAATCTGAGCTGAGTATCATCGGAGTATGTTCCTGCTGGCAAAGCGACTTTTGGGCCGCCTCGACCGCCTACAATCCGGCTCCATGCAACTGGCTTACTAAGTCGCTGTGAACCGATACGCCTTTCCAGCCCCATTCTTCCGTTTACGAGTTCAGAGATCCAACCAAGCGAGTCCCCAGCAGCAGCCCATAATGAAGAGTTAACAATATTTTTCGACGTGGCTTTACGTCGAGTAAAGCTATGATTTTGTTTATATTCTTCACTCATCAATTTGGTATCCCCTCAAATTTAGCTGGTGAAATGCACACTTCAACGCATTGGTCATGAAACTCTGCGAGCCACCCACCTACAATATCATATTCTTCTTCTGTCCTTACATAGATACGTTTTAGATGTTCCACCGGTACACCAGCAGGGTACAAAATCTCGGCCTGCTCACAAGTTGCTAAGTGACTCCCACGACCTAACCTCTTTGCTTTCCAAATGCCATAGTAGCCATCTTTTCGTTTAACCTCGTCAGCAAACAGATTTTCAAATCCTTCTACACCTTTTTTTCGTTCACAATAAAGATAGGCATTATTAGTAGTTGCAAAATATACGTTCTCATGTGTCATTATTATTGGATCAAATGACAATATTACCCAGAAAATATCCTTTCCTTCATGCCATTTATTTTTTGACACATCAAAATATCTTCTATTAATTTCAGATAGTGATAAGTTAACAAAGTCAATCCAGTTCTCTTGTTTGTCAAAATATTCGGAATGCTCAGGTCGAACCTCTGCATTATTAAAAATAATATATTGTAGAAGTTCATTTTCTGGTAAGCGGTGTCGAGATAAGAGGAAACCACATGCAAGTGTACCGAGCAGTCCTTTATTAGTAGTGAAATGTACTACTTCATTAACACCTCTTTTTTCGTATATTTCCTTTTTCATTATAAGATCACCTCAGTGAATGTCCCCGGGGAAAAAAATCTAATTAAATCTGATTCCTCTCCTGATTTATAACCTATAATTACATCTTTCTTAGCTCTCGCAATAGCTACAGCAAGCAATCGCCTTAAAACAAGTAATTGATCATCGATCAACTCTTCAGGATACGCCGTGCTCTCGTCACTTAATCCAAGAATAAAGACATAATCAAATTCAAGCCCTTTAGCTGAATGGAATGTTGAAATAGCAACGTTAACCTCTTCATCATCAGGCCAATAATCAGCCCTTGTAATATCAACAAAGGGAATTCCACTTTTCATCAAATTTGGCTTTAGATAGCCAAACCAACCTTTAGGATGTAAAAAAGCTACTGTTTCGGATGTCAGATCCACAGTTTTATTTATGTAATCCAAAGCATATTGGACTTGATTGTTATAAAATCCAACAATCACTTTAGGTAGGTTTCCAGATGAATTTGCTTCATTTAAATTTGGTAATGCTCCATCAGCCTCAACATTAATTCCTGAGATAACCGATGCTGCGAACGCAGCTATTTCTCTTGTGTTTCTATAGTTCGCTCTGAGAATATGAGACCGTTCAGGCCTTACGTCATAACCAGCTTCTGACCATGTATACCCTCTTGCATAAATTCGTTGAACTGTATCAGTTACAAAGGTAGCCGTATGATGTTCACCTAAATGATGTTTAATAGCTCGTAGTTGATTCGCTGTAAAATCCTGACATTCATCAACAACTACGATTTCATAACCCAAGGAATCCACTTCCTCTCTCATTGCTATAGCAACGTCATTCCAGTCAACGGCATTGTTTTGTTGTAGCTTTAATTTATATGGGGTCACTACCTCATCTAAAATTCTCTGTCGAACTGTTCTTTCTACTCTCGGGCTAATACCTCTCCCAGTTCTCTCGGCTGTAATATAATCAGATAAATTCTCTGGTTTAAATCTTCCAAGAAGATACTCAACTTCATTCACAACATAATCATGAGATAGGGAATCGATAGCCCGGGCGTAAGAATATAGAAGACCACTTGAATAACTTACTATTTTTTCCTTTGGTCTAACATTTTGATATGCCCACTTACTAAAGGTGCTTATTTCCAATTCAACATTAATGGTATTAGGTAGTTGACTATGAACAAGCTCTTTTATATATCCAGCTAGTGTTTTATTGAAAGTTAATACTAGTATTTTTACAGGATCGGTATTCCCTTCTCTCTGATGCCTGACATTAAACATGTAGCATAAGGATTTTAGCCTCAATAAGGCAGTTGTGGTTTTCCCACTACCTGCGGCTCCACAAATAACTTCTACCCCCTCTCTATTCTGTCCAACCAATGAAAGTTGTTCAGGGGTAGGTCTTATGTTACTCAGTACCTTCATGCAATCTCCTTATTGGCTAACAACGGTTTTTTAAGAAAAAACTCATTGCACTCATTAAGGATATTTCTCTTTTTTTACCTTTTAGGTCAAGTATTTTTATCTCGCATGTTCAATCACATTTAAAATACTGATTATTATACATTTATTATATAAAATTTATTGCGCTATACCATTGGAAGATGCACTCTCCGAGAAGGTTAGAACTTAATCGCACCACACTTAGTTGATATCAGTGACTGATATCATGTACATAAGCATGTACTTAATAGAAAACAGATAAAACAAAAATCAATTAAAAACAATCTGTTAAGCAAAAACTCAACATTCAGATCCATTCAAGCCGCTTTCTCATCATGGCCCCGTTCAGGGGCCATTTTTTTATCGGAACAGGCTATCGGCGGCAAACGCCTATAACATGAATAATTATAATGTGAAAATTACCGTTTAACGCCATCACTCCCAGCCAAACAACGTTCAATCATTACCAAAAATAAGGCTAACGTCCTCACACAAGAAAAACTAAATCGTGACAGACCGCACAAAACGCTACCCTGTTGCCCTCACTATCGGGGGAACACATGCTGCTACATATCCTTTATCTCGTCGGGATCACTGCCGAAGCCATGACCGGTGCACTCGCTGCCGGACGCCGTCGTATGGATACGTTTGGGGTCATCATTATTGCTACCGCCACCGCGCTGGGAGGCGGATCGGTACGCGATATCCTGCTGGGGCATTACCCTCTCGGCTGGGTTAAGCACCCCGAGTACATCATCATTGTGGCTGTCGCCGCAGTGCTGACCACTATCCTTGCTCCTGTAATGCCCCATCTTCGACGTCTGTTTTTAGTGCTTGATGCTCTGGGCCTGGTCGTGTTCTCCATCATCGGGGCACAAATTGCGCTGGATATGGGCGAAAGCCCGGTGATTGCCACTATTGCCGCAGTCGTGACGGGCGTATTTGGCGGCGTACTGCGCGATATGTTCTGCAAACGCATTCCCCTGGTCTTTCAAAAGGAGCTCTACGCCGGGATATCCTTTGCATCAGCCGTTCTGTATATCGCTTTACAGCATTATGTTTCCAGCCATGACGTCGTGGTCATCGCCACCTTGTTATTTGGCTTCACGGCTCGCTTGCTTGCGCTGCGCTTGAAACTGGGACTGCCCGTGTTTCATTACACTCAGGACACCCACTGACTGGCCGCCATCTATTCTCCCCGATAAAGTGGCGGCATTTATCCGCGATAAGCGACAGCAAGCTCATGTCAGAATCCTTGCACTCCCTGTTTGCCGAGCCAGGCAACCAGGCCGGCAATGCCAGGATCATGAATAAACGCAACAAGCTGCCGGGCTTTCTCCTTTCCTGTGCCGGGAAGCGCCTGCCAGTCTGCTGCGTTACGCTCACGCATTTTCTGCCACGTCAGGTCTCCCATAGCGTTTAGCGAGGCCTGCGTCAGCGGAACACCCAATGCCATGATCCAACGAATAAAGGGTCGCTCACGTACCAGATTAAAGCGATGCCAGAGCGCCAGCCCACGTGCTGCGGAAAACCCCGGGGTAGACTCCAGCTGCGCCTGCGTTAATGTCAGCCATGAGAAGATATGTTCAAAATGATGCGCCTGATGCAGCGCCCGCCAGCCTGACTCACCGACTCCTTCAATATTCAGCACGTGCTTTGAACTAAGCCACGTCAGGCGGGCAAAGAACTGCTCCATACACGCCGGCGAGGCGTAAAAACAGCTCTGCGCATGATAATGCGAGGCCGGAGGTGTGGGCTTTTGTCTCTCTTCCCCCCGCCAGACCACCTTATCGAACCGCGGGATACCCTGCCCGGCCAGACTGACCTGTATCTGATCACCCGTCGCAATATCCAGCCTTTGCCAGCGTTCAACGGACCCAAGACTGACCCGCTGTACCTGCTTATCATCCAGCAGGACAGGGACCAGCGCCGCCACGACCGAGATTTTTCCCGTGCGCCCCACGGCAAAATGAATATCTCTTACTTCGGCAATCTGTGCGACCGGGGGGTATTTCCATGCGACGACCCAGCTGCCTTCTCCGGGCAACCAGTTTTCGCCGGGAGGAGCATCCGCGGACCGCACCACAATGCCGTCCGTGGCAAAGGGTAATGCCGTGTTGTGCCACGTCGAGCGCTGTTTCTCGACTGCATCAACAGTCTGTACAGGCAGGGTATAACGCGCCGTCAGGGAAAAGCCGGCTTGAGATAACTCAGACAGCGCACTCGACATCACTTTCGGCCCATCCGGCCAGGCCCAGATAAATATCCCTGTCTGGCTCAGAAGCGGATTGTCCTTTTGCCGCATCATCGCGCCCGCCACTTTTGCCCGTGCGTTCATTCCCCCCATCTGTCGCTGAAGATGGTTGTCACGTAACCAAAAAAGCTCCCCCTGTAAGACGCTGTTGGCCAGCGCACCGGTCACTTTTTTGGGCACTGCGGGAATTAAATACACTTGTGCAGTCCAGTCCTCACCTTTTAGCCCATCACCACGACTGATAGCCTGGGTTAACTTTCCGTCGCGATACACCAGCGTCACGGCCACCCCGTCGACTTTTGGCTGCATCCAGAGAGTGTCACGACCACGCATCCACTGGCGTAGCTCTTCTTTACTGCCCGCTTTATGCACTCCCGTATGGGCAACAGGATGTCTTACGCTCCCCGTTAGAACCGGTAAGGCCTCCTCAGAAGGTATATCGCCGAAGCAGCGCTGCCACTGCTTTAAACGGCCATTGAGCTGGTCATAGACGTCGTCATTCACCTCGCTCACGCCCTGCTTCCAGTAGGCATCATCCCAGCGTTTGACTTGCGCACTCAACGTCGCAATCTCTTTCTCTGCTTTTGCCTGAGACCACACGGGACACACCGCCGCACCGTAGCCGCACCACAACAGCATTAATCCGCTCATCCATCGCCACATCGCCACCCCTCCTTTGCGTTGGTGGAGGTATAACCCGACGCGGAAAACCGTGCTAATGGCAATCTTTCACTCTGCGAGGCGTTGTCAGACGTTTATTTTTATTGCTGCAAAACAGCTGTAAAACCTGAAAACGGCGCGCAAAATTCAATAATGCAGGGGAAAAAGTGTGACAAAGGCTACGTCACACAGCGGCGACGTGTATAATAAGCCCGTATGTAGGACTTCTTCGTTAACACATACAAAAGACTCTCATGGCTCAAGGCACGCTTTATATTGTTTCTGCCCCTAGTGGCGCGGGTAAATCCAGCCTTATTCAGGCACTGTTAAAAACCCAACCGTTGTACGACACACAGGTTTCTGTTTCTCACACCACGCGTAAACCGCGTCCGGGTGAAGTGCACGGTGAACACTATTTCTTTGTTGATCACGATGAATTCAGAGCGATGATTGGCAGAGACGCGTTTCTTGAACACGCAGAAGTTTTCGGTAACTACTACGGCACTTCGCGTGAAACCATTGAGCAGGTTCTGGCCACGGGCGTAAATGTGTTCCTGGATATCGACTGGCAGGGTGCACAGCAGATTCGCAAGAAAATGCCTGATTCACGCAGTATCTTTATTTTACCGCCATCGAAAGATGAGCTGGATCGCCGACTGCGTGGCCGCGGTCAGGACAGCGAGGAAGTGATCGCCCGGCGTATGGAGCAGGCAGTTGCAGAAATGAGCCATTACGCGGAATATGATTACCTTATTGTGAATGATGATTTTGATGCCGCGCTGAGCGATCTCAAAACCATTCTTCGCGCAGAACGCTTGCGTATGAGCCGCCAGAAGCAGCGACATGACGCATTAATCACCAAACTGTTGGCAGACTGAACCCACTTTCAGTATCATGCCCAGTCATTTCTTCACCTGTGGAGCATTTTAAGTATGGCACGCGTAACTGTTCAGGACGCTGTAGAGAAAATTGGTAACCGTTTTGACCTGGTGCTGGTCGCCGCGCGTCGCGCTCGTCAGATGCAGGTAGGCGGTAAAGATCCGCTGGTACCGGAAGAAAACGATAAAACTACCGTTATTGCACTTCGCGAAATCGAAGAAGGTCTGATCAACAATCAGATCCTCGACGTACGTGAGCGCCAGGAGCAGCAAGAGCAGGAAGCCGCAGAACTGCAGGCCGTAACCGCCATTGCTGAAGGTCGTCGTTAATTAAACCTGCGGGTCGCCCTTGTATCTGTTTGAAAGCCTGAATCAACTGATTCAAACTTACCTGCCTGAAGACCAGATTAAGCGTCTTCAGCAGGCGTATCTCGTTGCACGTGACGCTCACGAGGGCCAGGCACGTTCAAGCGGTGAACCCTATATCACGCACCCGGTAGCGGTGGCCTGTATTCTGGCCGAGATGAAACTCGACTACGAAACGCTGATGGCTGCCCTGCTGCATGATGTGATCGAAGATACCCCTGCCACCTACCAGGATATGGAACAGCTGTTTGGCAAAAGCGTTGCCGAGCTGGTGGAAGGGGTCTCTAAGCTTGATAAGCTGAAATTCCGCGACAAGAAAGAGGCGCAAGCCGAAAACTTTCGCAAGATGATTATGGCGATGGTGCAGGATATCCGCGTCATTCTTATCAAACTTGCTGACCGTACCCACAATATGCGCACGCTGGGCTCACTTCGCCCGGACAAACGTCGCCGCATTGCCCGTGAAACCCTCGAAATCTACAGTCCGCTGGCGCACCGTTTAGGTATCCACCACATTAAAACCGAGCTGGAAGAGCTGGGTTTTGAAGCGTTATACCCGAACCGCTATCGCGTGATTAAAGAGGTGGTGAAAGCCGCACGCGGCAACCGTAAAGAGATGATTCAAAAGATCCTCTCTGAAATTGAAGGGCGTTTACAGGAAGCGGGAATTCCGTGCCGCGTCAGCGGTCGCGAAAAACATCTGTACTCCATCTACTGCAAAATGGTGCTCAAAGAGCAGCGTTTTCATTCGATCATGGATATTTACGCGTTCCGCGTGATCGTCCACGACTCTGATACCTGCTACCGCGTGCTGGGCCAGATGCACAGCCTGTACAAACCGCGTCCAGGACGCATGAAAGATTATATCGCCATTCCAAAAGCGAACGGCTATCAATCTTTGCACACCTCGATGATCGGTCCACACGGCGTGCCTGTTGAAGTGCAGATCCGCACCGAAGACATGGACCAGATGGCGGAGATGGGTGTGGCTGCACACTGGGCTTATAAAGAGCACGGTGGTGAAAGCAGTACAACCGCACAAATCCGCGCCCAGCGCTGGATGCAAAGCCTGCTGGAGCTGCAGCAGAGTGCGGGTAGCTCGTTTGAATTTATCGAGAGCGTTAAATCCGATCTCTTCCCGGATGAGATTTACGTTTTCACCCCAGAAGGCCGCATTGTCGAACTGCCTGCAGGCGCGACGCCGGTCGACTTTGCTTACGCCGTGCATACCGATATCGGCCACGCCTGCGTGGGCGCGCGTGTCGACAGGCAGCCTTATCCGCTCTCTCAGCCGCTTTCCAGCGGCCAGACGGTGGAAATTATTACCGCACCGGGCGCACGTCCGAACGCGGCCTGGCTGAACTTTGTCGTGAGTTCCAAAGCACGCGCCAAAATCCGCCAGTTGCTGAAAAACCTCAAGCGCGATGATTCTGTCAGCCTGGGGCGTCGTCTGCTCAACCATGCGTTGGGTGGTAGCCGTAAGCTGGCTGAGATCCCGAAAGAGAACATTCAGCGTGAGCTGGAGCGCATGAAGCTCGCCTCGCTTGATGACCTGCTGGCAGAAATCGGCCTCGGCAACGCCATGAGCGTGGTCGTGGCGAAGAACCTGCAGCAGGGTGATACCACGGCGATCCCGACGACGACGCAAAGCCACGGTCATCTGCCGATCAAAGGCGCGGACGGCGTACTTATCACCTTCGCGAAATGTTGCCGTCCTATCCCGGGTGACCCGATTATTGCGCACGTCAGTCCGGGTAAAGGGCTGGTTATCCACCACGAATCCTGTCGTAACATCCGCGGCTATCAAAAAGAGGCGGAGAAGTTCATGGCAGTCGAGTGGGATAAAGAGACGGCACAGGAATTTATCACCGAAATTAAGGTGGATATGTTCAACCACCAGGGTGCCCTGGCGAACCTGACGGCAGCAATCAATACGGCCTCTTCCAACATTCAGAGCCTGAACACGGAAGAGAAAGATGGCCGCGTCTACAGCGCCTTTATTCGTCTGACCGCCCGTGACCGCGTGCATCTGGCGAACATTATGCGCAAGATCCGCGTGATGCCGGACGTGATTAAAGTCACCCGTAACCGAAACTAGACTTATGAATTCAAAACGTTACGAGCGTATCTGCGAAATGCTCGCCAGGCGTCAGCCTGACCTTACGGTCTGCATGGAGCAGGTCCACAAACCTCATAACGTCTCTGCAATTGTCCGTACCGCAGACGCCGTAGGCGTGCATGAAGTGCACGCCGTCTGGCCGGGTGCCCGCATGCGAACCATGGCTTCAACTGCCGCAGGCAGTAACAGCTGGGTGTCCGTCAAAACCCATCAGACTATTGGCGAAGCCGTATCGCACCTGAAAGGTCGCGGTATGCAGGTCCTGGCCACTAACCTGTCCGCAAAAGCCGTCGATTTTCGTGAGATCGACTACACCCGCCCGACCTGTATTTTGATGGGTCAGGAGAAAACCGGGATCACCCAGGAAGCGCTGGATCTGGCGGATCAGGATATCATCATCCCCATGATCGGCATGGTGCAGTCTCTCAATGTCTCCGTGGCCTCTGCGCTCATTCTCTATGAAGCGCAGCGCCAGCGTCAGAACGCGGGCATGTACAAGCGCAGCAACAGCATGCTGCCGGAAGAGGAGCAGCAGCGCCTGCTGTTCGAAGGTGGTTACCCGGTGCTGGCTCGCGTCGCGAAACAAAAAAAACTGCCTTACCCCCACGTCAACGCGCAGGGCGAAATTGAAGCCGATGCCGAGTGGTGGGCCACCATGCAGTACGCAGGATAACCGATGAAAGGCCGTCTGCTGGATGCCATACCGCTCAATAGCCTGACGGGCGTAGGTGCGGCGCAAAGCAGTAAACTGGCAAAAATTGGCCTGCATACCGTGCAGGATCTCCTGCTCCATCTCCCCCTGCGTTATGAAGACCGCACCCAACTCTATAAGATTGGCGATCTGCTGCCTGCCATTTACGCCACCGTTGAAGGCGAAGTACTGAACTGCAATATCACCTTTGGCGGACGCCGGATGATGACCTGTCAGATCAGCGACGGCACCGGCATTCTCACTATGCGCTTTTTCAACTTCAATGCGGCCATGAAAAACAGCCTTGCGACCGGTCGCAGGGTGCTGGCCTATGGTGAAGCCAAACGCGGGAAATATGGCGCAGAGATGATCCACCCGGAGTATCGCGTTCAGGGAGATCTGAGCACGCCGGAGCTGCAGGAGACCCTAACCCCGGTTTATCCGACGACCGAAGGCATCAAGCAGGCAACGCTGCGTAAACTCACCGACCAGGCGCTGGAACTGCTGGATACCTGCGCCATTACCGAGCTACTGCCGCCTGAGCTGGCTCAGGGCATGATGAGTCTGCCCGAGGCGCTGCGCACCCTGCACCGCCCGCCGCCAACCCTGCAGCTTAGTGACCTGGAAAGCGGCAAACACCCCGCTCAACGGCGTCTTATCCTTGAGGAATTATTGGCTCATAACCTGAGCATGCTGGCGGTACGGGCGGGCGCGCAGCGTTTTCATGCCCAGCCCTTAAGCCCGCGAGATGAACTCAAAGATAAGCTGCTGGCCTCACTGCCGTTTAAACCCACCGGTGCACAGGCACGCGTCACGGCCGAGATCGAACGCGATATGGCGCTTGATGTGCCCATGATGCGCCTGGTTCAGGGGGATGTGGGGTCCGGTAAAACGCTGGTTGCAGCCCTGGCTGCCCTGCGCGCAATTGCCCACGGCAGGCAGGTGGCGCTAATGGCCCCCACCGAACTGCTGGCTGAACAGCACGCTAATAACTTCCGCGCGTGGTTTGCCCCGCTTGGGATTGAAGTGGGCTGGCTTGCCGGGAAGCAAAAAGGTAAAGCGCGTCAGGCACAACAGGACGCCATTGCCAGCGGTCAGGTACAGATGATTGTCGGCACGCACGCGATTTTCCAGGAGCAGGTACAGTTTAATGGTCTTGCCCTGGTGATTATCGACGAACAACACCGCTTCGGTGTACACCAGCGTCTGGCGCTGTGGGAGAAAGGGCTGCAGCAGGGCTTCCACCCGCATCAGCTGATCATGACTGCCACACCTATCCCGCGCACCCTGGCAATGACCGCCTACGCCGATCTCGATACATCGACCATCGACGAACTGCCGCCGGGCCGTACACCGGTCACCACGGTCGCCATTCCGGACACACGCCGCAGCGATATCATCGACCGCGTGCGCAACGCCTGCACTCACGAAGGCCGTCAGGCCTACTGGGTCTGCACGTTAATTGAAGAGTCTGAACTGCTTGAAGCGCAGGCCGCGGAAGCGACGTGGGAAGAGCTGAAGCTGGCGCTGCCCGAGCTGAACGTGGGTCTGGTTCACGGGCGGATGAAGCCTACTGAGAAACAGGCGGTGATGCAGTCGTTCAAACAGGGTGAACTGCATTTGCTGGTTGCCACAACGGTGATTGAAGTGGGCGTAGACGTGCCCAATTCCAGCCTGATGATCATCGAAAACCCGGAACGTCTTGGCCTTGCGCAACTCCATCAGCTGCGCGGCCGCGTTGGCCGCGGTGCTGTCGCCTCTCACTGCGTGCTGCTCTACAAAGCACCGCTCTCGAAAACCGCACAGATGCGTTTGCAGGTGCTGCGCGACAGTAACGACGGTTTTGTGATTGCACAAAAAGACCTGGAGATCCGCGGCCCAGGCGAACTGCTGGGCACGCGTCAGACGGGTAATGCCGAATTCAAAGTGGCGGATTTACTGCGCGATCAGGCCATGATCCCCGAAGTTCAGCGCCTCGCACGCCATATTCATGAGCGCTACCCCGAAAAGGCGGCAGCGTTAATTGAGCGCTGGATGCCGGAAACCGAACGCTATTCCAACGCCTGATCTCAGGCAAACATCGGCAGCATCAGGTAAAGCTTGATCACCAGCGCGTTGACGATATCAATGAAGAACGCCCCGACCATCGGGACCACCAGAAACGCCATATGCGAAGGCCCAAAACGTTCGGTGATCGCCTGCATGTTGGCGATAGCCGTCGGCGTTGCCCCCAGACCAAACCCACAATGCCCCGCCGCCAGCACTGCTGCATCGTAGTTTTTGCCCATCATGCGCCAGGTCACAAACATGGCGTAGAACGCCATAAACAGCGCCTGAACGGCCAGAATAGCCACCATCGGCAGCGCCAGTGAGGCCAGCTCCCAGAGCTTGAGGCTCATCAGGGCCATCGCCAGGAACAGCGACAGGCAGACGTTACCAAGCACCGATACGGCACGTTCAAATACGCGGTAGAAACCCATCAGCGCCAGACCGTTACTCAGCAGCACCCCAACAAACAGCACGCACACAAACGTCGGGAGCTCGAACGCTGAACCTGCCAGCCATTGCGCAACCACTTTGCCCACCGTCAGGCAGATGGCAATCATCGCGATAGTTTCAATCAACACCAGCGAAGTGATGGTGCGTCCGACGTCGGGTTTTTCAAAGGCAGTGGGCACCAGCTCATCGTCCGGTCTTCCGTCTGGCGTACCAGAGTGCTTCACCAGATACCGCGCCACCGGCCCGCCGATCAGGCCGCCCAGCACCAGACCGAAGGTGGCGCAGGCCATCGCCACTTCGGTGGCGTTTTCAAAGCCGTAGCGCTCAGTGAACAGCTTGCTCCATGCCGCCCCGGTACCGTGGCCACCAGAGAGGGTGATTGATCCGGCCAGCAGCCCCATCAGCGGATCCAGCCCCAGCAGCGTGGCCATCCCGATACCAATGGCGTTTTGCATCACTAGCAGCCCTACCACCACGATCAGAAATACGCCGAGCACTTTGCCACCCATCCGCAGGCTCGCCAGGTTGGCATTCAGGCCAATGGTGGCAAAGAAGGCCAGCATCAGCGGATCTTTCAGGGACATATCAAAATCAATTTCCCAGCCCATGCTTTTCTTCAGCACCAGCAGGGCCAGCGCCACCAGCAGTCCGCCGGCAACAGGTTCAGGAATGGTGTATTTCTTCAGAAGGGAAACGCTGTGTACGAGCTTACGGCCAAGCAGTAAGACCAGCGTTGCGGCAACAAGGGTCGACAACGTATCGAGATGAATCATAAAAGGCTCCTGTTATGCGCGTGTTCCATACACACGCGGCGTTATCCTGGGCCGGCTTGCGCTCGTCATGAGCCGCCGGCGCAAAAAGTGTAATTTTTTTTCCCCATGGGTTGTAGAAAACCTGCTCACAGCGGCAGATTTTCTTGTCTTTTTTTGTTGGCAATCGTTTGCTTTTACCAGGTGGTCAGATAAAATGCCCGCTTTTCCACCGTGGGATTGCCGCCGATGTCCGTTAACACCCTTGAGTCTCCCGATGCGCAACCGATTGCTCAGAAGCAAAATAGCGAACTGATTTACCGCCTTGAAGACCGTCCGCCTCTTCCTCAGACGCTCTTTGCCGCCTGCCAACACCTGCTGGCTATGTTCGTTGCGGTGATCACCCCGGCGCTGCTGATCTGCCAGGCGCTTGGTTTACCGGCTCAGGATACACAGCACATCATCAGTATGTCCCTCTTTGCCTCCGGCGTGGCGTCCATTATTCAAATTAAAGCGTGGGGGCCGGTGGGGTCTGGATTGTTGTCGATCCAGGGCACCAGTTTTAACTTCGTCGCACCGCTGATCATGGGCGGTACAGCCCTCAAAACCGGCGGCGCGGATGTTCCGACCATGATGGCGGCGCTGTTTGGCACGCTGATGCTGGCCAGCTGCACCGAGATGGTGATCTCCCGGGTACTGCACCTGGCGCGTCGCGTGATCACACCGCTGGTATCCGGCGTGGTGGTGATGATCATTGGCCTGTCGCTGATTCAGGTTGGCCTGACCTCCATCGGTGGCGGTTATGCGGCAATGAGCGACCACACTTTTGGTGCACCGAAAAACCTGCTGCTGGCCGGCGTGGTGCTGGCAATCATTATTCTGCTTAACCGTCAGCGTAACCCGTATCTGCGTGTGGCATCGCTGGTGATCGCCATGGCGGCCGGTTATCTGCTGGCCTGGGCGCTGGGTATGCTACCGGAGAACACCCCGCAGACCAACAGTGCGCTGATCACCATTCCAACGCCGCTGTACTACGGCCTGGGCATTGACTGGGGTCTGCTGCTGCCGCTGATGCTGGTCTTTATGATCACCTCGCTGGAGACGATTGGCGATATCACCGCCACGTCTGATGTCTCCGAGCAGCCGGTCTCCGGCCCGCTGTATATGAAACGCCTGAAAGGCGGCGTACTGGCGAACGGCCTGAACTCGTTTGTCTCTGCGGTCTTCAACACCTTCCCGAACTCCTGCTTCGGCCAGAACAACGGCGTGATCCAGCTGACTGGCGTTGCCAGCCGCTACGTCGGTTTTGTGGTGGCGCTTATGCTGATCGTCCTCGGCCTGTTCCCGGCGGTAAGCGGTTTTGTGCAGCATATACCTGAACCGGTGCTGGGCGGCGCAACGCTGGTGATGTTCGGGACCATCGCGGCTTCCGGTGTACGTATCGTCTCTCGCGAACCGCTGAACCGCCGCGCCATCATGATCATTGCCCTGTCGCTGGCCGTGGGTCTGGGTGTTTCACAGCAACCGCTGATCCTGCAGTTTGCCCCGGACTGGGTGAAAAACCTGCTCTCTTCCGGCATTGCGGCAGGCGGTATCACCGCGATTGTTCTGAACCTCGTTTTCCCGCCTGAGAAAAATTGATCGCCCTCACGGCAGGCTGTCAACGCCTGCCGTGACATCTCTTTACACCATTCCCGCCTTGAGCATTGCGCATAAATCGTGCATAACTCCCTTATGTGCGTTTCGCGGGATGGAAGACCATGAAATTTATTGGAAAGGTACTCGTCTATCTTCTGGTGGCCCTGCTCATTGTGGTGCTGGCGCTCTATATTCTGCTCCAGACCCGCTGGGGAGCATCTCAGGCCAGCAACTGGATAACGGTGAATACCGATTACGAACTCAATTTCGACCTGATGGATCACCGCTTTTCGTCACCTTCCCACATCATTCTGGAAAACGTCACGTTTGGCCGCGACGGTAAACCCGCCACGCTGGTGGCCAAGAAAGTCGATATTGGTCTGAGTAGCCGACAGGTCACCGATCCGCTGCACATGGACACCATTACCCTGTTCGATGGCACGCTTAATCTTTCTCCTCAGACGGCACCGCTCCCGTTCCAGGCGGACCGTTTGCAGTTGAACAACATGGCCTTTAACAGCCCCAATACGGAATGGGATCTTAGCGCACAGAAAGTGACGGGCGGCGTCAGCCCGTGGCAGCCAGAAGCAGGCAATGTGCTGGGTAAAAACGCACAGATCCAGGTGAGCGCAGGCTCGCTTACCCTGAATGGCGTGCCGGCCACCAACGTGCTGATCCAGGGACAACTCAACGGCAAAGAGGTGGTGCTGAACACCATTGGTGCCGATATGGCGCGCGGTTCGCTCACCGGGTCCGCCCTGCGCAACGCTGACGGCAGCTGGATTATCGACACCATGCGTCTGAATGAGATCCGCCTGCAAAGCGATAAGTCACTGGTGGATTTCTTCGCGCCTCTGACCACCATTCCCTCGCTGCAGATTGGCCGTCTGGAAGTGACTGACGCACGCCTGCAGGGGCCGGACTGGGCGGTGACCGATCTCGATTTAAGCCTGCGCAACCTGACACTCAGCAAAGGCGACTGGCAAAGCCAGGAGGGGCGTTTGTCCATGAACGCCAGCGAGTTTATTTATGGCTCTCTGCATCTGTTCGACCCGATCATGAATGCGGAGTTCTCCCCGCAAGGCGTGGCGCTGCGCCAGTTTACCTCCCGCTGGGAGGGCGGCATGGTACGTGCTTCCGGCAACTGGCTGCGCGAGGGTAACGCGCTGGTGCTGGATGATGTTGCCATCGCCGGGCTGGAATACACCCTGCCACAGAACTGGAAAAAGCTGTGGATGGAGCCGTTACCGGAATGGCTTAACAGCCTGACGCTGAAAAAATTCGGCCTGAGCCGCAACCTGGTTATCGATATCGACCCGGCCTTCCCGTGGCAAATCACCTCTCTTGATGGCTATGGTGCGAACCTGCAGCTGGCGAAAGATCGCCAGTGGGGCGTATGGGGTGGCAGTGCAACGCTGAACGGCGCGGCGGCGACCTTTAACCGCGTGGACGTGCGTCGTCCGTCGCTGGCGCTGAACGCTAACGCCTCAACGGTAAACATTACCGACCTGAGTGCTTTCACCGAAAAAGGCATTCTGGAAGCCACGGCGACGGTTTCACAGCTTCCGCCACGGCAGACCACAATCAGCCTGAACGGACGCGGCGTGCCGCTCAACGTGCTGCAGGCGTGGGGCTGGCCGGCGCTACCCATTGGCGGTGATGGCAATATCCAGCTAACCGCCAGCGGCAGCGTGCAGGCCAACGCACCGCTGAAACCGACGGTTAACGGGAAACTGAACGCGGTAAATATGGATAAACAGCAGGTGCAACAGACGATGACGGGGGGAGAGGTGTCGACACTATCCTCGCCCCAGCCCTCTCCCTGAAAGGAAGAAGAAGCAAACCCTTCCCTCCCCCCGTTGGGGAGAGGGTTAGGGTGAGGAAAATTAAAGGTGTACCACCACCTCATTACCCTCCGCTTTCACCACCACGCCCCACTCGCTCCCGGCCTCTGAGCCGCCTTTTACACCACTCAGTTTCTGCACGTTGCGCAAGCAGACCGACCAGGTTCGCGCGTCACCTGTGCCGGTAATGGTCACGGTGTCGCCACTGCGTGTGGCTTTCAGCGTAAATGCCACAGAACCGTCCGCCGCAGGCACTTCGCTCACCGCCATCGCGCCATCGCCCAGGTTAAACAGCTGGAAAGCTGTTCCCTCGTTCCAGGCGTAGTCCGGTTTCTGTTGATTGTTGCCCAACGCCAGCAGGGTGTTATCGCGCACATAGACCGGCAGGCTGCGGAAATCATGCTGCTGTTTATGCCAGCGGCTGCCCTTGATTTCATCGTTATGCCAGAGATGGGTCCAGCGCCCTTCCGGCAGATAAAACTGCACGTCACCGGCCTCAGAAAACACCGGGGCTACCATCACCGACTCCCCCAGCATGTACTGACGGTCGAGGTAATCGCATGCCGGATCGTCCGGGAACTCCAGCATCATCGCCCGCAGCATCGGTGTGCCATACTCGCGAGCCAGGGCAGCCTGGCGATAGAGATACGGCATCATCTGACATTTCAGCTGAGTGAAGTGACGCACCACATCACAGGACTCATCATCGTACGCCCACGGTACGCGGTAAGATTTGCTGCCATGCAGGCGGCTGTGGCTGGATAACAGCCCAAACGCGCACCAGCGTTTGTAGACGTGTGCCGGCGCGGTGTTCTCAAACCCACCGATGTCATGGCTCCAGAAGCCAAAGCCGGACAGACCAATCGACAGCCCGCCGCGCAGGCTTTCCGCCATCGACTCGTAGTTGGCGTAACAGTCGCCACCCCAGTGCACCGGGAACTGTTGCGCACCTACCGACGCCGAGCGGGCAAACAGCACCGCCTCATCCGCGCCCACCGTTTCTTTCAGTACGTTCCACACCAGTTCGTTATAAAGGTATGCGTAGTGGTTGTGCATCTTCTGCGGATCGGAACCGTCAAACCACTGGACGTCCGTCGGGATGCGCTCGCCAAAGTCGGTCTTAAAGCAGTCGACGCCAATATCCACCAGGCCCTTCAGCTTGTCGGCATACCACCGGCACGCGTCCGGGTTAGTGAAGTCATAAATCGCCAGGCCCGGCTGCCATTTGTCCCACTGCCACAGGGAACCGTCCGGGCGCTTGAGCAGGTAGCCCTTCTCTTTCAGTTCGCGAAATACCGGCGACTTCTGGCCGATGTACGGGTTAATCCACACGCAAACCTTCAGCCCTTTCTCCTTCAGGCGGCGGATCATCCCTTCCGGATCCGGGAAGGTCACCGGGTCCCACTCAAAATCACACCACTGGAAGGCCTTCATCCAGAAGCAGTCGAAGTGGAAGACATGCAGCGGCAGGTCGCGCTCCGCCATGCCATCAATAAAGCTGTTCACCGTGGCTTCATCGTAGTTAGTGGTAAACGAAGTCGTGAGCCACAGGCCGAAGGACCATGCCGGGGGCAGTGCCGGGCGCCCGGTGAAGCGCGTATAACGGTTCAGGACCTCTTTTGGCGTCGGGCCGTCGATCACAAAGTACTCGAGATATTCACCTTCTACGCTGAACTGCACTTTGGAGACCTTCTCGGAGCCAATTTCAAACGACACGTTTTCCGGGTGGTTCACCAGTACCCCGTAGCCGCGGTTGGTCAGATAGAACGGGATATTTTTGTATGACTGCTCGGTACTGGTGCCGCCGTCGCGGTTCCAGGTCTCGACCGTCTGGCCGTTACGCACCAGCGCGGTAAAGCGCTCGCCGAGGCCGTAGACCGTTTCACCTACGCCCAGATCCAGACGCTCAAAAACATAATGACGATCGGTACGGGTATCCTGCACGTAACCGTTGTTTTTCAGCTGACTGCCGGTAATACGCTGTCCGTTGCGCAGAAAATCCAGCGCCCAGCACTCTCCTTTGGTGACGCGCACGCTGAGGTGACCGCTTTTCAGCTCAGCAAATTCGGCATTGTTTTCAATCTCAACGTTCATCTCTTTGATGACATTCAGAGGATAGTGCGGACCGTTGTTCAGCGCGCCCTGGAAGTGCTCGATACGCACGCCGACAATCCCTTCCTGCGGGGAGAAAAGACGGACAGTGAACATCAGGGTATCAAGCTGCCAGGTACGTTCTCGTACATCACGCGGCGCCACGTACACCACAAGGTCATTGCCCTGCTGCTCTACATCGAACACCTGAACCGGGCAGGTGACGTTCAGGCCCGGTTGAATGAGCCAGTTTCCATCACTGATTTTCATACTCTCGTCCTCTTAGTTCTGTAATTCTTTACTCACCGGCAGGTTGTCAAACTCCTGCTGATTGCGGCGCGCGCCGTGTGCCAGCTCGCTCATGATTTTGGTCAGGAAAGGCGTTTTCAGGGTGTAGTAGCGTTTGGCGATGATGGCGCTCAGCACGTAGCAGACCGCCGGGGCCAGGGTGAACAGGCCGATAATGATGCTGATGGTCGCGCTGTTCTGGGTTTTAGCTGCGGCGTCATAACCCCCCCCTGCCAGCATCCAGCCGATCATCGCCCCACCCAGCGCCAGGCCGAGTTTCAACACAAACAGCGTGCCCGCGAAGCTGATGCCGGTAAGACGTTTGCCGTTGGTCCATTCGCCGTAGTCGACGGTATCGGACATCATGACCCACTGGATCGGCGTCACCAGCTGATGCAGCACCCCAATCACAAAGATGAAGGTGAACATCACCACCGTGGCATGCATGGGAACGAAGAACATCGCCACGCTGACCACCGCCAGGGCGGCGTTGGTCCACCAGAAGATGCTGACCTTGCATTTCCAGTCGGTGAGCGGTTTCGCCAGCGCAGAGCCAATCAGGTTGCCGACACAGTAGGTGGTGAGGAACGCGACAAAGATTTCCGGCGAGCCCATGATCCAGGTGCAGTAGTACATCATCGCGCCACCACGCACGCAGACGGCGAGGATATTGAGAATGGTCAGCACACCAACAATACGCCACTGGTCGTTATGCCAGATATCTCGCAGGTCTTCGCGCATGGAGGTGGTGCTCGGCGGCACCTGGATGCGCTCTTTGGTGGTGAAGAAGCAGAACGCCAGCATCAGGAACGCGACCACCGACAGCACGGCGATCCCGCCCTGGAAACCGAACGCTTTGTCATCGCCACCAATCAGGTTAACCAGCGGCATCATCAGTACCGTCGAGAGCATGCCGCCCGCGGTCGCCAGCACAAAGCGCCAGGACTGCAGGGAGATACGCTGCGTCGGGTCGTTGGTGATCACCCCGCCCAGTGCACAATAAGGGATGTTAACCACGGTATAGAGCAGCGTCAGCAGCGTGTAGGTAATGGCGGCATAGATCATTTTGCCGTTGAGGCTGAGGTCCGGTGTGGTGTAGGCCAGCACGCAGACAATGCCGAACGGGATAGCTCCGAACAGTATCCACGGCCGGAATTTACCCCAGCGGCTGCGGGTGCGGTCAGCGATCAGGCCCATGCACGGGTCCGAAATCGCATCCAGCGCACGTGCCAGCAGGAACATCGTGCCGACAAACCCGGCAGGAATGCCGAAGATATCGGTATAGAAAAACATCATGTACAACATAACGTTATCGAAAATGATGTGGCTGGCGGCGTCACCCATGCCGTAACCAATCTTCTCTTTTACTGACAATACGTCGCTCATTTTTTTATCCTTCACGCTGTAGGGGGCGCTGAGACCGGTTACAGATTTTTAAACCATTGTTTCAGGAGCGGGTATTGCGTTTTCTGGTTAGCTGGTTACGTTTCTTGTTTTTTGTGATCGCGGTAAATATTGACGAGCACGAAATGCTAACCTGAGGATTTTCTTAGGAATTAACTGAAACAGGGGTGTTAAGGTCAAAAGAGAGGTGAAAAAAGTGTGCCGGGGTATGTGGTAAATGCCTGAAAGTAGCTATAATGCGCCCCGCCTCCATGTAGCAATGCAGGCGCGGAAGATCGTCATCTCCGGTGAGGTGGCTGGACTTCAAATCCAGTTGGGGACGCCAGCGTTCCCGGGCAGGTTCGACTCCTGTGATCTTCCGCCAAAATTCTTTGAAGAGATTTTTCTCATATTTGTTCCACCATTAAACTCAAATAATAATTAAATCTATTCACTAAAATTTTTATGTGACTCTTCTGCTTTTCAGTAATTTTTAAGTCATCCTTTTTCGTTTTTTCACCCACAAATATTCAGGCATTAAACTTTACCCATGTGTTTCAAATAATTAATTACGTTGATGTTTATTTGTTCGGTTATATTACGAATATCATAATAGCCAAACTTTAATCGTGAGGTATAATTCCTGAACGACAAAACGCGTTGCATTTCATATCTAACGAGTAGGATATCTGCGTTAAGTTAGCATTCACTCACCCAACCGCATATGCAGCAACGGAAACGCATTCCCCTGTCCGTCCCGTTCTGAGCGCCCCACCTGCACAAACCCCATATGCTGATAAAACGCAACGCCCTGCGGGTTTTGCTCGTTTACATCCACTTCATTCGCACCAAAATGCGCAATGGCATAGTTCAGCAGTAATTTCCCCACACCTTTTCCCCGGCTCGCATCATCCACAAACAGCATTTCAATGCGGTTTTCATCGACGCCTAAAAAGCCATGAATAACACCCGCTTCATCGCGGGCAATCATAACCTTGAGATTGGGCAGATAGGCATTGAGCAATAACGGGCGCAGGGCCGCAATATCGCTTTCCTGTAAAAAGTGGTGGGTGGCACGAACGGAAGACTCCCAGATCGCGACCAGGCGTTCGAAGTGTGAGGGGTGTGCAGTATCTATTTTCATGAGGGGGATCATTATAGAGCGCAGCGATTAAATCAAGTATCCAGAAGCATGGAGGCAATAAAATGAAGACCTTAAATGAAGTAATAAACTCTCGAACCTGTGAAAGTCGAGAGCGTATCAAGGAAATGGCCCGGAAGTTGGTTCAGGAGACTGGTCAGCAGATAGAGCATGAAAAGCAAGAATCCCCAACAGACATTGAGAATAAAGAAACCAGCTAATCCTTCATGGTAGTTGTTCGGGTAAACCGAACAACTGAGGAAGGGTAAATATTCTAGCGCCCTGTCCCCCCTCACCCTAGCCCTCCCCCTCCCCCTCCGGGAGAGGGAACTGACCGTGCGGTTTGTCATCCCCCACCTTAATCTCCATCACCGCATACACCCCGTCTTTCGGGACGACCACAGTGACGTTTTCCACCGGCACGCCTGCCGCGATATGAATATCCTGCAGCTGCCGGAGCGTCCGCGGGTAAATATCCTCCCAGCCGATACAGCGCAAAATAAAATCGATTTGTGGGCTACTGGCCAGCATATTCGAGACAATCACCGCCCCGCCGGGCTTTATCAGCCGCAGCGCACGCTGGAGAAAAATCACCGCATCGGCATCGTTGAAATAGTCGAAAATCCCCAGCGCATCCACCAGTTCGGCCTGATGCTCGCCCAGCTCATGCAGTAAATCTTCGTTACGCACCAGCGTATGGAGCAAGTTGCGCCTGAGCAGGGTCAGCTGTTCACCCACGATAATGCCTTCCTGCGCCGCCATGGTTTCGGCCCAACTGAGCGCCACAGGGTCTTTATCCACCAGCGTCAGATACACCTGCTGGCCGTCGAGCTTCGCCTCGCGCAGCGCCTCCAGCACGGGAATTGCAGCCCCGCTCGCCAGGCTCACCCAATTGTTATCGTTCCCGTTGCGGATGTATTTATCCACCATCGCAGCCAGTACTTTTGCACGGGAGCGCACACCAATGGCATCGTTCGCATGGATAAACCACTGGCGGCTGTCGCTGTCCATTCGGGTTCCGTCTGGCAGGCGCTCCTCCAGCGGGTTTTGCACCACAAAAAGCGCCAGCGCAGAGGGAACCAGCCGGGTACGCCACGCGGTGAGCGCCGGACGATTGCGGTAGGCTTGCCCGGAATAACGGTTCTGTGGGACAAGCACGGCCTGTCCCCCCTCTTCGTATTCAATCAACGGAGGACGAAGCGCCGGGTCGGCTTTCAACGCCCGGTTAATCGAATTGATCTCACGGGCAGTGTCGTCCTTCATCGGCCACTGGTCGCTAATATCCGGAAATGACGCACTGAAAATGGTCATATTTTCCGGTGCGTCGCCGCGAAAAGGCTGCCAGTTCATGTCGTCGTCTCCCGTTGAGCTTCTAACGGAAGTCTATCCAGGCGAGCCAGTAAAACCCTACGAAGAAAGCACGATCTTCACTGCTTAACCCACACCAGCTGATCAACCTTGAAGCCCAGACTGCGTGCGGTATTCAGGTAGTCCTGTTTCACGGCATCCGGAATCGTCGGCGTACGAGACAGGATCCACAGATAGTCGCGGTTCGGCCCGCTCACCAGCGCATACTGGTACTTATCGTCCAGCTTGATCACGTTATAGCCGCCGTAGAAGGGGCCGAAGAACGACACCTTCAGCGCTGCCGTCGTCGGTTCGCCGGTAAAGTACGCTTTGCCTTCACTCTCATTCCACTTGTTTTTAACCGGGTCGAAACCCCGGTTAAGCACGCTGATGCCACCGTCGCTGCGCTCGCCATAGGTGGCGGTCACCTGCTCCAGACCCCGTTCGAAGCGGTTTTCCAGGCGGGCGACTTCATACCACTTGCCGAGATAGCGGCTGGCTTCAAAATTTGAAATGGGCTTTACGCCTTTCGGTGGCGTAGGGGATTTGCAGGCCACCAGAGTCAGGGCAATGGCGACACCCGTCACAACAGGCCATAGTTTCATGAGAATTCCTTTCATTTGCACGGTTGGAAGTAAAGTGTAGTGCACCGTTACGGCGCTTCATCCCGTGAGGGAAAATTCGTAGTATATTGAGAGTATTCCTCCACTCTGGACACGGACATGGCTTACTCCATCGGCGAATTCGCCAGACTCAGCGGGATCACCGCCACGACGCTGCGGGCATGGCAGCGTCGCTATGGTTTACTCAAGCCACAGCGCACGGAGGGCGGCCATCGCCAGTACAGTGATGAGGACGTCCAGCAGGCACTGAAAATCCTCGACTGGGTGAAAAAAGGCGTACCCATTGGCCAGGTCAAACCGCTACTGGAACGCCCCGTCCCGCGCCGGACCAACAACTGGCAAACGTTGCTTGAGACCATGCTGCAACGCCTGCAGGACGGGAAAATTGAGTCCCTGCGCCAGATGATTTACGACGCCGGCCGCGAATACCCCAGGCCAGAGCTGGTTGCAAATGTGCTGCGTCCGTTGCGCAGCCAGATGTCAGCCAACATCCCTGCCGCCATGACCCTGCGCGAGATCCTCGACGGCATTATCATCGCCTATGCCTCGTTCTGCCTTGAGGGCGACAAAAAAGCGCCGGGTGATAACATCCTGCTTAGTGGCTGGTACCTGAATGACCCGTGTGAAATCTGGCTCGAGGCCCTGACGCGTACCGGACAAGGTCACCGTATCGATATTTTGCCTACACCCTCCACGTCACTGGCGCCTGAGATTTTCCCCGAGCGCAAATGGCTTCTGGTGACCAGCGGTAAACTGACCGCCGCACGGAAAAAGCAGGTGGCACAGTGGCAGCAGCAGGTATCCCTTGAAGTGATTATCCTCTGATTATTTTCTCCTGCGGTAAACTTCACGAAAAGTTGAATATTTTTCCGTCCCGCAAATGCTAACGTTTTCCTGTGACTGACAACCCCACAGGAAAACACAATGAAAAAAACAACCCCTCTGCTGATGCTGGCCGCCATGGCCTTTACCCCTGCCGCGTTTAGCGCCCCTGCCGGCACCCTGAGCGTACATATTCTCGACCAGCAAACCGGGATGCCGCCATCTGACGTTACCGTCACGCTGGAGAAGCAGCAGCAGAACACATGGACCCAGATTGCCAGCGGCAAAACCGACCACGACGGACGTATCAAATCACTCTATCCGCAGGATCAGGACATGCAGCCAGGCGTGTATAAAGTGACCTTTAAAACCGCTGATTACTTCCACGGCAAAAAGCTGGACACCTTCTTCCCGGAGATCCCAGTGCTATTTACCGTGACCCGAACCAACGAGAAACTTCACATCCCGCTTCTGCTGAGCCAGTACGGCTACTCGACCTACAAGGGCAGCTAAGACACATTGATTTTAAAGGATAATAAAAAATAACTCCGCCAGTACTTGGACAAATTACTCATGTTGTGTAAGTTTTAGATATACGAACTGGAGACACACACCATGACAATGAAACCTGTAATCGGTATTAGCGGATGTTTGACCGGTTCCGCCGTTCGCTTCGACGGCGGACATAAGCGTATGGGCTTTGTCATGGACGAACTGGCCCAGTGGGTGAATTTCAGGCCCGTCTGCCCTGAGATGGCCATCGGCTTGCCGACGCCACGCCCTGCACTGCGTCTTATCGTGACGGACAGCGGTGATACCCAGATGCGTTTTAGCCACGCCCCGCACGAAGACGTTACGCAAAAGATGGCTGACTTTACGGCAGATTATCTGCCTAAAATCGGCGATCTGGCGGGCTTTATCGTCTGTGCGAAATCCCCCAGCTGCGGCATGGAACGCGTGCGGCTGTATGATGAAAACGGCAACCGGGGCCGCAAGGAGGGTGTCGGGCTGTTCACTGCCACCCTCCTTGAAACCCTGCCGTGGTTACCCGTGGAAGAAGATGGCCGCCTGCACGATCCGGTGCTGCGGGAAAACTTTGTTGAGCGTGTTTTCGCGCTTCATGAACTGAACACACTGCGCGCCCAGGGTCTGACGCGCCGTGCGCTATTAGATTTCCACAGCCGCTACAAACTTCAGCTGCTGGCGCACCATCAGGCGGGATATCGTGAAATCGGCCCGTTCGTTGCCACGCTGCACGAGTGGGAAGATTTGGACGCCTTCTTTGTGGCGTACCGCGAAAAGCTGATGACCATCCTGAAAAAACCCGCCTCGCGGAAGAACCACACCAACGTGCTGATGCATATTCAGGGGTATTTCCGTAACCAGCTAAACAGCCGCCAGCGCGGCGAACTTCGCGACGTGATCCTGCACTACCGTAACGGGCAGTTGCCCATCCTCGCGCCGATCACGCTGCTGAAGCACTACCTGGCCGAATACCCTGACCGGTATCTGATGACGCAAAACTACTTTGATCCCTATCCTGATGATTTGGGCCTGCGTCTGGCAGTCAAGTGATCATAAAAATGCGAAGGCCCCATTGACCCTCAGAGGCCCAAAGCAGTACCCCGTTTAGACGACACCCTCACTGTCGTCTCTTTTTTTGCATTTAACCTTAAAGACTGTAATTATATACAGGCCTACAGTGCAAAAAAGGAGCCTGCCTGTGATCAAAAGCCTGCACATCCAAAACTACCGCTCGATTCGCGACATGTCGCTGGAGCTGGAAGCGCTCAATATCGTCTTCGGCCCCAACGGTACCGGGAAATCGAATATCTACAAGGCGATACACCTGATGCACAGCGCGGCGCAGGGGCAGTTCTCCCAGGCGCTGGCAAATGAAGGCGGTATTCTGAAGGTGTTCTGGGCAGGTAAGACCCGTAGCGACCAGCTCCGACGGATGAATCTTGCGGTGGAAACGGACACTTACGAGTACGAGCTGCAGGTGGGCTTTGTCGAGCAACTGCCCTATCCCTCCCAGTTTCAGCTCGATCCGGTCATTAAAGAAGAGTCCATCTGGCTTACCGGTCAGCGCCGTCGCCCTTCATCACAGCTGATGAAGCGCAGGAATCAGGCGGTATTTCTCAACAACGTGCACCACGAAAAAGTGACTCACAGCGGCACGCTGTATGAAAACGAATCGGTGTTCGGGCAGCTCGGTGAACCGCATCTCTACCCGGAAGTGTCGCAGATGCGTGAGTCCCTGCGTAACTGGCGCTTTTATCATGAATTTTCCGTCTCGTCCGGCTCGGCGATGCGTGCCCCGCAGGTCGGTTTCCGCTCCCCGGTACTGGCCAGCGACGGCGCCAACCTGGCGGCCGCATTTCAGACCATTGTCGAGATTGGTGATGAAATGTTGCTGATGCGCATTCTCGACCAGGCCTTCCCCGGCTGCGAGTTTTACAGCGACAACACCGGCGGCCGCTTTCGCATGATGATGCAGCGCGAGGGGCTGAACAGGCCGCTGGAACCCGCAGAGTTTTCCGACGGGACGCTGCGCTTCCTGTGCCTGGCGGTAGCGCTGTTAAGCCCACGCCCACCGGCCTTTATCGCGTTGAACGAACCGGAAAACAGCCTGCACCCGCAGATGCTGCCCGCGCTGGCGAGCTTAATCGCCGAGGCCAGCCGCTACTCGCAGATCTGGCTCACCAGCCACTCGCCGGAGCTGGCGAAGTTGATTGAGAAGCAGCGGTCGTTTTCATTGTATGAGCTGTCGATGGCGGAGGGAGAGACGCGGGTGGAGAGGCTGGGGTAAGCCCGGTGCGAAAGCATGCGCTGCCACCGCCTGCGTGATACCTTCCGTTAAGATAAAATATAAAGGCCTTTATTTGCCTCTTAACTCTTGAGTTAGCAGTAATAAATTAATGACGAAGCCGAAAAGTCTTACGCCACTCTGCCGGACTCACGCCAAAACGCGTCTTAAATTGCTGGCGCCAGGTCACCGCAGAGTTAAACCCTACCAGCTCTGCCACGTTTTCAATGGGCATATTTCCGGCTTCTAACAATATCTGGCTGCGCCGCAGGCGCTCGGTGGTCAGCCAGTCGGCCACGCTCATCCCGGTGGCTTTTACAAAATGGCGGGTAAGCGTGCGGCGGCTCATCGATACCACCTCTGCCAGCGAGTCCAGATTATGCGGTTCGGCAATGTGCTGCTGGAGATAGTCAATCAGGGAGTTAATTCGTCCGTCACGGGTATCTTTTGGTACCGGCTGGGCAATAAACTGTGCCTGCCCCCCCTCGCGGTGTGGCGGCACGATCATACGGCGGGCAATCTGGTTAGCGACCACGCTGCCAAAGCGCTGGCGGATGATGTACAGGCAGCAGTCAAGCGCGGCAGCGGTACCCGCAGAGGTGATGATATTGCCGTCATCGACGTAGAGCGCATTGATATCCAGCTTTACATCCGGGAAAAGCGTCTGAAACTGATGTTCAAACTCCCAGTGCGTGGCCGCGCGTTTACCGTCGAGAATGCCCGCATAACCCAGCACAAACGACCCCAGACAAAGCCCGACGATCTCCGCCCCGTTGTCTCTGGCCTGGACCAGGCTGTCGAGAAGCGTCTGGGGCGGGCGTTGCTGGACATACTGCCAGTAAGGCACCACGACGATATCTGCCTGGCCGATGGCGGAGAAATCGTGAGTCGCGTTAAGCGCAAACCCGTCTGTGGATGTCAGTAATCCGGGTTTTTCGGCGCAGATCAACACACTAAAGCGCTTTTCGCCGGATACCGTATCACCAAACAAAATGCAGGGAACGGAGTAGTGGAACGGGCTGAACCCGTCTACCGCAACAATCGCGACGTTGATCAGCGCCATGTATCTCTCCTTTCCCCTGGTGATGCTCAGAATATAACGGTTTCACCATCCTCGGGAATGCTCACCGCATCACCAATCAGGTTCGCGTCAACGTACTCACGCAGCGCATGGCGGGTCAACAGACAGTGGTTGATGGCCTCCATATGGGTCGCCACAATTTTCGCCTGCGGCAGCAGGAAGTGGACGTTGAGCACATCTTCCTGGCCCATGATAATCGGCCCAAACCCGATGACGTGAGCATAGCCCGCGTTAAGCACCACCACATCCGGCTGATGCTTTTGCAGATCGGCTGCCACTTCATCACGCCAGATGGTATCCCCGACTATGTAGAGCGTCTTCTCATCAGGATGACGTAAAACCACGCCACAGGCTTCACCCAGCCGTTCCGCCAGCTCCGGTACGGCGTAAGCACGATCGGTACCGTGCTGGCCGCCGCGGGTTTTCGCGATCCGGATATCGCCAAACCCCGTCTCCTCGGTCATCACCGTCAGGTGGGTAAATCCCTGGCTGCGCAGCAGCGCGGCGTCGCTGTCGTTCTGCACAAAGACAGGTTTATCTTTGCCGATCAGTTCGACTGCGGCGCGATCCCAGTGATCGTCATGGGTATGGGTGACGATCACCGCATCCGCCTCCAGCAACGTGTTGACGTCAACGGGAAGCTCCACCATCGGGTTGCGGATCTCCGCATGCGCCGTGCCGGGGAAGCCCGGATAAGCGTCCTTCGGGGCCAGCATTGGGTCGATTAAAAAGCGTTTCCCGGCGTAGGTAATCAGCTGAGTGGCATTACGAATCTGAGTGATGTTCATGGGTATTCTCCTTATAGTGTGAAGAGGAGAATAGCCCGATGCCGCGCGTAACAATGTGGGCCACAGGGCGATGATCGATGAAATCGGGTCAACGTTATCGCATCCGCAACGCATCCACCACCAGCGAAAAGGCCGGCGACGGCTGCTTTCGGCTCGGGTAGTAGAGATAATACCCCGGGAAGGGCAGACACCAGGGTTCCAGCACGCGAATTAACCGGCCTTCAGCAATATGATCGCCAAACTCGTCTTCGGGCAGGAAAGCAATCCCGAATCCCGCCAGGGCAGCTTCGACAATATGCCAGGAAGTATTAAAGGTCAGCTGGCCATTCACGCGCACGTTCAGATCGCCACCGTCCTGATCAAAATCCCAGACGTAAATCCCGCCGGATTTTATCATCCTCTGGTTAATGCACTGGTGCTGCGTCAGTTCATGCGGCGTTTGCGGAACAGGATGACGGGCGAAGTAGTCCGGCGAGGCGACCGCGGCCATACGCAACTGCGGGCCTATCGGCAACGCGATCATGTCCTTATCGATGGTATCTCCCATACGAACGCCCGCATCGAAGCGGTCGGCAACGATATCGCGAAAACCGTGATTGGCGTCGAACTCAATGTGAATATCGGGGTATTGCCGCAAAAGCGGCGTCAACTTAGGCAACAGGGTGCGCGATAACACATCGGGTCCACAGGTGATCCTCACCGTGCCGGCAGGCTTGTCGCGAAGCTCCGTCAACATGTCCAGCTCCGCTTCGATTTCATCGAAACGGTTGCCAATCGCGTTAAGCAAGCGTTCGCCGGCTGCGGTGGGGGAAACGCTGCGGGTGGTGCGGGTCAGCAGGCGGATCTGCATCCGGTTCTCCAGCCCGGTTATGGCCTGGCTTAACGCGGGCTGGGTCACGCCCAACTGTGCCGCGGCACGGGTAAAACTGCCCTCACGCGCCACGGTGACAAAAGCAAAAAGATCGTTCAGGTTACGCTTCATCGCACCCTCATTTATAAGCCAAACTTATAAGCTCATTAAGCATTGATTAGCTAGTCAGAATACACCCGCCGTGTAAAATTTTCACTGTGACCTGACGTCAACCACATTCCAACCTTTCATCTGCATGCGTTATTCCCGTGAATAGCGCCCGGCCCCGGCTTGTCCGAATCTGGCCGAACGAATAACAAGGTAAACACGATGTCCGCTATGGTGAACGAAACATCAGCGCGCCAGTCCCGTGCCTGCTGGAGCGGCGTGCTGGCAATGACCCTCTGCGCTTTTACGCTGGTCGCCTCAGAATTTATGCCTGTAAGTCTGCTGACGCCCGTCTCGCGGGATCTCGCCGTCAGTGAAGGCCTGGCGGGCCTCGGGATCGCGATATCCGGCGCGCTGGCCGTATTGACCAGCCTGTTTCTCTCTTCTCTTGCGGGAGGCATTAACCGCAAATCGCTGCTGCTGGGCCTGACGGCGTTGATGGCCGTCTCCGGTCTGATTATCGCCGTGGCTGAGAGCTATCCCCTTTATATGCTGGGACGCGCACTGCTTGGCGTGGCCATTGGCGGCTTCTGGTCGCTCTCCGCGGCGACCGCAATTCGCCTTGTGCCACCGCATCAGGTTCAACGTGCGCTGGCCATTTTTAACGGTGGCAACGCCCTGGCGACCGTCGTTGCGGCTCCGCTCGGCAGCTGGCTGGGGGCGACAATCGGCTGGCGCGGTGCCTTTTACTGCCTGGTGCCCGTCAGCCTGCTCGCGTTTATCTGGCAGTGGTTCAGCCTGCCTTCCATGTCCGTGGAAAAGCGCACCGCGTCGTCCACCAGCGCCTTCGGCCTGCTGAAAAACCCTCTGGTGGCAAAAGGAATGGTCGCGTGCGGCGTCTTTTTCATGGGGCAGTTCGCCCTGTTTACCTACGTGCGTCCGTTCCTGGAAACCGTGACTTTCGCCAGCGCGACGCAGTTATCGTTAATCCTGCTGGTGATTGGCGTGGCGGGTTTTATCGGCACCCTGCTGATCGGCACGTTTCTGCGCCGCGGGTTTTACACCACGCTGGTCGCCATTCCCGTGGTGATGGCGCTGATTGCCGCGGCACTGATGGCCTTCGGCCATCACCTTGCCGCCGTCACCGCCCTGCTCGGCCTCTGGGGACTGGTCGCGACGGCCGCCCCCGTCGGCTGGTGGACCTGGGTTGCCAGAACGCTTCCTGAAAATGCCGAAGCGGGTGGCGGACTGATGGTGGCAATGGTGCAGCTCTCCATTGCGCTCGGCTCCACGCTCGGTGGCCTGGCCTTTGACCACAGCGGCTGGCAAAGCACCTTTGCACTCAGCGGTGTACTGCTTATCGCCGCTGCCATGTTCACGTTTTACACCTCACACAACGACACACTTCACAGGAGTTAATCATGAGAAGATTCACCATGGCGCTCGGGCTGTTAGTCAGCGCCTTCGCCGCCAGCGCTGCCGATATGTCCCGGGGCGCAGATAATTTCTATAAAAGCGATAAGGTTACGCAGCAGAAGGTGACCTTTAAAAACCAGTATCAGATGAACGTCGTCGGCAATCTGTATCGGCCAAAAGAGGCGGATAAAAACGCCAGACTGCCGGCGATCGTGGTCGGCCATCCGATGGGCGCGGTGAAAGAGCAAAGCGCCAGTCTCTATGCGCAAAAGCTCGCGGAACAGGGCTTTGTCACCCTGGCGATTGATCTCTCATTCTGGGGGGAAAGCGAAGGTAAACCGGGGCATCTGATCTCACCAGAAATCTATTCCGATGATTTCAGCGCGGCCGTGGATTATCTGAGCACCCAAGCCTTTGTCGATCCGCAGCGCATCGGGGTGCTGGGCATTTGCGGCAGCGGCAGCTTCGTTATTAGCGCGGCGAAAATTGACCCGCGCATGAAAGCGATCGCCACCGTCAGCATGTATGACATGGGCTCCGCCTTCCGCAACGGCCTCAACCATTCCGTGACGGTTGAACAGCGTAAAGCGATGATTGCCTCTGCCGCTGAGCAGCGTCTGAAAGAGTATCAGGGTGCAGAGACAGCCTACATTCCCGGGACGGTAAATAAGCTGGATGATTCTACGCCGGCTATCCAGCGTGAGTTCTTCGATTTCTATCGCACCAAACGCGGCGGGTACACGCCACAGGGCGAGAAAGAGGCGCTGACGACGAAACCGATGATGAGCAGCATCGGCAAGTTTATGAACTTCTACCCGTTCAACGATATCGAAACCATTTCACCGCGTCCGATGCTGTTTATCACGGGTGATAAAGCGCATTCGAAAGAGTTTAGCGAAGACGCCTATAAACGCGCCGGTGAACCGAAAGAGCTGTATATCGTGCCGAATGCAGGCCACGTTGACCTGTATGACCGCACGGATCTGATCCCGTTTGCAAAACTGGCCTCGTTCTTTAAAGCCAACCTGAAATAACCCGGTAAGGCGTATAACACTGTTATACGCCTTTGTCCTGACTACCAGCCCGGCACCGCGCCACCGTTAAAGAGGGTCTCTGCGGCCTTCGCCACTTCCGGCGACTGATACGACTGGATAAATTCCTTCACGTTTTCCGCGTCTTTGTTGTCTTCCCGCGTCACCACGATATTCACATACGGCGAGTTTTTATCTTCAATAAACACGCTGTCATGCACCGGCGACAGCCCGGTTTGCTGGAGATAGGTGGTGCTGATAATGGCAACATCCACTTTCGGATCATCCAGCACGCGCGGCAGTTGCGCCCCTTCCAGCTCCATAATGTTCAAATGCTTCGGATTGGCGGTGATATCCAGCGCCGTCGGCAGCAGGCCAACGTCAGGCTTCAGGGTAATCAGCTTCTCTTTTTGCAACAGCAGCAGTGCGCGGCCAAGGTTGGTCGGATCGTTTGGAATGGCGATGGTCGCGCCGTCCTTCAGCTCAGACACGGATTTTATCTTGCGGGAGTAGCCGGCCATCGGGAAAACAAAAGTGTTCGCCACAGCAACCAGCTTGTAGTGATGCGCCTTGTTATCTTCTGCCAGGAACGGGCGATGCTGGAAGACATTGGCATCAAGATCGCCCTGACTGGTGGCATCATTGGGCAACAGCGAGCCGCTGAACCCCACCAGTTCCACATCCAGACCGTATTTCTCTTTCGCCACTTTTTTAGCGACTTCCGCGACATCCTGCTCAGCGCCGTTAATCACGCCGACTTTGATGTGTTTGGCATCGCTGCCGCCTTGATCGCAACCTGCCAGCAGCAGGCCCGCGAGAACCAGAGCACCCAATCGAAGTTTCACGAGACATATCCTTTTGATAAACGTTTCAGTGACTATATCGACAACGGTACGGCTGGATCGACAACGGTACGGCTGGCTAAAAAACGAAAAAGCATCAATAAGACGGATAAGTTATATGTGCGGGGGCGCTATTGATCCGACCTGAGCATGCCCGCACGGCGTAACGGCGTTTCACGTAAAAACCACGACAGTACAAACGCCAGCACCATAATGCTTGCCGCCAGCAGGAACACCGCGTGAATGGCTGAGCCAAACGCATCAAGGTAATCGAGCCGCAGGGCCTCTGGCAGCCGGTGAATGGCCGCAGGATTGAGCTCATGCGGTAACTCCGCCCCTTGCGGTAAACGGTCCATCAGACCCGATTGCAAAACGTGGGTGAAGACCGCGCCAAACAGCGCGACGCCGATGGCCCCGCCAATGGAACGAAACAGCGTGACCCCGGAAGTCGCTACCCCGTATTGATCGGCAGAGACGCTGTTCTGCACGGCCAGCACCAGTACCTGCATGACCAGCCCCAGACCCATCCCCAGCACGCCGGTAAAAATGTACAGCTGCCAGGTCGGCGAGTGGATCGAGATACGCGTCAGCAGCACCATGCCCACCACGCCAAGCAGCGTACCGGCGATCGGAAACAGACGGTATTTTCCGGTACGGCTGATAATCCGCCCGCTGATGATCGAGGTTAGCAGCAGTCCGCCCATCAGCGGGATCAGCTGCAGACCGGCCTGAGTCGGCGTGGCGTCTTTCACAACCTGCAGATAGAGCGGCAGGAAGGTGACCGAGCCAAAGAGCGACATCCCGATAATAAAGCCAATCAGGCTGCAGAGCAGAAAACTGCGATCGCGGAACAGCGAGAGCGGAATGATCGGCTCCCAGGCCAGACGCTCCTCATAGATAAACCCGGCGATACCCGTCAGGCCAAAGGCCAGAATGCACCACAGCTGCGGGTCGTTCCACTGGCGTATCGTCCCGCCTTCAGTGGTAAACAGGATGATACACAGCAGCGCCATGCTGAGGTAAATCGCCCCCAGATAATCAATCTCGTGCTTGTTGCGCCGTGCGCTGCCGTGGAACACCGCGCCTATCACCAGCAGGGCAAAGAGACCGAGCGGCAGATTGATATAAAAAATCCAGCGCCAGGAGGCGTGCTGCACGATAAACCCGCCGATAAGCGGCCCGATCACCGTCGCCAGACCAAACACGCCGCCAAACAGCCCCTGATAGCGGCCACGCTCCGCAGGCGGAATAACGTCCGCCACGGCGGCCATACTGATGACCATCAGACCGCCGCCGCCCAGCCCTTGCAGGCCGCGCATCAGCACCAGTTGGGTCATGTTTTGCGCCAGACCGCAGAGCACCGACCCCGCCAGAAACAGCACAATAGCGATTTGAAGGACGATTTTACGCCCAAACAGATCGCCGAATTTTCCGTACAGCGGCACCACAATGGTCGAGCTGAGGATATAGGCCGTCACCACCCAGGAGAGCTTATCCAGGCCACCCAGTTCCCCAACGATGGTGGGCAACGCCGTGGAAACAATCGTCTGGTCCAGCGCCGAAAGCAGCATCACCAGCAGCAACGCGCTGAACAACAGCTTTATCGACGGCGCGTTATGCGCAGGTTGAGTCATTACGTCGGACTCCATAAGAGATCGCTTGAAATTAATTAACTGGATAATTAATATTTAAGTAAGTGATGAATAAGATCAAGAGATCCTGCGACTATGCCAGCACATAAGGACAATTCTGAACCGCGCCGCCCCGGTCGACCACGCGGCGGAAAGCGGGCAACCGCCAGCCGCGAACAGCTGCTGGATATTGCGTTGAGCCTCTTTTCCCGCCAGGGGATCGCTCAAACCTCGCTGAACGCTATCGCCAAAGAAGCGGGCGTAACGCCAGCGATGCTGCATTACTACTTCAATTCACGAGAACAATTGCTCGACGCGATGATTGAGGAGCGCTTCCTGCCCTTACGTAATCGGATCGGCGCAATTTTTGCCGAACACCCCGACTCGCCGGTCAACGCATTAACGCAAATGGTGAAAGTACTGGCCGAGCTGGCGGAGCAGCACCGCTGGTTTGCCCCGCTGTGGATGCAGGAGGTCATCGGGGAGATGCCTGTACTGCGCACGCATCTGCACGCGCGGTTCGGTGACGACAAATACCAGGCAACGCTCGCCACCCTTAAACGCTGGCAGCAGGAAGGGCAACTGAACCGGGCACTCGCGCCAGAACTGCTGTTCACCACGCTGCTAAGCCTGGTGCTGGTGCCGTTCTCAAGAATGCGCAACGACGAGAGGCTACACGCCCTCTCGCCAGAGATCATTGTGCGTCATGCGCTGGCCGTGATGGGCAACGGCATCGGCGGTTAAAGGGATTTGGTCAGATAATGCCTTTGCATACCCGGGTACGGGTAATCCGGCAACGACATCTGCAGCTGATAACCCTGCTTTTCATAGAATGGACGTGCCTGGAAGCTGACCGTATCCACCAGCGCATGGGTGCAGCCTTTGCGTCGGGCTTCGTCTTCTGCCGTTTTGATAAGCTGGCTGCCGACGCCCGATCCCCGCACGGTGTCGCTGACCCACAGAAAATCGATGTTTAGCCAGTCGCCTTTGCGCACGCCAATTAACCCACCCAGCATCACGCCCTTATCGTCTCGCACATAAACGCCAATGTCGCCGCTAAAGTTTGAGAGATCTAAAAATTGTCCGTTGTAGGCACGAAGCCCTGTTAATAATTCTTCTTTTTCATCGTGTGTGACGTTATCCGTCGTGCTCAGATGCATATTTTTCTCCTTATTTTCTGTGCAATCTTAATATTGCACAGCCTTTCCTTCATCAAAACTCCTTTTTTTCTCCATTCTTTAAACATTGAAATATTCATTCAATAAGTACTTAAAAAAAGTCTTTCCAATACGCACCTGAAACGTATAATGAGAACGATCATTCTCACTTTTATAGGGTAACCGACAATGAGCACAAAACTGGAAGAACGCCAAAAGCAGCGTCAGGACGACATCATCGCTGCCGCGCGTCAGTGCTTTCGCGCCAGCGGTTTTCATGCGGCCAGCATGTCGCAGATCGCCAGCGAGGCAAAGCTCAGCGTCGGGCAAATCTACCGTTATTTCAGTAACAAAGATGCGATTATTGAAGAGATGATTCGCCGTATCATCGACTCACGCATCGAAGAGATTCAGGGTAAAACGCTGGTCGAGGGGATGCCTCAGGCGCTCGCCTGGCGACAGACCCTGAATGAAGATGACGATGCGCTGATGCTTGAGATGTCGGCTGAAGCCACGCGTAATCCCCAGGTGGCGGCCATGCTGGTCGAAGCGGAAAAGCGGATGTTTGCTAATGCCTGCGCACACCTGAAAAAACAGTTTCCCCACCTGAGTGATGATCATATTCGCTGCTGCGTGGAGATTACTGCGGTAATGATTGAGGGGTCTATTTACCGCCGACTCACCCCCTTAAACGTACCCTCTGAACAATTAGAGCCTCTTTATCAAAATATTTTAAATATGCTTTTCTCTGCGAAGTAATCGCATGTGAATAATTAGCGGGAAGACGTTATTCCCTTATTAACATTTCCGGCTCTGCCGGAGATGCGGTATCGCTGTGCCTTTAAATAGCCCCCTTCCTTGTTAAGCCATTAACAGGGCAGGCATCGTTCACCCTGGAAAAAATTATGAAAGCCATAACAACCTCCATCGCAGCATTATTCCTCCTGACGGGGTGCGATAATGCACAAACATCTGCTCCTCAACATCCCCTCCCGCAAGTGGGGATTGTTACGCTCCTGAGCCAACCCGTTTCCGTTGTCAGTGAACTGACCGGACGCACCACGGCCGCCATGAGCGCGGAAGTGCGTCCTCAGGTGGGCGGCATTATTCAGAAACGGCTCTTTACCGAAGGCGATACCGTGCAAGCCGGACAGGCGCTGTATCAAATTGACCCCTCCAGCTACCGCGCCGCCTACGATGAAGCCGCCGCGGCCCTGAAACAGGCGCAGGCGCTGGTGCAGGCCGATTGCCAGAAAGCTCAACGCTATACACAACTGGTGAAAGACGACGGCGTATCGCGTCAGGATGCCGAAGATGCAAAGTCCACCTGCGCGCAGGACAAGGCCAGCGTGGAGTCGAAAAAAGCAGCCCAGGAAAGCGCGCGCATTAACCTCAACTGGACCACGGTGACCGCCCCGATTGCCGGACGTATTGGCATCTCTTCGGTCACCCCCGGCGCACTGGTCACTGCCCAGCAAGAGACCGCGCTCGCCACCATTCGCGGTCTGGACAATATGTACGTCGATTTAACCCGCTCCAGCGCCGATCTTCTGCGATTACGCAAACAAACGCTTGCCAGCAACAGCGAGACATTGAGCGTGTCGTTGATCCTTGAAGATGGCAGCACCTATCAGGAAAAAGGCCGTCTGGCCCTGACTGAAGTGGCAGTGGACGAATCCACCGGGTCGGTCACATTGCGCGCCGTCTTCCCCAACCCGCAGCATCAGCTTCTGCCCGGGATGTTTGTTCGCGCCAGAGTGGATGAAGGGGTAATGAGCGAGGCCATCCTCGCCCCGCAGCAGGGAATTACCCGTGATGCCAAAGGCAACGCCACCGCGCTGGTGGTGGGGGCCGGCAATAAGGTGGAACAACGTCAGCTGGAAACGGGTGACACCTACGGCGACAAATGGCTGGTGCTGAGTGGACTGAAGGCTGGCGATAAGCTGATTGTGGAAGGCACCGATAAAGTGACCGCCGGTCAGCAAGTTAACGCCGAAGAGATGAAAACCGCGGGAGGAAACGCCTGATGTTTTCCCGCTTCTTCGTGCGTCGCCCGGTTTTTGCCTGGGTGATTGCTATTCTGATTATGCTCGCCGGGGTGCTGGCAATCCGTACCCTGCCCGTCGCGCAGTATCCCGACGTCGCTCCGCCGTCGATCAAAATTTCAGCCACCTACACTGGCGCGTCGGCACAGACTCTGGAAAACAGCGTCACCCAGGTCATTGAGCAACAGCTGACCGGGCTGGATAACCTGCTCTATTTTACCTCCACCAGCAGCTCGGACGGCTCGGTAAGCATCACCGTCACGTTCGAACAGGGAACCGACCCGGATACCGCGCAGGTTCAGGTGCAGAACAAAGTTCAGCAGGCCGAGTCGCGCTTGCCGACCGAGGTACAGCAGGCCGGCATTACGGTGCAAAAATCGCAGAGTAACTTCCTGCTGATCATGGGCGTGTACGATAAAACCGACCATGCCAGCAGTTCGGATATCGCCGACTGGCTGGTGAGTAATATGCAGGATCCGCTGGCACGCGTAGAGGGCGTCGGCAGCCTGCAGGTGTTTGGTGCGGAATACGCCATGCGCATCTGGCTTGACCCGGCAAAGCTGGCGTCGTACTCGCTGATGCCATCCGACGTTCAGAGCGCTATTGAAGCGCAGAACGTGCAGGTTTCCGCCGGTAAAATCGGCGCGTTACCCGCGTCCGGTACCCAGCAGTTGACCGCCACCGTGCGTGCCCAGTCGCGCCTGCAGACGGTCGATCAGTTTAAAAATATCATCGTTAAGAGCCAGTCCAGCGGCGCAGTGGTGCGTATCGGCGACGTGGCGCGCGTGGAGATGGGCAGCGAGGATTACACGGCTACCGCCAGGCTGAATGGCCACCCGGCAGCCGGTATGGCGGTGATGCTCTCGCCGGGCGCAAATGCGCTCAATACCGCTACCGCGGTGAAAGATAAAATTGCCGAATTCAAACGGGCAATGCCGGAAGGCTATGATGTGGCCTATCCGAAAGACAGCACCGAGTTCATTAAGATCTCGGTGGAAGATGTGATTCAGACGCTGTTTGAGGCCATTATCCTCGTGGTGGTGGTGATGTATCTGTTTCTGCAGAACATTCGCGCCACGCTCATCCCCGCGCTGGCGGTGCCGGTGGTTCTGTTGGGCACCTTTGGCGTGCTGGCGCTGTTCGGTTATTCCATCAATACCCTGACGCTGTTTGCGATGGTGCTGGCGATAGGTCTGCTGGTCGATGACGCCATCGTGGTAGTGGAAAACGTCGAGCGCATTATGCGCGATGAAGGTCTGCCCGCCCGCGAAGCCACCGAAAAATCGATGGGCGAAATTTCCGGTGCGCTGGTCGCCATTGCGCTGGTGCTTTCCGCCGTGTTTCTGCCGATGGCCTTCTTCGGCGGCTCAACCGGCGTCATCTACCGCCAGTTTTCGGTCACCATTATCTCAGCGATGATCCTCTCGGTGGTGGTGGCGCTGACCCTGACACCCGCGCTCTGCGGCTCGGTACTGCGCCATACGCCTCCTCACAAAAAAGGGTTCTTCGGCGCGTTTAACCGCTTCTACAGTAAGACCGAGCATGGCTACCAGAATAAAGTCCTGCGCGCGCTGCGCCGCTCTGCGGGCATGCTGGTGGTCTACGCCCTGCTCTGTGGCGCGATGGCCGTGGCAATGCTGAAGCTGCCCGGCAGCTTCCTGCCCACGGAGGACCAGGGTGAAATCATGGTGCAGTACACCCTGCCTGCCGGTGCGACAGCGGTACGTACCGCGGAGATCAGTCGTCAGGTTCGCGAGTGGTTCCTCACTAAAGAGAAAGCCAACACCGATGTGATTTTTACGGTCGAGGGCTTTAGCTTTAGCGGCAGCGGCCAGAATGCCGGGATGGCGTTTGTCTCCCTGAAAAACTGGTCCGAGCGTAAAGGCGACGAGAACACCGCTCAGGCGATTGCCCTGCGCGCCACTCAGGAACTCGGCTCCCTTCGCGATGCCACCGTTTTTGCCATGACGCCCCCGGCCGTAGACGGCCTCGGCCAGAGCAACGGTTTTACCTTCGAGCTCATGGCCAGCGGTAGCACCGATCGCGACACGTTGCTGAAGATGCGTAATCAGCTGATCGGCCAGGCGAATCAGGACACCTCCCTGCATGCCGTTCGCGCCAATGATTTGCCGCAGATGCCGCAGCTGCAGGTGGATATCGACAACAACAAAGCCGTATCGCTGGGGCTTTCCCTGAGCGACGTCACCGATACCCTCTCCAGCGCCTGGGGCGGAACCTACGTGAATGACTTTATCGATCGGGGCCGCGTGAAAAAGGTCTACATCCAGGGAGACAGCGATTACCGCGCCGTGCCTTCCGATCTCAACAAATGGTACGTGCGCGGCAGCGACAGCACCATGACGCCGTTCTCCGCTTTCGCCACTACGCGCTGGGAGTATGGCCCGGAGAGTCTGGTGCGCTACAACGGCTCGGCGGCCTATGAAATTCAGGGCGAGAACGCCAGTGGTGCCAGCTCCGGTACGGCGATGACCCGGATGGAACAGCTGGCGAACAACCTGCCGGCCGGCACAACCTGGGCGTGGAGCGGGTTGTCGTTACAGGAGAAACTGGCGAGCGGCCAGGCAATGAGCTTGTATGCCCTCTCCATCCTGGTGGTATTCCTGTGCCTGGCCGCGCTGTATGAGAGCTGGTCGGTGCCGATTTCAGTCATTCTGGTGATCCCGCTTGGGGTGCTGGGTGCGGCGCTGGCCGCCTCGCTGCGCGGGCTGAGCAACGACGTCTATTTTCAGGTGGCATTGCTGACCACCATCGGCCTGTCGTCGAAAAACGCCATTTTGATCGTTGAGTTTGCGGAGGCGAAAGTCGCGGAAGGTTACTCCCTGACGCGTGCCGCGCTGCGTGCGGCTCAGACGCGACTGCGTCCGATCATCATGACGTCGCTGGCGTTTATCGCCGGGGTAACACCGCTGGCCGTCGCCACCGGTGCAGGCGCCAACAGCCGCGTGGCGATTGGGACCGGCATCATCGGCGGGACGCTCGCGGCAACGCTGCTGGCCATCTTCTTTGTTCCATTATTCTTCGTACTGGTGAAACGTCTCTTCTCCGGTAAGCACGCAAACCGGAGGTCATAATGTTTCGTGTATCTGTTTTAGTGTTAGCGCTGCTGAGCGCAGGCTGTGTTTCGTTAGACCCTACCTATCAGCGTCCTGACGCGCCCGTCCCGGCCACGTTGCCGGGCGCCCACGGCGAAGCCACCGCCGTGGTCAGCCAGTGGCAGCAGGTGATGAACGATCACCGCCTGAACAAGGTGGTAACAATGGCACTCACCGGCAACCGCGATGTGCAAAAAGCGATTGCTGATATCGACGCCGCCCGCGCCCAGTATGGTGAGACGCGCTCGTCTCTGTTCCCGTCGGTGGATGCCAGCCTGAGCCATACCCGCAGCCGCACGCTGGCCAGCGGCGTGAGCACCAGCGATGAGGCTAACGGCGCCGTCTCCAGCTTCGAGCTGGATCTGTTTGGTCGTAACCAGAGCCTCTCGCGCGCCGCGCGTGAAACCTGGCTTGCCAGCGAGTTCACGGCGCAGAACACGCGCCTGACAATGGTCAGCGAGCTGACCACCGCCTGGATTACTCTGGCGGCAGATAACAGCAATCTGGCGCTGGCAAAATCCACTCAGGAGAGCGCAGCGAACTCGCTCAAGATTGTGCAGCGTCAGCAGGACGTCGGGGTCGCCGCCGCAACGGATGTCAGCGAAGCGATGGCGGTTTATCAGCAGGCCCGCGCCAGCGTCGCCAGCTATCAGACGCTGGTGATGCAGGACAAAAACGCCCTGAATTTGCTGGCGGGCGAGACGGTACCGGAAAACCTGCTACCCGGTACGCTGGAGAGCCTGAGCGATAACGCCATCACCCTGATCCCGGCGGGCGTTAGCTCCGCCACGCTGCTGCGTCGCCCGGATATTCAGGAGGCTGAACATAACCTGTTGAGCGCGAATGCCAACATCGGTGCTGCGCGCGCCAACTTCTTCCCGACGATTTCGCTTACCGCCAGCGCCGGGGTCGGCAGCGATTCGCTCTCGTCATTGTTCAGCCACGGCATGAAGGTCTGGTCGTTCGCGCCGTCCATCTCCCTGCCGCTGTTCAGCGGCGGCAATAACATGGCGCAACTGCGCTATGCCGAAGCGGAGAAAAAAGGGCTGATTGCCACCTATGAGAAAACCATCCAGAGCGCGTTCAAAGATGTAGCCGATGCGCTGGCGCGCCGCGAAACCCTGAGTGAAGAGCTTGACGCGCAACGTGAATACGTGGCGGCAGAGCAAAAAACGCTGGATGTGGCAACGCGCAGCTATCAGGTGGGGGCGGGTGATTACCTGACCGTTCTCACCGCGCAGCGCGCCCTGTGGTCGGCACGGGCATCATTGATTGCCCTGCAGCAGACCGACTTTGAAAACCGTATTACGCTGTGGCAGTCGCTGGGCGGAGGGATTCAATAACCGCCGGTGCAGGTGCAGGATTCTCATACGCAGGAAGACAAAAATTCATACTTTCGGCTGGCGTCGCTACACTGAATGTAACGATATATTTCATGGGAAGCCTGTGACGTCTAAAGGGGATTTTGATGAAAGCTGCACACCTGGTTTGCCTGCTCGTTTGTCTGCTCTTCGCCGCGTTTGTCCATGCCCAGGAAAAAGATGATCCCGTGAAAGAGGCCCAGATAAAGCAGCAGATCCTTAAAGATGTGAAGAAGGCCTGCACGCCCCAGAAAAAGCAGAGCGATAAAGCCTGGCAGGCGATGATTTTGTCGTCTGAGGCCAATCAACTGTTGATCAAAAACGCCATCACGGCCGTGAAGCGCGACAATCTGGATGCTTACTGGGACGCGGTCAGTCAGGTAGATTGTATGGAAGATTATTAAGCGTGAAGCCAAGCTTCACGCTTTTTTTTAGCGCTTTCGTACATCCGGAATAATCAAATCCCCGCGCAGAACATAGGACCCCAGCATCTGCGTTTTCTCCGTCAGCCAGCCCACAATACGTGCCGCCATAGCATCCATCGAGTATTCGATGGCCGGGATCACCGGGATACCTGGCAGATGCAGCGATCCGGCAAGGCTAAAGACCATAATGTCGTCCGGAACGGATTTATTAAACGCCTGCAGCTGCGGGATCACCCGCTGAGCTTCCTGTTCGTCCGCCACCAGCAGCGCGTTAAAATTCAGCGTGCTCGCATTGTTAAGCAACTCCTGCAGCGCAACGGATGAGGAGGTGGCATCCATAAAGACGAGGTTGCGATTAAAGGGCAGGAAATTTTTCTCCAGCGCGTGTTTATAGCCCAGCAACACCTGGTCGGCGAAACCGCTGCCTTGCGGATGGATCAGGGCTATCTGGCGTCGCCCCTGGCTGGTCAGATAGTTACAGGCGGTTTCGGCGGCAAAGGCGTGATCGAACTGGATGCTGTTGGAATTATCGGACTCCATGCAGTCAACGAGGATGACATTGTCCATCTCGACGTCCAGCGGGAAACGCGCGCCAATCACCAGGATGTCATCACATAACCCACAGGAAAGTTCTTCCAGGGCGTGCATCACTTCCGCTTTGGTATGCGCGAAGCGCAACAGCAGATGTTTTTGATGCTGGCTGAGGTGCTTTTCCAGCGCGTAAAGATAACCGGTGGTCTGGTTAATATTCTCCTGCGCGCAAATCACCCCAATACACCCCGTCGACTGGCTCAGCAGCGACTGCGCAATCACATTGGGCCGGTAGTTCAGTTCATCAACCGCTTTTAAAACGGCCTGGCGGCTGGCTTCCTTTACGCCACGCGACCCACTCAACACTCGCGATACCGTGGCTTTAGACACCCCGGCAAGACGTGATACATCATTGATTGTCGACATCTCTTTCCCCTGGCAGGCTTACTTCGCACCTGCAAATTCCATCACCGCTACGGCTCATATTATAGCCAGAATGGAGTATATCCTTTTCCGTTTTTCATGGAAACCGATTTTCCATTTCAACTCAAAATGATGTCAAAACACGCAAATTATGTGACTTGCATCTGGTTAATTAGCGTCATAAGTAGTGGATCTTGATGGTTGTCACACTTCTGTCTTTTATAAATGGAAACCGGTTTCCGTATAATGTCCAATCATCCTCGCAATAACTTTTTACATTTAGAGGATGGTTGTCGATGTTCAAGATTATGCTGTGTTGCTCTGCCGGGATGTCCACCAGCCTGCTGGTCAGCAAAATGGTCGATGTCGCGAAAGAGCGCGGGTTGCCGGTAAAAATAGACGCGTATGGCGTTTCCGAATTTGATACGCAGTTTCCGCAGTACCAGGTTGTCCTTCTCGGACCCCAGGTGAAGTACATGTTACAGACACTCTCAGACAAGGCGGCCACAAAGGGCATCCCGGTCCAACCCATCGACATGATGGATTACGGTATGCAACGTGGCGATAAAGTACTGGACTATGCTCTGTCGCTCATCGACGCGGCACACTAAAAGGTGTTCACATGAGTTCGTTATATCAATCAATGGTCGCGGTTATTGAGCAGTCAATTACCCCGCTGGCCGCGAAGCTCGGCCAGCAAAAGTATGTGATTGCCATCCGCGACGGCTTTACCGCCGCGCTGCCGTTTATGATCATCGGCTCGTTTATGCTGGTGTTCATCTTCCCGCCCTTCTCCGCGGATACGACAAACAGCTTTGCCCGCGGCTGGCTGGATTTCTCCCAGACTTACCGTGAACAGCTGATGCTGCCGTTCAACCTCAGCATGGGCGTGATGACGTTCTTCATTTCGGTGGGGATTGGTGCAAGCCTGGGGCGTCAGTTTAACCTCGATCCGGTGATGTCCGGTCTGCTGGCCTTTATGGCCTTCCTGCTGGTGGCGGCTCCGTATGCCGACGGCAAGATCTCGACCCAGTACCTCTCCGGCCAGGGGATTTTCACCGCGCTGATCACCGCCATCTACTCCACCCGCGTGTATGCGTGGCTGAAGCAGAACAACGTGACCATCCGTCTGCCGAAAGAAGTGCCGACCGGTGTGGCGCGTTCGTTTGAGATCCTGATCCCGGTCATGGTGGTGATCGGTACCCTGCACCCGCTGAACCTGTTTATCGAAGCACAAACCGGGATGATTATCCCGCAGGCGATTATGCACCTGCTGGAACCGCTGGTCTCTGCGTCTGACTCCCTGCCTGCCATTCTGCTCTCCGTGCTGCTGTGCCAGATCTTCTGGTTTGCCGGTATCCACGGCTCGCTGATTGTCACCGGCATCATGAACCCGTTCTGGATGGCCAACCTGTCCGCAAACCAGGCGGCACTGGCGGCTGGCGCGGCGCTGCCACACGTTTACCTGCAGGGTTTCTGGGACCACTACCTGCTGATTGGCGGCGTCGGCTCCACGCTTCCGCTGGCCTTCCTGCTGCTGCGCAGCCGCGTCACACACCTGCGCACCATCGGCAAAATGGGCGTTGTGCCCAGCTTCTTTAACATCAACGAACCGATTCTGTTCGGCGCGCCAATCATCATGAACCCGATGCTGTTTATCCCGTTCGTGTTTGTTCCGCTGGTGAACGCCTGCCTGGCGTACGGCGCCACCAAAATGGGCTGGCTGGCACAGGTGGTGTCGTTAACCCCGTGGACGACCCCGGCCCCTATTGGCGCATCGTGGGCGGCAAACTGGGCGTTGAGCCCGGTGGTGATGTGTCTGGTGTGTATGGTGATGTCAGCGCTGATGTACCTGCCGTTCCTGCGTGCTTACGAGCGTACGTTGATAAAAAACGAAGAGCAGAAAGCCCAGGCAACCGTCGGTGCCGCTGAAACAGCAAGTCATTAAGTCAAAGAGGAAAGGTCATGAAATACGCATTTCCCGATAATTTCTGGTGGGGCAGCGCAAGCTCCGCCCTCCAGACCGAAGGGACACGAGAGGGTGAAACCACCTGGGATTACTGGTTTGCCCGCGAGCCAAACCGTTTTCATAATGGCGTGGGACCGCAGCACACCTCCACGTTTTATCAACACTGGAAAACGGACATTCAGCTGTTAAAGCAGCTGAACCACAACAGCTTTCGCACCTCGATTAGCTGGGCGCGCCTGATCCCCGACGGTATCGGTGAAGTGAACCCGGAAGCGGTCGATTTTTATCATCAGGTCATTGATGAGCTGATTGAACAGGGTATTACCCCGTTTATCACCCTGTTCCACTTCGACATGCCGATGGCGATGCAGGAGATTGGCGGCTGGGAAAACCGCAACGTGGTGGACGCTTACGCCCGTTATGCGCAGATTTGCTTCGATCTGTTTGGCGATCGCGTGCTGCACTGGTTTACCTTCAACGAGCCGATTGTGCCGGTGGAAGGCGGCTATCTGTACGATTTCCACTATCCCAACGTGGTGGATTTTCGTCGTGCGGCCACCGTGGCATATCACACCGTGCTGGCGCATGCGCAGGCGGTACGCGCTTACCGTGCCGGGCACTACGCTGGGGAGATCGGTATCGTACTGAACCTGACGCCGTCCTATCCGCGCTCGCAAAACCCGGCTGACGTCAAAGCGGCACACATTGCGGACCTGATGTTTAACCGCAGCTTCCTTGACCCCGTCCTGCGCGGCGAATACCCGGCGGATCTGGTGGCGTTGCTGAAATCTTACGATCAGCTCCCCGCCTGCAAACCGGAAGACAGTTTCCTGATTGCGGAAGGAAAAATCGACCTGCTCGGCATTAACTATTATCAGCCGCGTCGCGTGAAATGCCGTGACAGTGCGGTGAACCCACAGGCACCGTTTATGCCGGAGTGGTTCTTTGATAATTACGAAATGCCTGGCCGCAAGATGAATCCATACCGTGGCTGGGAAATTTATGAGCCGGGTATTTACGATATTCTGATTAACCTGCGCGACAATTACGGTAACCCACGCTGCTTTATTTCTGAGAACGGTATGGGTGTCGAAAATGAACAGCGCTTTATTGAGAATGGTCAGATAAACGATCAATACCGCATCGATTTTATTTCCGAACATTTGGCCTGGCTGCATAAAGGTATTAGCGAAGGGTGCCAGTGTCTTGGCTACCATATGTGGACCTTTATTGATAACTGGTCGTGGTGTAATGCGTATAAAAATCGCTACGGATTTATCCAGCTCGATTTAACTACCCAGCAGCGCACCATCAAGAAAAGCGGCGAGTGGTTTGCCGCCACCGCATTAAATAACAGTTTTGACAGAGAGTCAGTGTAATGATCGCATTAGAAGAAGCCGTAATGGAAATTATCGTCAACGCCGGTCAGTCGCGTAGCCTGTGCTTTGAAGCCCTGCACGCGGCGCGTCAGGGCAACCTTGACGAAGCCAAAAGCCTGCTGCGCGAAGCCGATGGCTACGCGCGCCAGGCGCACAAAATGCAGACCAAACTGATCGAACAGGATGCGGGCGAAGCCCGCCAGCCGATGACCTTAATAATGGTTCACGCGCAGGATCATTTAATGAATTCCCTGCTGGCACGTGAATTATCCGAAGAAATAATCCATTTATATCAGAGATAATGTATGGCGAAAAAACGTTAATGTAATCACTCTGTACCTAAAATAGAAATCCACTTGTTCTGATGATAGCGACAAACTCTGTCAGATCGGAGCGGGATGGTTATTGTCTGAATAAAATTAAACTATATTGAGATAACCATGAATTATATTAAAAAACTTCCATTAACCATGGCGGTTGTCGCCGCGCTTTGCCCAATTTCTGTACTCGCACAAGAATTTACGCAAGAGCAAATCGACGCCATCGTGGCGAAAGCGGTAGATAAAGCGCTGGCCGAACGGCAGGCCAAAATGGACGCTGCCGTCGCGAAAAAAGCGGACGTGGTCACCGAACCACAAAGCGCGGCGCAATCACCGGACCTCGCGATTCCGTTTGGGGCTAAATTTACCGGCTATGCCCGCTACGGCGCGCACTTCCAGGCAGCCGATCAGAAATACGTGGCGGTAGACGGTTCCTATAACGGCGCATCCGCGATTGGTCGTCTGGGTAACGAAGGCAACGGCGGTGAATTCCAGCTCTCCAAAGCCTTCAAGGGGGACAACGGTGCCATCTGGGACATCAACGTGATGATCGACCACTGGGGCGACGAGGTTAACCTGAAAAAAGCCTATGCCGGTGTGACCAACATTATGGCCTCCAACCCGAACGCCTATTTCTGGGCCGGCCGTGACTTCCACCAGCGTCCACAGCAGGGTATCAACGATTACTTCTGGATGAACCACGACGGCCAGGGTGCCGGGGTGAAGAACTTCGACATCGGCGGCGTGCAGTTTGACGTTGCCGCGGTGGCCGCGGTGGAATCCTGTAGCCCGGAAGTGATGGAAGATGAGGCGAACCCGTCGCGCATTACCTGTACCGGCGGTTCCGGCACGGGCGACAAAGGTAACTACGCTGCGACCTCAAAAATCCACGGCATGAAAGTCGGCCCGCTGGATCTGGAGCTGTACGCGAACTACGGTTTTGACTCCAAAGCCATTGAGAGTGAAGAGCGTCTGAAGGCCTGGCAGGGCGGCGTGGTGCTGAGCCACACCAACGACAGCGGCGTGAATAAGGTGATTGCCCGTTATTCTGATAACGCGGACAACAGCGTATTCAACAAAACCGAGGATCTGACCACGGTCTACGCCAGCTTCGAAGGGCTGTACAAATTCACCCAGGCCACGCAGGTGGAGTACATCCTCGCCTTCCACGACTACGACAACAGCCGCGATAAAACCGACAACCGTAAGAACTACAACGCCATCGTGCGTCCGATGCACTGGTGGAACGACGTTCACTCCACCTGGCTGGAAGCAGGCTGGCAGCACGTGGATTACGACAATGGCGGTGATAACAAAGGCTGGAAGCTGACCCTGTCGCAGAACATGTCTATCGCCATGGGGCCAGAGTTCCGCCCAATGCTGCGCTTCTACGTGACCGGCGGCAAAGTGGATAACGAACGCACCGCCCGTGTGAACGGTACAAAAGATGAGACGCTGGATGATTTCAACGTCGGCGCGATGTGGGAAGCGTGGTTCTAAGCAAGATAAAAGCAAAACGGCAACGCACGTTGCCGTTTTTCGTGTTTGCACCCTCTCCCCGTGGGAGAGGGCCGGGGTGAGGGCATCAGGCCACACCGCACCCGGCAAGACCCATGTTATGCTACACAAAAACCAACATAACAGGGGAGAACATGGGTTCCACACGTAAAGGAATGCTCAACGTTCTGATCGCCGCCGTTTTATGGGGCAGCTCAGGGGTTTGCGCGCAGTACATCATGGAGAAAAGCCAGATCTCGTCCCCTTACCTGACGATGATTCGCCTGCTGTTTACCGGCGTCATCTTGCTGACCCTCTCCTTCGTGCATGGCGACAAGATTTTCTCGGTCATCAGACATCGTAAAGACGCCCTCAGCCTGCTGTTTTTCTCGCTGGTTGGTGCGCTCACCGTCCAGCTCACCTTCCTGCTGACGATTGAAAAATCCAACGCGGCGACGGCCACCGTGCTGCAGTTTCTCTCGCCAACGATCATCGTCGCGTGGTTCGCGCTGGCGAGGAAAAAACGTCCCGGCGTGTTTGTTTTATCCGCCATTTTGACGTCACTTGTCGGCACCTTCCTGCTGGTCACCCACGGCGATCCGACCTCGCTCTCCATCTCCCCTGCCGCCCTGTTCTTCGGTATCGCCTCGGCCTTTGCCGCCGCGTTTTATACAACCTACCCGTCGACGCTTATCGCCCGCTACGGCACGCTGCCGATTGTTGGCTGGAGTATGTTAATCGCGGGGGTCGTGCTGACGCCGTTCTACGCCGGACGCGGGACCACCTTCGTGATTGATGGCAGCCTGCTGCTGGCGTTTTTCTATCTGGTGGTGATTGGCACGGCGCTGACGTTCAGCCTGTATCTGAAAGGCGCGCAGATGATTGGCGGGCCGAAGGCGAGCATTCTGAGCTGTGCCGAGCCGCTGAGCAGCGCCCTGCTGTCGGTGATTTTGCTTGGGGTGGCGTTTACGCTGCCGGACTGGCTGGGCACGCTGTTGATTGTGTCGTCGGTGGTGCTGATTTCGATGGATTCGAGAAGACGGGTTCAGACATCGGCGTAGCCTGATGCCCTCACCCCATCCCTCTCCCACGGGAGAGGGAGAAAAGCATTACTTCGCCTTAACCTTCCCCGCCACCAGCAGCGCGGTCAGCAGCATCAGCGTACCGGAAATCACCAGCGGTGACGTCAGCCCCAAATGGTCTAGCGCAACGCCGCCGATCGCCGCACCGCAGGTGTTCGCCAGCTGGATCACCGCGACCTGAATCGACCCGGCTTTTTCCGCCTGATCGGCGAGCGAGCGGGTGATCCACGTCGACCAGCCCACCGGCACCAGCGCAAAAGCAAAGCCCCAGATAATCGCAATCGCCGACGCAACCCACTTATCGCTGCCCCACAGCACCAGCACCGCAGCGCTAATTGCCAGCACCAGCGGCGCGCCCGCCAGCGCCACTTTCAGGGAACGCTTCAGGAACGCGGACGACAGCGAGGTACCGACAAAGCTGGCGATACCGAAGCTCAGGAGTACCAGCGTCAGGCCATCCACATCAAACCCGGCCATGTTCATGAATACCGGGCGGATATAGGTGAAGAAGGCAAACTGTCCGGCAAATGCCATAAAGATGGCGGTCATCCCCGCCAGCACGCCCGGGCGCTTCAGCAGGCTGAACATATTCTGTTTATGGTGTGCCGCTTCCCCCGGTAAGGACGGCAGCGCTTTCCAGACCCAGAGAATGCAAAGCACCCCCATCACCGCGGCAGCGTTAAAGACGTTACGCCAGCCGATGATCCCGCCAAGGAAACTGCCCAACGGCGCAGCAATGACCAGCGCAATCGAAACAGCACCAAAGATCACGGAGAGGGCTTTCGGCACGGTGCGCGCGGGAACCAGACGCATGGTGAGCGAGGCCGACATTGCCCAGAAGCCGCCTAATCCCAGCCCCAGACAGGCGCGACCCAGCAGCAACAGGGTGAAGTTATTGGCAAAAGAGACCAGCAGGCAGGAGAGCGTCAGCAGCACGCTGAACAGAATGACCACTTTACGGCGGTCGATGGTGCCGATCACCTGGGTAATAAACAGGCTCGCGAACATCGCCACAAAGGCGGTCACAGTGACGGACTGCCCCGCCACCCCTTCGGAAATGCCCAGATCCTGCGCCATCGGCGTCAGCAGGCTCACCGGCAGAAACTCAACGGTAATCAGGCAGGCAACGCAAAATGCCACGGAGAAAACCGCCGACCAGTTGGGGCGAGTGACCTCCTGGGTCTGCGGTCTGGGTGTGGGCTGAATGTGTTCTGTCATGGCGTCACCTGAAGATAAAAACGTGCGGAAAAGTCGCGCAGTTTATCATCAAAAGTGTGACGGATTTAACGATTTGACAACTTTTGTCGTTTTTAATGAGCCTGAAGAGAGCACGTCGTCGACTGATACCTTTTCTGCATAACGAAAATGAAAATTCAGTATCCACATTTGAGGTGAAACAATCATAGCGTCTGAAAAGGAGAAACTATGAAAACACGTAATTTATCTCAAAATCTTACCGTCAGTGCCGTCGGCTACGGTGCCATGGGTCTGAGTGAATTTTATGGCCAGACTGATGACAACGCCTCGCTGCGGGTATTGCATAGCCTCATCGATCTGAACGTGACGTTTATTGATACCGCAAATTTATATGGCCGTGGTCATAATGAAAGACTAATCGGTCATTTTCTTGCCGGGCTGGATAAAAGCACTCGCGAGCAGTTCAAAATAGCCACGAAATGCGGCATCGATCGCTCTCCCGACGAGTCTTATGCCCGCACCATCAACAATACGCCTGACTATATCATCCGCTGCTGTAATGAGTCCCTCAAGCGGCTTGGCGTGGAGCGAATCGACCTCTTTTATCTACACAGACTGAGTAACACCACCCCGGTCGAAGAGAGTATGGATTGTCTGCGCACCCTTGTGAAAGAGGGCAAGATCAACCACATCGGCCTTTGCGAAGTGTCGGCGTCAACGCTGCAACGGGCCCATGCGGTACATCCGGTCACCGCGCTGCAAACGGAATATTCTCTGTGGACACGCGATATCGAGGAAAGCATTCTGCCGGTCGTGAAAGCGTTAGGCATTGGTCTGGTGCCCTACTCGCCTCTTGGCAGAGGTTTCCTGACGGGAAAATACCTGAACAATAGCGAATTTGCAGAGGGTGATTTCCGTAAAAATAACGAGCGCTTTATGCAGTCCAGCCTCGATCATAATCGCCAGCTGCTCGATGTCATCCACCCGCTGGCGGCGAAATACGGCTGTACCGCGGGTCAGATTGCCCTTGCCTGGCTGTTAGCGCAATACGATCGGCTGGTTCCCATCCCGGGCACTAAGCACACTGGCTATCTGGCCGAGAACGCGCGCGCTGCCAACATTGAGCTTGAGAAGAGCGATATTGAATCATTGAACAACCTGCATCGCCGGATAGCGATTAAAGGCGATCGCTATTCTGCCGAGGGTATGAAGGGCGTGAACGCCTGATACCTCATCAAGAAAATAAAAAAACCGGGTTTTCCCGGTTTTTTTATATCGGATACGCCGTGCCGTTAGCGATAAACGCTCAGCGCGGCGACGCCACACTTGCCGTCATTACGGACCAGGGCATGAACCAGCGTCACCAAAATCCGGCAAAGCGCGATTGCCCCGCCGTAAGAACCTGACCCATAATGACCTGAGAGATATTACTGGCCTCTACGCCAGATTCTTTCAGGAGCGCCTGAATGACCCGGCTTCCCAGGTCAGCGGCGGAATGCTCAGCAAGCGCGCCCAGAAATGCGCCCGTCGCCGTGCGGCGGGCTGCAATAATGACAACCTCGCTCATGCATGACTCCCTTTCAGTCCCGGCAACGTATGACCCGTCGCAGCGATTGCCGCGCGGTAGGCGGTAAGACCGTTCATACAGGCGGGAACGCCGGCATACACCGCCATCTGTATCACAATTTCAAGCAGCTCTTCCGGCGTCACGCCGGTGTTGAGCGCGCCTCTCATGTGCAGTTCCAGCTGCGGCATAGCATTACCCAGCGTCACAAGCGAGGCGACAGTCAGCATTTCGCGCGTTTTGAGTTCCAGTCCCGGACGTCCCACCACATCCCCGAACGCATAGTCGGTTATCAGGGCGGGCAGGCCCGGGTCCAGTTCGCTCAGGCGGCGGGTGACTTTATCCGCGAGCCCTGCTTCAAGACGGTCCATGATCTCTCTGCCATAGCGCGTGCGGTCATTAATTTGACTCATAAGATTTCTCCATACGGGATTGTTTTGCGGTCAAGGTTGCAGGAATAACCGCGACAAGCAGAACGGACAGGCCGATAGCCGTGCCGGCGACGATATACAGGAGCGGCATTGAAAATGATGAAACCATCCAGGCACCGACCGACGCGCCGATACCAATGGCGGTATTGAAAAACGAAACGTAGATTGCGGAGGCCGGGAAGGCTTTATCTTCAGCCATACGTAAAACCCACGTCTGGAAGCCGACAAATATTCCTGACACGGCAACGCCCCAGATAATCATGCTGGTGAATATCAGCGCAGCAGAGAGCGAGGAACCTGACAGGCCCAGAAACAGCAGCACTGCACAGATCAGCAGTACAGACAGCGAAACCGTCAGCTTGAGATACTTATCAATCATCACGCCGGTCAGGAAATTACCGGCCAGACCCGCGATGCCGTAAACAAAAAGCACGGCGGGAATAAAGGCGGTGGACAGTAAACTCTGCGTGTGAAGCCAGGGTTCAATGTACGTAAAGGCGGCAAAGTGCGCCGTAACAGCCAGCAGGGTTGCTGAGTAAATTTTCCATAGGGTAGACGATTTCAGCACGCCCTTAAGCGCATCCAGGCCAAGCGCGCTTTTGCTGGCGATCTGGGGAACAAGCACGCTAATACCCACAAAGGCAATTACGCTCAGCGCGGCCATCAGCCAAAATGCCTGCCGCCAGCCGAAGTGGATACCAATGTAGTTGGAAACCGGTACGCCAAAAACGCTTGCTGCGGAAACGCCACCAAATACGATTGACGTCGCCGCACCAATATATCTGGCAGGAACCATGGCAACCGCCGTTGCGCCGATCATCGCCCAGAATGCACCGTGAGCAAGCGCGCCCAGCACGCGGGCACTAAGCAGCATTCCGTAGGTATTTACCGTCGCGGCCATGACGTTAGAGATCAGAAGCACCACGGTGAGCACAAGTAAAAGCCGCTTCTTAGCCACATTGCCTAAAAAGACGGAGGCAAACAGCGCACTCAACGCCCCCACCCAGGCATAAAGCGACACGGTCATGCCCACCGCGGATTCCGAAGACCGTAATCCCTCTGCGATTGGCGTTAATAATCCGACCGGCGCCAGTTCGGTAGTGACAATAGTAAACGTTGAAATAGCCAGAATGAATAACGCAAGCCATGACCTTAACGTCATATTTTGCGGAGAGAGTTCTGAAGTCATACTACTTACCTCAATAATGGTTTAAATAATGTGCCAATTTTTTTCTGCTGCATATCGGATAAGCGCGGAATGCTCTCCCACACAGACGGGATGCCCAATGGCTTCGAGCATTGGAATATCCGAAAGATCGTCACCGTAGGCATAACAATCCGCTGGATTAATCTCCTTATCCCGGCAAAACGTCATCAGGGCGTCTTTTTTACCCGCTCCAATTGTTTGGGGCAGGCCGATTGCCCCCGTCAACTCGCCTGCGTTATTTATTATCAACGGAGCACAGAGTATGTCCGTTACTCCAAGATATTTCGCAATGGGTGACAGAATCGGAAGCATAGAGCCCGATATAAATACGGTGTACATGTTCTTTCTCTGATGGCTTTTAAGTGCTGAAACGGCACTCTCAATAAAAAATTCGTTTTCTGGCTTACGCCTGAACCATTCATGGCCCATTTCTTCCAGATAACGACAAGACACACCTTTAAACTGGCGATAATACTCTCTGTTCAGCGTCTCCCTTGGCACACCGTTTTTAACGTCGACGCGAAAGCGAGACATATAGCGTTGAAGACGATCGTTTTGATTATTTTCCCTGCACCAGAAGTCATAGAAATCAAACATGCTTTTAATATTTATTAGCGTCTCATCAACGTCAAAAAATGCGGCGTGGTTTCATCGCGCCACTGACGATACTACTGATAGTTATGGGCGGGCACCTCAACGTGACGAAACTGAATATAATTAGATTCGGGTAAACTCTTTTTATTATCGATTGGGGATTCAACAAACTTAAGCAGTTCGCGACGAATATCGGTAGAAAGAACAGCAGAGAAACGATGGAACATGGATTCCATTTCACTCTCAGCACACGCAATTTCTTTAATGTCATTGAAAGCGCGCAGTTTCAGCAGTTCATTAACACCGTTTTCTTCACAGGAAAACTAGCGAACGTTTTCATTGCTTTTTAAGGAGGTAAAATCTTTCTCTGTAAAAGTATTTTTTAACGGGAAGCGTGATACCAGTACATATTTAGACGACATAATTACTCCGAATATTGATTGAGTGAGGATTCGGGTAGAAATTTATCAATATAGGAAACAATTGGAATTGTTAAATTTGTAATATATTTTTGGTATTACTGTTGAAATGGGTTTACTGCCCGCATTTAGCGTGTAATATCGAAATGGAAAAAAGACGAAATACCTTTTCGCATTCAGGACCCACGTATGGCCACAGCAGAACATTTAATCAGCAATAACCTGCCCAGTATCAAACAATTACAATGCTTTCTCGCTGTCGCACATGAACTGAACTTCCGTAAGGCTGCCGAACGCCTACGCATGACTCAACCGCCATTGACGCGTCAGATAAAATGCCTTGAAGCGGTTCTGAAACGTCAGTTGTTCAGCCGCAACACGCATGACGTTAGCCTCACAGAAGCAGGCCGTGCGCTGGTTGTTCAGGCTGAAAAAATACTCAAAGACATCAGTAACCTAAAAGAAGATCCTCTCTCTTCTGAAACGAGCCTGCGTATTGGACTCACACGGACCCTTAATTTTGAATATATTGAACCCGTGAATACCCAGCTTCACAAAATGAACGCGGGAGATGATGTCGAAACGCCGGACCTGACGTCAGCCCAACTGCTGCAAAGCTTGTCTAAAAACATGCTGGATCTGGTGCTGACCGGTGAAAAAGGAACGGGTCATGAAGACATTGTTCAATACCGCTGGGTCTGCCAGGAACCGTTGCTCATCGCAATGCCCTCTTTACACCCTGCCAGCCTGAAAGAGAAAGTCGCGCTGGAGGATATTAGCGATCTTCCCATTTTCTGGTTTTCCAGAAGTGCCAACCCGTCATTTTACGACAAATGCGAAAGCTACTTTGATACGCTGAAAACGCCTCTGAAGCGGATAAAAGAGCCGGATGATACCCTTGTGATGCTAAGCCGTATCGCAAGAGGGAAAGGATTTGCGCTACTGCCTCAGTCGAAATGCACCTTTAATCAGGAAGGACTTTGCTACCGTGAACTCACGGACGCCGAGGCAAAAAGGTTAAACATAGATATCTATGCCGCCACTCGCCTCAATGAAAATAGAGAGGAGATTCTTAACGCACAGAATGTGTTATGCGGGAAAACGGCTTAATGCAGGTAAAACACGCCCTCTTCCGGCAGGAAAAGCTGGTTATAGCGCAGCTGGAAGGCGTTTAGCTCCTGCGGATCGGGCTCCATTTCACGCATAAAACCCAGCGTCAGACGGACCTGCGCGTCCGTGATCGGCGCGGCCAGACGGGCTTTACGCAGCATACGGTGCCAGGCAAGCAAATTCTCTTCACTGCCGTCGACAATGCAGACCTGCCAGATCAGCAGCACCTGGGCCGCGTTTTGCAGATGCGCCTCGTCCGGGCGTTCAAGGTAGCGGATAAACTCATTGCCGGACGTTTTACCGAACTGATCGATCATCGATTCTACAGGAACCGGGGTGATCCCCAGCCGCTCGCTCAGGCGTTTAATTGCGCGACGTGAATCTGAGGTCAGGACCCGAAATCCCACCACAAACACCACGGCAAGTGTTGCCAGCATTATCCAGACCATGCGTTCTCCTCTACGTCAGCCGCTCATCATAGCGGGAAACGCGCGGCGTCGACAGCGGGCAAGGCCATAATAGTGCAGTGAAAAAAGGTGGAAAACCGTTATGAGGGCAGCACCAGGTATGCTGGCGTGTAGTGCGCCGAAGACAGCCCGCGCAGAACAGGCTGCGGGGCTGTTGCTTTAGACCGGTCAGCGTGCCTGCAGCCCTTTCAGCAGCGCGTCATGGAAGCGCTGAGGGTCCTGCATCTGAGGCGCATGGCCCATGTCGTTAAACTCAACCAGCGTCGCATGCGGAATACGTTTTTCCGTCTCCTTACCCAGTACTGCATAATTGCCCAGCGTCTTGCGGATCGCCGGCGGGGCGAGGTCTTTCCCGATGGCGGTGTTGTCTTTGGTGCCGATCATCAATAATACCGGCATCTTCAGTTCACCAAATTCGTAGATCACCGGCTGGGTATAAATCATGTCGTAGAGCAGGGCTGAGTTCCAGGCGACACGCGTTTTGCCCGGCCCATTGTTCAGCCCGGCCAGCATCGTCACCCAACGCTCATACTCCGGCTTCCACTCCCCGGCATAGTAGGTATTTTTCTCGTACTGACGAATGCCATCGGCGCTGGTTTTAAGTTCACGCTGATACCATTGATCGACCGTAATATGCGGTACGCCGCGGGCTTTCCAGTCTTCTAAACCAATCGGGTTAACCATCACCAGCTGTTCCACTTCCTGCGGCCACATCAGCGCGTAGCGGGTCGCCAGCATGCCGCCGGTCGAGTGTCCAATAACCGTCACGCGATCGACGCCGAGCTGCTTAAGCAACGCGTGGGTGTTATCCGCCAGCTGCTGGAAGGTGTACTGGTAATGCTCGGGTTTGGTGGATTTACAAAAACCAATCTGGTCTGGTGCCACCACGCGGTATCCGCTGGCGGAAAGCGCGCGGATAGTCCCCTCCCACGTTCCGGCGCAGAAGTTTTTACCATGCATCAGCACCACGGTGCGGCCGTTGGGTTTTTCTGGCTTAACGTCCAGATAGGCCATATCAAGCGGCTGATGTTGCGAGGTAAAGGTGAAATGCTTAACCGGCCAGGCGTAATCAAACCCCTCCAGCTTCTCGCCGTACGTCGGCGCATCCGCCGCCAGGGCGGGGGAGGCAAGCGCCACCAATAGCGCAAGACAGGATAGTCGTCGGTTTACCATGCAAGCTCTCCATAACAAAACGGACAAAAGCCGCGGGGTGCGGCAGCAAAATTAAAATGTAGAGCATTGCAGGGAGCGGGTCTGTAAAGGGGGGTAAAGGTGGGATGTAAAAAAAAGCCCGGCGGTCAACCGGGCAAAGAAGTTACCTGCACACTCAGGCTACTTTTAATTTCTGCATCCGATTTTCACGGCGGATCTTACGTTCTTCCAGCACCGCGACCATCGCCATCAGGACGATACAGCCGATGGCGGCGGCATCCAGCGCGGCAAAGGTGCCCGCCCAGCCGGTGAGGCCGAAAATCGGCGTGCCGTCGGCGATCATACCCAGACCCAGCTTGGCGAAGCTGTCACCGATCAGGTAGGCGAAGGTGCCTTTAATTCCATCGGCAGCGCCGATCGCTTTTTTCGGTACGAAGCCGACTGCTGCCACGCCGATCAGCAGCTGTGGACCAAACACCAGGAAGCCGAGCGCGAACAGGGACGACAGGTAAACGTACTGGTTGCTGGCGTGCTGGTAGACGCCGAGCGTGGCGATAATCAGCGCCAGGGCGACGCAGGCCACCAGCGCGCGGCGACCATTGGCGAGGTCCGAGAGCCAGCCCCACAGCAGCGTGCCGACCAGCGCGCCCACTTCGAACAGGGTGAAGCCCTGAATCGCAACTTCTTTGGAGAGCTTCAGCTCCTGGAAGGCATACACGGTCGACCACTGGTCGATGCCGATGCGCACCACGTACAGGAAAATGTTTGAGAAGCACAGCAGCCAGATCACTTTGTTTTTCAGCACGTACTCAACAAAGATCTGCCATTTGGACATCTCGTTTTCTTCGGTCTCTTTGTCCTCTTCGCTGATCTCCTCGCCGAACAGCTCTTCGGCTTTGCCGAGGCCGTACGATTCCGGGGAGTCGCTGCCGTAGCGCAGGCCAATAAAGCCGACAATCAGGGCGATAATCGACGGGAAGATAAACATGCCGATCACGTGGCCGTCGAACAGGTAGTTCGCGCCGAACAGCGCCACGCCTGCCGCACCTGCCCCACCGAGGTTGTGGGAGATGTTCCACATGCCGAGGTACGAACCACGCTTGCGGCGAGGGGTCCATTTGGTGATGGTGGAGTAACTGCACGACCCGCCGGTACTCTGGAAGAAACCGCTCAGGGCGTAGAAGGCGATCATCATGAACAGGCTGACGGAACCCGCGCCCATGCTGGCGCTGAAGCCGAGCATACAGATGGCGGAGAGGATCAGCATAAACGGCAGGAACTGTTTGGTGTTTTTGCCGTCCGCGTAGTAGGAAACGACGGTTTTGCCCACGCCGTAGGTGATAGAGAAGCCCAGGCCAATCATCCCCAGCTGCGTCATGCTCAGCCCGTAGGTTGAGATCATGTCGTTCTGCGCGATGTTAAAGTTTTTGCGGATCAGGTACATGGTCAGGTAGCCGATAAAGACCACCAGGTAAGACTGCATGAACGGTTTGAACCACATTTTACGCCGCACATCGAGCGGCAGATCCAGGGTCGGCTTGCGCACCTGATTTAAGAAGGCCAGCATGATTGGTTTACTCCTGAGCTGATTTTTGCAGCATTGTAAAAACCAGCCGGGAGCGACGCCTGAGACAGCATCCAGGTGAAACCAGGAAAATTTCTTAGTTTTGCGCCATTCGGGATGAAAAGGTGAAGCTCATCACGCTTCGTGTGCCTCGCGCGGCGCCTGCGCATGCAGGAACGGCAGCAGCAGCAGGGCCGAAATTCCTGCCGCGATGGCGATCACGGCAAAGAAACCGCTCCAGTGCCAGACGTCGATCACCCGCGCCAGCGGCCAGCCGGAGAGCGAAGCGCCAAGGTAAGCAAACAGCCCGACAAAGCCCGTCGCGGCCCCCGCGGCGTCTTTGTGTGAACACTCCGCCGCCGCCATGCCGATCAGCATCTGCGGGCCAAAGACGAAAAAGCCGGTGGTGAAGAAACACGCCGCCTGCATCACGTAGCTGGCAAACGGCATCAGCCATAGCGAACCAACGGAAAGTAAAATCCCGGCGGCGAAGATCAGGTTCATCGGCCCGCGGTTACCGTTGAAGAGCTTATCCGAGCCCCATCCCGCCACCAGCGCGCCGATAAAGCCGCCCAGCTCGAACATCGTCACCGCCGAGTTGGCGGTGACCAGATCGACGCCCAGGGTTTCGGACATATACAGATTGCCCCAGTCGTTGATCGCCGCACGCACCACGTAGACCAGCACGTAGCAGAGGGAGAGTAACCAGATATAGGGATTTAACAGCACATATTTGGTGAGGATCTCTTTACGCGTCAGCCCTGCACCTTCCTGCTGTTGAGCGACTTCCATCTCGTCGTGCCGCCAGTCGCCTACCGCGGGCAGCCCCACGGTTTGTGGCCTGTCACGTAGTCGCCAGCAGAGAAACAGCCCGGCAACGATCGCCAGCCCGCCGGCAATCATCATTCCCGTGCGCCAGCCGTAGTGCAGCGCCGCCGCCCCGACCACCATCGGAATAAGCGCCCCCCCGACGTTATGCGCCGTGTTCCAGATAGCCCACCAGCCGCCACGCTCGTTGCGCGAGTACCAGGCGGTGAGCAGACGGGCACACACCGGCGCGCCCCATCCCTGGAAAAAGGCGTTCAACGCCCACAGCAGCGCAAAGGCCCAGAGCGAGGTGGAGAAGCCAAACAGAATGTTCACCACCCCGGTGGCAATGAGTCCTGAGCCCATAAAATAACGGGCATTCGAACGGTCGCTGACGATACCGGAGAAAAACTTCGACAGGCCGTAGGTGATGTAAAACAGCGTCGCCAGCAGACCAATATCGGTGCGTGTCATCACCCCGCTGGCGAGGATTTCCGGCGCGGCGGCGTTGAAACTTTTGCGGGTAAAGTAAAAAAGCGCATACCCCAGCCAGATGGTGATCAGGATATGGCGACGCCAGTAACGATAGCGGGCGTCAATTTCACGTTTATCGTTTAGCGGGGCGGCATTCGCCGGGGTTTTAAACATGCTGACTCCTCAGCGGTAAACTGACGCTGACGCGCGTGCCGTGGGTGCAGGAGATCGTCAGGGTGCCACCCAACGCCTTGACGCGCTCACGCATGCCCGCCAGGCCAAAACCCAGCTGGCCGGAGCCCGGCGGCAGACCGCAGCCATCATCTTCAATCACCAGCATCAGGCGTTCATCCTGTTGCCATCCCTGCAGCGTTACCGCGCTGGCGCTGGCGTGCTTAACAATATTATTCAGCCCTTCCTGACAGACGCGGAACAGCGTGACGCGCTGGCCCTCGCTCAGCAAAGATTCATTGATGCGCCAGTCAAGATGACTGACGATCCCGCGGCTTTCCAGCTCCATCTCGCGCATCAGAGACCGTACCGCCTGCTCAAGCGTAAGATCGTCCAGCTGGCGCGGTCGCAGCCTGCCAAGCAGTCGCCGCACCGAGTCATACACACCAAGAGAGAGCTGTTCGATATGTGCCCCGCCCTGCTTTACGCCAGCGTTTTCGGCCGCCAGACGCTGAACGATGCCTGCCTGAGTACGAATGGCGGTAATGGTCTGGCCGATGTCATCGTGCAACTCGCGGGCCACCTCCTGCCGGACGCTCTCTTCCGTTTCCAGCAGGCGTTCTGCCAGACGGCGATTACGCGCCAGCTCGGTTTGTAATGAGTGGTTAAGTTCACGCAGGCGCTGAATCCCGGCCCCCAGCAGCAGCCCGGTCAGGCTCTGGGCCAGCAGGGAGAGCAGTAAATCGACGGGGTGATCGTGCCAGGTCTGGCTGGCAATCAGCGCGATAGCGTTCATCAGGGTGGCAATCAGCGCGCCCTGCCAGCCGTAGTGCCACGCGAGGGCAATAATCGGCAACGCCAGGCAAAACGGGGTAAAGCGCGACAGCTCATCGGGCAGGCCAAGCTGCAGCCACAGGCTGATCGCAAACAGCAGCAGATACCAGATAAGATGCCGGGCGCGCCAGTTTACCGGCTGAGAGACCAGCGCCGGTCCGAGCGGCTGCCAGACGGTACTGGTGAGGTAGTGCCAGATAACCAGGCAGGTGGGAGCCAGCGTCAGACCGCCGGTCAGCGTCAGCAGAAGGGCGTTAAGCATCTCCTCCTCGCCGGTCCACGGCAGGGACTGCAACAGCGCGGCGGCAATCAGCGCAGCCCCCTGACGCAGCAGCGTGCGCCAGTCGCGCTGGTGACGATAACGGGAGATCAGCGCCACCGGGATCAGCGTGAGTACGCTGCCCGTCACCAGTAAAGGCAAGTGCGCCAGCGCCACCTCCTGCGCCAGCCAGATCAGCATCAGCCATTCGGCGCCCAGCAGTACCGGCCAGAAACCGCGCGGGCATTGCAGCATCAGCCCCAGACGCAGGCCAAACGGGAAAAGCAGCACCGCCAGCTCCGGGCGTTCAACCAGATGCAGGCTGATGCTCCACAGGCAGAACCAGGCGGCGGAGAAAATGGAAAAACTGGCAGCAACGGCGATCAGCCGTGAAAACAGCGGGTTCATTGCCAGCTGTCGAACATGCGGCGCGCCAGTTCAACGTCATTACTGACGCCGAGTTTTTCCATCAGGTTAGCGCGGTGAACGTGAACGGTTTTTGGCGACAGCCCCAGGTCCACGGCAATCTCTTTCACCGACATCCCCTGCGCCAGTTTTTCTGCCACCTGACGTTCGCGTCGGGTGAGCGGGTCCTGTCGCCCTGCCGCCAGCTTGATGGCGATATCCGGCGTCAGGTAGCACCCGCCGGTGGAGACCGTGCGCACGGCAGCGATCAGTTCGTCCGGGCTGCAGCGCTTGGAAAGAAATCCGCGTGCGCCTGCGTTCAGTGCCTGCTCTACCAGCGCCGGGCTGTCATGGACCGAGAGCATCACGATCGCCATCCCTTTCGGCAACTGGCTCAGCAGCTCGAGTCCTGAGAGATCCGGCATTGAGATATCGCAGATACAGACCTGGACACCGCGCCCGGGCAAACCTGCCAGCGCCTCGCGACCGGAGCCGAACTCCGCCACCACCTGAAAATCAGGCTCAAGGTTCAGCAGCTGGGCAAATCCGGAGCGGACGATGAGGTGGTCGTCGATAAGGGCGATGGTGGTCATGGCGCGTTCCTGGCGGGTTAAAAAACGCGCTTACCTTAACGATAAGCGCGTGGGGGTTCAAGCTTTGCGCTATTTACTCGAAGAACACCGCAATTTTGTTAAACATGGTGGGATCGGACTGGTTGCGCACCACTTTCTCGACATCTTCCAGCTTGTCGATCTGCGCAATCATCTGCTCCAGACGCTGATCGTCATTCACCAGTAGCCAGATGCGGCTGTGCTCGCTGCCCTGAATGGGCAGACAGAGGATACCTTCCACGTTAAACGCGCGGCGGGCAAAGAGCCCACAGACGTGCGTCATCACGCCAGGGTGGTTGCGGACGGTGAGTTCCAGAATGACGTTATCATGTTGTTTCTGCATGGCTTATTCCCCCACCATCTCAGTATTTGCCGCACCTGGCGGCACCATCGGGTACACTTTTTGTTCAGGATCGATACGCACGTGGATCAGCGCCGGGCCAGGACGAGAAATCGCCGCCTGCAGCGCCGCATGAGGGTCCGCTTCGGCGTTCAAATCGCAGGTATGCAGGCCAAAACCGGCGGCAATCTGCATAAAGTTAATCGTGCCTGGATAGGTCGCGGCAAACACGCCCTGCGTATAGAACAGACTCTGCTGCTGGTGCACCAGCCCCAGCGCCTGGTTGTTCATCAGGATGATTTTCACGTCTAACTGGTTTTCGGCTGCCGTCGCCATTTCCTGAATGTTCATCATCAGGCTACCGTCACCGGAGAAGCAGATCACCTTGCGATCGGGATTGGCCAGCGCCGCGCCCACTGCCGCCGGCAGGCCAAAGCCCATGGTCCCCAGTCCACCCGAGGTCAGCCACTGACGCGGACGGTTCAGCGGGTAGGCCTGGGCGGTCCACATCTGGTGCTGGCCCACGTCGGTGGTGATAATCGCGCTGTCATCAACGCAGGCGGCCACGGCGTTAATCAGCCCGTAATGGCTCAGCGGGTCCCCCTCGGTTGGGATAGCGCCCGGAAACTCTTTTTGCAGATCGGCAACCAGCTGACGCCAGTCGGCGCGATCGGAAGCGTCCGTTTGCGGAATCAACTGCACCAGCACCTCGGCAACATCACCCTGAATCGCCACGTGCGGCTGCTTGATTTTACCCAGCTCGGCACGGTCGATATCCACATGAATGATTTTGGCGTTCGGGCAGAACTGCTCGGTCTTGCCAATCGCCCGGTCATCAAAACGTGCACCCAGAACAATCAGCAAATCCGCTTCTTGCAGAATGTAGTTCGTGCTGCGCGCGCCGTGCATCCCCAGCATACCCAGCGACAGCGGGTGCGCTTTTGGCAACATACCCAGCGCCATCAGGGTCATGGTGGTGGGCAGGCTGGCTTTCTCTGCGAGCTGGCGTACCGCGTCGGAGGCATTAATCGCCCCGCCACCCAGATAAAGCACCGGGCGTCTGGCGGCGTTAATCATCGCCGCTGCAGCCTGCACGCTCTCTGCGCTGAACTGCGGCGCTGGCGCACGTTCACCCGGCTCCGGCAGCACGTCAATCTCGATCTCTGCGGTCTGAACATCCTTAGGAATGTCTATCCACACCGGGCCGGGACGGCCGGATTGCGCAATACGAAACGCATCGCTGATAACCTGAGGAAGCTCGGCGATATCGCGAACTAAATAGTTATGTTTAGTGATGGGGATAGAGATGCCGTAGGTATCCACTTCCTGAAACGCATCGGTACCGATCATGGAGGACGGCACCTGGCCGGTGATGCAGATCAGTGGAATTGAGTCCAGGCGCGCGTCGGCGATAGCGGTGACCAGGTTAGTCGCACCCGGGCCACTGCAGGCCATACAGACCGCGGGTTTGCCCTGCGTACGCGCCATACCCTGAGCGATGAAACCCGCGCCCTGCTCGTGACGCGCCAGAACGTGACGAATCTGCGTGCTTTGGCTTAACGCATCATACAGCGGCAGCACGGTGCCGCCCGGGATCCCCGCAACCGTGGTGATGCCCTGTCGTTCCAGCAAATGAACGATTAACTGCGCGCCCGTGAAACGCGTTTTGGTGGATGTTGTGCCCGAACTTGCCATGCTCCAGTCCTTTTCTTCTGAGCCGACTTTCCGGGGAGGGTCCTTAAACGAAAAACCCCGCCCGGTTTGCGCCGGCGGGGTTTTGGATTCGTGTGTTGATCCAGTCCCTACGGCGCATTGCCGACGACCACCACCACACGCACGACGACCACTGCGGCTGGTTGCGCAGTTGCTAGTAGGGTCGAGGTGAACATGGATGCTGTCATTGGGGACCTGTGTTTGGAATCTATTGATAGAATTTATACAAACACAGCTTTTCGGGCATGACAATGGAAATATTTTCATCTGCGCAAAAATGCGTCGAAGATCACGTTTCGTTTGTTGCGTGCAGAAAACAAAAAACCTCGCCTGAGCGAGGTTTTTTTCAGAGGTTTTGCGGTTGGTCGCCGCAGAACACACTGTGTTACGTCAACGCAAAAAGTATACGCGATCGAAGACGAACGCGCAATTCAGGCACGGATTTTGACGTTTTTGAGTATGAACCGCCTTCTGAATTTTGTCCAAAAAATACTGTTCATGCATACAGTATTTATCTATACTGAGGGTGTTCGCAGTGAGCGAGGGGGCCGCAGTTCTACCGGCGCAACGAAGTCCTGGCTGAAACGGGTGGTGCCGTCAGTGCCTTAACCCCCTGAAGTGAGCACACTGTGTTACGTCAATCCAGGTGCTGGTCACAGGCGGCGGAAAGGTACGCCAGCATCGTGCTCCTTTTAACCAAAAGGAGACGCGTATGAGCGTAGTGGATATGGTGATACTTATCCTCAAACTCATTGTTGCTGTACTGCAACTACTTGATGCTGTCCTGAAATACCTTCGGTGATTCAGGTTCAAGTCGCACCTGAGAGGGGCGGGCAACCGCCCCTCTTTAATAACGAGGGAATGCTATGTCGCGTCTGTTAATTGAGCCTGTCACGCCAGAAGAACCAGGCTATATCGCCTTAAAGGCCGAAAGTATCGCATCGAATTTCAACATGCTGCGCCGGCTGGAAGAGAACTGGCAGCGCGGTGAAAACCGTTTTAACGCACCGGGCGAAAAGCTGCTGGGCGCCTTTTTGAACGGCAAGCTGGTGGGCGTATGCGGTCTTAACCGCGATCCCTTCAGCCAGCAGCCGCGCGCCGGCCGCATTCGTCATCTCTACGTCAGCGAGAAGTGCCGCGGGCTGGGCATTGGTAAGCAGCTTCTGACCGTGGTAATGGCCGATGCCAGCATCTGGTTTGATTTTCTCAATACCCACGCCCCGGACGCTGCCTACGGGTTTTATCATCAGGCGGGCTTTACGCTGGTCTCGGATGAACCACGGGTCACACACCGTCTGTTTTGCGCGGTGTGACCGGCTGGCAGCATCAGGTGGTGAATGTTACAGTTGAGTGACAATTCACCGCCAGATACGCCATGACCATTACCGTCTTCTGCATTTTACTGTTCGCCGCGCTGCTGCATGCCAGCTGGAACGCCATTGTTAAAGCCGGTACAGACAAGCTCTATTCAGCAATCAGCGTTAGCGGTTCCGCCGCGTTTATCGCCCTGGTATTACTGCCCTTCTCCCCACAGCCGTCTGCTGCCAGCTGGCCGTTTTTAGGGGTCTCCTGCGCGCTGCAGGTGGTGTACACGGTGCTGGTTGCAAAGACCTACCAGGTCTCCGATATGAGCCAGACCTATCCGCTGATGCGCGGTACGGCACCGCTGCTGGTGGCATTGATAAGCGTGCTGGTGCTGGGAGATAGCCTGTCATGGCTCGCGTGGTCCGGCATCGCCGTGATCTGCCTGTCGATTCTGGCTATGGCCATGAACGGCCGCATGACGTCGCGTAAGGGGGTCTGGCTTGCCCTGCTCAATGCCTGCTTTATCGCCGGGTATACGCTGGTCGATGGCACCGGCGTGCGGTTATCAGACACCGCGCTGGGCTATACGCTATGGACCTTCTTTATGAATGGTTTCTGCCTGCTCTTCTGGGCGATGTTGGCGCGCCGACGCGAAGCTTCCAGATACCTGCGTACGCACTGGAAAAAAGGGCTGCTCGGGGGTATCGGCACCATGGGCTCTTACGGGCTGGCGCTCTGGGCGATGACCCAGGCTCCGCTGGCCGTGGTCGCCGCCCTGCGTGAAACATCCATCCTCTTCGGGGCGCTGATCGCATTTGTGCTGTTAAAAGAGAAGGTTGCGGGACTGCGTATCGCGGCCGCAGTGGGAATTGCGGGCGGGGCGATCCTGCTGCGCCTGGCATAAATCACTGGCAACATTAGTTGCCGATCTTGTTTACAAATCCTGCCTTTACCCCTTCTGACATTCATCACAGGAATGCTTAATTTGTCATCTCTCTGTGGTAGATTCCTCGCGCATTTATGGGAATGCGTAGTCACTTATTCTTTATTTCTCTCTTTTGGCAAAAGTATTCAGCGACATGAAAAAACACAGGAACGTTAACTTATTGTTGATGCTGGTGTTACTGGTGGCCGTCGGTCAGATGGCGCAAACCATCTACATTCCGGCGATCGCCGATATGGCAAAGGAACTTAACGTCCGCGAGGGCGCAGTACAGAGCGTAATGGCAGCTTATCTGCTGACCTATGGCGTTTCGCAGCTGTTCTATGGACCGCTGTCTGACCGCGTCGGGCGTCGCCCGGTGATTCTGGTGGGTATGTCCATTTTCATGGTGGCGACGGTGATTGCCATTACCACCCATAACCTGACCATATTGATTGCCGCCAGCGCCCTGCAGGGTGTCGGCACCGGCGTCGGAGGGGTGATGGCGCGAACCCTGCCACGCGATCTCTATCAGGGCACCCAGCTCCGCCATGCCAACAGTTTGTTAAATATGGGGATTCTGGTGAGCCCTCTGCTGGCGCCGCTGATTGGTGGCCTGCTCGATACGATGTGGTCCTGGCGTGCCTGCTACGCTTTCCTGCTGGTGCTGTGCGTGATTGTGACCTTCAGCATGGCGCGGTGGATGCCGGAAACCCGGCCAACGGACGCGCCACGCACCCGCCTTATCACCAGCTATAAAACGCTGTTCGGCAACGGCGCGTTTACCTGTTATCTGCTGATGCTGGTTGGTGGCCTGGCGGGTATTGCCGTGTTTGAAGCCTGCTCCGGCGTGCTGCTGGGTGCCGGGCTTGGCCTGAGCAGCATGGTGGTCAGTATCCTGTTTATTCTGCCCATCCCGGCCGCGTTCTTTGGTGCCTGGTTTGCCGGCCGTCAGAACAAGCGTTTCTCAACGCTGATGTGGCAGTCGGTGATCAGCTGCCTGCTGGCAGGTCTGATGATGTGGATCCCGGGGCTGTTTGGTGTGATGACCGTCTGGACGCTGCTGATCCCGGCGGCGCTGTTCTTCTTCGGCGCGGGGATGCTGTTCCCGCTCGCCACCAGCGGCGCAATGGAGCCGTTCCCGTTCCTCGCAGGCACGGCGGGCGCACTGGTGGGGGGACTGCAGAACATCGGTTCCGGCGCGCTGGCCTGGCTTTCGGCGATGATGCCGCAAACTGGCCAGGCTAGTCTGGGGTTGCTGATGACGCTGATGGGGCTGCTGATTTTACTGTGCTGGCTGCCGCTGGCGTCGCGTGTTCCCCATCACGAGCAGCCGGTTTAACCGCATGATGGCCCGGCTTCTCGCCGGGCTTTTCACAAACAGGCGCGATCATGGCCTGCAGCAACGGCTCTGGCGCAGGACGCCAGGCGCCCTCTTCCCCGTCGTAAAACTGAATATCCGCGTTGATAGCGTAGGGAATTTTGGCCTTTTGCAGTTCGCAGGCCATAAACGAGGCAAACGCCATTTGCGATGCGGTTGGGGTGAAGTGGTTTGATTCACCCACGCCCCAGCCGCCCACCCAGCTGACGTGACCGGTTTTTTGCTGCCAGTGCAGCGCGGTCGCAATACGATTATGGATAGCCGCTTTCTCCGCCACCGTCCCGGACGTCCACGGATATTTACCGTTACTCTTTAGCGGACCCCACGGGAAAATGTGCCACTCCGCCAGCAGATAATTTTGGCTGTGCGCCGGGAGTTTCAGGCTGGAGAGGTCCTCTGGCGCAGCCCGCAGACGTGGCGCGATGAAGATCATGCGATTAGCATCAATTGCATGAATGTCTTTGACGGTTTTCTCATAAACCCGGTTAAGCGACGCGGCGTTATGGTTGAGCTTGTCCGCCGGTTCATAAATCAGGTCAAAACCCAGCAGGGGATAGCTTTGGCCGAAGTAGTGCGCCACGGCAATCCACCAGTTAATCACCTCTTTTTCCGTCTCGGCTTTCGGGTCGTTTTTATATTCATCGGCCTGATAAGCGATAATCGGGATCACCCCGTATTGCTCGCAGGCTTCCACCAGCTTACGCAGATGAATCAGCCGCGCTTCCGTCGGTTCATCGGCCACGCGGATACGCACATGGCTGATACCCTTCGCACGAAAATCGCGAACCACCAGCGGATCGAACTCCCGAATGCCGCGCTCGGTGCGCGCCCAGTCTACGTCCATCCCCACGCCCAGCTTTTGCGCATAAAGCGCAGCCGTCAGCGGTGGCTCAGCGGCAATCACCCAGCCGGAAGAGAACAGTAACGCAGTGGCAATCAAAGGCTTTAACACGGTGTACCTTGCGAGAAATCAAAAGCATTACCTGTATTTAGCACGCTTTTTCACATTTGGTGTAGCGCCAAAGCGTAATAATTCTTCAGCCAGCCAGTTCTCTCAGCCAGCTAATAAAGGCATCTATTTTCGGCCACTGTCGTCCTGGCAGGGTCGACATGTAGTAATGCTGATGGCATTTAAGCGTTTTCTCCCCAAACGGTGCAATCAACTCACCGCGTTCGAGCCGCTTTTGTACCAGCCGTTTTCGCCCCATCGCGACCCCGACATGGTTCATTGCCGCGACAATCGCTAAATCAGAGCGATCGAAGCCAATGCCCGATGATGATGGCATGTTCACTGCAAAATGCGCCGCCCAGCTGAGCCATTCATCGGTACCGGAATCATTGCTCCAGGCCTGGCGATCGTGCAGGAGCGTACAGTGGCTGAGGTGGGCGGGGTTTTTCAGCAGGTCATGTTCCCGGGCATACGCCGGCGAGCAGACGGGTAAAATCGCCTCGTCCATCAGGAAGTGATGCGTCAAATTGGCTGGCGGCGTATCGTCGAAATAGAGCGCCAGATCGATACCGGTTCGCTGCATATTGACGTTTTCATTGCCGGTCAGGATGGTCAGCGAGATCGCGGGATAACGCCGGGTGAAATCCCCGAGCATAGGCGCCAGCCAGCACTGGGCAATCGACGGGCGAGAGTAAACCGTCAACGTGCCGGACAGCGCCTGGTTCTTGATATCCAGGATCTCCTGGTTCAACGTATCCAGCGACGATTTCAGCGTCCAGTAGACGCGTTTCCCCTCCTGCGTCAGCTCCACTTTACGGTGGGAGCGGACAAACAGCGCTATCCCTAACTCCTCTTCCAGCAGGTTGATACGGTGGCTCACCGCACTGGGGCTGAGCGACAGCTCCTCCGCCGCCAGCGCGAAGGACTCGTGGCGGGCGGCCACTTCAAACGTATACATTTTTGACAGCTGCCAGCCGTTTAACAGCCGGTTTCGGCCTTCATTTGCGTCATTCATCGCACTTCTCACACAGACTTTTGCTGCTCAGGATACCGCTCAAAGTTGAATTTATGTGAACCAAACACGCATTAAGTGCGCTTTTTTGAGTCCAGTCACGCGTTTGATCCAATCTGGCTCACCTGAAAGGCAATTTATATCGTTTGTCAGCACATGCTGATTTTTCGTCCAATACCCGTAAATAACATAAGGGTGAGGTGAGATATGGGTGCTCAGGTCTGGGTTGTGGCGACGCTGCTCATCAGCATCGCGTTAATCGTATTAACTATCGTAAAACTGAAGTTTCACCCGTTCCTGGCGTTGCTGCTGGCGAGCTTTTTTGTCGGTGCCATGATGGGAATGCGCCCGCTGGACATGGTAAATGCCATTGAAAGCGGTATTGGCGGCACGCTCGGCTTCCTGGCGGCGGTGATCGGGCTTGGCACCATCCTCGGCAAGATGATGGAGGTGTCCGGTGCGGCAGAACGCATTGGGATAGCGCTTCAGCGTTGCCGCTGGCTGTCAGCCGATGTCATCATGGTACTGGTGGGGCTTATCTGCGGCATTACGCTGTTTGTTGAAGTCGGCGTCGTCCTGCTGATCCCGCTGGCCTTCTCCATCGCCAAAAAGACCCATACCTCGCTGCTGAAGCTGGCCATTCCCCTCTGTACCGCGCTGATGGCGGTGCACTGCGTGGTTCCGCCGCACCCGGCTGCCCTGTTTGTCACGAATAAGCTGGGGGCGGACGTGGGGACGGTTATTGTCTACGGTCTGATGGTTGGCCTGCTGGCCTCACTGGTTGGCGGCCCGCTGTTCCTGAAATTGCTGGGCGATCACCTGCCCTTCAAAGCCGTTCCGGCTGAATTTTCTGACCTCAACGTTCGTGAAGAACATACGCTGCCCTCGCTGGGAGCCACGCTGTTTACCGTGCTGCTGCCCATCGGCCTGATGCTGGTGAAGACCCTCGCCGAGCTGAATATGGCAAGAGAAGGCACGCTGTATACGCTGCTGGAATTTATCGGTAACCCGATCACCGCCATGTTCATCGCCGTGTTCGTCGCCTATTACCTGCTGGGGCTGCGCCAGCATATGGGGATGGGTACGATGCTGACCCATACCGAGCATGGCTTTGGCGCCATCGCCAACATTCTGTTGATAATCGGCGCGGGCGGCGCGTTTAACGCCATCCTTAAAACCAGCGGCCTGGCCGATACCCTGGCGCACATTCTGTCGAACCTGAATATGCACCCGATCCTGCTCGCGTGGCTGGTGGCGCTGGTTCTGCACGCGGCGGTGGGGTCGGCCACGGTGGCGATGATGGGCGCAACTGCCATCGTCGCACCCATGCTGCCGCTCTATCCCAACGTCAGTCCGGAGATCATCACCATTGCCATCGGTTCCGGTGCCATTGGCTGCACGATCGTGACCGATTCCCTCTTCTGGCTGGTGAAGCAGTACTGCGGTGCCAGCCTGAACGAGACCCTGAAGTACTATACGACGGCGACGTTTATCGCCTCGGTACTTGCACTTGGCAGCACATTCCTGCTTTCTTTCATTATCTGAGCGCGAAGAGACGTACTATGGAAAACGCAACTATCAGCACCTTAACCGCACAGTTCCCTCTGATTGAGGATCTGATTGCCCTGAAAGAGACCACCTGGCTAAACCCGCGCACCACCTCGCTTGCTGAAGGGTTGCCGTATGTCGGGCTGAGCAAAGCCGATGTGGACGATGCGCATGCACGCCTTAACCGCTTTGCGCCGTATCTGGCAAAAGCGTTCCCCGAAACGGCGGCCACGCAGGGGATTATCGAGTCCGAACTGGTGGCTATTCCGGCGATGCAGAAAAGGCTGGAGAACGAATCGGGGATAGCCATTCCCGGTACGCTGCTGCTGAAAAAAGACAGTCATCTGCCTATCTCTGGCTCCATCAAAGCGCGCGGGGGCATCTATGAAGTGCTGACTCACGCCGAGAAACTGGCGCTGGAAGCAGGGTTGCTGAGCGTCGAAGACGATTACAGCATCCTGCTGGAGCCGCGTTTTAAAGCGTTCTTCAGCCAGTACAGTATCGCGGTGGGATCCACCGGCAACCTCGGGATGTCCATTGGCATCATGAGCGCGCGCATCGGCTTTCAGGTTACGGTGCACATGTCCGCCGATGCCCGTGAGTGGAAAAAAGCCAAACTGCGTAGCCACGGTGTGATCGTCGTGGAATATGAGCAGGATTACGGCGTGGCGGTGGAGCAAGGACGTAAGGCCGCGGAGAGCGATCCGAACTGTTTCTTTATCGACGATGAGAACTCCCGCACGCTGTTCCTCGGCTATGCGGTGGCAGGCGAGCGGCTAAAAGCGCAGTTTGCCGCGCAGGGCCGCGTGGTGGATGCAGAACATCCGCTGTACGTCTATTTGCCTTGTGGCGTCGGTGGCGGTCCTGGCGGCGTGGCGTTTGGCCTGAAGCTGGCCTTTGGCGACAACGTACACTGTTTCTTCGCCGAGCCGACGCACTCCCCTTGCATGCTGCTGGGCGTCTACACCGGGCTACATGATGCCATCGCCGTGCAGGATCTGGGTATCGACAACGTGACGGCCGCCGACGGGCTGGCGGTTGGACGCGCGTCTGGCTTTGTGGGCCGGGCGATGGAGCGGCTGCTTGACGGGTTCTATACCCTTTCCGATCAAAGCATGTACGACATGCTCGGCTGGCTGGCGCAGGAAGAAGGCATTCGCCTTGAGCCGTCGGCGCTGGCGGGCATGGCCGGGCCGCTGCGTGTTCCTGTCGCATCCGCGAACGCGACCCAACTGGTCTGGGCAACCGGCGGCGGAATGGTGCCGGAAGACGAGATGGCGAAGTACCTGGCTAAAGGGAAAAAATAAACTGCAGATGGGTGACCGCAAACAGCAGTGACAACGACAGCACCGCGAGGGCGATCAGGAACTTATCGCGCACCGCCTTCGGCTGTACAAAATCGTCCTGCGTCACATCCATTACGTTGCGACTGCGGGTATAGCGCCACAAAACGATCGCCACAAGCGCCAGCACGACCAGTGAGATCCAGAATGGCACACCTGTGCGATGCCAGTTGTGCTTGATGGCGAGGGCAATCAGCGCGCCATACCCCAGTAACGTACGCAGCCAGGCCAGCGACGTCCGCTCCGGCTGCAGGCCGGGGTCGGCTTCGCGTCGCGCTTTGCGGTTATCCACCATACAACACCAGCACCATCACCACGCCCGCTACCGCCAGCAAAATCATGCTGATGATGAGTAACCCACGCGTATACGGGAGATCCTGCTTGAGCCGCATCGCCTTTTCGTTACGCAGCCAACGCAGGTAGCCGTAAATGGCCAGCACACCGGCAAACAGGCACAGCAGCAACGCCAGCACTTCGCGGATCAGCGGCGTGGCAAAATCAGGCGCGAGCTGGTCAAGCCCCACACCCGCGGCGAGAAAGCCCAACGCGGTGCGGATCCATGCGAGGAACGTACGCTCATTAGCCAGCGAGAAGCGGTAGTCAGGGGCTTCACCGAGGCGGGAAATTTTCATGAAGATTCCTTGTCTGCTACAGGCAGGTTCCAGCATAGCGTAAATCGACAAGGACAAGGAGACCGGCATCGGGCGATGCCGGTCAGGACGATTAATGCAGCGCTGGCCAGTACGATTTGTTGGCCTCGATCAGGTCATCCAGAATCGCTTTCGCAACGGAGGCGCTCGGCACCGTTTTCGACAGCGTAATCGCCTGCCACAATTTCTGGTACGAGCGCTGCTCCCAGGCATCCACTACCAGTTTTTCCACCGCTACCTGTTGGCTCATCAACCCTTTCTGGAAGTGTGGAATATCGCCCACCGTTAACGGCTCCGGCCCGTTATGACCAACCAGGCACGGAATTTCTACCATCGCGTCGGCATCAAAGTTATGAATGGCACCGTTGTTGGGCACAATCAGCAGCATGCGCTCCTGAGTGTTGAAGGCAATCGCAGTCGCCAGATCGACGATGTACGACGCATGTTCGTCGATTTCCAGCTCCCCGGCGGACGATACACCGGCTTCGATAATCGCCCGGCAGGCGCTGAACACATGCTTCTCACGGTGATCCATCACCTCGTTAGCGCGCGTGCGTTCCGGATTGGAGTGCGCGACCACGTAGTCCGGGAACAGGTAGTATTTCAGATAGGTGTTTGGCATGGTGTCCGGATCCAGCGCCTGCACATCTTTTGCCTTCGCGAACGTGTCGTTCCAGCTGGCTTCGGTATGGGCATTGTCAGAGGGCGGCACATAGCCATTTTTCGCGACATATTCGCGCAGTTTCGGCATTAAATCATTGCCGTTTGCATCTTCAATGGATGTCCACCATCCGAAGTGGTTCAGTCCGTAGTAACGCACGCGCATCTCTTTACGGTCTTTAAGGCCGACTATCTGCGCCATACGCCCTTCTATGCCGATGGGCATATCGCAGATGTTGAGGATTTTGGCGTTGGGTCGCAGGCGACGGGTCGCTTCAGCCACGATGGCCGCCGGGTTGGAGTAGTTCAGCATCCACGCATTCGGGGAGTATTGCGTCATGTAATCGACCAGCTCCAGCACACCGCCAATAGAGCGCATGCCGTAGGCGATCCCGCCGGGTCCGCAGGTCTCCTGACCCAGCACACCGTGACGCAGGGGGATTTTCTCGTCTTTTTCACGCATCGGGTATTTCCCCACGCGGATATGTGCCATCACAAAATCGACGTCGGTAAAGGCCGCTTCAGGATCGGTGGTGTAGCTAAACTCAATCTCCGGAGCCTGCTCTTTAAGGATGATCTTGCACGCCTCGGCGATGGTCTCCTGACGTGCGCCGTCGTTGTCATAGAATTTCAGCGCGCGCAGCGGAAAACGGTCGCGGTTGGCTAACAGCATCAGGACGATACCCGGCGTGAAGGTACTGCCGCCGCCTGCAATGACAACTGAGAATTTTTTCATGATATAGCCTCTGTCAGGGTAGTTTGTTCGTTTGTTGAAGGGGTTTTCATCAGCGATTCAAGCTGGTCTCGCACCTGAGGGACGTGCAGTCCAACAATCACCTGAATGCCGTTGCCGCGTCGCACCACACCGTGTGCGCCCAGGGCCTTAAAGACGTCGTCGCTTTGGGTTTGCGCCATGTCGACCAGCGCGATACGTAAGCGGGTGGCGCAGTTATTAATGCTTTCGATATTGGCCGCGCCGCCCAGCGCCTGCAGGAATCCGGCGGCTTGCCCAACCTGCTGGCTGGCGGCAGCCGGTGCGGTGGTTTGCCCGCGTGCCGCTTTATAATCCGCCTTGCTGTAAAGTTTGACTTCGCTCTCTTCACGGCCCGGGGTTTTAAGGTTCAGCCGTTCAATCAGCGTTTTGAAGACCACGAAATAGAGGCCGGTGAAGCAAAGACCGATACCAATCTGGGTGAATACCGTCGAGGCGTGGTTGTGGAACATGGGGATCCAGTTTTGCGGCAGGAACTGGTCCAGCAGTCCGCCGCCCATGTTGCCCACGACGCCGAAGATGTACATCACCGTCGCCATCGTGGCGGCCAGAACGGCGTGGACGGCAAACAGCAGCGGCGAAATGAACAGGAAGGTGAATTCCAGCGGCTCGGTAATGCCCACCAGCACGGCGGTCAGCGTGGCCGGGATCAGCAGGCCTGCCACTTTGACGCGGTTTTCCGGTGATGCGGTGTACCAGAGCGCCAGCGCAATCCCGACAGAGCCAAATACTTTGGCGTTGCCGTGAAGCGCAAAACCGCCTTCCGGGAACAGGGTTTTCAGCGGCAGCGTGCTTTGGCTAAATTCCTGAAGATGCTGCGCCCAATAAACCTGGATGCCGCCCTCGACCGCTGCCGGGCCAAAGATAAACGGACCGTAGACAAAGTGGTGTAATCCGGTAGGGATCAGAATGCGTTCCAGGAAGGTATAAACCCACACCCCCAGCGCACCGGCAGAGCGTAAAAAGGCCTGCAGGGACTCAATGCCGAACTGCACTTTCGGCCAGCCCATCAGCGTCAGCCAGGCGCAGGGGATCATCACAAAGAACGCGAGGATAACGACAAACGAGGTGCCCTGAAAAATCCCCAGGAAAACAGGCAACTGCTTGTCGAAATAGCGGTTGTGAATAGCGGTGACAATCCCCGAAATCACAATCGCCCCAATGATGCTGGTATCGAGCGTTTTGATACCGGCAATCATGGCCAGTCCGCTGCCGGCAGTGGGCTCAGCGGCGAAGTCGACGCCAAAGAAATGACCCCATGTCATCCCCATCGCATTGATAAAGTAGTTCCAGGTCAGAAAACTGATCAGCACCGCCAGACAGGCGCGGCCCTGCGCCTGCTTCGCCAGACCAATCGGTAAACCCACGGCAAAAATCAGCGGCATATTGCGAAACACCGCCCAGCCGCCCTCTTCAATGATGTGAACAATTTGCGCGAACAGATTATCGGGGGCGGTTAAGGCCTCGCCCACAAACAGCGGGTTGCGAAGCATGATGGCGATTCCGACCACGATCCCGGCAAAGGGAAATAACAACACCGGGGTAAACATGGCGCCGCCAAAACGTTGTATTTGACTGAGCATTTTTAAATCCTCACGTAACAACCTGTAGGGGGTAGAGGCCTTTATGATTTTTTGCTGGGCCTGAAGTGAGCATAAGAATTTACCCATGGGCGAACATGACGTGCCGCTGCGATTCGTGATCGCATTCATGGTTTTATTTTGACCAGTCAGGTCTACTTTTCGTGGTTAATATGGACATGTCAGGACGCAAGCCACGCGTTAATACGGGCAGAGAGGTCTACTGGTGATCTACAAATCTATCGCGGACAGGTTGCGGCTGCGGCTAAATTCGTCGGACTACAATATCGGGAGTCCGCTGCCGGGTGAGAAAGCGCTGGCGCAGGAGTTTGGCGTGGCGCGGATGACCATTCGAAAGGCGCTGGATCTGCTGGTGAACTGGGGGCTGGTTGAACGCCGACACGGTAGCGGGACATTCGTGGCGCGTAAAGATGTCCACCACGAAACCACCAATCTGACCGGGCTGGTGGAGGTGCTGCGCCAGCAGGGAAAAGAGGTGCAGAGCAAGGTGCTACAGTTCGAAGTGATGCCCGCCCCGCCCGCTATCGCCAGCCAGCTCCGCATTCAGGTGGATGAGCGCATCTACTTCTCGCGCCGGGTGCGTTATGTCGACGGAAAGCCCCTGATGCTGGAGGACAGCTTTATGCCCGTGAAGCTGTTCCGCACGCTTTCACTGGCACATCTGGAGGGGTCGAAGTTTGATTACATCGAGAAGGAGTGCGGGATAACCATCAGCGGCAACTACGAGAGCCTGACGCCGGTGCTGGCAGATAAACAGCTCGCCGGTTACCTGAACCTGCCGGAACAGACGCCGCTGCTGCGGATAACGTCTCTTTCCTACAGCGACAGCGGCGAATTTCTCAATTATTCCGTGATGTTCCGTAATACCCGTGATTACCAGGTGGACTACCATCTGCGGCGCATCCACCCGGACGATCTGCTAACTCATCCCCCAGAACAGCACCGCCAGTAGCTGCGGGGTAATAATGCGCAGGAACATCACCAGCGGGTAGACCGTGGCGTATGACAGCGCCGCCGCGCCGCTGGTGGCGTGCAGGTTGTTGGCAAAGGCCAGTGCGGGTGGGTCAGTCATTGATCCGGCGAGCATGCCGCAGAGCGTCAGATAGTTCATTTTGGCGAACATCCGCGCCAGAATCCCCATCGTCAGGAGCGGAATCGCCGTGATAAATATCCCGTAGCCGACCCAGCTCATCCCCTCGCCCTTCACCAGGGTATCGATAAAATCGCCCCCGGATTTCAGGCCGACCACCGCCAGAAACAGCACAATCCCCAGCTCGCGCAGCGCCAGGTTGGCGCTCGGCGGCATAAACCAGTAGAGCTTACCGATACAGCCGATACGCCCGAGGATCAGCGCCATAATCAGCGGTCCACCCGCCAGGCCCAGCTTGAGCGCGACCGGAAAACCCGGGACATACAGCGGAATGGAGCCAAGCAGCACCCCCAGCCCGATACCGATAAAGACCGGCAACATTTGCACCTGCTGCAGTTTTTGCTGGGCGTTACCCACCATGTCCGCTACCGCATCAATGGATGACGGGCGCCCAACCAGGTTCAGGATATCGCCGAACTGCAGGCTGGCTTCCGGGCTGGCAACCAGTTCCACCCCAGCACGGTTAAGACGGGAGATCACGACGTCATAGCGCTCTTTAACCTGCAAATCGCGTATTTTCTTGCCAAGCACGTGCTCGTTGGTCACCACGACGCGCTCTACGCGCATATCGGTGCCGCGTGTGGAGAGCGAGGTCTCCACCTCCTGACCAATCACCAGCCGCGCGTTGTTTAAATCCCCGAGCTGTCCGACCAGGTGCAGCAGGTCACCCTGCTGAATAATGGTCCCGGGCGCAGGTACCATCAGCATATCGTCACGTTTAAGGCGTGAGCAGATAATATTGGCGCTGTTCAGGATCGGCACATCCTGAATCGCCATATTGTTGAGGTTGGGGTTATCGACGCGAATGTTGATGGTTTTGATCGGCATATGGCCGTTGGTGAGCGTAGTTTCGTGGTCTTTTGCCTCGTTTTCGACGTTAATGCGAAAGAGTACCCGCACCAGCCACATGGAGAGCAGAATGCCGCAAATCCCAAACGGATAGGCCATGGCGTAGCTCATCCCCATCTGGTCGACAATACCGGGAGAGATGCCAAGGTCGCGCAAAATTTGCTGCCCTGCACCCAGTGCAGGCGTATTGGTGACCGCCCCGGAGAAAATACCCAGCACCACCGGCAGCGGAATATCGAAGAGCTTATGCAGAATGGCGGTGACCAGCCCTCCCATCACCACAATGCCGAAGGCAAACAGGTTCAGCCGTAATCCGGAGACCCGAAGGGAAGCGAAAAAGCCAGGCCCCACCTGAATACCGATGGTGTAGACGAAGAGGATCAGACCGAATTCCTGGATGAAATGGAGCATTTCGGCGCTGAGCACCAGCCCAAGCTGGTCGGCGAAATGGCCGACAAAAATCCCGCCGAACAGCACCCCGCCTATCCCAAATCCGACGCCGCGGATTTTAACATTGCCAATCCACAGACCCACCACTGCGACCAGGGCCAACACGCTAACGGTTAACGCGATATCACTCATGATCCACTTCCTGTGCATAACCTTAGTTATGCTACGGATTCTCTCAGAGCCGCACGCGGTTGTATGGGCGATGGCGCACAAAAAAGCCCTGCCGGGGCAGGGCGTTATCTTTTCATCCTCTCCCTGTGGGAGAGGCAACAACCCGCAGAGGGTTAACTGTTCAGCGCAGGACGCTCGCTAATGGCGATACGCTGCGGTGCAATGGCTTCCGGCACGTTGCGGGTCAGGTCGATATGCAGCAGCCCGTTGGTAAATGTCGCGCCGGACACTTCCATATGGTCAGCCAGAGTAAAGCTCAGGCTAAACGGCTGATTAACCAGGCCCTGGTGCAGCCATTTGGTCTCGGTTTCTTGTTTTTCCGGCGTACCTTTCACGGTCAGGCGCGTGCCTTCGAGCTGAATATCCAGATCGTCCTGGCGGAACCCGGCCAGCGCAAGGGTGATGCGATAGTGGTTGTCATCGCTTTTTTCGATGTTGTACGGCGGAAACGTCTGTTGCTCGGTGGTGCTTTGCAGGGCATTAGCCAGTTTGTCAAAACCAATCCACTGACGCAACAGGGGGGATAAATCGTAGTTACGCATACTAAATCTCCTTCTGAGAAGCGAGTTCGGCACAGTTTATTTTTGTGCGCAGTTGTTCCTGCAAATCCTCATGGATTCACATATGCTCCCATTACGGCAAGCAATTCTGGGTGGGCCGCTCGCGCGACCCGCATAATCAGTTGATCTCGATACGGCGCGGTTTTTTCTCTTCCGGAATCACACGTTCCAGTTCGATAAACAGCAGGCCGTTGACCAGGTTCGCGCCTTTCACGTGAATGTTCTCGGCTAACTGGAACTTGCGTTCAAAGTTGCGCTCGGCGATACCCTGATAAAGGTAGGTGCGTTCTTTCTGCTCGGCCGTATGTGAACCTTTCACCACCAGCAGGTTGTCCTGCGCGGTGATCTCCAGTTCGTTCTCTGCAAAACCGGCGACGGCAATGGCGATGCGGTAGTGGTTTTCATCAACCAGTTCAACATTGTATGGAGGGTAGCCGTTGCTCTGGCTTTGGTTATTTTCTAAATGGTTAAACAGGCGGTCAAAACCAATTGCAGAACGGTATAGCGGGGAAAGATCGAAGTTACGCATAAATAAAAGCTCCTGAAATCAGCGAGAAATTGTAGCCTTCCACCATGGACAGGCCAGTGTGCCCCTGAACACCCCTCAGGCGTGTTCGTTATCGGGTTACATTCTTAAAATGGGTCTGGAACCGGTCTTTTCAAGCGCAGCAGGCGCACTTTTTTTTGCACTTTCGTGCATCTCGCTTAGACTGGGACAACAGCACAAAGGGTTAAATTGCGATGGCTGCCACAGTGCGGGGTTATCGGGCTATCCATTTTGAACGAGGCTCGCTATAACCCTGAGTTGCAGGTTTATGCAGTGCCATTAACGATGACTGAGTGATGATGAAAAATGTTCTGATAAAGCTGACGACGTTCAGCGGGGTTGTTTTACTTTGCGGGTGTTCGAGCGTGATGTCTCACACCGGCGGTAAAGAAGGAACATATCCGGGGACGCGTGCCAGCGCTGAGATGATCTCCGATGACGATACCAACTGGGGCACAAAATCCCTGGTCATCCTGGATATGCCGTTTACGGCTGTGGCCGATACGCTTTTGCTGCCGTGGGATATGTTCCGTAAGGACAGCTCCGTGCGCTCGCGGGTAGAGAAAAGCGAGCAGCAAAATCTGGCCACCAATTCCGTCATTCCACCCGCTTAACGCCAACGCGTTAACGCTGCCCGGTTTCCGTTAGCCAAAGCTGACGGAAACCTTCTGTCTCTTCCATCCATGCAATAAAACGCCCGTCCGGGGAAAACACGACCGCATCACCAGACGGTGGATTGCCGTGATCGGACGTCAAAAACGTCACCTCTCCGGTTTGCACATCACAGCAGGCAATCCGCTCTTCCAGCACAAATCCCAGACAGTGACCGGCTGGGTGCCAGGTAAATGCCGACTGAATGTCACTTTCGTTATGCGTCAACTGGCGTGGTTCGCCGCCTTCTGGAGCGATAAGCCACAGCTGCACAATGCCCTTATCATCACGCATCAGAAACGCAATCTGCGTCCCCTGCGGGTTACAGCGCACCCAGTGACGCGGCACGTTTACCAGCCCCGGGAATGCCCGCTGGTGGGTAAAGGTCAGCCGGCGCTGCATGACACCCGCCGGGGGCGCAGGCAGCGTCTCAGGAGTCCCCTGCAGCGGCGCATCGCCCGCGCGTTTCCATCCCTGCTCGTCGTTGGGCAGATCCACAATAAACAGTTCTGGCACTTTCTCGCCTGTCGCAGACACGGTATCGCCGATAAATGCCAGCCTGTCATTGCCCACCCAGCCCTCTTCATAGGCTCGGTTGATCTCATCGCTGCCGGGCTGAGGCGCGGGCGTCGTGCGGCTCACCAGCACGCTCCAGAAGGTGCCGGAATATTCACGTGGATGCGTCCCTTGCGGCGTCACCGGGCCAAAAGGCGCTGCGACGCCGACGTTGCGTAAATCGAGCTTCGGGTCACGCTCATGCAATACATGGTCGTTGTAGGTAAAGCTCACGAACTGTCCGTCAGGGCTAAAAACGTGCACGTGGCTGCCGCCACGCAGCGCGCCTGCGGTATAAGGCGACGTGATATCCATGGCGTCCAGGTTACTCACCTGACCGTTGTGTACAACCACGCCCTGACGATGATGAAAATCGTAGTGCCAGTCTGCATCCGGGTTTTCCGGGCCGTGGATAAAGACATATTTGTCCTGCTGCGGATGAACGGTCACCACGCCAACATGCGCACCGTGACTGGCGCGATAGATCACCTCGACGTCACCCGTAATAACATTGACCCGCTCAATGGTTTCACCGGTAAACGATGCGCCGGACGGACGCACATCGTAGGCCAGCCACTGGCTGTCCGGCGTCCAGGTATTGATATTGGTAAGCTGGTGATGACGGGAGGCGAAGGTGATTTGTTTCATGGCGTTACCCTGATGCGCAGTTATCGCATCAGGGTAAAACATTGCGGGGAATTAGCCTACACGTTTGACGTCACCCACCAGCAGGATGTAGGAGAGCGCACCGAGCAAGGCCACCGCGGAGATATAGATCAGTGCCGGGCCAAAGCCATAGTCCTGAGCCAGATAACCGATGACCAGCGGAACCGTGATCCCCCCCAGTCCACCGACAAAGTTGAACACGCCACCGGTCAGACCAATCAGGCGCATCGGGGCCAGCGAGGAGACCAGCGACCAGGTGATGGAGGCAAAACCGTTACCGAAGAACGCAATCGCCATCAGCGTCATAATCCAGACCGGATCGTTGGTGTAGTTTGCGCCCATGATGCAGGTGGAGATCAGCAGCCCGCAGATAATAGGCGTTTTACGCGCGACACCCAGCGAGAACCCTTTTTTCAACAGCCTGTCCGCCAGCCAGCCAGAAAGCAGTACACCAAAGAAGGCCGCCAGGAACGGTACGGTGGTCATAAAGCCTGCCTTCAGCGCGGTGATGCCTTTTTCCTGGGTCAGATAGTTCGGGAACCAGGTCAGGAAGAACCACAGCGTGGAGGTCACCGCGAACTGCCCCAGATAAACCCCCACCAACTTGCGGTGGAAAACCAGCTTCCAGTCGGCTTTGGTCAGCGGCTGACGCGCCTCTTTTTTCACCGGCGCATCGCCATCCACCAGGCCGCCACCGTCGCGGATATAGTCCAGTTCAGCTTTGCTGATACTTTTGGTGAGACGCGGCGGTTGATAGACCTTGAACCAGATCAACGACCAGATAATGCCGATCCCCCCGGTCACAATAAAGACCCAGTGCCAGCTCAGCAGTTCCTGGATCCAGATCAGCAGCGGCGTCAGGAACGCCAGGCCGACAAACTGCCCGGAGGTGTAGAACCCAACGGCCGAGGCGCGTTCATGCTCCGGGAACCAGCTGGTCACCATGCGGTTATTGGTCGGAAACGCCGGGGCTTCGAAAATCCCGGTGATCGCACGCAGGCCAATCAGCGACATCAGCCCGGTGGCAAAGCCCTGGAACAGGGTCGCCACCGACCAGCCGAAGATGGCAATGAAATAGGTCAGGCGCGAGCCGACGCGGTCAAGGAACCAGCCGCCGGGGATCTGGCACAGCGTATACAGCCAGGCAAACGCCGAAAAGACGTAGCCCATTTCCGCTTTGCTGATCCCAAACTCCTCCTGAATATGGGCTGAAGCCACGGCAAGGTTGGCGCGGTCAACGTAACAGATGACCACAGTAATAAAGATCATGACCAGCGTCAGGTAGCGCCGACGCCCGGTTTTTGCAGCAGTAACAGGAATATCCATCGCAATCTGTCTCCAGATTTTGGGCATAGCGAAGCCGCTCACCATGCCCTGTAATTTACAGAGGGTGTGTTTGTTATTGTTGAAATTACTTTTTAGTGGCGATGTGCTTAGGCTGAATTACCACTCAGCGACAGAGCCATCTTCATGACGCCATAACGGGTTGCGCCAGTCAGGCGCGTTTTTACTCAGCTCAATGACTTTGGCTTCGTCGATATCCACGCCAAGGCCCGGCTTCGTTAACGGTTTAAAGAAACCGCCTTCCATGCTGAAATCATCTTTGTTTTTCACAAAGTCGAGCAGTTCCGCGCCCTTGTTATAGTGAATGCCCATGCTCTGTTCCTGGAACACCGCGTTACGCGAGACAAAGTCGACGTGCAGACAGGCTGCCAGTGCGATCGGCCCCAGCGGACAATGCGGTGCCAGCGCCACGTCGTAGGCTTCCGCCATCCCGGCGATTTTGTAGCATTCCGTGATGCCGCCGGCATGCGACAGATCCGGCTGCAATATCGCCAGGCCGCCAGCTTCCAGCACGCGTTTGAACTCGAAGCGCGAGAACATGCGCTCACCGGCGGCAATCGGGATATGCGTCTGTGCGGCCAGTTTCGGGTAGTACTCCGCCTGCTCGGCCAACACCGGCTCTTCGATAAACAGCGGACGGTACGGCTCCAGCTCTTTAATCAGCACTTTGGCCATCGGCGCGCTGACGCGACCGTGGAAGTCCAGGCCAAACTCAATCTCGTTGCCGAACGCTTCACGGATCTGCGCCACGGTATTTACCGCGCGGTCTACCGCCCGTGCGTTGTCGATGACGCCCATCTCTTCGCAGCCATTCAGTTTAAAGGTGTCAAAACCAATATTGCGCAGCTGCCTGATACCGTCGATCACTTCCGCGGGACGGTCGCCGCCCACCCAGCTGTAGGCTTTGATTTTGTCGCGCACCAGGCCGCCCATCAGCTGCCAGACCGGGGCATTCAGCACTTTGCCTTTGATATCCCATAATGCCTGGTCGATACCGGCGATGGCGCTCATCAGAACCGGTCCACCCCGGTAGAAACCTGCGCGGTACATCACCTGCCACAGGTCGTTGATGCGGGCAGGATCTTGTCCTGTCAGGTACTCGCCCAGCTCATGCACCGCCGCTTCCACGGTACGCGCACGCCCTTCAATGACCGGTTCGCCCCAGCCGACCACGCCTTCATCGGTTTCGATTTTCAGGAACAGCCAACGCGGCGGTAAACGGTACGTGGTGAGTTTGGTTATTTTCATTTCACTGCCTCTCGATACGCTTTCACAAATGCGGCCGCCTGCTGTGCGGTACGTTCGACGGATTGCCCGGCGCGATAGAGATCGCTGCCCAGACCCGCCCCGACACAACCTGCGTTGATCCACTGCGCCAGGTTTTCTGGCGTAACTCCCCCCACGGCAAAGACCGGTACGCTGGCGGGCAATACCGCTTTCAGCGCGCTGATATAGACCGGACCAAAAGCCGATGACGGGAAAATTTTGAGCGACTGCGCGCCCGCATCGAGAGCCGCGAACGCTTCTGTTGCCGTTGCGCATCCCGGGCAGACGGTCATGCCGTAGCCCACTGCGCGACGGATCACCTCAGGGTGAATATTCGGCGTCACAATCAGCCTGCAGCCCATCTGCGCAAGCTGGTCCACCTGCTCCGGTTGCAGAACGGTGCCAGCGCCAATCAACGCCTTATCACCAAACGCGTCCACGACCGCCGGGATGCTCTTTTCCCACTGTGGGGAATTAAGCGGTATTTCCACGGCGTCAAAACCGGCGTCGATCGCTGCGCCTACGTGCGCTAATACCTCGTCGGGCGTGACGCCGCGCAGGATAGCGATGAGGGGAAGATTAGTTTGCCACTGCATGAGCGATGCTCCTTATTCCTGCCTGAAATACCGTGTCGCCCTCTACCGCCGCCACGTCCCGCCCGATGGCATCGAACGCCTGGCGGTAGCGAGAGGTCAGCGATGAACCCGCGACGAGGGTGATGGTCTGTTGCCCGGCGAACTGCTCGCTCAGGCTGGCGACTTCCGCGCCAATCAACAGGCCCGATAAAAATTCGCTGACCTGGGTACGGGGAAGCGTGCCCAGTACATGCGAAGCGCGAACTTCAAAAAGTTGCGGCAAAACGGCAGGGCTGGCGATACCCCGCTCCAGCCCGGCGGCAAAGGCCTCGGGCGAAGCGTCCTGCTCCGGCAACCCCGCGCCCACCAGCGAGTGCGTCAGCAGCAAGTGGTGCAGCTCACCGGTCATCACGGTGCGAAAATCGTGGATGTGCTCAGCGTCGGCCTGCACCCATTTACAGTGCGTGCCGGGCATGACGTAGACAGAAGAAGGAGAGAGCGTGCGCGCGCCAAGGAGCTGGGTCTCTTCGCCGCGCATCACATTGTGGTTATCGTTCCGGGAAACGCACAATCCTGGAATAATCCAGATATTGTCACCAACGGACGTTAACTGCTCGCCAATGGCAGCGAACGCGGCAGGTACGGGCAGATAAGGCGCGATCTTCCAGCCCACGTTACTGCCCACCATGCCCGCCATGACCACCGGCGTGGCGCCCTCGCGCCAGTTGTGTGTCACCTCTGCTAACACCGCCTCGGGGGATTTACCGTTCAGGCGCGTCACGCCTGCTTCTGATTGCCTGCTTTCCAGGCACTGCTCGCCCTGATACAGCCAGGCGCGCAGATTGGTCGATCCCCAGTCAATAGCGATGTAGCGAGATGTCATGTGATTTCCTTCAACCTTCGTGTCGAGCTGGCGATCATCGTGAGTGCCGCCTGCTCTGCCGCATCGCCGTCCTGATGCCGGATAGCATCGAACAGCGCTTTATGTTCCTGGAGCGTTTTTGGCATGTTGGCCTCATCGCCCATCCAGGTTCGTTCAAATACCGCGCGCTGTAGCGAGCTGATGGCAACGCTAAGCTGCTGTAATACCGGGTTATGAACCGACTGCAGCACCGCTTCGTGATAGCGGATGTCCGCTTCGTTGAACGCATCCCGGTTCTGGTTATTGGCAATCATGTCGTTCAGGGCGGACTCAATCTGAGCCAGGTCTCCTGACGTTGCACGTTCCGCAGCCCAACGGGCGATGGCCGGCTCTACCAGGTTTCGTACCTCACTCATCGCGCCAATCAGCCTTGGGTCGTAGTCGTTTTCCAGCACCCACTGCAGGACATCGGTGTCGAGGTAGTTCCACTGATTACGCGGGGCGACAAAGGCGCCGCGGTAGCGCTTCATTTCAATCAGCCGCTTTGCCATGAGCGAGCGAAACACTTCCCGAATGATGTTGCGCGAGGTTTCAAACTCCTCACACAGCTCTGCCTCAGCAGGCAGCGGTGAACCGGGAACGTACTTTCCACCCACGATCTGGGTGCCCAGCGTGATGACGATGCGATCGGTTTTATTGAGAGTCATGGAGAGTCCTTATGCTCTGTATGTTCAGGACTACTTTACCTCGACCGCTGAATTTCGCCTCACTTTTGCAGTACAAACGTGACGCCTTTCGTCATTACCGTGGTTGTAATGTAGTACAATCAATTAATGTTGTACTACAATCCAGATCACAAAAAGAACAATTCGATAAATTCAGCGCAAAAAAAAGCCCCGGTTGATAACCGAGGCTGATGAGCGTGAAACGCTGTTACTGCAGAACAAATTTCTCGATCGCGTAGGCAACGCCGTCTTCGAGGTTAGATTTGGTCACGAAATTGGCCACGTCTTTCACCGACGGGATCGCATTGTCCATTGCCACACCCATGCCCGCATATTCAATCATCGCAATGTCGTTTTCCTGATCGCCCAGCGCCATGATCTCGTCCGGTTTGATGCCCAGCGTATCTGCCAGCGATTTCACACCGGTGCCTTTATTGACGCGTTTATCCAGGATTTCGAGGAAGTACGGCGCACTTTTCAGCACGGTGTATTTCTCTTTTACCTCAGCCGGAATGCGCGCAATCGCTTTATCCAGGATATCTGGCTCATCAATCATCATCACTTTCAGGAACTGGGTGCCCGGATCCATTTTCTCAGCTTCGCAGAACACCAGTGGGATCGTCGCGACATAGGATTCATGTACGGTGTAATAGCTGATATCACGGTTAGCGGTATAGAGCGTATTGCGATCGAGCGCGTGGAAATGGGAACCGACCTCGCGGGACAGTTTTTCCAGGAACAGGTAATCGTCATAGTTCAGCGCGGTTTGCGCCACCGTGCTGCCATCCGCCGCCTTCTGTACCAGCGCACCGTTATAGGTAATGCAGTAATCGCCCGGCTGATTCATGTGCAGCTCTTTCAGGTAGCTGTGCACGCCCGCATACGGACGACCGGTGGTCAGTACCACATTCACGCCTTTTGCGCGCGCAGCGGCAATCGCGTTTTTAACGGCTGGAGAAATAGTGTGGTCTGGCAGCAACAGCGTGCCGTCCATGTCGATAGCAATAAGTTTGATAGCCATAGGGTCCCCGGGATAAATGAGTGCTGCCTCATGCTAACGCGATTAAGCCCACAAAAATAGAGCTACATTGCGCAACAAAAGCCCCCTTTTACGCCTGCCCCGGGGATAACGGCTTACTCGCGGGTGAGGACTATTTTGCCAAAAGCACCGCGGTCGAGGTGTACAAGCGCCTCTTCAAGCTGGTTAAAACGGTAGCGGTGTTCAATCACCGGTTTCAGCCCCGTGACATCAACCGCGCGGACAAAATCTTCCAGCGCACGGCGGTGCCCGACGCCAATCCCCTGAATCACCGGTGATTTCAGCAAGAGTTCGCTGGCAGGCAGCGAGATTTCACTCCCGGCCAACACGCCAATGACGGATATGCGCCCGTGAACGGCAACGGCCCGCAGGGAATGTCTCAGGTTCTCCCCGCCAACGGTTTCAATAATATGGTCGATACCGCGATCCTGCGTCAGCGCGTAAATCTCGTCAGCCCAGTTCCCTTTAAGCCGGTTGATGCCCCGATCGGCACCGAGCGTTTTAGCCAGCGCCAGTTTTTCATCACTGCCCGACGTCACAAAAACTTCTGCACCGTGTGCTTTGGCGATTTGCAACGCGAAGATTGCGACACCGCCTGTGCCTTGCACCAGCACCGACTGTCCGGCACGTAACTGTCCGCGCTCCACCAGCGCAAACCATGCGGTAAGCCCCGCGCAAGGTAAGGTGCTGGCCTCTGCGTCATCCAGCGTTTCCGGGGCGGCCACCAGCCAGTTTTCACGCATGATCACGTATTCAGACAGCATCCCCTGGAAGTAACCGCCCAGCGTCTGGTAGGGCAAATTGCGGGCGTCGCCTTTCGGTTTACCGTCTACCCACTCCGGAGAGAAGGTGGAGATGACGCGAGCACCGGGTTTAAAGCGGGTAACGCCTTCACCCGTACTGTCCACCACGCCTGCCATGTCAGATGCCGGGGTAAACGGGAAGGAGAGCGCGATCGGCATGTTGCCTTCGATGACCATTTTATCGCGATAGTTGAGCGCGACAGCGTTCACCCGCACGCGCACTTCACCCGGGCCCGGCTGGGGTACAGGCGCCTGAGTGAGTCTGAGGTTTTCACGCCCAAGGGCGTCCATTGACCAGCGTTGCATCATCTCTGTCATCTTTTTCTCCTGTTATCAAATGCACTTCAGTACTGACAGTCTAACGTTGACTCATGGTCGCCAGTGGCGATACCTTTTCCCACTATTGATTCCTGAAGAACGACAATCCATGACCGATACGCTGAAGGATATTCCCGTTTTTGTCGCCGCCGTAGAGGCAGGCAGTTTTGCTCAGGCCGCGGTGCGTTTGCATTTGTCGCGCTCGGCGGTAGGGAAAAGCGTTGCTCGCCTTGAAGCGCGGCTGGGAGTACGCCTGTTTCAGCGCACAACGCGTAGCCAAAGCCTGACCGATAACGGTGCCCTTTTTTATGAACGCTGCCTGCGAGCACTCCAGGAAATCCGTGGCGCGGAGTCGCTGCTGGAAACAGGGAAACATCAGGTGAGTGGCCGTCTGCGTGTTGCCATGCCGGTGCTGTTTGGTCGCCAGTGCATCGCCCCGCTGCTGATAGCCTTGACGCAGGAACATCCTGCCCTTGAGCTGGAAATGTCATTCAGCGATCGCGTAGTGGATATCGTCGAGGAAGGGTTTGATATGGCGGTGCGAAACGGCGCACTGCCGGACAGCACCATGCTGGTCGCCAGACGCCTGGGGGAACACCGAATGGTGCTGTGCGCCGCGCCGGAATACCTGAGGAATAACGGCCAGCCTGAAACCGTTGGCGATTTACGCCAGCATAAGGCCATTAACTACCTGCGTGCCGGCAGGGTGTTACCGTGGGAACTGGCGGACCACGAAGGCACGCAGCACACCCTAATTCCCCGCTCATCCCTCAATATGGACGATCTGCAGGCTATCTGCGACGCAGCGCTGGCCGGGCATGGTATGGCATGGTTACCCTGCTGGATGGTGCGCAAAGAGCTGCAGAATGGAAGGCTCATCCCACTCTTAAAACAGGCACCGGATGTGCGTTTCGACGTTCACGCGGTCTGGCAGCAGACGCCGCATCTGCCCCTGCGAGTCAGGATTGCGGTCGACATGCTGGTCAGCCGGTTACCGTCAGTCCTGTCACTGGAGCTGGATGCTGATAATTCTGCGCCCATAAAAAAGCCGCGCTAAACGCGCGGCCTCTGACTTGCGGTGTAACCACCCTTAAATATCGATATTCGCCGCTTTCAGGGCGTTCTCTTCGATAAAGGCACGACGTGGCTCAACCGCATCGCCCATCAGGGTTGTGAACAGCTGATCGGCTGCAATCGCATCTTTAACGGTCACGCGCAGCATACGACGGCTTTCCGGATCCATGGTGGTTTCCCACAGCTGATCCGGGTTCATTTCACCCAGACCTTTATAACGCTGAATAGACAGACCACGACGGGACTCTTTCACCAGCCATTCCAGCGCCTGCTCGAAGCTTGCTACCGGCTGACGACGTTCACCACGTTCGATAAACGCATCATCTTCGATAAGACCACGGAGCTTCTCACCCAGCGTACAGATACGGCGATATTCCGGACCGGTCACAAACTCGTGCTCCAGGGGGTAATCGGTATCTACGCCGTGAGTACGCACGCGCACAATCGGTTCGAACTGCTGCTGAGCGTTCTGCTGGACATCAAACTTCCACTGGCTGCCGTGCTGCTCTTTCTCGTTCAGCTCGGTTACCAGGGTGTTCACCCAGCGGGTAACAACCTGTTCATCGCTCAGATCGGCTTCCGTCAGGGTTGGCTGATAAATCAGCGCCTTCAGCAGCGATTTAGGATAACGACGCTCCATACGACCAATCATTTTCTGCGCCGCGTTGAACTCGGACACCAGACGCTCCAGCGGCTCACCGGCCAGTGCAGGGGCGTGAGAGTTCGCATGCAGGGTCGCACCATCAAGCGCGATCGCGATTTGGTACTGATCCATCGCTTCGTCGTCTTTGATGTACTGTTCCTGTTTGCCTTTCTTCACTTTGTACAGCGGTGGCTGTGCAATGTAGACGTGGCCACGTTCAACAATTTCTGGCATCTGACGATAGAAGAAGGTCAACAGCAGCGTACGGATGTGCGAGCCGTCGACGTCCGCATCGGTCATGATGATGATGCTGTGGTAGCGCAGTTTGTCCGGGTTGTACTCGTCACGGCCGATGCCGCAACCGAGCGCGGTGATCAGCGTTGCCACTTCCTGAGAAGAGAGCATCTTGTCGAAACGGGCCTTCTCCACGTTGAGGATTTTACCCTTCAGCGGCAGGATAGCCTGATTCTTACGGTTACGGCCCTGCTTCGCAGAACCGCCCGCGGAGTCCCCTTCCACAAGGTACAGTTCGGACAGCGCCGGGTCGCGTTCCTGACAGTCAGCCAGTTTGCCTGGCAGGCCAGCTAAATCCAGCGCGCCTTTACGACGGGTCATTTCACGGGCTTTACGCGCCGCTTCACGGGCACGTGCCGCATCGATAATTTTGCCAACCACGATTTTCGCGTCTGACGGGTTTTCCAGCAGGTATTCGCTCAGCAGTTCGTTCATCTGCTGTTCAACCGCCGATTTCACCTCAGAAGAGACCAGCTTGTCTTTAGTCTGAGAGGAGAACTTCGGATCCGGTACCTTCACGGAGACAACCGCAATCAGGCCTTCACGGGCATCGTCACCGGTGGCGCTGACTTTCGCTTTTTTGCTGTAGCCTTCTTTGTCCATGTAGGCATTCAGGGTACGGGTCATCGCCGCACGGAAGCCCGCAAGGTGAGTACCGCCGTCACGCTGTGGAATGTTGTTGGTGAAGCAGTAGATATTTTCCTGGAAACCGTCGTTCCACTGCAGCGCCACTTCCACGCCAATACCGTCTTTTTCGGTAGAGAAGTAGAAGATATTCGGGTGAATGGGCGTTTTGTTCTTGTTCAGATACTCAACGAACGCCCGGATACCGCCTTCGTAGTGGAAGTGGTCTTCTCTGTTGTCGCGTTTGTCACGCAGACGAATCGAGACGCCGGAGTTCAGGAACGACAGTTCACGCAGGCGTTTCGCCAGAATCTCATATTCGAACTCGGTAACGTTGGTGAACGTTTCAAGGCTCGGCCAGAAACGCACCATGGTACCGGTTTTGTCGGTGTCACCCGTAACAGCCAGCGGTGCCTGCGGCACGCCGTGCGTATACAGCTGACGGTGAATTTTACCTTCGCGCTGGATAACCAGCTCCAGTTTCTGCGACAGGGCGTTAACCACGGACACACCTACACCGTGCAGACCGCCGGAAACTTTATAGGAGTTATCATCGAACTTACCGCCTGCGTGCAGAACGGTCATGATAACTTCCGCAGCCGATACGCCCTCTTCCGGGTGAATACCGGTTGGGATGCCACGACCGTCATCGGTGACGGAGACGGAGTTGTCCGCATGGATCGTGACCACGATGTCTTTACAGTGACCCGCGAGCGCTTCGTCGATAGCGTTATCTACCACCTCGAATACCATGTGGTGCAGACCGGTGCCGTCATCCGTGTCGCCGATATACATACCCGGGCGCTTACGCACCGCATCCAGCCCTTTCAGGACTTTGATACTGGAGGAGTCATAAGAATTCGACATCAACGTTTCTCGCTCATTTCAACTTGGGTTAATCCGTTATTTTACCCTTTTCCACGGTAAACATCTTCGAATTTTCGTCCGACATGTCTATAACGTGTTCAGCGCTAATCGCACTGACGAAAACCTGTGACTGCGTGGCTTTTAAGCGGCTGGCAAGCAGCCCGCGCCGCGCGTCGTCAAGTTCCGAGGCAAAATCATCTATCAGGTACAGGCAGCGTCGCCCGCTCTCGCGGGTCAAAAACTCTCCCTGCGCCAGGCGCAGCGCACACATCAAAAGCTTGAGCTGCCCACGCGACAGCGTGTCTTCCACCGGCGCACCGTCGGCACGAATGCGGAAATCCGCCTTGTGCGGGCCATGTGCGGTGTAGGTCAGCATGCGGTCGCGCTCGAAATTTCTCTCTAACACTTCGGCATAATCTGTCTCTTTCTCCCAGCCGCGCTGGAAGGAGAAGGTGAGAGAGAATTCAGGTAAAAACTGTTTGCAGGTGTCGGCCATATCGTCGGCGATACCCGCGCTGTATTCGGCACGCCAGCGGCTGATTTGTTCCGCAAGGGGAATTAATTCCTTGTCCCACGGGCGCAGCTGGGCGTAGCGTGTCACCTGGCGCAGTGCAGCGTTACGCTGCTTAAGCAGGCGCTTCAGGTTGCTCCAGGCATTAAAGAAACCGGCTTCGTTGTGAAAGCATCCCCAGTCAAGGAAGGCTCTTCTGTATTTGGGGCCGCCATTGAGTAAAGTAAACCCCTCCGGCGTAATCAGCTGCATCGGCATCAGCAGCGCGAGCTCAGCCACTTTGTGGCCGTCAGTACCGTCGATACGAACCTTGCTGTCGCCCTGCTTGTCTTTGGTCAGACCGATGGCCGTTTCACGCTCCTCGCCCTGCAAACGCCCGTGCAGAACAAAGGCTTCCTGTTCGTGGCGAATGACGCGGCCAATTTGCAGACTGCGAAACGCCCGTCCGTGGCCGAGCGTGTAGATGGCCTCAAGCACGCTGGTTTTACCGCTGCCGTTCGCGCCAACCAGGAAATTAAAGCCAGGGGATAAAGCGAGATCCGCGTTTTCGATATTGCGGAAATCTTTAATTAAAAGGCGCGTCAGTGACATATCTGGATTTCTTCGGGCCAGGGCGTAATCGGCTCAGCCCGTTTCAACGCGGACTGCACGCAGACCCTGGCGCGTACACGAAGTGCGAGACAGGGGCGAGCACAGCCCGGGTTGAAAAAGGCAAGTAAGATAGCCCGATAGCGTTCACTACAGCCTCATCGGCATGACAACGTAAGCCGCACTTTGGCTGGCCGCATCTTCAATCTGTACACTCGAAACGGAGTCGGTCAGCAGAATGCGAACGTTCTCGCATTTAAGCGCGTTCAGTACATCCAGCACATAACTGACGTTAAAGCCGATTTCCATCTCAGTCCCGGCATAGGTGACGTCCAGAATCTCTTCTGCCTCTTCCTGCTCCGGGTTGTTGGCGGTGATTTTGATCTGATTTTCGCTCACATACAGACGCACCCCGCGGAATTTCTCGTTAGAGAGAATCGCGGCGCGGGCAAAGGCCTGCTTGAGGCTGTCGCAACCGGCTTCCAGCGTTTTGTCCGGGTTCTTCGGCAATACGCGGCGATAATCCGGGAAACGACCGTCAACCAGCTTCGATGTGAAGACAAAATCACCCACGTGAGCACGGATGTTATTGCTGCCGATCTGCACGCGCAGTGGCGTATCACCACCGTCGAGCATACGCATCAGCTCAATCACCCCTTTGCGCGGTACGATCACCGAATGGTTTGGCAGCGAGTCGCCAATGGGCATGGAACAGACTGCCAGTCGGTGACCGTCGGTAGCCACGGTACGCAGCTCTTCACCTTCGGTTTCGAACAGCATGCCGTTTAAGTAGTAACGAACGTCCTGATGCGCCATTGAGAACTGCGTGGCTTCAATCAGACGCTTCATCGTTGCCTGCGGCAGGGTGAATTCAACTTCACTCTGCCAGTCGTCCAGGTTCGGGAAGTCCGCGGCAGGCAGCGTGGAGAGCGAGAAACGGCTGCGGCCAGAGCGCACCAGCATACGGTCGCCTTCCAGCTGCACGGCAATTTCAGCGCCTTCCGGCAGCCCGCGGCAGATATCAAAGAATTTACGTGCCGGAACAGTGGTCGCGCCCGCTTCATGCGGCTGAGACAGCGTAACGCGCGCGATCATTTCCATTTCCAGATCTGTGCCGGTCAGCGACAGCGTACCGTCCGCGACCTGAAGCAGCAGGTTTCCGAGAATTGGCAGCGTTGGGCGGCCACCTAATGGGCCACTCACCTGTTGCAGCGGTTTTAATAAATGTTCACGTTCAACGGTAAATTTCATAGCGTCACGATGATAATGTTCTGATTAAATTGGAAAAATCTTCTTTTATGTCGTGGCTTTCTTCGCGTAACTGCTCAATCTTACGACAAGCGTGCAGCACGGTCGTATGGTCACGGCCACCAAACGCATCGCCGATCTCCGGCAGACTGTGGTTGGTTAACTCCTTTGCCAGCGCCATCGCCATCTGACGCGGACGCGCCACCGAGCGGGAACGACGTTTAGACAGCAAATCTGCCACTTTGATTTTGTAGTACTCGGCCACCGTCTTTTGAATATTGTCGATAGTGACCAATTTTTCCTGCAGTGCCAGCAAATCGCGCAGCGCTTCACGCACAAAATCGATGGTGATCGCACGGCCGGTGAAGTTGGCATTGGCAATCACGCGGTTCAGTGCCCCTTCAAGTTCACGGACGTTGGAGCGCAGACGCTTGGCAATAAAGAACGCCACTTCACCCGGCAGGCGAATGTCGTTTTCATCGGCTTTCTTCATCAGGATCGCGACGCGGGTTTCCAGTTCCGGTGGCTCGATCGCCACGGTCAGGCCCCAGCCAAAACGGGATTTCAGACGATCTTCAACGCCGTTGATCTCTTTTGGATAACGATCCGACGTCAAAATGATCTGCTGATTACCTTCCAGCAGCGCATTAAAGGTGTGGAAAAACTCTTCCTGGGATCGTTCTTTGTTGGCAAAGAACTGGATGTCATCGATAAGCAGTGCGTCAACAGAACGGTAGTAGCGTTTAAACTCTTCGATCGCATTGTTTTGCAGGGCTTTTACCATGTCCTGAACGAAGCGCTCGGAGTGCATATACACCACTTTCGCATTTGGCTTACGCGCCATAATGCCGTTGCCTACCGCATGCAGAAGGTGCGTTTTACCCAAACCCGTGCCGCCATAAAGGAACAGCGGGTTGTAGGCACCACCGGGGTTATCTGCAACCTGGCGTGCCGCCGCGCGCGCCAGCTGGTTCGATTTACCTTCAACGAAGTTATCGAACGTGTGTTTAACATTGACGTTAGAACGGTAGGTTTGCTCTGCCGGAGCAGGCACGTTGTCCCAGCCCGAACGGGTCGCCGGAAGGGCGCGAGGTGCCGGAGCGGGGGCTGCCTGAGCAGGTATTGCCACATTTACCGTTTCACGCACGGTCTGCGTGACCGGTTTTGTTCCCACTTCAAAGCGTAGCTGTGGCGCATCGGATCCGCAGAAATCATTCAGCAGTCCATTGATGTTATTAAGGTATTTATCCCTTACCCAATCGAGCACAAAACGGTTTGGCGCATACAAAGCCAGCGTGTTATCGCTCAGTTCCGCCTGCAAGGGGCGGATCCACATACTGAATTCTGTGGCTGGTAACTCATCCTGCAATCGGGCAAGACACTGCTGCCAAAGCGAAAGTGACACGGCGGACTCCACTCGAACAATAAAAGAAAACTATTGAATATTCATGATTGTTGGCGCACATCGACATGACCCTGTGCAAAAGGGTGATGTGCGAACCGCTATCTGCGGTTATACCCGGCCAGGATCGCTGGATCCCGATCGGGACCGCGGATCATAGCCTAAACTGAGCCAGAGATCTTCTGTTTCTCACAGATTCTTCCCGATTTATCCACAGGAAGATCGGAAACCGGGTAAGTGTAAACGATCCTGGGGCGAGTACCCTACGATTTAGCCCGCATATTGGAAAAATTAATGAGCACAGACAATTTCTTGCTTAAATGATCTAACGAAGATCCGGGACGATCCTTGCGCTTTGTTTGGGAGGCCGTATAATCCTCGACCCGGCGCGTGGTGCTCATCTTCCTGCGTCGTCCGTTGCTCATTTTCCACGCGAAAACGTGCGGAAATACGCGGGAAATAAGGAAAGAGAATTGACTCCGGAGTGTACAATTATTACAATCCGGCCTCTTTAATCACCCACGCTGAGGCGTTAGTCGTTCGAAACTCGTTCGGGTATACGCAAAAGTCAGTGAATTTATTCAAGTTTAGGTAGAAATCGCCATGAAACGCACTTTTCAACCGTCTGTACTGAAGCGCAACCGTTCTCACGGCTTCCGTGCTCGTATGGCTACTAAAAATGGTCGTCAGGTTCTGGCACGTCGTCGTGCTAAAGGCCGCGCTCGTCTGACCGTTTCCAAGTAATAAAGCTAACCCCTGAGTGGTTAAGCTAGCATTTCCCAGGGAGTTACGTTTGTTAACTCCCACTCATTTCACTTTCGTCTTCCAGCAGCCACAACGGGCTGGCACGCCGCAAATCACCATCCTCGGCCGCCTGAATTCGCTGGGGCATCCCCGCATCGGTCTTACTGTCGCCAAGAAAAACGTTAAGCGTGCGCATGAACGCAATCGGATTAAACGTCTGACGCGTGAAAGCTTCCGTTTACGTCAGCACGAACTGCCTTCAATGGATTTCGTGGTGGTGGCTAAAAAAGGGGTTGCCGACCTCGATAACCGTGCTCTCTCGGAAGCGTTGGAAAAATTATGGCGCCGCCATTGTCGCCTGGCTCGCGGGTCCTGATAGCCCTCATTCGGGTCTATCAACGCCTGATTAGTCCGCTACTCGGGCCGCACTGCCGTTTCACGCCAACATGCTCAAGCTACGGAATTGAGGCATTGCGCAGGTTTGGAGTGATAAAAGGCAGTTGGTTGACGGTGAAACGCGTATTAAAATGCCACCCTTTACACCCAGGTGGAGACGATCCCGTCCCGCCAGGACCCTTTGATACCAGAGAACACTAACGATGGATTCGCAACGCAATCTTCTTATCATCGCTTTGTTGTTCGTGTCTTTCATGATCTGGCAGGCATGGGAGCAGGATAAAAATCCTCAACCCCAGCAGCAGACCACGCAGACTACGACCACCGCAGCGGGTAGCGCCGCCGACCAGGGCGTACCGGCCAGTGGCCAGGGGAAACAGATTACGGTTAAGACCGATGTGCTTGAGCTGACTATCAACACCCGTGGTGGTGATGTTGAGCAGGCGCTGCTGTTGACCTACCCAAAAGAGCTGAAGTCTAACGAACCGTTCCAGTTACTGGAAACCACGCCTGAGTTTATCTACCAGGCTCAGAGCGGCCTGACCGGTCGTGATGGCCCGGATAACCCGGCTAACGGTGCGCGTCCACTGTACAACGTCGAGAAAGAGACCTTCGTACTGGCTGATGGTCAGAACGAAATCGCTATCCCGATGACCTACACCGACGCCGCGGGCAACACCTTCACCAAAACCTTCACCCTGAAACGCGGTGAATATGCGGTGAACGTGGGCTACAGCGTTCAGAACACCGGTGCGAAACCGCTGGAACTGTCGACCTTTGGTCAGCTGAAGCAGTCCATCAATCTGCCGTCTCACCGTGACACCGGAAGCAGCAACTTTGCGCTGCATACCTTCCGTGGCGCGGCGTACTCCACGCCTGATGCGAAGTACGAGAAATACAAATTCGACACCATTGCCGATAACGAAAACCTGAACGTCAGCGCTAAAGGCGGTTGGGTGGCAATGCTGCAGCAGTATTTCGCCACTGCGTGGGTGCCAACGAACGACGGTACTAACAACTTCTATACCGCGAACCTGGGTAACGGTCTTGCAGCCATTGGCTACAAATCTCAGCCGGTTCTGGTACAGCCGGGTCAAACCGGTAAGCTGGCAAGCACCCTGTGGGTCGGTCCGGAAATCCAGGACAAAATGGCTGCCGTTGCGCCGCACCTGGATCTGACCGTGGACTACGGCTGGTTGTGGTTCATCTCTCAGCCGCTGTTTAAGCTGCTGAAGTTCATCCACAGCTTCCTGGGTAACTGGGGCTTCTCCATCATCGTTATCACCTTCATCGTACGTGGCATCATGTACCCGCTGACTAAAGCGCAGTACACCTCCATGGCGAAGATGCGTATGCTGCAGCCTAAGATTCAGGCAATGCGTGAGCGTCTGGGCGATGACAAACAGCGTCAGAGCCAGGAGATGATGGCCCTGTATAAAGCAGAGAAAGTGAACCCGCTGGGTGGTTGCTTCCCGCTGCTGATTCAGATGCCAATCTTCCTTGCGCTGTACTACATGCTGATGGGTTCCGTTGAGCTGCGCCACGCGCCGTTCGCCCTGTGGATCCATGACCTGTCTGCACAGGACCCGTACTACATCCTGCCGATCCTGATGGGCGTAACGATGTTCTTCATCCAGAAGATGTCGCCGACCACCGTGACCGACCCGATGCAGCAGAAGATCATGACCTTTATGCCGGTCATCTTCACCGTGTTCTTCCTGTGGTTCCCGTCAGGTCTGGTGCTGTACTATATCGTCAGCAACCTGGTGACCATTATCCAGCAGCAGCTGATTTACCGTGGTCTGGAAAAACGTGGCCTGCATAGCCGCGAAAAGAAAAAGTCCTGATTCGGTAAGTTAACGCTAAAATAAGGGCGGTCGATTGACCGCCTTTTTTATTTGTATTGAACGAGACCAACCATGAGCCATAACGACACTATCGTCGCCCAGGCAACCCCACCGGGACGCGGTGGTGTAGGCATTCTGCGTATCTCCGGCCTGAAGGCCCGCGAGGTCGCCGAAGCGGTGCTGGGTAAACTGCCAAAGCCGCGCTACGCTGATTATCTGCCGTTTAAAGACACTGACGGCACGCCGCTGGACCAGGGCATTGCGCTGTGGTTCCCGGGCCCGAACTCCTTTACCGGAGAAGACGTACTGGAGCTGCAGGGCCACGGTGGCCCGGTCATTCTCGACCTGCTGTTAAAACGCATTCTGACGCTGCCGGGCCTGCGCATTGCAAAGCCAGGTGAGTTCTCCGAGCGTGCCTTCCTGAACGACAAGCTCGACCTCGCACAGGCAGAAGCAATTGCTGACCTGATCGACGCCAGCTCCGAGCAGGCAGCCCGCTCCGCACTGAACTCGCTTCAGGGCGCGTTCTCGGCGCGCGTGAATCATCTTGTGGAAGCACTTACTCACCTGCGCATCTATGTCGAAGCGGCTATCGATTTCCCGGATGAGGAGATCGACTTCCTCTCTGACGGTAAAATTGAAGCTCAGCTCAATAGCGTGATGGCCGATCTCGACGCGGTGCGTGCCGAAGCACGTCAGGGTAGCCTGCTGCGCGAGGGGATGAAGGTCGTGATTGCGGGCCGCCCTAACGCCGGTAAATCGAGCCTGCTCAACGCCCTGGCGGGCCGTGAAGCGGCGATCGTCACCGACATCGCCGGTACCACCCGCGACGTGCTGCGTGAGCATATTCATATCGACGGTATGCCGCTGCACATCATCGACACGGCAGGTCTTCGCGACGCCAGTGACGAAGTAGAGCGCATCGGTATCGAACGCGCCTGGCAAGAGATTGAGCAGGCTGACCGCGTGCTGTTTATGGTGGACGGTACCACGACCGATGCCGTTGATCCGGCGGACATCTGGCCAGACTTTATTGCCCGCCTGCCGGCAAAACTGCCGATCACCGTGGTGCGTAACAAAGCGGATGTGACCGGCGAAACGCTGGGTATTAGTGAAGTGAATGGCCACTCACTTATTCGCCTGTCGGCCCGTACCGGTGAAGGCGTTGACGACCTGCGCAACCATCTCAAACAGAGCATGGGCTTTGATACCAGTATGGAAGGCGGCTTCCTTGCGCGCCGTCGTCACCTTCAGGCGCTGGAAGACGCAGCACGCCACCTCGATCAGGGGAAAGCACAGCTGCTTGGCGCATGGGCGGGTGAACTGCTGGCGGAAGAGCTGCGTCTGGCGCAGCAAAATCTGAGTGAGATAACCGGCGAATTTACCTCGGACGATCTGCTGGGACGGATTTTCTCGAGCTTCTGTATCGGCAAGTAATTACCGCTGATGAAGGGTGATTTCCTCCCGGGAAATCACCTTTGTCCAAATGGCAACTCGCCTAATCCCTTTTATCCCCCTATTCTGCTTGCCTGCATCTATGGGGGGTTTATGGCTCGTTTTCTGTTTTGTAGTTTTGCGCTGGTTCTGCTTTATCCATCGGGTATTGATATGTATCTGGTGGGGCTGCCGCACATTGCCCGCGATCTGGGTGCCAGCGAGGCGCAGCTGCATATTGCGTTTTCGGCCTATCTCGCCGGGATGGCATCATCGATGGTATTTGCCGGGAAAATCGCAGACAAAGCGGGTCGTCAGCCCGTGGCCATTACCTGTGCCATCATCTTCGCGCTGGCGTCAATGCTCTGCTCCCTGGCCCAGGACAGTACTCTGTTCCTGACAGGACGCTTTATCCAGGGAATAGGTGCCGGTGGCTGTTATGTAGTGGCCTTCGCCATCCTGCGCGATACCTTAAGCGCTCAGCGGCGTGCCAAAGTGCTTTCCATGCTCAACGGTATTACCTGCATCATTCCGGTGATGGCGCCGGTGGTGGGCTATCTGATCATGCTGAAATTCCCGTGGCAGAGCCTGTTCTGGACGATGGCGGCCATGGGTGCGCTGGTCTTTATCCTCTCGATCACGGTGTTGAAAGAGACCCATCCAGGCTCGCAAAACACAGGCCATACGGCAACCCTTCATCCGGCCGAGACGCTGCTAAACCGCTTTTTCCTGAGTCGCCTGGCCATTACCACACTGAGCGTGGCGGTGATCCTGACGTATGTAAACGTTTCCCCGGTGTTGCTGATGGAGACCATGGGGTTTGATCGCGGTGAGTATTCCACCGTGATGGCACTTACCGCGATGGTCAGTATGGCCGTCTCGTTCTCGACGCCGTTCGCACTGAATATCTTCCGTCAGCGCACACTCATGCTAACCTCTCAGGTGCTGTTCCTCGCTGCGGGGGGGATTCTGGCGACCACCAGCACACATGCGCTGATGCTGGTAGGGATTACGCTGATTTGCGCCGGCTTCTCCGTCGGCTTTGGCGTGGCGATGAGTCAGGCGCTTGGCCCGTTCTCGCTGCGCGCGGGTGTGGCAAGCTCGGTGCTGGGTATTGCACAGGTCTGCGGTTCGTCGCTGTGGATATGGCTGGCGGCGGTCATCGGCCTTAATGCGCTCAATATGCTGATCGGGATTCTGATTGGTTGTAGCATGCTCTGCATCACCTTACTTATGGTCATCCAGCCCGCGGCCCATTATGAAGAAGCCAATCAGCAGTCTCGATCTTAACCTGTTGTTGTGTCTGCAGCTTTTGCTGCAGGAGCGCAGCGTAACCAAAGCCGCGAAACGGATGAACGTAACCCCGTCCGCGGTAAGTAAATCGCTGGCGAAACTGCGCGACTGGTTTGACGATCCGCTGTTTGTGAAAACACCGTTAGGCCTGCTGCCGACACCGCTGACGATGAGCCTGGAGCAGGATCTGGCCGACTGGATGCAGATTGGCAATCAGATCCTCGATAAATTCCATCATGACTCCCCGGGCGGGCTGACGTTCGTGCTGGCCGCGGAAACGCCTCTGATGTTGATCCGTTTTAATGCCCTGCTCGAGCAGGTCAATCAGCGCTATCCACAGGCCACGGTAAAGATGCGCCACTGGGATTACGACTCGGTGGATGCCATTACGCGCGGAGAAGTCGATCTTGGCTTCACGGGCCGTGAAACACATCCGCGCTCCCGCGAGCTGTTGAAGCTGATGCCGTGGTTTATCGACTACGAAATTTTGTTCAGCGACCGCCCCTGCGTCTATTTGCGCGAAGATCATCCGGCTCTTCAGGAAGAGTGGAACCTGGAGACTTTCCTGCGCTATCCGCATATCAGCATCTTCTGGGAGCGCAGCGACACCTGGGCGCTTGATGAGGTGCTCAGAGAGATGGGACGTGAGCGTAATATCGCCATGAGCCTGCCCGGTTTCGAACAGTCGATGTTTATGGCGGCGCAGCCAGGCCATAACTACATCGCCACGGCGCCACACTACTGCCATCACTATAATCAACTCCACCAGCGTAAGCTGATCGCCCTGCCCATTCCCATTGATGAAGCCCAGGCTGAAAAACTGACCGTTCCTTTCACGCTGATCTGGCATAAACGAAACAGCCATAATCCGAAAATCCTCTGGCTCCGTGAGACAATCAAAGCGCTATATGCCGCTCCAGCGCTTATTTTTGCCTAAGAAAATGTAAAGTTGGGTCCTCAGGCTTCTCTTACTCCCATTTACTGATTAAAACAGAAGGCAAGTTAAGCGATAATCATGTAACCGTTTAACCGAATACGACCATTATCAAGGAGCGAAAAATGGCAACGCACTTTGCAAGAGGGATACTGACAGAGGGACATCTCGTATCGGCCAGAATTTCATCCGCGTGTCACCAGGAAGCACGTAAACTGCCGGAGCATCGCCGGACGCGGTTTTTGGCATCCCGCGCGCTTCTCGCTGAGCTGATGTTCATGCTGTACGGCACCAGTGAACTGCCGGATATCCTCACCCAACCTGAAGGCCGCCCGGTCTTTGCCGACCCGGAGCTGCCGCGTTTCTCCATTGCCTATACGGGCAATATCATTGGCGTCGCGCTCACCACTGAAGGGGATTGCGGCCTGGACATGGAGCTTCAGCACGCAACCCGCGGCTTCCACGGCGCGAACCCGCACGATGACTACCCGCTTTCCAGCAATGAAAAGCTGTGGGTGCGTAACCAGAACGATCCCATCGAGGCCAGAGCTCAGCTCATTACCTTACGCCAGAGCATTCGAAAGCTCTGTGGCTGTGCATCAGACGACGCCAGCCTGCTGCAATTGCTTCCAGGCTCCGGACGTCTGCGTTCCGCTAAAGCCACGCTGGTAGAGGCGCTCAGCGATGCCGAAGACGTACTGATTTGGTCCATCGCGGTGACCCCCGCCATCGAACGATTGAAAATCTGGGAATTTGACAGTCAACACGGATGGAGTAGCCTTCCGGATGTGCCCGAGCGAGCCAACGAACCCGCCGCGCGCCTGATGAGATTAACCAGTTTACCGGCAGAAAAAGCATATACCCTTAGCTGATCCATTCAGGGTCATCATGATGAAACAGGAGTAATCATGTCTGATACGTTGAAAGTTGTTACGTTACTGGGAAGCCTGCGCAAAGGTTCATTTAACGGGATGGTTGCCCGCACGCTGCCTCAGCTGGCACCGGCAGGTATGGACATTAGCGCCCTGCCATCGATTGGCGACATTCCGCTTTATGACGCGGACGTGCAGCAGGAAGAAGGGTTTCCACAGAGCATAGAAGCGCTTGCAGAGCAGATCCGCCAGGCAGACGGCGTGGTCATTGTTACGCCTGAATATAACTACTCCGTCCCGGGTGGTCTGAAGAATGCCATTGACTGGTTATCCCGTCTCCCGGAGCAGCCTCTGTCGGGTAAACCGGTGCTGATCCAGACCAGCTCTATGGGCGCGATTGGCGGGGCACGCTGCCAGTACCATCTGCGTCAGATCCTGGTCTTCCTGGATGCGATGGTAATGAACAAACCGGAATTTATGGGGGGCGTGATTCAGAACAAGGTCGACCCGCAGACGGGTGAAGTGGTAGATCAAAGTACGCGTGACCATCTTTCTGGCCAGCTCACCGCGTTTGGTGATTATATTAAGCGAGTGAAAGCTTAAACGTAGCCTGACACCCTCACTCTGGCCCTCTCCCACAGGGAGAGGGCGCAAACACAAAAGCCCTTTTCGACGAAAAGGGCTTTCTGTTTATTTGGCATCAATAAAAACAATCTTCAGCACAAACAGCAGCGCCACAATGATGACGCACGGGCTGAGGTCGCGGAAGCGACCGGTACCAATCTTCATGACGCAGTAGGAGATAAAGCCCAGCGCGATACCTTCGGTGATCGAGAAGCTGAACGGCATCATCACCGCGGTAATAAACGCAGGCACCGCTTCGGTTAAATCATCCCACTTCACGCGCGACAGGCTGGAGGTCATTAACACCCCCACGTAGATCAGCGCGCCGGCTGCCGCATACGGAGGCACCATGCCCGCCAGTGGTGACAGGAAGATCACCAGCAGGAACAGGATCCCCACCACAACCGCCGTCAGACCGGTACGGCCACCCACAGAGACACCTGAAGAGGATTCAATGTAAGCGGTAACAGACGATGTACCGATAAACGCGCCGGTGACAGAGGAGACACTGTCAACGAACAGCGCCTGCTTCATGCGCGGGAATTTCCCATTCTCATCCGCCAGGCCGGCTTTGTCGGTCACGCCAATCAGCGTACCGGAGGAGTCAAACAGGTTAACCAGCATGAAGGAGAAAATCACGCCCGCCAGACCCAGGTTCAGGGAGCCTGCCAGATCGACGTGCCCAATGACGGTAGACACGCTCGGTGGCGCGGAGACAATCCCTTTGTACTGCACATCGCCCAGCATCCAGCCCAGCAGCGTGGTGACCACGATAGAAACCAGCACGGCCGCATGAATATTGCGCGAAGCCAGGATAGCGATGATAAAGAAGCCCAGCACGCCCAGCAGCACGTTGTGCGAGGTCAGGTGACCGATGCTCACCAGCGTGTCCGGGTTAGCCATGATAACGCCTGCATTTTTCAGACCCATCATGCCGATAAACAGACCAATACCGCTGGTAATGCCCACGCGCAGGCTCACCGGAATATTGGCTATCATCCAGTAACGTACGCGGAAAATGGTCAGCAACAGCAGGCCAACCGCGCCCCAGAAGATAGCGCCCATGCCGACCTGCCATGGCAGACCCATCGCCTGGACGACCACGAACGCGAAGAAAGCGTTCAGACCCATTGCCGGGGCCAGCGCCACGGGCAGGTTAGCGAACACACCCATCAGGATACTGCCCAGCGCAGCGATCAGACAGGTGGTCACGAAGACGGCGCTGGTGTCCATGCCAGCAACGCCCAGAATTTGTGGGTTAACAAAAACGATATAGACCATCGTCAGGAAGGTGGTGAAACCGGCGATCACTTCGGTGCGTGCCGTTGTGCCGTGCTCACGCAGTTTAAACACGCGCTCAAGCAGACCCTGACCAGATGTCTGGGTAGTGTGTTGTTGACTCATCATCAATTTCCGAACAAGGAGGGAAAATTCGTCGCTATCCTATACCAAAATGCGACAATAGTGGCGGTTACGAGATACTTTTTTCATTGATTTTGCTTATACGGCAACGATTGCGTCTCATTAAACTGCCGTACGTAAACGTTAAACTTGTAAAAAGGGAAAGGCATGTCCGGAATTGAAGCGGTATTTTTCGACTGCGACGGTACGCTGGTCGACAGTGAGGTCATTTGTTCCTGCGCGTATGTGACCATGTTCAGGGAATTTGGCATTACGCTGGATCTCGAAGAGGTGTTTAAACGCTTTAAAGGCGTGAAGCTCTACGAGATCATCGACATCATTAACGAAGAGCACGGTGTGGATCTGGCAAAAGCAGATCTGGAGCCGGTCTACCGCGCCGAGGTCGCACGCCTCTTCGACTCCGAGCTGGAGGTCATTGCCGGGGCGAATGCGCTTCTGGATGCGATGACGGTGCCCATCTGCGTGGTCTCGAACGGTCCGGTCAGCAAAATGCAGCACTCGCTGGGTAAGCTTGAAATGTTGCACCACTTCCCGGAAAAACTGTTCAGCGGCTACGATATCCAGCGCTGGAAGCCAGACCCGGCGTTGATGTTCCATGCAGCAAAAGCGATGAACGTTAACGTGGCGAACTGCATTCTGGTGGATGACTCTTCTGCGGGAGCGCAGTCGGGAATTGATGCGGGTATGGAAGTGTTTTACTTCTGCGCCGATCCGCACAACAAACCGATCGATCATCCAAAAGTGACGACCTTCACCGATCTGGCGCAGCTGCCAGAATTGTGGAAGGCTCGCGGGTGGAATATTACTCGCTGAAAAAAAGCCGGATAGCGCTGACGCTTATCCGGCCTATAAGGTTCGCAGGCCCGGTAAGCGCAGCAGCACCGGGCATGTTAGCGCATCACTCTTTCGGATCTTTACCCGCCAGCAGCTTGTCCAGCTCATCGCCACCAACGTGACGGAAATCCTGTCCTTTCACGAAGTAGAAGATGTATTCGCAAATGTTCTGGCAACGGTCACCGATACGCTCGATTGAGCGCGCGCAGAACAGCGCGGTCAGGACGCTTGGGATCGTACGGGAGTCTTCCATCATGTAGGTCATCAGCTGACGCACGATGCCTTCATACTCCTGGTCGACCTTTTTGTCTTCACGGTAGATACGTACCGCTTCGTCCAGATCCATTCGCGCAAAGGCATCCAGTACGTCATGCAGCATCTGCACGGTATGACGACCCAGCGACTCGAGGCTCACCAGCAGTGGCTGGTGCTGCTGAGAGAATTTCTCCAGCGCGGTGCGGCAGATTTTATCCGCAACGTCACCAATACGCTCCAGCTCGGCGATGGTTTTGATGATCGCCATAACCAGACGCAGGTCGCTCGCCGTTGGCTGACGCTTGGCGATAATACGCACGCAGGCTTCATCAATGGCGACTTCCATCATATTGACGTTTTTATCACCTTCGATAACGCGCTTCGCCAGCTCGCTGTCCTGGTTGTGCATCGCGGTAATGGCATCGGAAAGCTGCTGCTCAACCATGCCACCCATGGTCATCACCTGAGTGCGAATACTTTCCAGCTCTGCGTTGAACTGGCCTGAAATGTGTTTGTTAAGATTGAGATTGTCCATAGCGCGCTCCTGAATCAACCGTAACGACCGGTGATATAGTCTTCTGTTTGCTTTTTAGCGGGCTTGGTGAACAGATCGTCCGTATTGCTGAACTCAATCAACTCGCCCAGGTACATAAACGCCGTGTAATCGGAACAACGCGCAGCCTGCTGCATGTTGTGGGTCACGATAACCACGGTGTAATCCTGCTTCAGCTCGGTGATCAACTCTTCAATACGGCCGGTTGAGATCGGGTCCAGAGCTGAACACGGCTCATCCAGCAACAACACTTCCGGGCGAATGGCGATACCACGCGCAATGCACAGACGCTGCTGCTGACCACCGGAGAGAGAGTAACCGCTCTGGTGCAACTTATCTTTGGTTTCGTTCCATAATGCGGCCTTGGTCAAAGCCCACTGAACGCGCTCATCCATATCCGCACGGGAGAGCTTTTCAAACAGACGTACGCCAAAGGCGATGTTGTCATAGATGGACATCGGGAACGGCGTCGGTTTCTGGAACACCATCCCGACTTTCGCACGCAGCAGGGCGATATCCTGGCTGTTGGTCAGAATGTTATCGCCGTCCAGGATGATTTCACCTTCGGCACGCTGCTCCGGATAGAGCGAATACATTTTGTTAAAGGTACGCAGCAGCGTGGATTTACCACAGCCAGACGGACCGATAAATGCCGTGACCTGGTTCCTGGCGATATCCAGGTTGATGTTCTTCAGGGCATGGAATTTGCCGTAGTAGAAGTTCAAATCACGAACCTGAATCTTACCCGGGGCAGTATCAACCATACTCATTGACTCATTTCCTCATTCGGCGCCGCGATCTGCCGCGCCGTAAAAATTTAACCGTGTTTCTGCTTCGCGAAAATGACGCGCGCCAGAATGTTCAGCAACAGTACGCAAAGGGTAATGATCAGCACCCCGGCCCAGGCCAGCTGCTGCCATTCCGCGAATGGGCTCATCGCAAATTTAAAAATCGTCACCGGCAGGTTGGCGATCGGCTGCATCATGTCCGTACTCCAGAACTGGTTGGAGAGGGCAGTAAACAGCAGCGGCGCCGTTTCGCCTGCAATACGGGCAATGGCCAGCAGGATACCGGTCATGATCCCGGAGACGGAGGCTTTCAGCGTAATCGCGGAGATCATTTTCCACTTCGGCGTGCCCAGCGCGTAAGCCGCTTCACGCAGGCTATCCGGCACCAGTTTCAGCATGTTCTCGGTGGTACGAATGACGATAGGTACTTGCAGCAGCGCCAGCGCAATCACACCTGCCCAGCCGGAGAAGTGTTCCATCTGCGCCACCACAATGGTGTAAACAAACAGACCGACCACGATAGACGGCGCAGACAGCAGGATGTCGTTAATGAAACGAATCACCTCTGCCAGCCAGGATTTACGCCCGTACTCCGCCAGATAAATCCCCGCCATAATGCCAAGCGGTGTACCAACTACCGTCGCCCAGAGGATCAGCAAACCACTGCCCGCCAGGGCATTCGCCAGGCCGCCGCCCGCCGTATTTGGCGGCGGCGTCATCTCGGTGAACAGTGACAGCGACATCCCGTCGATGCCGCGCACAACGGTCGAAAACAGGATCCAGACCAGCCAGAACAGACCGAACGCCATCGTTGCCATTGAGAGCGTCAACGCAACGCGGTTTTTGAAACGACGCTTCGCCTGCATTTTGCGACGGGATTCCGCCAGCGCAGTGGTGCTTTGCATTTCGAGAGTTGCCATTAGCGTGCCCCCTCATTTTTTGCGAGACGCAGGATCATCAGCTTGGAGATCGCCAGCACAATGAAGGTAATCACAAACAGGATCAGGCCCAGTTCCATCAGCGCCGCGACGTGCAGCCCGGATTCCGCTTCGGCAAATTCATTCGCCAGTGCGGAAGTAATACTGTTACCCGGCATGTAGAGGGAGGCGCTGTCGAGCTGGTAGGTGTTACCGATAATAAAGGTCACCGCCATGGTTTCACCCAAAGCACGGCCTAACCCCAGCATGACGCCGCCAATCACCCCATTTTTGGTGAACGGAAGGACGATGCGCCAGATAACTTCCCAGGTGGTGCAGCCGATGCCGTAGGCCGACTCTTTCATCATCACCGGCGTTTGTTCGAAGACATCGCGCATTACCGCCGCAATGTACGGAATAATCATAATAGCGAGGATCACCCCCGCAGCCAGAATACCGATACCGAAAGCCGGGCCAGAGAACAGGGTGCCGACAAACGGAATGGCAGAGAGAACATTACCCACCGGTTCCTGGAAGTACGTTGCGAACAGGGGAGCAAAGATAAACAGGCCCCACATGCCGTACACGATACTTGGAATAGCGGCCAGCAGTTCAATGGCAATACCCAGTGGACGACGCAGCCAGCCCGGCGCCAGTTCCGTCAGGAACAGGGCAATACCAAAGCTCACCGGCACCGCAATCAGCAGGGCGATAAACGACGTCACCAGCGTGCCGTAAATCGGCACCAGCGCACCGTAGATATCGTTCGGCGCATCCCACTCTTTGGTCCACAGGAAGGAGAAACCGAATTTCTGGATGCTCGGCCAGGAGGAGAAAATCAGGGACACGATAATGCCGCCCAGCAGCAATAGCACAATCAGCGCAGCCAGTTTGACCAGCGCGCTGAAAATCATGTCACCTTTTTTACCCGGAGGGTTAAATGCAGGCTTTGTTGCAGCCATAAATCACTCTTCTGTTAAACGCGTTTACGAAATCGGCGGGTAGCGCGAGCGCCACCCGCCATTTTCGTCAGAATACTAAATTAATACAATGCTTTACCGCTGCTGTCTTTCACGTTGGTTTTCCATGCAGCGCGAATCTGCTCAACCACGTTGTCCGGCAGGGTGGCGTAATCCAGCGCGTTAGCCTGTTTGCCGCCGTTTTTGTACGCCCAGTCGAAGAACTTCAACACTTCAGCGCCCTGCTCAGGTTTCTTCTGCTCTTTGTGAACCAGAATGAAGGTGGTAGAGGTGATTGGCCACGCACCGTCGCCTTTCTGGTTAGTCAGATCCTGAGCGAAGGATTTGCTCCAGTCAGCGCCTTTTGCAGCGTTAGCAAAGTTCTCTTCAGTCGGGCTGACTGGCTTGCCATCGGCAGAAACCAGTTTGGTGTAGGACAGGTTGTTCTGCTTAGCGTACGCATACTCTACATAGCCGATAGAACCAGGCAGACGCTGTACGAACGCGGCGATACCGTCGTTGCCTTTACCACCCAGACCGGTTGGCCAGTTAACGGTAGAGCCGGAACCGACTTTAGATTTCCACTCTTCGTTCACTTTCGCCAGGTAGCTGGTGAAAACGAAAGAGGTACCGGAACCATCTGCACGACGAACCACTGCGATGTTCTGCGAAGGCAGTTTGACACCCGGGTTCAGTTTGGTGATGGCTTCGTCATCCCATTTTTTGATTTTACCGAGGTAGATGTCACCCAGGGTTTTGCCGTCCAGGACCAGCTCGCCTGATTTCAGGCCTGGAATGTTAACGGCCAGCACAACACCACCGATAACGGTCGGGAACTGGAACAGGCCTTCCTGCGCCAGTTTGTCATCAGACAGTGGAGCGTCTGATGCACCGAAATCAACGGTATTCGCGGTAATTTGTTTTACGCCACCGGAGGAGCCGATACCCTGATAGTTAACCTTGTTACCGGTTTCTTTCTGGTAGGTATCCGCCCATTTGGCATACACCGGCGCAGGGAAGGTTGCACCAGCGCCAGTCAGGCTTGCTTCTGCAAATACAGAGAACGCGCTCAGAGATAAGGTCGCGGCGACAACAGTTGCGACAGTGGTACGCATAACTTTCATAATGTCTCCTGCAAGATTTTCGTAAATCGTTGTTTAGTGGCTACGATGAGCAAAATAGGACAAACAGGTGACAGATAAATGTACGTATTATGACAGTTTTATGACAATGGAAATTTAACTTAAATATCAGTAAAAATTCATTTAATTATCATCTAGTTAATCACTTACATGACAGCAAGTTTTCAGAAATATTTTCTTTATGTGACACTGAAAAAAGTAGCTGAAGATGACAGATTGTCATAAATAAAAATGCGGATGGGTTGATTAAAAACAAACCAGGAAGGGTAAAAAAGCTCCACCCGAAGGTGGAGCCTGAGGGGATTATTCTACGGTGACCGATTTCGCCAGATTACGTGGCTGGTCAACGTCAGTGCCTTTGATCAGCGCGACGTGGTAGGCCAGCAACTGCAGCGGAACGGTGTAGAAGATAGGGGCAATCACCTCTTCCACATGCGGCATCTCGATGATGTGCATATTGTCGCTGCTCGCAAAGCCGGCGTCTTTATCGGCGAAGACGTACAGTACACCACCGCGGGCGCGGACTTCTTCGATATTGGACTTCAGTTTTTCCAGCAGTTCGTTGTTAGGTGCCACAACGATGACCGGCATGTCTGCGTCAATCAGCGCCAGCGGGCCGTGTTTCAGCTCGCCTGCTGCGTAAGCTTCCGCGTGGATGTAGGAGATCTCTTTCAGCTTCAACGCGCCTTCCAGCGCAATTGGATACTGATCGCCACGGCCGAGGAACAGGGCGTGATGTTTGTCAGAGAAATCTTCCGCCAGCGCTTCAATGCGTTTGTTCTGAGACAGCATCTGCTCAATACGGCTTGGCAGCGCCTGCAGGCCATGAACGATGTCATGCTCAACAGCCGCATCCTGCCCTTTCAGACGCGCCAGTTTCGCCACCAGCATCAGCAGAACGGTCAGCTGAGTGGTAAACGCTTTGGTGGAGGCCACGCCGATTTCCGTGCCTGCGTTGGTCATCAGCGCCAGATCGGATTCACGAACCAGCGAAGAACCTGGCACGTTACAGATGGCCAGAGAGCCCAGATAACCCAGCTCTTTAGAGAGACGCAGCGCCGCCAGGGTGTCCGCCGTTTCGCCAGACTGGGAAAGGGTGATCATCAGGCTATTACGACGCACCGCGGATTTGCGGTAGCGGAATTCTGAAGCAATTTCCACATCACACGGAACACCGGCCAGGGATTCAAACCAGTAGCGTGAGACCATACCGGAGTTGTAGGAGGTACCGCAGGCCACGATCTGAATATGCTCAACCTTACCGAGCAGCTCATTGGCGTTGGCGCCCAGTTCGCTCAGGTCCACCTCGCCGTGGCTGATGCGCCCAGTCAGGGTGTTTTTGATGGCGTTCGGCTGCTCGTAAATTTCTTTCTGCATGTAGTGACGGTAAGCGCCTTTGTCGCCTGCGTCGTACTGCAGATTGGATTCGATCTCCGGGCGTTTCACCTGCTCGCCTTTGGTATCGAATACCGTCACGTTGCGACGCGTCACTTCCGCGATATCACCCTCTTCCAGGAAGATAAAGCGACGGGTAACCGGCAGAAGTGCCAGCTGGTCAGAGGCGATAAAGTTCTCGCCCATGCCCAGACCGATAACCATTGGGCTACCGGAACGTGCGGCCAGCAGCGTGGACGGATCGCGTGAATCCATGATTACCGTACCGTATGCACCGCGCAGCTGAGGGATCGCACGCAGCACCGCTTCACGCAGTGTACCGCCCTGCTCCAGCTCCCAGTGAACCAGGTGAGCAATAACTTCGGTGTCGGTTTCAGAGACGAAGGTATAGCCGCGCGCTTTAAGTTCTTCGCGCAGCGGTTCGTGGTTTTCGATAATGCCGTTATGCACGACCACGATGTGTTCGGACACATGCGGGTGCGCATTGCCTTCAGACGGTTCGCCGTGGGTCGCCCAGCGGGTGTGCGCAATACCCGTGCCACCATGCAGCGGATGATCTTCCGCAGCCTGGGCCAGCATCTGCACTTTACCGAGACGACGCAGACGGGTCATATGCCCTTCTGCATCCACAACTGCCAGACCGGCAGAGTCGTAACCACGGTATTCCAGACGACGTAAACCTTCGAGAAGGATTTCAGCAATATCACGCTGCGCAACTGCGCCAACAATTCCACACATAGTTTAATTTCCTGATTATGGCGTTATGCCATGCGTTGTCGCTGACCTGTATTTGCCCTTTCCGGGCACCCCGAGCCTTGTAGAGAGTGGGGTTATTGTTATAAGTACTGCCTTTGGGGGGAGGATTATGTTATCCCCTCACCCCATCCCTCTCCCCAGAGGGGCGAGGGCGAAAAACACCGCACCGAACTAGCTCTCTCCTCGCGGGAGAGAGCAGGGTGCAGGTCGTTACTTTTTCTTCACCGGGCGTTTCCAGCCCTGCTTGTGAACCTGCGGCACGCGGCTCAGCACCAGCTCATTGTCGGCAACATCGCGCGTCACGGTCGTCCCGGCGGCAATGGTTACCCCGTTCCCGACCGTCACCGGTGCCACCAGCTGTGTATCAGAACCGACAAACACATCATCACCGATGATGGTTTTAAACTTGTTGGCACCGTCATAGTTGCAGGTGATTGTTCCTGCACCAATGTTCACGTTATCGCCAATTTCTGCATCGCCCAGGTAGGTTAAATGGCCGGCTTTGGAACCTTTGCCCAGACGCGCTTTTTTCATCTCAACGAAGTTGCCAACATGGGCGCCTTCGAGCAATTCAGCGCCAGGGCGCAGGCGTGCGAACGGCCCAATGGTGCATGCCGCGTCCAGATGTGCATCTTCAACCACACTGTACGGGCTAATGTCGCAGTCGTCACCGATGACGCTGTTTTTGATAACACAACCGGCACCAATTTTGACGCGGTGGCCAAGCGTGACGTTGCCTTCAAGGATAACGTTAGTATCGATTTCAACGTCGCGCCCGTGAGATAAGGTCCCGCGCAGATCGAAACGCGCCGGGTCGCGCAGCATAACGCCTGCCAGGAGCAGTTTTTCAGCCTGTTCGGACTGATAAACGCGTTCCAGGCGGGAAAGCTGAAGGCGGTTATTCACCCCTTCGGTTTCGCTAATGCGTGCCGGATGAACCGCCGCAATCTCACGCCCTTCCTGATAGGCCATCGCGATGATGTCGGTGATGTAGTACTCACCCTGCGCATTATTGTTGGTGAGCTTCGACAGCCAGCGCTTCAGGTCCGCGCCATTGGCAATCAGGATACCGGTGTTGATCTCCTGAATCTGACGCTGTGCGTCGCTGGCATCTTTATGCTCAACGATACCCGTTACGTTACCGTTTTCGCGGGTAATGCGGCCATAGCCGGTCGGATCGTCAAGCACGACGGTTAACAACCCTATACCACCCTGCGGTTTAGCTTCACGCAGGCGGGCAAGGGTGTCGACAGAGATCAGCGGGACGTCGCCGTAAAGCATCAGAATATCTTCGTCATCCGCAAAGAACGGGGCGGCCTGCTGCATGGCGTGTCCAGTCCCCAACTGTTCTGCCTGAAGCACCCAGTTGAGTTTGTCATCGTTCAGCGTCTTTTTAAGCAGATCGCCGCCGTGACCATAGACCAGATGGACCTGACGAGCACCCAGTTCATTAGCGGCATCAATGACATGCTGCACCATCGGCTTTCCTGCCAGCGTGTGCAGTACCTTTGGAAGATCGGAATACATGCGGGTACCTTTACCGGCGGCAAGGATGACCACGCTCATTGTATTGTTCAACATACGCGTCCTGACTGTAATTTGAGTAAGAAGTTAAACCCGTTGACGTTGAAAATTCTACATATTTTGCGTCATAAAATGGAATGGCGGTAAAACGTTCAACATCAGCCAATAATGGCTATTTGAGGCCATTTTTAGGGGCAGAGTAAACCCCTTTTTCTCTGGAAAATAGCCTTCTCGCGATAAGTCGCTAGCACACACAATAGCTTAGCTATTCTTTTGGATCATGAATAAAGATCGGTGTGATACGAAACCATAAAAAAAGCCAGCCTGGAAACCAGACTGGCTTTGTGCTTTTCAAGCCGGTGTTACATCGCTTTTTTGGTCAACTCGATAACGCGCAGTTTCGCGATCGCTTTGGCCAGCTCCGCAGACGCCTGAGCGTAATCCACGTCACCATGAGAGCTGCTAATGTGCTCTTCAGCCTTACGCTTCGATTCCAGGGCTCGTGCTTCGTCGAGATCCTGGCCACGAATAGCGGTATCGGCCAGAACGGTCACGCTGCCAGGCTGCACTTCAAGAATGCCGCCGGACAGATAGATAAACTCTTCATGACCGAACTGTTTAACGATGCGGATCATACCAGGCTTAATGGCGGTGAGCAGCGGTGCGTGACCCGGGAAAATACCCAGTTCACCTTCACTACCCGTTACCTGGATTTTCTCGACCAGACCAGAGAACATTTGTTGCTCTGCGCTGACGACGTCCAGGTGGTAAGTCATTGCCATATCACCCTCCGATTAAGGCGTTAAAGTTTTTTGGCTTTTTCCACGGCTTCGTCGATGGAACCAACCATGTAGAACGCCTGCTCCGGCAGGTGATCGTATTCGCCTTCCATGATGCCTTTAAAGCCACGGATGGTGTCTTTCAGGGAAACGTATTTACCCGGAGAACCGGTGAATACTTCCGCAACGAAGAACGGCTGGGACAGGAAGCGCTGGATCTTACGCGCACGTGCTACCACCAGTTTGTCTTCTTCAGACAGCTCATCCATACCCAGGATGGCGATGATGTCTTTCAGTTCCTGGTAACGCTGCAGCAGGGACTGTACGCCACGCGCGGTGTCGTAGTGTTCCTGACCCACAACCAGTGGATCCAGCTGACGGCTGGTGGAGTCCAGCGGGTCAACGGCCGGGTAGATACCCAGAGACGCGATCTGACGGCTCAGTACCACGGTTGCGTCAAGGTGCGCAAAGGTGGTGGCTGGGGATGGGTCAGTCAAGTCATCCGCAGGTACGTATACCGCCTGAACGGAGGTGATAGAACCGGTTTTGGTAGAGGTGATACGTTCCTGAAGAACACCCATCTCTTCCGCCAGCGTCGGCTGATAACCTACCGCTGAAGGCATACGACCCAGCAGTGCAGATACTTCAGTACCGGCCAGGGTGTAACGATAGATGTTATCAACGAACAGCAGAACGTCACGGCCTTCGTCACGGAACTTCTCAGCCATAGTCAGGCCAGTCAGCGCAACGCGCAGACGGTTTCCTGGTGGCTCGTTCATCTGGCCGTAAACCAGGGATACTTTGTCCAGAACGTTGGAGTCGGTCATTTCGTGGTAGAAGTCGTTACCCTCACGAGTACGTTCACCTACGCCCGCAAATACGGAGTAACCGGAGTGCTCGATCGCGATGTTACGGATCAGCTCCATCATGTTTACGGTTTTACCTACACCCGCACCACCGAACAGACCAACTTTACCGCCCTTCGCAAACGGACACATCAGGTCGATAACTTTGATGCCGGTTTCCAGCAGTTCCTGAGAGCTGGACAGCTCTTCGTAGGAAGGTGCTGCGCGGTGGATAGCCCAACGCTCTTCTTCACCGATGTCGCCTTTCATGTCGATTGGTTGACCCAATACGTTCATGATACGACCCAGTGTTGCTTTACCTACCGGGACTTCGATCGGGTGCTCAAGGTCTTTAACTTCCAGACCACGACGCAGACCGTCGGAAGAACCCATCGCGATGGTACGCACGATACCGCCGCCGAGCTGCTGCTGAACTTCCAGCACCAGGCTCTCGTTACCATTCTGTACCTCAAGCGCGTCGTACACGCGTGGTACGGCGTCCTGAGGGAACTCGACGTCCACCACGGCGCCGATTACCTGGACAATCTTTCCAGTAGCCATCTTGAATCCTCTACGTAATTCGTAAACCTGGTTAAACCGCGGCGGCCCCCGAGACGATCTCGGTGAGTTCCTGAGTAATGCTGGCCTGACGAGCTTTGTTGTAAACCAACTGCAGCTCTTTAATCAGGCTGCCGCCATTATCGGTCGCGGCTTTCATCGCCACCATTCGTGCGGCCTGCTCGCTGGCCAGGTTTTCTACAACGCCCTGATAAACCTGAGATTCAACGTAACGACGCAGCAGGGTATCCAACAGCGGTTTCGGATCGGGTTCATACAGGTAATCCCAGGATTTTTGCTTCAGCTCGTCATCTTCTGATGCCGGTAAAGGCAGCATCTGAGTGAGCGTTGGAACCTGAGACATGGTGTTAATAAATTTGTTGCTGACAACGTACAGTCTGTCCAGACGGCCTTCATCGTAAGCCTGCAACATCACTTTAACCGGGCCGATCAGCTCGGACAGGGAAGGGTTATCACCCATACCCGTCACCTGAGCGACAATGTTGCCACCAACGGAGTTAAAGAAAGAGACGCCTTTAGAGCCGATCATTGCGATATCGCACTGAACGCCTTTTTCAGACCATGCTTTCATATCCGCCAGCAGTTTTTTGAACAGGTTAATGTTCAAGCCGCCACACAGACCACGGTCGGTCGACACCACCAGGTAGCCCACGCGCTTAACGTCGCGTTCTTCCAGGTAAGGGTGCTTATATTCCAGATTACCGTTTGCAAGGTGACCAATCACTTTGCGCATGGTTTCTGCATAAGGACGGCTGGCCGCCATGCGATCCTGCGATTTACGCATTTTGGAAGCGGCGACCATCTCCATCGCTTTAGTGATCTTTTGCGTGTTCTGGACGCTTGCGATCTTACTACGTATCTCTTTTGCGCCGGCCATGAGCTTCTCCTCAATGCCAGGCGGCTTGTCCTGAGACAAGCCGCCGGACGATTACCAGGATTGGGTTGCTTTGAAGGAATCGAGGATAGCTTTCAGCTTGCCTTCGATTTCGTCGTTATAGCCACCGGTCTGGTTGATCTCTTGCATCAGCGGAGCGTGATCACGGTCGACGTAAGCCAGCAGAGCGGCTTCGAAGCTACCGATTTTCGCCAGTTCCACATCTTCGAGGTAACCGCGTTCAGCCGCGAACAGAACCAGGCCCTGCTGAGCAACAGACATTGGTGCGTACTGTTTCTGCTTCAGCAGCTCGGTCACTTTCTGACCGTGGCTCAGCTGTTTACGGGTTGCTTCGTCCAGATCGGATGCGAACTGAGAGAACGCAGCCAGTTCACGATACTGTGCCAGCGCGGTACGAATACCACCGGACAGTTTCTTGATGATCTTGGTCTGAGCAGCACCACCCACACGGGATACGGAGATACCCGGGTTAACTGCCGGACGAATACCGGAGTTAAACAGGTTGGTTTCCAGGAAGATCTGACCATCGGTAATGGAGATTACGTTGGTCGGAACGAACGCAGAAACGTCACCCGCCTGGGTTTCAATGATTGGCAGCGCGGTCAGAGAGCCAGTTTTGCCCTTCACTTCACCTTTGGTGAAGTTCTCGACGTATTCCGCGTTAACGCGGGAAGCACGCTCCAGCAGACGAGAGTGGAGGTAGAATACGTCGCCAGGGAACGCTTCACGTCCAGGTGGACGACGGAGCAGCAGGGAAACCTGACGATATGCAACGGCCTGTTTAGACAGGTCATCGTATACGATCAGCGCATCTTCACCGCGGTCACGGAAGTATTCGCCCATTGCGCAACCGGCGTATGGTGCCAGGTATTGCAGTGCAGCAGATTCAGAAGCGGTCGCCACAACAACGATGGTGTTAGACAGCGCGCCGTGCTCTTCCAGTTTACGAACCACGTTAGAAATGGTGGACGCTTTCTGGCCGATAGCCACGTACACACATTTGATGCCGGAGTCACGCTGGTTGATGATGGCGTCGATAGCCATCGCGGTTTTACCGGTCTGACGGTCACCGATGATCAGTTCACGCTGGCCACGACCGATTGGAATCATGGCATCAACGGACTTATAACCAGTCTGCACTGGCTGATCAACGGACTGACGGTCGATAACGCCTGGTGCGATAACTTCGATTGGGGAGAAGCCATCGTGCTCAACCGGACCTTTACCGTCGATTGGCGCACCCAGGGTGTTAACAACGCGACCCAGCAGGCCACGGCCAACCGGCACTTCCAGAATACGGCCAGTACACTTAACCTTCATGCCTTCGGCGAGGTCAGCGTATGGACCCATCACAACTGCACCTACGGAGTCGCGCTCCAGGTTCAGTGCGATAGCGTAACGGTTACCCGGCAGGGAAATCATCTCACCCTGCATACAATCGGCCAGGCCGTGGATGCGGATAACACCGTCACTTACAGAAACAATAGTACCTTCGTTGTGAGCTTCGCTCACAACACTGAACTGAGCAATGCGCTGCTTGATCAGTTCGCTGATTTCGGTGGAATTCAGTTGCATGCTCCAGTCCCCTTAAGACTGCAAGACGTCTGCAAGGCGTTCAAGACGGCCGCGTACGCTGCCATCAATGACCATATCACCCGAACGGATGATTACGCCTGCCATTACAGACTTATCGATTTTGCAATTCAGCTTAACTTTGCGTGACAGACGTTTTTCCATCGCGGCGGTAATTTTCGCAAGCTGTTCATCACTCAGTTCAGTCGCAGAAGTCACTTCGACTTCAGCGGTAGCTTCACTAAGGGCACGTAAGTGCTCAAACTGCTCGAGAACATCCGGGAGCACACGGAGACGACCATTTTCTGCCATTACCTTAATCAGGTTCTGACCATTGGCATCCAGTTGCTCTCCGCACACGGCGATAAACGACGCGGCGAGAGTTTCAGGCGCTAACGCACCAGAAAGCAACTCGGCCATTTGTTCGTTTTTCGTCACCTCAGCGGCAAACGCCAGCATATCCTGCCAGCGATCGACATTTTGGTGTTCGACAGCAAAGTCAAAAGCTGCTTTGGCGTAGGGGCGAGCTACCGTAACAAATTCAGACATCAGCCCCTCCCTCCTTACAGTTCAGCGACAAGTTTGTCCACGATGTCGCTGTTAGCAGCTTCATCCACGGAACGTTCGATGATCTTCTCGGCGCCAGCAACAGCCAGAATCGCAACCTGCTTACGCAGTTCTTCGCGAGCACGTTTACGCTCAGCTTCAATTTCAGCCTGAGCTTGTGTCACGATCTTAGTACGTTCCTGTTCTGCTTCAGCTTTGGCTTCGTCCAGGATCTGCGAACGGCGTTTGTTAGCCTGTTCGATGATAACCTGAGCTTCCGCTTTCGCTTTTTTCAGCTGGTCTGTCGCGTTGGCCTGTGCAAGGTCCAAATCTTTCTTAGCGCGTTCTGCAGAAGCCAGACCGTCAGCAATTTCTTTCTGACGTTTTTCGATGGCAGCCATTAAAGGCGGCCATACATACTTCATGCAGAACCAGACAAAGAGAATAAACGCGATGGCCTGGCCGAGGATTGTTGCGTTCATGTTCACAGCACAATACCTCTTTAATATCTGTGGCTTAGGGTTTTAAAACTACTACTACGCGACAGCAAACATCACGTACAGACCCAGACCTACAGCGATCATTGGGATAGCATCCACCAGACCCATAACGATAAAGAACTGAGTACGCAGCAGAGGAATCAGATCAGGTTGACGCGCTGCGCCTTCCAGGAATTTGCCCCCGAGGATGCCGATACCGATCGCAGCACCGATAGCCGCCAGACCCATCATCACAGCGGCAGCCATGTACAGCAGATCCATATTCAGGTTTTCCATGACAGTCTCCAGTTTGTTTCAATTAAAACGTAGTAGTGTTGGTAAAAAATCAGTGCTCTTCAGACGCCATCGACAGATAGACGATCGTCAGAACCATGAAGATAAAGGCTTGCAGCGTAATGATCAGGATGTGGAAAATGGCCCAAGGCACATTCAGAATCCACTGTGACCACCACGGCAGAAGACCCGCGATCAGAATGAAAATCAGCTCACCCGCATACATGTTGCCGAACAGTCGCAGACCCAGTGAAACAGGTTTGGACAGCAGGCTAACGCCTTCCAGGATCAGGTTGACCGGAATAAACGCCCAGTGGTTGAACGGCTGCAAGGTAAGCTCTTTCACGAAGCCGCTTACGCCTTTCATTTTGATGCTGTAGAAAAGAATCAGGATAAACACGCCCAGCGCCATCGACAGGGTGATGTTCACGTCAGCGGACGGCACCACGCGCAGTGCTGGCAGACCGAGGACATGTTCGCCAATCCACGGCAGGAAATCGATTGGCAGCAGGTCCATCAGGTTCATCAGGAACACCCAAACGAACACGGTCAGGGCCAGCGGAGCAATCAGCTTGCTCTTACCATGGTACATGTCTTTGACGCTGCCATGGACGAAGCCGATGATCATTTCGATGAACGTCTGGAATTTCCCTGGAACACCGCTGGTCGCTCTTTTCGCAACACCGCGGAACATGGCCAGGAACAGAAGACCCAAAACGACCGAGAAGAACATGGAGTCGATGTTGATCGTCCAGAAGGTGGCCGGGGGGTTATGCGGATCCACCAGCGAGAATGTACGCAGGTCCAGCTGAAGGTTATTCAGATGGTGACCTATGTAATCCTGCGGCGTCATATTTTCTGAAGCCATGATGCCTTTTACCCTTTGTTGTTGATTACAGCTGGAGCCAGAACTTGTACCACCAGCACCAAAACCCACGTTGCTATCAGCGGCATGAATACCACTTTCAAAACCGCCAGCGCCATCACCAGTAGAGCAAAGGTCAGCAACACCTTACACACTTCACCGAGAGCGAAGGACCAGGCCACACGGCCTTTGGCGGGTGTATGCGCCTGATGACGCCAGGCAAAAATCATAAACAATACGTTTGGCAGAACAACCGCCAAACCCCCGCACACGGCGGAGATGCCCCAGAAGGGGTCTTTGAGGCTAAACAGCAATCCACTTGCTATCACAGCCAGAAACTGAATGAACAGAAGCTTACGAGCAACGTTTCTACTCAAGAGCGACACAGACATCACGTTTTTACTCCTGCTCCCTTCGAGGTATGCCGCGTGTCGTATAAAACGTCCTTTAAGGCTCAGAGTCAAGCATCAAAAAGCGGTCAAATTATACGGTGCGCACCCGTGATTTCAAACATTAAGTAGCGAAAAGGTGAATAAATGTTTAAATATTTTTCCCCGCCGCTATTTTTTAACTTTTCCTGAAAGCCACGACCTTCGACCAAAACTGCAAACAGCGCGAAAACGTTGGCTACAAAGCGTGCACGAGATCACAAAATACACATTTGCGATAAGGGTGTATTTATCAAAGACGCAAATCGGTTTATTTCATCTTTATGAAATTAAAGACAAATTATCGTAACTATTTTCAAAACAGCCCGGTATACAATAAAAACCTTTTATTGACATTCTTAATAAATATTTAACATTCGATTCTGGTTGCCGTATTCCACTTTTAGCAGGCTGATATTTTCGATGTTGACTATCTTCATGCTGAACAATGGCTGTTACGTTAACCGTTAGAAAAACCTTAGTAACACAGAGGTTAAACTCTCTTCGGTAAAACCCGAGAATTTGTGCTGTTATTTAACATGGTCAGAACAGCACGAATTCCACAATTTTTATTAAATATTTAAAAATTGTTTGGCTTAATTATCACCAGATGGCGTTCACCCTCAAGCTGAGGAATGTTTAATTTCTCAACGGATTCGACAGCAAAACCTTCCGGAAGCTGTTCAATTTCATCGCCCGGCAACTGCCCTTTCAGGGCATAAAAGCGGCCATCTTGTGCAGGCAAGTGCTTACACCAGCTCACCATATCATTGAGCGACGCAAACGCGCGGCTGATAACACCGTCAAACGGCGGCTCCGCGGGGAACGCCTCTACCCTGCTCTGTACAGGGGCGATGTTCTCCAGTTTCAGCTCATGCTGGACCTGACGTAAAAAACGGACGCGTTTGCCAAGGCTGTCCAGCAGCGTGAAATGGCTCTCAGGGCGGACAATCGACAGCGGGATCCCCGGCAGGCCAGGACCTGTGCCCACATCGATAAAGCGCTCCCCTTTAAGATACGGCGCAACCACGATGCTATCGAGGATATGACGAACCAGCATCTCGTTGGGGTCGCGAACAGACGTCAGGTTGTACGCTTTATTCCATTTGTTCAGCATATCGACATAGGCCACCAGCTGAGTTTTCTGGTGATCGGTGAGCGAAATACCTGCCTGTTCCAGCAGACGAGAGAGTTTATTGAGCACAGTGGGTACCTGTTTAGACATAAATTGCCCGGTGGCGCTTACCGGGCCTACGAATTAGCAGGGCGGGTAGCGAAGCGCCACCCGCCAAAAGCACTGGATATTATGCGCTACGGCGCAGCATACCTTGCTTTTTCAGCCACACCAGCAGAATCGAAATCGCGGCAGGTGTGACACCGGAGATACGGGATGCCTGACCGATCGACACAGGCTTGTGATCGTTCAGCTTGGCGATCACTTCATTGGAAAGCCCCGTCACCTGACGGTAGTCCAGCATTTCCGGCAGCAGCGTATTTTCGTTGCGCTGCTGTTTTTCAATCTCATCCTGCTGACGCGCGATGTAACCTTCGTATTTGACCTGGATCTCAACCTGTTCAGCCGCTTCAGCGTCTTCAAGGCCAGGCGCGAACGCGGTCAGTTTCACCAGGTTCTCGTAGGTCACTTCAGGGCGACGCAGCAAGTCTTCGCCGCTGGCTTCGCGCGAAAGCGGCGCAGTTAAGTGAGCATTCACTTCTGCAGCGGTTTCCGCCTGTGGATTCACCCAGGTGGTTTTCAGACGCTGACGTTCCTGCTCAATGCGTTCCAGTTTTTCGTTATAGCGCGCCCAACGTTCGTCATCCACCAGACCCAGTTCACGACCCACTTCGGTCAGACGCAGATCGGCGTTATCTTCGCGCAGCATCAGGCGATATTCCGCGCGAGAGGTAAACATACGGTACGGTTCTTTGGTACCCAGGGTGCAAAGATCGTCGACCAGCACGCCCAGATAAGCCTGAGAACGCGCAGGTGCCCAGCCCTCTTTCTCCGCAGAGAAGCGTGCTGCGTTCAGACCGGCAAGCAGACCCTGAGCGGCAGCTTCTTCGTAACCGGTCGTGCCGTTAATCTGGCCGGCGAAGAACAGACCGTGGATGAATTTGCTCTCCAGGGTTGGCTTCAGGTCACGCGGATCGAAGAAATCGTACTCAATAGCGTAGCCAGGACGAACGATTTTCGCGTTCTCCATACCCTGCATTGAGCGAACAATTTGCATCTGCACATCGAACGGCAGGCTGGTGGAGATGCCGTTCGGGTAAATTTCATTTGACGTCAGTCCTTCCGGCTCCAGGAAGATCTGGTGCTGGTTACGATCGGCAAAGCGCATCACTTTGTCTTCGATCGACGGACAGTAACGCGGGCCGATCCCTTCGATCACGCCAGCGTACATTGGGCTGCGGTCAAGGTTATTGCGGATCACATCATGGGTTTTTTCGTTGGTATGCGTGATGTAGCACGGTACCTGCTGCGGATGTTGAGCCGCATTGCCCATGAACGAGAACACCGGCATGGGGTTATCGCCGTGCTGTTGTGCCAGCACGCTGAAATCAATGGTGCGCGCATCAATACGCGGTGGCGTGCCTGTTTTCAGGCGACTGACGCGCAGCGGAAGTTCACGCAGACGACGAGACAGCGGAATGGACGGCGGATCGCCAGCACGGCCACCGCTGTAGTTATCCAGACCGATATGGATTTTGCCATCCAGGAAGGTCCCGACAGTCAGTACGACGGCTTTCGCGCGGAACTTGAGGCCCATCTGGGTTACGGCACCCACAACGCGATCGTTTTCAACGATAAGATCTTCTACCGCCTGCTGGAAGATCATCAGGTTTGGCTGATTCTCCAGGGCAGTACGTACCGCCTGACGGTAAAGCACGCGGTCTGCCTGAGCACGGGTGGCGCGCACAGCGGGACCTTTGCTCGCGTTTAGTATCCTAAACTGGATGCCGGCATGATCGATCGCTTTCGCCATCAGGCCGCCAAGTGCATCCACTTCTTTTACCAGGTGTCCTTTCCCAATGCCGCCAATCGCCGGATTACAGGACATTTGTCCCAGCGTGTCGATATTGTGTGTCAAAAGCAGGGTCTGCTGACCCATTCGCGCTGCGGCCATTGCGGCCTCAGTGCCTGCATGACCCCCGCCAATGATGATGACGTCAAAAGGATCCTGATAAAACATGGTGGTCTGCCTCGCGTAAAGCGGTATGAAAATGGATTGAAGCCCGGGCCGTGGATTCTACTCAACTTTAGTCTTTCGAGAAAGCATTGGGATCCTGGGCTATTAAAAAGAAGATCTTTTTATTTAGAGATCTGTTCTATTGTGATCTCTTATTAGGATCGAGTACCTCTGTGGATAAGCCCGATCTCACGATGAAGATCATGCAGTTAGAAAGGATCGTTTGCTGTGAATGATCGGTGATCCTGGCCAGTATAAGCTGGGATCAGATCGCGACTTTATACACAGGCCTAAAACAGCCTCAGAGTTATAACTTGGATAACTACCGCTTAATACGAGCTTTTAACCAGAGTTATCCACATCTGTTCGCGCGATCTTTAATCGTTTTTGAGTAAATTTTTCCATTCACCCAGCCAGATCTCCGCTGGATCTTCCGGAATGTCATGATCGAGGATGTTGATCTTCAGTGTTTCACCCAGCTGTTTTGCCCCACAGGCAGTCACAGCGGCTTCGACTTTCTCTATTGCACCGCAAAAGGTGTCATATTCACGACTGCCGATACCCACCGCGCCAAAACGGACGTTTGACAGGTCAGGCTGCTGTTCCAGCAGTTCGTCATATAAAGGTTGCAGATTATCCGGCAGATCGCCTGCGCCGTGCGTCGAGGTGATCAGTAGCCAGACCCCATCAGTCGGGAGATCGTCAAGCAACGGGCCGTGCAATGTTTCGGTGGAAAAGCCCGCGTCTTCCAGCTTCTCAGCCAGATGTTCCGCAACGTATTCCGCGCCGCCCAGGGTGCTGCCACTGATAAGGGTAATGTCCGCCATTGATCGCTCGCTCAAATAAAGAGGGGCTCATTGTACGCTGTGAACGAGCTGGGATCTACCTGTGGAAAATGTGGGAATGAATTTGCCCGATCAGGGGCGGATGGTACGCATGATCGGGTTCTGCAGGGAGATCAATGTTTCAGTGGACTGAATTTCATCAATTGTTTGGATCTTGTTGATAAGTACCTGCTGGAGGGCATCAATAGAGCGGCACATCACCTTTATAAAGATACTGTAGTGCCCGGTGGTGTAGTAGGCCTCCGTGACTTCTTCAAGCGCGTTGAGCTTCGCCAGGGCTGACGGATAGTCTTTGGCGCTTTTGAGAATAATGCCAATAAAGCAGCAGACGTCATAACCCAGCTGCTTAGGGCTGACGTCGATACGTGCGCCGGTAATGATCCCCGCCTGTTTCATCTTTTCCACGCGAACGTGGATTGTGCCCGGACTGACGCCAAACTGTTTCGCCAGTTCCGCATAGGCAGTACGTGCATTGGCCATTAAGGCCTCCAGGATGCCGCGGTCCAGATTATCGATCTGATAATTTTCCATAGCTTTTTCTTATGAAGATTAATGAATCTCTCTATTCTAGCGCCTTGTTTTAATGAATCAAAAGTGAAGGTGGCTTTTTGTTGATGGGTTATTGAATAACAGGCCATTTCTGTTGCTTAATCTCTATCAACAGGACGCAGGAGTATAAATAATGAAAACCGCTTACATCGCAAAACAACGCCAGATCAGCTTCGTTAAATCCCATTTTTCACGTCAGCTGGAAGATAAGCTTGGTCTGATCGAAGTCCAGGCGCCCATTCTCAGCCGCGTGGGTGACGGGACGCAGGACAACCTTTCTGGATGCGAAAAAGCGGTACAGGTGAAAGTGAAAACACTGCCAGACGCCCAGTTCGAAGTGGTGCATTCCCTTGCGAAGTGGAAACGTCAAACCCTGGGACAACACGACTTCAGCGCGGGCGAAGGGCTTTACACGCACATGAAAGCCCTTCGCCCCGATGAAGACCGTCTTACGCCAATGCACTCCGTCTACGTCGATCAATGGGACTGGGAGCGTGTCATGGGCGATGGCGAGCGTCACGTCGGTACGCTGAAATCCACCGTTGAGGCGATCTACGCCGGGATCAAAGCGACCGAAGCGGCAGTGAGCAAAGAGTTTGGTCTGGCACCGTTCCTGCCGGAATCGATCCACTTTGTCCACAGCCAGGAACTGCTGAGCCGTTATCCCGATCTGGATGCCAAAGGCCGTGAGCGTGCGATCGCCAAAGAATTGGGTGCTGTGTTCCTGATCGGGATTGGCGGCAAATTGTCTGACGGTAAACGCCATGATGTGCGTGCGCCGGATTATGATGACTGGAGCACGACGGGTGAAGGCGAACGCGCCGGTCTGAACGGCGATATTCTGGTCTGGAACCCGGTGCTGGAAGATGCGTTCGAGCTCTCTTCAATGGGGATCCGCGTGGATGCTGACGCCCTGAAGCGTCAGCTGGCACTGACCGGGGATGAAGATCGTCTCACGCTGGAGTGGCACCAGGCGTTGCTGCGCGGAGAGATGCCGCAGACCATTGGCGGCGGTATTGGCCAGTCCCGTCTGACCATGCTGCTGTTGCAGCTGCCTCATATTGGTCAGGTGCAGTGCGGTGTCTGGCCACAACAGGTACGCGATCGCGTTGAATCTCTTCTGTAATTAGCGCTGCCAGCGTCTTAGCAGGCGGCTACGTAACCCGGTATCAAAGCGCCAGATATGATCGAAGATGCGCATGATGCCGGGCTTTCCATGGGCAGACATCGCCACAGCATGGAAACGGTGCTGGTGCACTCGCTGTAGCTCCTTCACTTTATTCACCACGTCATCCGGTAGCCGCTGGGCAATAAAATCGGAGATGACCACGGCGTCAGCGTCATACCAGTCTCCGCCCTGCATCCGCTCAACGATGCTTCGAAAACAGCTGGCCAGATCGGTACCGCCACGAAAGCGCTGGCTTAAAAAGCGGATCGCCTGCTCAATACCCTGCTGATGGGTCAGTTCATACCCCACAACTTCGCTGGAAAAGAGCATGACGAAGCAGCGACGTCGATCGGCGAGCGCCACGCGCATCAGAGCCAGGCAGAACGCTTTCGCGCACTGTTCGTTAAACCCTCCCATCGAGCCGGACGTATCCACGCACACAATAAAAGGCCCGCGCGGCTGTTCGTCAAAATCCTGATGGATGACCGGGCGCTGGCTGAGCTTTTCACGCCAGGCTTCGCCATGCAACCGGTAGGTCAGAAGCTGTTTTTCCACCAGCCGGCGATAAAACTCGTACTCAAGCTCGGTCATCCCCAGCGTACTCAACTCCGTGGGCAGCAGGCGCAAAATATCGTCGCTTTGCTGGAGCCCATCCACCTGCTCAGGCACGGTGGCCGGTTCACGGACCAGGGTGCGGAAGGTCTCCATTGGGGCATCTTTCTTTGGGACCGATTTGGCCTCCCGTGAGCGACCCAGCTGTTCGGCAAGCTTCATCAGCTCTGGCTGCTGTGCCAGAAAATCGCCGTACTTGACGATGAGCTGGTAATCTCCGCGCCGCAGCTGACCAGCGCTCATATCCCAAAGACGCCCGGCGGCGTTTTCATTTTCCACCAGCACCTGCTCCAGCTGACCGCTTAAGGTCATGCGTTCCTGCACTTCGCTAAGCAGCTGTTCACGCTCCTCATCCAGCAACTGCTGGTTCAACGTTGTGGCCTGCACCACCAGGCTGAGGCGCCAGCGTTGTAAAAAGAGGGTGTGTAGCGCGGGGGTAAACGTGGCGTTATCCGTGACCAGCGCCCGCGCCTGGCCGGCAAACGGAGAGTGTACCGTGTCGAGTAACGTCAGGGTTTGCGGGAGCTGGGCGATAAACTGTGACGTAGAGAGCCGCTGGCACTGCTGATAGCAGGCCACCTCGTCAGTTAATTCTGGGGGGACTTCGGTCTCTTTGAACCGCTGACGCAGGTTTTCGCGCCAGCGCGGGAGATCGTCGGTCATCGCCTTTTTGAGCCGCGGGAATTTTTCAAAAAAAGCCGCCAGCTGCGGGGAGGCCAGAAGGGTGATGACCACCTCTTCGATCAACCCCTCTTCGCTGACGGCCAGCATGACGTTAAGCGTATCCAGCGTTAGCATTGACGAGCCTGTTTGATCTGCGCACTGACATCCTGCAGGCTGGCTTCGATGCGACCTAACCAGTCGCTATGAATAAAGAGGCATTTTTGCTGCTCGCTGAAGCGCGTATGTTGCTGGTGCCATTCCGTATCCAGCGCTTCAAGCTGGCGTTTAATCTCTTCCGGCACGCTGTCAGAGGCGGTTCCCGGAAGCGCAAGACGCGATCCCTGCAGGCTGACGTCGCGGATCACCAGATGCTGGCTGCTGTCCACTTCCAGCGTCAGCGGCTGGGCAAAACCGATGCCGTTGAGTTTGCCGCGGATCTCCCCGCCCTTATCAAGCCACTGAGCCAGTGGTTCTCGCTCCACGGTGATATGGACCACCTGCATGTCATGCAGCTTAAGGGGCTGCTGAAGCAGGAGCGTCAGCGTTGTACTGGTCAGTTCGGACGGCAGCTCATAATGCGCTTTGCGGGCGAACATGCCGCCAAGGCGGTTTACTTTCAGCGCTGTTTTGTCGCTTTGTTGCTGCTGCAGCTGAATGCGCCGTTGGGCAATCGCTCCCAGCTGGTTGAGCATCGACTGCTGGCCCCAGGCGTGTCCGGTCATCAATACGTCAAGCTGCTGCTGCATCAGGTTCATGCCTTCCGCGTCGTGCCAGAGACAATCTTTTAAAAGGATCAGATCGATTGGCGCAACGGCATCGCGGCCGCTGAACAGGGCGCTGGCCTGCAGCAGACGGATCGCTTTTTTCCAGCGACGATCGGAGACATACGGCGCAGAAGGCAGTAAATCGAGCTGCTGGCGCAGCAGATAGATCAGCTCAAACACCGAATCCGGCAGTGTGATTTTGCCGATATCCTCCTGCCACTGGTAATACTCCTCATCCGTGACCTGCAGCGAAGCGGGGACCGGGTTTTCATTCTCATCCTGCTGGCTGACCAGCATCGAGCGGAAGTTGGATTTATCCTGCACTTTGTCGAGCCACAGGCGGATCAGCATGCGGTCATACAGCGCTTCAAGGCTGCTGTCGGCTTCCGGGAGTTCGTTAGAGGCCGCCACCAGCAGGCGCATCGGGATTTTCTCTTCGCTGGCACCGTTGCGGAATCGGCGTTCGTTTATCGCCGTGAGCAGGGTGTTCAGAATTGCCGGCCCTGCTTTCCAGATCTCATCAAGAAAAACAATTTCCGCTTCCGGAAGATACCCCTCAGTCAGGCGCTGATAGCGCCCCTCATCTTTCAGCGCCTGAATGGAAAGCGGGCCGAAAACTTCTTCTGGGGTGGAAAAGCGGGTCATCAGGTATTCGAAAGCGCGGGCGTTCTGAAAGGCAAATTTCAGCCGGCGGGCAATCAGGCTTTTGGCGATGCCCGGAGGACCAAGCAGAAAGACGCTTTCACCGCTCAACGCCGCCAGTAAACAGAGGCGAATGGCGTGGCTACGCTCGAAAAGGCCTTTTTCCAGCGCGCCGCTGAGGCGGGAAATTCTTTCTGCTATTAAATGTGAGTGAGCCATAATAGTTTTGCATCCTTTCGCCGTCGTGGCGGCCAATTGAAGCGAGTATAGACGTTTCAGTCAGGGCTGGTAATAGACTGAAGTGCGGCGCTATTTTCTTTGCGCTACATTAATGCGGTTGCATTTAGGGGTACGATTTTGCATTGAATCGTGCATACTGTGCGCTTTTTGTGGGCCAAGGGACTAAGCACACATTTGTTATTTAAACGAAAAGACTAGTCTATGAGCACTGATAATAAGCAATCATTACCCGCAATAACGCTTGCGGCGATCGGGGTTGTCTACGGTGATATCGGCACCAGCCCGCTTTATACGCTTCGTGAATGTCTGTCCGGTCAGTTTGGTTTTGGTGTTGAGCGCGATGCCGTCTTTGGCTTCCTGTCCCTCATCTTCTGGCTGCTGATCCTGGTGGTTTCAGTGAAATACCTCTCCTTCGTTATGCGTGCAGATAACGCCGGTGAAGGGGGGATCCTGACTCTGATGTCCCTTGCCGGGCGGAATACCTCCGCCAGAATGACGTCGGTGCTGGTCATTATCGGCCTGATTGGCGGCAGCTTCTTCTATGGGGAAGTCGTCATTACGCCCGCGATTTCGGTTCTCTCGGCGATAGAGGGGCTGGAGATTATCGCGCCACAGCTTGATTCATGGGTTGTTCCGCTGGCGATCCTTGTCCTGACGCTGTTGTTCATCATCCAGAAGCACGGCACCGGGCTGGTGGGCAAGCTGTTCGCTCCGATTATGCTGGCCTGGTTCCTGGTCCTGGCGGCACTCGGTTTACGCAGCATTATTGCTAACCCGGACGTGCTGCATGCGCTGAACCCTTACTGGGCCGTGCATTTCTTCCTGGAATACAAAGTGGTTTCCTTCGTCGCGCTCGGTGCCGTCGTGCTCTCCATCACCGGTGTTGAGGCGCTGTATGCCGATATGGGGCACTTCGGGAAACTGCCTATCCGCGTGGCGTGGTTTTTAGTGGTCCTGCCGTCGCTGGTGCTGAACTATTTCGGTCAGGGTGCGCTGCTGCTGCAAAACCCGGAGGCGATTAAGAACCCATTCTTCCTGCTGGCTCCGGACTGGGCGCTGGTGCCCATGCTGATTCTGGCGACGCTGGCGACCGTTATTGCCTCGCAGGCGGTAATTTCAGGCGTGTTCTCTCTGACGCGTCAGGCTGTGCGTCTGGGGTATCTCTCGCCTATGCGCATTATCCATACCTCCGAGATGGAGTCGGGCCAGATTTACATTCCGTTCATCAACTGGCTGCTCTATTTCGCCGTGGTGATTGTCATCGTCAGCTTCGAGCACTCCAGCAACCTGGCGGCGGCGTACGGTATTGCGGTAACCGGTACGATGGTACTGACCTCGCTGCTCTCCACCACGGTAGCGTACCGAAACTGGCACTGGAACAAATTCCTCGTGATGATGATTCTGGTCGGCTTCCTGTGCATTGACGTGCCGCTGTTCTCCGCCAACCTCGACAAGATTGTCTCCGGTGGCTGGCTGCCGCTGACGCTCGGTCTGGTGATGTTCATTGTCATGACCACGTGGAAAAGCGAACGTTTCCGCCTTCTGCGCCGTATGCATGAGCACGGTAACTCCCTGGAGGCTATGATTGCCTCGCTGGAGAAATCGCCGCCGGTCCGCGTGCCGGGCACCGCGGTGTATATGTCGCGTGCGCTGAACGTTATCCCGTTTGCGCTGATGCATAACCTCAAGCACAACAAAGTGCTGCACGAGCGCGTGATCCTGCTGACCCTGCGCACCGAAGATGCCCCGTACGTCCACAATGTCCGCCGCGTGCAAATCGAGCAACTGTCGCCGACCTTCTGGCGCGTAGTGGCAAGCTACGGCTGGCGTGAGACACCAAACGTCGAAGAGGTGTTCCATCGCTGCGGTCTGGAAGGACTGAGCTGTCGCATGATGGAGACCTCGTTCTTTATGTCCCACGAGTCGCTGATTATCGGCAAGCGCCCCTGGTATTTGCGTCTGCGCGGCAAGTTGTACCTTATCCTGCAGCGTAACGCCCTTCGCGCGCCTGACCAGTTTGAGATCCCGCCTAACCGTGTGATTGAGCTGGGAACGCAGGTCGAAATCTAGGTCCTCATGTGGCCTGATGCCCTCTCCTGGATGGAGAGGGTGCAACCCTAAAAAAGCGGTAACCAAAGGGTTACCGTTTTTGCATTTATCGCCTTCTCATTTCACGTAGCGAAACGTTTCGACGCCGATCACAAATCTGTTATGTCATGGTGGTTTTCTGAACACCGTTAAGACTAAACTGATTTCAGCGAAACGTTTCGCTAGTGGAGCAAGAAAATGAAGAAAGGCACCGTTCTTAACGCAGAAATCTCATCGGTTATTTCCCGTCTTGGGCATACCGATACGCTGGTGGTTTGCGATGCAGGCTTACCGGTTCCGCGCAGCACCACCCGTATTGATATGGCGTTAACGCAGGGCGTGCCCTCGTTTATGCAGGTACTGGACGTGGTGACGGCGGAGATGCAGGTTGAGGCGGCCATTCTCGCGACGGAAATTAAACACCATAATCCGCAACTCCACGAAACGTTGCTCAGCCACATTGAGCAACTGCAACAACACCAGGGAAACACCATAGAAATTCGTTACACAACGCACGAGCAATTCAAACAACAAACCGCAGACAGTCAGGCGGTGATTCGCAGCGGGGAGTGTTCCCCGTATGCGAATATCATTCTCTGTGCTGGCGTCACCTTCTGAGGCCATCATGGACGCATTACTGCAACTGAAAGGGATCGATAAAGCGTTCCCGGGCGTAAAAGCCCTCTCTGGCGCGGCACTGAACGTTTATCCCGGACGCGTAATGGCGCTGGTGGGCGAAAACGGGGCCGGCAAATCCACCATGATGAAAGTGCTGACCGGTATCTATCAACGCGATGCCGGCTCGCTGCTGTGGCTGGGTAAAGAGACCACGTTCAACGGCCCGAAATCCTCCCAGGATGCGGGGATCGGTATTATCCATCAGGAGCTGAACCTGATCCCGCAGCTCAGCATTGCGGAAAACATCTTCCTCGGACGTGAGTTCGTTAACCGGTTTGGCAAAATCGACTGGAAAACGATGTATGCCGAAGCGGATAAACTGCTGGCGAAGCTAAACCTGCGCTTCAAGAGCGACCGTCTGGTGGGCGACCTCTCCATTGGCGATCAGCAAATGGTTGAAATCGCGAAGGTGCTGAGCTTTGAGTCGAAGGTCATCATTATGGATGAACCGACGGACGCGCTGACCGACACCGAAACCGAATCTTTATTCCGCGTTATCCGCGAGCTGAAATCGCAGGGACACGGGATTGTCTATATCTCTCACCGTATGAAAGAGATTTTCGAGATCTGCGACGACGTAACGGTCTTCCGCGACGGGCAATTCATTGCCGAGCGCGAAGTCGCCACGCTGACCGAAGATACCCTTATCGAAATGATGGTGGGACGTAAGCTCGAAGACCAGTATCCGCATCTGGACAAAGCACCGGGTGAGATCCGCCTTAAGGTGGATAACCTCTGTGGCCCGGGCGTGAACGATGTCACCTTTACCCTGCGCCAGGGGGAGATCCTTGGCGTGGCGGGGTTAATGGGGGCAGGCCGTACCGAGCTGATGAAAGTGCTCTATGGCGCACTGCCGCGTACCAGCGGTTATGTCACGCTCGACGGTCATGAGGTGGTGACTCGCTCTCCACAGGATGGCCTGGCAAACGGCATCGTCTATATCTCCGAAGACCGCAAGCGTGACGGCTTAGTACTGGGGATGTCGGTAAAAGAGAACATGTCGCTTACTGCCCTGCGCTATTTCAGCCGCAGCGGTGGCAGCCTGAAGCACAAAGATGAACAGCAGGCGGTCAGCGATTTTATCCGTCTCTTCAACGTTAAAACGCCGTCGATGGAGCAGGCGATTGGCCTGTTGTCCGGTGGTAATCAGCAAAAAGTGGCCATTGCACGCGGTCTGATGACGCGCCCGAAAGTGCTGATCCTTGATGAGCCAACCCGCGGCGTGGACGTTGGGGCCAAGAAAGAGATCTATCAGCTGATTAACCAGTTCAAGGCCGACGGCCTGAGCATCATTCTGGTCTCTTCCGAGATGCCAGAAGTATTAGGCATGAGCGATCGCATTATCGTCATGCATGAAGGGCATCTCGGTGGTGAATTCACTCGCGAGCAGGCCACCCAGGAAGTTCTGATGGCTGCCGCTGTGGGCAAGCTTAATCGCGTGAATCAGGAGTAAGAAGATGACTACCCAGGCTGTTTCTGGTCGCCGTTATTTCACCAAGGCATGGCTGCTGGAACAAAAATCGCTGATTGCCCTGCTGGTGTTGATCGCGATTGTTTCGACCATGAGCCCAAACTTTTTTACCGTTAATAACCTGTTCAATATTCTTCAGCAGACGTCGGTTAACGCCATTATGGCGGTAGGGATGACGCTGGTGATTTTGACGTCGGGTATCGATCTGTCCGTCGGTTCCCTGCTGGCGCTCACCGGTGCGGTTGCGGCTTCAATTGTAGGGATTGAAGTCAACGCGCTGGTGGCCGTTGCAGCAGCGCTGGCACTTGGGGCGGCAATTGGTGCCGTGACCGGTGTGATTGTGGCGAAAGGTCGCGTTCAGGCGTTCATTGCGACGCTGGTCATGATGCTCCTGCTGCGCGGTGTCACCATGGTTTATACCAACGGCAGTCCGGTAAATACCGGCTTTACGGATAACGCCGATCTGTTTGGCTGGTTCGGTATTGGTCGTCCGCTGGGTATCCCGACGCCGGTCTGGATCATGGCTATCGTTTTCCTCGCGGCGTGGTACATGCTGCATCACACCCGTCTGGGTCGTTATATCTATGCGCTGGGCGGTAACGAAGCGGCAACGCGTCTGTCCGGGATCAGCGTCAATAAAGTCAAAATCATCGTCTATTCGCTGTGTGGTCTGCTGGCCTCTCTGGCAGGCATCATCGAAGTGGCGCGCCTCTCTTCTGCGCAGCCAACGGCGGGGACGGGGTATGAGCTGGATGCCATTGCGGCAGTCGTTCTGGGCGGTACGAGTCTTGCGGGCGGTAAAGGTCGCATTGTTGGGACATTGATCGGCGCACTGATCCTTGGTTTCCTGAATAATGGTTTGAATTTATTAGGTGTTTCCTCCTATTACCAGATGATCGTTAAAGCAGTGGTGATTTTGCTGGCGGTCCTGGTAGACAACAAAAAACAGTAACTGACGACACTACAGGACATCTTAGATATGAACATGAAAAAACTGGCTACCCTGGTTTCTGCTGTCGCGCTGAGCGCAACCGTAAGTGCTAACGCAATGGCGAAAGACACCATCGCGCTGGTTATCTCCACGCTGAACAACCCGTTCTTCGTCTCTCTGAAGGACGGTGCACAGAAAGAAGCTGACAAACTGGGCTACAACCTGGTGGTGCTGGACTCTCAGAACAACCCGGCGAAAGAGCTGGCAAACGTTCAGGACTTAACCGTACGTGGCACCAAAATCCTGCTGATCAACCCAACGGATTCTGACGCCGTGGGTAACGCCGTGAAGATGGCAAACCAGGCGAAGATCCCGGTCATCACCCTTGACCGTCAGGCGACGAAAGGCGACGTAGTCAGCCACATCGCTTCTGATAACGTACTGGGTGGCAAAATCGCGGGTGACTACATCGCGAAGAAAGCGGGTGAAGGCGCGAAAGTTATCGAACTGCAGGGTATTGCCGGTACGTCAGCGGCGCGTGAGCGTGGTGAAGGCTTCCAGCAGGCTGTTGCAGCGCACAAATTTAACGTACTGGCCAGCCAGCCTGCTGACTTCGACCGCACGAAAGGTCTGAACGTGATGCAGAACCTGCTGACCGCGCACCCTGACGTGCAGGCTGTGTTCGCACAGAACGACGAAATGGCGCTGGGCGCGCTGCGTGCTCTGCAGACCGCAGGTAAATCTGATGTGATGGTTGTCGGATTTGACGGCACGCCGGATGGTGAAAAAGCAGTAAAAGATGGCAAACTGGCGGCGACCATCGCTCAGCTGCCTGAGCAGATCGGCGCAACGGGCGTGCAGACTGCTGATAAAGTGCTGAAGGGCGAAAAAGTTCAGGCCAAATATCCTGTTGACCTGAAACTGGTCATCAAGCAGTAAAAGGCGAATCAGGCAGTCGCTGGCTGCCTGAGGGACACCCTATAAAGAAAAGTGTGGCATACGCCACCGGGTCACACCGGTGGCGCTCTCAGATGGACACCTCAACCATGAAAACCGCAGGCAATCTTGTCGTCCTTGGCAGTATCAATGCCGATCACATTCTTAACCTTGAATCGTTCCCGACACCGGGCGAAACCGTCACCGGTAATCAGTATCAGGTGGCATTCGGCGGTAAGGGCGCCAACCAGGCCGTCGCCGCAGGACGCAGTGGGGCGAAGATCGCCTTTATTGCCTGCACAGGTGATGACGATACCGGTGAGCGCGTACGCAAACAGCTGGCCAGCGATAACATTGATATTGCGCCTGTCAGCGTTGTCGAAGGGGAATCAACCGGCGTGGCGCTGATTTTCGTCAACGCGGAAGGTGAGAATGTCATCGGTATTCATGCGGGGGCTAACGCCGCGCTGACCACTGAGCGGGTGAACGCGCAGCGCGAGATCATCGCGAATGCCGAAGCGCTTCTGATGCAGCTGGAATCACCCGTTGAAAGCGTCCTGGCGGCCGCAGCGATAGCGCATCAAAATCATACCACTGTCGTACTCAATCCTGCGCCTGCGCGGGTATTATCAGACGAGCTGCTGGTGCTGGTGGATATCATTACCCCGAACGAAACTGAAGCGGAGAAACTGACAGGCGTTCGCGTTGAAAATGATGACGACGCCGCGCGGGCGGCGAAAGTGCTGCACGATAAAGGCATCGGCACCGTTATCATTACCCTTGGCAGTCGTGGAGTGTGGGCCAGCGTAAACGGGGAAGGCCGTCGCGTGCCGGGCTTTAAGGTTAAGGCGATTGATACCATCGCGGCGGGAGATACCTTTAACGGTGCATTGGTGACTGCGCTGCTGGAAGGCAAGAGAATGGATGATGCTATCCGCTTTGCCCATGCCGCCGCGGCGATTGCCGTAACGCGCAAAGGTGCTCAGCCTTCCGTTCCGTGGCGTAAAGAGATTGATGAATTCTTAAGTCAGCAGGGGTAACGCTTGGCCACAATGAAAGATGTCGCCCGCCAGGCGGGCGTTTCTACGTCGACAGTCTCCCACGTCATTAATAACGATCGCTTCGTTAGCGAGGCGATTCGGGAAAAAGTCGAAGCCGCGGTTAAAGATCTCAACTATGCGCCGTCCGCGCTGGCGCGCAGCCTCAAGCTCAACCAGACGCGCACCATCGGCATGCTGATCACCGCCAGTACCAACCCCTTTTATTCTGAACTTGTTCGCGGTGTCGAACGCAGCTGCTTCGAGCGTGGTTACAGCCTGGTGCTGTGCAATACCGAAGGGGATGAGCAGCGAATGAACCGCAACCTGGAGACGCTGATGCAAAAACGCGTCGACGGGTTACTGCTGCTGTGTACCGAAACACATCAGCCCTCGAAAGAGATTATTCAGCGCTACCCTTCTATTCCCACGGTGATGATGGACTGGGCGCCGTTCGACGGTACCAGCGATCTCATTCAGGATAACTCGCTGCTGGGAGGTGACATGGCCACCCAGTATCTGATCGATAAAGGCTATACCCGCATCGCCTGCATTACCGGCCCCCTGGATAAAACCCCGGCGCGTTTGCGTCTTGAGGGGTATCTTTCTGCGATGGCGCGGGCGGGGCTTACTGTTCCGGATGGCTACCGTATTACCGGTGATTTCGAATTTAACGGCGGCTTTGAAGCTATGCAGAAATTGCTGTCGCAAGCGCAGCGTCCGCAGGCTGTGTTTATCGGCAACGATGCGATGGCGTTTGGCGCGTATCAGGCGTTATATCAGGCGGGACTGCGTGTTCCACACGATATGGCGGTGATTGGTTACGATGACATTGAACTGGCCCGCTACATGACGCCGCCGCTCACCACGATTCATCAGCCAAAAGATGAACTGGGCGAGCTGGCCATCGATGTGCTTATCCACCGAATGGCCGAGCCCGGCCTGCAGCAGCAACGTCTGCAGCTTACTCCTGTTCTGATGGAACGGGGTTCGGTTTAGCCTTTGCTTTGTGGCGCTCTTTGATCAGGTTGCGGCCATCTTTGGGTTTTAACAGCATAAAGACCAGCGCCGACACGACGGTGAGTGCGCCCATGGTAATAAAGGTATAGTGGAACTGTTCGACGGTGTTTGCGCTGTCAAAACCTTCATAAAACCGCAGCACCGCCGCACTGACGGCCACCCCCAGACTGATCGATAACTGCTGAGTCACTGCCAGCACGCTGTTGCCGCTACTGGCGTTATCGTCGGTCAGGTCGGCGAGGGTGATGGTGTTCATCGACGTGAACTGTGTCGACATGGCCATTCCCAGCACAAACAGGGGCAGGATCAGCATCCAGACCGGTAAAGAGGCGGATTGCAGGGAGAACTGCGCGATCATCAGCCCGATAAAGACCGTTACACCTACCAGCGTCTTACGATAGCCAAACCAGCGCAACACCTGCGTGACGGTTGATTTGGCCAGAATAGAGCCCATCGCCGTGGGTGCCATCATGCAACCGGCAATCAGAGCCGGGTAGCCGAAACCCACCTGCAGCATCAGTGGCATCAGGAACGGCACGCAGCCCGTCCCCAGGCGTGAGGCAATGTTGCCCGCAATCCCCACGGAAAACGTTCGGGTGTTAAACAGCGACAGAGAAATTAACGGCGTCGGGTGACGGCGTGCATGACGTATATAAAGAAGGAACAGCAAAATACCGCCGAGGATGACGGAGAGTGCAATCCATGTCGCCACGATCTTCTCACCAAACAGCTCCATCCCACTGGAGAAGAGCACCAGGCTCAGGCCAAACAGGAAAAAACCACGCATATCGAAACGGCGTCTTGGGGTGGTGAAGTTCGGCATATATTTGCGGGCATAAAGCAGCCCCGCGACGCCAATGGGAATATTAATCAGGAAGATCCAGTGCCAGCTTGCCCAGGTGACGAATACCCCGCCGAGAACCGGACCCAGTATGGGGCCGACCAGGCCGGGCATTGTGACAAAGTTGAGCACAGGAAGCAGTTCACTGCGCGGATAGGCGCGCAGTAACGCCAGACGCGCCACGGGCATCATCATCGCCCCGCCAACGCCCTGAAGAACACGGAAGATGACCAGCTCTGTAAGAGACGTTGACAGCGCACAGGCCAAAGAGCCGAGCGTAAAGAGCGTCACAGCCAGCATGAATATTTTGCGGGTGCCGAAGCGGTCAGCCAGCCAGCCGCTCACCGGAATGAGCATCGCGACAGTCAGGGTATAACTGATGATGGCGGACTGCATCGCCAGCGGGGATCGGTTAAGGCTTTGTGCAATCGCGGGTAGCGCTGTGTTGAGGATGGTGGCATCCAGTGCCTGCATAAAGAACGCCATGGCTGCAATCCACGGCAATCCGGCCATGCTGCGCGCTTTTTTCTCTCTCATTTATGTACCTGCTGGTGGGTTGGCGCGGCCAGCAATGCCTGGCATGCATCCTGGGCTCGCTGCCCGTCGCTCTCCTGAATGGCATCAACAATCGCCTGGTGCAAATCCAGCTTTACCACTTCGTCTTGCGTAATAGAGGTAAAGTAGGTGTGGTATACCGAATGGAATAAAGAGGCAAAGGATGTCAGGAACGGATTGGCGCTCATCATATAGATGTGTTCATGCCAGGCCATATCGACCTCAATCCAGCGTTCGCGGTTGAAGTGTTTTTTCAGGAACACCATCTCTTCCATCAGGGCATTGAGCTGCGCTTTCTGTTCTGCCGTCCCGAGCGTGGCGGCAAGGAGGCAGGCCTGAGGTTCAAGACTGCTGCGCATCACCAGGAAGTGATCGACAACCTGATGAAAGTTATCTTCCGTCATCCACCATGAGAGCAGTTCCTGATCGAGGAAGTTCCAGTTGCTCTGTGGCATCACACGCGTACCAATGCGAGGACGCGGAAGCACCATGCCTTTTGCCGTTAAGGTTTTCACCGCTTCGCGAACGGCGGTACGGCTCACCCCAAACTGCTCACCCAACTCCATTTCACCCGGCAGGATGCTCCCCGGGGCATATTTACCCGCTAAAATCAGCTGAGCCAGTTTTTCTGCCAGCACATACGACAGGTTTTTTTGGGCAGCCAGTTGTTGTGCGCTTAATGGCATCGCGTTTATTCCTTAAAGATTCATGCTGATAATTATGCCACCTCGGGTGTTATTGTGGTTGCAGATACATCAAATAGAACAATTTGTAGCTTGATTTCACCCCTGTTGGTGAAAAAAAACACGGACAGAAACTTTTTTTGAATTTCCTCTTGTCACTTCAGAATAACTCCCTATAATGCGCCTCCACTGACACGGAACAACGGCACACACGCCGCCGGGTCAGCAGAGATAAGCGAAAATAAATGCTTGACTCTGAAGCGGGAAAGCGTAATATGCACACCCCGCGCCGCAGCGAAAACGAAGCGGCACTGCTCTTTAACAATTTATCAGACAATCTGTGTGGGCACTCAAAGTGACATGGATTCTTAATGTCTTCGGACACTA